>CAVREP010000016.1:0-76065 GCA_963720155.1 uncultured Acidobacteriota bacterium
CCAAACTTAAGAGCTGGCACTATCTGGCAATTAGGAAGGCTGCTCCGACCTTTGCAGACTGTGTTGGCCGGTCGAGTGCCAGAGGTCGTCCCTCGCTATGGGCCTTCGTCCTGATCAATACTTTTGGGATCAACCCGCCGGACTAAACGCGGGCGGAGACAGAGTCCCAAGAGCCTACCACGGCGCTGACATCGCGACGACGCCGCCCATGAGGCCAAGAGTCTCCGCTCGGCCCATGTGCCCCGTAATAACAGCGAATTAATAATGGACAACAGCGGATAATTGGTACTTTAAATTCACAGTCGGTTAGCCTGTGGAGCTGGAAATGGCGGCCGCTGCGCACCTGACTTTGGTAGCCCCGGACAACGAAAAGTTCACAGTGCGATCGGCGCCAGCCGGATTGCCCAGACGCAAACCCAACGCCGAATATCGATCGCGGGAGCATCTAACGGAGCGCGAGGTCGGGCGGCTGATCGAGGCCATGAAGGGTAACCGCTGGGGACACCGTGACGCCACCATGGTCCTAATCGCCTTTAGACATGGCCTACGTGCGTCGGAACTGGTCGACCTTCTTTGGGATCAGGTCGACCTTGAAAACGCGCTCCTGCGCGTCCGTAGACTTAAGAATGGCACCCCTGCGACGCATCCACTGACCGGCAAGGAATTACGAGTTCATTCATCAGCTCAGTCGCAGCCGTTGGCGAATCGATACAGAAGTCTTTCAGACCATCACCACCGATTGTCATCTCAAACACCCCGCGGTCCACCAAACCACCGCCCTGGTGGTGCTGACCATGATCCGGTTTCTGGCCTATACCCTGTCCCTGGTCTTCTACCACCGCCAAGTCCGCAGCCATGCCCGCCGAAAATGCGACACCTTTCATGCGCTGGCCAAGCGCTTCGCCTACTGGTTCCTCGCTGTTTCGCCCAACACCAGCTGATCGAGCCGCCGTGCCTGGCCTTCGTCGTGTCCGGCAATCTTTCCGGGTGTCCGTCCTGACGCCCTGACGCTGTATTCCTTCCGACTCTAAAAATCAAGCGCATTCTCCATCCCGCGAGCATTCCAACTCGCTCCAGCTTCCTTGCCTGCCACAACCGGAGTCAAATCAGCGGCGTACTCGATAGGCAGATGCCGCTTTACGGAATCGCTGTCGGTGTAAGCGATCTCCTGGACCGAGCCAACGGTGGATTGCTACAATTGCGCCGTCCTGCTGAAAGCCCAGCACATACGACCGAATGTGATCGGGGCCGAACCTTTCTGCTGTGCTGACAGAATCTCACGCAAGAGGTGTCCAATGAAAAGAATGCTGCTAGGAATCGTGCTGCTTGCATCGGCAACAGTGTCTGGCCAAACCCCATTCGATGGGACCTGGATGACCAAACTGGATACTGCCAAGTTCCCCACCAAGCCGGAAGAGTACTCGTTGAGCAACAACATGTATGAGTGCCTGACCTGCGTTCCGAAACTCGCGGTCAAGGCCGATGGGAGCGATCAGAAAGTCACGGGGCATCCTTACTACGACACGATCGCCGTGAACGTGGTAAATGCCAGTTCGATCGAGATCATCCGAAAGAAAGACGGGAAGGTTATGTCCAGCGACACACAGACCGTCTCGACCGACGATAAGACCCTGAATGACAAATTCACAGACAATACGGGAACGCAGCCTGTGACAGGTGACGTTACGTCCGCGCGAGTAAGCCCGGGTCCGGCCGGTTCGCATGCGGTGTCGGGAGCTTGGCGCACGTCGAAGGTCAATACCGTCTCCAAGAATGGGCTGACCGTGACGTATCAGGGCACCGCCGATGGACTAAAGATGTCGGACCCGAACGGCAATAGCTACGACGCAAAGTTTGACGGCAAAGACTATCCGATCAACGGCGACCCGGGCCATACCATGGTTTCGCTGAAGCGGATTGGAGACCGCACAATTGAGGAGACCGACAAGCGGGACGGGAAAATCGTTGGTGTTTACCGCATGACCGTTTCTGCCGATGGCAAGTCGATCCAGGCGGAGTACACCGATAAGGAGCGCGGGACAACGACTGCGTTCATGATGGAGAAGCAGTCGTAGGAGGCTGGAGGCGCGGCGGAAAGCCGCCGCGCTATTTTGCAGGTACCCCCCCGGCGATGACCTGTCTCGGTACCGATCTGAATCTGTCCGTGAGATCAGTACCCCCTATCTCGGATCACATCCTTGTCATGGCCGCGTGGCAATTCCTAGCTGGCTTCAAAAGCACTACTGGCGATAAATCGCGATAGCGCTCAATGACCAGCGGTCAAAACGTGTAAACGCCTGTTGAACGAAGTCGCTGGCGCGACGGACGCTTCGCGTGAGGCGGGGGGCAGCAGTTGTAAAGGGTATCGAGAGATTGAGATAAGTGGGTCACAGAACTTAAGGAGGTCACTGTGACCCAACTACGAAAACGGATGCTGGAAGAACTCCAGCGTCGTGATTACTCACAGTCTACAGCAAGAATCTACCTTCACGTCATCAGCGATTTCGCCAAGCATTTTCGGCGGTCACCAGATACGCTCGGTCCGGAACACATCCGGCAGTATCAGCTTCATCTGTTTCACCGGAAGTTGTCCCCGTACACCATCCGCCAACACACCGCCGCGCTACGTTTCTTCTACTTCAAGACTCTCCACCGGAACTTCCGCGCTGAATATATCCCGTTCCCCAAGTTCCGCAAACGACTCCCTACCATTCTCAGCCCCGAGGAAGTAGGTCGATTGATTGACTCCGCCAGTAACCTCTTTCACCGCACCTTGATCATGACTCTGTATTCCACAGCCATGCGGCGCGCGGAACTGTGCCGGCTCAAAGTCAGCGACATCGACAGTCAGCGCATGATGATTCGCATTGCCCAAGGCAAAGGCGGTCGCGATCGCGAGGTACCGCTCAGTCCAACCTTGCTCAAGACCCTGCGAATCTACTGGCGCTGAATGAAGCCAAAAACCTATTTGTTCCCGGGAACAGTGGACGGATACCGCGCTGACGTGCCCATCAGTGTCAACACCGTCTGGTTAGCCTGTCACCAGGCGGCTCTAGCCGCCGGCATCACCAAACGCTTTTCTCCGCACAGCCTGAGGCACAGCTGCGCCACTCACTGGCTCGAAGCCGGAACCGACCTCCGTACCATCCAGCTCTTACTCGGTCATTCCACCCTTGAACACACTCTCGTCTACCTGCATCTGTCGCACAGGCATCTGCAGACCGTACCCAATCCACTGGATCAGTTGCAGATCTCCGATCCCGACAACGTACAACGATCCCGGAGGTTACAGAAAAAATGAATCGGCCACACCTGGAGGTGGCCGACATTGTACGGGCGCAAGGCGAACGATTCCTCGCCAATAACCGCAGCTGGATTCACTGGGCGCATCAGAAAGTGCTCCGTGCTATCGCCAACTGCCGTACCGCGGTCTTGGGTGGACATCGCTTTCAGTGTCCCAGTTGTGCCCATCGTGCCATCGTTTTCCACTCCTGTCGCAATCGGCACTGC
The DNA here is from genome assembly GCA_963720155.1 of uncultured Acidobacteriota bacterium. Taxonomy (GTDB): domain Bacteria; phylum Acidobacteriota; class Terriglobia; order Terriglobales; family Acidobacteriaceae; genus Sulfotelmatobacter. Next base: position 3,511 of record CAVREP010000016.1, read on the forward strand.
CCCAAGTGTCAGGTCGCGGCTCGTCGGCGCTGGCTCGCAGCTCGCCAAAAAGAACTGCTCGCCGTCAGCTACTTCCACGTAGTGTTCACCTTGCCTCACCAACTCTGTCCACTCATGCTGCAGAACAAGAAGCTCCTCTACGATCTGTTGTTCCGGGCCAGCGCCGAAACTCTTCTGGAGATTGCCCTCGACCCCAAGCATCTCGGAGCCGAGATCGGTTTCCTTTCTGTGCTCCATACCTGGGGTCAAAACTTACGACATCACCCGCACGTTCATTGCGTAATCCCAGCCGGAGGACTTTCTCCCGATCACTTCCGCTGGATTCACCCGCACTATCACTTCTTCCTGCCACACCACGTGCTCAGCCGCGTCTTCCGCGGCAAGTTCGTCGACGCTTTAGAAAAGAGCCATCCCCAACTTACTCTCTCCGGAGCGCTCCAGCCCCTCCGTCAGCCTCCAGCCTTCGCCTCTTTCTTGCGCACCGTGTTCCGGCAAAACTGGTTGGTCCACCTCAAGCCGCCCTTCGGTGGCCCCCAGCACGTCTTGCGCTACCTGGCCGGCTACACCCACCGTGTCGCTATTTCCAATCATCGCTTAGTTGCCTTCGAGCACGACAAAGTGACCTTTCGCTACAAGGACTACGCCCATGGCAGCAAGAAACGCCTGATGACTCTGTCCTCGCAAGAGTTCCTACGTCGTTTCCTGCTCCACGTTCTTCCCCGGGGATTCGTCCGCATTCGTTTCTACCGATTCCTCGCCAATCGACGTAGAGCCAACTTACTACCTCTCTGTCAACAGCTCCTGCTTCATCACCCCAACCCAGTATCATCCCCAGGAGCCGACTCCCCAGCCGTTCCCACTGGCTTGCGCTGCCCCCACTGCGCCACCCTCATGCAAATCGTAGAAACATTCTCCGCCTCGACATTCGCGCCCAGGAGCAAACCCCTTGATTCTTCCTAACCGAAAAACCTACCTGCCCTACCCAACGCGAACTTCGGCTCGCACCGCCGTCGTGTCTCTACTCACCTCTGCGCTCCCTCACCAGCCGCTTATAACTCGCAGAAACCTGCCGACTCACGCCCAACTTCCACCTCCATCTTCGCCATCCAATCAGTTTTCCCAAACCCTCTCTCTGCTCTCCGCTCCCAACCATCGAACAATCTCAATCGAATACCCATAGCCCACCGCGTCCGTCGCAAACGCCAGCGACTTCGTTCAACAGACTTTATCGCAAGTCCCGCCACTGGCCTCGATCTGCGCCGGACTCCGGCTCTGCGGGACCTGCGATAAAGTACTAACTGTTAACAACAGCTGGCAAACAGATCGTACAAAATGAGTTGATTGGCTCGGCGCTCTCCCGGATGGCTTTTTGTTAATCAGGAGTTCGGCATACAAGCGGTCCCTTTTGTCGTAGCATACCGTCTGCTACGAAAATCGCTTCTTGTTCGGCAACTTAGGAACAGGGAGACTCCAAATGGAAGACCGAGTACTTGGCAGAACGGTTCCCGGGGCGCAATCTGAACGCTCCGACTTATGTCGAGTCATTCGCTTTGGCTGCGTCGTGTTGTTATTGTTCCTGATGGGCGTGCTTCCAACAGTAAGCCAAGCCCAGCGGAGGAAGCCGACCGCCTTAGAACCAACTCCAGAGCCTGCCATACCCGCAGTTCTTACTGCCTTCGATAGATACGATGTCGTGGCTATGCCAGAAGCGCATGGGATGAAAGATGTAGACGACTTCATCCTTTCTCTCATCCGCGATCCCACCTTCCCCAAAAAGGTAAACGACATCGAAGTCGAGTGCGGCAATTCGCTCTATCAGCCTGTTCTCGACCGTTACATCGCCGGAGAAGATGTGGCCTTCACTGAAGTCCGCAAAGTGTGGCGAAATACGACGCAGCCTATGTGCGGACACTCTGGCTTCTTCGAGCAATTTTTTCCTCTTGTCCGCGCCATCAATCAGAAGCTTCCCCCAGCCAAGCGCCTCCGTGTGCTGGCTGGCGACCCTCCCATTGACTGGAACCAGGTCAAGACTCCAGAGGACGGGATGAAATTTCTCGATCGCGAACCCAGCATCGTTTCCGTAATGGAAATAGAGGTCCTCTCCAAGCATCGTAAGGCTCTGATGCTTTTCGGCACATTTCACCTAATGCATGGGGTCGATCACAGCGCCGTGTCAACCTACGAAAAAATCTATCCCCACCTCACCTTTGTTATCAGCGATCTCGGCATCTACGATATGGACCGGCCCGCTACATCCATCAGCCCGTTCGCATCCTGGCCGAATCCGTCGCTTGCCCTAACCAAAGGTACTTGGCTGGGTGCCTTAAATTTGAGCAACATTTTCCTGCCGCCGATCATGATCGATCGAGACTGCAAAGTGCACAACGACTTTCCTCCCGAGTTGCAAAAACCAATGGAAGCCTTCGTCGATGCTTTCCTTTACCTTGGTCCTCAGGAGTTCAAACTGAACGAGCCAATGCCTGCGGACATTGCACTGGATGTGGATTACATGACGGAATTGCAGCAGCGAGAGTCTCTGACAGGCTTTCCGAGCGAACCCGCGAAGTCGCTGAAAGACTCGAACCAGGAAATTGTGAAGGAGGCCGAAAACCCCCTATTCGGCGCGCCAAAGCCGCCCGACGCCAAAGACATCGCACAAGGCTGCCTCGACCTCAAGAAGCAGAGCAGTCCGCAACAATAGAGACAGGCTCGCGCGTAATCGCGGTAGCTGTTGAGATATCGCGATTGCACTCGTTGACCGTACCCACAAATTTCTCAACGAGTGTAATCGCCTGATAGCGTCAGTCTGACATGACACCCGTCACTCCCCACTGGTTCTGCTTCAACCTGGTTACGGTTCTTCGAAGTTCAGAGCGTAGACGTCCTGCGTGCCGGTGTCGCGCAGAAGCAGCGGAGAGTCGTCGGGGGCCATACCGAGCCAGATGTTGAAAAAACCAGCCTGGCGGAAGTTCTTCAGATCGGCAACGCGCTCGACCTTGTGGTCAGTGAGATGGACCCGCATCACAGAGGGCTGATCTTCTTCGTGCAGGAAGTACACGTACTCTGAATTCTTCGACCAGTTGGGGAAACCCATGGTGACGCGGGCGAGCTCCTGCCATTTCTGAGTCTGGAAGTCGTACAGCATCAGGACGCGCGAATCAGAGTTCATGGCGGCGATATAGCGTCCGTTGGGCGACCAGCGTGGAGAGTAGAGTCCGGTGGAATCAGGCAGACTCGAAAGCTGGTTCGTTTTCACGTCGAGGATACGGATGCTGCTGTTGGGATTCGCTGGTCCGTTGGCGAAAACGATTCGGGTTCCGTCGGCAGACCAATCGGCGTCGTATTTCAGTTCGGGGTCGTCGGCGATGAGTTCGCGGGGAGTTCCGCCGTCGGCGGAGACCATATACATCTTCGCGTTCTGCCCGGGCGAAAATCCGAAGAACACGATCTGCTTGCCGTCGGGAGACCAACTTGGCAGCAGCGCCGCCATAGGCGGGAAACTGAGTTCAATCCGCTGGCTGCCGTCTGGCTTACTCCTCCAGAGAGTCGCTCCGGGGAAGGTGGAGTAAGCGACCCACTGACCGTCTCTGGAAAATCTGACACTGTCGGCGGAAAGCCCGGAGAGGAATGGAGAGAATTGTCCGGACTTCACGTCGTAGCGCGAAAGTTCGCCGTGCTGTAGCGCGCCGACGACGAAGAGCTTCTTGCCATCCTTGCTCAACAGCGGCGAGAAATAGCCTAAGGGGCCCGAGGTCAGTTGGACTGGCTGCGAAATGGTCTTTCCAAACCAGTTCCTTTTTTCCGCCCGCGACCATATGTTGAAGCCGGACTGAAATATGAAGTAGTTCGCGTCTGGAGTCCACCGACCGCAGCATTCCGAAGCAGTGCTGCGCCAACCGGGCAACAACGCATGCGGATTCGTGCTGTCAGCCCCAACCTCCCAGAGAGAGCCCAAAGAGTTGAACCCTCCGCCGAGGCGGAAGCGAATCGACTTCGCATCTGGCGACCAGGCTGGATCAAATACGGCATCAGACAGCGAGACGAGTTTGCGAGATTCACTGCCATCGCTTTTCGAGAGGAAGAGATTATTGCCGGAACAGTAGACAATCATCTGACCATCCGGTGAAAAGGCAGCGGCGGGAGTGTCGATGTCGCCCAACTTCCGCGCAGAGCCGCCCAGCACAGGCACGGACCAGAGCGGACCATGGAATGCCGTCTGCCCGACCTCGTCTGCGACTAATAGAGTTGAGCCGTCGGGAGAGACAGACAGCGGGGCCATTGTCGGAGTGGGGAGGGGAACACGTGCTACGTCTCCGCCGGTTGCGGCAACCTGCGCCATGATGGGGCCCTCGGCAGCAAATTCCATGAGATAAAGTCGCGAGCCATCTGTTCCGACCAGGAACTTGGGATTTCCGTCGTGCGTCACCGGAACATAGCCGGAAACGCTGGGCGTTGGCAGAGGACGTGACTGGAAGTAGTGGAGGACAACTGCCGCCACGACTAAGGCGGCAGCTCCAATTCCCCATATCCTCCATGCCGGGCGCTTCGGCAGGGCGGCAACGGCGTCGCTTGACGGACGATCTCCAACGTAGATCTCGGAGCGGGAGGCTGAGGTCACGCCAGAGCGGCCGGAGTCGGTGTCGCGCTTCAAGCGTTGCAGGTCGGCGCGCATCTCCGCTGCGCTCTGGTAGCGTAGGTTGCGATCTTTCTCCAGGGCTTTGTTGATGATGTCTTCCAGCTTTGGCGACAGCGAGGGATTAAACCGAATCGCGGGCGGTGGAGTCGAATCGAGGATCGCCTTGAAGATGACGCCCGAACTCTCTCCCTGAAACGGCAACACTCCAGTCGCCATCTCATACAGCACCGCTCCAAACGAGAACAAATCGGTACGGGCATCCAACTCTCTCGCCCGCACCTGCTCCGGCGACATGTAACACACAGTGCCCAGCGCAGCTCCGGGACTGGTCAACTGCTGTTCGTTCACCGTGCGCGTCAGGGTGTTGTCGGATGCCATCTGGCTCGAGGAACTGCCGGCGGACGCGACCTTCGCCAACCCGAAGTCGAGGATCTTGGCGTGCCCGCGCTCGGTTACAAAGATGTTGGCTGGCTTTATGTCACGATGCACGATGCCCTTGGCGTGAGCGGCGTCGAGCGCATCGGCCACTTCAGTGGCGAGGGGCAGCAGGACTTCCAGATCCAGCGGGCGCCCCCCGATGCGGTGCTTCAACGTCAGCCCGTCGAGAAACTCCATGGCGATGAACGCCATCCCGTTTTCTTCGCCAATGTCGTGAATCGTGCAGATGTTCGGATGGTTCAACGCCGAGGCGGCCTGCGCTTCGCGTTGAAAGCGGGCGAGCGCCTGGGTGTCTCGGGCAACTTCATCAGGGAGGAACTTGAGGGCGACGAACCGGTGCAGGCGGGTGTCTTCGGCCTTATAGACAACGCCCATTCCGCCGCCGCCGAGCTTCTCGATGATGCGGTAGTGCGAGATGGTTTGGCCGATCATACAGGCAGCATGCTATGGCGGAAGCGTCGCCAAGTCAACGAGAGCCATGGAGTTGGCGGTATTGGCGAAAGGATGGTTGGCGTAATATCGCGTTAACACTCAGAATCCCTCAATGAGCGCTATCGCCTGGTTACAACAGTTACGCCAAGCAACGAGGCAGGACTTTGTCGCTTTGTCGAGCTAGTGCAGCTTCGCGTACTCGGCTTTGGCTTCTTTTCAGGACCGGAATATCGCGGTCGGCGCTTTCGAGAGCGTGAGGAATACTCGGCACCTCTTTACGGTTTGGACTCTTGCAGGAGCACAACGTCGGAATCGGTGTGGCCGCGGATCAAACCCAGCTTGCTGCCGTCGAAAGACCAGTGAAGCTCCATGATGTGTTCCGACTTGAAGTCGGTGATCTGCTTTCCCGGCGAACCGTCGAGAGGCTGGAGCCAGAGGTTATCAGCGTCTTGGTCAGGGAAAGGATAAACGACAGCTTTGCCATCAGGGGTGAAGCGGACAGTCCACTGGACCGGGCGTTGCGGGTCCAGAAGTTTCGTATTCTGAGGAGAATCGACTGAGACCAATGCCAGCTGTTGCTTAGGATTGCTGGGAGACCCAACGGTTGAAAAAGCTGCCAGCTTGCCGTCTGGAGAAATGTCGAATCCGTATGCCGGAAGCTCGGAGATCCTTTCCGGCTTCCCTCCTTCTAAAGGCACCCTGGTTAGCTTTGCGCCATTGGCTAAATCCGAGTAGTACACCCATTTTTCATCTGGAGAACAGATCGCAAATTGGTCCATTTTGCCGTCACTCAGCTGTTTAAGGTTCCCGCCGCCAGCGTCCATCCGCCAGATGGTTACCGTTCTCACGCCGCCGTGGAGGCCAATCGAGGACACCACATAGCGGCCATTTGCGCACGCCGAAGGCTGAAACGCCAAGCCATCCTGCTGCGGCGAAGTGAGCGGCGTCATATCTCCACTGTCAGGGTGGAAGAGGTTCAGGGCATCCTGTCCGAGAATCATTTGGCCACCTGGTGTCCAGGCAAAGCTGCCCACGCGAGCCCCGGAGGTGAGATGCTTCGCTTGGGCGCCGCTCAGGTCAGATGCGGGGGCCACGAAGAGATCGAAGTGATCCTGTTTTAGAACGGTCGCCAACATGCGCCCATCGGCGGAAAGACTAAGGTCGGAATAATCGTTGACGTCGTGAGTGACACCGTGAGATTTACGGTCTTGATCGGAAATTTCTACAATTTGCTGGCGAGTGAAATTGGTTTCTCTGCCGGTATAGAGCGCCAGCAAACCGGCGCCATCGACCAACCACGCGGGGTGCGACAGACGCCCGTCTTTGGATTCGAAGATAAGGTTTTGTTTGCCGGTCATTGCATCGACCGCCACCAATCCGCTGATGGCATCTCTTGGTTGAACGATCACGCAGATAATCGTCTTGCCGTCGGGCGACCAGGCCGGGTCGTACAAGGATTGATTCATGTTACCGGTAACCAGCGTTTTCCCCTCGCCGGTTTCAAGGGAATAAACTACCAGGCGGAACTTGCCCAGTTCCGGGTTATTTTGCACGACATATGCAAGACTGCGGCCGTCGGGGGAAAAGGTGATGTTCGTGTCCACGTCGGTGATGAGCTTTTGCGGAGTGCCACCCAGGACCGGCGCACGATAGAGGTAGTGCAGTAACTTCCCCATCTCCCCGCGGACAAAGTAAAGGTAATTTCCATCGGGAGAGAAGCGTACACCTATATACCGCAACGGCTCGGGAGGCATGACCTGAGTGTTGCTGTTCGTAGGAACGTTCCGTAGCCACAAGCTCTGCTGCCCTTTGTCACCCACGACACTCAAGATGTATTTGCCATCTGGAGAGATGGCTGCCCGCGTAACCTTGCCGGTCTCTGTAATCTTGTTGACGGAAAAACTCTGAAACGGAATAGGCCGGGTACGAGAAAGGAAAGCATAGATGCCATAGGCGGCAGCTGCCACCAGCAAAACGACGATTACGCTGGTGACGCCAATTCCCACTTTGTGCTGGCGTGCGGCGGCCACCACAGCTGAACTGCTGCTCGTGTGCGCGGGCTCGGCAACTGCTGGTGCCGAGGCTCCTGATTCTGCGCTCACTGCCGGGACTTGGCGACTGGACTCGGTGTCACGCCTTAGCCGTTGCAGATCGGCCCGCATCTCCGCCGCACCCTGATACCGCAGATTGCGGTCTTTCTCCAGTGCCTTGCTAATGATCCGTTCCAGTTCAGCGGGCAAATCAGGATTCAGCCGCACCGCAGGCGTGGGAGCGGCGTCCAAAATGGCTTTAAAGATGACTGCGGAACTCTCTCCACGGAACGGCAACTGCCCTGTGGCCATCTCATAGAGGACGACTCCAAACGAGAACAGATCAGTCCGGGCGTCCAACTCTTTCGCCCGTGCCTGCTCCGGCGACATATAAGCGACGGTTCCCAGTGCACTGCCAGGACTTGTCAGATGTTCCTCGGACTCGATGGTCAGGGCGCTCATGGCAACGCTCGCCTGCGTGAGGGAAACCTTGGCCAGCCCGAAATCCAGAATCTTGGCGTGGCTGTGCTCGGTCACAAAAATGTTCGCAGGCTTTATGTCGCGATGAACAACGCCCTTGGCGTGCGCCGCATTCAGAGCATCGGCAATTTCGGTAGCGAGCGATAGAATCAGTTCGGTTTCCAGCGGACGCCCCGCGATGCGGTGCTTCAGCGTCAGGCCATCCAGAAACTCCATGGCGATAAAGGACTGGTCACCGTGCTTGCCGATGTCGTAAATGGTGCAGATGTTGGGGTGGTTCAAAGCGGAGGCGGCACGAGCTTCACGGCGGAAGCGTTCCAATGCCTGCGAATCTTGGGACACGTCATCGGGCAGGAACTTGAGCGCAACGAAACGACCCAGCTCGGTGTCCTCGGCCTTGTAAACTACGCCCATACCGCCGCCGCCCAACTTCTCGACGATGCGATAGCGCGAAATGGTCTGGCCGATCACTCGCGGCAAATCTTACGTGGGTGAACCCGGCAAGTCAATGAAAGCCGTAGAGTTGGGAGCATCTCAAAAGGATTGTTGGCGTAACATCCCGATTTCACTCATCCTATGAAAGAGGATGTCAAGTAAAAAAGATTCTCCCCGCCCCTCTGAGAGATGCGGGCGTAGTGACTTACATCCAGCCCCACCTCATTCCTCACCTCATTCTTAGAGGGGTTATTGGTTTGGTCGCTTTGGCTCGCCGCACGTTTCCGCGGCGATGCCAACCCCAGTTGCTTGTCCCAACTCGACGGTTTCATGAAGTCAGTGGCGCACGACGCCGTTCGGTTGCGAAGCTACGCAAGCTAAGCGTTGGCTTAATTTGCCAACCATGATCCTATGTGAGGCTCGAGGCCTACAGCTTTTTTCGGTTATCCGCGGGGGCATAGGATTGACCCGGAGACTCGGTGCTGGGCTACAGCACACAGAGTGCCTGAATGAGTGAATAGATACTCTCCCGCGAACCGGAGCATCGCAAGAACCGATTGGCTACCACCGAGGCATGAAAACCTTGGGAGATCACCTGGGTTCTATTTGATGCTCAAGCTGCTTGCGTCTTCAGTTGTTCGACGTCGAAACGTACCTCCTTTTTCCAAAGTGTTAACGTAATGGCCGCGATCTTGCGCGCCAGTGTCAGACGCGCCATCTCCGGCTTCATGCCCTTGGCCAGCAAAGCCGTGTAGAAATCGTGGAATGGTCCCCTGCCACAGCTGGCCCGGGTGGCTGCACTCTTGAAGATCTCTTTCATCTCATGGTTGTGATTTCGATTCAGCCCACGAACCTGCTGGGGTTTCTTGGAGCGTTGCACTTGTCCGCTCACAAAGCGGTATTGCGCACTGTCGTGGGTCTCAACGCCCAGGCCACTGTAGGTCCATAGTTGCCGCTTGCTGCGAAACCGGTGCGGGGTTTGCATCAGCCCGATCAAGCGCGCCGCTCGAACCGGACCGATGCAAGGAATCTGACGCAGCAGTTTCGCGGCCTTGTGTTTCCGGCTCTCCGCCAAAAACTCGGGTCGCACCTCTCCCCGCAAGGCCTGCAATCCGTCCAGCTGTTGATAGAGCAGCTCCGCGCGGCGGCGCACGCCGGCTTGTGGGAGCTTGTTTAACCATTCCTCCCGAGCGCGCGCAGCATAGACCCGGGTGCCGGCACAAGGAATGCCCCAGCCGCGATACAGCGCCTTCAATCGATTCATCACGCGCGTCAAATCTTTGCTGATGGTCTGATAACTGCGCCCCAACTCGCGTAGCGTCCGCAGTCCATTTTCCCCGTGGTAGACCGGTCTCAGCATCCCGGTGCGTAACAAGTTGGCCAGCTTGCTGCGCATCCACCTTGTCGCTCTTGTTGCCCTCCTTTAATAAGGCATTGCGCCGCGGATTGCACACCACAATGTGCTGCACCTGCGGCTGCAGCAGGTCATACAGCCAGGCGGCCCAGGTGCCTTCTTCCCAGGTCACATGCAGCTCGCCCCGTAGACCGTGGAGAAACTGCAGAATGCTGCTGGCTTTGGTTTCGATCACGGACTCCATCACCAGCTTCCCGCTCGCATTCTGGACAGCGATCACAATGGCTTCCTTGTGCACGTCCATTCCGATATATTTGACGTCATAACTCATTTGAGTTGTCTCCTTGGGGGGAAGATCATTCGTGCTAACGCTTGTCTTTCCCCTCAAGGTCAAAATGCCATTCTCTCGCCGACTTGCCTATGTCCTTCTGCGGTTCATCTCACCGCGTACACCGCAGCAGTTACCCTGAGCGCCGCCGTAGCGGAGCGAAGCCCTGCACAGCGCAGCGCAGCGGAGGCGGCGCCTCATCACAGTCGCGACCCTCTGAAGCGGGGCGCTCTTTCATAATGCATCGACCATCTGCGAGATAATTCCCGACGGATTTACGCGTCCCGTCCACATCAGAAGACATATCTGGGCGGCTTGATGTTTTTGACGCGCAAGTAGACCTCTGCTTGGCCCCGGTGGTGGGCAGTGTCCGTGAAGGCCCAGCAAAGCACTTCACGTCCATTCCGATATATTTGACGTCATAACTCATTTGAGTTGCCTCCTTGGGGGAGAGTATTCGTCCTAACGCTTATCTTTCCCCTCAAGGTAAAAATGCCATTCTCCAGACGATTTGCCTATGTCCTTCTGCAGTTCTTCCCACCGCGTACACCGCAGCGGAGCGGAGGCGGCGCACATCACAGCCGCGACCCTCTGAAGCGGGGCGCTCTTTCATAATGCATTGAGGGTCGATGAGGTGAGGAATGAGGTGGGTCTGGATGTAAGTCACCACACCCGCATCTCTCAGAGGGGCGGGGAAAAGATTTTTTCCTTGACATCCCTTTTCATAGGATGAGCGTAAACGCCTGATCAGCTATGCTGTGGTCAGCACTCAATCGGTTTTTCTTCAAAAACAGAAGTTGCTTCGCTTCGTCGCGTGATGGGATACTCGCGACATTATGACGCTGGAAGAGTGTCGCCGGTTTTACGCGGAGGAAATACAGTTTGCCGCCAATGTGGGGTCGCCCACGCTTATCGAGGCCTTTTCGCTGATACCTCGCGAAAAATTCTTAGGACCGGAACCTTGGGAAATTGCATCTGCCGAGATGAGAGGGCTATCGGCATTGGGTGCCATTCAGATGTCGTATACACCGGTTACTGATCCGCGCCAGTTGTACCACAACGTAGTGGTAGTGCTCGACAAAGCCGCTGACATCAACAATGGGCAGCCGAGCGCGCTTGCCCGCTGGATTGACGCATTGGATCTCAAGTCGGGCGAGCGTGCTTATCATGTAGGCTGTGGTGTCGGCTACTACACGGCGGTCATGGCGGAAGTAGTTGGGCGCGAAGGAAGCGTGATTGCAAGTGAAGTGCGCGCCGATTTGGCGACCCGCGCCCAAGAAAACCTGCGTGGCTACCCCAACGTAACAGTGCACGCGGGAGACGGTGCAATTTTCGATCCGGGTGCGTGCGACGCCATGCTGATTAATGCAGGTGTAACGCATCCCATCGCACTTTGGCTGGATCGCCTGCGCGACGGAGGCCGACTGGTGGTGCCGCTCACCATGGCAACGACGCCCACGCTGGGTATTGGGGTCATGACAAAGATTGCTCGCCGTGGCAGCGGATTTTCCGCCGAGATCGTCACATCGCTCGCAATCTATTCCTGCACGAGTGTGCGCGATGCGCAACGCGAACCGCTCTTAAGAACAGCCATGACGACTGGTGCGTTAATGAAGATGAAGTCGGTTCGCCGCGATGCACACGAGCGCACTGATGCGTGTGTAGTGCATGGGACCGACGTCTGTCTGAGCAGTGCGGCAATCACCTAACGCACGCGCAGCCCTCAACAATAATCCACCATAGCGATGCGACTGTCCCGATTGAGCCGCCATTGAGTGCTGGTCTATTAAGATCGCGCCATAGATGGCAGCCCCAACAATCCCAGGTCTGGTCACGGGTAGTGATGGACCTGGGTTTAGATCGGACCCCAAAGTGCACCGGGCCCAGCAGCGGCCCACTCAGAGTGCGGATAGAAGCACGGCAACGGTGGATGACGTCGACCAGAGTTTCTAGCACTTGGTTAGTTCGGAAAATATTAAGGACGGGCCGCCACGTCGGCCCTATGTCCGCGTCGAATCAAGAAGGACGATAATCGGGATCGGCGGCCGGTTCCCGCAGTCCCGCCATCTCCAGCGCCTGCAGGACAAATGCGTTCCATGCGAACACACGGTGGTAACCGAAGAAAGGATGCCGAGCGTCCGTCGCAAGGTATTCCTGGCTGGCGGGAAAGTCGTAAGGGATGTTAAGTTCCGCCCACAACCGGTTCGTAATGGCTTGATCAGCTTTTTTCCACCCGTGCAGTTTGGCCGCGACGTACCCGCAGATCTCGATTCGCATCCAGCTTGCGCCGTTGTAGTAAATGCCATCCATATTGTGATTTGCGTAGTTGGCGCCGTGTTCTTGGCTGATCATGGGGTGCCACGAGTCGCTGAAGTATTCCCAACCTTCGCTATCCTTTCTCAACCCAATGAAAATCGGGCGTACGGTCCCGCCTAACTCTGGGAATGGGGCATCTTTGCGGGACAGGAGCACAGGAATGCGCTCCAGATGATTGATCAGCATCTCATTTGTCAGCATTTTGTGTCTAAACAACCATAGCGAAAGGAACTCAGGAAAAATTTCAGCGAAACCTATGGCGTCGCTTATATCTCGCGTCGGACAGACAAACTTTAGCGCTGGATTGTAGTACGATCGATACGCGTCTTCTGCCTTTGCGATGTACTCGTCCGTAATTCCGTCGCTGATCCCAGGAATTCTTAGTTCTTTGATGACCCTTAACGTTATTGCCAGCATCCCCTGGTTTTGGCAAATGTCCGAGGTTCCTTCCGGGAAACTGATGACATCAAGTTGCCCCATTACGAACTGCGCCCAGCACACGCCGTCATGGCGTTTATCGTAGGTCTGCAAGCAGTATTCAGCGGCCTTGCGAATGTGATCCATCGGCAGTGCGGTCCCAAAGCGCACCCGATTCCGCAGCCCCCAGATCAGCCACAACGGAGTCGAGTCGTTCGATTTGCGCTCCAAATTGGCCATGTACGGCTCGACCAACGTATTGATGGCTCCATCCTCACCCTGATTGGCCGCCCAAACATTGAAGACGCCCTCGTTTAATTCGCGATTATGAATGCCGTTCAGCGCGAAGAAGCTATCACGCATGTACATTTCGCCAGCCGCGGAATACCAGATGCTAGGCGCGATCATGGCATGCTGATCATCTGGTGTAGCCGACCAGCACAGCATCCTCAGGTCAGCGTAAACAACCTCTTCTGTATCACCTCCGCGAAAACCTAACCCCTTCGCGAGATGCCGCTGGGCAGCTAGGCGATAACCGCGAAGCGTATTCGGAACCTCGTGGTCAACAAAGAGGAAAGAGGTCTTTTCCTGCGGGTGATCCATTTTGAGCCGATGGTACGGCTGTCTACGGGTGGGAATCCGGATGATTTGCAAGTCCCGAATTTCGATCTTCTGTGCAACACCAGAACGATGCTCTTGCACGTCTTGGTCCGATTCCGCCATGCATATGCACAGCGCACCGCCACTTCCGCGCAGCGAGGGAACGAAAATGTCCGTACGAAGTTCCGACCAGTCGACCGGCGAGGGCGAAACACGATCGTTGTACAACGTGACGTTTTGCAGCTCATTCAATCGCTCATCAACATCCCAGAGTTGGACGGAGAAAGATTCTCCTGCGCGATACTTGAAACGCAGTGAGTAGATTTCAGAATCCCTTACAGGCAACGGGATGATTGCGCCTGCCTGGGAATTACGGAGGTAGAGAACCGTGGTTCCACGTTGTTCATTCAGGTCCAACTCTCCTCGTTTGTGCCAACTGGAAACGCCCGGCAGTAACACGGCAAACCCAGAGTTCTGATCTTCATTGCGTACCACTTCCTCGCCGAAGGTCTGGCTGACGAAGAAACGCCGCTGGTCACGATCATCTTCTCGGCAGACATAGCAAAGATTAGCATCCGTGATTTGGTGAGGCGCTGGCTTCACAGGTTTTCCATCTCGCCGGATGATCCGGTTCCAACCATTGCGATAGCCCGAATCCGTGAGCAGCCCAACTGTGACGTTGCCATCCGTTCGAAATCCGGCAGTAGGAAAAGGTTCATGCAATGGGCCACCTTTGCAGTTGAGCTCATTGAAGCTCCAGAAGGATGCTGGCGGATCGAACGGTTCGAGCGCATTAGTTACCTGGTAAAGCAAGCCATACATATCGGTTTGATGCAAACGAATTGTCTTTCGCACGATTTGTGGAGTCAGGACTTTGTATTCCACCTTCACACGAATGTTCGCGTTCAAATTCGGAAGCTTGCAGTTTCCTTCCAACAACAGCCCCTCTTCACTCTCCGTGTACGAAACGGCCCTCCAGTGGTCTACGCGATCTTCGATGCTGCGATCGGAATTGTGAAAAACCGCGGAAAATTCCCCTTCGCCCCGATGGCGGGCGATGGGCCGCCCACTAAAGAGAATGATTGCCTGATAGCCGGAACGGGCATCTCCAGTTGCTTTCACACTAACGCGTCCACTGGGCGACTGCCCGGCCTCAATTCCGAATACGCCTTGCGGAAGTATGACTTCCGCCAACCCTGCGGCCGCTGAACTTGCGATGAACCGACGGCGTGAAACTCTGACCATCTCAATTAGCCTCGCAGCGACATTATATTAGCGTCTTTAGTCCGTCACCGCTGACCTGGCGTCTCTCACGTCTCCGTCCGAGATGCAAGAACAACAACTCACGATCTGCAACTACTTGTGTCAAAGCAACCGAGCTGATCCGCGGCTGAACTTTAAGCCATGATTAGCCGATCGGGGCGGGCCGTCGTTGTTCCTGATACGCCTGTTGCGCCAGAACCAAAGCTCCTGCTATTCCCGCCCGATCACCGAGTTTGGCTGGGACTATGTATTGATCCAAGTTTTCAGTCAATTCTCGGGATTGCACATACCCATTCAGCAATCGGACGAGTTCGCTGCGGATCGGAGGAAAGATCCAATGCCCTTGCACAACTCCACCGCCAAGTACGATACGCTTGGGCGACAGCGTGCAAACCCAATTCGCAAGTCCGAGGGCGAGATAGTGTGCTTCGAGCGTCCACGCCGGATGATCCATAGGTAGTTCCGGCGCTGGCTTGCCCCATCGTGCTTGAATGGCAGGCCCGGATGCGAGCCCTTCTAGACAGTCGCCATGAAATGGGCAGCAACCCGGATAGCGGTCCCGCTGCCGATCGTGCGGGATTCGGATGTGCCCCATTTCGGGATGAACTAAACCGTGCAGAAGTTGGCCGTTTACGATCACGCCACCACCGATTCCGGTCCCAACGGTGAGGTACACAAAATCCGAGATGTACTGCGCAGCTCCCCAGCGTGCTTCTCCCAGGGCGGCTGCGTTCACGTCGGTGTCGAACCCGATCGGTACATCAAACGCCGCGCGAACCGCACTGACGAAATTGAAGTTCTGCCAAGCGATCTTTGGAGTGGAAGTGATGTGGCCAAAAGTTGGAGATGACGGAGAAAGATCGACAGGACCGAACGAACCGATGCCGATTGCTTGCAATTTTCCATCGCTGCGCTCGCGTAAGAAATTCAGTGCATCAGCCATGGTTATCTCTGGCGATGTTGTCGGCAATTGCGTGATGGCCAGGTTGGCGGGATCAGTGCCAACCGCACATACAAACTTAGTGCCGCCTGCTTCAATGGCCCCAAACACGCTTTTTCCTCCCTACTGAGCCTGCGCTCTGGGTTCTCAATCGTGGGCAGTTCTTGATAACACACTGGGACTGGCTGAGGATACAGTCCTCTACTCTTTTGGTGGTGCAGTTCTTTGTGGTGTTGATCGTATGCCCAGAAATCAAGGGTTTCACTTTGGAGGCGATCCAGAAGAGGGTGGTCGCCACTGGCTAGACGCCGGAAAACGCGCGCTTTCCCGCTGCTCTGAAGTTCTCTTATTCAATGTTGAATACTTCCTTCGCACGGAAATGGGCGTTATTATGCGGATATGTCTGGGTCGGTTTCCGTACCCCTTGGTGGAAATAAATTGCCGCGTAGCTGTCGGACCCTGTTTCAGCTTGTGACGTTTTTGGCGGCATGTTGGGGCCAACTAACTGCGCAAGGCACAGCACCGGACGTCACTCTCAGTGAGACGGTCCGGGCTCACTTCTCTGCGGCGCAAGAGGCACAGCAGCGACGTGACTATGCCGCCGCCGAGCGCGAATACCGGGCCGTGCTGGCTGAACTCCCCAACTTCGCCGAAGTCCGCATGAATCTTGGCCTGCTGTATCAGCTTCAGGACCGTACCCCGGAAGCCATGGCAGAATTCCGTCTTGCGTTGAAAGACAATCCGACACTGGCGGGCGCAAATTTCTTCCTTGGAGTTGACTACTGCAAGAGTGGCAATGGAGCAAAAGCGATCCCGTATCTGAGGGCCGCTTCGCGAGAGGAACCAAGCCGGCCAGATATCTGGTCATGGTTGGCGACCGCGCAGGAAATCTCGGGTGATTATCAGGCCGAAGTTGCGACTCTGAAACATGCTCTCACCTTGCAATCGCATGACGTGGACATGCTTTATCTGCTCGGCCATACCTATGAGACGCTGGGTAAGCGAGAAGTCACTAGACTTGAAAAAGCCGCTCCTGCTTCCTCGTGGTCCGAGCAATTGCTGGCCGAGAGTTATTCGTCCTCGACGGAGTGGTCTTTCTCGGTCATTCGATTCCAGAATGCACTAGCGCTAACACCAAACCGCCCCGAGCTGCATGTGAGGCTGGGCGAGGTTTTTCTGCACGCGGGCAGACTCGACCAGGCAGCGCCGGAATTCGAGCAGGAGTTGCGGATTAGTCCTAACGATTTGCGCGCAATGGTCCGCCGAGGCGAAGTGAAGCTGATCCAAGGCGACACTGATGCGGCACTCGAAGAGTGGACACGGGCGCTTACCATGGACAGACCCCGAACTGAGCGTGTTTTGGGCGTACATGAGACTGGATTTGGGGAAGGCGCTTTCGATCAACTGCCGGACTCATTGCGCCAGCGGATTCAGTCCGTTGCCCCCCAGATTCGCGCGCGCCACGATGCTGCTGCCAATTTGGCAGTCGCATTTCTGGCGGCGCAGAATGGCAGCTCACTTCCTGATGACACAGAAGCGGCCCGGTCCACGAATGCGACTGTCGCCCGGGACTGCATAGAACGGGACGTGGTGAAAGCGCTGGATGCGGGTCAGTACTCTAGTGTTTCAGCGTGCTTGCTACAGGTGTTGACGCCGCATTCATCGGGCGATTTTCGCATTAAGGTTGCTGAAGCACTTTTCGAACTCGGAGAATATGAGAGTGCTCTGAAGGCCTTCAGCGGGCTGTCCAATCAGGACTCTCCGCCGGCATACTATTGGCGTGCCCGCTGCTTCGAAAAATTGGCTACTCAAGCTTACCTTCGGCTTTATCAGGCAGACCCGAATTCATATCGCGTGCATGAGTTGACGGGGGATCTAGAAGCTGCGAAGGCAAACGATGGCAAAGCAATCGAAGAGTATCGCACAGCCGTTGCTATGAAACCCTCCGTGCCAAATTTGCATTACAGTTTGGGCCATCTGCTGTGGAAAGACCTTAAGACGGATGAAGCCCGCAAGGAATTGAACGCGGAGCTGGAATTGAATCCCCGGCATACGGGAGCGCTTCATGACCTTGGCAACACTTACTTGCTCGAGCACCAACCGGAACAGGCTCTCGCATACTTAAAGCGAGCCGTTGAGGTCGAGCCAGGAGATCCGGATATTCATCGTGATTTGGGGACCGCGTACGCCGATCTTCACGACTACGCGAAAGCAGAAGCGGAATTCAAGGCTGCAATACCTGGGGATCAGGATGGCTCGGTGCACTACAAGTTGGCCAGGGTGTATCAAGCGGAAGGGCAAAGGGAGAGCGCGGCGCACGAGTTCGAGCTCTCTACTTCGCTGAACCGCGAATCGCACGCTAAACTCGAAAAGCAAACTGAACGGCTGAATCAAATCGAGGGCGTATCTTCGCCGCATCCGTAGGAGACTGCCGTTGGGGTGAGGGGAACTCTTACGATCTCGAATCGCGAGACGATATCGGAAGCCAATGCGACACGGCCCGCAAACGCTGATCTCTAAATTCCTGCTTTCGCTCGGTCTCGCTGCGCAGGTTTTTTTTCTCGTATCCGGCACTGGTTTTGCCAGTCAGGAAAAAGCTGATGCTTCAATCCGGGCCGACGAGAGCGATTCTCTGCAGCAGGGGCTCAAAGCGCTTCAGGATAATCGTCTCGAGGAAGCCCTCAGATATCTCACCGCTGCGGAAGGTGGCCAACCGGCGGATGCACGGATTCGAAACTTCCGTGGAATAGTGCTGGTGCGTTTGGGACGAAACAGCGAAGCAGCGAACGAGTATCGGGAGGCCATCCGCTTAGATCCCAAGCTTGAGGATGGCTACAAGAACCTGGGATTTCTGGAGTGGACCGACCACCATCTTGAAAGCGCCCGTGCACAGTTACAACGGGCTTTGGAACTCGCTCCAGATGATTCGTTCGCGCGCTACTACCTCGGACGAGTGCAACTCGATGCTGGCTTATACGAAAGTGCGTTTAACGAACTGGATCGTTCCGGGGTGGGGTTGCCAGAGGACCCTCAATTCCTTATCGAAGCAACAAATGGCTATCTCGCGCTTGGGCGGCAGCAGAAGGCTCGCGAGGTCATCGATCGCCTATCGACTATGCGGCTCAGCGACAGTGACGTTGCTGTTGTTGCCCGGTTTCTGCTTTCCGATGGGGATAATGCGATTGCAATCGACCTCTTGCGCCGATTGAGCGAGCGCAAAAATCCAGTCGGGCCGCGCTGGGCTCGGTTGGATCTAGCTTTGTCTTATCTCAAGGCAGGCAATTTCGAAAAAGCCGCCGCGGAGAACCGAATGTTAATCGAAGAGCCGCAATTTGCCGGAGCACCTGGTGAGGAAGCGGCCTCGGCGTGGTCGGTAGTTGGCATCGCAAAGGCACGTCTCGGCCAATCGGATGCTGCGGTTGACGCCTTTCGTCAGGCAACAAAGCTTGATTCCCATCGAGAAGAACACTGGCTGAATCTGACACGTGAGCTCATGGAGTCAAACCGCCTCGTGGAAGCAATCTCCGCCGCTCAGGAAGCCCTTAAGTCGAACCCCGAGTCCTATGCTCTCCATTTGCGTTTAGGAGCTGCGTATTTGTCAAGCGATCGTTATTCGGAATCGGAGAGCGTATTCCGTCGGTTGATTGCGGCGGGTGATCCGCTGCCGACCAGTTACGTCGGACTGGCGCAGGTGCTTTTGCGAACCGGCCGGGCAGAAGAAGCTGTCTCCGAACTCGCAGCTGCCGGGAAAAAGTTGGGACCGCACTTTCTCATCAGTTATTTTCAAGGATTGGCGCTGGATCGGGCCGCTCGTCCGGCCGAAGCCATCTCCGCGTTTCAGGACGCCATTCGGCTCAATCCTGGCAGCTCCGAAGCTCACCTGGGTTTGGGAAAAACGGAGCTTCTGGTTGGTCATAATCATGAGGCGATCGCTGAACTTCAGAAGTGCCTCCAACTCAGCTCCGGTAACGTGCAGGCGCAACGTTTACTGAGTCAAGCATATCGCCGGGCAGGGGACACCGAGGCAGCCTCGCGATATTCGCACGAAACCGCGGAAAAAGATCCTGCCCCTCAGAACGACCTGTTGGGCGACTTCATGTTACCGGAATGGCAAAGTCCTCCCCAACGCGCGGGACAATAATCGCCTCGTCCTTGAGCCGGTTTGCGATTCAACTAGTTTCGAGCTAAGGTGAAAGCAACAGAAGCATTGGTCTGCTTTGAACAGGCGGCAACTTTCCGATAAGGGCTCATGAACAGGGTTAGCCGATTCTCTACTTCTGGGCGCCGAGTGTTGTCTGCTTTGAGTTTCGCGTTGATTTGCTCAGGTCTTGTTGCGACTGCACAGACTGTCAACAACCCCTCTCCTGCGAAGGATTCTCCACCGCTCGCCCAGTTCGAGGACATCGCCTCGAAGGCCGGCCTGACAATGACTGACATTTTCGGGGGCGTGAACACAAAAACATACATAATCGAAACCACCGGCGCCGGCGTGGCCGTCTTTGATTACGACAATGATGGCTGGCCTGACATTTTCTTTGTGAATGGAACCACGCTTGAGCTGGCAGGCAGCGGAAAGGGCCCCAGCGGCCATTTGTATCGCAACAATCACGATGGGACGTTCACCGATGTCACCATCAAGGCTGGGCTTGCCACGGCCGTAGGGTGGGGGCAGGGCGTGTGCGTGGGCGATTACGACAACGACGGTTGGGAAGATCTCTACATCACTTACTACGGCAAGAACCGGCTTTACCACAACCGGAACGGGGTCTTTGAGGAGGTAGCGGAGAAGGCTGGGGTTGCGGGTTCCGGAAGGTCCTGGGGAACAGGCTGCGCTTTCGTTGATTACGATCGCGACGGTTATCTTGACCTGGTGGTTGCGAACTACGTTGATTTCGATCAAGCGACGGTTGCGAAACCTGGAGAACGGTCAACTTGCGTGTGGAAAGGTGTGCCGGTGATGTGCGGACCTCGAGGGCTGCGTGGCGCGAAGAATACTCTATATCGAAACCGCGGCGACGGCACTTTTGAGGATGTGACCGTCAAGGCCCACGTTGATCGCACCGAAGGGCATTACGGACTGGGAGTCACCACCCTCGACTTTGATGATGATGGCTGGCCAGATATCTACATCGCATGCGATAGTGCGCCCAGCATTCTCTACCGCAACAACCACGATGGCACCTTCACTGATGTCGCGGTGTCAGCCGGTGTCGCGTTCAACGAAGACGGCCGGGAGCAGGCTGGCATGGGAATTACTGTCGCTGATTTCAACGGCGACGGCCGCTTGGATTTGTTCAAGACAAATTTTTCTGACGATACCCCAACCTTATACCGCAATGATGGGGGCGGAGTCTTTACCGACGTTACTTATGCGGCCGGTTTAGGAGCGCACACCCAGTATCTCGGTTGGGGCACAATGTTCTTTGATTTTGACAACGATGGTTGGCCAGATCTGATCCTGGCGAATGGGCACGTTTATCCGGAAGTCGAGCAATTTCATCTCGGCGGCGAATTCAAAGAACCGCGAATCCTCTATCACAACAACGGCAACGGGACGTTCACCGACGTATCCGGAAGCGCTGGCCCCGGTATCACCGCCGTCTCTTCTGCCCGTGGCTTGGCGGTGGGCGATCTATGGAATGATGGCCGGCTTTCCGTGGTGATCAATAACATGAACGATCAGCCGAGCTTGTTGGTGAATTCGGTTCGATCTCCCAACCACTGGATCGGTTTCAAAACCCTGGGGACACGTTCTAACCGCGACGGTATCGGAGCAAAGATCACGGTCACCGTCGACAAGCGAAAAATGGTCGATGAAGTGCGGAGCGGTTCAAGTTACGCTTCACAGAGCGATATTCGGGTGCACTTTGGTCTTGGCTCTGCAACCAAGGTAGACTCCGTTGAGGTCCGCTGGCCCAGCGGGCTGGTTGAGCGCTATGACGATCTTCCCCTAGATACGATTGACACTCTGAAGGAAGGTTCCGGTACCGCAACCAAGCCTGAGAATGGGAAGTCCTTGACGACCGGCCATTAATGGCGCTCTTCTTTGGTACTCGGTAGCGAAGGTTCATCAATTTGAAGAATCTGATCGGCGCGCACGTTCTGGATGGTCTGACGGATACCGCTCGGCCACTGAATCTCAATCGACTTCGCGTTGGCGTCCTGCCCTAAGCCGAAATGAAGGCGCTTATCACTGGAGGACAAATAGCTACCTGCAGTCGTCACAGTCGCGAACTGCGTGCCGTGTTCGCTGACCAGCGTGACTCCTGCTCCGATCGCGTCGCGATTGCTCTTGTGGCCCACTAGACTGAGAATCAGCCAGTGATTCGATGTTCTCGTGTCATTGTGCAGCACGTGAATCGGGCCATTGTTAGTCGTGACGACTACGTCTACTCTTCCATCGTTATCTATGTCACCGGTCGCCAAACCGCGACCGACCCAAGGCTGCTGAAACACGGCCCCCGCTTCCTGTGAAACATCCACGAAGTTCCTGCCCGCGTTTCTCGCCAGGAGCATAGGTTCGCGGTAGTGGAGGTTGGGAAATGTTAGCTCAATGTTGTCCAGATCGTGCCCCTGCGCAATGATCAGGCCTCTCCGACCGTCATTGTCATAATCAAGAAATCGCACCCCCCAACCGGAGTGCCTGAAGCTCATCGGACCGAGGCCTGAGGGATAGCTATCGTAGCTAAACGTGCCGTCGCCGTCGTTACGGAATAACGCATACATTTGATCTGCCAGGTCAGTGACGACCAAATCCGGAAGTCCGTCATTGTTATAGTCCGTGAATTCGACTCCCATTCCGGCAAAAGAGCGGCCTTCTCCATCAACTGCTACGCCCGATCGCAGTCCAACCTCCTCAAAAGTTCCGTTACCAGAGTTGTGATACAAAAACTCTGGCATCGAATCGTTGGCAAAGAAAAGATCGATATGCCCATCTCGGTCGTAATCTGCGAGTGCGATCCCCAATCCCTTGCCTTCTTTTGAGAGCCCGAGTTTCTGCGACACTTCCGTAAAATGCCCGTTACCGTCGTTGTGGTAGACAAGGGGACTGATGGGACGAAATGAATCCGGGGGGCAGTAAGCTCGAAATCCTTCTTTGCGTTCGCCGCACCACAAATCGAAAAAATCCCACTGCATGTATCGGAGCACGACCAGATCCAGCAGGCCGTCATTGTCCAGATCAACCCAGGCAGCGCTCGTCGACCACCCGCCGCCTGCCACTCCCGCTTGTGCGGTAACATCGGTGAATGTGCCGTCACCGTTGTTGTGGTACAGTTTGTTGCCTCCATAGCTGGTTACATACAAGTCTTCATAGCCATCATTGTCGTAATCGCCAACGGCGACCCCAAATCCATAGCCCACACCTTGTAGGCCCGCCTTCTCTGTTACATCTTCGAAAGTGCCATCAGGCTTCTGGTGAAAAAGTCGGTTCCAATACTCCGGTCCTGTCTTCTGCGGGATGGTGCCCTTCGGCGTAGGGTCGGTTAATGGCGCTCCGTTGATCGCAAAAATATCCAGTCGTCCATCGTTGTCATAATCAAACAGAGCCACTCCGGAACCCATGGTTTCAATCAGGTATTTTTTTGAAGTGTGCGAGGCGACATGCTGAAAATGTACGCCCAGGGCTGACGTCACATCGGAGAACCTAGGCTGGACCGCGGGAGCGGCGTTTGAGCTTTGGCATAAAACGGCTCGCGCAGGAAAAAGGACCAGCGATAGCAAGAGCAAACGAGCGCGGGAAATCGTGCCAGAAGACCGGATGAGCCTGTTCATCAAGCGACCTATTTCGACTCCGGGGTGGTGCCCCCACGTGAGTCATGAGCCTTATCGGCAGCCGATTTCACAGAGAGGATCACTGAGAAACGCGAGTGTAATAGAGAATGAGCCATCAATACTCAACGCACGGCTTTCACTCTGCTTACGGTTTCAGAAAACAGCGACAGTCTACTACGGAATTGAACACGTCCCGGCTTGGGCCGGTTGGGGGAAGCCTGAGCGAAGTTCACTGAATACGCCGGACCGCAACCAGAGTAGTGGAATTGGGTGCGCCAGAGACTGTCCGCGACCGAATGAGGGCCTCAAACCAAATGTTCCCTGCAATGCTGTCTGAGACGGGAATCCCGAGGGATCGCTGAAGCTGATGCCTGTTCTCCGCCTCAAGCAGGAACCGCCCGGCGGCCTCCGTCCCCTCCTGCTGAAGTCCTTGCAATATCAGGACACTGCCGTCGCGAGTCATGTTAGGAACAAGGACGATGGTCGCGTAATCATCTCCCTCAGTGCCCGTCCATTGCAAACCTTCGTATTGCGCCAGTTCGCCGGGACGTGGATTTGCATTTACGAATGCTTTTGCGCTTTTGCCGACTGCCTCCTCGCTCTCGCGAAAGTTCAGTTTGTCCTGGAATAGCAAGACCCACGGGTTGGAGGCTGGACTTCCGATGAAAACATAGTTCTCGTGATCCAAATCGCGTATTCTGAGGTCCTTCGCGGAACGTACGGAGGCATGGTTCTGGAGGGGCCCCGCTACCTTCACCAGCGAAACCGCATCCGCGACGTCCGCAAATGAGGTAAGCGTGGAATTGGAAATGTAATCCTCAAAGCGAGAGCCAGCCTCGCCGAACTTAAGCGTTGCCGACTTTTGGCGAAGGTCTCGGTTCAGGTATTGTTCGAGCGAGCCCCGTTGCCCTGTCAAGATGCGCCACATGCCATAGTTTCCGTCAGCAACAACAATAACGGTTTGGTGTCGTGTGTCGAAAATCTGGGAAAAGGGCCACACAGGACTGGCTGTCGCAACGCTGGCAGGACGATCAAAGTGGTTGAATAAAACCGTAGCAGCGAAAAGAATGGCCAGCACGCCGCACAAGGCCCACGGCACGATTGCAGGACGAAACCGAGTTGCGACTAGCTCAATCTGCGCCGGAACCGCGCTGGGCAATTGCGCTTTGGCGGGCCGAAATATAGGAGTGTAGGCGCCCTTAGGGATCTCGACAACAAGGGCTTCCTCCCGGCCGACCCCGTCGAAATATTCATGGAGCTTCAGGCGTAGCTGCCGGGCGTGAACGCGAACCGAGCTGTCTTCGAGTGGGCTATACCCCGTCGCTTTGTGAAAGACAGCTTCACCGATATGCTGCTCCGTCAATTCATGAGCGGAGCCGCGAATTGTCTGCTCGGTGATGTACAGGAGCAGGTCGCGCAATCGGCCACTTTTGTGAAAAGGCGGACTGGATACTATTCGCTGGACCAACTGCCACCGATCATCGGTGACCGGATCATCGATTATCGCAGGGTGCCGGGACGGGGTACTCATGATGAGGAAGCGACGTGGCTACCACCAGCAAACAAGTGCACGCATGGTACCACACCAAACCGAAAAATCAACGCTTGTCAGGTTGGTCTGCAGCTACGATCTTCGAAAGCCTTTCCCGCCGGGTAACTTGCCGGAAGACCGACCTCTTGGCTAATCGCGAAAACCATGTGACTCACTATGAATTCACAAGCTACTTCCTTTCCCTCCGGGTCGGATAATTGTTTCATATTACGATCACGAATGTGGGGCTTCGCTCTGTCGAGCGTATGAATTTCCGTAGACCGTTATGAAAGAGCAGAGAAACCTGCTAACTAGGAGGCCGCAGTGAGAGACCGGTTGCGTCTGCTTTCTTTGTGCGGGTTGTTCATCGCCATTTCAGTCTCAACGAGCTTGGGTCAAACCACGAACGGAAGCATACAAGGATCCGTGCTCGACCCGAGCGGTGCGGCCGTTTCGGGTGCGACCGTCACCGCGAGAAATATGGATACCGGGCTGACGAATGTGTCGAAGACGACGGATGCTGGCGTTTATGCACTGCCAAACCTTCCGCCTGGCCGGTATTCGGTGACGGTGGAAGCGAACGGGATGAAGAAATACGCCCAGGAGGGTGTCACAGTTGCGACCGCTAGCACGGTTGCTCTCGACCTTAAATTGCAGCTAGGCTCGGCGTCGGAAACGATCGAGGTCACCGCCGATGCTGGACAATTGCAAACGGAAAGCTCCGATATCGGTACCACCGTTCAAAACACCCTAGTGGATAACCTTCCGTTAGAGGTCTCCGGCACGATTCGTAACCCAACCCAATTCATTGAGTTGGTCCCGGGCTTCGTCGGACAAGTCGGCAACAACCCCGCAGACAACGCCAGCGACGATTTCAAACTCAACGGGGGTCAGGAGGGGGGAACTGACGTTTTGGTTGACGGCGTTTCGATATCCCTGGTTTCTCCTAATGTTCAGTGGAATAAGGGAGTATCTCCGGAGGGAGTACAGGAGTTCAAGACTCTTCAGAGCAATTTCGCCCCCGAATTCGGTTCATCGGGTGACGGCATTGTCAACCTTTCCATGAAATCGGGTACGAACAGCTTTCACGCTTCGGCTTACGATTATTTTCGTAACCGCGCGCTGGATGCGGATGCCTGGACCCTGAACACGCAGAACGCCTATAACTCGGAGCAAGGGAAACCGCTTGATCCGAAGCCTCCAGACACGCAAAACGATTTTGGGTTTACGGTTGGTGGCCCCGTCTATCTGCCCCATATCTACGATGGTCGAAGCAAGACTTTTTTCTTTTTCGACTACGAGGGATTTCGGTTTCACACCGGCAGTTCTTCGACGGAGACATGGATCCCCGAGTCTTTCAGGAGCGGCAACTTTTCCGCATTGCTTCCCGGAGTTCAGCTTTATGATCCGACCACGCACAATCCGATACCCGGCAACATTCTGAGCAACGATCCCAATTACAAGGAAAGCGCGGTGATGGCCAAAGTGATGGCATCACTGCCTGCGACTAGCGGCAGTTTGACGAACAACGTATTTGACACGTCCATAGCCAGGACGACGGCAAACTTGTGGGACCTTAAGATCGACCAGACGATTTCTGACAAGCAGCGGTTCTCGTTTGGTTTTGACTATGACAATACACAAGCGGGAACCTTTTCAGTTTTGGAGCCCTACATTAATCAACAAGTACCGCAATCCACCCGTTATACACGGTTCAGCCACAACTACATATTCAGTCCAACCGTGGTGAATGAGTTCGTGGTGGGATTCAGCCGTCGTTTTCGAAGTGAAATATCCAATAGCTTGGGTCAGAATTGGCCGCAGAAGTTAGGGGTGACGGGGGTATCGGATCTGACGTATCCCTGTTTTGAGTTTGCCGGTACAAACTATCAAAACAACCTGAACAACTGCGGCGACTCCCAGTTTGCCGACAACGTATATCAGGTAAACGACTCAGTGAGCGTTGTTCGGGGAAAACACAACCTGAAATTCGGCGGGGGGTTCCATGCCGGGCAGTTCAACACACGCCGGTTCACGCAAGCTTCGGGCGATTTTAACTTTAGTGGCGCTGTGACCAGCAGTACAGGCACCCCGGCGGGTGCGGGCGGATACGCCGTGGCCAGCGCATTATTTGGGCTTGTGGATGATACAGGCACATTGAATTACGGGCACGTTAACGGCCCACGCTACAAAGATTCCTACCTCTTCGGCCAGGATACCTACAAAGTCAGGCCAAGTCTGACCTTGACTTATGGCCTGCGTTACGAGGTGGACTTGCCCGCCCGGGAGTCGCAGGATCGTTTTTCCGAGGTGGATCCCACTCTGCCGAACCCAGGCGCGGGAGGTATTCTGGGCGCCTATACCTATTTTGGGAGCGGTCCGGGCCGCAACGGCAGGCACCGGCTTCAGGATACTTACTACAAAGCCTTCGGACCGCGATTGGGTTTTGCCTACAGCATCAATGACAAGACCGTCCTTAGGGGCGGATATGGCATATATTACGAACCTCTCAAGGAAGGCTCCTACGCCGATCAAGACGGTCTTGGATTTTTCAACATTGAGAATCTGAGCTTCGGTACCGGGACGCCGTTTCAGATCGATAACGGATTCCCTCACATCCAACCCTCGTCGGGTCCATTCACACCTGACGGGCAAAACGGAAATAGTGGGGTAATTCTGATTCCGAGTAACAGCGGGCGGCCCGCCGATATTCAATCCTGGAACCTCGATGTGCAGCGGCAGATCGCGAAGAACCTGGAGGCAAGTATCGCATATGTGGGTTCCAAGGGAACTCATCTCCCGGCGCTGAACATTATTCCCAATCAGGTAAACCCGACGTACCTGTCGCTGGGCAGCGAGCTGACGATGAACGTTAGCTGCCTGACGGCAACCCCCACGACCTGCCCGAATTCGGTCGCCGCAGGGGTAAAGGTTCCTTACGCGAGCTTCACAGGCAACATCAACCAGGCGCTGCGACCGTTCCCGCAATACGGCGATTTCAATCAGGAAGACGACTCCTTCACACCAGACCGCACCGGCAACTCAACCTTCCATTCCATGCAGGCCCAAGTGAACAAACGATTCGCGGAAGGATTGAGTTTTCTTGTCTCGTATACCGTTTCGAAAAACATTACCGACGCGGATTCCCAAGGCCCAGGTGTTCAGGGCTTCATTGGGGCCAACGCATGGATTGGACAGAACTCATACGACCGCAGAGCGGAAAAGTCGGTAAGCTCGCTCGACACACCGCAAAGACTGGTCGCAAGTTTCTTTTATGAGCTTCCAATGGGGCGCGGCAAGCGACTATTGAACTCAGGGGGGTTGGCAGACCGCATTGTGGGAGGTTGGTCCGTGTCGGGGATATTAACTTATCAGTCTGGGCTGCCGACCGAGGTTTACTCCCCTTGCGGAGGTACGGCTGGGGCCGTCCTTTTCGCCGGATGTGAATTCACGGGCAGTGCGCGTGTGAATGTTATTCCCGACGTCAAACAGACAAATGGCAGGGACCTGAATCCGTTGACCACACCTTTCTTCAATGCGAACGCCTTTGCCGCGCCTGCTCCCTTCACTTTCGGCGATGAGCCCAGAACTCTGGCCAGCGCTCGCACCTTCGGTGGCCGCGATGAGGACATCACGATAGGCAAGAAAACCAAGATAGGAGATCGTGGGGTGATCGATTTCCGGGCAGAGTTTTTTGATATCTTCAATCGCCACATCTATCAGCAACCCGGCGGGCCCGGAGGATTTGCCACACAACTGGGAACGCAGTTTGCGCCCGCCGGCTCTCCCGGTTGTCAACAGGCGTTTGCCTGCGGGTTCGGCGCAATCACGAGCTCCTCAGGGCCACGAGCCATTCAGTTGGGGCTCAAAATTGAATATTGACGTGAGCCCTGCTGGTGAGCGGTTTCGCTGGCGGGGCTCCGTCGGCTTCGGCCGATAATAGCCACATGAGTCCTATCCATCGCCGTGGCTTTATGAAGACTTGTCTGGCTGGCGTCGCTTCCGCCTCGCTTCTCATGCGAAGTACTAGGGAGTTCCACGTACTTGCCGCAGAAGAGAGCCCGCATGCGGGATTCGCGACTCTCGAACACGGGGACCAGCAGTTGCGTGTGTCAGAGCAGGGCGTGCCTTTTTGCTTCCAGAACTTTCTACACGTGGCGGATGAATGGAAACCGGCTACGCTGCCAGGGATCCCGCTCGTTACTGGCCCCTCGTTTCCGTTGGTGGCTTCACAAGTCTCGGCCAGCACCAGCAGGATTGTCGCCGAAGGTTCAGCAACCGCAGAGGACCTCGGAAGACAATCGGTCTCGTACGACTGGAAGGCCGAAATCTCAGCTCTCAAGCCGGAAGCCGATCTTGCGTGGCTGCGGTTCAGGGTGACACTGAGCCTGGCGCGCCCAATCCGGCTGCAGCAGGGGACGCAGATTGAGCCTCAGATCATCGTCTGGCTGAATTCGAACTCCACGCTGATGGAAGGCCAGTCAGGAAGCTGGAGACGCGTGCTGCTTCAACAACCCACCCGAAATTCTCTCGGAACCTGGGGAAACGATTTGCCCGCAGTCTATTTGCTCGACCAAAATGCCGGCGTCGAAACTATGATGTTTTTCGATGTTGGCGAGATGAGCTGGATGTCGATCGAGAATGTGCCACGCTTTCTGGTGTATCGCTGCTCCAGCGTTTCGCGAATTGAGAGGGACGGTACAGAGCGTCTTGGAATCGGCCTAATCGCCGATCAGGCAACTGGAAATGTGCTGCCTGCGGGCGAGGTTCGGTTCACTTACTGGCTCCTGCAGCGTCCCTTAACGGAGTTGCTCACCGAGCAAGAGGCAGTCTCGCGGTGGATGCGTGCATTGCTTCCGCTCTTCGAAGAGAAATTGGTTTGGCCTCGCTGCGCGGGTGCCTGGAAAGATTTTGCTGCTGGCACTGTCGCGAACCTGCAACAGAAGTCAGAAACCCAGATCGAGGCTGCAGGACACACCGGGCTGCGCGCCTATGTAAAGGAAACATCGAAATTGTGGGAGCAACCCAAAGAAAATTTCGAACTCATGACGGTGGCCGATGTCCTATGGCCCTCCTTCCTCTATCTCCGGCTGCATCCATCACCAGCTTTTGAGCTCGAATGCAAGCAGTTCATCGATGACTTGCCCGGCTTTTACCATAACGACACGCACAGCATCAGCAATGACTACATGCGCCATGCCGACGAGCGGGCGGACTCGTGGTATCCATTCGAAAACAGTCTGATTAAGTACCCGATGATCGCCAGCCTGGCCGGCTCGGAAGAGACAAGAAAATACTTTCTCGACGCTTTCGCAACTGCCGAGAAAATCGCTCACCAGTACGACTATCTGTTCCCGATTTATTACGAGGTTGCGACCCTGCGCGCGCAGGGTGCAGGCACAAACTACGCTATCGGTGGGCTCTATGCCTGGGCAGCACTGATAGCGAACCGCCTGACTGGAGAAACGAAATACCGCGACCTGGCGCAGCGAGCGATCCAGGTGCTGTGCACGGTGCCGTCGGATCGGCTTTTCCACGAGCCTCAGGAACTCGCCTACGGAGCGCTCGCAGCGGCTGAACTCGGGATGCACCTGCAAGCGGAATACCTCCTCTTCGAACAACTACGAATGTTCTACTGGTATTCCGACTCGAGCCAAAAGAACCACGATATTCGCGGCATGGTGCAGGCAGCAGCCTCCATTCTTTATCCCGCATTCAAGGAAAACGTCGAGGCAATCCTACCCTGGACGGGGGTGATGAAACGAGGACTTGTCTTTGAGGCCCTCTTGCGCTTCATGGATCAGCAGCGACGAAACAACTTCTACTTCTTCGAGAAATGCTCGGAAGACCGCGGGAACGTTTCAATGGGATTTATCCCGTTCGAGAATCTCGGAACACTGGAACTCGGCGGACAAACCGGAAACGTGGGTAAGGAAATCTATGGCGCCGGTGAGTGCATTTGGATGTATCTCATGTTTGAGGCCCTGGGTCAGGTGAGTGACCGCGAACTGATGCTCGTCAATCTCGACTTGCTGGATATCTTCCATGCTAATGAATTCCCCGCACGTCGGCTTAACTTCATTCTTTATAATCCGACGTTACAAGAGCGGCACACAACAGTCAGCATCCCGCCGGCAAACGGCGGAAACGTGCGAATCACTCAGAACGGGACCGTTGTGTCAAACAATTTAAACGTGCCCCCACGAGCGATCTTCCGATTGGTCGTGGAGTTTTGAGGAGCGACTCGTCGTGAGTCCCCGAAATGGGGAACTTTGTTACCGCCAATGCAGAAGGGACTGATATTCATGCAGAGGATTCTTTCGCCCGCCCGCATCGCTTTCTTCGGTGCGATTGCCATGATCGCCACCGCCACGGCCACACATGTCAGAACGCCTTTCGGAACGTGGGAACGGGTTTCAGATCAACCAATCATCACTCCACAAGGTAACGGGTTCGAATCAGCGGGCACATTCAACCCCGCGGTCGTGAAATACGATGGCAAGTTTGTGATGCTCTATCGTGCTCAGGATAGCCACGGCAAATCATCTCTGGGTTACGCCACGAGTGATGACGGCGTCCACTTTGTGCGGCAATCAAATCCCGTCATGGTTGGCGAGGCGCCCTATGAGATGGGTGGCGGCGTTGAAGATCCCCGATTGTTGAAAATCGGTAACACCTTCTATTTGACTTATACGGGCTATAACAATGAAGGCGGCCAAGGCATCCATGCGAGCGGGCCAAGCCATGGCGATGCGCAGCTTTGCCTGGCAACTTCTGTCGACCTGATCCACTGGAAGCGCCAGGGCATCATCATGCCGGCTTACAGGGGCAAATGGAACGTCGGGTGGACGAAGTCAGGAGCAATCGTTCCCGAAAAGCTCAATGGCAAATACTGGATGTATTACCTCGCCGATGCTGCGAACCAGACGACCCAGATGTCCATTGCCTACTCGACAGACCTTGTCCATTGGACGGATGCGCTCGATCATCCGGTCCTCGCCAGCCGACCGAAAATGTTCGATTCTCAAGTCGTCGAACCTGGTCCGGCGCCGCTCGTTACCGGTAAAGGGATTTTCCTAATCTACAACGGAGCGGATGATAAGAATGTCTATCGGACTGGATGGGCGCTATTTGATAAGAGTGATCCGACTAAAGTTCTGGCGCGGGCTCAAGAGCCAATCTTTGAGCCGGTGCACGCCTGGGAAAAGAACGGCCAGGTTCCCAACGTAGTGTTCGTCGAGGGGCTCGTGCGCGACGGCAACCGCTGGCTCTTTTATTATGGCGGTGCGGACAAGTACGTGGGCGTAGCCTCTGCAGCGGTCCGTTGACTCACAATACTGATTCGCATCAGGCTTTCCAAACGAGGACAATCAACGCCGTGAACAAACGAGCCTTTCTAAAGCTTCTTTCGATCCTGATGACAATTCCGGTTGTATCTCCGGTGCTCGCCTGGGCCCTCGGCGAGAAGCTGAAGAACTGGGCGGGAAATTTCGAGTACAGCACGGAGCGACTGTACTCGGCAAACTCGTTGCAACAAGTCAGGGATTTTGTTGGAAAGCAATCAAAACTAAAGGTTCTTGGCACACGTCACTGTTTCAACAGGATAGCCGACAGCACTGATTACTTTCTGTCCCTCAAAGCAATGGACGAAGTGGTCACGCTCGATCCCAATGCACGCACTGTGACGATCGAGACCGGCATGACCTACGGACAATTGTGCCCCTATCTAGACGGCAAGGGATTCGCGCTGCATAACCTGGCTTCCCTTCCTCACATCTCGGTCGCAGGCGCCTGCAGCACGGCAACTCATGGATCCGGCGACGGGAACGGTAATCTGGCCACAGCGGTCTCCGCGCTTGAATTTGTCACGGCATCAGGTGAGGTGGTGAACGTGTCCCGCGCACAGGATGCCGGGAGCTTTCAAGGAGCAGTGGTTGCGCTTGGAGCGTTGGGGGTGATTGCCAGACTGACGCTGGATATTCAACCCCGTTACGTGATGCAGCAGTACGTCTACGAAAATTTGCCTCTTAGCGAACTGAAAGAACACTTTGACGCCATCATGTCGAGTGCCTACAGCGTGAGCCTCTTCACCGACTGGCAAAAACAGCGTCTCAATGAAGTCTGGCTAAAGAGCCGTATCGAAGAGGGTAAAACGTTCGAAGCACCAAAGGATTTCTTCGGAGCAAAGCCGGCGACCAGGAATCTTCACCCGATCGCCGAGCTTTCAGCGGAGAACTGCACTCCGCAAATGGGTGTCCCGGGCCCATGGTATGAGCGGCTTCCGCACTTCCGGATGGGATTTACGCCGAGTGCGGGTAGAGAACTGCAGGCGGAATACTTCGTGCCACGGCAGCATGCAGTCGAAGCGATTCTGGCGGTAGAGCGATTGCGCGACCAGGTCGGGCCGCATTTGATGATCTCGGAAATCCGAAGCATCGCTGCCGACAATTTTTGGATGAGCCCCTGCTACAAAGCGCCGCGGGTCACTATTCACTTTACTTTGAAGCCCGATTGGCCGGCAGTTCAAAACCTGCTGCCGATCATCGAAAGGGAACTGGCCCCGTTTGATGCCTGTCCACACTGGGGGAAACTGTTCACCGTTAGTCCCGCTACACTTCGTGCCAAGTACGAAAAACTGTCGGCCTTTGTCGAACTGTGCAACCGATTCGATCCTAAAGGAAAATTTCGCAACGAATTTCTCAGCCGAAATATCTTTGCGCCAGCGTCCTGATTAGACAATGACAATATGAATACACGCATCTTCTTGTGGTCGCTCATTGTGGTCGCTCACAGCGGCACTGGCGGGTTTTCTCTTTGGTTTCGATACCGTCGTTAATCTCCGGCGCGGAGAAGACCATTCAATCACTCTGGGGCCTCAGTCCGGGCTTGCACGGGTTTGCCATCGCGTCGGCACTCTACGGAACAGTCGTTGGTTCGCTGTTTGGTGGCTGGCCGGCAGATCGTTTCGGAGCGGAAATTTACGCTTTTGTGGATCGGCCTGCTTGACATCATCGGCGCACTAGGCTCGGCCTTGGCCCAGAATGTGGTTATTTTCACCGTGGCACGCTCTATTGGCGGACTCGGAATTGGCATTTCCACCGTAGTTGCGCCAATGCACATTGCGGAGATAGCACCGCCAAAGATGCGAGGGCGACTGGGTGGAATGTTCCTGTTCAACATCGTTCTTGGTATTTTGATCGCTTTCGTCTCCAATCAACGGGCACTCGTTGGTGCGAATTCCCAAGAAACAGTCCATCTTAAGTCCGTCCCTTAAGGCGAACAGCATACCTTAGTGTGACTGAAAGTGGTCACCCTTCACGCTCTTGGCAGCGGGGTCGAAATTGACGCGCGATGACTACTTGCTTGGGGCGCAGTCAGCCTCAAAAAATCTCTCCGCTGACTGTGCTCGAAAAAAGCAAATAATCGAGATTCTCAAAGATTCTTGCTTGAGCTTTTCTGGACTACTTCCGACACTTGGCAGGGAAATGAAATTACCATCTTTGCGATCGTTTCCCAGTTGTCGCAGGCAATCGCGATTACTTCCCACATGTCGGCTTATCAGTAGAAATTCAGTGATTCTCTATGCCGCAGCAAATCCATCAAAGCTTTGAAGTTAGGAAGTCAGCCACAACTTTGATAGATGGAGTTCTCCTGCATAATCCCGTGAGTTGGGGGCTAGCATGTCTGGTTCGGCCCCATACTGTGCTCCGTACGCTCGTGGTGGCGCGCGGCGCGGGTATAATCGCCGCGAGAGGAATCGGGAGTGAAGATTCGACGGCTAAAGACCGCGGTCGTGGAGGGAAATTTCGATTGGACAATCGTTCGCATCGAGACCGATCACGGCATTCGCGGTCTCGGCGAATGTTTCTTTGCTCCGGGCCTCACCTCGATTTTACGTTCGCTCGAACCACTCCTGATCGGAGAGGATGCACGGGATATCCATCGCATGTTTCGTAAGCTGCAGTTGGCCACCTCCGGAGCCGGTTCGGTTGCCGGCATTATCTATAACGCGATCAGTGGTGTTGAAGCCGCGCTTTGGGATGTTCTCGGACAATCGCTCGGGGTTCCCATTTACCGCCTGCTGGGCGGAAAGTTTCGTGATCGAGTGCGCATTTATGCCGATTGTCATAGCGGCGAGGCCCTCGAAAGCTTGGACGAGATCCTGCGCTCCCGTGCGGCATCGTGGCAACCGAAGAGTCCCGCCCACGCGGTGAGAGATTATTTTGGCGAGGCTAGCGACGAAACTGCCTCTTCGCCCCAGGACTATCGCCGGCAGGCGCTAAAGAGAAAAGCAGAAGGCTACACGGCTCTAAAGTTTGATTTGGATGTGCCAGGTACGCATGGCGTTGATCTCCACAATCGTGCGCTAAGCAACCGTGCGATCGACTACATGGTGGCGTCGATCGGTGCGGTTTATGAGGCCGTGGGTGCGGACACCGATATCGCGATCGATTGTCATTGGCGCTACAACGCCGGCGATGTCGTGAAAGTGGCCCGCGAACTCGAACCCTTCCGCTTATTGTGGCTGGAAGATCCGGTTCCACCCAACAATACTGCGGCGCTGAAAGAAGTGAGTTCGAAAGTGCGGGTGCCGATCGCAACCGGAGAAAATTTGTTTCTCTTCGACGGCTTCCAAGACATCATTGCGTCTCACGCCTTGAGCATTGTTACTCCCGATCTACAGAAAGTGGGTGGTTTAGCCGTCGCTCAAACCATTGCGCAATTTGCTGACGCGCATACCATGCCCATAGCGCCGCATAACATCAGTAGTCCGGTTGGCACGCTGGCGGCGGCCCACTTTTGCGCCGCCATCCCAAACTTTCTTGCGCTTGAATTTCACGCCTCGGACGTTCCCTTCTGGAATGATCTTGTGGAAGGATTGCCCAAGCCGATGATCCAGAATGGCTACATTTGCGTGCCGGAGAAACCTGGGCTCGGAATTACCCTGAATGAAGATCTCGCGCGGAAGTATGCACGCAAAGGCGAACCGTTTTTCGCATGAGCACCTGAGCGCGTCGCCGAGTTTTATGGTATGGCAATGTTAATTCGCAAAATAGAAATTCTCACTGAAGTTCGTACTGAAGTTCCCGATAACGAGGCGCGCATCCGATGAGCGCGATAAAATTGTGGAAGTCCGACGACGAACTTTTCGCGATCGTCCGGCGAGAACTGTTTACTTGCGTGGTGGGCGACGTGATGGACAAACTGAGACTCCAGCACCAGTTTCTCCCGCCGCAGATTCAACCTCTTCGTCAGGATATGGTGGTAGTCGGGCGCGCCATGCCCGTGCTCGCGGTGGATGTGTTCGCCGAAAAGATTGGCGGCAGCGCCAACCCGCTTATGGAGAAGCCTTTTGGCTTGATGCTGGAAGCGCTCGACGACCTCCACCCCAACGAAGTTTACGTCAACACGGGCTCTTCGCCGCGGAACGCGCTGTGGGGAGAAATGATGAGCACGCGCGCCCGCCAGTTAGGCAGTCCGGGTGCGGTGCTAAACGGATATGTGAGAGATACCAAGGCTATCCTGGCGATGAATTTTCCGACCTTCGGTTTCGGTTCCTATGGACAAGATTCCGCTCCGCGTTACAAGGTAGTCGACTTTCGCATCCCGGTTGAAATTGGAATGGTGCGTGTGCGGCCAGGCGATATTCTGTTCGGTGACATAGACGGAGTATTGTTGGTTCCTGCTGAAGCTGAAGGCGAGGTATTCGCAGGAGCGCTCGAAAAAGCGCGCGGCGAGAAGCTGGTCAAAAAAGCAATCGAAGAAGGAATCAGCGC
This sequence comes from uncultured Acidobacteriota bacterium, assembly GCA_963720155.1. Lineage (GTDB taxonomy): Bacteria > Acidobacteriota > Terriglobia > Terriglobales > Acidobacteriaceae > Sulfotelmatobacter. The sequence continues at coordinate 40,261 of CAVREP010000016.1, forward strand.
TGTCAAGGCATTCGAGAAGTACGGAATCATGTAAACGAAATGGGCCTCTCTCTGACTCGTACTCCGTCAGCCCGCGCGCAACAGGTTCGCAGCTTTCTCCGATCAAAGAATTTGTTGGCCTGGATTGCCTGGCGTCCTGATGAACTGCTTCTGTTGTCGGGATACTTTCCATTCTGGGGCGCCTCGCTGCTAATCCATTTCGCGGACGCGGAACCTGTGCTCCTCGTGCCGCAGATTGAACCGAGAGATCACATTCCTGCTGGTGTGCGCGTTCAGGAATATCCCTGGAGCGATTTGAAGTGCGCGGATCCGTATTCCGTTCTGGTGTCGGCGGTAAACGAGGTACTGGGGAAAGCTGGCATCAGGGCGGGACAGGTTGGCATGAATCCTGGCGGGGCCCGAACTTCTCTGCCAATTCAAGCCGCCGAGCAAATTCCGATCCCTGAGAATTTCGCGGCACAGCTTTCCCGGGTCGCTGCGGAACCGGACGCCCAACCCTCAGAACGATTGCTGGCTCTTTATTTGAGAAAAACTCAGGAAGAGGTCGCCGCCATCCAGCTGGCAAACCGGGTAGCAAGTATTGGATTGCGGGCCTTTGCTGAGAATCTAAAGCCGGAGGTCACAGAGGCCGAAGTCGCGGCAACCGTGGAATCCGCAATTTATCGGCAGATCGGCCACGATGGAATCTTTTATTCCCGGGGATGGGCCATGGTGCAATCCGGTCCTTGCAGCGCAGATGCCGGGCGATTCAATCGCTCGACAGGACAGCGGTTAAAAAACGGCGACATGGTTCTGATCGAACTGGCAACCTGCGCGAACGGTTATTGGAGCGACCTTACCCGCACCGCTCCGGTCGGTTCGCCCAAGGCAGAACTTGAATCGATACTTACTGTCGTGAGAGAGGCGCAACGTGCTGCCGTCGACGCCATACGGCCCGGTGTTTCCGCAGGCGACATTGACGCTGTAGCCAGGGATAAAATCGCAGCCGAAGGACTCTCTAATTTCTGCCCTTACCCCACCGGCCAGCATGTAGGATTCCGCTACCATGACCCGGGATTTCCGATCTCTCCTGGAGTAACTGCAAAGCTCGAGCCCGGCATGGTTATAACCATCGAACCGGGAGTGTATGTGACAGAACGCGGCGGCGGGGCTCGCATTGAGGATAACGTCTTGGTGACCGAATCGGGCCACGAAGTGCTTTCCATGCTTGAAGGGGCGGGCGACTGATGATCAGCATTGATCTTTCCGGCAAGACAATCTTGATCACGGGCGCCATGGGTGCAATTGCCGAGCACATGGTGCGGCGGTTGGCTGAAAGCGGTGCGACCCTCGTCCTCACAGATATCAAGCCCCAGCAGCAAGCTCAGACAACACTGAATGACTGGACAATTCCGCCGTCGTCATATGTTTACATTCCGGCCGATATTACGGATTCGAGCCAGGTGGATGCCGTGGTGCACGCAGCCTTCGAAAGGTTTCCCGGTCTGGATACGGTTATTGGCCATGCCGGCGGCTGCGGATTGCATCCCTTCGCGACGACCTCGGAAGCCGATTATGAGCGAATCTTCCGCTTCAATTATTTTGCCCAGACTTACCTGGCGCGTTCCGTGCTGGCACGCTGGACTCAAAGCAAGATCGCTGGCCACCTGATCTTTACGTCCTCTTATGTGGCACGAATGCCGCATACTCTGATTCCGTCGTATTCTTCGGCGAAAGCGGCGCTGGAGAATTTCGCCCGGAGCCTCGCCCTGGAATATGCGTTAACCAGCATTCGTGTGAACGTGGTTTCGCCGGGGAACGTTGCTGCCGGGAGTTCGTTGAGAGTTTTCGATGAGGATCCGGCCTATCGGGAATTTGTGCTGCGCGTTTCGCTGGGGAGACGAAATAGCCCGGAGTCCATCGCAGACACTTTTGTCTTTCTGTGTTCGCCGCTGGCCGCCGAGATTAATGGGCAAATTCTCAGCCCCGACTACGGAGCAGGCATCGGGAATCGCCTATGAAGATAGGGCTGGGTCTCTACCGTCACATGCTGATGCGCGAGTATTACGACTTTGCGCGGCAGGCAGGTTGTACTCACGTCGTGGTCCATCTGGTCGACTACTTCAATCAGGGCCCTTCCAATCCGCGTGACAATCAGCCGACTGGCTCGAAGTACGAAGCATGGGGAGTGGCTGGCGATCCCGATCAGCTTTGGACAGTCAAAGAATTGAAGACGCTTCGCCGGGAGATTGAAGAGACTGGACTGGTTCTCGCCGCGATCGAGAATCTTGATCCCGCCCATTGGCACGACATTCTTCTCGACGGTCCAAAACGCCCGCAACAAATCGAAAAGGTGAAGACAATAATCCGCCGTCTTGGAGAAGCCCGCATTCCGGTGCTCGGGTACAACTTCAGCCTGGCCGGTGTATGTGGACGCGTGACTGCCCCGCTGGGACGTGGCCACGCGATCACGCTGGGGATGGACGGGCCGGCCGAGGACGTTCCAATTCCGAATGGAATGATCTGGAATATGGTCTATGACCGCAACGCGCCTCCAGGTATGTTGCCGTCGATCTCGCACGAAGAACTCTGGCAGCGGCTGCAAAGATTTCTGGAGGACGTCATTCCCGTCGCCGAGCAATCAGGAGTGCGGCTGGCCGCGCACCCTGACGATCCGCCGATGCCGACCATGCGGCAGCAGCCGCGACTGGTTTATCAGCCGCCCATGTATCAGAGATTGATCGATCTCGCTCCCAGCCGCAGCAATGCACTCGAGCTATGTGTAGGAACGCTCGCCGAAATGACCGAAGGCAATATCTACGAAGCGGTGGATCGATATAGCCGCCAAGGCAAGATTGCTTATATCCATTTCCGGAACGTAGCAGGGAAAGTGCCGCATTATCACGAGACTTTTATCGACGAAGGCGATGTGGATATGATTCGCATTCTCTCAATTCTTCATGGCAACGGATTTGACGGCGTCCTCATTCCCGATCACACGCCGCAGATGTCGTGTTCTGCGCCCTGGCACGCGGGCATGGCGCACACTCTTGGTTTCATGCTGGCGGCGAAGGCCATGATCGATTCGCAGCCGCCGCGCGTTGCGGACCTTGTATCGGACGGAGGCAAATAGTCTGGAAAGCTCTTCTGCTCAGGCGTATTCCCGTGGGCCGCTGGCCATCGCAGCCACTGTTTCTACTTTGGGCGGCCTGTTGTTTGGCTACGACAACATCGTAATCAGCGGCGCGATTGGATATTTGAGTCGGTTATTTCATTTGGACGCGGCAGGCATCGGCTGGGCTGCGGGTTGCGCACTCATCGGATGCATTGCCGGTTGCGCAGCTGCGGGCACCGTTGCCGACTATCTCGGCAAGAAGAAAGGCCTGGCACTTTGCGCCGTGTGTTTCGCATTGTCTTCCGCGGGAATGATGTTTGCTTCGAATCTTCATCAGTTTGTTTTCTGGCGATTGATTGGAGGAATTGGCATCGGGGCAGCGTCCGTAATTTCGCCGAATTACATCGCGGAGATTGCTCCCACGCCGGTTCGCGGCCGCTGTGTGACTCTCTATCAACTTGGCATCGTGGTTGGAATTCTTGCCGCGGTCTTCGTCAACATGCTGATTCAGCGCATGGGCGACGAAGCCTGGAATATCTCTGCGGGCTGGCGCTGGATGTTTCTAGCCGGAGTCGTGCCGGCAATTCTGTTTGGACTCATGATCCTGCCGGCCGTCGAAAGTCCGCGCTGGTTGATGAAAGTGGGCCAGAATAATCAGGCTCTCCGCGTGCTTGCCCAAATCAACGGCCCCGAGGCGGCCACGCGGGAAGCCGCTGAAATCCAAAACTCTTTGGCCATCGAAGAGGGTCACATCTCGGAACTGTTCACCACCTTCCGCCGTCCGCTGCTGCTTGGCATCATGTTGGCTGGGCTGCAACAGATCAGCGGCATCACACCCCTATTTTCTTTCCTGCCCGAGATCTTTCGTTCTGCCGGTACGGCGACCAGCGATGCATTTTTTCAATCCGTGCTGGTGAGCCTGATCAATCTTCTGTTCACGCTTTTCGCTCTATGGCTCGTAGATCGTGCCGGGCGCAAAACGTTAATCCTCGCCGGCACCGCTTTGCAGTTTGTCTCTTTTGCGTTGGTGGGCTGGTTCTATCACATTCACGCCAGCGGGGTCGCGGTACTGATTTTTGTGATGAGCTTCGTCGCCGGCCATGCGTTTGGCAATGGCGTCGCGTGCTGGGTTATCATCTCGGAGATTTATCCGACCAAGGTTCGCGGGCGAGGCATGTCCATCGCCACCACCGCGCTGTGGTTGGTCGGCTACTTGGGGAACCAGTTATTTCCGATCATGCAAAAGCATCTGGGATCGGATGGCACTTTTTGGTACTTCAGTGTCGGAGCTCTGTTAACGATCATCCTCGTCGGCTGGTTGGTTCCAGAGACCAAGGGCCGATCCCTCGAAGAGATCACCAGGTTCTGGACGGAGGAGAAATCCGTCGCAATGGCATAAATATCTGAGGCAACTGTCAAAGACATAATGACAAAAGAGGATCGAACAGAAAAACAAGAGACGCGCAAAGAAGTTATGCCTCTCGCTCGTTTTTGCTTATGTCTGCTTCTTCTCTGTGCGTCTGCTGTTCCCCAAGACGCGCCGAACTCGGGATTTCGATCCTTGAATCTAGATGCCGGCAAAGTGATCGGAGAAATCCGATCGTTTCAGGGACTGAACGGTCCACCAAGCCCTGTAATGGCGGGACTTCCAACTCTCGTTCAACAATACAGGGATCTTCGCATCAATCAGGTTCGAACCCACGACGCCATGGGTCCGTCGGAAATCGACTCCAAGTTCGTCCTTGGCAATGGAGAACTCGCTTGGCTCATTCCCGACAATGCTCAGCGCGCCGGAGTTGTGAAGGCGGGGAATGCTGCCATTATTTTCCCTGATTGGAGCGCTGATCCTGAAAAGTCTGCAAGCTACAATTTTGCTCCCACCGATAAGATGATCGCTGCCATTCGTGCCAGCGGTGCAGAAGTCTATTACCGCATCGGCCGCAGTTGGGGCGCCAACGTCAATCCGCCGGATGATTTCGACAAGTTTTCAAAGGTGGTGAAGCATATTGCTATGCATTACAACCTCGGTTGGGCCAATGGCTTCCACGATGGCATTCGCTACTGGGAATTTTGGAATGAGCCCGATGGCCTGTTTTGGTCCGGCACCCCGCAGCAGTTTTACTCTCTGTATGAGAAAACCGCGCTCGCCCTGAAATCTGTCGATCCCACGTTGAAGGTTGGCGGCGACGGCAAAGCTTTCCCGTCCGACGATAGCGGCTATCGTGAAGGATTTCTCGATTATTGCGCTTCGCATCACGTGCCTCTCGATTTTTATTCATGGCACACGTATGCCAACGGATCCGCGGATCCTTACGACGCAGTTCGGCTCGCTAAAGAAATTCGCGGCATTCTTGACACGCATGGGTTTCTTCGCGCAGAGAGCATTCTCTCAGAGTGGGATTTGAGCGCGGACTTTACTGATGCCGAAAAGGCCGAACTTCAAGGCGTACACAACGCTGCCTACATTGGCGCGGTGCTCAGCTATCTTCAGGACACCCCGATTGACCACGCCCACTTTTATCGTGGAGACGCGGCATGGATGGGACTCTTTGATCTCCACGGGAAATATTTCAAGACCGCATACGCGTTCAAAGCGATGGGCGAAATGCTGGACACCCCACAACGGCTGGCAGTCGAAGGCACGGATACTTTCGGCTTCGCTGCCCTTGCCGGGCGCACTGTCGACGGTAACACAGTCCAGATTCTGATCAGCAACTACGCGATTCCCCCGAATTACAAGCCCGATCTCATGCCGATGCCTCCGGAATTGCAAAAAGCCGCACCGCCAATGCCGGACATGTCCAAAGTGAAGTTCCTGCCGGTGCGCACTGACATTGTTTATCGCGATAATCGCGGCTACAACCTGACCGTCCGCAACTTACCCTGGGGAAGCGCTGTGTTCAGCGTCAAGCGTTACCGGATCAGCAAGACCCAGAACCTCGAGTTGGTGGGGGAGAAACCCGCCAAGGGCGATAGTTTGAACTTGTCCAATGCGCTGGCTCCCGATGCCTTGGAACTTATAGTTCTTAGGCACCAGTAGTCGGCTCCTGTGCAAGAGCTACGTTGAGTCCTCATGTAAGGGAAATTGCGCGCAAAAGCCCGATTTGACCGGAGGGTCTTTTCGAGGTATAATTAAACTAGTTTAAACTAGTCTTATTGGAGGGAACATGGACTCTGTAGGGGCCTTTGAGGCCAAGACGCATTTGTCTGACCTGCTGGACCGGGTAGGACAAGGTGAAAAAATCACGATCACCAGGCACGGGGTTCCTGCAGCAATGCTGGTTCCTGTCGAAGAAACGGGGTCCAAACTGACACACCGGGAAGTCGTGGAGGGAATGCGGGCGCTGCGCAAGCGGATTAAGCCCGATTCCATGAGTGTCCGCGAGATGGTTAATGAAGGACGGCGATTTTGACCGGGATAGTGGTTGATGCCTCTGTAGCGCTCGCCTGGTGTTTCTCTGACGAGGCGAGCGAATACGCAGACGGTGTGCTTGTGGCGCTGGAAGGCCGGACGGTGATCGTTCCATCCATATGGGCGCTGGAAGTTACAAATGCGGTGTTGGTGGCCGAGCGCCGCAAGCGTGTGAAGCAGCCGGATGTGCGGCGCTTTGTGGAATTGCTGGGAGGCCTGACAATTATCGAGCATGCACAAACGGTCGCAGACACCGTGAACAATGTTCTTCCACTGGCGCGGGAATACAATCTTTCGGCATACGACGCGGCATATCTTGATGTGGCAGTGCGACAAGGAGCGCCGATGGCCACCCTTGACAGTGGATTAGAGAAAGCCGGGCGCTCGGCTGGCATCAAGATTTTCAAGGCTTGATTTGTCTTCTAAGGTCACCAGCATATCGACATCTCCAAAACCAGTAGCAAGAGGATCGTGACGCTTGGCTACCCCTTGGTTCCGGCTACTTTGCCGTTGTCTAAAACCCACGTTTTAGAGACGGTCGATCCAAGGGAAATTTTCCTTACGTGGAAATGGCAGTGTTGTGGATGTTACAACGTTCGCAAACATCGCAGATCCACAATGTTGAGCTCGATGCTGCGTGGAATCTTCCCTTCCCTCTTGAACTTTTGGAAACCGGGCTTGCTCATCAGCACAATCGAGTCATACCCTTTTCGTAACGCTGCGCGACGTAGTTTTGCGTCGAGCGCGAATCGTTCCCTAACGGTTATCTCTTGATGGGACTCGACACGGCCGATGAGCTTGGCAATGAAATCAAACGGATAGTAATGAGGCACGCGATGAAAAAAGAACCTTAAAAATTACTTGACGGAAACCGCATTAAAGAAGAGGGGCCAGTGCCCCCTTGTGGATCCCCCGCAGGGGAGGAAATTGCGGGCGCCTTTGCGGATGATGCGACGGGTTTTGATGGGAAAAGAAAAGTAATTTGGGGGGCGGCGGGAGCCTCAGCTACGCGAAGCTGAAAGCGATCGTGAGACTCCTCTCAGAGCGACTTGCCCTTGAAGGTGTTCTTGACGGGCTGCGGCCGGGGCTCGCGCGACAACTCGATTTTGTGTTTCTGCAGGATCGGCTTCAGAAGCGCGCCGAACTTTTGCGCGTGCTGCTCGGATTCCCACACCTCGAACACCTTGAAGTCGGCGCCCGCGCCAGAGGCCACGTGATACGTCATGCCCTCGGGCGGCCAGATTCCCTGATCCTTCATATCCTTCATGACACTGTCGTACTGTAAATCGGCGCCTGCCTTGGGCTCGAAAAGCAGCGTGATCGCCATGTTTTCTCCCCTTGTGCTCACCCGGAATTTCCGTTTTGACTTCCCAGCCGGGCCGCAATGTACATTTAAGGGAATCAGAATACCATTTCTATGTGTATCCAGGGGGATTTGTAAAGGGTGGGAGGCTCCCCTCCCCGTCCATCCCGCCCCGTCTCGGTTTGCGAGACAAACCTTTATAGAAGCGCGTCTTCACGCGCGGGCGGGACACTCTTTTAAACAGCGCGCGTACACCCGTCCCGCTTTTGCGGGACAAGTCTCTGTAAAATACGCGCCTGCGCGCGTGGGGGGCCGGGGGACGAAGTGGAGCCCGAGACGGGACGGTCCTATCGGAATACGAGGTTTGGCGCGGGAAAATGAATGTTCAGCTTGTAGCAAATGAAGAGAACCAGGATCGCGCCCAGTGTTGAAAAAATGAGGCCGGCGGGATGATATCGTTCGTTTGCCGGGCGCGAAAACATGTGGGCAACGCCGCCGCCGATGATCGATCCGATGATGCCGAGCACGATCGTCCAGAAGATCGTCATATGCACGTGCATCACCGATTTCGCGATAACCCCCGAGATCAGCCCAATAAAAATATACCAGATTAAGTGAAACATACTCTTCCCTCCAGCGTTTGCCTTCAGAACGTCGTCGAGTATAACCCAGGGTTTGGCAATTAAGCAGCCTTTCCCATGGCATTGATCGGCTTTCCAAATTTTTATTGAACGTTTAGCTGCCGGATGTCGGCAGCAAAACTCGCCAGCCTCATCGGCGCAGAATTTCAATTTCGCTCAGCTTTTACAGCATAGCCATAACCGCATCAAGATAATCTGAGAAAGATGCATGCAGGTCGTGGAAGCGATATTGAACGGGGTGTCGGGCATAGATCTTGTGAGTTCTTCCAATGACATTTCCCCGGAACTGCTGCAGGGCGGTAGCCGCCCTGCCCAATTTCCTCCACTACGCCGTTTCTCCGTTTGGCGTGTTTGTCACTGAATTGCCACCCGCAATCCTTTCGCCGACCATTCTCGCGCGTGAGCAAAACTTATCAGCAAAAACTCATCATCTTTCAGCATGATTGATTAGATCGAATCTCACACGTTTTGGGCTTGGAGGAACTATGTTAGGTTACGGCTTGCTGGGAACACTTGTTGTAATAGCGCTGGTTGTTTTGATCGTCCGCGGTCTGTGAACCCAAAGCTCTGGGCGCGTACAGCAACCGCGTCCAGCGGTACTCCCCTACTTCACACTGCCGTCGTCCCGGAAGACTCCGGTCAATAGACCACCCGAAGAACGGGCCCAAGCCCTCTCGTCTCAGATTTATTTCAACGAACTAGGTTTCTGTTGGCATTCGTGCGCGTCGAACTGAGCCTTAACTTCCCGCGCAGCTTGTTCGTAGCCTTTCGATGACGATTTGAAGGACGCGGAGCACGCCTCGCAAACACAAAACATGGGATTCTCGTTGACGACCCTCAGTTTGCGCTCCGGCATATGACGCTCCCCTCCCTCCCCCATTTTCCAAAGCTAACGCTGCCGCAGTCGGCGAATCCTGGGAGAGAAATTAACCTCCAGACACTTCGAGCAAGGGCACCTGAACGCCGTATCGTTCGAAAAGACAATGTGGCCGCAGCTTTCGCAAATCAGCTGCCCGTTGGGGAGAACTTTCATCGCCCTGAATCCCTTGCCCAAAACACAATAGGGACAGCAGGTTTCCTTCGGTGTCCTCTTCACCTCAAACCTCAGATTCGCTAGCGAGGGTACGACTCGTGCGCCGGCGACGGCAATACAGTGAATTGAGTAATTATGCGTTGTACATAGATATGCGGACTCTTATCAACACAGGCGTTGTATCTTTAGGCTCTGCCTGTTCGGCAAGGCACGAGGGTTTCCGATTTACTCTGCATAACGTAGCCTTTCTCGGGCCACCAAGCGTGGGGCAGAGAGAGGACCTACATGGACATTTCTAAAGTTGTCGTACGGTCGCACCGTATGAGGGCAGGCAGCGTGGCTCGGCATCTTATAATAAGGGCTTTGCCACCCAGCTTGCGGAAGTCGGTTACACATCCTTAACGATCAACGATTTCCTGATCTCGGCCATCCATTTCGGCGCGTGGCTGGAGGTCAGCGGCCAGTCTTTAGACGAGGTTGGCAAGCTGACCGTTTTTGCATTTGGAGCGCATCGCTGCAAGTGTCCTGGGGGCCGCAGCCTGAAACGTGTTTCGCGACGTTTCACGGCACGTGTTCAGCGCTTCGTTGACTACCTGCAGCAACAGGGAGCTATCAGCCCACTCACGAATTCAACAAGTGAGACTTCTGCGCCACTGAGCACGTTCCGCAACTGGCTTTTGAGTCATCGGGGATTGGCTATCTGTACGGTGAATCGTCACGAACGCCTTATCACGCAAATGCTACCCGCCCTTGGGGCGGACGCGGCCAACTATAACGCAGCTTCTGTAAGGAAGGTCATCCTAGACCGGATCCGTGGCTGTCGGCCCGATGGTGGTTTCTCTTCGTGTTTATTTGCGGTTTCTGGCGACCAGTGGTGCATGCCAGGCCGGTCTCGACCATGCACTTCCGCCCGTGGCAGAGTGGAGACTCTCGTCATTACCGCGTTACCTCGATGCCGCGCAGGCAACTCGTCTCATTGACTCCTGTGGGAAGAACGGACCGCAAGGACTGCGGGACCGCGCCATCGTGCTATTGCTGATTCGGCTTGGACTACGAGCAGGAGACATTGCCGGTATGCGTCCAGGCGATATCAGCTGGCAGGATGCAACTTTGCTGGTACGAGGCAAGGGACGCAGGGACGTCCGTCTACCTTTGCCACAGGACGCAGGGGACGCAGTTCTGGAGTACATGGAACGGGCACGACCTCAGGTTGCTATTGACCGTGTGTTTCTGTGCGTAAACGCCCCATTCCGCCCGCTGGGATTTGGTTCTAACGTCTCGTGCATCGTTCGCGCTGCACTGCAACGGGCCGGGATCAAAAATCCCCCAACCTTTGGTGCGAACCTCCTCCGCCACACGGCAGCAACAACGATGCTTCGTGCGGGCTCGACTCTGTATGAGATAGGTACGGTCCTCCGGCATAAGTCTCCCAACACGACAGCGCATTATGCCAAGGTGGACGTTGCGACACTTCAGCAAATCGCACAACCCTGGCCGAATGGGGAGGGAACATGTTGAGCGACGCTGTCACTCGCCACATCGAACTGCATCGCAGCATGGGATTCAAGTTCAGAGACGAGGCGTATATGCTCCGAGGTTTTGCCGCTTTCGCAGAAAGTCGGTCTGAACTTTTCGTTCGCACGGAAACAGTTCTGGAGTGGGCGGCCAGTGCGCCTTCGGTCAGTCGACGCCATGATCGCCTGCGCACCATCCGTCGTTTTGCATATGCCTTGATGACGGAAGACGACCGTCATCAGGTGCCACCGGACGATGCTTTTGGCCGCGCACAGAAGCGGCATCGAAAATGCCATATTTTTGTTCAGGACGAAATCAACCGCCTTCTGCGAGCCGCCGCACAACTGAAACCGAAGGGATCGATACGGCCAGCTACGTACGTCGCCTTGCTTTCGCTCATCGCGGCCACCGGACTCCGCGTTTCTGAAGCCTTAAAACTACAGGTGTCCGATATCACTGAAGACGGGTTGCTCATCCGTAAAACAAAATTCCAAAAGAGCCGTTTGGTTCCTCTGCATGCGAGTGCGCATCAGGGATTGCGGCAGTATCTCGTCGCACGCGGGAGAATCAGGATAACCACACCGAATGTCTTCGTTTCCCAGCGCGGCGCTGCACTCCCGTACGATACGGTCAGCAAGACTTTCCTCAACTTGGCGCGATCAGAAGGCCTGCGCGAAGGTCCGGGGCATGGCGGTTGTCATATTCACGATATTCGCCATACATTCGCCGTCAGGTCGCTCGAACAGTGTTCGAGCGACCGCAGAGCTGTCGCGCAACATATGGCCGCGCTGAGCACCTATCTAGGTCACGCTCATGTCTCCGATACGTATTGGTATCTGCAGGTCACGCCGAAGCTTCTGGGCGACATAGCACTGGCCGCTGAGATTCTACACAGGGGAGGTGAGCAATGAATCCCCTCGGTCCGCACCTGACAGTATTCCTGCGCGAATACCTTCCAAGACAACGTGAAATGAGCGCACAAACGTCCGACACGTATGCGTATGCCTTCCAACTGCTGGTGTGTTTCGCTGCCAAGCGCCTGAAGACGACTCCTTCTAAGCTCTCCATCGAGCAACTCGATGCGACACTCGTGTTGGCTTTCCTCGAAAGCCTCGAAAAAGAGCGGGGAAACTGCGCCAAAACACGCAACTCACGACTAGCCGCTGTCAAAACGTTCTTCCGTTTCCTGGAATACCGGTTACCGTCCTGCCTTGATCAGGCCCGACGAGTTCGCGCTATCCCGGTGAAGAAAACCGACGAGGTCATCGTCGGTTTTCTCAATCGCGAGGAGATCCAGGCTTTGTTGGATGCTCCTGATCCAAAATCCCGATACGGGTTGCGGGACCGCGCCATGCTTTATCTTGCCTATGCTTGCGGACTGCGTGTCTCGGAACTCGTCTGTCTACACATGGATGATTTAGCCTTCCATCCTCAACCGACGATTCATGTGATGGGAAAGGGCCGACGCGAGCGGGTGCTGCCGCTGTGGAAAGAGACAGCCATAGCGCTTCGGGATTGGGTTAAGGTGCGAGGCGAGACAAAAAGTGGAGCTATATTCCTGAACGCTGGTCACGAGGCTATGACCCGGTCGGGATTCGAATACATTCTGGCCAAGCACGTTCAGACTGCCAGCGTCAGGCAACCTTCGTTGACCAGAAAGCGAGTATCACCTCACATCATGCGACACTATCTACCCTTCCTGACTATGTCGAGTGATATGGAGTGGTCTGGCGATCGTTCAATAATTGCAGACCCCAACGCAAATCGAGTCGATCAATCACCCGACATAGTTTTCCCCGTTTTTCTCTGCTCTACAAACTATTGAGGAAGCCAAGCAGTTGGTCTCCCGGTTGGTAGCGCCCCGGTCTGCCGTGCGACGGTGATGTTTTGGCAAGGGCCCGCTCCTTCATTGCGAGTGTGGCTTCGAGATAAATCTGCGTGGTCTCCACCGACTCATGTCCGAGCCACAATGCAATAACGGAACGATCCACGCCCGCTGGTAGAAGGTCCATCGCCATCGTGTGCCTCAGGCGATGAACGGTGACCCGCTTTTCCTTCAACGACGGGCAGACTTTGGATGCTGTCGTGCGATGCTTGGTCAGCAGGTACTGCACACCGTGGACACTGAGACGTTCACCCTGAGCGCTGGGAAAGAGCAAGTCGTCGCCACCACGTTGCGGTTGTCGAAGCCAGGCTTTCAATACAGCGAGTGTGGATTGGGCAAGAGGTGTGGTGCAGCGATGCTAGCTGCCATTCTAGCGGGTGCAAGACCCGCCCGTGGAACTTGCCCAGTTGCCACGGTAGCAATATCCGGCGGTGAAACGGGAGACCAATTCACCGGAAGCCCGGAAGTAAAAGCCCCCGTTGGCCGAGCAGAGATGCTTGGTCGGATCCGCCAGGGGGGCAAACAACTCGACAGGTCGTAACGCAAGTGAACCGTAGTTAAGCTCCGAAATAGCCCCCCACGGGAAGCGGATTGTGGGAAATGATGGAAGTGCCGAGTCGCTCACGCTATGACGAAGGCCAACGTCGACGGCGAAGGAACTGGGTACATGCAACCGTCGAACTTCCTGGAGTCGCAGAGGACGACATGTTGAGACAGAATGGTCAGCGAAAGCACGGAACCACTCCCGGGTCGCCTAGGCGCACCCGCACAGCGAAGGCATCGCATATAAACCGCCCTGCGGCGAAACTGCGTTGTGCCCGAGAGTGGGACGGATGTGGCCGAATAAGTGTTGATGGACTGGGACAACATAACCCAGACCGGAGCGAGGGCCACTGGGGTAGAAGAGGGAACTCTTCGCATGGTGGTGTGTCGTTAGCCCCTCCTTCCCGACTCTGAGCGGGAGTTCAAGGAGTAGGCCCGATGCACGAAGGACAGAGGCAAAGCAAGCGAACCGCTGAGCATGCCGGGTGCAGGCTTAACCAGCGGGACGTGCGCGAAGGCGCTGTCTGACAGGCCAGCCTTTCAGCCGTACTGGGGTAAACCCACTGTACGGAATGATAGGGGGGACGGTGGAAACGTCGGGTGCAGCGATGCTAGTTGGCGTTCTAGCTGGTGAGAGTCCAGCCAGGGGAACTTGCCCAGTTGCCCCTGTAGTGATATCCGGCGGCGGAGCGGGTGACCAATCCGACCGGAAGCCCGGAAGTAAACGTCCACGTCGGCTGGGTGAAAACCTAGTCAGCTCCGACAGGTGGGCTAGCAAATCAGCAGGTTGTAGCGAAAGTGAACTGTAGGTAAACCTCGAAAACCACCGCCCCACGAGAATCGGAGGGTGGGGAGCCTCGGAAGTGCCGAGACGTCCGACGTAGTCGAAGGCCAGTGTTGTCGGTGAAGGAACTGGGTGCATGCAGCCGACAAACTTCCCGTGGTCGCAGGGGACGACATGTTGATAGAGGACAGCCAACGAAAGCACGGAACCACTCGTGGGGCGCCTAGGCGCACCCGCACAGCGAAGGCATCGCCTATAAACCGCAAGCCGGCGAAATGGCGGTGTACCCACGAGTGGGACGCATGAGGCCGATTAAGTGAGGATGGTCCGGGACAACATAACCCGGACCGGAGCGAGGGCCTCTGGGGTAGAGGAGATTACTCCTCGCATGGCGGTGCATCTTTTAGCCATCCTTCCCGACACAGTGCGGGAGTTAAGGAGCATGGCCCGGATGCGCGAAGGACGGATGCAAAGCAGGCGTTGCGCTGGGTATGCCGGGTGCAGGCTTAACCAGTGGAGCGAGTGCCAAGGCGCTGTCTGATAGGCCAGCCTTCCAGCCGGACTGGGGAAAACCCGCTGTCCGGAATGATAGGGAGGACGATGGAAACATCGGCATCATTCGAAGCCCGATTAGCGCCATCGTCCTACCCGACCATCATTCGAAGCCCGCTACGCGCCACTGTCCTACCCGACCAGCGTTCTTTGCGGCCCTTGCCGATCACGCGCAGGTGAGCCCCAGTCCCAACGATGAGGTCCGCGCGTTTGAGACCGGTCATTTCCGATAAGCGTAGGCCCGTCTGTACCGCCACGAGCAGAAAGGCGTGATCGCGCCGACCAGACCAGGTGAACTGATCCGGAGCGGCCAGCAAGGCATCGACTTCGGGGCGAGTGAGGAACTGGACCAGGGTACGGGTGAAACGCTTGCTGGGGATGGCGAGCACACGCTGGATCTGTGCGGAATGGGCAGGCGACTCGAAAGCCGCGTATCGAAAGAAGGAGTGAATCGCTGTCAGGCGCAGATTACGACTGCGAATACTTACGCCTCGGTGCTTTTCCAGTTCATCCAAAAAAGCCACGATCAGGGGGGCATCAATCTCCTCGAAGGTCAGGCGTGATGGCGGTTTGCGAAGCCGCTGCTGAACGAACTTCAGGAACTGTCGGAAGCAGTCGCGATAGGAACTGATGGTGTGTGGGCTCGCCTGACGCTGCTGCATCAAGCGCTGGGTAAAGAAACGCTGCAATAGGGGAGCCAAGCTGATGGGAGTGATCATGTCCGGTCCTCCCAGCGATGCTCGAGCCGGCGCATGGCTTCCCGCATCAACTCCGGAGAGCCGCTTAAATACCACTGCGTGTCCGCGACATGGACATGACCGAGGTAGGCGCACAAGATCGGCAGGAGGCGCTCTGGATCTTGGTTAGCCCGATACCACGTTACCAGCGTGTTGGTTGCGAATCGGTGTCTCATGTCATGCAGACGTGGCCCGTGATGGTCGGATATGCCGCGCAGACCGATCTGCCGGGACAAGGCATAGAACGTTCTATGAATCTCTCCGCCATCCAAACGATTGCCCCAGTTGGAAACGAACCGGTAGGAGGAGACCTCTCGTCCCGCCCAATGACGTTGCCGTCGTGCGAGGTAGTCGGCAAGTACTTTGCAAGTCGATGCGTGCAAAGGCACGAGTCGAGACTTGCCAAACTTGCCGCTGCGGATGGTCAACACCGCCGCCTTAAGATCCACGTCATGAAGCTCGAGACTGCGCGCTTCACCAAGGCGTAGGCCAGAGACACTCAGGAGTCCAAACAGACAATAGTAAGTCCAAGGTCGCAGTTTGCCGAGTTCACAACGACAGGGCATGTCGAGAGTAGCGCGCAGTAAACGCCGAATTTCATCGTCCGAGTACAGGTAGGGCCGCGCTCGCCTCGGTCGAAATGGCAACAAGCCTTGGTGGGGAATCTGCGTTCGCGGATCGGTCGCACTACGATGGCGGGCAAATCCACGAACGAAACTCAGCCGTTGCGCCCAGTGCGCGGGTTGGACGTTTATCGGTTGTTGAGCCCAAGCGAGCGCCAAGGCTGTGGTGATGTAGGAAGTGCGGTGGCGCTCCATGAAGGTGACGAAATCGAGCAATCCCTTGCCTGCATGCTGCAGCTTGAACCCCAAGCTACGGCGCAGACTCAGGTATTCTTGAACGGCCTGTCGAAGCGTGTTCATCGCACACCTCCCGGCCACGGCAAAGCCAGCGTACGCAATGCCTTGATGTCAACCTTGGTGTAGATCTTGGTGGTCTGTGGATGGCGATGGCCGAGCAACTCGCCAATCTCGCTCAGCGAAGCACCTTGGCGCAACATCTCGGTGGCCAATCCATGGCGAAACTGGTGAGCCCCTGAGGTTGTAGCCTGGATGCCGGCACGCTGGAGCGCGTGCCGAACGATAGAGGCAACGCCACTCACCCCGCGAAAAGCGCAAATCGGGGCTCTGGCTCGTAAGAATACGCGGCGGCGGGTGCTATGGGGTCGTCCTCGCCGCAGGTAGGCAGCGATGGCTTTCCCGACCTCTGTGGGCAAGGGCAGTCGGTTGCGCGGACCACTCTTGCCGCGCACATTTACTTGTCCCAGGTTCCAGTCAATGTCACCGAGTTCGAGAGATACCACTTCCCCTGCCCGCAATCCCAATCGCGCTAGCATGAGCAAGATGGCATAGTCTCGCCGCCCAACTGCAGCGCGACGATCGATACTGGCCAGGAGTTGGCGTACGTGGTCCGCGGAAATCGCTCGGGGGATCGATGTCATCGACCAGTTGGCAACGATAGGAACGGCGGGGGCCAGATCAAGCGTGACCTCCCCGAGATATCGCGCGTACTGCAGGAAGGAGCGCAATGCGGTGGTCATGAGCTTCGCCGTCTTCCTGTGCAGTCGTGGCGCTTGGCGCGGCACGAACCTTACAACATCGCTTGCACGCAGACGCGAGAGCGTGACTCGTGCGGAACCGAAACTGTCTTTGAGAAAACTGCGAATGAACGGAACGTAGTTGACGATTGTCGGGCGGGCCAGTGCGCGTACTTCCAGTAAATATTTCCCGAATGCTTGGGCACAATGCTCAGCCGGAGTCGGTTGGCATGCCAATTTCTTTTCGCGGGGGATCACGCCCTCGCCGCGCAAAAAGCCGATGAGATGCTTGAGGGCAGCGGCGTCCCCCCGGCCAAGTCGTACGTGTCGAGCGCGATATCGCAGATACCGTGCCGGATGATCGGAGCAGAGGCTGCGCAGTCCAACCCCGTTCTGCTGAAGCCATCGGCTAAAACATGCAGCGAGCAAAACCTGTCGATGAATCGATGCCAAACTGTATCCCTGCTTACTCACCGATTCTGCAAACGAGCCGATTTGTGCTGCGAGCGGCCCTTCCGGCGCTCGCGATAGAACCACTTGGTTGTTGATGATGCACTTCATGGTGGACTCCTTCCCCGACTCTGCGGGCTAGTACAAGGAGCTCAGAATATGTCTATACCGCCTCAAGTAGAAGCCCTGGAAATCGGGCCCTCGCAGATTTACAAGACATAGTCAGGAAGGGTAGATAGTGGCGCCTATGTCTCTGGGTACATAGCAGGCACTCATGCGCGATGCACACTTTGCAGGCAACTGGAGATATTCGGAAGGTTGCTCTCTGGCTTGGGCACGCCAGTCTTCAAAGCACGGAGGTCTATCTCCGAGCCGATCCCGCCGAAAAGCTGGAGACCATAGCGTCATTGGTTCCCCCTGCTTTACGACGCGGTCACTTTCGGCCCCCGGATAAGCTACTCGCCATGCTTCGGCCGGAAAAGTGAATATCGTTATGCGCCGTCCAAGGTATAGAGAGCGGCTGATTTTACAGGCTTCCTTCTGAGTCACTCCGCATATCTATGGACGGCGCATAATTGCGCTTTTGCGCTGCACCGCAAAGCGCAAGGGGTTCGAGGGGCTGTACGGTCTGGTCCGGGATCGACGATCAGCACAGGCAGGAAATCCAGAACTACGCCATCACGGGGACGACGCTGACGGCGTTCGCGCCGCAGCGCACGCAAAGGATTTCTCTAGCGGACCTTGATATTTCAGCGACGACCAAGGCCAACGACGACCCGGAGTGGACTTCCGTGTGCCGGGTGGCGAAGGGCAGTAAATTCGTGTTTCCACGGCACGTATCCCTTCGATCAGTCTCCCTACAACCGATCACCGGCACAATTAGCGGAACACCGCCACTTCTCCGGTGAGCGCAATGGCGATAACGGGATGGTCCACCGCCTGGCGGCCCCCACTGCTACCTAATAATCCCTTCCCCAGAAGGCTGGCACCCTCTCGGCCCTTTCTTCATTTGTATCGTAAGATCGTGCAATCCGGCTGCATCCAGATGGCAATTGATCCCTTGTTTTCCGCCGCCGCTCACGACCGCCAGATTACGACCCAGTTTTCACGACGCATCTCGATCTAGAAAGACCTTCATGAATAATGCAGGAATGTGAGCATCACGCCGCTATTTGAGACCTAGAAAGGTCGGGAGATTCGCACGCCATCCCTCCGGCAGCGTGTGCAATCTGCCAAGAGCGGGTCTTTCGCGGGTGGCGGTCAAGCGTCTCCTCTTAGGGCCGCGGGGACTTGCATAGGGACAAGAAAGTTGCTGGCGAGAAGATAGGCGAACAGGTGTCCGAGAGGCGGCGCCCGACGCAGCTGGCTGGCAGAAACCCATCCATTCGTCTCACTCCATTCCCAACCCGTAGTGGAAACACTCTTCAGCCCTTCCCGCAGATCCGCGGCGGTCATCGGATAAACGTAGATCCGAACATTCTGGGCGAAGAGACGTGCGAGGGCCTCCAGAAGTCTGCCTTCGAGATTGCCGTAAACGTCTTCAAACGCTCGAATGACCAGGGAAAGACCTGCGACGAAGCGCACAGGCGCCTGCGTATGGCGGTTTACGAGAGCTGTCATGTGGTAGAGCTCGGGTTTACGAAAAAGCAGCACGTCGCCGCCAGCGTCGAGAAGAGAATTAATGCGACGAAGCAAGTCGGGAATCTCCGGGGCTGGTTCGTTCGACGCGAACGGAGCGACTGTCAGGCAAAAAAAGCCAGCGGGCGCCGACTTTGTTTCGCCAAGCTCCTTCCGAAGCTCCTGAACGGCCGAAGCCAACAATCGCAGGTGAACTTGCGAGTGCGCTGGGTCCGTGTGGCCAAAATATCCCGGTGCAAGCACGACGGCTTTCTTGTAGAGAACCTCGGTCGGGGGAACCGTGGAGCCCTTGGCGGGGAAAAGTACCGCCTCTGCGAGTCCCGCACGAACCAAGTGGACTCGCAGGGCACGGCGATCCCAACTCTCGAATGCTGGCCCGCGAAGATCCACGTAGTCGATCTCGATTCGCTCCGCGACGACGTCTTGTGCCAGGCCTTCCAGAAATGATTCCTTGAGTTGCACTTCATAGAACGCGGCATAGATGAGGTTGACGCCCAGAATACCGATGGCTTGCTGCTGGAGGACATTGGAAGGATCGCGCATATTGATGTGCAGCAGGATGTCGTTGGGAGGACCGCCGGGCTGCAACTGAAACCGGAGACCGATCCAGCCATGTGAGTCGTTGGTTCCGGCGAAGTTACGGGCGGAGACGGTATCAACAAAGCAGAAGAAGCGAGTTTGTGGCCCACGGGTTTTGCTTAATTGCGTGAGAAGCTGGGCCCATTCGTTGTCCAGCATCGCCTCGAGTCGCTGTTTGGATACGTAGCGCGATCCGGAGCCGTAGAGATCATCGCTGACTTCCTTGTCGTAAGCGGAAATGGTTTTGGCCACAGTGCCGGAGGCCCCTCCCACTAGGAGGAACCAGCGCGCGACTTCCTGTCCGGCGCCGATTTCGGCGAAAGAACCGAAGGTGGATGTATCGAGATTCAGGGTGAGCGCTTTGTGGTGAGTGTCGAGTTTTTCAGTAGAAGGCATAGTCAGGCTCCAGTCGGGCGAACTTCTAAGAGGCGCGAAGCGTCCGGACGAGCTAGCGAAACTCGGCGCGCGAGGGCGATTCTACCCGAGATTTCGTTTTTGATTTCGAAAATGGTAAAGATTCTACAACCGTTTTGCCCTCCTGCACGTTGATTGAACCATTTCCTTCTGGGCCGCCGCAAAGGGTCAGCCTCCAGCAAGATCCAGAGCCGGCCAGAAGTCCCGTTGTGGGAAGTTGGAAGCTCCACTTGGAGCTGCTGCCAATTGAGGGCGGATGACGGCTAACCGGTAGTAATCCGCCTGGACGACAGCTGGTTTTACAAACGGCTGCATGGGGATCATTGGCGAAATCAGGTGTTGCGCTGCCTGAGAATTTGCTGGTGAAATGGCGAAGTCACGCCGGCTGCGGATTCAATGTGTCAACCATGTGTTTCCTCTGACACTTACGGTCGACCAGGGGAAAGTTGCCGGGCCAAATGGTGCAGCTGCCAAGCTTGGAATTCCACGGTCGACGCTTGATTTGAAAATCAAGCAGCTCAGTATAAAGAAAACGGCGTCCGGTAAAGTTCGCAGGCAACTCCCAGAATTGGAACAAAGCCCATGACAACGCTCCAGGAATTCAGATGTGAAGTCTGTGGACTCGTTACCACCAACCCCATCCACTGGTTCGTGATTCGATCTGGAGATTCCGATCTCACCGTCTACCGGTGGAACTCTGAAACAGCCAACGCGCCGGGAGCCCGGCATTATTGCGGTGAGGCTCATGCCGAGGTGTACATCAGCCGCTGGTTTGACTCGGTGTGCGCGCCGCCGAAGCCAAGCTTTACCTAGCGCCTTGACGGTGCGTCATTACTGGAATGCGGGATTGGCTTTCGGTATGAGCACCGGGTTAGCGGCTTGTGGCCGGCACTCTTTGGAATGCGTAAATCGCCTGCAACGAACCCATGGCCTTGTGGGGTCTATGGCAGCGCGGGATTATGGTTTCAGAAGTGACTCCCCGTAACCAACAGGAATGGCGAAGTTCGAGCCGCCGAACTCACGCACCATGGCAAAATTAATTCCGATAACTTTGCCCTCATCGTTGAAAAGCGGGCCACCCGAGCCGCCCGAGGTGGTTTGGGCGTCATAGACGATCTTGTCAGGCAGTACGTCGCCAATGTGCCCCTGAGTGGTGATGGGTCTGATCAGGTGACGACGGGCCAGTTCCTCCATCACCTGCTTTGAGTCACCTTTGGACGCGGTGGCGATGGACTGGAGAGTCTCGGTGCCCGCTCGAGCCAGAATTGCGTCCAGAGCAGTGGGATATCCAAGCAGCACGACGGGACCGCCGCTGACTGCCGAACGGCGGCCATCGGCAAGGGCTATCTGTTTGATTCCGAGTTGTGAAATATCTGCTTTTAGGACTGCAACGTCAGCGGTAGTGGAAATCCTTTCGGTATTGATGGCAATGCCGTGCGAGACGCCCGGGAAATACGCAGTCATCTCCACGGTCACTGGCTCAAGCCCTTGATCGAGCATTTCCTTCAAATCATCGTTCTGCCACCACGGTTCGGCCACGTGATGATTGGTGAGGATTTGTCCAGTAGTGGAGGCAAGAAATCCCGTACCAAAAGCATCCAAGTGTACTTCCGGTCCGCTCCCAGTGAGGCTCAAGAGCGGGTTGTCATGTTCGTCAGTCTTCGGGGCGCCACTGCTGGTCATCTCAGCGTAGTGCAATCTCAATCCCGTGGTGTGCTCTCGGAAGGCGAGCACAATGTGGATAAGGCAGACGCTGGGCTCGTAAGATTGGATGATCGTCTGCGCCACCTTTCCCTCACTCTCGAGCTTTTGAAGACGGGTTTCTACTGCCGTTAACTGATTTTGCAAAGCAGACGTGTTCTCGTCTTTGCTGGCCGCAATCTGCGACCGCAGGTCTTCGCTCCTTTTCTGAAGTTGCACTTTTTGTGGATCGCTCGCCAGGGATGGACTGTGTTCGCCACCCTCAAGACCCCGGCGCGAGCTCTCCATCAACCGTTGTTCGGTTAGCATGCCGGTTTGCAATCGAGTGATCGCAGCGTAGACCCGGGTATTCTGTTGTTGGTTGTGGCGATATAAGAGGAAGAAGACCAGCGCAGCGGCCACAAGCACGGCAATTGCTGTCCGCCCGCCCACCCGGAGCGTCCGCCGTTCCTCGTTGACCGCGGTCACCACCTGCTGGGTAGCGTTTCGATTCTCCTCGGCAAGGCGCAACCGGTCGCGAAATTCGTCCGCAACGGATTTATCCCGCAGTTGGGAACGCAACCGCGATAACAATTCGTGGGAGTCGAAGGGCAGTGACAGTACATCGTCGGCACCAAGATCAAGGCCCCGAGTACGCTCGGCGGATCCTCCCGGCGAGAGCATCACAACGCGAATATGGTGAGTCTGCTCGGAACCCTTGATTTCGGAGAGAAGGTCACAGCAATCGAGCTGGGGCGGATCCGCACCCAGGACCACTACGTCGGGATCGAAGGCGTCGACCGCTTTCATTCCTTGCTGGTAGTCGCTCGAGACTACATATCCCGCATCGCGGAGTACGGCGACGATTTGCTCCCGGAGAGCATCATCGGATTCCACCACTAGCAATTTCCCAGCTCTGGAGTTCATAGCATCCGTTTCATAGGATGGTGCTAGACCGTCGGGGGATTCAGTTCGCCTAGATATTAAATACTCTTGCCGCTGACGAAGCGATGGTGAATGCCGCACACCAACTCCAGAAAAGGGGTGAGCGCGTGCAGCGTAACCTATTTCCGTCAACAGAATCTGACGGTCATGCCGACGAGTGCGGTCAACGACCATGTCTCGATTTCGCCCAAGCGCATTCGACAGGGGGGATCCAGCCCAGTAAAATTTAAGTCTTACCGGACGAACGACAATCCTACAAACATTACGTGCAATGCAAGTCCATCCCGGGGTTGATGCGGCCCAGGTTGGCGTTGGAACGTGATGATATTCGTAGCCAGTTACTTACAGAAAACTTTGTGGTGTTAGGAATCAAGAAGTGATCTTGATAGTTGGTCACGGACCAGAACGCTCCAGCGGGGGCACTTGACCTTTGGCAAAGGTGATCGCGTATTTCTTCCCGCCATCCAGAAGCTTTCCTTTGCTGTCCTGAACCAGAAGCGGGTAGTAGCCATCTTGAGGTAAGTTCGTTCCGAAGCCGACAAATGTGATGCCCGCCCTAAGTTTGTAGTCCGTACCGTAGTTTCCCAGATTGGAGTTTGGAATTACCCACCTATTCTTCAACCCGCCTTGGCCAAAGCCAGGTGCGTCCGTGAACGGTGATAGTACACGAAATACTCTTTCATCAGCTTGCGCAGACGTCGTTGGTTCAGCACCACGACATGGTCCAGACACTCGCGCCGAATCGACCCAATTCGCCGCTTGGCAAATGCGTTCTGCCAAGGACTTCGTGGTGCCGTGATGACCTCTTTCATTCCCCGGCCCCGGATTCGACGCCGAAACTCGCTGCCGTAGCTGCCGTCACGGTCGCGAATCAGATAGCGTGGAGCATCCTGTTCGCTGAAAGCCTCAACCATCTGCTGACCTAACCATTCGTCAGTGGGATGCCCCGTGACTCCAAAGTGAAGCACCCTTCTACGGCGATGTTCCAGAACAAGGAACACGAACAGCACCCGCAGTCTGACCGTCGGCACGGTGAAGAAATTGGCCGCAACGATCTCCCCGATGTGGTTCTGTAAGAAAGTCTCCCCAGGTCTGTGACGGTGGTCGTTTGAAGGTGTGCAGAATGCGGGAGACGGTTCGTTCCGAAACCTCGATTGCGAGTTTTAGTAACTCGCCGGGGATGCGTGGCGCACGCCACAAGGGATTCGCGCCAGCTATGGTCTGAATCGGCTCGCGGATCTGCTTGCTTACTGGCGGACGGCCAATCGTTTTCCCCGGCTCGCACGACAAATGCCCCCAATAGCGGCGAAAACGCTGTCTCTGCCCACGCACGACAGTGTCCGGATGGACGATGATTAGTGCTCGTCGCCAGTTCTTCCAGAACTTTGCAAGCACGATCCAGAACACTCGGTCGGAGCGATTTAAGCGTGGATACTTGCGATGACGTTTGAAGACTGCCCATTGTGGCGGAGCGCGATGTTCTCCAGAACGAGCGCTTGTTGGCCACGCGCGAAGAGCCAAACCAAGCGAACCAAACGCAGAAGGAACTCTGGCATATCAGTCGATTGTTCCCGGTAACTTATTGAGAAGTCAACCCTATTCCGACGAGCTAGTTTTGGCGAAGGACAGGTGCGCTGCTCATCGGCGATACCGAAACCGTCGCACAGAGGATCCTGTATGTGAATGAAGTCATCGGCGGTCTTGCCCGTATTACTTTCCAGATGGGTGTCTCGGCGCTGCCGCACGAGAAGATGTTAAGGTCGATCGAGCTTCTCGGTACCCGCGTCGCTCCCATCGTCCGTAAAGAGCTCACTGCTGTCACTTCGCGTTCCTGATCGAGAACTCCAGTCCATTTAGAAGAGTGGGGACCTCGTCAGCAGCTCCAGATTCTTCGGAGGACGTGTATCTACGCCGTAGGGTTAGAAACATCCAGGCCAAGAGGCAGCTATAGGGTCGCCTTCATCGCGTTTCCGAATCTTCCCAGTTTTACCCGCTACGGTTGGCTTGTCCTTGGGAAATTCGATCACTTTACCGCGCCGCTCGCGGGGTACCGACTTCACCTTTGTCGGAAAGAGATCTCGAGCGTAAAATTCGATCACTTTCGCCATAACATCATCCCATTTACTGGCACATCACTGAGTTACTTGAAATCTGCTGCTTTATTTGATGCTGTGCGAGACCGTACGGTCTCACACAGTGTGAGTCCACCGCGGCGTACGCGGTTGTTGTCATGGCTTTCTCCATCGGAATTGGGCAGCAACGTCCTCTCCTGTTAACGGGCCTACACTTGTGCGAAGCGCCATCCACAAACAATTCCGTTCCAGTGACGTAGCTGCTGTCGTCCGACGCGAGAAAGACCACGGCCTTGGCGATCTCATCGGGTGTCCCGAACCTGCCGAGTGGAACCATAGTGGAAATCATCTTCTTGCGCTGCGCGCCGGTTTCTGAAGAAGCCAGCAGATCACTGAAACCACGTCGGATTGACACCCATCCGAACGCTCCTGCTCCCGCGATGCCTGCAGTGGTGATCGATAGAGTGGTGATCGATAGAAGGAGAGTGCGTCTTCTCATGGGTTATCTTTCCTGCGGGCTTGTGCCCGTTTGGAAGGGGATGTTCACCTCACGCACTGGTTGGTCGATTCCGCCTGGCTGCGAAGGAGCTTCGAGACCGTCCGTGAGCAAGTAGGACTGCAGAGAAACTGAGCTCGTTGCGAAGGTTTCCAGCGCAGTAGTGTAGGAGACTTCTAGCTGCATCAGGGTTCTCTGGGCGATGAGAACCTGCGGATAAGCTGCGGCCATCTGCTGGTATTTCTTGGCATATAGCTCGTATGCCTTTTGCGCCCTCGGTATCATCTGGTTCTTGTAGCGGTCGACCGCGGTTTGCGAGAAAGCGTAGTTCTGGACGACGCTCGCCGCCCGTTCCCGCAAAACGAGCTTCACCCGCTCCACTTCGCGCTTCGCCCTCTCTACATCAGCCCTAGCGGTGGCGACGTTTCCCTGGTTGCGGTTAAAGATTGGAATTTTCACCCCTACATCGGCAAAGCCCTGTAATCCGACTGATCTCCCGTTAGAATCAGACAACAACTCGCCATTCTGTTGTATGCCGCCGCGGATTTGCAGGTCGGGAATCGGTTCCCGCTTTGCGCGAGCTAAGGTTGCTTCCGCTCGTTTGACACCGAGTTCGGCGATCCTTACGGCTGGACTCTCGTGGACGATTTTCTCCACCAGTTCATCGGCGTTGACTGGCAGGGTGTCCTCCAGTTTTCCTTCGAGCCTCATCAAAGGAAGCCGCGGGTTCCCCACGACGGCAGATAGTGCTTTCCAGACCCGTTGCTGATTCTGTTCGGCCATGGTGACCGCGAGTTCTGCCTGCTGCGCTTCCACTTCCGATTCGAGCACGTCGGGAGCGTCCGCTTGGCCGACATTCGCGAGCTGATGGGAGGTCTGGACAGCTTCGTCGGCGAGCTTGCTGAGATTTTGCCGCAACTCCAACGTTTCCTGGGCAGCCAGCGCTTGGAGGTACGACATTCGCACGTTTGTGACCACGCGCACCTTTTGTTCCTCAGCCTCTCTTTCTGCCTGGTTGAGTTCTTGGTCGAAAATCTTTCGATTCAGGCCCAGCTTTCCACCGAGCACGATTTCTTGCTGGACGAAAAAGCCTTGCTCACCCCCGTGAAACGACCCGCCCCGGATCTGCTCGCCCTGGTAGCCGACGGTTGGGTTTGGATAGAGTCCCGACTGCTTCTTTCTGCCTTCGGCGGCTTGGATATTGGCGGCGGATTGCGCAAACGTAGGGTTGTTTTGTAAGGCCATCTGTTGCAGCTCTTCGAGTGTCAGCGTCTGCTCGGAGACCGGAGTTTGCGCTCGGCCTGGCACGGCAAACAGGAACAAAAAACAAGAAAAGCAGAGTACAAATCGGGTTACATAACGAAGCGGCGCTGCTGCTTCGACACGTAGTTCCATAACTGGTGTGGTCAGGCTATTCATGTTTGTGCTCCATCCCCGGCATGTCCATGTTCATTGGCTTATTGCCTTGCCGCTTCCTCCGAAGCTCCATGATTTGGTCGTATTTGTCTTGAGGCAGCACGCGTACGAACGTCATCATTCCCGCCACGAAGCCGCTCCAGCCGGGGCGTAGACCAAAGTTTTCGGGTTTGTCTACCATCTGATCCATCGCCATCATGGGACCTTCCATGAAGGCATCCTGCGGAAATCCGGGCACGGAATTAGCATCCTTGCTGACTTCGGGCTTGCCCATTTGCATTCCCTCGTGCTGCGTGCCGGGCATGTCTTGATGCTCCATCGGATTCTTGGTTTTGAGCGGAGAGTTTGACAGCGGCTGTTCGAAGGTGGAACCGACGCCCATTCCACGACCCAGGCTTGAGCCATTTTCCTCAGATGTGGCGTTTCCTTGCCGCAGCATCCCCATGCCGCGTTCCATGTCGAGACCCGCGGGAATTCCATTCCTCCGTGTCATGGGGCCGACATTGGATGACATCTGATTCATCATGTGGTGAGGGAGATGGCAGTGCAGCATCCAATCACCGGGATTGTTTGCGACAAATTCGATGTCGCGGGATTGCGCCACCCCCACGAGCACCGTGTTCCCTGGGCCCCATGTGGACTCGGGCTGTCGTCCTCCTTCCGTGCCAGTGACCACAAACTGATGGCCATGAAGGTGGATCGGGTGGTGGTCCATGCCGAGGTTGACCAGGCGAATGCGGACACGCTCACCGTGCCGCACGATCAAAGGAGTCGTCGCAGGACCAGCTTTGCCATTGAGTGTGAGCCAGTTGAACTCCATGTTCATGGAGTTGGGGACGGCTATGTTAGGCAGGATGGCGTACTCCTGCAGAATGATTGCAAAGTCTTTATCCGCGCGCGGCCTGTATGGCTCTCTGGGATGCATGATGAACGCGCCGATCATGCCCATCATTTCTTGCATCGCCATGTGCGAGTGGTAAAAGTAGGTTCCTTCCTGGTGGAGCGTGAATTCATAGACAAATCGCCCTCCTGGGGGGATCGGGTTTTGGCTACTCCCCGGCGATCCATCCATCTCGACTGGGACCTCAAATCCATGCCAGTGCATCGATGTCGCTTCGGGGAGGTGGTTGTCGACGATGATGCGAACGTGATCGCCCTCGTTCACTTGAATCGTCGGACCCGGAGCGCTGCCGTT
This sequence comes from uncultured Acidobacteriota bacterium, assembly GCA_963720155.1. Lineage (GTDB taxonomy): Bacteria > Acidobacteriota > Terriglobia > Terriglobales > Acidobacteriaceae > Sulfotelmatobacter. The sequence continues at coordinate 68,242 of CAVREP010000016.1, forward strand.
GTATCCCCAGAGGTCAATCACACGTCCAGGAACAATCTCCTGTTTAACCGGCTCGGCGATCAGGTGGAACTCTTTCGCGCCCCCTTCCAAGCGCCACGGAAGTTGCGGAACGTCGGGCGTTTCGACAGAAACGACTTCACCACTGCTGCGCTCGGTTGCGTGGCTCAGCTGTTTCATGTCCATGCCTGTTCTGCTTTCGTTCGAGGTTGCGAACAAGCGAGGCGCAGCGGCCAGACCCGCGCCCAGACCGAGCGTATTTCTAAGGAAATCACGTCTGTTCTTCATGGTTCTTCCTCTTCAAGAATTGGGCGGACCCTAAGTGTCCTGAAAAACTTCGGCGGACATTGGATCGAAACGAGATGCTCGGCCCAGCAATCGACACTGAGTCGCTGCTGTTGCGACCATTGCTAGAAGGAGAGGGGAAGACTCAGATTCGGAGAATGCTGTAAGAGGCGGTGCAGGCCGAGGGAAATGAGGGTGGGCCGCTGTCCAAACTCCATGCGCTTTCGAGATGGGGAGCCAAAAACTTAGGGGTTGCGTTCAGTCCTACGGCACCCGTCTGGACTGCTGTCACCTGCGAAACGAACCTTCCTAGAACGTTGAGGCCTTCAACTTTGGCACAGTCTGTCTTACAGGATTGCGCCTGCAGCACCAGCGTTACGTCCTCGACACCAGCGTGATGCATGACTGAGTGATTGTGAGCCATTCCCGGCATCGAGTCCGAATCCTGAGTACAGTGGTGGTGAATCTCCGCTCGCGAGTGCCGTTCACACCTGAGCGCGCAAACCACCATTGGACTAATGGTCCCCGCCAGCAGAGCAGTCAGAAGAACTATCGAAGTTGAGATTCTTCGAGTCACTTCCGAAAACTGTACCTTACCTCGCATGCGGTGCGCAAACTCGGGTTACGACGTCTCGTGAGCTTGGGTGTTTGTCTCGTTTCAGTCCCGTTCGGCAGTTGGCTATGCACCGGTGGATTCTTCGAGGTCGAATCAGCATTCAAGAAGCCCCTTGCAATCCGAGAAGAGTGTTCTTTCGGATCACTTGGCGGCCAGCCCAAGAAGAACTGCACTGGAAATAAAAGACAAACCACTCACCAGCGCATGTTGGGCGTATCGCGGGTTCTCCGTATGTTGGCCGAGTACACCTCTGACAGCACTCGCGATCATGTAGAAGAACCCGCCTCCAACATGCGCGAACAATATGCCCAACCAGAACGTGGACGTGGAATTCACCAAGTAGAATCCGAGTACGCCGCCAGCTATTGTCATGCCTTCCACTCCGAGTGCCCACGCGATCGCCTTCTTGCGTTCAATTCCCGCGCCGAGCAGTAGCAGTATCAGAGCCAGACCCTCGGGTATCTTGTGCACCGATATTCCTGCCACCAGCCCGACATCCGGATGGCCAAGCAGATTATCTCCAAACGCGATGCCAAGTCCATCCATCGTGCAGTGCAGACCGAGGGCGACCGTCAACATCATTGCCGTCTGTGCAAGTTGTGGATTTGCGTGTTCGAGGTCGCTCACTGCGCAAGCCGGGCAGACGTGGTAGACGTATTTGCCAATGACCCATAAGAGAAAATATCCGCTGGCGCAGGCAAGAAGAAAGGTTGGCCACGTCAAGAACTGTTTGGCGTCAGGTAATACATCAAACAACGTAACGGCCAACAGCGTGCCCATAGCCACAGCGACAAGCAGACTGAGCCGATGCAAGGCGATCTTGCTAAGGGCGATGCCGAGCGCGACCCCGGCAAACGCAAACAGAGTGGCTATTGCTGGGTGCAAGAACACGACCTCGAAGGAATGGGGCACAGTGGTCATAATAAAGCGTACGTATTAAATCATACTACCATACCCTGTATGGTATAGTGAAAGGCGACAATAAATCATGAGCCACACAATCAATGAAAAGCAGAACCTCCTTCTTAGGGCCAAGCGCATCCGAGGGCAGGTGGAAGCTCTGGTGCGAGCCTTGGACGAAGAGCGCGATTGCTCCGAGGTTCTGCAAGTGATGAGTGCTGCCAGAGGCGCTATGAACAGTTTGATGGCCGAGTTGCTGGAAGGACACATCCGGAGTCACGTTCTCAACGGGAAACACAAACCGTCTTCACAGCAGATCGTAGCAGCAGATGAAGTCATCGACATGGTCAAGTCGTACTTGAAATAACCACGTTCGCAGCGCCACATCGCTGCCATGCCCGTCTTTCCGTTGGCGACGAACCACACTACCGGGTTGCCTTCTGCGTTTCGCGGGCGCCGGCTTCATAGTCGTTCTGCAACTGGGTGTACTGCTCATAGCCCTCGGTCGCAAAGGCCAGAGCACGATCGAAAAATTGGTCCAACAGGCGCAACAATTCCATCTCGCCGTAAAGTTCGACCGGGCTGTTCATGAAGCCCTGGCGTTGCAGGAATTCCCAGAGATGGTCCTTGGTCACAACCATTGCCCAGCAGAAGTCGGAAAGTGCGACCCCCTGGGAGGCGCGGCGCTCACCGATTTCAAAATAACGCTGCTCGATGTCATGGCTCGTCTTGGTGAGCAGCCACTCGCCAAAGTGCCGCAAGATTTCCTGGATATGTTGCCGCAATTCCTCGACCGGGAACTTTGCGCAGCTCAGTAGTGCGCGAGGAAGTTTCGAGTTTCGCGGTCAACTCGGCCGCGAGTTCGTCCGAATGACGCTCAATCAGTCGTACCAACCTTAATGCGATCATGCCACCTTCTTTACTTTATTTGATGCAGGTGCGGGTGAGCAGACGCAGGGAAAGTCGTGGCTGCGGCAAGAGGTTTGTAATGAAATGTAACTCACAGTTGAACGGGGAGGCTTTCCCAGAGACGCTGGACAACAAAGTGAGCAACTCCGGCTTCGTCCGCTCCCTGACGCCGTCTGCTTCCGTAGCACTTACCTCTTCCGGGTCGCGCAGCAGTTGCTGCCGGATGATCGAAGATCCGGTTCGCGGGTGTCGTCCTGAGGACAACCCAGATACGGTAGCTCCTGCACTGTATTTGTCTGTAGGCAGGGGAGACTGCTCTGATAACTGGCATGAAAGTGACTTTTATCGATTGATGCACTTCTCGGCTCCTGCACCCCTGCAAAAGCCGCGCAGGAACCGATGTGCACTCGACCTAGTTCGTGCCAGAGGAAGGCATGGCGCCGTGATCCTTCATCTGGGCCACCCTGGTCATCGCTCGTGGTATCCCGATTCTATAAACGCCTGCCAATGTCTCAACCGTGCTGAGAAAATACCTGTCCCCTACATGCTCGAAGCCTAGTTTTGCCTGCTCAGCAGGAACTCCGTCGAAAACGATAGGGAGCAGTAACGCACTTTTGTCGTCGCTGCGGATAACTAAGTTCGGCTGTGCCTCAGTGGAGACACGACTTACGCTGTACATGCCAGCGGGAAGGGTCTCGCCTCCGGCCACGAAGTCGAACGGGACATTCACAACGATTCTGCTTGCGTCTTGGGCGCGCGCACCTCTGCTCAGCCCAAGCAGACAAGTCAGAGTAAGTACAACAGTCAAGTATGACTTCTTCATGATTCTCCCTGTTGAAACGTATTGGATTTCATTATTGATAACAGCGTTCGTGAGGCTGAATTTCACAGCTGCCTCCTGGGCCGCGGTTGTCAAAATGCTTTTTACAACGCACATAGAGTTAGACACGGGCGACGAAGGGCAAGATTCGGGCGGTATGTCATTTGATTGTTAACTCTCTGTCAAGTTTCGTAAAGGAAGGCAGTCTGAACGCATCGCGTCAGGAAGTTGAGTGTTGGGACGAGAAGTGCAGTCGCGTATACAAAAAAATGCAAACCCTTGACCATCACGTGACAAAGCGTGCTCCTTTGTTTCTTAAGCTCTTCAGGAAGGCAACAAACTTTAATCCTGGAGACATAGATTATGAAAAGCCGTTTCGTAGGTGTTTCACTCCTTCTTTCCACTGGGCTGGTTGCTCTACAGCTTTGGGCAGGACAAATCAACCAAAGTGGTCAGCAGGTGTTTACTGGGGAAGTCACCGACACATTTTGTGCCAAGAACAAATCACATGAAGAAATGATGAATGAAAACAAAACCATGGGACGCGAGAAACAGACGTGTACACAGAAGTGTGTGCAGATGGGCGCCAAGTACGTCTTACTAGACGCGTCCAAAGGGACGGTTTACCAGCTCGACGACCAAGCAAAGGCTGCGGCGTTCGCAGGCCTGGAGGTGCGCGTCGTCGGCACACTGGAAAACAACCAGCTCAAGATTGCAAGCATCGACGCTGGTTCGTCAGGCGTAGCGTCGGGCCGGTAGGCCGGATTCTCTACGCTGCAGGTAGTGCCTTGTCAACCTGTGTTCCGTTGGTGGTTTAGGCACTACCTCGCGTAAGTAGCTTATTGAGATCGCAAGAGAGCGCGGAGGGAAAATGCGCGCGCAAATTCCTTCTCGGAATCATTGCTACAGTGCTGGTGCTCGGTCTGGGTGGGCTTGCTGTAGCGACCTTGGGCTTGATGCCGACCAACGCTGATGCGACTCCGACGCGGCTCGAACGTCGCGTGGCCGCCGGGGCGCTCGACGTGTCCATCGAGCGCCATGCACCCCGAACAAGCAGCCCGATTCCGCCGACAGATGAGAATTTAATCGACGGTATGAGGTCTACACCATGAATTGTTCCATGTGTCACGGGACACTCGACAACCAACCTAGCCCGCTCGAGAAGTCGTTCTACCCGCCCGCGCTACAGCTGATCCTTGATCCGCAAGCTGACCCTGAATGGCGTATCTATTATGCTGTCCGCAGTGGAGTTCGTTACACGGGCATGCCAGCCTGGAACAAAGCTCTGAGCGACCAGGACATTTGGAAAGGCACGGCATTTCTTACCCGCATGCAAACGCTACCCCCGGGTGTGCGGCACTACTGGAACAATCGTTCGGGGTTGGTCTCCCAGCTGCCGGTTCGGAGAAGGACGAGGACAAGCGGTGACCGCAGGCCGATATCGAGCCTTCGGATATATGCTCATAGTAAGGGCATCGCCCACCCTTCGGCGGCTGAGGGCGGCTGACTCGTCGACCCGGGACCCCTTTCCTCAACCAAGGTGAGGAGGGCCCTCGAGAGCGAAGGCTTGTCAGCGGCGTACTTCCGCCGGGGGCGAAACGATCGCGGATTTTGCGGCGCCCACGGAATCAGCCTTTCGATCGCCTGGATGCTCATCGCGGAATTTCATTTATGCAGGGTGACAAATGGGTAGCTAATAAGTCGCATGCGCTGGGAAGCGGCAATCTCCGAAAATGGTTGTCAATGTTGTGGTCCAATTATGGCCACGAGTACCTACCATCCTCGATTGAACGCGCTCTTGCGAGCCACCCGCCTCGCGTATTTTCCGTACGTCACGTCCCCCGTCCATTTCACGGCGGTAACAATTGCTCGGTCAGTTCCGACCGCCGATTTGTTGCTAAGTCAGGTCAAACTGGGTTTTTACCGAGAGCGTCAGAGCTAGATCATCGTCTTCATCTCGGTCAAGTCGCCTTTCCATATCGTGGCGGCTTTACAAACCTTGGACTATCACATTAGCCACTGCCCCTGGTGCTGCGTATCCAGCTGCAAGAGAAGACTGGTCCGCCCGAAACAGAAGGTCAATCACATCCCAAACCGAGCAGATATCAAATATCGGCGTCACATGGGTCATGTTCAGCAGATTCGCCACGTGAGGCGTTAAGTTCAAGAGCTTGAGTTGCATCCGTTTTGCGGCGGCCGACTTACGCAACTCTACCAACAGACCGACACCGGCGGCATCCATAGCGGTGACCTGTGCCATGTCTAGCACAGCAATCGTAATATACGGATGACTGAAAATTGCGTGGCACAAAATATGGCATTCGCCGAAGACGATTCGGCCGGTGCATCGGAAGACGATCGTGTCGCCTAATTTGTGAATAGTCAACTTCAGCATGTTCGCTCCTCTTGCATCTCAATCTTCTCTTATGTCGAAGTCGCTTGTTAGAACGTACTCCGGTTGCACGAAGTACTTCGTCGAGCTTTGTAAAGGAACGGACAGGATTTGTGAAGCGATCTCTCAGGCCCCAAACAGACTGACCAACCAAGAAAACCTGTTCACTCCCACACCTCACAGTGGTCGGTGCGTTGGGGAGAACACAGCAATTCTGGGATGTGCAAGAAGGCTTGCATATGCCACGAAAACCTTGTGCGACGCCGGGTCTACCGTCAAGGTATGAGCGCCATAGTGAGTGTGTATCTCATCCAATACTCGATAATCGTCAGGACCGTCTTGCTGGATCACCGTCATTTCACCGGTTTTTCCGGCCGTGTAAATTCTATGAACAACTGGGTCATATGCGACGGAATCAGGGCCACCGCCGATTCCTAGCGATGTGATGACTCGATGGCTCTCCAGGTCAAAAACCACAAATTTGGCATTTCCGCTACAGACCGAAAAGAGCCGTCTCTGCTCGGAATCAATCGCCATACCGGACGGCCCTTCGCAAGGAGCGAGTGGCCATTGCCCTACTACCGACCGCTGGCCAACATCTATTGCCGCTACGCTGTCGGCATCTTTTAGATTCTGGAAGAGCAATCCGCTCTGGGAGTCCACGGCCGGAAACTCTGGCTTTCCAGATAACTGGATGGTTCCGACCGTTGCGCGCTTCTTGGGATCGATTAGGGTCGCCATGTTCGCGTCTCCATGGGCTACATAAACGAGGTTGGTTGACGGGATGTAGAGGATGGCATCTGCGTCATCTGCAACTGGGATGCTCGCCAGTCGCTGAAGAGATTTGGTGTCGAAGACATCTACCGTATTCGTTTCGCTGCGTGTGATGAAGGCAACATTCTCGTCGGGCAGTAGAGCGACGCCGTGCGCAGCGCCAGCACCAGGCATTAGAACTACACCACTCAGCGCGTGAAGGGCCGCCTCCTGATTCGAGGCTATTTCACGTCGAAAGACAGCGCGGACAGGATGTGTCAGAGGTCTGTATGGATTTGTAAGGAGCGAGCGTTCTGGCTGGTGAGTCGTGGCATATCGTGTATACCCTTACTGAGAGAAAGCGCCGCGCATGGTGAAGCCTCGGTGGGCGTGACACGTGCGCTGCGTCAAGCTTCCTTGGCACGTAAATATGGGGTTTCCCGGTCGTCGAGGATCTTACGAATCGCTGGTGCTGAAAGGAATGTCTGGCGAAGCGGCTCTTCCGCGGGCAGAGAATTCGCCAGCTTCATAATTGTGTCGCGGCTGAGTGCCAGATGGCGTTGCGCCAAATCTCGATCACCCGAGTTCTGGTAGAGTTCGAAGGTAAGCGTTTCGACCAACGCACCTGTTCGAGGAGTGCAATCTGTGCTGACGTGAAGCGATGATCGGAGAACAGAGGGCGGCAATACGGAAGGGAAGGACACGGGCAGAAATTCAGCAGTGATTGGCGGAGTTTGCGGGCCAGCGGTATGCGGCGACGCGAGTTCTGTCGCAGTCGGAGTCTGTCCCGGTGTTCTGGGGCAGCGCGAAAAAGCCTCGAACTCTCGGCTATTCTTTCCTTTTCCTGTTCCTGTTCGCATCCCGATGCGTCAATATCAACCCCACCGATCCGAGAAGCAGGGTTAGAACGACTGTTGGAACTGTCGTTCGCAGGTGCTCAGTTTCTCGGCCTCCTTTTCTGTCACATACCGCAGGTTGCTATGATTCACGTGGACTGGGACCACCTGTTTTGTTTCCATTACCGGAATGTCTGGGGCCGTAGTGTATATGTCGGTTTCCTCAGAGAATAGTTGGTATCCAACAATGAAAAACAACACCATGAAACAACCGATAAGAACCTTGCGCCACACTGGAAAAGTTGACCAGTCGTAA
>CAVREP010000017.1:0-81147 GCA_963720155.1 uncultured Acidobacteriota bacterium
AGCAAGTCAAACGTTGCCCGGAGAGCCGATTGAAGCGCAAGGGCCTATCAGTTTTTTTGTTTCTTCTTGGGATGACTCTGGCGGCCCATTCCAGCGAAACCCAGCCAGTGAACTGCGTTCAACTCATTGCCTGGCTGACGGCTGGTGTGCCCAGCAGTCGCATCGTCCGCCTTATCGAAGAGCGCGGACTAGTCAGCACTCCCGGCGAGGAACAGATTCGTCAACTTGAATCCGCCGGCGCCGATACAAATCTCGTTCATACGCTTGGAGGAGAACTTGAAGCCCTCCCTCACACCCAATGCTTCAAGTTCCGGCGCTGCGACCTCCGATCTCCCCGAACTCCTGGTGCAGGCTGCCGTCGATGCCCGGAATCATCGCTTCCACGAAGCCGAACTGGCTCTGCGTCGGTCCTGAGCTCCGACCCGGAAAATGCCGCGCTGCACTTCGCTCTGGGCTCAATGCTCCGCCAGCAGGAACAGTGGGACGATGCCTTTGACGAGATCACGCGCTCTGCGCAACTCATGCCCGATTTACCCGAAAATCACAGCAGCCTGGCCTACATTTTCTATCGCCAGGATGACGGACCCAACGCGATCGCGGAAGCTCGCACCGCCCTCAGCATGGATCCGAAGAACGCGGAGGCCTACCAGTTTCTCGCGCTCGGTCTCTACTCCAATGGACAATACGGCGCCGCGGTCCACGCATTTCTCGAATCGCTCGCCCGCCAAGGCGATAATCCCGACACTTACTATGACTTGGGAATTACTCTGCACGCCGACGGCAACCTGGCCGCTGCCATCGACGCCTATCGCCACGCCATTCATTTGAAGCCAAATTTCTGGCAGGCCCATTCCAACCTGGCGTTGATTTTGCACGAACAGAATCTTCTTGACCAGGCCATCGTCGAATATCGCGAAGCCAAGCGGCTGGCGCCTCGAAGACCCGTCCGTTCGCAACAACCTGGGCAACACCTACTGTGACAAGGGCGACTTCGATGCCGCCATGCTCGAACTGCGCGAGCTTTACCGTCAGCATCCGGAGTGGGAGCAGGGACACTCCTGCATGGCTCGAGCCTACATGGCCAAAAAGGACTACGGCAGCGCCGTCAGCGAATTGCAACTGTCGGTTCGCCAAAACCCCACCAGCTCCGCCGAGCACCGCATCCTCGGCGAAGCCCTTTTGATGGATGACAAACTGGAAGAGGGCGTGCGCGAGTTGCGCCTGGCAGTTGCGCTCAATCCTGACTCAGACACCGCCCACCGGGCTCTTGGCACTGCGCTGTTTCAGCAGCGGCAACTGTCGGCGGCTGAGAAAGAATTTCGCGAGGCGCTTCGACTCAACGCTTCTCCGGACAATCACTACTCTCTCGCGGCCTGCCTGATGACGATGGACCGCTTGAGGAAGCTTTATCGGAATTGGAGACCGCCGCGCGGCTCTGATCCCGAGCGCACGCTCTACCGCGCCCGCCGCGACGAACTCCTGAAATTGATGAAAGAGACGAATTCGCGGTAGCGGCCGCCGCTCGGACAATGCCAGGCACTGTACTCCGGTTATTTTTGATCGGAAGGCGAGCTGCTTACACTGGAAACTGTGGCTTTCCCAGTGCCGGAGGCCAGGCCAACGCTTCGCGCGTCAGTTTGGAGGAATTTGATCATGGACTTGAAGAGGGACCCACAGCCCCCGGTGCCAAATCTGTACGGCCAGTTCTGCAGCCCGAGAACATAGTTCGTAACGACGTTCGTAGCGATGTTCACACCGACGTTCGAAATGACGTTCGCAACCAGGTGCGCGGTGATCTTCGAAATGCCGTCCGTGTAGGCGCATTGCCCAAGTCTTCCGGCTTTGGCCTGCCTTGCGCCCGTTGCCGTCTCTATTATCCTGCCAACCTTGACACCTGCCCTGCATGTAATGGCAGCGAGCGGGTTTCGCCCAATGTTGCGCCGGCCATTCCCGTACCACAAGCCGCTGCCGAAGTTGAACCCGATGCCGAAATCCTCGAGCAGGAGAGAGAAGCCTTTCTGAAAGAGTTTAGGTCCCAGATGTTCGCTGCGGAGGCAAGCGTTACCCACCTGCCGGTAGTTTGCAACTTAACGGAACATCACACGCGAACTCCCGAAGCGGCCTCGATCTGCAAGCCGTGTTACGACCAACTGCAGGAGCGCGTGGATGTATTTGAAGCTGCCCTGCACATTGACCTGAAAGAAGCCGCCCAAATTGTCTACGATGCCGTCTGGGCCGATCCTTCCGACCCCAACAAAACCTACACCAATGCCGCCGGGGCGCTGCTCACCGAATTGCGCAAGCGCTCTGGGGTTTCCAGCTTGCTTGGCCCATTCCACCCGCTAGGCAACTAATTGCATTGGTTTGCTGCTTGCAAGCTAGGAGTTCTTCAACCAATTGAACAGATAGGGATCGAGCATTCCTGCAGCAAGACAGAAGCCATACCCTGGAGACAAATAGCTGACCGGCCCTACTTACTCAGGTTTCAACAACACCCACTTTTTCCCGGTATATAACTTGTAACCGCCGCCGTCCTGAACCATCTTCAATGGTACGGCCCGCTTCAAATCTGCATCGCTCTGGAAAGGTACGCTCAGTATGTCTTCGCTGGCCACGTTCATGACCACGAACTTGTCAACCGCAAAACCGAAGCCATATTCTCCCGGCGGCAGCTCCGAACCGCCGATGTTCAGCTTCGACTCGGTCGCAAGCATGCCCTGATATTTTTGCCGAATCGCCGTGGAGTATCCAGAGGCATCTACCAAAGCTGTAAACGTGATCTTGCCGTCGGCCATTTGAAATCCCGCCGAGTTTCGCAGCTGTGTAGGTGCCTTTTGTCCGCGAAAGAAAAACTCGGCGGGAACCACGCTCTTCAATTCGTCGGCGCTCAACAGGTGCTGCGCCTCTTTTTGTGCCAGGCCAGTGCCCAGGAGCGCTGCTACAAGAATGCCAACCGCCGCTAGACGCATATTCTTCATAAATCTCTCCTCAATGAATTATCCAAATAAGAAAGCACATGGAAATCTAGTCTTTTCTACCACCCTGCGCAAACCGTTAGCGCGTACCAAGAACCAAGACGGAGAACTAAGAACTGAGAACTGAGAACTGCCCTTAGATTCACTTTGCCCGCAAGATTCGGATAGTCCGCTCAATCGCCTCGTCGTACACTTTCTCTATCATGACTTCCACGAACTCGACTTTCCCAATGATGACTGCCAATGGCATACTCGCAGAGGAATCTGCCGGCGAAATGCCAGTCGTGAATTCCAACTCGATCAATTCCGCGGGAGTGCGGAACGACCACCAGAACGAAGACCAGCCAGACGACCATCGCTGGAAGGCAGTCGTCGCGCGCGACTCTCGCCACGACGGAGAGTTCGTATTTGCCGTATCAACCACCAGCGTGTATTGCCGGCCGTCCTGTCCGGCTCGCCGCCCTCGGCGCCAGAACGTAACATTTTTTTCGTGTCCCGAGCAGGCGGAAAAAGCCGGATTTCGCGCCTGCCTGCGTTGGGCCGAGCTCGATCAGCGGCCATCCGCAATCCGATTCCGCGAAAGAGATTTGCCGCTACATCGAGCAGCATCTCGATGAGCCCATCACGCTCCAGCGCCTGGGGAAAACTTTTCAGCAAAGCCCGTTCCATTTGCAACGCCGCTTCAAGGCCGCGCTCGGCATCACACCGCGCGAATATGCCGATTCGTGCCGCATGCGCCTGCTCAAGCGCAACCTCCAAGCGGGAGACAATGTGACGCGCGCCATGTACGACGCCGGTTACGGCTCCAGCAGCCGCCTCTACGAGAAAACCGCGTCTCACCTCGGCATGACTCCTGACAAATATCGCCGCGGCGCTATTGCCGCGTCCATTCGCTATACCTGCGCCGATTCACCGCTGGGACGGATGCTGATCGCGGCCACCGACCGGGGCGTTTGCTCGATTCAGTTCGCGCGCTCCGATGGCGAGTTGCTCGAGGGCTTGAAGCGCGAGTTCCCCTTCGCCGTGCGCAGGCCCGACGAGGGCGGATTGCAGAATTGGGTCTCCGCTTTGCTGAAGAAGATGACAGGCCGGGAATTAAACGCCGCGCTGCCTTTGGACATCCGCGCGACCGTGTTTCAGCGCCGCGTGTGGACTCATCTGCAGTCGATCCCCTTTGGCGCAACGCGATCGTACAGCCAGGTGGCGAAGGCAATCGGCCAGCCCACCGCCAGCCGTGCCGTCGCACGCGCTTGTGCCACGAATCCCGTCGCGATCGCGATCCCGTGCCATCGCGTGGTCCGGCAAGATGGAAACCTTAGCGGCTATCGGTGGGGCGTCGAGCGCAAGAAAACGCTGCTGGATATGGAGCAGTAGGTACTGTAAATTCCCGACAGAGGGCGCCATCCCGCCTGAATTGCTGTTTTTTCCTGACACCTTGACGGTCCATTCGCCCGGCCGAAGTTGGGCGATTCCTCCTTCCTCGCGCTTTTCGACAACCTACGAGTCCAGCACTTTCATCCAACATCTCCAGGTGCGTTTTTATGAATATGCTTAAGGACAGCAACGAAGTTGTGCGTGCTCCTCACCGCTACCCTTGGTTCACGGTCGGATGCGGCAAAAAGCACGTAACCTTGAATCCCACGAGTTCGGTTCCTGCTGGCCAGTGCAAGCGCAGTACTGACCCACGATAGCAACGGAAATACGATTGTCGACCTGAAGGTAAAGCATCTCGCCAAGCGACAAAACCTGACGCCGCCAAGATCAATTTACATAGTTTGGATTCAGCCTCGCGGAGGCGCCCCTATCAAGCAAGGTCAATTGCAGGTGAATGATAACCTCGAAGGCGAGTTCAAAGCGCCGACAACTTACAAGACATTCGACACATTCGTGACTGCGGAAGATAGTGGCGATGTGACTCAGCCGACGGGTCAGGAAGTTCTACGCCAAACCGTCACAGGATAGGCTTGGTGCGGCACGGCAGGGGCTTGACAGTCGAGAGCATGACAGTCCTCATTCTTGAACCCGCGAGCTCATGACCGCCCAGTTCACCAACGCCAACGCGATCGTCGCGACCAAAATCAGCGACTGCCCAAAATCTACACGCGTTACAAGAATCACGCATAGAATCACACCCAGCACAGCGAAGAAATTTCCCGCGGGCAGCTGGAACATCGCGGTTGCGCCTTCCGGCTGCCTGCGCCGCAGTACTGGCAATGCTGCGCAGCCCACGCCGTAGTAAAGGAGTCGGGCCACGGCCGAAAGCGTCACATTCCATTTGAAGTCGCCGATCAGCGCTAATCCCCAGACCATGGCCGCAAACACGAGAATCGAGACATAGGGCGTATGAAAGCGGGGATGCACGGCCGCGAAAGCTTTGGGGAAGTCTCCTTGCTCCGCTAGGGCGAACGGAACGCGCGGCGTGGCAAGAATCTTCGCGCTGAGGTATCCGCAGAAGGAGATCAGCGCACCCACGGCGACGAAAGCCGCGCCTACGGCACCAACCGCAACCCGCGCCACGTCCGCTAGAGGGCGCTGGCTATGCATGGCGTCGGGCAGGACTCCAACGACCACCCACTGGATCAGCCCATAAATCACAGTGCATACCAATAAAGCGGTGAAGAGCGCAAAAGGGGCGTCACGCCGCGGATTTTTCGCCTCGCTCATCGGCGCGAGCGCCGTCTCGAATCCGCCGTACGCGAACACCAGAAGCAGCATAGCCTTCAGCCACTGACTGGCGCTGGGAGAAGCGACGGGCGCAGTTGCAATGGCCCAGTGGTGGCGCTGAAGCACAACCAGGCCGAGAATGATCACAGCGAACAGCGGCACCAGCTTGGCAGTGGTGAACAGATTGCTGACCTGCGTTCCCGCGCGCACTCCCCGGATATTGATAAAAGCCAGAAGACCGACTAGCCCGGTGAGAATAAGAGCACGGGGTAGCGGATCTTTTGCCTGCGGCCAGAACTCTCCCAAATAAATCACAAACAGATTGGCGTTGGCGGCGGGCGCAGCGACTTGACCGAGCCAGAGCATCCATGCGGTTTGAATTCCCATCATGCGTCCGAAGGCTACGCGGGCGTAGAGATAGGGACCGCCAGCCTCCTGAAAGCGTGACGCAACCTCAGCGAAGCAACCCATGATCACGCTCATTCCAGCGCCGGCTGCAAGCACGGCCCAGGGACTGGAATTGCCGATAAGAGCGGCGACGGTGGAAGGCAGGCCAAAAACTCCACTGCCGATAATTGAATTCACAACCAGCGCGACCAGGCTCCAGCGGCCGATGGCGCGGACAAGTTCGTGGCTCGGCGGGTTTGCCAGCGCGGTTTCCATCCGCCGTTTGTACCACAAGCGGCTTATCCTCTAACAACAGTTGAGACGGGGGGCACTGGGCTTCAACCCTTTCGGGGCGCTGAGTGGAGTCGAACGGCCGGCTGTCTCATAAGGTCGGCTCGGCCTTGCAATGCCCGAGCATCCAAAGCACTTTTTCTTCCGTAAATTCCTAGAGAGGCATTCCATGAGCGAACAACGGCGAAGCGTGTCCATCACTGGAGGAACTGGGTATATGGGTTTGAGTTTGATTCCTCGGCTGCTCCGGCGCGGACACGAGCTGCGGGTATTGGTGCGTCCCGGCTCGGAGAAGAAGTTGCCGCGAGGCTGTACTCCGGTGGTGGAAAATGTGCTGGATGGATCCAGCTACGAAGACAAAATTTCTCCCGGACAGGTTTGTCCAGTTGGTAGGAGTTCTCATCCGAGCCCGGCGAAGGCAGCTGACTTCCGCAAAGTGGATTTGGTGTCTGGCTTGGAGGCGGTGGCCGCGGCGAAGAGCGCGAACGTTCGTCACTTCGTCTACCTGAGCGTGGCTCATCCCGCGCCCGTAATGAAAGCGTATATCGCGGTGCGTGCTGAGTGCGAGGCGGCCATCGAAGCGGCGGGCCTACCCATCCTTAGGCCCTGGTATGTACTGGGCCTGGGACACCGGTGGCCCTCTCTTCTGTTGCCGATGTACAAACTCGCCGAATTGCTGCCGCAAACCCGCGACGGTGCGCTGCGCCTGGGGCTGGTGACTTTGGAGCAAATGGTGACTGCACGGTTGGCGGCGGTGGAAAATCCGGCGCAAGGCGTAAAGGTAGTCAACGTGCCGGAGATCCGTACCGCCAGGGCGTGAAAAGCCTTGCTGGTAGCGGCCTTCGCGCGGTCCGAGCACAGAGGTTACCTTTAGACCACGAGGTAATCCCTCGAATTACGAAAGCGCATGATCGTGGGACATCTATCTCATTCCCGTGGCCGATGAGATGTTGAAACGGCACGCAGATCATCACGCGAACCCATGGGGAAAAACACAGAGATGGACGACCTTCACACCCGGATGGTGCGAGTTACCGAGGATCTTCGCGTGATTCAGCGGGAACTCAACTGCGCCGCTATGCAGGCGCCCAGCGATCCTGAGTTGATGGAAGCCTTGAGCGCGCTGCCCGAAACGGAAGCTATCCAGACTCTATGCAAATCGCTCGACCAGATGCGCCACTTTCTGTGGTTCTATTCCCAGGTCATGAGCAATGATCCCGAACTGGGCGACAAGCTGCGCCAGTCGAGTGGATCGAAGACCGTGGAAGACGGCAAAAACGTGGATACGTCCTTCCTCGATCAGCTCACACGGTCCGATGAGGCCTTGTTGTTACGCTACCTGGCTGAAGCAAAAGAGCGCAAACCGAACTAGCCAACTTTCAATTTCAGATCATTACGCAAGTTAGGGCCGGCAGAGCTAGACGCCCCGGCCGCGCACGATTGTTTTCCTCACTTCTCCGTCCGGACTCAGTACAACAATGTTGGCTTCCGCGCCCGGAGTTAAGTGTCCATGCTGCACCAGGCCGACGGCGAGAGTCGGGTTCAGGGTCGCCGCCCGAACCGCATCCCGCAGGCTCCATCCCGCAAATCGAGTTACGTTGCGGACCGCGCGATCCATGGTGAGGACGCTGCCCGCCAATTTCCCATCCATCGTGCACCTGCCGTCTTTGACCTCGACCTTGATCGGGCCAAGTTGATAGGTGCCGTCGGGCATGCCGGTTGCAGCCGTGGCGTCCGTGATGAGCACCGAGTGTTCGAGCCCCTTAGCCCTGAGGAAAAGCTGCACCACCTCGGGCGCAACGTGAATTCCATCAACAATAATGTCGGCAGTGAGCTGCCGGTCGACCAGAACCTCGCCGAGAATGCCGGGTTCGCGACGATCCAGCGGCCGCATGGCATTAAAGGTGTGAGTGGCGTGAAGCGCCCCAGCGCGCACACCGGCGCGCGCCGCTTCCAGACCGGCGTCCGAGTGGCCGATGCTCACGCAGACTTTCCGTCGCGCTGCCTCCGCGATCACTTCAAGTGCTCCGGGAAGCTCCGGCGCAATAGTCATCATGCTCACATGACCTCGCGCGGCCTGCCACAGGCGTTCAAAGATTTCCAGCGTTGGCTCAACCAGATATTCCGGAGGATGGACGCCCCGGCGCTGGTGACTGAGAAATGGGCCTTCCAGGTGGATGCCCAGCGGTCGAGCTTGCACTGTGTCACCATTGCTGGCCATTGAATCCGCAGACGCCTGAATGGTATCGGCCAGCCGTTCTAAGGCCCGGCAAGTCTGATCGAGCGGGGCCGCCACGGTGGTCGGAAAATACCCTGTGACGCCATGGGTTGTGAGAAATCTGTTGAGGTGAGGCAACTCGGCCGACGTGGCCCGCATTACATCTAGTCCGGCACCGCCGTGCATATGAATATCGACGAACCCCGGAGCCAGAATGCCACCGCCATGATCGCCAGCAAAATCAACGACCCGTGCATTCGGCGGGATTTCTTGTTGAGCACGCGACGACACGGCGGAGATGAACCCATCCTCAATAAACAGGAGTGGGTCCTGTATCTCTTCTCGTGGCGTATACAAACGACCGGCGCAGAGGACGATCATATTGGCGTTGAATCAGACTCCATCAAATCCGATGCGTTTTCAGTGTAGCGGAAAAGTGTTTTGGACAGAGAACGATTCGGCCGAGATGATTTGAGGGAGGAAATAGGTGAGCCAACCTGTATCGCCAGCGACATTCTAAACAAACAATTGGGCCGACTGTCGGCATGCACGGATACGCCGACAACAAAGCACGATGCTATAATCGTTGTGCCCATCGAGAAATACCTGCGCAGGCGGAGGGCTTCCCGGTAGCCGCGCGCAGCATCGTCGGGGAGTGGCTCAGCCTGGTAGAGCACCTGGTTCGGGACCAGGGGGTCGGAGGTTCAAATCCTCTCTCCCCGACCATGTTTTCAATGTGTTAACGTCACTCGCTGTGGGCGCAATTGGGCGCGATTCACAGGCTCCGCCGGCAAGCAAATTGCCAAGATTGAAGCCTAATCCCGCCTTCTGAGCCACCATCGTGCGGAACATCGTGTCTCGCTTGACGCCTTCGAGGGCGTACTTGTCCGTGATGCCCTCGGTTGAGTGCCCGATCCAAATACGGAGTAGGATCTCCGGCACAAGTTGTTTTCGGAGATGAGCAACCCTGAACCGGCGGAACGCATGAAACCCGCGGGGCTTCAAATTCCGCTCCGCGAGAATCGGGTGCAGGGAACGACGCAACAGATTCGATTTCCGAAGCGGAGTTTCATTATCTGACGGAAACACGAACCCCGTTTTCCGGCCGCCGATATGCTCGCGCAATAAGTCCGCAAGGTCGGAGTGAATATCCACCTCGCGAATCTTACCGTGCTTCGGGCTGAAGATTGCGCCTTCCCACGATGCATGCCTCACGTCGAGGACCGTGTCCCGCACGTCCTCCACTCGCAACGCGAAGCATTCCCCGATGCGAAGCCCGGAGCCCGCGAGCAACGCATAGATCACCCGGTCTTGGCCTTCGGCTATCGAGATTATTGCTTCAATCTCCGATGCCGTGAAGCTCGGGGCATTCTGCTCCGCGATTATGGGAACGTCCATATATTCGTGATTCCAATCGACACGATAGATTCGCTCCCCTTTCTCGTTCCGGACCGAGGCAACCACAGACTTGACGACCGCGAGATAGTTCTCAATGGTCTTCGGAGAGAACGGTTCCGAGGCCATCTCAGCTACAAAATCTCTCATCGCGCGATTGTTCACGTCTGCCAATTGCATCGGCCCGATTTTCGAATTGATGTATTTGAGGTGAGACTGCCAAGTCTTTGCAGTACGGGGCTTCACCGGGTTTCGTTTCCTGTTCTGCACAGTTTGGAGCCATTTCTCGGATTGTTCTTCAAACGTGATACCGAGATTTGCAGCTACCGCTTGCCTTGCCGCAACCTCAGAGTTAGCTCCGTGCTCCACAAGAATCTGTTTAAGTCTTCGTGAACGCTCGGAAGCGTTGAGTGTTCCCGGTCCTTCAGCCGGACAGATTCGCACTCGCGGACATGCGCGTGTGGACCTTCCTGGAACATCAATCCAAAACCGGGCATAGTAGGTGCCTTTCCGCAATTCAATCCAGCCAGACTGGCCTCGCCTTCTTGCCATCGAGATGCCTTTCCGGTCTGGTAGCGCAGGCGGAAGTATCTCATCGAACGGGGGGATTGTGAAAGAATTGAATTGCTCCGAGGTGGGGAAAAAACCTTCCCACAAATGAGCGCCGATTAGTTTCGGAAGAGCAAGGCGCGAGCCTACCTCATCTGAAAGCAGAGGCTCGAATTGTTGCAGGGCACTCATTGAAGACTAACGTTCACTTTCTCCCCGTCGTCGGCCCGAATGCCGCGTCTCGCCATCCGTTGCACGGTCTTTGGGTGCAGGCCCAGGAGTTGCGAGACTTGGGCGTCCGAAAGTAGAGGCTCGAATTGAACGGAGGAACTCATTTCTCGCCGGCCTTTAAGCGCCCCTGAATCTCTCGCAGCACTTTTCTCTGGAAGCGGTAGTCCCGCATTTTTTCTCTGACAGTTGCGATCATCAAATCGTGCGGCGAACCGGTTGGGCCAAGGTATGGCGGCTTCGGCATCATGTACCAGCGAACCATGTCCCACAGTTGACCCGTCCTGATCCTCTTCAGGCGCGGCCCGAAGCGGTTGAGAAAGCGGGTTGCAATGTCCGAAACGTTCCATTCAGAAACAACGGAATTGCGCGAGCCGTTGTGCACATAGGCGGCTAGGAATCCGGCGGCTCGACACTCGCTCTGCGAGATGTCTTCGCTGCCGTTGTATTGCTGTAATTCCTCCCGAAGCCGCTCCACCACCCGTGAGCGGGACACATCCGCGTAATCGCTTAGGCTTGTCGGGCCAAGCAGACCCCGGCCCAACTAAATACTCATTGTGTGCGCGGAAAGAAAACCTCCCACGTGCGGTCTTTTGTGATATGTTCCCCAGCTCCCGCGAGCGCTCTGTGTGCTTGAAATAAACGTGGCCATGGCCACCGCGGTTCACAATCAAGGTTGCGGGCTTCGGGCCGCGGTATTCGGCGTATACGCCGTCATCGTCATCCAAGCCGCAAACGGTTTCATAGGAGCCAGCGAGATCTAACGGAATCATTGAATGAGACATCGAAGTTCCCCTTTCAGACTATAGGATGATATGCGTCATCCTATGGATTCGGATTTTTACGGGCGCTGGAAAAAGTGGATTGAGCCGTGGGATGACTACCGGCATCCTATAATCAGTCATGCGTTATCCGTCTGAACATAAAACGGAAATCCATCGGATAAATTGTGAAAAAGGCCTCCCGGCGCGTTCGCGCCGAAGGATTGCCTGGTGCGGCCGTCTCAACCGTGATGCGGGACTCTGGTCTGACCCACGGCGGCTTTTACAAGCATTTCGGGAGCAAGGACGATCTGCTGGTAGAGTCGTTGCGCGACAGCTTCGCGGAGATCGCCGGAATCCTCGCTCGTGCGGCCGAACAGGCGCGGCCAGGCCAGGAGTGGAAGGCCATTGTGAAAACCTATTTGCGCCCGGAAATGTGCGACTATCCCGAACGCGGCTGTCCGCTGCCGGCCCTCGCGCCCGAATTAGCGCGGGCAGATGCGGGGATGAAGGCTCAGATTGTCGGGGAACTTGTGAAGTACCGAGACCGCATGCTGCCGTTTATGCCTGGCCGGTGCGCCGCGGACAAAGAGCGGGCCTTCTTTGCCATCTTTTCAACCATGATCGGAGCAACGGCCCTCAGCCGCATCCTTCCTGCTCAGGCGCGAGCCCGGGTGCTTGCGAGCGCTCGTGATTTTCTTCTGCGCAGCTTTGATCATCCATGGTCAGCCTCATGAGCCTTCGCCCCAGCTTTCCCCTTACTGACTGATTACGAGCGGCTTGCACTGAGAGGGCGAAATAGGTCCTCGTAAACGGGCTTATCGCTACCAACTCCGTATGGTCGGCAATCCAGAAACTGGCCGATAGGCGACAACTACGGAAATGGGGCGTCTGTGTAGGGCCGTTCAGTGCCTGGGGCATGGCCATTCTGATCGCGATCGGTGCCGTAATTCTGATCATGATCGACCGGCCGAGGAACCTCATTACCGCCTCAATTACAACAGCTGTCGTCATGGTTGTAGCTGGAATTAGTCCACAGCGTGCGTGGAGCCAACCCATCCTGCGACTATTTGACACTCTCATTGGCATCGCCGTCGGCATCACGGCTGCGTGGATTGCCGGGCGTCTTCACTACGTGAGCCCTCTCGGTGAAAGCACACTTCGAACGGAAAAATCTTAATGGAAAATCGCGATAGAAATCAAGAAGGAGATTCTCTAATGGCTAGCACTAGGAACAGTACGACAACTAACCCATCTAGCCCGGACGTTGTTTTCATCGGCGCCGGCATCATGAGCGCTACACTCGCCATCATCCTGAAAGAGCTTGATCCTAAGCTGAAAATCGAAATCCACGAAGTCCTTGGAAGCGAGGCTCAGGAAAGCTCAAATGCGTGGAACAATGCCGGCACCGGTCATGCTGCGCTTTGCGAACTGAATTACACGCCGGAGAGAGCCGACGGCAGCATCGACATTTCCAAGGCTCTGCAGGTCAATACTGAGTTTGACCTCTCCCGTCAGTTGTGGGCCTACCTAGTGGCGAAAGGTGCGATAAAGGACCCTCAGTCGTTCATCCATCCCGTACCTCACTGCAGTTTCGTGCGCGGCGTCGATAATCGGAATTTCCTGAGGAAGCGTTTTGCGGCGCTTTCGGGCCATCCTCTTTATTACGGGATGCAGTATTCGGAGGACAACAAGCAGATCGAAGAATGGATTCCGCTGGTTATGGAAGGGCGTGACTCTGGTGACGTGGTCACAGCTACGCGCATGGTGACCGGTACGGACGTGGACTACGGCGCACTTACCAAGAACCTGCTTGATTCACTCGAGGGGAGGGATGGAGTATCCATTCATTTCTCCAGCCGGGTGCAAGATCTTCAGCGCAACGAGAACTGGCACCAAGATGGTTGGAGTGTGCGAATCAGGGATGAAGGGACTGGCGAGCACCGATACATCCGGTCCAAGTTTGTTTTTGTCGGCGCCGGTGGCGGGTCGTTACCGCTGTTGCAGAAGTCGGGGATTCCGGAAGGGCGGGGCTATGCCGGATTTCCAGTTAGCGGAATTTGGCTGCGCTGCGATAACCCGGAAGTGTCTACTCTTCACAATGCGAAGGTCTACGGCAAAGCTGCGGTCGGATCACCGCCGATGTCCGTGCCGCATCTCGACACCCGCCACATCGAACGCAATGTTTCTTTGCTTTTCGGGCCGTATGCCGGTTTTTCAACAAAGTTTCTGAAGCACGGGTCCTATCTGGATCTGTTCGGCTCTATTGATCCTGAAAACATCCTCCCACTGTTGGCAGTCGGAAAAAGCAACCTGGCACTTGAAGAGTATTTGGTCGGCCAGGTTCTGGAGTCCTCTGAGCAGCGCTTCGCTGCGCTCCGCGAGTTCTACCCGAATGTAAACGAGGAGGACTGGACGATTGAGGTGGCCGGGCAGCGCGTGCAGATCATCAAGAAGGATCCGGCGCAAGGCGGCATTCTGGAATTCGGAACCGAACTCGTTACCGCGTCGGACGGATCCATTGTTGCCATGCTGGGCGCCTCGCCGGGTGCCTCGACCGCAGTCTGGATCATGCTTCAGGTCATCGAACGCTGCTTCGGCGACAAACTGACGAATGCCGGATGGGCGGACAAGTTGAAGAAGATGATTCCATCCTACGGGCAATCTTTGATCGACAATCCGGTCCTGGCCGCACGCCTCCGCGCAGAAACGGCGGCGGTATTGAACATCAACAACATCACAATCAAGGAGGTTGAAAATGATTCGCGCTTATCGGTTGTACACGGGGCCTGATGGAAACTCACACGTAGTACGTGGAAGTGTGAACGGCGCCAAGTTGGTAGATGCGAAGTCGGTCGAGTTCAAAGAGACGCCGGCACATTCCACTTTTGACTGGCACAATGACCCAACTCCTCAGTACGTCATTACGTTGTCGGGCGTGCTCGAATTCGCGACGGTCGGCGGCGAGAAGTTTACCCTTTGTCCGGGTGATGTGCTTGTGGCAGAGGACCACACCGGTTCAGGCCACAAATGGCGCCTGATCGATGACGAACCGTGGAAACGCGCTTACGTCATCTTCAAGGAAGGAGCGAATACGCAGTTCGTGTCGGATGGAGCTAGCGGGGTCTGACACGCTTTCCAACACGCCCGACATAACATAGAGAAGCTGGGCCAACGAGTGCGCAAACTGTTCGAGTATCCAATGAGGATTCCGCCGGTCTCTAGCTTTTCCGATTTCACCTTGTCCGCAATAGCTCGAGCAACACTAACGGATTCGCGTCATCTCAATGAGGTATTCTTCGACACCCTTTAGGTTTTTCGATTTTGCGTTCACGATTCTCTCAAGCCATACGCCATCTGCCGCAAGTCTTACGACACGAAGCTCGATTCTCGAATCCGTTTTCGAATGTCTCTTTAGGCGTTCGCCCAGCCAGTTATTCCAAACCCGTCCGACCTGATCTTTAGAGGCCATCAGACTCAAGAGAGCGCCCCAAACTTTACGTTCAGCTGCACCTTCGGAGAATGCGGCCCTAATGTATGCACGAGTAAAGCATCCGTCGGAATTCTCTTCCTCCGCCATCAGTCGGTCGAACTGCTTGTCCAACCGGGTCAATAGCATTTGCATCAGCTCCGTCACTAACGTCTCTTTGCTATCGAAGTGATTAAAGAAAGCCCCCTTGGTTACGTCCGCCAATTCGCTCACTTTGTTGACGGTGACATCAGTCATGCCCATGGTCGCAGCGAGTTCGAAGGCGGCATTTAAGAGGGATTCTCTAACGAAGAGAGGGTCCTTCTTTTTCATGTACGCGTTTTTTACTTTAGTCGCCTTCATTGTCGACAGTCTCCTCAACGTTTCAAAAGTGTATTCCATTGGATGGGCCAGGGGCACAAATAAATGATTGCCTTTGAAAGATACCGTGTGGTATCTTCAATAAGAACGCTCTTCAAGACGAACCGCAACACTGCTGGATCAGTTTTGGTAGGGCACTTGTGAACAACAACTTGTGAGGTGAATCATGACCGGTTTAGGATTGAACGAGATGAAGACTGTCGTTGACTCAGGATTAGCAGTGGCGCACCTTGTTTTAAAGGTGGCTGACCTTAAGAGCAGTTGCCAATTCTACTCGAAGCTCGGCCTTCCTCCATTTGCTACTGACGAAAAGGTCGCAATTATTGAACTACGTGGAGGCACTCATCTTCTATTGTTATCAGTTGATGAGCCGGCTGGAGAAGACGTAGAGGAGAGTTTGACAGGACAATTCCATAAAAAATTGTCGGAGCAATTTGACCTCATGATTAAAGGCAAAGGCCTGAATGAATTGAAAGAATATCGGTTGGAACTAATCAGTCGGGGAATCACAGCAGGAGAGATCCCTGATGAAACTTTTCTTGGACATCATCTGTTTTGCATAAAGGACCCCGATGGGAACGGTATAACGATTTATACCAGCCACGCAATTTAGTGATCAGAACGCTCTGCCACAGATTTCGGGAACATCAAGTAAGGCTCAGAGCCGTCAGCAATTCTGAGCTTTTCTGCTCAAATAGTTACGAGTCAGCACAGCGAACAAGCCCGTGTTGTAGAAGGGCGCTTGGTCTCTCAGCGGCAACGCGCCGTTGAGTATGTAGAAGGCCAAAACCGCCGCGAGAAAGGGTGGGTCCCTTATCACACCGCCGCCATGCGAAGTCTTGTCGGTACGGACTTAGTCGCAACCGTGCCCAGGCGAATCGCGGAATTGGAGGGCCGAATCCTTCATTGCGGATCATAGGAGCCCCGGCCGTGCTCGGGACATTCAAGTACTTAATGGCTTGGCATTATGTGCGGGCGATACCGTCTGTCGCGGCGAAAGCAGATCTGTCTGCGGCGCGGCTGAAAATCGCAGTCAGCATTGCCCCAGACGAACGGCGCTAGATAACAGTGCTGTCCAGAATGTCGAGGCTGCCGCTCTACCGAAGGCTCCTGCAGTCAAGTGAGTGCTCGCGTTACGCCGATTTCTTTGCTGGGAGGCAAAACTCGATCACTTGTCCGTTCTGTGACTGTGGAACCGGCCGGACTTTTCTTCGGAAGCTCGTGGGTATGTAGAACTACTCGTGCCATGACAAATCCTCCTCTGTATCTTGTGAAAACTCTGCGACTCACCTACTTCCTGCGTCTCCCGACGGCACCGTTGACAAGTCGTATAGTGTAGCTATACACTATACGAGTGATTAAGAGCTATCGACACAAGGGGCTGAAACGCTTTGCGGAGTCCGGCTCCAAGGCCGGAATTCAACCGAAACATGCCGACCGTCTTCGCAGACTCCTTACCGCTCTTGACGTAGCCAGCGTGCCGCAGGACATGGATGCACCTGGCAACAAGTTGCATCGGTTGGAGGGAGATCTTGCCCATCATTGGGCCGTAAGCGTCAGTGGCAATTGGCGACTCACATTCTCATTCGATGGGGAAGACGTGATTTTTGTCGACTACCAGGACTACCACTAGAGGTGAAGAACATGATTTTCAATCCTGCACATCCAGGCGAAGTTTTGAAGGACTACCTGGGCGACATCACCGTTGCCGAGGCCTCAAGGCGTTTAGGTGTAACCCGGGCGCATCTTTCGCGGATTCTGAACGGAAGGGCGGGTATTTCTGCTTCCATGTCCTTGCGTCTTTCAGCCGCGCTGCGCACATCGCCCGATTTCTGGCTAAAGATGCAGATACAGCACGATCTCTGGCAGGAGCAGCAAAAGAAGCAGCCCAAGATACAGCCGTTTCGAAGAGCGGAGCTGTTGGCCTAGCAGCCCGCCGCGTCCGCAAGGGACTTGAAAGGGGACCATGAGCAACCGCGAAGAAGGTTGTGCTATTGCTCATCAGGAATTGAGGACGAAGTGCGCAAGATGGCCAGCTTTGAACATGGTCAAATGTATGTGGCGCCAGCCGCATCCGCCAGTTGAACTCGGCGTAATTCGGTTAGAGAGTGGCCCGACGGAAAGCCACTCGCGCTTAGCATAGATGCACTATTCCGCTCAGCCGCCATGCCTTGCGGCTGCCGGTTTGTCGGAGCAATCCTCACCGGAGTCGTAGGCAATGCTAGAGCTAGAGGGATAAGGCAGATCGAAAAAGCGCGACAACATTTGCCGGATGTCGCCGCGAACGATCTTGTTTAGGGAACAGACTCAGATGAAACAAGGGATTCGCAGCAAGACAGACCCAATGGAGCGTGAAATTGAGGTAGCGCTCCGACCGGGAGTATTCATTGGCTACCGCGAAGGTTTCTCCTTTGTGACCCGGCTTGAGGAGCTCGCCGCCCAAATCCGTATGCTCGGCGCCACCGAGTCCGGGCGCGCTGTAGGGCTCTACGAGACGTTCCTTGCGGGCTGCCATGCAAAGGCAGATGAACTCGATGATTCGGATGGCAGCTTCGGGCAATTCGCGCATGAACTCATCTGCCTCTGGATCAAAGCTCGTCAGGCCTCCGGCGCCGAACCAGACAAAACCGCTTCTACGCTCCTGGCGTGGATGGACGACGATCCCTACGCTTTCTGCCATGAAATCGAGAAAGATGCTGCCGCGGCTGCTTCAGTGCTTCTTCGCCTTCCGCCGACTCTATCAGCAGCCATGCTGCACTCGTCCCATCACCTCCACTCGCTCCAGGTCACGAGTGCTCTTCGCCGTCCTCTTCAATAAGACCTCCTTGGCTGGGGGCCTCAGTTTAAGGGGACCATTTCTAATGAGTCCGCGAGGGGACATTATCGAAAGAGTTTCAACACGGACCTCGCGGGGACCTCCACAAGCCGCAGCTTCCCGCGTTACACTTGCACTGCCCAAGTGCACGGAAACCCTATGCGGGAGATTAAGGAACCTGATTGGAAAGTGCTGCGGCGCGTGCATCCGCTCGCGCTCGAACGCTTCTGCGAGCGTGTCCTTGCCGAGATCGACCGCGTCTCGCACGATGGCGCGACGAGTCACCATGCGCGCTACCTCCAAATCTTCAGGATTCTCCAACAACGTGATCGGGAGATGGCGCGTCTCTTCGACAATCCGCGGCGCTCTCATGCACTAACGATGCTGGCCCAGATTCGCTCGCAGGGGTTGCTCACGGAGGATGAATTTTCCAGTCTGAGCCCAGAAACGCGCGGTGCCATTCAAATGCTGCTCGGTGCAGGATGAAGCTCCATATGGCGGCACGGTCTCGCTTTTCTACCTCCACCGTCATCGATTCGGAATACCTCGTCCCGTGGCTGTCGGCAGAAGGACCCCTGGCCTACAGCCCCACCAAGCCGCCGGCGAGGGACTACTTCTTCCAGTACACCTGGATCCTCCCGGGAATCTTCAATCCGCAGATCAATTTGCGAGAGCATCGCTACTTCGGCAGTCCCCTCAAGGACCGCGCACGCTTCCTTTTCGACTTCTGGGCAAATGCCCGTAGAGGAGATGGATCGGCACTGCAAAGATACTGCCAGTTCGGATTCTTTTCAGACAACGAGTTGAGGACGCCGATGGCGGCCTATCATCATGTCCGCGACTATCGCGACACACCCGGTTCCCTGCTCATTCAACATGGTAGTTACCAGTGGGCCTCCCTGGAGGATCAGCCGAGCGTCCCGACCGGAGAGGTCTCGCTTTATCGGGGCATCGGACAGGCCGCTCGTTTCCGTTGCTTGCGATTCCGGCCCGAAGAACTCTCGCCCGCTAACGGGGAAATATGGCGAAAGTACCTGCGCGTCCAGGCAGACATGCTGTCGGACTCCATCCTGTCTTTCAACACGATTCATGACCGCCTCAAGCGCTGCGAGACCGGAGGCCTGCGCGACGGGACTTGGGTGGCCGACGAGCTGGCCACGCAGGCCGGATTAGACATTCAATCACCAGGCTTCGCCAGGGATCTTTGGCACGCCGCCCAGCAGTCGTATTCCCTCGAACCCGTGATGGGAGTAGTGAAGTTCGGTCCTCACCATGTCGTCGTCAAGACCCCCCTGAGCAACATCCGGATCACGACGTTCTTCGCTGGTGAGTCGGAAGCAAAGATAGTGGATCCGAGCCGGATCTCGGAAGTGCAAGCCGTCGGCTGTGAGGTGGATTACGCCCCTCCAATGCAATAATGACCCTGTAACTCCCTATACCTCATGTTGACGAAACCGAGCGCCGAGCTGACGCTGTTCGACACACTTTCGCGACTCACTTTCACCAGGGCGGCGAAGCTGCTCGGCCCCGGGGGGAACCGCCTCATCGCCACAGGCGGCAAATTCGACATTGACCTCACCACTCAGGTCAAATTCGATCGCGACATGTTTCGGCTGACTCTGGACGGCGCTGCGGTCACGCTGACTTTGAGTCCGGCCGCCCGCCATCGTCTCGAATGGCGCTGCGACGCGTGCGAGGTGCCGTGTGAGCACGCCGGCGCGGCCTTCTCCCTGATTCTGGAAGAGAAGCTCGCGCTGGGACTGGCCGGGGCGCCACCCGCGCGGGCCCCAGCGGAAAGCGTGAGTGAGGAGGCGCTGGTCGCGCAAGCGCTCGCGGAGCGGGCAGAGCGCGCCCGGACCGAGAAAATGCGGCTCACGTCTCTCGACGGTCAGGAGATCTGGACCGACTACACATTGACCAATGCGGCCTCTGGCAAGTCGTACCGGGTCGCTCTGCGAGGGTGGCAGCCGGGACAGTCGTACTGCTCCTGCCCGGATTTCCGTAAGAACACGCTCGGCACCTGCAAGCATATCCTTCATGCGCTGGAAAAAGTCCGAAGACGATTCTCAGACTCGCAGCGCAATCGACCGTATCGGCGCCGGGACATCAGTGTCCATCTGTCATATGGCGAGGAGCTGGAATTGCGTATCTTGTTGCCGCCCCACCTCGATGACGTGACCAGCGGCATCGTGCGCCCGATCCGCGATAGGCCGATCACCGATCTCCCGGATCTGCTAAAACGCGTCCGTCAACTCGAAGCACACGACGTCGCCGTGACGGTCTATCCCGATGCGGAGGAGTACATCCAGACCCGTCTGCGGCTGCGGCGCATCGCGGCAAAGGCCGCCGAGATCCGGCGCAATCCGAGATCTCATCCACTGCGCACGACGCTGCTGAAGGTGGAGATCCTTCCCTACCAGCTGGACGGCATCGCTTTCGCAGCAAGCGCTGGGCGCGCGATCCTGGCGGATGATATGGGACTCGGGAAGACCCTTCAGGGCATCGGTATGGCGGAGCTGCTGGCGCGCGAAGCAGACATCCGCAAAGTCCTGGTCGTTTGCCCTGCGTCCGTGAAAGCCCAATGGCGCAGCGAGGTTCTCCGCTTCTCGGGGCGCGATTGCCAGATCGTGTTAGGGAGCGCAGCGGGACGGAGCGGTCAGTACGAGAAGGAATGCTTTTTCACCATCTGCAACTACGAGCAGGTATTGCGTGACATTCTCGCGATCGAACGCGTGAGGTGGGATCTGATTGTTCTGGATGAGGGCCAGCGCATCAAGAACTGGGAGGCGAAGACGGCTCAGACCATCAAGAGCCTGCGTTCGCCGTTCGCGCTCGTGCTCTCCGGCACGCCGCTGGAGAATCGGCTTGACGATCTCTTCTCCGTCGTCGAGTTCATCGACGACCGACGTCTCGGGCCTGCCTTTCGATTCTTCAACCGTCACCGCGTCACTGACGAGAGCGGCAAGATCCTGGGTTACAAGGATCTCAATCTGCTGCGCGAAAGACTCAAGCCCCTGCTGCTGCGCCGGACGCGCAGTGCGGTGCTGAAGGATTTGCCCCCGCGCACGACGGAAATTGTGCGGATTGCGCCCACGGATGAGCAGGCGGGCATCGAACTCGCGCAGATGCAGATTGTGAGCGCCATCGTCCGTAAATCGTATATCTCGGAGATGGACCTGTTGCGTCTGCAGAAAGCACTGCTGCTCGCACGGATGAATGCGGACAGCACCTTTCTCGTGGACAAGCATGCTCCGGGCTTTTCGAGCAAGCTGGAGCGGCTGCAGGAGCTGTTGGAAGAGCTGGCCGCGGAGGACGATCGCAAGATCGTGCTCTTCTCCGAATGGACAACCATGCTCACCTTGATCGAGCGGCAGATCACGCGACTCAAGCTCGATTCCGTAAGGTTGGACGGATCCGTCCCGCAGAAGAAACGGCAGCAGCTGGTGGACCAGTTTCAGCGCGATCCGACCTGTCGCGTGTTTCTCACCACCAACGCGGGCTCGACGGGGCTCAACCTCCAGGCGGCGAATACGGTCATTAATGTCGATCTGCCGTGGAATCCGGCCGTTCTCGAGCAGCGTATTGCCCGCGCGCACCGGATGGGGCAGAAGAACCCGGTGCAGGTCTATTTGCTCGTGACGGAAGGCACGATTGAGGAGAAGCTGCTGGCGACGCTCTCGGCCAAACATGACCTGGCTCTCGCCGCGCTGGATATGGAATCCAATGTGCAGGAGGTCGCACTCGCATCCGGCATCGAAGAGCTGAAGCGGCGCCTCGAGGTGCTGCTCGGCGCGAGGGCACACGCCGCGGTAGATGAGACGGAAAAGCAGCGCCAGGAGCAAGAGGCAGAGCGGCTCGCTCACCGTTCGCGTGTGGCAGAGGCTGGAGGCCAACTCGTCGCTGCCGCATTCGCATTCCTCGGCGAAATGATCCCGCAGCGTCAGCCAACGAACGGTGCAGAGCAAAAGGCAAGCGAGTTCAAAGCTCGTCTCGCCGAGTGTCTGGAGCGCGACGAGCAGGGCCGCCCGCGACTCACTGTCACACTGCCAAACGAGGCCGCGCTCGAGAGCCTTGCTAGGTCACTTGCCTCCCTGTTCACCGTTAGCGAGACGTGATCTTTAAGTATTGTCGCCAAACCCGTGACGATGGAAGCTTCGCTCGGATAGGCGATGTCGGCCAACGTCAAAGGAGCGCAATTCTCAGTGTTCAGCCACAAGATGTTATCACAAATCTCCCCTCGCGTAGCCGGTCCGGCGTAGAAGATCGACGTGGGTTTTGGAGAAGGGGCCGGATACTCGTAAACGGGTGAAGTTCGGGCAGGCAGGAGAAGCACAGCACATCACCCTGTCAGCAAGCGGCGTTGTTATTCTTCGGTACAAGATCGGTACAACTGAGCGAGAGAAAAAGACGTATGCTGCTCCCTAAGCGACACCAGATAAAGCACTTGGAGTTTGTAGTTTCATGGTTCGGGACCAGGGGGTCGGAGGTTCAAATCCTCTCTCCCCGACCAATCTTTTCTCTGGCACGGCTCACATTCGTTGTCTTGCCCGCCCAAAAAGCCGACACCTACACGCTGCCCGATCTTCCACTTAGAAACGTTCCGACCGATCTCCTCGATTCGGCCCACGACCTCATGGCCAGGCACTCGTGGTAATTTCAGGCCCTGGATAATCTCCCTGCACGGTTGCTAGATCGGAATGACAAACGCCACATGCTTCGACGCGTAGACGGACTTGACCAGCCGCAGGCTTCGAAATCGCCCGCTCGACAACACGGAGTACGCCCGGTGTTGACACTTCCACTGCTTTGTATGTGCCGTTCATTTCTATTTCCTTCATTCGTATTTCACTCTGGCTGAACGACAAGCAACTTGCGCGCCTGGATGCTGGGTCTACGCGGCGCGAGCCTTCTCGCGATATGCAGGCGCAAAGACATCCTGCACAAAGTTTTCAAACGAAGTCGGTGTAGTGTTCTCCCGCGAACGCAGCTCCTGCGCGGCGAGGACACCTGCGTTGATCGCCTTGAACATCTCGATATACACCGCGGCTTTCTTCGGCGGCATGCCCATTTGCTCTAACACCTGCTGCACCTGGTCGTAAGGAAACTGCACGTAACGCAGATCTGGTTTGCCAATGCCGCGCGCAATGATCGCCGTGGCTTCCGCCATCGACAGGTCGCGCTCGCCAAGCAGCTCGCAGGTTTGTTTGCCGGAAAAATCCAGGTGCAGGAGGCGCTGGGCGGCGCAGTTGCCAACGTCGCGCGTCGCCATCATGGGCAGCTTCAGGTCGGGTAGCAGTGCATGTCCGAAGATTCCCATCTCCTGAATCATGCTGATCGCTGCCAGATTGTTCTCCATGAAATATGCGGCGCGCAGGTGCAGAACGTTCAAACCGCTGATCGCGTTCAGTTTTTGCTCCGAAGAATGCAGTCCCGTGACTGGCCCAGTGCCTTCCGGGACATGAGCGCCGTAGCTGCTCAAATGCACCGCGTAAAGCAGGCCGGACTCCGTTACGGCCTGCGCGATCGCATCGCTTTCTCGCTCTTGGTCTTCCCGGGAGGTAATCGGCGGCAACATCAAGTATGCTGCACGCGCGCCTCTGAAGGCTTTGGTGAGCGCAGCCGCATCGCTCATATCAGCGGTGAACGCTTCTGCCCCTTTGCCCACAAAGCGATGCAGTCGCTCCGCATCGCGCCCCACGACGCGCACCTTCTTGCCCTTCGATAGCAAGGAATCGGCGATGCTCGAGCCGGTGTTTCCGCTCGCCCCCAAAATCACATACATGGCGTTCAAAGCAACGGGTGAAATCACAGCTAGTGCCTCCTTGATCTGTTAAAAAGGGTGTCGAACGCCCTCAGGACGATCGCGTTGTTTTCGGCTGTCACTTGGGAAATGTGTCGCCAAACATAGGAAGGCCGCTGACAGATTCGGCCTTGGTCGCCTCGTCCTGCAGAACGTCCCAATGCTCTTTAAGAACACCGTCTTCGAACCGGATAACGTCGGCTGCGATCCAGGCGACGGGCCTTCCAATCCCACTGAAGCGGCCATGCGCTATGACGTAATCACCTTCTGCAACGATGAGCTGGTTCTCATAGCGCAGCGTTTCTGGCGCTGAGCGGACGAGATTGAACAGTCCTTCGCGACCTGGTGCTATGTGTGCGCTGTGCTGAATGTAGTTCGGTGACCAGAAGCGCTCTGCCGCCGCGTAGTCACGCTTGTTGAACAGTGTGTCGAAGGCTTCTAGAACGAGCGCTTTATTCTTGGATTCGATCGTCTCACTTGCCATTTTTGTTCTTGCCATCTGCCGACCCTCCTCATTCATCCGAGCGATTGCAGCTGACGCCAGCAAGGCGTCAGATCTTTAAAGCTTCGACCCGCCATCGACGGGGATGCTGGCTCCCGTGATCCAGCGGGCCGCGTCTGACGCTAGGAAACCGACGACGTCCGCGACATCTTCCGGCTTGCCGATTCGTTTCAATGCCTGCATCCCAAGCGCGGTGTCCCGGCCTACCTCAGTCTTTGTGAAGTTCGACATGTCAGTATCGATCACGCCTGGCGCGACTGCATTCACGCGAATGCCTCGGGGTCCAAGAATGGCCGCCCAGTTTTTGACTAGAGTCTCGAGTGCTCCTTTGGTCGAGGCGTAGGCGAGCAGCGAAGGGTTGTCCACGCCGGGCTTGCCAACTACGGCGTGGGACCCGATCGAAGAGATCACGATGATGTTCGAGCCGTCACCTAGAATGGGCAGCAGTTGCTGCACCAGGAAGAACGGACTTCGGACGTTTGTCGCAAAGAGATTGTCAAAATCCTCTACCGTATAATCCGCGAGGCGTGCCGCCTTGCTGATTCCGGCGTTGAGCACGAGCACATCCAATCGCTCGCCGACGATCGTACGAACCTCCTTCGCCAGCAGCGTTGCCGCTTCCGGAGTTCCCAAGTCGGCCCTGATTGCGTTCGCGCGTCCGCCTTTTGAAAGGATTCCTGCCACGAGAGATTCCGCATCCTGCGCGGAACGACTGTAGTGCACAAGGACACGCGCACCGGAGTTGGCGAGCGCGGATGCAGTGGCCCGCCCAATTCCGCGCGATGCGCCTGTCACCAGGGCGGTTTTGCCTTGAAGTGTTGTCATTCCATATACCCTGACGATCCAAAAACGAACACGTTTGCTCGCGTCGTCCCAGCCTTTTCACGACTCGCCGTTGAGAAAACGATTGTCTTGAGCAGCGAGGCGCCATAGTCAAGGAAGATTTATCCAGCGATCATGCCTCCATCGACTGGGATGGAAGAACCAGTCATGTACGACGCATTTTCCGAAGCAACAAAGGCGATCACGTGAGCGATCTCCGCCGACGTTGCCATACGCTTGACCGGTACCGTCGAGACGAGCGCCGCTTTATTTTCATCTGTGCTGGTGAAGCGTGTGAGCATACCGGTGTCCGTTGTGCCGGGGGCGACTACATTTACCCGAACTCCGGTCCCGGCGACTTCCAGTGCAGCGGATTTTGTCAGTCCCTCTATCGCATGTTTGCTGGCAACATAAACGGAAGCTCCGGCAGCCCCGACGCTTCCATAGGCCGACGAGACATTGACGATGCTCCCGCTCCCCTGTGCCCGCATCACCCTCAATTCGTGCTTCATGCTGAGCAGTGTGCCTAGGACGTTTGTGTCGAAGGTTGCGGCGTAGGTTTCTGCAGTCTGCTCCGTCACCGGGCCGGGTGTGCCTTCGGTTCCAGCATTGTTGACCGCAATATCCAGACGTCCGAAACGCTTGACCGTTTGATCCACGAGGTTGCGCACGTCGTCATCCTTGCGGACATCAGTGCGGACAAAGATGGCCTCTGCTCCGACCCCTTGTAGCTCGGCAACCAAGGCTTGTCCTTCTTGGTCTCGACGGCCAGACACAACAATTCGTGCCCCTTCTTGCGCAAAGATGATTGCGGCGGCGCGACCAATCCCCGTCAGCGCTCCCGTAATCAAAACTACTTGGTCTGACATAAACCCTCCTTTTAGTTGAGGTGGCGGTCATGGACGCAGATCCTGACCATTGCTCTAATCGCGTTCTTTGCCGATCCAGTCGCGTATGTAGGGGGAGCAGTTGAGGAGCTTGACCGCTTGTGCTTCACACGTCCCGAGGAACCGAACCACCTCAACGTCGACCAAGTTCACTTCCTCCAAGTCCAACGCGACCTTCGATCCGCTCTCCTTAATCTGCGTCTCCAGTTCCGCCAAATGTTCCGCCTGCGCTCGCCCAATGAGTCGAATCGTCGTGCCGTACTCGTCAGCGTACTTCTCAATTTTCAACGTCATGTTCGACTGTCGAACGATTCACGCCTAACAGATGGCAATCCCGGCGCCACTCGTAATCAATTGAGTCGTTGGTGTTTAGCTTTTTAACTCAGGCTGTAATTTCAGCTTTTGCCGAAAATTCAGCGTGAAGCCATTCGGCTGATCTTGGCTTTAGATCTTGATTTAGAATTATCGATACTGGTTCTGACGCTCCGGCGGACTGAGTAAACATGAGTGAGTTGGCCCAAGATTCGGAAAGCAACGAACAAAGCGATGCTCCGGAAAAGCTTGGCCAGGAGGCTGCCCGGCTCCAGACCCTCATCGACACGGTTCCATCTTTCTTGTGGACGAGCTTCCCTGATGGATCCAAAGAATTTCTAAACCGACGTTGGTACGAGTACACCGGCCTGACCCTGGAACAGGGGAAAGGTTGGGGTTGGAAGGTGGTCGTTCACCCCGATGACTTGGATCGACTCATTCGTGAGTGGCTTGCCTTGCTGAATGACCCCAAACCAGGCGAATTGGAAACCCGCATCCGGCGATATGACGGAGAATACCGATGGTTCCTTATACGTGTCCTTCCAGAATTCGACGCTGAAGGCAACGTCGTCAGGTGGTTAGGAAGCGATACCGACATCGAAGATCGAAAAAGAGCGGAGACGCAACTCCTCAAGGACGAGCGGGAGCTTCGCCGAATTACCGATGCTATCCCCCACACCATTGTCGTCCTGGATCCGAAGGGCAACGCGCTCTACGCGAACCAGGAAATGCTCGACTATACCGGCCTCACCATGCAAGATGTACTCGCATCGGACTTTCGCGCCAGAACGTTCCATCCGGAAGATCTCGAGAGGGTGGGCGAGGAGCGCGAAGTAGGCTTCGCTCGCGGCCTGCCGTTTGAAATCGAGCTAAGAGCGCTTCGGAAGGACGGTCAGTATCACTGGCTTCTGCTCCGTTACAACCCGCTCCGCGACGAAGAAGAACGTCTGGTGCGCTGGTATGCGACCGGAACCGACATAGACGATCGCAAGCGTGCCGAAGACAGGACACGAAACGAAAACGTTGCGTTGCGCGAAGACATCGTTCGCTCATCCATGTTCGAAGAAATCGTCGGTTCTTCCCAGCCATTACGTCTTGTGCTGGTTCAAGTCTCCAAAGTAGCTCCGACGGATTCCACCGTCTTGGTCTTAGGGGAGACCGGAACAGGAAAGGAACTGATTGCTCGCGCCATTCATAACCGGTCCAAGCGTTCAAACCGTGCTTTCATTCGAGTGAATTGCGCGGCGATTCCCCAGTCGCTGATTGCTTCCGAACTGTTCGGCCACGAAAAAGGTTCCTTTACAGGGGCCACTCAGCGTCGGCTGGGCCGTTTCGAATCGGCCGACGGTGGAACGATATTTCTCGACGAAGTAGCCGATCTTCCGCCAGAAACGCAGGTCGCATTGCTGCGAGTTCTTCAGGAACGGGAATTCGAACGAGTCGGCGGCACTCAATCGGTTTCGGTTGACGTACGAGTGATAGCGGCCACGCATCGAGACTTGACTTCAGCCGTGGCCGAGGGCGAGTTTCGTCAGGATTTGTTTTACCGCCTCAACGTGTTTCCGATTCGATTGCCGGCATTGCGCGAGCGCATTAGTGATATTTCCTTGTTGGTCGGATACTTGATCGACCGCTACGCCAAAAAACTGGGCAAGAAGATTCGAAACATAGACAAGAAGACGATCGAACTCTTCCACGCATACGATTGGCCGGGCAACATCCGCGAGTTGCAAAATGTAGTCGAGCGGGCGGTGATTCTGTCTGAAGGGGAGACCTTCTTTGTAGATGAGACCTGGCTCAAGCACGTGACTCCCAAACTGGCCGCGACAACTGCTCCGCTGGTTGCTGACCTTGTCGAGCACGAAAGAGAGATCCTCGAAGCCGCTCTCCGGGAATCCGAAGGCGTGGTTGGGGGTCCAACCGGCGCCGCCGTTAAGCTGGGCATTCCCCGACAGACACTCGAATCCAAAATAAGGAAGCTAGGCATAAACCGGCACCGCTTCAAGGCTTCTTAATCTTCCTCACCGGACAAGCGCCGTTCGTAAACCCTCCGCTGTGGCGGTGGATTTCGTCGAATAATAGAGCAACCCCCGTAAAATACAGACAACAAGCGCGTGCGAAGCAAAGGTGCATAAAACTTACCGGCAGTTTTACCGGCAGTTGGCCTTTCCTGCAGTGGCTATCAGTGACTTACAGCGCCGGGAGGCACCTCTAAGTACTTGCAATCACTGTTAATTTCGGCCTGAAAAGGCTGCACTCCACCATTTCCTTTCCTAATGGCCGTTTGGATTTCTCGGTACAACTTCGGTACAACTGAGCGAGAGAAAAGCTGGCTAGTGCCCCCTAAGCGACACCAATGAAGCACTTGGAGTTTGTACTGCGATAGTTCGGGACCAGGGGGTCGGAGGTTCAAATCCTCTCTCCCCGACCATTCTTTCTCGGTCGGGCCCGGAGACATGGGTTACAGAATGTACCGGTCCCATGGGTGACACTTTAGGGCCGAATGGATTTTCGAGCGGTTCCAAAACTCTGGTCTCCAAATCGAAGTAACCCAGATCATACTGCATAAAACTGACCAGCCAGATGTCGTCGTGAACCTGTTTAAGGCCGACGGCCTGTCCAGCAAAGACCTGGCTGAAATTGATTTTTTGGTTGCCCAGACAGATGCGGCCGCAGCGGGGGACCACGATGGTTTTGTCGTGGAAGGGATAGTCGATGTCGGGCAACCCGGTGTAGGGACGCGTGGAGGGCTGATAGATTTCGGCCGGACACTTCATGCCCAGGGCTTGGTGAGGACGCTGGTTATTGAAGACCTCGAGGAACTTGTCGAACCTGGCCTGCTGCTGTAGGAAGTTTCCACTCGCCGGCTGGGTGGCCTCTTTCTTCAGGGTGAGATGCATGCGTTCGTAGCGGCCGTTTTGTTGCGGATGGCCAGGCTTGATCCGTTCGATGCCAATGCCCAGCCGCAGCCACCAGACGGCGAGTTTGCTCAAACTAAACAAGGCGTGCGCGGAAGCGAAGGGCACGCCGTTATCGCTGCGGATGGGGGCGGGCAGACCACGCTCTTTGAAAAGCCGCTCAAACACGGTAAAAGCGTAGTCTTGTTTGGTGGAAGAGAGAGCCTCGCAGGTCAGCAGATACCGGCTGGCATGATGGGTGACGGTCAGCGGGTAGCAGTAGCCATGATTTCCCAGCAAGAACTCGCCCTTGTAGTCGGTGCACCAGAGCTCATTGGGACGCTGGCCCACTTCTGGTTTTCCGTCTGTATTGACGGTGTAGAAATTGTAGACGGTCGATTCCTCCGAAGCCGGGGCTCACGGACTCCGCTCGACAATCCCTTGTAGGCCTGCCCGGTAGCCGCGGCTGCAGGACAGTTCTTTCCCGTTCTTCAGCACCACTACATACTCTCCGCTGTTGACAGGTATCAGTTCCTTGATCTTGCGGACGTTTACGATCGTCGAACGATGGATGCGGACGAAGTGGTTCGCGTCCAGTCGTTCGGAAATCCCGCCGATCGTTTCACGTAGGAGGTAGGACTCCTTCCCGACGTTTAAGCGTACATAATTGGCGGCAGCTTCTACCCAATCAATACTGTCCAAGTCCAGGAACACGACCCTTCCATTGACCTTAATCACCAAACGATTATCTCGCTCCGATGCGGGAAGAGTCGCTGACCTGACCTGCGATAACAGACTCAGAATGCGGTGCGTGACCTCGCTGTCGCGCGACTTGAGTAACTCGGATCGGGCCCTTTCAACAGCGTGGTGCAGCCGTTCCTGGTCAAACGGCTTTAGAAGGTAATCAAGAGCATTGGCCTCAAAGGCGCGAATCGCATACTGATCATAGGCGGAAGTGAAGATGACCACCGGCATTTCCTCCGGAGGGATTTCGCCCAGCACCTGGAAGCCATCCAACTCCGGCATCTGGATGTCGAGCAGCAGCATGTCCGGGCGGAAATTGCGGATCGCCGCCACAGCTTGCTTGCCATCCTGGCACTCAGCCACCACTTTCACCTGGGGTTCGGATTTCAGCAGGATAAGAAGCTTCTGGCGCGCCAGCCGCTCATCATCGGCAACAACGGTCCGTACCGTCGACCGTTCTTGTGCTGGCAAACCAACAGAATCAGGGATCATTGGCCGCCTCACCGGGTGTGTGACAGTTGAATAGACGTCAGAGCATGTAAATGGTTGTATGAGACAGGGACGCTGGGTTCGCCGCTTATCCCCGGATCGTGGTATTCGATCCCGGTTACCCATGTGCTTGTCCGCAGTTCTAGTGCTCCGGTCCCGCTGACGTCAGCCGCCACCCTCTGTGATTGCTCGGCTTGCTAAGTTAGTTCATGATGTAAGCCGCGTCGCGCGGCCAACTACCTTGCCATCGGCTTTCCGATATCTGCAAAATGTTGCCGCCGAAAGTGCTCCTGACATGAAGATCAGTTGTGAAGGTTGTGGGCTCGCTCTGCCAGCTGATTGCATGGCATACGTATGCTCTTTCGAATGTACCTTCTGTCCGGTCTGTTCCGCGAACATGCACTACATTTGCTCGCATTGCGGCGGCGAGTTAGTTCGGCGGCCGCGGCGGGCTGTATCGGTGAAAACGAAGGAGAAAATATTTACCGATGTCCCCGGGAGCTTTCGCCCCGCAGTAGTTTGGGCTTTAAGCTTTGGCGTGTGGACGTTTGTTGCGCTGGCCTATGCCATAACCATCTACCAATTATATCGTTCGACCGGCGGGTCCATGAGCTTCCTAAGTGTTCTAGGCCTGCAATCCAGCCAAGTCCTCACGTATGCACCGCTTACTCCCTTCGTTTTCGCGTTCGCGAATCGCTACCAGGTGCAACGAAGCAAGTGGGCGCAGCGATCGCTCGTGCTGCTTGCGGGTGGTTTGGTGTTTACGGTGGCACAGGTGGCCCTCAGAGGTCTGACTCCATACGCATTCTGGGATCCTCGAGTGCGGCACTGGGTCTCGGCCGTGTGGGATTCTCAAACCCACGGCGTCCGAATCCATTGGTATATGTATAGGAGTCTTTTCCTTTCAAACGTCGTCGACGACGTAGTCACCACCTATTTGCCGATCGTCCTGATCGCACACGTGACGTCTTACTACCAGCGGTTCCGGGAACGGGAGTTGCGTACCTCGCAGCTGCAGGCGCAGCTGGAGAAAGCGCGCCTGCAAGCGTTGAAGAGCCAACTGCAACCGCATTTTCTCTTTAATACGCTGAACTCCATTTCCGCGCTGACGTTAACGGACGTCGAGGCTGCCGATCGAATGATCACGCGTCTTGGCGACCTGCTCAGAATCAGTCTCGAGACCGCTGGGACCCAAATGACAACATTGAGCCGCGAACTTGAGTTCGTAAATTGTTATCTCGAGATCGAGAAGGTGCGGTTCGAAGAAAGGCTTAATGTGAGTATCGATGTCGCGCCAGAGACTCTCGACGCAAGTGTTCCGCACTTGCTGCTGCAGCCTTTAGTGGACAACGCGATCAAGCACGGAATTTCAAGGCTAGTGGCTGGAGGTGAGATTCGAATCTCAGCCACCATCAATGATGGCGACCTTAACTTGGAAGTGAGGGATAACGGGCCTGGACTTAACGAGCCGAGCCACTTCCGGTCAAGCGGGGTAGGACTGAGAATCACACGCGAGCGGCTTGAGACGATCTATGGCCAGCGTCATAGCGTGGAGTTGCTGACCTTGCAGAAAGGTGGGGCGGTCGCACGGGTGAGTATTCCGTTTCGCACGGGATTGGAAGTAAGCGCGGAGCTCTGACTCTCATCTCACGGCCTCTCAGCTTGGGAGGACCGAGTCAATGTAATCACCAGGTTCATTCGTTCCGCTTTCTCATTGCTGTAGCGGCTGTAGTGTTCGTAGACGATCTTATTTGAGTCTAGAACAGTGCTAACGACAAGCCGTCATCAGCGTCTCATCTTAACCTGCTAGTCTCGGTGTATCAGATATAGCGTAATTTACCTGTCAGGAGACCAATTGTGAAATGGACGGTGATGTTTGTGGCACTGTTCTTGATGTCTTTCCCAATGCTAGTGCAGTCTCAGGCATCCGCCGATCGCGTGCAAGGAAAGCCGTTGCACGACCGCGAATTCTGGCGAGCCATCGCGAAAAACCGGTATGCGGTCCCAGACGGGCAGCCAGTCTTTCCCTTGCTGCGTGAGTTAAGTGGATACCTCGGTTCGCAGGATCCCGAACTTCGCGACGACCTCGCGTACTCCATCACAACCGTCTGGATCAAGCATCAAAAGCAAATTTCGACCGACGAACTATACTCGCTGCTCGATGACTGGCAGGCCAACTTGTGGACCGGGATTGGTGAAACTGGGAATGATGGCGTCCTCAAACGTTCGTTTTCAGCCCTGTCTTTGGTAGCGCTGGCGGAGCGGGACTTGAAGATGCCGTTTCTCGGCGAAGAGAGGTATCGTACATTCCTGGCGAATGCGCTCGCCTATCTTAGGGATGAACGCGATCTGCGCGGATTTGATCCAACACTGGGGTGGATTCATGCGACCGCGCATACCGCCGATCTGCTGGCGGCATTGGCCGCTAATCCCTTGCTAAAGAATGAAGATCAGGGACGTTTGCTGGATGCGATCGCGCGCCGTCTATCTTCCGCCCATGAGATTTTCACGTACGGAGAACAAGACCGGCTATCGGAGCTCGCGGCAACGATCGTAGTGCGAAAAGATTTTGATGCGCCCGCATTTCACAGCTGGCTCGGTGCGCTGGACGCCGCCGACCAAAAAGTTTGGAAAGATACTCCGCCGCATCTCGAATTGCTGCAAACCTTCGAGAATGACACCTACATGCTGCGGGGACTCGCGGCATACGTTAGCGCGAATGCATCGGATCCCGCGGGGATGGAGGCGCAGAAGGCGATATTGAAAGTGCTTCAAAAACGGTAGCGTTTTTCAACACGTCAGCCTAAAAGCTGACGGCTGAGCGCGCGACATCTACGCGGCCCTTTTTCGCCGCGGTGACGACTTTCACCTTCACCGCCTCCCACGGCCGCTTCGGACGCTCTACCTCGGGCTGGTCGCGGTCTTTGACGCGGTCATACTGATACGGTTCGCTCACGGTTCCGAGCGACTCAAATACCTGTGAGTCAGAAGCGAACGCGAACACCTACTTCGATCTGCCGGTTGCCTCCCGGTTCTTCCTGGGCCGA
Organism: uncultured Acidobacteriota bacterium; assembly: GCA_963720155.1. Lineage (GTDB taxonomy): Bacteria > Acidobacteriota > Terriglobia > Terriglobales > Acidobacteriaceae > Sulfotelmatobacter. Next base: position 33,634 of record CAVREP010000017.1, read on the forward strand.
GCCCCCACTCAGTGTACCGAAGCCACCTGGCCCTGACCCACTGAAGAGCCCCGATCCGAAAATGCCCACCGGGTCCAGCCACTGATTATGGTTGAAAACATTAGCGAAGACGCCTTGAAATTCCAAGCTAACGCTTTCCGCCACTCTGACATTCTTCCTGACGCTGAGGTCCATATTCCAGTAGGGCAGGCCGATGAGATTGCCATCGCCGCCATCCCTGTTATCCAACCCCAGAATCGGGTTACGGAAGTCGTTAATCGCAGCCGGCCCAGCCGCGAAAATGTTGGGGAAATTGCCCGGCTGGGAGTAGGCGTGACCGCTTTTAATGGGTGCTATCTGTATGTCATTTGCATTGCTGAAGTAGCTGCTGTTGTCCCCCGAGCCGTACTCCTGACCGTCTCCAGTCGAGGTGAAAAGTTCGACTGGCGTGCCGGTGCCCGCGGTGAATACAGACGAGAACGTCCATCCGCCCAGCGCCCTTCCCAGCAGTCCTGACTGCCCCTTATAGAAGGGCGGCTGGTATACGAAGAAGAAGTTATATACGAACTTGCGGTTAAAGTTCTGATACCCGTACGTCGTCTTCAAATTGAAGGCATCGTCGGGAGTAATTGAGCTGCTGGACTGGGTGACCGCCCCAGTCCCCAACGACTTGGAATAAGTGAAGTTGGACTGCATCGTCAATCCCTTCCAGTCGGCCATCTTAAGGGAGACGAAACCACCATTGTAGTTTCCGTAGCCATAGCTGCCATTGACGGCAGGGCCCGACGTCATCTGGGGCGTGACGCCAGCCCCAAAGGCTGGGTTGGCATTGTTCATCATGGTGGTCCCGAAGATGAAGCCTTGCCCATTGGGGCAGCTGGGGCAGCCGACGGCACCATCCATATCGCTCCACATAGACCAAACCTGCGCCGTAGCCAAGTTTCCACCTTCATTCGCTACCACGGCGGCGGTGCAACTTGGTTGCCCGGCACAGTACGCCGGGTTCATGGCCTTCTCGAAGAACGGTTGCGGCGTAACAGCGGATGCGTTCTTCGCGCAACCGCCGCCCGCCAGCCCCGCAATACCTCCGCAGTACTGCAACACCACATTCTTGTAGGCATTGGCGAACTGCTGCCCGCCCTGCGTCATCATGTAGGGCACGGCGTTCAGGTTGATGGGCTGATACTCGTTGGTGATCCTGCGCCCAATGTAGCCCAGCTCCAGTGTGACCTTGCGGGACAACTGGCGCTGAATGGTGAGGTCGAAGGAATCAACCTGGTTGGGCCGGAAATTTGGGTCCAAGACAGAGGCGGTGGCGGCTGAAATGCCATTGACTCCGGGAAAGTACGGTTGGGGCAGCGTCGCCGAGGCCTGCTGGAGTGGGGCAGTCAAGCCATCCACGCCAATGCGGAAGGCAGTGGAAGCCGTATTGGAGCCAGCGGCGCCGCAGGTACCACTAGGATTTCCGGCGGTAGGCATGAGGCCAGTGCGGCACTGCACGGGCTGGAGGAGGCCTGGTCCCAGCAACGGCACCAGCACCAAACCCACACCGTTCAAGCGGCCGAAGATGCGGCCATAGCCGGCGCGAATGACCGTATCTTCGTGGCCGAAGACCTTGCCGGCAAAGGAATTACTGTCGAAGTGAGGACTCCAGGCGACAGCGATCCGCGGGCTGAATTCACCGTAAAACGGGTTGTAGGGATACTTCAGTCCATTGCCGGTATTGCCCACCAGGGCAAAACCGATTTCGGGATTGTAGTTTTGGCCCAGCAGCGCCTCGCGCTTCCGAGTCGCCAGGTAGGCTGCACCCGAAATTGGCTGGTCTGACGAGTCCACCAGTTCGACCTGCTTGCCACTCTGTTCAACCGGCGGCATCTCCAGCGTCCAGCCCAGTCCGTATGTCAGGGTGAACGTCGGCTTCATGTGCCAGGTGTCGCTGAAGTAGACGTTGTAGAAAGGGATCGTGCTCTTGTCGAATGCCGGGGACCCGACAGGATTCAGGTTTAGATTTGGGCCGGAGCGGGTATAGGCGACTTGCGCGATGGAAACGATGCCCAAGACCGCCGCGCTGAGGGAGCCGCATTGGTTAATGGAGACGCCCGCTTGCGAGCAGAGTGGTATGTCTGAGGCAAGGTGCGATGATCCGGCAGTTGCGTCGCCAAGTTCATAGACGATCTGGTTGTTGATGCCGCCGCCGTTATCGGTGCGTTGATGGTAGTCCCAATTGTGCTGATAGGCACCGCCAAACTGGAACAGGTGGTTGCCTTTCAACGTAGAAATGTCGTCGCGAAAGAACTGATCGTGTCCATCCCAGAAACGGTTGCGGGTCTGCTGCGTGTTCACGTTGTAAGGGCCGAGATCCTGAGTTTGGCTCTGGCCGCTGTAGATTTCGAGCGCTCCGGCCAGCCCCGACATCTGCGGAGTATCTCCCGTCCGGTTCCATTGCCAGAAGTTACGCAGGAAGCTGTAGTGGAAATCGTTAGTGGTGTTGGTGCTGATGTTCGTGGTCAACCCCGCCGTCCACAAAAACGCTTGCTGCGGAAGACTGGACTGAGCAGCCGGAGTGCCGAGTGTGTCACCGGAGAAGAAGCCGCCGATATCAACCTGAGCATCCGCGGCAGCCTTCAGCTTGAACCATCGATAGCTGGACATCAAGTGCCACCTGGACGAAAAATCGTGGTCCACACGCGCAACTGCGAACTTGCTGGTCGTTGGCTGGGCCAGGTTGGCCGAGAAGCCTTGAATGTTGGAATTGGTTCCAACCGCTGGGTGGTCGCATAGGTTCTGAGTGCAGTTGGCATTCGACTGCGGTTCATACTTGTTCCATATCTGCTGAATCAGGGGACTGATCCCAATACCACGCGGGTCGAGGGAAGTCCCCGGGTAAGTGGTGCCATTGTAGGTGACGGCAGTCGGGTTCAGGTTGTAAATAGCGCCAGTCTTGTCATCGGTCAATAGCCCCAGCCGCAAGGCCGGCGATGGAACGCTTCTAACGATTGTCTCGGAGTTGGGAAAACTGAAACCCTCGTAATTGAAAAAGAAGTAGGTCTTGCCGCCAAGAACAACTTTCGGGATAATTGGACCGCCGATCGCCCCGCCATAACGGTTGTAATGGAAACTCGGAACCGGCGTAATTGGGACATTGTGGTTGTTCTGCCAGGAATTGGACGACCAGTTGTTGTCTTTGTAATATTCGTATCCCGTGCCGTGCCAGGCATCCGTTCCGCGCTTGGTGACCACCTTCACCTCGGAACCGGCCGAACTATTGAAATCGGCGGTCTGGCCGGCGGTATTTACTTTGAACTCCTCGACGCTATCCTGCGGAGTGGGCAACACCCCCGTGGCGCCACCCACGCCCGTGCCAAGTTGCGATGGTCCTACGGTAGCTTGATTGGCAACACCCCCGGTCGGGTCGCCGGCGAAGCTCTTCGTGTAAACGTTCATGGTGCCATCCATGTCGTTGCTATTGTTGCCGCCATCGAGCGTGAAAGTGCTTTGGTCCACAACCGCTCCAGCAACGGAGCCATCGGGGCTCACGCCCGGCTGCAACGCGATGAAAGTGCTGACGTCGCGGCCAAGGCTCGGCAGGTTGTCTATGGTGAGATTCGTGATGGTGTTGCCTACGGTGGCATTCATGGTCTGCAGTTCGTTGCCAACGGCAGTCACCTCCACCACTACATTCGCGCCGCCTACCTGCAGAGACAAATCGACCGTGAGACTGGCTCCAACCTTTACCTCCTGGTGCTGGGTCTTCGTGGTCTCAAACCCCGGTTTACTGACGGCGATGTTGTAGATGCCCGGGTTAACGTCTACATAGATGTAGCGCCCGGTTGCATTGGTGGCGACGGTTCTCGCAGCATTGGTGGAGCTATCGGTCAGCGTAACCGTGGCGCCTGCCACTACCGCACCCGACTGGTCCGTGACCGAGCCGCTAACAGTACCGGTCGAAGTTGATTGCCCCCATGCGGGCAGTGCACAGCCCACATATACCACTAACAGGAGAAACAGAACCAACTTCATGCGGCGCGTGTGCATTTCTTCCTCCTAAGAGATGGACGGGATTTTCTTTGACATCGAAATGACAGAGGTTCTAACATGAGTTACTGACTGTCAAGAAACAGCCAATGGGCAAGCAACATCCGAGATACCACTCTTCGGTGAATCACTTGGTTTGGGACAAGTAACCTGGTTTCCGTGACCAATGGTGCAACGCGATCGTCGCTTCCCCCGTTTTGCTGCTAGTGCTCCGCCGCGTTTTGCCGGCGAACCCTGATCTTTCCTACAAGAAGTTGTAGACACGGGTTCCGAGATACCAAGTTCAATAGCTCAGAAGAAAAGGATCTGCGATCAGGATCCGTCCTAGGGGATGGCGTAAGGCTGCGTCAAAGCAACGCCACCATGCGTGCCTGACTTGTTTTGGTCCGATCGGTTTTGGCGTGTGGCGTTGTGATATTCAGATGCCCGAGGTGATCGCACTTCCAGGAATATCTTGCGGTATCCTAAGGACGAAGTGCGCAGTCGTATTGTGGATTATCGTACTCGGGTCTCTTTGGCTGGTGATCGTTCGTTCATGCGCGCGAATGAGAAGGTTAGCCACCGCCTTTACGGACGAACCGATATACAATTCTGGTGTCCTTTCCATTCACACGCCATGTCCACCGTTCTGTGATGTGATCTTTGTCCTCGAACCGAATTACTAACTTCTGCTCATGACCGGCAGCAAGATCGGGTAGGTTAGTAGCGGTCTGAAACAGGAATGCAAGTTCTTTGATCTCTCCATCCTGAGGGATAGCGCGCATGTGAGGCTGATTGTTCATAGGACAGTAGTGCACGAGAGCGATACCGTCTCTGTCGGTGCTATAGAGCGTTAACATCTCTTCCGCATCAGACATGGAAAAAGTCTCCAGGATAGCGGTATTGGAAACGACCAGCTTGAAACTAGTTCGTACGGCATTCCCGTCGTCATCCTTTCCTTCCCAATCACCTGCGAGCGACTGCAGTTTCGCAAAAGCCGCGGTGACAACGGTCGGGCTTGAAGCATGGCCAACGAAAGCGGTCAAGATCGCTGAGGCCAGCGATGCAAGTAGAAAGACGCGTGTGTGTGTCGCGAGTCTAATCTGCGCCTCGGTTCCAGGCTGGTACTATACTTCGAGAAGCATGGTTGATAGGCTCCGATGTGATCAGCCGTAATCTATCAGGGACTAATACCCAGTTTACGAACACGCAGACAGCACTCTCCGACCAGAAGCTCATTTCGTGGGTGGGCAGTTACAGTGGCATACTCACCTCTTCTTCCCGCAGTACTAGCGACCAGCGGCAGCCTTGACCATCCTCAAAACACCGAACTTCACCGTCATCAGTCATGGCATTCAGCACTCCGACAATCGCTGGGATGGCAAACTCAGAATTTGCGAATGAAAAGGACCCTCTGCGCACGATCCGACAATAGATTTCTTTCGGCGAAGCTGTCCTTTCTTCCATGAGGGCAATGCGGCAGGCTCGCGTCAATCTTAATTGCGCTCGGTTTGATCCGCGCCGCACTTGAGGAAGGGACCTGCCAGCAAACCGCTCGCTAGTAGTTCGGTCGAATGCTGGTTGACTCGGAACCGATTCCACACCATCCGCGACCTGACGAAGATGTCGGATCCGCCACGCTATTTCTTCTCGCCGGGCTAAAAGGTCCCGTAGCTCCGCTTGCGTGAGCTTCATAACTTCGCGGATAGAACTCTCGACAGGGACAGTCCCGGCATAGTTATCATCATCGGTTGAGGCCAACATGATGTGAGGATCATTATTGCGTTAGTCATTGAAAGCTTTCCATAGCATCGGGACAGAAACCAGAAGAACTGGGATAGGTTGTTGCGTTCCGTGGGTGGACAGTCTGCTGATTGTTTTGTCCCGAGACATTGTCTATTTTCTGGAATATGCCATGCGTTCATCCCAAACCGAGATGGGGAAGGCGGAAGAGTGATAAACAATCGATCTGCTCACGCGCGAAAGCACAAATGATCTTGACGAACAATCCTATCGAACGTGAAGGAACCGATACAGAACCTCTTTCCGTCCAGTCGCCCAAGCACGAGGAATTGGAGCCGGTTATCGGCCAGCTGCAAAGCCAATTGCGAGTTCTCAAGCTCGAGCGAGCTGCCATTGTCAAACGCATTGGAATAATCAAGAAGACGGTAGTCGGCCTTGCCGATCTCTTCGGCTCGGATGTGATCAAGGGAGACCTGCAGGACCTTCTGCCACTTCAATCTGCTCCTCGTTCCCGCACCCATCGCGGACTTACTGATCTGTGCCGCGAACTATTGATGGAAGCGTCCGAGCCCCTGACCGTCCGCCAGATCCTGCGACAGCTTCAAGACAAATCTCCGGGTGGGGTGGATCGTCAGAGACATCCGGAAAATTCGCTGAGAGTGATATTGAGCCGTCTTGTAGCCTATGGAGAGGCGGAGGAACTGCGTACCAAAGAGGGCTTGTGCGCGTGGAAAGCGACGGCAACAGTCGGCAAGCTGGCGGAAGAATCCTCACCCACCGCAAATCATAAACACACTTCTCAGCGATGGAATTCTCTCGTTGGATCCAGCCGCACGTTTACTAAAGATTGAGGTGCTAGAAGATGATCTTCATTGCCACCTGAATCTGTTGCGCGGCGACAGCTATAGAACGGTAGTTTGCTAACAGAGCCTCGTCGCGCTTGTCTGAAACATTTTCAATTCTTCCAGAGTAACGCTAGTGTTTTATCGGAAGCGCGCACGCGAGAACGAGTGCGTGTGACGACAATGCTCTGCGCGCTTTCGATAAAACCGTTAGAAGGAAGCCGCTTGTGTTTGCGGCGGACGCGGTCTATGGGAATTCAATCGATTTGGAGCTGGAAGTCATTGCAAAGAAGGGAGTTGCGCGAAAAGCTTGGTTATTGATGCTCGTCAATGTACTGCTCCCGGCGTTCACCCCGGTGATGGTACGCCGCGGCTGTTCTTCTTTCAAGCGCAGATACGCTTGCACCTTTACACGCGGCAGCGTCCGCCGCGCAAGCGGCTTCGTTCTGACGGGCAACCCAGAAGTAACCCGTTAAGCGGAGCTTGTCCCCAGACGTTGCCGGGCTTTCCGCGACGAGGTCCGAAATTCACCATCACAACATTGCCGCTCCCTTTGGGGCACCGGCGGGGGTGTAGCAAGGGTGCGTCAGCACCCTCACTGCACCGTCAATGTCACTGTGGCCGTGTGCTGGGTTGAGGTGGCCGCGCCGGTAATAGTGATTGTGTAGCTTCCGGCTGGCGTGCCACTGCTGCTTCCTCCGCCCCCGGTGTTGCTTGCGCTACCGCAAGCTACCTGCAACAAGCAACCGCTGACCAGCAGGAACACGAGGAAGCAGCTCAGTAGTTTTCTTGGTTTAGGTGCAGCCATCCCCGTGCCCAACAGCATGGCTGGCAGCACCAGCCACATCGCGTACAGAATACTCGACCGCCGAAGGTGCCGCAGTTACCGAGCAAGGCGCCGTTCAGCAAGCGCTTCGAAGAGGCGGTGGGGTTGGCCTGTGAGAGCGCGGCGGTGCGACGAGTAGCGCGACAGTTTGGCTTGGCCAGTAGCACGGTGCGAGCCATCGACGTGCGCTATCTGACTCGCTGGTCGGAGGGGCGAAGAAAGCCGGCGTTGCGCCAGATGGGAGTGGATGAGATCCATCTGGGGAAGAAGCAAAAATTCCTCACGGTGGTGAGCAATCTGGAAACGGGAGAACCGCTGTGGTTCGGACGGGAGCGGAAGAAACAAACGCTGGACGAATTCTTCGAGGAACACCTCGCGCTCGTAGCTGTCATAAGCTTCGGCTAGCTTCCGCCCACACCCCGAGCAAATCAGTTTCCGGTTTCCTCGCTTGCGCCGAACCCACAGCTTCAGCCTCTTGCCCGGCTCATCGATCTCGTGCCGGTAGACCCGATACCCCGGCCAACCCAGCACTTTGCTCCAGTCCGCCTCTCTCATCCTGCCGAGTGTATCCAGAATCCCTCAAAATCAAAAACCCCCATTCCATGAGGGGGCGTTACAGTTTCTCGCTCAGAGCCCAATATTGTGGATGGCGAACCCGATCAAAATGCTGGCTGTCTTTTCGATGTAAAAGGCGAGTCCATTCTTAATTACGGGAGCATCAAACAATCAAAGAGTCCGAGAAGAAATTTAGGAGGGTTTATGTCTCGTTTGCGGACGCTGCAAGTTTGGATGGCGACGATGGTGCTGTGCGTCGAATTGGTCATCGTGCCGAAATTGGTTGCGGCCGGTACGCAGACCTTCACGGGAAAGGTTAGTGATGCCATGTGCGGAGCCAAGCACTCGGAGGGTAACCTTACCCCTGCAGCCTGCGTTCGCGCCTGCGTGCAGAAGGGCGCTAATTATTCGTTAGTGGTCGGCGACAAAGTATATACGCTCGAAACGAAGGATCAAGTCGCGTTGGACGAACTGAATAAGCTGGCGTGGGAGCAGGCCAAAGTCACGGGCACAGCCAATGGCGATACCATTTCGGTGAAGTCGGTTACTGCCGCCAAATAGAAATCAAATAACGGCACGCCCTTTCAATCCGGTATCATTCATGCGGAGGCCGAGAAAGAGCTATCAAGGCTTGACTGCTTCCAAGAATCCAGCCAACCCCGATCAGCAAGCCTGCATCTATTACGCGTTTCTCGGTGGAATCAGCCCGGAATCTCGGGCAGGGGCGTGAGTATCGGCCGCGCCGCCACTGCGGAGAGCGCAAGCGGGTACGAGCACTGAACCTCCACTTCGTCTGCCGTTCCATTTACCTGCCTCCGCCCCCACTGCCCTCTGAACGACTGACAAGAATTCGTAGCCCAAAATTCTAGGAGGAAATGCGTCTCCGAACAAACGGGTGTCGTACCGTGCTGCTTTCCGCCCTGCCGTGGATCGTTGCGTGCTTGCTTACCGCGGGTGTTGCCTTTGCGCAAGCCCCTGCCTCCAAGAATCCCCTGTTTGGCCACGAGGTGATCGTCGACAACCACCGCATCACGGGCGAGCCTAGCCTCTCCATTGATGGTCAAGACCGAATCTATGTTTCGACTCGGTATGGGTTCCTGACCACTGCCAGCTTCGTGTGGCGGTCGGTCAGGCCCGCGTTTGAAATGGCGAAGAGTCGTGGCACCGTGCTTGTGATTTTGTCCTGCCTGTTGGGAACAAATGCTCTGTTTCCGGCATACAGCGTTCCCTGTATTGTCGACCCCAGCCACTCTCGGTGCAGCACTTTCGGAAAGCCAAAGCGACGGTCCCACGCCACTGCTTATGAACAAGTACCGAATAAGCTCCTTTGGGGTGTAGCAGCAACCCGGATCGCGAATGCGACATTATGTGTTTGACAGGCACGACCTGCCTCTTTGATTGTTTTCATGCTCCTTTTTCTCTGTGTAGAGTGATAACGAAATAGTTGCGCGGAAGAGACCCAAGTCAGGGCTACTGGGCACTATCGCCATCAGACAACGCCGACTGTTCAGCGTCGTTTTTCTTCTGATCCGCAAGCGCCTTGATTTCTTCTGCTATCTCCTGATGCCTTTGCTGGCGTAGTCGATGAGCATCTCGCTCAGCCTCAGTTTTTGGTCCAGCCTCGTAACCACTGTCGAGTTCCTTCAGGAGGGACAGCTCTTTCAACAGAGTAAGCACTTGTTCAGATTCGTGGCTGCTCATCTCATCCTCCGTCAATCCCTGCGTTGGGATGAGAAAAAGTCCAGAGAAGATGTTTACCAGACCGGAACAAACCTCCATGCTACTCAGCGCATCAATCCATGGTTATTCGATGGAGGTCAAGTGAGCAAGAAAAACGGGCTTGCCGACCCAACCCGTCTCAAGCCTTTCGATTCCGACGACAAACAAATGCTCCGTGTCGTCATCGAAACCCCAAAAGGTAGCCGCAACAAGTTTGCTTTTGATCCTGACGAGCACATCTTCGAACTGAAGAAGGTCTTGCCAGCCGGGATGACGTTTCCCTATGACTTCGGATTCGTTCCCTCGACCAAAGCTGAGGATGGCGATCCTGTCGATGTACTGGTCTTGATGGATGAGCCAGCATTCCCCGGTTGCGTACTGACGTGCCGACCCATCGGAGTGATCGAGGGCGAGCAGGGCGACAAGAAAGACAAAGAACGCAATGATCGAATCATCGCGGTTGAGCAGGATGCGCACAGTTGGGCGGATATCAAGACGATCAATGATCTGGGGAAGGAATTCTGTCGAGAACTGGAGGAGTTCTTCGTGAACTACCACAAGCTTTCCGGTGAAAAGTACCGGGTGCTGGGAGTGAAGGGACCGGATCAAGCACGAAAACTCGTGAAATCAGGGATGCGATGAGGGATTGAAAGTAAGCGTCTGAGCAACGCACCTGTTCGATAAGTTGGGTCTGTGTTTAAGTCGGATGGATGAACGGAGAACAGCAGGTAGCGGTACGGGGGCGACGGACACGAGCTGAGGTTCGGCAGTTAGTCTCAAGCGGCGCGGCACGCAAACGCCCGAAGCCCGCGTGGTGATCGTCACTGCTCCCGGCCAGGAAGCACAAGTCGATTACGGTACTGGCCCGATGGTGCGCGATCCCGAGACCCGCAAGTACTGCCGCACCCGGCAGTTTGTGATGACCCTGGGCTGCAGTCGCAAGTCGGTTCGCCTGCTCGCTTCCCTCCAGTTCGCGCATCTGGGCGGAACTGCACGAGCGCGCCTTCCGCCGATTCGGCGGGGCTACCCACAGGAGGCGGCAGGTAGAACATTCTCAGTCCCAGACGGCCAATCCCGTTGGCCGCTTTTGAAGTGATCACTGAGGATAGAGGCTCTGAATCAATCCCAGCAGTGCTGCCCGATCAACATCTGCGAGTTTTGCTTTGACATCTGTCCGCTTGGGCTGTGATTTCTGCTTACGTTTAGCCATACGCTCCACGATTCTACCCTCCGGGGTTCCACCGATCCCAGCAGACGCCGGAAATCTAGCCTGTATTGAATCACCCAAGTCCCTTCCATCCGTGGCAGAATGAATCCCGACTCATGACCGCTGCTATGCCAGAGCGCCGACCCGCGACCGAGGAAATCTCCGGCGTCATCGAGCGCGTCACCTTTCACAACGACGACAGCGGCTTCTGCGTCCTTCGCATAAAAACAAAGGGGCATAGGGAAGAAACGACGGTGGTCGGGTCCCTGCCCTCGGTCACCGCAGGGGAATGGCTTTTTGCGGAAGGATGTTGGGTCAGGGATCGGGAACACGGACTGCAATTCAAAGCCAGCACTATGAAGACCGTGCCGCCCACCACCACCGATGGAATCGAGCGGTATCTCGGCAGCGGCTTGGTGAAGGGCATTGGCCCGATTCTCGCGAAGAAGCTGGTCGTGCGATTTGGAGCCGAGGTTCTTGTGGTGATCGAGAAGCGCCCGGCCGAATTGCAAACCGTCGATGGCATTGGCCCCAAGCGCCGGGAGCGAATCGCCCATGCATGGCAGGAAGCAAAGCAAGTCCGGGAGATCATGCTGTTCCTCCACAGCCACGGCGTCAGCACCAGCCGGGCGGTGCGAATCTTCAAGACCTACGGGGAGCAGGCAATCGAGCAAGTGCGGAGCAATCCCTACATGCTCGCGAAGGACATCTACGGCATCGGCTTCGCGACCGCCGACCAGATCGCCCAGAAGGTCGGGATTCCACGGGACTCGTCCAATCGGGCAAAGGCAGGCATCGATCACGTGCTGCTGGAGGCGACCTCCGAGGGACATTGTGCCTTGCCCCTCGGGAAGCTCAAGCTGGAGGCAGCGAAGCTGCTGGAGGTTGGCGAAGCCCCAGTCGAACACGCTTTGTCGCAGATGCTCACCAGTGGCTCGCTATTGTTGGAGGAAATCGATGGCGAGCCCCTGATCTTCCTGCCGCATCTCCGGAGAGCGGAAGAAGGCATCGCCCTGAGGATCAAGCGGCTGGCAGGAGGGACGACGGCCTACCCGCACATCGATTTCGACAAAGCGGTCGCATGGTGCGAGGGGCGGACGGGCAAGACGCTCGCACCCAGCCAAAGGGAGGCTCTGAAGACGGTTCTAGCGAACCGAACTGTGGTGATCACAGGGGGACCGGGCGTTGGCAAAACGACGCTGGTGAACTCGATCCTGATGATCCTGAGGGCCAAGGGGGTGAAATGCCTGCTGTGCGCTCCCACTGGACGGGCGGCGAAGCGGCTGACCGAAACTACGGGCATGGAAGCCAAGACGATCCACCGCCTGCTGGAAATCAATCCGGCAACCGGACGGTTCACCAAGGACGAATCGAGCCCGCTGGCATGCGACCTGTTGGTTGTGGATGAAACGTCGATGGTGGATGTGCTGCTGATGCACTCGCTGGTGCGGGCTCTTCCCAACCACGCCGGACTCATTCTGGTCGGCGACGTAGACCAGCTTCCTTCGGTCGGGCCGGGGACGGTGCTTGGGGACTTGATCGAAAGTGGTGTGGTGCCTGTCGTCCGCCTCACTGAAATGTTCAGGCAAGCTGCGAACAGCAGGATCATCACGACGGCGCATCGCATCCGCCGAGGGCAGATGCCGGACATGAAGGAAGCAGACCCGAGCAAGGATTTCCATTTCGTCGAGCGGGACGATCCGGAGAAGATTGTGGCAACACTGGTCAAGCTGGTGCAGGAGAGAATTCCGGAGCGATTTCATCTAGACCCGATCCGTGATGTTCAGGTTCTTTGCCCCATGAACCGGGGATCGCTCGGGGTGCGGGAACTGAATGCCTCACTTCAACGGGCGTTGAACCCAAATCAGCCGGGTCAACCGTCCGTTGAGCGATTTGGATGGCGGTTCCAGATGGGCGACAAGCTCATCCAGACCGAAAATGACTACGACAAAGAAGTGTTCAACGGGGATATCGGAACGGTGGAACGGATAGATGTAGTGGAACATCAAGTTGCGGTTCGCTTCGATGACCGGATTGTGAAATACGATTTCGGGGAATTGGACGAGGTTGCCCCAGCTTACGCAGTAACCATCCACAAGTCGCAGGGATCGGAATTTCCAGCGGTCGTGATCCCGCTGGCCACGCAACACTACATGCTGCTGCAAAGGAACTTGATCTACACAGGCATCACACGGGGCAAGAAACTGGTAGTCCTAATCGGGCAGAAGAAGGCGCTGGGTATCGCTGTTCATAACGACCGACCGCAGAGTCGTTATTCGGGGCTTCTTGCCAGCCTGAGGAACCAGGGACAACGAGCGGTTGCGCCATGACGGGTGGGCTCAGTTGGTCAATGACGAGGAGCACGGCGGATGTTTGATCCCATGATCGAGCCGGAGATTGGGCCTCAGCCTTCACCCTCGGCTCTGCCGCTCAAAATATTCTTCGATATGCGTCGGGTGGAACTTCAGGTTCCGTCCAGTCCTGATGCAGCCGATTCTACCCTCCTTCACCCATGTGTATAGTATCTCGGTATGGCAGTTGAGGAGGGTTGCGGTTTGATTTGCAGTGAGCAGATGCCTGACTTCGAGGGCACGTGTCTTCATGAACCCCAATACTGAGAATTCGGAATTCTGTGAACAATTTGTGAACAATTTGGGTATGATAACGCTGGTTGAGGCAGGATTGGACTGGAACCCACTGGAAGCTCAATCAGCCCACAACCAGCGCCAAACAAAGGGTTTTCCCAAGTTTTTCGGGATTTTATCTAGGTGGGCGAAACGAGTCCTGCACCTGCCCCCCGATTTTAGCCGCGTAAAGTCATGAGGTTAGCGGTGCTCCCTCTGCTGCTTCTTGATGCACGCATTCCGCATTGTGCCCAGCGATGCGTGTCCCGCATGTCGCATCCGACTCGCCTAAGCGCGTTTCTGCCCCCGTATCCGGAACGAGAACATACCTGTATTGCAGAAATAGCCGGATTTCAGCGTCTCCCCAGCCTCGTGCAGCACTTGATGAAGTTTCAGTCGCACGAATTCCAGCTTCGGCAACAGCGTGTCGCTTTCCTCCGGAGGAAGGCCAAGCAGGATTTCGTTGTAGACATGGTTCCCGTCGCCATCCCGGTTCGAGGGCGGCGACGTGATCTTTGGGGCGGGCGGAAGAATATTTCTTCGCCATAACGGCTCCTTGCGCAGCGAAACGCTGTCTGATTTTTGCAAGGAACCGTCGCCCGTAGGGCGCGGCGGAAAGATGTAGAAGAGACTCTCTTAGGATACGCCCTTGTGAACCTGTATACCAAAGAATAACGTTTCTCAGGCGGTGTACTCCGCTCCTTACGTAGAGTAAAACCTATATGCTCAAAGCCTCTGCGGTCTCGAAGTTTGATCGCGGGTCCACAACGGAACCGGCCGTCCGGCAGGGCATCGACTTTGCAAAACTCGATTGTTTCGAGGAAGAATGCAGATACGAATAGTGTTGCCGAATTAACTCATTTCGAACCACAGGGAAGGAACGAGACCAATGTCGTATCAGGCTATCGAAAACTATGGAATCATCGGCAACATGCGCACAGTTGCTTTGGTGGGCATGAACGGTTCGATCGACTGGTACTGCTACCCGCAGTTTGATTCACCCAGCATCTTCGGAGCGATCTTGGATGACAAAAAGGGTGGGCGATTCCAAATTTCCGCCGATGCTGATAGCGTCCGGCGCAAGCAGTTTTATTGGCCTTCCACGAACGTCTTAGTTACGCGCTTCTTGCTCAATGACGGAATCGCAGAATTAGAAGACTTCATGCCTGCGGGGCTACGCACCGACTCACCTGAGTACCGTCATCTATACCGGCGCATTCGCTGCGTCAGGGGCGCAGTGCGCGTTTTGGTCTCTTGCCGCCCGGCTTTCGATTATGGACGACAGCCGCACGACACGCTGATTGAAGCCAACGGAGCGATGTTCAAGGGAGGCAGCTTGAGCTTGGCGCTCTCAAGCAGCGTGCCCTTCAGGAATGACGGGCACGGTGGGGTAACCGCGGAGTTCGTGCTGGCCGAAGGAAAATCGCAAGTCTTTGTTCTCAGAGACGATTGTGACGGCGGTACGCCTTGTCCGCCGTCCGAAAAAGACGCCGAGGTGTTACTGCGAGGCACAGTGAAATTCTGGCACGACTGGCTCTCCGGGTGCACCTACCACGGGCGCTGGCGGGACCAGGTGCAAAGATCAGCGTTGGCGTTGAAGCTCCTTACGTTTGCACCCACTGGAGCGATCATCGCTGCACCAACCACGAGTTTGCCTGAAGTCATCGGAGGCGCTCGCAACTGGGATTACCGCTACACCTGGATGCGCGACGCCGCCTTCACAGTCTATGCATTTCTGCGCATCGGCTTCAGGGACGAAGCGGCCGCCTTCATGGCCTGGATCGAAGATTACGCGTCCAAGCACGCGCGTCCGAAAGCGCCCGGCGCAGTCGTCTTCACGATCAAGGGCGACAACCAGCTTCCTGAGCAGGCCTTGGATCACTGGGAAGGATACCGAGGATCCCGGCCCGTCCGCATTGGGAATTCGGCGGTTTCGCAGTTTCAGGGAGACATCTACGGCGAGTTGATGGACGCACTTTACCTATCCAACAAGTACGTCAGGCCCACCTCCTACGATGTTTGGGTAAAGATCCGCAATCGTCTTGAGTGGATATGCGAGAACTGGCAGCTTCCTGATGCCGGTATTTGGGAGATGCGCAATCGCCAGGAACATTTCGTCTACTCAAAAGTCATGAACTGGGTCGCCCTGGATCGCGGTTTGCGGCTGGCCGACAAGCGTGCACTTCCCGCCGACCGCGGAAAGTGGATGCGCGAACGGGATCGTATCTACGAAGAAGTAATGACCCAAGGCTGGAACGAGAAGCGCCACGCGTTTACGCAGTTTTACGGCAGCGAGGACCTGGACGCGTCGCTCCTTATTATGCCGCTCGTGTTCTTCATGGCTCCGACTGATCCGCGGATGCTCAGCACCATAGACGCTATCCTTGAAAGTCCCCGCCATGGGGGTCTCGTTAGTGACAGCCTGGTATATCGCTATCCGCCGCAACGCGGTATCGACGGACTGCCGGGCGAGGAAGGGACTTTCAACATGTGCTCTTTTTGGCTCGTCGAGGCGCTGACGCGAGCAGGTCAGGCAGATGCTGAAAAACTGGATCATGCCAGGCTGCTGTTTGAACGTGTGCTGGGCTACGCCAATCATCTCGGACTCTATTCAGAACAAACGGGACCGCAAGGCGAGGCCCTGGGCAATTTTCCGCAGGCCTTCACACATCTCGCGTTGATCAGCGCCGCATTCAATCTGGACCGGATGTTTGGGAGCCAGGTTTGAACCACGCGAGTCTGTCCAGTAAGCATTAGGAGAAGTCGATGCCGGATCTTAGAGAAGGATGCATGACAGGTAAGTCCTTGGAAGACACTACTCCAGCCGATGCTCTGGTTTTATTCGGAGCGATGGGAGATTTAGCACACAAGAAGATCTTTCCCGCTCTTTATCACATGGTGCGAAGTGGTCACCTGGATGCACCAGTAGTTGGCATCGCCCGCGCCGGACGCACGAACGTACACCTCATCGAGCGTGCTCGCGACAGCGTACAAAAGCAACACTCCAGTGTCGATCAGGAAGCCTTGGCCAAGCTTCTGAAGCTGCTTCGCTACGTCGGTGGTGATTATCAGGACCCGGAGACGTTTCACCTCTTGAAGAAAACGCTTGGCTCAGCCAGCCACCCTGCGCATTATCTGGCGATTCCACCCACTCTGTTTACAAGTGTTGTCGAGTCTCTCGCAAAGTCTAACTGCCTGAAAGATGCACGAGTCATCGTCGAGAAACCTTTCGGACACAATCTTGCCTCAGCGCGGCGGTTGAATGCCGCCCTTCACGCCGTGCTTCCGGAATCGAGAATCTTTCGTATCGACCACTACCTCGGAAAAGAGGCAGTCCTCAATCTTCTATTCTTTCGCTTCGCCAATAGCTTTCTGGAGCCGATCTGGAATCGAAATTATGTGGAGAGCGTGCAGATCACAATGGCCGAAAAATTCGGGGTCGAGGGTCGAGGAAAGTTCTACGATGCCACCGGAGCGATCCGGGATGTGGTCGAGAATCACATGCTTCAGGTGATAGGCTTTCTGGCCATGGAGGCTCCCACCGGCCTGTATTGCGACTCTATCCGAGACGAGCAGGTTAAAGTATTCCGCACAATTCCGGCTCTGGACCCGAAGCATCTGGTTCGAGGACAATTCAAGGGGTACAAGAGCGAAGAGGGAGTCGCACGGGATTCCACCGTCGAAACGTTCGCTGCTGTGCGCCTCGAAATTCAATCTTGGCGGTGGTCAGGAGTGCCATTCCTGATTCGCGCTGGAAAGTGCCTTCCAGTTACCGCTACGGAAGTGTTGGTCAAACTCAGAAGGCCTCCACTCGACACCCTAGCCGGCCATACCAGCAACTATTTCCGCTTCCGCTTAGGCCCTCGTGATGTCTCGCTGAGTCTGTCTGCCCAAATCAAACGGCCCGGCGAAGAACTGGTCTCAATGCCAGCAAAACTCACGGCAGTAGAAAAGCAAACAGTGGACGAGGTGGACGCCTACGAGCGACTTCTCGGAGATGCCATGCACGGTGATGGCATGCTGTTCGTACGGGAGGATGCAGTCGAGGCGGCCTGGGCCATTGTTGAGCCAATCCTCGATAAAGCCGGCGCCCTACATTCATACGAGCCTGGATCGTGGGGACCTCATGAGGCGGATTGTCTAACCAGAGACCTGGGCGGGTGGAACAACCCGGAATAGCACAGAGACGGAATGTTCGCACGATGAACCTTCGGAGTGGCCCTCTTCAAGATGGCCATTTCCAGTCGCGAATCTCTGGACCGTCGATCCCTTCCGCATATGCAAAGTTGATGCTTTCGACGATCTGGTTCTTGAGCCGATCTTTGGCATGCGCGCCACGGGTTGCGAGGCCCGGCACGCGGTCAATAACATCAATGGCCAGACTGAAGCGGTCGACTTGATTCCGAATGGCCAATTCCAATGGCGTATTAATGTTGCCCTTCTGGCTGTACCCATGAACGTGAAAGGTTCTCGTGGTTGGCTCGGCGATAGGCGAGCTTGTGAATCAGCGTTGGATAGCCGTGAAAGTTAAAAATCACCGGCTTCGTTTTCGTAAATAGCGTGTCGAAGTCGCGATCCGAAAGGCCATGTGGATGTTCGCTGCTGGGCTGAAGCCTAAAGAGATCGACAACATTGACAAAACGGATCTTCCAATCGGAAAAATATTCCGTAGAATGGCAACCGCGACAAGAGACTCCATGGTCGCAATATCGCCGGCGCTCGCCACCACAACGTCAGGGTCATCTCCATCGTCATTGCTGGCCCACTCCCAAATCCCGATTCCTTTCGTGCAGTGGGTGATGGCGGCTTCCATATCGAGGTAGGTCAAGTGAGGTTGCTTGTCGGCGACGATTACATTCACATAGTCGACGCTGCGCAGACATTGGTCTGCGACGCTCAGGAGGCAATTCGCATCTGGAGGAGTCGGGGTGAAAACCCGCTTGCGCATATCCGGTTAGTTTACCTTTGGCTCGGCTCTCACGGTTTGGTGAGATCGCAACTGAGAGCGGTGACCTGCAGCCGTCCGAAATCCGCGTACTCTTAATCAGTCCTTCAGTTGTTGTTCGCCCCTCCGCGTGATTTGGTTCGTGATGATCCAACTTCCTAGAAGTCATCCGCCCAGAGCGTGAAAAGGAGGTCGAACTGCTCCCTCAAAACCTTAGCAGCCACGCTCGGCATCAAAATTCGCGAAGCGTCTAGCATAAAACCGCGAATTGGAAGAAAAACGATGGCCACGCCAGAACAGGTTCTCGATTTCTACTCTCGTCCCAGCACAACGACCTCCGCTGGCAGAGGGCGACGGGCGCTTACAAGTGCCATCCACCGTTTTCAATGCGCTACGGAACCGTCCGGAACCCGTTCCTATTTCAGCCGCTTGACGTGTCGTGAGGAAATAGGTTCTTAATTTCTGATCGGCCGCTGTGGCGAAGCGACTACCGACAACTTCCGTCTGGTCGGCCCCCTCATAACGGTGGAACAGTTGCCCGTGATCCAGAGACGACATCTGTTGTGAAGATCGGAGACAACCGATCGGGCGCGTGCAGAGTCCAATCCTAGGGTTGGTAGGTGATGCCGAGGAGCACTGACGACATGATGCGCCTTCCCATATTCGTACTTGCTGCAGCGGCCTCCGGGGCGATGGCCGGTGCGCGTCTCAGGGATCAGGTTCCGGCCGCAAGGAATTTCCTCTTCGGGGTTGTTGAATGGTTTGGAGAACTAGGCCTGTTCTGCGCCCGGCTGATTCGGGCAACTCTCACCCCTCCTTGTGAATTCGGGGAACTGCTCCGGCAATGCGACGCAATCGGGTCGAAGTCGCTGCCACTCGTAGCGCTCGCCGGAGCGGCAACCGGTGTGGTTCTTTCGTTACAGACACGTGACAGCCTGACTCGTTTCGGCGCCAAGGCGTTCCTTCCTGCAGTCATTGTGTTTTCCATCATTAAAGAGAGTGGCCCAATCATTACCGGGCTAATTGTGAGTGGCCGTGTCGGCGCGGGCATCGGCGCTGAACTCGGGTCGATGAAAGTAACGGAGCAGATCGATGCCATGGAGGCTTCGGCAGTCGATCCTTACAAGTTCCTGGTTGCAACCCGCGTGGCTGCCTGCGTTCTGATGCTTCCGCTTCTGACCGTGGTCTCTAATTTCTGCGGCATCTTGATGGGCTGGGTGGCAAATACCCTCTCCGAACCAATTTCGCTGCGCCTGTTTTTCGAAGACGGTTTCAAGAACATGGAGTTCACCGACTACATTCCGCCCATTGTCAAGACCGCAGTATTCGGATTGACGATTGGGATCGTGTCCTGCTTCCAGGGAATCCGCACCAGTGGAGGTACCGAAGGAGTGGGGAGATCGGCAACCAGTTCGGTCGTGCTGTCGTCGCTGTTCGTCATTCTGGCCGACGTCATACTCGTCCGACTGATTCTGATGATCTGGGGGTAGCGCCATGAAAGGCGATGGGAATGAGTTCCTGATAAGAATCGCGGACCTGCGAAAAGCATTCGGTGAACAGAAGGTCCTGAAGGGCATCAGCCTGCAAGTCAAGCGGGGCGAAACGGTGGCAGTACTGGGACGGAGCGGAGGCGGAAAGAGCGTGTTATTGAAGCTGATCATCGGACTGCAGACGCCGGACGGGGGCTCAATCCAAATTGCCGATAAAGAAATCACGAAGCTCAACGAGAATCAGCTGAACGAGGTCAGAAAGAGGGTTGGTTTCTTGTTCCAGCAGGCAGCCTTGTACGACTCGTTGACGGTGGAGGAAAACGTAGCGTTCCCATTGAGCCGACACACCAAAATGTCGAATGAGGAACGACACAATCGGGTCCATGAACTTCTGGCTGACGTTGGGATGGATCGGGACTTGGGAAAGATGCCATCCGAAATCTCAGGAGGCATGCAGAAGCGGGTAGGATTGGCTCGGGCGTTGGCGTTGGATCCCGAAATCCTCCTGTTTGACGAGCCTACGGCGGGGCTTGATCCGATCACTGCCGCGGAAATTGGAGATCTGATCGTTAAGTTGAAACGCACACGGAAGATGAGCGCCGTGGTGGTTACCCATGACGTGCACGGCGCCAACGCCTATTCGGACCGTATGGTTTTGCTTCACGAAGGAAACATCGCGGCCGAGGGTAGCTTCGACGATTTGCAAGGCAGCCAGGATGATTTTGTGAAGCAGTTCTTCAGCTATGGCTCCAGGTGATAACTATGTCGAGAGCCTTTCGATTGGGTTTATTCATCGTTATCGCGCTGCTAATATTTGCCGCAGGCGTGTTTTGGATTGGGGAAAAACATTTTCTGTTTAGTTCGACCTACCGGCTGGTTGCAGAATTTCCGAACGTGGCGGGGCTGAATGGCGGCGCCGAGGTGCGTGTCGGGGGCATCCATGAGGGAACCGTCAGGCAGATCCAATTGCCAGTGCGACCGAACGATAAAGTGCAGGTAGTTATGGAACTGGCAAATGGGACCCGCAGCGTGATCAAGAACGATTCCGTGGCTACCATCTATTCTGAGGGCCTGGTGGGCGATAAGTTCGTTGAGATTTCTTTTGGGTCGGAGCAGGCGCCCGAAGTCAAGAACGGCGACACAATTCGCGGAGAGCCTCCCCTGCAGCTTTCAGATCTGCTCAACAAGACGAGCGAGGTGCTCGATACCACCAAGGGAGCAATCGACAACGTCAATCAGACAGCCAGCAATCTCAATTCCATCACAACCAAAATCAATAAAGGTCAAGGATCCATCGGAGCTTTGATCAATGACAAGAGGATTTATCAGAATGTCAACGCCGGCACGAATGCATTCAAGGAAGACATGGAGGCCCTCAAGCACAACTTCTTCCTGCGGGGCTTTTTCAAGGAAAGAGGGTACGAAAGCGCAGCCGATCTGAAGAAAAACGAGATCTCCCAATTGCCGGACAAGCCGACGGAGAAGATGTTCGACTATGAGGCGAAGAAGATTTTCGACAAGCCAGACACCGCGAAGCTCAAGAATGACAGGACGCTGAAGGATGCAGGCGACTTTTTGCAGAGCAATCGGTTCGGTGTGGTTGTCGTCGCGGCCTACACCGACATGAAGGGGGACAGCCAGCAGGACCGCCTGCTCACCGAAGCGCGTGCGATGGTGGTCCGTGACTACTTGGTCAAGAACTTCAAGGTGGAAGACACCCGGATTAAGACGATTGGCCTGGGAAAATCAGACAAGGTGGCCGACGGCGGCAGCGTGGAGATCCTGGTTTATCCGGAGGGTACCGCCACAACGCAAATTCCCGATTCAGCCCTGCCGAGGCAACAGTGAGAGGATTAATCGTGCGTGACTCCAAACTTGACCCTGCACGCTTCGCTGGGGGCCGTTGTCGGCAAGGGCGGAAGCGATCCAGGAACTGGTTTCTGAAATACCGGCTAGTGTCGGCCCGTCAATGGCTACAAGCGCGTCTATGAGGACTGTTCTGGTGGCTTAGTCCCAGGGCAACTCTGGCTAAGCAACATTGACCTCGGCGACGTTGCTCTCTCTCCAGGCCTTGATGTCTCGAATGGGCGGTTGGCCGAAGAATCGATTGTACTCGCGGCTGAATTGACTCACACTCTCGTAGCCGACCTCGTATGCAGCGCTTGTGGCATCCAGACCGTCCATCAACATTCGCTGGCGCGCGGTCTGGAGCCGCAGTTGATTCTGATACTGCAGCGGGCTCATTGCGGTAAGCGCGCGGAACTGATGATGGAGGGTGGAAACGCCCATTCTTGCGGTCGATGCGAGGTCGTCCATATGCAAAGGCTTGGAAAAGTTGGCTCTCAGCCAGGCAATAGCTCTTGTTGTTCTTTGACTCAGGTCGCCACTCGTCGCGATGGCGCGTAGCCGTTCCGCCTGCGGCGTCCTGAGGATGCGGTACAGGATTTCACGCTGAATCAAGTGGCTGAGGAACGGAATGTCCTCAGGCGTCTCAAGAAGATCAAGCAACCGGCTACATGCGCCTAGCAATCCCAGAGTCGTCTCACCGACGGCGAACCCTTGACGGTGCGATGAAGCCTTAGTTTCGGGCACGTCGTCACGGCTGAGGACCTCCCGGACCGTCGGCATGTCGAGGCTTAGAAACATACAGAGCAACGGCACTTTCTCCGAGGCCTCAACGATCTGGCTTTGCGCAGGCACGTCGATCGATGACAACAGAAACGATGATCCATCACACAAATACTCCGTGCCTCCGAGATTGATCCGCTTTCGTCCCTGCACAAAGATAGTGAGACTCGGCTCATAGGATGCTTGATACCAGGGAGTCGGCGACGCACGGTGGTAAAGGATCAGTCCTGGTACAGCAGTGGTGTGTTCCCCTTCCTTTCTCGTATGCGCAGCAATCCGCTGCGCCAATGATCGCCTCATCTCGATCACCGCTGGATCGGGAGCCTCCGTTTTTCTCGTTTCTCTGGCCATCTCGCGCTTCTCCCTAAACATAGCGTACCGCGAGGCAACCCTCTGTGTGCACGAAATTAAGATCCCAAGCAGGATTAGGCAAAGAATTGGCAGAATCGGGAAAGCGCCCAGGAGGCTTTGCTGGATACCCTTGGAAGGTATGAGAAAGGGCCTATCCCGACCATGAGGAAGTTGTTTTTGACCTGCGCCGCGCTTCTGTCTCTCGCGACTATGCCGGTCGTTGGAATTGCACAGAGTGGCAGCACGCAGATCTCAATTACGCCGACGACCTCGCAAAAGGTCATCGCAGGCGCTCCCGATCGCTTCACGGGCACGGTTCACGTTCAGTCTCTTTTCGACGCGAAGGAACCAGCCCGGTCGAGCTGTGGGCCGGTCACGTTCCAGCCCGGAGCGCGATCGGCCCGGCACACCCATCCGCTCGCCCAGATTTTGATCGTGACAGATGGTGTCGGCTGGGTTCAGCAATAGGGCAGTCCTGTTCAGGTGATTCGCAAGGGAGACGTCGTTTGGATTCCGGCTGGCGTCAAGCACTGGCATGGTGCAACGCCCACCACCACCATGACACACATCGCGTTTCAGGAGCAACTGGACGGCAAAGCGGTGGACTGGTTGGAAAAGGTCACGGACGAGCAGTACCGGCTTGCGAAGTGAGAGAGCAATTAGCGTACAGAAGCAATGGAAGGATCAGGACCGCACGTCGTTGTGAAGCTGTGGCCCTGTAAGTCAGAACAGCAGAAGACTCGACTCGCTCAGGAATAACCGACAGTGTCATGTGCGTTCTCAATTATGGGGCGGAGTCAGTTTCGGCTGGGTTTGAGGAAGTCGAATCGCAGGAGTGGGGCTCTACCAGAAACTGGGATACAATCCGCTCGAAAAGTGAGGAACTCGTTATGAACATATCTTTTGAAAACAAAGTTGCACTCGTTACAGGCGCAGGATCTGGATTGGGTCTTGCGACGGCCAGGGCTTTTGCTGAATCAGGTGCTTCCGTGGTGTTGGCAGACTGGAATGAGAAGGCGGTGCATTCCGCAGCCGAAGAACTGGCTGCCCAGGGTCACAAGACATTGGCGATCCGTTGTGACGTAGCTGATGACACTCAGGTAGAAGCATTGGTTCAGCAGACCGTCGCCACTTTCGGAAGGCTCGACGCAGCCTACAACAATGCCGGCGTTCAAAATGTCCTTGCCGAAACTGCTGATTCGCCTCGTGACGATTACGACCGGGTGATGGCGATCAATCTCCGTGGTGTATGGAGTTGCATGAAGTTCGAGCTGCAACAGATGCGCAAGCAAGGAAGCGGAGCCATCGTGAATTGCTCTTCACTTGGAGGTCTTATAGGCGGTGCCCGGCGCGGGACCTACCATGCCGCAAAGCATGGAGTGATCGGATTCACCAAGAGCGCTGCTCTCGAATATGCAACGCGTGGCATTCGCGTTAATGCCGTCTGCCCGGGCATGATCCAGACGCCCATGTCCGACAAGATGATCGCTGAAGGTCAAGGTGAAGAGTTGAATGCGATGTTGAAGGCCTACGTGCCGATGGGGCGAATGGGGCGGCCCGAGGAGATCGCCGATGCTGTCTTGTGGCTCTGCAGCTCAGCCGCGAGCTACGTTACCGGCCAGTCGATCTCGATCGACGGCGGCTACGTTATGCGCTAAAGAAGGAGATCGACCATGCGAGGAACCGTGCTTTATGGAACCGGGGATATCCGCTTTGAGGACACCCTCGAGCCAAAGGTCACCAAGCCATCGGATGCCATCATACCGCTCGCGGCGACATGTGTCTGCGGATCGGACCTGTGGAGCTATCGCGGTATTAGCCCAGTAAATCAACCAACGGCGATGGGACACCAGCACTGCGGCATCGTCGAGGGGGGAGGCAGCGCGGTCAAAACCGTGAAACCGGGCCAGTTCGTCATCGGCCCGTTCTTTGCTTCGGACAACACATGCCCTCACTGCAACTTTGGTTATCAGTCCTCCTGCCATCAGCGAGAATTCGTAGGTGGAGCCCAGGCTCCGCTGCTACGTGTTGCTCTTGCGGACGGGCGCTTTTCTTTTGTCACCCACCGCCTCAGACATTTGTTGAGACTTCGTAAAGTACGGGCGCGCGGCTCGCCAGTTGTACAGATCAGAGAAATAGAGGCCCCGGTTTAGCAGCGTGTCCGCAGTATCGTCCGCCAGAACAGCTGAACTTGATGCTGCCACGAGTATCCCCAGAACAAGAATAAGGCGAGGCACTCGACACCTTGACACTCGAACAGACGAAATTGAGCGAAATGCTTCGTGCTCCCGTTGTGCACTTCCAGAATGGACGGGCCGTCCGACACGCCCCATATTCACTTCTAGCATGACTATCCTGTGCACGAACACCTCACCCTAAATCCGACCATAACAGAATCCCAGTAGCAGCCCCTACACGTAGGTTCCTAATGCAGAGTGGTAACTGGACCGTCTTTTATCGAGATTTGCCTGACACTCACTCAGGAACAAGTTGAGGAGGAAAAGCATCACAATATTTGTGCACGATACAACTTTCCTTCCGTTGGTCATCCTGATTGTTTTGCTGCTTTCTCCCGCGGGAAGGTTCCTTTACTAGATGTAGCGGTTGCTGATCTCCGCCGCGTGTGAAGGGGGTTGGGAAGTGTTCCCCAGGGTCGAGTGGAGACGCTCTGCATCGGAGCACCCGAACGGTCCGGCCCGATGGAAGGCCACGGGGCGACGGTCAACCGCGGCCCTTTCAAGGAACTCGCCGAATCAGCGTAAGCCTGGACCGAGATCGCACGGCTCGACAGAATCACGATTCGCAAATCTCCATGAAGCGTTCGCACCGCCTCATGTACCGTCGCCACCGTTTCTTGATCGAGATTAGCCAAAATCCCAACTACCAGATCTGCCGAATCTATTTGCTCGATCTTCTCCAGCGCTTGCTGTGGGATAAAGTCATCTTCCACTCTTCAACCTCGGTCTTAGTTTTCTTCACACCACCGGGCAGGATGTCGCCTGGGCATGAGTCATTCATGGCACAAGCAACATGATTCCCATCAAGGGGATACGTACCCACGTGGGGCGGCTGTTCAACTCATAGAGCACTTCATAGAGCGCCTTATCAAGCTGGAATACATTGAGCAGCTTGCGGAAGTCGACATTCCCAGACGGCAGGAAATCGGTACCTCGCACGGTTTCATGATAGGCGCGCAGGAATTCCGCAGCTGCCGATCGTTCCCAAAGGTGCGCCCAGGGTTCGAGGCGAGTCAAGTCCTCGGGGTGTCGGGCGGTATAGTTCATTAGACCGGCATAGGCAGCATAACCAAAGGACCGCAACATGCCCGCGACATCTTTGAGGGGGCACTGCTTGGACCGCCGAATCGCTAGCGGCCGGGCGGGTTCGCCTTCAAAATCCAGGATCACGAAATCAGTCTTTACGCGGAGTACCTGTCCGAGATGGTAGTCGCCGTGAATTCGGATTCGTTGTATCGCAGGGAAATCAGCGTTGAGTGGGCCGAAACGATCGAGAATCTGACGGCGACGGCTGAGCACCGAAGCCGCAACCCCGACCACTTCATCGGGTAGGTACGACAGACGCTCCTTCAGCAGGTCCAGGACGCTGGAGGCGTGCTGTCGGATGCCGGCAAATTGCGCATTAAGATCCACTTCAGTCAATGCCTCCGGCGCGAATGCCGGATCATCGGTGGGTGTAGCCAGCGCCAGATGGAGTTCCGCGGTCCTGCACCCGAGCGTTGCGCTAGCTTCGAGGTATAGGCCAAGGTGGTCGCGGGCCACCTGAGTTGGGAGATTCTCAGAGAGCTCCAGTGGCCCCTGGACCTCGCCCCTCAACTTATCCGGGAATGGCAGGGGGGCACAGGCCTCGTAATAACGGTCAAGCTCTTCCAAGGTCCACTTCCAGCCATCGCCTTCGTTTGCTACCAAGCCCTGCAACAGCGCTAGGTTCGCTACTTTGCCATCGGTCGCCGCGAGCCCGTCGACTTCAATCGAGCCTGCAAAAGGAGGAATCTGATTGAAGTCGGTTTTCTCAGTCAGGTACTGTCCAACTTCGGCGTCCGGATTCAATCCGGGCTCTTGGCGTCGGAACAGCTTGAGTATGAACCGATCACCGAACAGAATTGAAGTGTTGCTCTGCTCCGCCGAGGCTCGCCGCACTTGTAGTCTTTTCTCGGCTGGCGCCACGAGATCCAGAAAAGTTTTTCCACGTATGCCCCGGACTCTCCCATGGCGTGCGTCTACTCTACCCGCATTCTCAATCAGCGAGAACAACAGTATGCAAGTCTGGTCGTCGAAGGCTCCATCGTAGAGCAGACCCGCTCTCCTCTGCGATCGAACCGGGGCGATGATGGCGTTGGGGGCTGTCCGTTGCAATTCGTCTTCGGCATCTCCAAAACTCATCGCCAGCGGCAGGAAGTACAACTCAGGAGACCCAGTGTCGAACTCTACTTGGACCAGCACGAGCGCGGATTGCGTTGCGTCCGATGAAACGTTCAACGAAACACTTAGCGGAATCCAGTCCGCAATTCGCACGGACATGATCTCCTTGGATTTTCCTGCAAACCAGCGCTGCTTGGGCAGGTACTCAGGGAGTTCCACAGTTTCCAGGCGGAGGCGACCAGTCTCCTCAAGAATGCTTTCCCATCCTGCAGTTACGTTCATCGGTGCATGTTCTGTCATATCCACAGTGCTGCCAGTGGGCTTCTCTCTTCGTTGCAGCTCCAGGCCAGAGAAAACTATAAGATGCCAAAGTAAGCCGATAAGGGTGACGGTCGATCGGTGGGAATTCCACATATCCGAGCGTTTCCACGGGTGTCATGCCCTCTACCTTCGATAAACCCAGGTCGACGGGTTGCGAAGCGGGAAAGATTGGCGACGCACAAGACCTGTTCGTCTTCATATTGCCGGAGGTACGCCCAAAATCTTGCGGTTCGACGGATCAAGAAACTCGATGCTCCCGCGCCCAAACACGCGAAACAGTTTTCGCAGGGCGATCATGTTACGCATCCAGCTCAAAAGCGAAGATGGGTCGCTCTGCTGAGCCTCCACATCGATTGCTTCATATCCCCATACTCGATCCATGATGACGGGACTGTACAAGCGGGCCGGTGTCGCGGTCGAAAACCCGGCGTTGCGATCTCCGTTCCATTGCATCGGTGTGCGAACGCCGTTCCGGTCACCCAGATAGATGTTGTCCCCCATTCCGATTTCGTCCCCGTAGTAAAGAATCGGCGTACCTGGGAAAGAGAGAAGCAAACTGTTCAACAGTTCGACCCGTTGGCGGTTGTTGTCAACCAGCGGCGCGAGGCGCCGGCGAATGCCAAGATTGATACGCATCCGAGGGTCCGCACTGTATGCTACGTACATGTAGTCACGCTGATCGTTCGTGACCATCTCCAGAGTCAATTCATCATGATTTCGCAGGAACAGTCCCCACTGGCATGAGTCGGGAATTCCAGGAGTCTGCGCGATGATGTCGGTGATGGGCAGCCGGTCTTCCTGGCGGAGAGCCATATAGATGCGCGGCATGAGCGGAAAATGAAAGGCCATGTGGAATTCATCGCCCTCGCCAAAATAAGGACGCACGTCGGTTGGCCACTGGTTCGCTTCCGCCAGAAGTATTCGGCTGGAATAGTCTGTATCAATCTCGTTGCGCAGTTTTCTGACGACGGCGTGTGTTTCTGGAAGATTTTCGCAACTTGTACCCTCACGCTCCACCAGGTAGGGGACGGCGTCGACGCGCAATGCATCAACCCCCATATCGAGCCAGTAACGCATCACTTTCAGAACTTCTTCGACCGCTTTCGGATTGTCATAGTTCAAGTCAGGCTGGTGAGAGAAGAAGCGATGCCAATAGTATTGCTGGGCCACCGGATCCCACGTCCAATTGGAGCGCTCCGTGTCGGGGAAGATGATTCGCGCATCTTTGTATTTCTGGTCCGTGTCGCTCCAAACATAAAAATCTCGCTCCGGCGCGTCGGGAGCCTGTCGCGCCGCCTGAAACCACGGATGCTGATCTGAGGTGTGATTCACTACCAGCTCGATCATCACCTGCAAGTTGCACTCGTGAGCCGCGGCGAGAAAAGCCCGGAAATCATCCATCGTCCCGTACATCGAGTGAACGTTCAGGTAGTCGGAAATGTCATAACCATCGTCCTTAAGGGGTGACGGGAAGAAAGGAAGCAACCACAGACAGGTGACCCCTAGGTCCTGAAGATAATCCAGTTTCTGGATCAAGCCGGGAAAATCGCCAATGCCGTCGCCATTGCTGTCCTTGAATGCACGGACGTGCAACTCGTAGATGATTGCATCTTTGTACCAGAGAAGATCTCTCGCGCTGCCCGGACGCTTTGCCATGATGCGCTTGCCCTACCCTTAAACGCCGCTGGGAGACTGCGGGCGAAGTACTACAATTCCAAGAGGAGGGAGAGTCATATTCAGGGAGAAAGGCCGCCCATGAATCGGGAGTGGCATCGCCGATAAGCCGCCGAAGTTTCCCTGGCCGCTGCCCCCATACATAGCTGCGTCGCTGTTGAGGATCTCTTTCCAAAGACCGTTCAAAGGCACACCCACGCGATAGTTCTGACGAACCACTGGCGTGAAATTGCAGACAAAGAGCAGTTGCTCATGAGGATTCGGTCCTCGGCGAAGGAAGCTGATGACGCTCCTTTGCGCATCATTGCCATCCACCCATTCAAAGCCGGCAGCATCGGAGTCTAGTTGATGCAGCGAGGGATCGTTGCGATACAGGGCGTTGAGATCACCCAGCCAATGCCTCAGCCTGGCGTGCAGCGGGGTTCCCAGCAGATGCCACTCCAGGCTCGCATCGTGATTCCACTCCGACCACTGGCCGAACTCATCGCCCATGAACAGGAGCTTCTTGCCGGGGTGTCCAAACATAAACCCGTACAGGAGCCGCAGACTCGCAAATTTCTGCCAATCATCGCCCGGCATCTTGCGCAACATGGAACCCTTTCCGTAGACGACCTCATCATGTGAGAAAGGCAGTACGAAGTTTTCGGTGAAGGCGTAAACCAGGCTAAACATGATCCGGTTATGCTGATAGCTTCGGAATACGGGGTCTTTTGACATATAGTCCAGCACGTCATGCATCCAGCCCATATTCCACTTGAGACCGAATCCCAGTCCTCCAATGTAGGTGGGCCGCGAGACTTGCGGCCAGGCAGTCGATTCTTCCGCGATCATCATGACATCGGGAAATGCGGCATAAATATGCTCATTCAGCTTTCTCAGGAAGTGAATCGCTTCTATGTTTTCTTTTCCGCCATAGCGATTTGGTATCCACTCTCCTTCGCGTCGTCCATAATCGAGATAAAGCATGGAAGCCACGGCATCGACCCGCAGACCGTCCACATGATATTTGTCAAGCCAGAACATGGCGTTACTGATGAGAAAACTCTGGACTTCTTTGCGGCCGTAGTTGAATACAAAAGTGTTCCAGTCCGGGTGTTCTCCTTGTTTCGGATCGCCGTGTTCGTAGAGATGAGATCCATCGAAATATCCAAGACCCGTCTCATCTTTCGGAAAGTGGGCCGGAACCCAATCAAGGATGACGCCAATTCCATGTTGATGAAGACAGTCCACCAGATACCTAAAATCGTCCGGCATACCGAACCTGCTGGTAGGAGCAAAATAGCCTGTGGTCTGGTATCCCCAGGAACCATCAAAGGGATGCTCCATTACTGGCAGCAATTCGACGTGGGTAAAACCGGTCTCCCGGACGTAATCCGCCAGCAACGGCGCCATCTCCCGATAAGTCAGCCAGCGATTCCCGTCTTCAGGTACGCGCCGCCAGGAGCCTAAGTGCACCTCGTAAATCGAAATCGGAGCGCCCAGCGCGTTGCTCTTTCCCCGGCTCGTCATCCACGAACCGTCATTCCAGGAATAGTTTTCTAGATTCCATACGCGCGAAGCCATATGGGGACGTACTTCCGCGGCGAAACCATACGGATCGGTTTTGTCGACGGTATACCCCCGGTAGTTGGAGACCAAGTGATATTTGTATATCGTGCCTTGACCGAGAGCCGGTATAAAGGTCTCCCACACGCCGGCAGAGCTGGAGCGCATGACATTGACTGCGGGATTCCACTGGTTGAAATCGCCCACCACTGAGATCTGCCTGGCATTCGGCGCCCATACAGCAAACTGCACGCCCTGATGCCCATCCCGCTCCGTGAGGTGAGCGCCGAGCTTCTCGTAGGCCCGGTCAAATGTTCCCTCAGCAAGCAAATATACGTCGAAGTCGCTCAGTGATTGCAAGGTTTGTCCCATGGTTCTTATCCCTCCATTCCAACGTCTTTGGAGAAAGCGATTCCATGACCCTTAGAGGTAATAGTCGAAATCGCGCTCTGTCCGCACCCACCGGCGTATGTGCAAAATATGCGCCGGAAGACTCTCCGGTGTCAGTTCCACGTAGTTCCGTGACCCCTGCCACAAATACCGGCCTTCGCCTAGCAGATCGTGAACTTGAAATGCATGATCCGCGTCGAGCCCGAGGGCTGTGAGATCGAGATCAACCCAACCAGTCTGCCGGTGAAATGCGTCGAGATTGACGATGACCAGAATCACGTTGCTTAGGTCGTCTGTTGTCTTGCTGTAGCAAATCAGCATCGGATTGTCCGTGCCATGAAAGCGCAGGTTGCGGTTAGTTTGCAGCGCCGCGTTCTTTTTGCGGATGTGGTTGACTCGGGAAATCAAGTCTTTCAAACTCCATGCGGCATGCAGATCGGCATACTTGAGTTCGTATTTCTCAGAATTCAAATACTCTTCGCTGCCAGGCTGCGCGGGCGTGTTTTCGCACAACTCAAACGCGGGCCCATAAATGCCATAGCTTGCCCCCAAAGTGGCCGCCAAAATCAATCGGATCATGAAGGCCGGACGACCGCCGACCTGGAGAAATTCCGAAAGGATGTCAGGCGTGTTGGGCCAGAGGTTAATGCGGAAGTATTCTCGTACGTCAGTTTGCGTAAGCTCCGTGAAATAGTCTGTTAACTCCTGTTTTGTGTTGCGCCAGCTGAAATAAGTGTATGACTGAGAAAAGCCGAGCTTGGCCAGGCGGTACATTACGTGCGGTCTGGTAAACGCCTCCGCCAAAAAAAGCACGTCGCCATGCTCTTTCTTAATCTCCCCGATTACCCACTCCCAGAAAGAGAAGGCCTTCGTGTGAGGATTATCGACGCGGAAGATACGAACTCCCTGATCGATCCAGAATTGAAAGACATTCTTTAACTCATTCCACAACGTCCGCCAGTCCTGGCTTTCGAAATCCAGCGGGTAAATGTCCTGGTATTTCTTCGGGGGATTCTCCGCGTACTGTATGGTTCCATCCGGGCGCTTCCGGAACCATTCCGGATGTTGTTTCACGTAAGGGTGATCGGGAGTGCACTGAAATGCGATATCGAGAGCAACTTCGAGGTCATGCTTCGCGGCCTCGAACACGAAGTGCCGAAAGTCCTCAAGCGTACCCAACCCGGGATGAGTTGATGTATGGCCGCCTTCCTCCGATCCGATCGCCCAGGGACTACCAACATCATCGGGCTCGGCCACAACTGAGTTGTTCTTTCCTTTTCGAAAAGCACGGCCGATGGGATGGATCGGCGGCAGGTAGACGACGTCAAAACCCATGGAAGCTATATATGGAAGCCACGCTTCGCAATCCCGGAAGGTTCCGTGACGTCCAGCCTCGGACGAGCATGATCGAGGAAAAACTTCATACCAAGCCGAAAAGCCCGCCTTTTCTCTGTCCACAACAAGAGGCAGAGGTTTCTCATACCGGGTAGCAAACTGGCGTTCGGGATAACGACGGATCGCTCTGAACAGTTCTTCTCCGAGTGCAAGGGACGTTGCGGATTGTATGTCCTTTTCTTCGCGTATTCTGAGGGCCGACTGTTGCAGGAGGCTGGCATCTTCACCTTTGGCGCGCCCTGCAGTACCTTCAATCAACTCGGCTCCAACCAGCAAGTCGACTCGAACGTCTTGTCCAACGGCAATACGTTTGGCAAGACCGACGCGCCAAGTTTGGAAACGATCGATCCATCCTTCTACGGTGTATTCGTAACGCCCGGCTTTTGGGACCGAAAACGCACCTCGCCAGCGATCGTTATCCAGCCGTGTCATGGTTGACGATTGCCATTCTTTTTCACCCTCGCGATAAAGCACCTGACAGGTGACGAGGTCATGTCCATCGGCAAACACGTCGGCCTCTACAACTATAGTTTCACCAATTATTCGCTTGATCGGGAATCGGCCGCAATCAATTTGTGGCGAGACCCTCTCTATGACTATGCGACCTCTTCCATCGGTCAGCCGCAATACGTCTTTCATTCTTACGAGCCTTTCACTCCTACGGGCACTGAGTATCCGCTACATACTGACCTCAGTTTGATGCAAAGCTCTATGCGCAAGGCCAGTTTTCTTGCAAACTTTGCGACCAAGATCGATACCAAAAATAGGATCGCCACAGACTGCATATTGTTGCAGAATTGCGAGGAGAACGGGAGAACTTCCCCGCGCTCTTCAGTCCCAAAAGGAGGGGATCTCGCGCTCCGCGACTCCAGAAAGACCCAACAAGCCTGCATGACCCAAGTCTTGCGCCGGGGGAGGAAACACACACCCTGCGAGTAGCCTGGTCATCAAAAGTTGTGTGATATCTACCGTCTACGTAAACCCACTCGAAGTGGATCGCGGGATGCGCCAACCGACTAACACTTGTTGATCTGGTAATCGCCTCCCGCCGTTTCGGCGCCGAGGCGTGATCCCGCCGACGATTTCGACCATCCTCGCTTGCCAGGCGGACACTCGCTTCGCCGCCACGTGCTGTACCGGCTGAGCCGTTCGGCATGGATTTGAAATTCTTGACTGCAATTGCTCGGGAAGTTCACAGCGGATAGGTTTTAGCGCAGCTGAATGCGGCACGAGGCATGGAGATGGGGAGAAAAACAAGCTTCTGTGCGGTGATTGTGATTCTCATCGCGAGTAGCATTCGGGCAGCTCAGCAGCACATCTACACCAGAGATGAACAATGGACGCCCTGGTATGTCTTCAGAAGTAGCACAGAGCTGTTTATCCTGACGGCTCGCTTCACTCAGGCAAGCCGAGCGGGGCAGGTTGAGGCCGCGCCGATCACCGACTACAAGCGCCTGTTCGACCCCACCGCGCTTTATCGACAACTCGGTGGAGACCTGGTGATTGGCTCCTCCTGACACTCATGCAGTTCGAACTTACTTAGCAGATACCCCCCGGCTCCAATACGGTCACGCGCGAATGTGGCCGGGGTGAAGAATTGAAGAACTTGAGATGGCATCGCGTACAACAAGCCACAGCCCGAACCTTGTCATCCCAACCGAGAATGATCAAACGGCACTCTGCCATAACGAAAAACAGTCTGTCACAGTTCAACAGCGTTGCGCCATAGGCTCCGTTGAGATGGGAACCCAGGATTGGTCTGCCCTACTCCGAGACGGCGGGTAAAGAAATGCCGGGGTCCCCGGATAGCGAATCAGTTGGAACATCCACAGGATAGCCAAACCGTTTGGCCTGTGGGAACCTGGGGGCGTGAAAAAACCAGAATTGACCGACTTGGGTTGGCTTGGCCCAAGGGACGAAATGGATCGCGCCAGTCATTTCTTCGGCAAGTGCTCTGAGTGCCATGCGATCATCTGTGTCGAAAAGGTCGTGACCGATGGCCCGAGTACTCAGTCAAGAACCAATGAAATGCTCTATGAAGCATTTCACACACACGTTAAGCTGAGGCACTCCGAGGACTTCAACTTAGCCGCTGTCCCTGCCACAGAAAGGCACGAAGCCTAGGTTTTTTTACCGTCGACGAAGGCAAACATTAGCGTGACTCAAAATCAGCTTGCGAAGTGGAGACCGTTTTACTGTGGGTGCTCTTCAGCAAGTCCATCCGCCTCTTTTCCATAACTGGAGATGACCACAGGATTCGTACTGAAGAACGCGAGTCCATGTCGGACCCAACTCCAGCCTCGAAAACATTGCCAATCGCTACAGACAGAACTTGTTGAATCCAAAGACAATTACACCTCGCCGGCACTTGGGAATACCTTGCCAGTAAGGTGCCTTACGGGAAACTGCGCTTTTCTTTTACGGTATCTGCCGGATGTCCTCCGGCAGCTCAAAGTGTAAGCTTGAGTAACCCTTCCTCGTGTCGTCCGTCGGCCTGTACGTTGCGGCCCGGCCAGCAGCCAGCCAAGGGTCTCGGAGACTGCATATGTCTCACACTATTCTGATCGCGGATGGCAGTATATTCATTCGGGCGGCCTTGTGTAATATCTTCGAGAGCGAAGCGGACTTCGATGTCTGTGGACAGGCGGAAAACGGAAAAGAGGCAATTGAGAAAGCGAAAAAACTGCACCCTGACTTGATTCTGCTAGACCTCTCGATGCCAGTGATGAACGGCTTGGATGCGACCCGGGTTCTGAAACGGATGATGCCAGAAGTGCCAGTCATCATGTTTAGCGAGTACAGTCGGGCTTCCACCGAGAAAGAGGCCCGTTCCGCAGGCGTATGGGCGCTCGTCTCAAAGTTTGCGCACATTTCTGTATTGCTCAATGAAGCGCGCGGTGCGCTGAACCCTCAATAATTTCCGGCATTCCGCCTCTCTGCCAGCGGCCAGTGGTCGCGAGAGGCTTTGATAATTACATTCTCAACTTCTCAACAAAAATGGAGGGTATGCAATGATGCGCGATTTTGAGCTTGCCAGAGGCGATATCTGCCGAGATTCAACGGGCTTGCGAGTCCGAATAGAAGACGTTGACATCTACGATTACGTCCATTTCTCGGTTATCGAAAGAAGTGATTCGGGAGAAGATGAAGCGGAATCGGGACAAATGTCCCATGAGGCTTTCGTTCATCGCTTTTCTAAGCTGCCCTTGATTCGGCATTAAGTGCCGCCACACCACGGAAGACCGCTTGAATTGCCGCCTGCACCACGTTTGGGCATTTGACTCCAACCAAGTAGCAGCAGTAACGTGGTGTTTTCAGTACCAATAACCCATTCCGCTGCCGCGCCCGCGGCGGGTTCCTTTCACCCTCCAACCAATTCATGGAGCGTAGCCATGTCGAGCTCCGTAATTTCGAGCTGACGAGTGCCAGCCTGTCACGTACGGACCTAGTAGGATTGAACAACTTAACTTGAATTGAATGTCGTGGTCGTGAGCCCATCGTTGCAGAAACAGGAGCATCCCTAGACCGCCGCCCTCTATCGCTCGTACCTCCGAGAGGTCAAGTACTATGATTCGTGCGTTGCACAGCGACGTGACCGCTTCACGTAATTGGAACGCGGCTTCGCTTCGCACGACTCTGCCTTCGCACTCAACGACCGCCAGTTCACCTATTCTCTCAACGTGAAGGTCCAACATGGCTTCCTCCCGGCCTTACTCGCTTCCCGAGAGCACGAGTCGTGCCATCAGACACAGGCTGTGTTTTGCGCTGGCTTAAACGGTTGAAGCGGCGAGCGAGCGGAACTTTAGGGAGGTGACCGAGAAAATCTGCGCTACAGCAACCGCTGTATCTCGGTCACGAACGCGATGGTACCCACTCTAAGAGGCACGCCGCTTCCATCTACAGTGTTCACAACAATGCGACAAAACGGCCTGACAATGGCTCGGGCTCTATTCCGCAACTCGATGACCGAATTGGGGCGTTGGTGCGCACGAAGTTGTAGCGGCTTTTGCTTGCGCAAACTTGCGGCGACCTCGTATGGGGACCGATGAGTCTTAGGCAGCACGGACCGCGAGGCGAGCGTCTCCTCTGAGCTCCTCGGAAGAAAGCCTGCAGCATTCGGGGGGCGATCGTACCCATGTCCGGATTCTGAATGCGTGCCTCAGGCGGCAAAATCAATCTTTGTGATCGGGAGAGGTTCATGCTTCTCTTCGATCTTGCCCTTGCGGCTGATCTTCGCCAGTTCGGAGTTAAGTTCCGCTCCGACCAGCATGGCGAAGCCTGTCCAATAGAGCCATGTCATCAACGCGATGCCTGCACCGAGCGTTCCGTAAGTTTTGTTAAAGTTTGCGAAATGCCGAAAGTAAAGACCGAGCAGATACGAGAGCGCAAGCCAGCAGCCCACGGCAAGGATCGCGCCCGGCAGCGTGGCCAAAGAACGCTGCTTAACATTCGGAGCAAGGAAGTACAAAACTTCCACGGCGAGGATTGTGAACCCGATTGCGATGGACCAGTGGATGTAAGGCCACAGCACAACAAACAAATAGGAAAGGTGGACTCGACCGGCGAGCCATTCTCCGAATCTGGGCCCGACAATCATTACGGACAGGGCTACGAGCATCAGGCCTCCAGTCACGAGCGCTAAGCCCACCGCCAAAGGGCGTGTTTTCCAGAACGGCCTATCGTCTTCAACATCGTAGGCAATATTCAAGGCCTCGATAGCCGCCGCGAATCCGCCCGATGCCGTCCAAAGCGTGCCCAGAATACCGAAAGAAAGGAAAGTTCCCCTGTTAGGCGTGATCACATCGGA
Organism: uncultured Acidobacteriota bacterium; assembly: GCA_963720155.1. Lineage (GTDB taxonomy): Bacteria > Acidobacteriota > Terriglobia > Terriglobales > Acidobacteriaceae > Sulfotelmatobacter. Next base: position 71,068 of record CAVREP010000017.1, read on the forward strand.
CAAAACTCTACGCACCAACCCCATGCTGTCCGGAGGTAAGAACCGCGCCATCATACTCAGTGCCTGGTCGAAAAGATTGGGAACGGGCAGGTACGCCACGATGGCCGATAGAAGGATGAGGGATGGAAAGAGCGAGAGAACGAAGTAGTACGAGAGCGCAGCAGCCATCTGCAGAGTGTGGTTTCGAAGCACATCTCCGCAGGTTCCGGCTAACGCACCCTTGATCGGTGACGGCATCACGATTCTTGGATGCAATTCCTGATTTCGGGGGCCAACCAAGATTTCTTGAAGGGGCGGCCGGCATAACCTCATGCAACGCCGTGAGTTTGGTCGGGATCTTCAGCAAAGGGAGTTGTGGGCTCTTCAAGAGCTAGAGGACATTCAAGAGGCCTTTCGTTGGGGAAGGCGCGGCGACCACCGAGAACTGCAACGGCTCCAGTGAACACTTTGCTGAAACCCACGGACTATGAATACCTGCTCAATAATTCCAGGGCTCGCGTGGCCATCGTCGACGATTCACTGTTCTCTTCAATCCAGGCAATTCCCCTGAATCGCTTGCGTTACCTCGCGACAATCGTCCTGGTCGGAGGTCACTCTCGGTCAGGCAGCCTTTCTTTTACTGACCTCACCCAAAACAGCGCTCCGACATTAGAGCCGCAGCTGACCAGTAAGGACGACGCTGCTTTCTGGCTTTATTCGTCTGGCAGCACGGGACAGCCTAAGGCTTGCGTTCACCTGCAGCATGACATGGTGGTAAGTACTGAAAGATATGCCAAGGCGATACTGAAAATCACCGACAAGGATCGTTGCTTCAGTGTGGCCAAGCTTTTTTTCGCTATGGATTGGGAAACGGCCTGTATTTCCCCTGGCCGTCGGCGCGACCAGCATCCTGTTGCCTGGGGCGCCAACGCCTCACAGCGTGTTCGAGATCATTGAACACCATCGTCCATCTCTGTTCTTCTCGGTTCCCTCGAACTATGTCAAGCTGCTCGCGTGCCCTGCCCCGGACGAACGGGAATACGACCTCTCGTCCGTGCGACATTCCAACACTCCAGGAGCGGTGTGGCCAGGTTCCAGTGGGAAGATCATTCCCGGGTTCGAAGCCCGGATCGTAGACGACAACAACCAACCCGTTGCCCAAGGAGAGACTGGCAATCTGCTGGTGAAGGCCGACTCCGCCTGTGCCAGCTATTGGAACCAGCACGAGAAGACTAAGGACACAATCGAGGGTCATTGGATCCGAACCGGAGACAAGTACTACCAGGATGAAAGCGGCTATTTCTGGCATGCCGGACGCACTGACGACATGCTTAAGGTCAGTGGCGTGTGGGTCAGTCCGATTGAAATCGAGCGCATATTGAGTGAGCATCCTGCCGTGCTGGAAGCCGCTGTCGTCTTCCGCAAGGATGCGGATGAACTCATCAAGCCGGTGGCCTGCATCGTGCCGCGCGATGGCACCCGTGGCTCCCCCGGAGCTCGCCAGCGAACTGCAGAGTCTTGTGCGGAGCCGCTTGCCTGTGTTCAAGCGGCTCCATGGCATCGAGTTTTTCACAGAGGTTCCAAAGACAGCTACGGGAAAGGTGCAACGCTTCAAGCTCCGCGCGTGGATGAACGAATGTTCTCCGAAGCCTTCAGTCTGAGCATAAGGTTAGAACTGTGAACGCGTGCCCTTGAACGGCTGGAACGCTAATGGCTGGTGGCCCCGCTGTCATTATTGACCATGAGGCTCGAAACGTTCACAGGCTCGAAGTCCGATAAAGTGAGACTTCTAAGACAAGCAAGATCGTTATCGTTCCAGCGAGCGTCGGGTGTGCCGATTAGCCCCCCGCTGCTTCCGTTGTCGGCCAGGATAATGCCGTAGTTTCGGAACGCGGTGATGATAATGGCCGCTTGTGGACTCGTGGAGGCGCAAGCGGGAGTCGCGACTGAAGCTTTTAGTCGATAGATCTCGCCAGCAGGTCCGGACATGGTGCAACTTGCGGGAGGAGAAGATTGTGAAATCTCCGATTCCGCGGGAATGGAACCCCCTCCCGTAGCCGTGCAACTCCCCACGCCCGCTGTTTGTGTAGCAGGCCATACCCAGTAGTTGGCAATATGGTTGAGTGTGAATCGGATTGGATGCTGAATGGTGCCGCTCGGTGAGCTCGGTGTGCCTGTGCCGATTACCTCGTCGGCGTTCGCCAGCAGCGGCGCTACCGGAAGTCCTGCGGCATCGGATGTTCCTTGCCCTTGCGGTGTCAGCGCATTCGAAGATACGTCGGGCCAAAGCGCGTTCGAGGAATCGGTCCAGGGACCGCCTTCGTATATTCCCTGCCACATCTCGTAAAGGGCAGGATTGTTTCCGCCGCCTGCCTCCAGGTAGACGAGAACGTGTCTATCTCCCGTCGAGTTACTGGTGCCTTCCACCGCCGCATTCGCAGGGATTGGACCAGACGTAAAGTAGGATTGATACAAAGTGGTTGTAACCGACACTTCCGCCTGGTTGTAAGGAACTTCAATGGCTGGTATTCCATTCGGAAAAGAAGCATACGAATTGTTCCCGAAGAATGGCTTAACCGTCGCTGACAGATAGCCACTGTACATAGGCGCTGCGGGGGAAGTATCTACGGGCAAGCTTGTCGTGGCTGCGTCCACTCGATGGTGAAAAATCGAAGTTGATGGAAAGATGTTCGCGAGGAATGCGTTGTTGCCGTTGATGGCGATGTTGATGTTCTGAGTCGCCTGCGAACTTGTCGAGTCCGTAACTAGAAATTCGGGCGTATAGGTGCCTTGACCGCCGATCAGTGAGCTGCTGATGTTCCCCGTAGTTGCGTTGAGAGACATCCCCTCAGGTAATGGGGAAAAGTTCGTGCTTACGGAATAGGTGTAAGGCGGAGAGCCACCGCTGGCGACTATTGTGCAGCCTCCGTACGCCGCGCCTTGTGTTCCGCCTGGGCACGAGGTGGTTGTTATTGCCAATGTACCGCCGGACGCCGCTACCGTGACTTTTGCGGTGGATGTGGTCGAGCCGGCGGCATTGGTCGCAGTCAGCGTATAGGTGGTCGTTGCCGTTAGGCGCACGCTCGCCGAACCACTCGCCGAGGGGGACGTGAATGTTCCCGGGGTGATGGCAAGACTGGTCGCTCCGGTCGTCGCCCAACTCAGCGTGCTGCTGGAACCAGAAGTAATACTTGTGGGACTAGCCGTGAAGGAGCTGATTCTTGGCTCGCCTGCCGTGTTAACGGTAACGGTTAGCGTGGATGTGGTCGAGCCAGCGGTATTGCTTGCCGTCAGCGTGTAGGTGGTCGTCGCGGTTGGGCTCATGCTCGTTGAACCGCTTGCCGATGGGGACGTGAATGTCCCCGGCGTGATGGCAATACTCGTCGCTCCTGCTGCCGCCCAACTTAGTGTGCTGCCTGTCCCGGAATTTATGCTTGTCGGATTTGCCGTAAAGGAAGTGATCGTCGGCAGGGAGCCTTTTCCTGAAGGCGAGCTCGGCGCGGTCATCGAGCCGCAACCTGCTAGTCCGGCACAGGCAAATAGGATGAGGGCCAGCGCACAAAGATTCAGTCCGGAAGAATTGCGTGGCCGGTCCCACGTGTACACTTTCCCGTAGCTTCCGCCGTGCATTGAGGCCAGATCGTTAGACGGGTTGTAGTTAAACGAGCGCATCCCCATCAAACTCAGTCTATTGCCCACGCTGTCGTAGCTGTAGCTCTCGGTGGTCGTAGCCCCTTGGACCACCTGCGTCAGTTCATAAATCGGGTGATATGTGTAATCGACGTAGCACCATTGAGAGAGAAGAGATCTTAAGCAGCGCGGGGCAGATCCGAAACGCTCGAAAGCTCTGAACGCGATTGCAAAGCCTGCAGGATGTGTGCGCGAGTGATGATTCCTTCGATCTTATCTCCGACCCGAACTGGAAGCTGATGAACATCTTCGCGGTTCATAATTTCAAGGGCTTCCAGGGCCGGCATATCAGGCGACACGAAGTGAATCTTATCGACGGTGCGCATCACATCGCCAACGCGCATCAGCGGCCAATTTTTGGAATCCACTCCCCGGACCTCGTTTGGAGTTATCATTCCAAGCATCTTGCCATTTTCCATCACCAGGAAACACCGCCGGCCTGTGCGCATCATTCGCTGATTTACAAATTCCTGAAGAGAAATATTAGGGCTCACGGTTTCGCAGTCAGGCGACATCAAGTCTTTCACTCGCAAACCGCTCAGCAGAGTTCCGGTGCGAACCTGTAGATAGGTCGCGCTTGCGGCCTGCAGCAGGAACCAGCCAATGAATGCGAGCCAGAGTCCTCCGAGCCCAGCCCCTTCGAAAAAACGAAAAATCCCGAGACCAATAAAGAGCACCGCGATCACCTGCCCAACCCGTGCGGCCGCGCGCGTAGCTCGCTCAACGTTGCCCATGGCCCACCACAAGACGGATCGCAAGACGCGCCCGCCATCCAGGGGAAACCCTGGAATCATGTTGAATGCCGCCAGAGCGAGATTGATGTAGCCAAGCCAGACCAGCAGTGCGGTTCCAGGAGTCGGAGGTGAACTCCTGGGAATCCAGCCGGAAGCAGCCGCCAAAGCCAGTAAGAGGAAGCCCAGAACCGCACTGGTAATGGGTCCAACGATCGCCATCCAGAATTCCGTCTTAGGATCGGTCGCTTCCTTTTCCATTTGGGCAACCCCTCCCAGCAGGAACAAGGTGATCTTATGAATTGGGAGCCCGCGAGCTCTTGCCACCAGTGCGTGTGACAGTTCGTGCGCAAATAAACAGGCAAAAAACAGCACACCAGCGAGAATGGCAGTGCTCCACACGAGCACTTCACTCCAGGCAGGACTCTCCGCATGCAACTCGCCCACGAGTGAGAATGTGATCAGCACTGCAATAACCAGCCAGCTGTAATGCAGCCCCAGTTCTACTCCGAACACCGTACCGAGTTTGATCTGAGATTTCATCGTCTTTACCTGGTGGTTCCGTTGATGTGACCCTCGTGGGAGGATGATGATGTCCTCTGCGCGCGCTATGCACGTCGCATCAACCTGCCGCTACGCGTTTAGCGGTTCGGTTCCGTTATAATTGGATGCCGTAGCGCAGAGCAGTGATGGCGGCAGATAATCGTTTTGCCGCAAGTTTTTGGCGTGCGAGAATGCTGAGGGCGCCAGCGCCAAACCGGTCCGATCCACTCGCAACTCGGTTCCCGGTACTGCTTTCAAGCATGTTAGAATCTCCACAAACGCTTCCTACGAGAGCCCGGGTTTGATTGATCTGGCAGCTTCGATTCTTTCGGCGGACTTTTCCCGTCTCGGTGAGCAAGTGCGCGCCGCGAGCGAAGGGGGTGCCACTGTCATCCATGTAGACATTATGGATGGACATTTCGTTCCCAATCTCACCATCGGACCTCCGGTTGTGAAGTCGCTGCGCCGGGCCACGAAATTACCGCTCGATTGCCATCTGATGATCGAGAATCCGGACGAATTCATTCCTGCCTTTGCCGAAGCCGGTGCCGATTGGATTTCAGTGCACCAGGAAGCTTGCCGGCATTTAAATCGCTCGCTCCATCTCATCAAGGCTCACAACTGCCTCGCAGGCGTGGTAATCAATCCGGCTACGCCGGTGGACACACTCGCCGAGGTGCTGGATATTGGGGATTATGTGTTGGTAATGTCGGTGAATCCGGGATTCGGTGGGCAAAAGTTTATTCCGGGCGCGCTGCACAAGATCCGGCGGTTAGCGGAGATTCGCAGCCAACGCCGGCTAACCTACCGCATCGAAGTAGATGGCGGCGTGGCGCTCGATACGGTGGCCGACGTGGTGCGGGCGGGAGCAGAAATCCTGGTGGCGGGCAACGCCGTGTTCGGTAGTGGCGATCCAAGGAAGAATGCAGAAGGGCTGCTTAAGGCGGCCGCGGAAGCGGGGATGTTGAAAGTTTAGCAAGTTCTGACCTGTCGTACGGTTCGCGCCACCTGCGGTTCGTAGCAGCGCGTGCGGTTCATACTAAGTGCGATTCGTATTCCGCACGATTCGCATTACGTGCGGTTCGCATCACGCACGATTCGTATCAAGGCATCGCTTCAGCGATGCCAGAAACGCGAAGAGTCAAGCGCGCCTTTAGGCGCTGCGAAATTCGAAATCCCGATTCGAGGTCTTATGTCACGTCGAGCTTCATGCATTGCGACGCTGGGTATGCTGCTGATGATCACAGCGGCCTGCACCAACAAGAAGTCTGTCAATCCACTCGCCAACGTGGGGTCGAAGCAGCCCGATAAAGTGCTGTTCGACAAGGCCATGGACGCGATGAAGCACAACCGCTTTGACGTGGCGCGCATTACGCTGCAGACCCTGATCAATACCTATCCAGACTCTGAATTCATCGCTCGCGCCAAGCTGGCCGTCGGCGATTCCTGGTATGCGGAGGGTGGAACCGCGTCTCTGGCTCAAGCCGAACAGGAATATCGCGACTTCGAGACGTTTTTTCCTAACATGCCGGAAGCGGCCGAGGCGCAGTTGAAGATCGCTAACATCCAATACCAGCAGATGGAGAAGGCAGACCGCGACTATACCCACGCCAAGCGCGCAGAGGATGAGTACCGGAACCTAATCATGCAGTACCCCGACAATCCCAAACTGGTGAAGGAAGGGAAGCTGCGCCTGCTGGAAGTGCAGGAAGTGTTGGCCGACCGGGAGTTCGGGATTGGAAAATTCTACTATCTGCGAATGTCATATCCCGCGTCCATTGCGCGGTTGAAGTCACTTGTGGAGAAATATCCGCTGTACAGCCAGGCTGATGAGGCGCTGTTTCTGCTCGGACAGGACTACGAAGCACAGATTGCCCAGGTGCGCGCCCGACCAGCTTGCAAAGCCTTTAACCAGCCTGCTGGTTGCGTGGGGGAAACGGCAAAGGCCAGCATGATATCAGTGCTGACGAAGGATGCAGCCTCCGCATATTCGCAAATTATTACGCGGTATCCTCTCATGGACCGCGAGGCAGACGCTAAAAAGCGGCTGGCTGCCCTGCATCAGCCGGTGCCGCGTCCCACCAAGGCAGCGGTAGCGCAGAACCGGGCAGAAGAGGATAGCCGTCGCGAAGCCGGAACCTTGGATCGGTTAATGGGCGTGGTCAGAAAGGGCCCTGACACGTCTCTCGCTTCGAAGGTGGGAGATCCCACACTGGTCGATCCAACTCCCGTGTCGGCCAATCAATTAGCAGCAGAGAGCATGCGCCGCGCGATGGGCCTTCCTGCCGGCGAACACGGTTTGAGTGTGGAAACCGTAAAAGGCGGAACTCCCGGGTTGAGCGATCCCGCGCCGAGGTCGGACGCGCCCGCGCCCGCAGCGACCGGCGATCCCTTTGCCCGGCCGGCCACGGCGGCTGCCGATCCGAACGAACTGAAACCAACTGCGGCGCCAGATGCAAATGCGTTGAGCCCCACGGCACCGCCGGATCCGAACGAGTTGAAACCCACGGCACAAGCTCAGAACGCTCAACCGGAAACCGCCCCCGTGCCGCCACCCGTGCAGGTCAACGAACTTCAGCAGGGACAGCCGTCCTCCGGCCAAGCCGCAGTCTCCAGCGGCGATCCTACACAGAGCTCAACTTCCAATTCTAACCTGGCCACCGATCAGGACATTTCGAGCAGCAAAAAGACAAAGAAGAAGGGATGGAAAAAAATCGTAGCATTCTGAGATTCTGTCATCGGCTTCCGTCATCCCGAGTCTCTGGCTCCTGTCATCCCGTGTCATCGGCCTCTGTCATCCCGAGTCCTTAGCTCCTGTCATCCCGAGTGAAACGAGGGACCTTGGTTTCTGCCTGTACTACTTACTTTCTCACCAGCAACCCTGTTTGTGCTTAAGATCAAAGTCCGTCCCCAACTACTCGGCCCCCAGTGCTCCAAATTTACCCCCGCACACCCATGGTTTTAAGCCCTCCCCGGTAGGTGCTGACCGCTGGTAACATGTTACCTCCCGTTGGATCATTGACTTGCGTCGACGGGCAGGTTACCTTCGCGATATCTCCCCTCATCAGAGGAATTTCTTTGGCCCGGAAGATACTGCTCGCCGACGACAGCGTGACCGCCCAGAATATGGGGCGCAAGATTCTCGCGGATGCGGGCTATGAAGTCATAGCCGTCAATAACGGCTCCGCCGCGCTGAAGAAGATCGCGGAACTCAAACCCGACCTCGTCATCCTGGATGTTTATATGCCCGGCTACAGTGGGCTGGAGGTGTGCCAGCGCCTCAAAGATTCGCCGGAAACCTCGAGAATTCCCGTGTTGCTCACCGTAGGGAAGCTGGAACCTTTCAAGCCGGAAGAAGCCCAGAGGGTGCGCGCGGAAGGTTATATCGTCAAGCCTTTCGAAGCCAGCGAATTATTGAGCGCCCTGTCGAAACTCGAAGATAAGTGGTGCCTCGCTCCGAACCTTCCAAACCTGGCGGTTCGCGCGTGCCACTGCGGCGGCGGAAGAATCGCGCCGCGGCAGTCGCAGCGAAAGCTCGACTGGCGAGAATGGATGGAAGAGCCGGATCAGTTTCCCCCATAAGAAGACGGAACCGGAAGAGAAGGTCGCTGACGAGTCTTCTACATATAACCCAGTGAATCGCGATCTCCGCACGGTAGGAAACTGCCGAGGAAAAAGCTGAGTACAAGAATCAACATGCTGCACCCGAGGCGGAAACAAGGGCGGACGCGGAAGCCACGGCATCCGCGGGCGCTCCCAGGGATGTGACCCCGGAAGAGATTGCGGCGATGACGGCCGCAGCCGCGCAAATGCAGAGGCAAGCGCGGCCACCAACGAAGAGCAACCGGCCTCTGAAACAGCGAGTCAGGCCGGGCCTGAGCCAGCCACGGCTGCGCTCAACGCCGAGGTGAGAACGGGAGTTGCCGAAGATAGCAAAGGGGGCAAGGTCGAGGAATCCGTTGCTGCATTTGCGGCGGCCGCGATGGACGATCGCCATAACGGCGGCAAGAAGCCGGAAGAAACAGAGCAAGCGCAGGACGGACCGATGACCATGGCCGCCGCGGTTGATTCGGTGTCCACTGAAAGCGGCGGCGGGTCGCGTTGGACAGCGGTGTCGGTTGCGCTCGAAACCGAAGAAAACTCGTTATCGCTCGATCGGGAAATGCAGAAGGCCTATGCGGCCGCTGAGCCGGACTCTGCCCTCGCAACTACGCCAGAGACAAATACCGTTCTCTCTGAGACGACTCTGCCTCTACGGAATCGGTTGTGGAACCGAAGGCGCCAATTTCAAATTCTGAATCCGAAGCTACCGCGCAACCGGAGTCTTCGACTATCATCGCGGCATCGGAAGCTGAAGCGCCGCCAGTCGTGCAGTCGGAGCATGCCGCGGACACTTCTTTTTTCGCTACTGCGGAAACAACTCGCCCGGAAGAATTCGGCGAACGCATCATCGCAGATCGAGATTCCAAATGTTGCTCCCGCGATGGCGGAGGATGGAGGGGATGGTGCGCCCTTCGAAGCGCCTGCTCAGTCATCTGCGACAGCCGAGTTCGCCACGCCGAGTCAAGCGCCGGTAGCCGAGTCTGAGAGTCCTGCATTCGCCAGCTCAGCATCGCAAACAGAAGTCGCCAGTGCTTACTCCGATGGAGCGCGGGAATTGCCGTCTGCGCCAGTCGCTGAGTCTGCAGAAGCTGCGGCCACGAATAGCGCCTCGGATTCCGCTCTGCGAGATCCGCAGCGAGATGTGGAACAGGCAACAGAATCCAAAGTCGACCACGAAGGCGTTAAGAGCACTGTGCAGCCGCCTGGGCGAGCTGGCGTCAAATTCGCGACACCGGAAAAAGCAACGAAGTAGGCCAGGGCCAGTCCGGTGAATTCGAAGTTCCTGAGTCAGCCTCGCCGGATACCAATGCCATGGCAGTCGCGGCGGGCGCCGAACAGATTTTGCAGCCGGCCGCAGTCGCCGAACAAACCAACAGTCCCGCAGATGTTGCCAGCATCGTAGACAGCGTGCTGGCCGGCCTTCGCCCCAAACTGATGGAAGAAATTTCCCGCAAAATGGCCGAGAAGAAATAGAGGCGTGAAAAATTTAGGAGTCCTGCAGGCACGTCAGGGCTTACGATCCAATGCACCACTA
>CAVREP010000018.1:0-644513 GCA_963720155.1 uncultured Acidobacteriota bacterium
GATCGCGGCGTGGATGGGTTTCGGGTGGATGTACTCTGGCTGCTGATCAAGGACGATCAGTTTCGAGACAATCCCGCAAATCCTGGCTACGTTCCGGGTGAATCGTTGCACCACCGGCTGTTGCCGCTCTACACCGCCAATCGGCCCGAGGTTCACGCGATTGTTGCCGAGATGCGGAGTGTAACGGATACGTATCCGGATCGCGTTTTGATCGGTGAGATTTATCTGCCGATTGAACAGTTGGTCACTTATTACGGGCACGATCTCAAGGGCGCACATTTACCGTTCAACTTTCAGCTCCTTCAGACTGCTTGGAATGCGGCGAGTATCGCTCAAATCTTGCAAGGGTACGAAGCGGCCTTGCCGCACGGGGCTTGGCCGAACTGGGTCCTGGGAAATCACGACAAGGAGCGGATAGCGTCGAAAATTGGTTCGGCCCAGGCACGGGTTGCGGCAATGCTGCTGCTTACTTTGCGCGGCACGCCGACCATTTATTACGGGGAGGAAATTGGGATGAAGGATGTTCCCATTGCCCCCGAGCAGGTTCAGGACCCGGCTGAGAAAAATGAGCCGGGGCTGGGATTGGGGCGCGATCCTGAGCGAACTCCGATGCCGTGGGATGGCTCGCTTCTCGCAGGCTTTACTTCCGGAGAGCCATGGCTGCCTTTGGGCGCCGACCACGCGCGCGTGAATGTGGAGGTTTTGCGCGAGTCTCGCCGATCGATTTTGAATCTGTACCGGCGGCTGATTGATTTGCGACGAGACAAGCCGGTCCTTACACATGGATCCATCGATGCGGTGACCGTTCAGGGAAACATTTTGAGGTACGAAAGACGGCAAGGAGATCAACGACTCGTTATTGCCCTCAATCTGGCTCATGAACGGGCGCGTGTATCGCTCCCGTCCGGGAGATTGCTGCTATCCACAGACCTTGACCGTGCTGGAGAGGATGTGGACGCGAGCGCGTCGCTTCGTGCGGACGAGGGAATAATTATACAAGGCACCTAACCCGATGGTGCATCTGAATTCCTCCCGGTAGATCTTAGGCCTCCAGATCGCAAATGCGCGCGGAGTGATCTTATTTGCCACGACAGGGATTGAGCCCGCTGAAAAAAGACGATGAAAGCCTCTAGGACGCCGTACAACGACCGCCGTTTACGCCGATCTCCGGGCGTTCTCTCTAGCATTCACGCCGAGCAGCACTTTCCTGCCAATGAAGCATACATCTCAAACGCGTCCTAAAGGTAGCTATTGAAAACAGGCCTTAACATTTTAATGAGCGAAATCGGGATTTTTCGCCAACCATCGTTCTGCCTGGTTAATGGCCAAGAGAGGCTCCTTATCTTCTTGAACGACTACCGCACTCCGTCCACCAGGAACAAATCCGACAGCTCTCTGGAGAACGAATAGCCATAAGTCTTGCCGTCGGCCGTCATGCGCACATTCACGATGGTCGTCACTCCGGCAACATCGCTCGGAGCCAAGGTCGTGATCAGTTCCCGCTTCCCGGTCGCAAGCTCAAGCTGGTAAAGAGGCGCTGAAGTTTTGTCGTCGTGATAAACATAGACCGATCGTCCGTCTGCGGCCCAGGCAACCCAGATGTCCTCCGGCAACCAGCCCGGAATCAGCCGCGGTTCTCCGCCCGCAAGCGGATACAGCTCGCCCCGCTCGCTCAGGCCGCGGGCAAAGAATGTTCGGCCGTCCGGCGAAAGGTTGTGGCCTTCAAAATGGTTCCGCTTGACGGAAATCACAGGCGTCACGGCGCGCGGGGCACCGCGTGGAATATCCTGGATATACATCTTCCATCCGCGGCCATCGTCGGCGGCGAAATAAATTGCTTTTCCGTCTGGCATGAAGCCCATCGAAGTCGTTTCCTGCATTCCGGGTACATTGACTTTCTGGATTTCCCCCACGCCCGTGGGCAACAAAACGAAACCCAGTAAATATCCCCCGGCAGAGCCGGGGGCTTTAGTTTGTGAGCCGCTCAAAGCGGCTATGCGGGGTCGCTAACGCGGCCCCGAGTTTCTGGAGCCACCGATACGGTGGCCGATTAGCGCCATAGGTTCATCTGGTCCAAGCGCTTGTCTTCTTGCTCCTGGTTCCGAATGTAGTCTCGAATCACCCTCTCATCCCGCCCCACCGTGGACACGTAGTACCCGCGCGCCCAGAAATGCTGGCCCACGAAGTTCCTCTTCCTCTCCCCATACACACGTGCCAAGTGAATCGCGCTCTTCCCCTTGATAAACCCAATCACCTGCGACACCGCGTACTTTGGCGGGATCGCGATCATCATGTGCACGTGATCGGGCAGCAGGTGCCCCTCTTCGATTCGACTCTCCTTCTGTACAGCCAGCTTGCGGAACACTTCCCCCATGTGCTGTCGCAACTCCCCGTATAGCGTCTTCCTGCGACACTTCGGGATGAACACAACATGGTATTTGCACTCCCACTTCGTATGCCTTAGGCTTTCCATTTCGTCCATCGTGAAACTCCTATTCGTGTGCTTGGCGGCTCACGTTTGGGAGTTTCCGCGATGGACTCCTGGATCTGTCAAACTTCTACTGCCTCCCCGGCAGAGCCGGGGGGTCTCCCTTCGTACTAGGTTTACGGTCATGGCGTTAATTGCCAATACCTGCTTGGCGTCTGGCGAGAGGATTGGCTCGCCGTACTGTCCGAGTTTTATCGCGGCGGACCCGTCGGTTTTTCGAAGGAAAGCCAGGCCCGACGCGCCGGCTGCCGAGCCCCAGTCATCGAACGAGATCAAACTGCCGTCCGTCGAAATGTCCCTCAAGGTTGCATAGTCGAGCCAGCTCAGATCGCGTTCCTTCTTATCGGCCGGTCCGCGGAATTGCAGTCCGCTTCTCCACGATTCTTTCGAAAGCAGCACTCGCCCATCGCCCGACACATCGTGAAGCCGGAGAATGCCGGGCAGCCGAAGAACCACGCGCTGCTTCCCATTGAACCCGAGACCGACCACTTCATTCGCCCATCCCTCCGTCCGGGTGGCCCCCGCCCAGACCTCTTCACCCGACGGAGACCACGCCAAACCCTCCGTACTGATAAACGTCACCGAGCGGAGTAGTTGCTTTCCATTGCGGTCCACGGCAATCACCCAACCCGCGTCGCCATCGACCGAACTAAATTCGACAAACGCCACAGCGTTGCCGCGCGGCGCGATTCGCAAGTATCCGAGCGGGTGGGTGCTCTCATAGAGCGTCTTCCCCCGAGGGAACTCCACGCGGTACTTTCCCTCAACCTGGAGGATGAGCGCCATCTCGCTGCCGTCGGCGCTCCAATCGGCGGCCAGCACACCGTCGGCAACCTCCCTCGGCATGCCGCCGGCCGGGGGCACCAGCCCCAATGTTCCCTGGCAAAGCCCGATGTAGCGGTCCTTGCAGCCCACTGAAATCGCCAACTGCGAGGCAGACACCGCGAACAACGTGGAGTTGACGAGATTCAATGGGCGCGATTCGGGAGTATCGGGCTGCATGGAATAGAGCTGAACCGGCTCGCCGTTCCAGCTGGCGCTGTAGTAGATAGAGGGGCCGTCCGGCGCAAAGCGTGCGGCATACACCAATCCGCGCTCAAACGTGAGCTGATGATACGTCGGTGGAGGAACCGAACGGCTGCGTGCTCCCAGCATCCAGCTTCCCGCACCCAAAAGCGCGAGCAAAAGCGCTCCGGCCGCAAGCATCATCATCCGCTTGCCCGACGTTTTCTTTTCGGCCGCTGTAACGGCAGCGCCAGCACTGACGCTTGTTGCACTAGTGGAAGAAACTCCCGTCAGGCCTTCCAGATTGAAAGCCAAATCCCGCGCCGATTGAAAGCGTTGCAGGGGCTTTTTCTCGAGGCATCGCCGGACAATGCGCTCCAAGGCGGGCGAGATGGTTTTCCCGGTAAGGCTCAACTCCGGCGGATCCTCTTTCAGGATCGCGGTCATCGTCTCGGCCGAAGTATCGCGCCGGAAGGCGCGCTGCCCGAACAGCATTTCGTACAAAATTGTCCCCAGCTCGAAAATATCGGAACGGGCATCGGCAGGCTCACCCCTCACCTGCTCCGGAGACATGTATCCCACCGTGCCGAGCACGATGCCGGTGGAGGTAGGCCCAGCATCCATGGTCGCGCCCTCGTCCGAAGACGCCTCCGGCCGCACCAGTTTCGCCACTCCAAAATCGAGAATCTTTACCCGCCCATCGCGGATGATGAAGACATTTTCCGGCTTCAGATCGCGATGAACGATCCCTTTGTCGTGCGCCGCCGCCAGCCCCTGTGCGATTTGAGTGCCGTAGTCGACGACTCGTCGCACTGGCAACGCCGAACCGCTCAACTCCATCCGCAGGGTTTGACCCTCCAGGCACTCGGAGACCAGATAAGGAGCGCCCTCATAGGTGCCGATGTCGTGAATAGAAAGAATGTTGGGGTGGTTCAGGGCCGCTATCACCCGCGCCTCGGTTTCAAATCGTTGCAGCCGTTCGGCGTCTCTCGCCAGCTTTTCCGGCAGGACCTTGATGGCAACATCCCGACCCAGCCGGGTATCTTTGGCACGGTAGACTTCGCCCATGCCGCCCGAGCCGAGCGGCGATTGAATTTCATAAGGGGCGAGTTTTGTGCCAGGGGCGAGCGGCATCAGTGCGCGCAATTATAGCCCGCCCATAATCATGCGGCTAATCGGGGAATGCGGACCGTTCGTGGACAAACCCGAGGTGATCGAATGTCGGCTTGAGGGATTTGCAGAGCAAGACTGGCTCTGCGCTGAGAGGGAACTCCTAAGACAAGAACGATAAATTGTATCGCCGTCTATCGAAAACCCACCTAACTCATCGTGCTGCCATCAGTCTTTAACGCGGCTGTATTAGGAATACAGTCCATTTGGGATGGTTGACTCTATCAGGCGATTTCACGTTTTGACTGCTGGTCAATGTCGATATCGCGATGTTCGCCAACAATCCTTTTGAGATGCTCCCAACTCTACGGCTTTCATTGACTTGCCGGGTTCACCCACGTAAGATTTGCCGCGAGTGATCGGCCAGACCATTTCGCGCTATCGCATCGCCGAGAAGTTGGGCGGCGACATTGCTTCGCTTGGAATACGAGCGCGCCGTGGCGCTCCAATGCCGTTCGACCCTGCAGGTATTTTGACGGAATCGGCTGGCTGCTCCAGGCACTTTGCAGAAGCCAGACGCGACCAACGTTGCCGGACTTCGTACATGGAACTCGCTTGGCCGCTTCGTTAAACGGGGAGAAAAGGGGATTTTCATTCTCGCTCCCATGATCGGCAAAAAGCGGAACGAGGACGAAGCCGCGCCCGAAGAAGACAAGAAGAGCGGCGTCGAATCCCGCTTATACGGATTCCGAGCCGTCTATGTTTTCGAAAGATTATCTCGTGATTTGCGGCCGAGCTTCTGCGCGCCCGATGCAATCCGCCAGCGCCCACTCAGAGGGTTCCCTCGATAGCAACAGAAACATTCTCGCTCAACACTTCGGCCCTCCGCAACACTCCCACGATCCCGACAATCTCCATATCGCGGGAACGCAGCCGCGAGAAGCCCATTACGCCGTTTTTCGGAGTCACCAAATCCGCACACGACTCTCAGGATTGAGATAGAGTTTCCCGCCCGCCATCACATGGAAAGCTGAATACCAAGCATCTAAATTCCGCACTTCGATGTTCACGCGGCACTCATCAGGCGAGTGAGGATCGGTTAGGATCTGTTGTCGTAGCGCCTGCTCGGTCTTTTTGCCGCGTCGCACCTGGGCAAACGATAGAAAGAAGCGCTGATCACCGGTTAGTCCATCGATCACCGGAGCTGGCTTGCCTTTCAGGGAGGCGTGGTAGGCGTCTAGTGCCACGACTAGTCCACCTAAGTCTGCTATGTTTTCGCCCATGGTCAACTTGCCGTTCCCGTGGATTCCCGGGAGTGGCTCACAAGCATCAAACTGCGCGCCGAGATCTGCCGCCTTGGCCACAAACTTCTTTGCATCGTCAGCGGCCCACCAGTCTCGCATGCGTCCGTCGCTGTCAAATCGCCGGCCTTGATCGTCGAAACCATGGGTTAATTCGTGACCGATGATCGCTCCAATCCCCCCGTAGTTCACGGCTGGATCTCCCTGGGGATCAAAGACCGGAGGCTGCAGAAGCGCTGCCGAAAAAACGATCTGACGGAGAGCGCCATCGTTGTATGCATTCACGGTTTGCGGCTCCATCTCCCACTCCCGACGATCTACGGGAGCATGAAGCCTATTCACGCGGAACTGCCAGTTGAAAGCTGATGCACGCTCGATATCTCCGACGAGATCGTCTTGTTGAATGACCAGTCCGCTGTAATTGCGCCAGTGATCTGGATAGCCAATTTGAATCGCGTATTTCTCTAGCTTATTGAAGGCTTCAGTCTTTGTTGTTGGTGCCATCCATGTCAGTGATTCGATGCGCGCCCGCAAAGCTGCCTTCACGTCGGCAACCAGCGCTTCCATCTGCACGCGCGCGTCTGACTGGAAATAGCGCGAAACATAGAGCTGTCCGACCGCATCCCCAAGGTTGGCAGCGCTCTCCACTTGGGTCATGTCGTTGCCACCGCTCACAAGCTTCAGTCCTTGCTTCCATCGCGCCGATTGTTGCTTCTGCCCCATTAACGATTCGCCGTGCAGCTCAAATGCCGCGTTGGCAAATGGTCTCGACAGATAGGCTGCCGCATGGTCAAGAAGCGTAAACGCCTCCCATGCCTGAAGTGTTGTCATTGGTGTCTGGTTGTACAAAGCTGCGATCCGAGGGATTGCGGTTTTTTCGACAACGATGAACTTTTCTTCGTGACCGAGTCCTGCGGCAGTTAGAAATTCGCTCCACGCAAAGTCCCCCACGCTGGTCTCAAGCTGTTGCAAAGTCATAGGATTGTACGTTTTCGCAGAATCCCGCTCTTGCTCACGATCCCAACTAGCCTCGGCAATGCTGGTCTCAAATTGCAGGATCTCTTCCGCGCGCTCGTGTGGCTTAGGCCAGCTGGCTAATGCAAGAAGCTTCGTGATGTAAGTCTTATAGCTCTTGCGTTGGGGTGCGTACCTCGCATCAAGATAGTAGCTGCGATCGGGCAGGCCCAGAACTGGCTGACTGATTTGAATGGCATAGTGCTCAGGGTCCATGATATCGGCCGAAATATCTAGGTGGAAGATACTGCCAAGGAAGCTAGCATTCTCTCCGCCCATCAGTGCGGCAAGAGCATTTCGCGAACTCGCTCCTTGAATCGACTTCAACTCCAGCACGAGCGGCGTGATGCTAAGATGCTCAATCGCCGACTCGTCCATGAAGGCCGCATAGTAGTCTCCCAGCCATCCGCCCAACGGAACCAACTCTACCCTGCCGCGCCGCAGCTTCCAGCAGCGCGCGTACTTTCACCTCTGCAGCATCCGTCAAAACTGAGCCTGTCGAATAGCCAGATCGGTCTGGGGGAATTACCAGCTGATCCAGATAACGTCCGTCGGCATAGCGGAAGAAGTTATCACCAGGTCGGACCGCAGTGTCCCGCCCACTCAAGTCAAGGCCCCCGGCTCCAAATGCCGATCGATCAGCAGAGCTCCCACCTGCTTGACCGAACGCGGACTGGAACGTGGCAAAGCAGCAAAGGAACAACAGAAACCGGGAGGTTCTGGTCATTGCTATATTATTGCCGATTGAGAAAGAGTCTGCGTCCGCATGAAGTAGCGAAGTGACAACGCACTTCAATATATCCCCTCAATAGCAGCGGCAACATCACCGCTCAATTCCTCCGCTCTCTGCAAGGCTCCCTTGATCCTGACAATTTCCATCTCGCGGGCCGCGATCTGTCCGGCAGGTTCGCTGTGACCTCGCGCAGCCACCAGGCTGCGCTCGTGGCTAGCCAACATGCGCCGAAAGATCGGCACCGCACTTTTCTTCGGCTGCGCATGCGCACAGCCAAGGCAGATCAATCCCTTCGGACAATGTTCTCCAGTGGGTAAGGCGCATAGGTGCGTGCCCATATCGCGCAGGTTGCAGCTCGCCGCGAAGGCGGCCCATTCCTCCGCAGTCGGGTTTTTCAGACCGTCTTCGCCGTAGCAAGCGTTATAGAGACTGTGCACGGTCTTGCGATACTCCTCGATGAGCTGACTGGGGTAGAGCTTGGCATAGATCATCACGGTGTCGGGAGAGGCGTGACCGAGCAGCGCTTGAATAACGTGCACAGGCGTGTTGCTCTGGATCAGCATATGGGGTTCGAATCCCTGGGGGCAGCCAGTTTTTGCGAGACTCTCTCCCTGGGCCGTTGTAGTTCTAGCAGCAACCCATCTTCACTTCCCCGGCAGTGGTAAGCGGCGGACCAAAAGCCTCCTGCGGCGCAGGTGCGCCCTTGAGCACTGCAATCCAACGCCGAGCCGCATCGAAGACCACCAGAATCACGCCCGCAATAAAGATGCTCATGAGAACCGTATCCAGGTACCCGGTAAATACCATCCCCGGCTTCGAGGTCAATGGCCAGAAAATGTTCTTGATCGAAAGCACTCCTGCCGTCAGTGTGGTAACGCCCACAAAGCACATCGGGAGGGCCGTGATCCATGCATATTTCTGCTTGCCCATGTTAATAAGGAAGGTAGTCGCCACCGCCAGCGCGATAGTAGCCAGCAACTGGTTGCCGGTTCCAAACAGCGGCCATATCGTAGAAATATTCCCCGTATAGATCAAATAGCCCCACCCCATTACCACAAAAAAGCTGGTCAGCAGATTTCCCGGAAGCCACGAGCTGTTCCCGAATGGCTTGTGCACTTTGCCCATGAGTTCCTGCAACACATAGCGGGCCACGCGCGTTCCCGTATCCACTGTGGTCAGAATGAAAAGAGCCTCGAACATGATGGCGTAGTGATACCAGTAGCCCATCAGCGTCGCCATCCCCGGCAATCCTCGAAATATCTGTGCCATACCAATCGCCAACGAAACCGCGCCTCCCGTGCGTCCCGCCAAATGCTCTCCCACTTCGCGCGAGAACATGTCCAGATTGACCGTGCTCAGCCCCAAATGGCTAAATACTGCCGGCGTGGTATTGATGGCAAAATAATCTCCCGGAGCGAGCGAGCACGCCGCGATGAGAGCCAGTACACCCACCAGCGACTCGGCAATCATGGCGCCGTATCCGATGAAACGCGCGTCAGTCTCCTTATCCAGCATCTTCGGCGTCGTGCCGGACGATACCAGCGAGTGAAAGCCCGAGATCGCGCCGCAAGCAATCGTCACAAATAAGAATGGAAACAAGGTCCCTTTGATGATCGGTCCGCCCCCATGCACATATTGCGTGAAATTGGGAAACTGAATATTGGGATGCACCACGAAAACGCCGATTACCAGGACGGCAATCGTCCCCAGCTTAACGTAGGTTGAGAGATAATCGCGCGGCTCGAGCACGAGCCAGACCGGAAGTACTGACGCCACTAATCCGTAGATGCCCATCAGAATCGTAATCTGATGGGGTGTAAACGTAAGCGCTCCTGCCCATGGAGTCTGCGCCACCCAGTGCCCCGCGATCACGCTGGCGAGCAAAAGCACCACGCCAAAAATGCTGGGACCAACAACTTGAATCTTTCCGGCGTGACTCTTGAACATCCACCATCCCATGATCACCGCGATGGGAATCGTCATAGCGATCGTAAAGACTCCCCACGGACTGTTCGAAAGCGCATTCACTACCACAATGCCAAGTCCAGCCAGCGTCACCAGAAGAATAAAGAGGACCGCGATCATCGCCACCAGGCCTGCAAACGGACTGATTTCGGTGCGTGCAACATCTGCCACCGAACGCCCGCGATGACGCACCGAAGCCACCAGGACGGTGAAGTCCTGCACGCACCCGCATAGCACCGCGCCGATCAGCAGCCACAAAAAGCCCGGCGCGAATCCGAACTGCGCCGCCAAAGTGGGTCCAATCAGCGGACCTGCTCCCGCGATGGCCGCAAAGTGATGCCCGAAGAGCACCCACTTTGGCGAAGCCACATAATTGTGTCCATCCGCATACGCGTGGCCCGGCGTCGTACGCCGGTCATCGAGGGCCAGCGCCTTCGCAGCTATGAACGCGCTGTAATAACGGTAGGCAATCGCGTACACGCACAACGCACCCAACAATACCGGGAAAGTGTTCATCAATCGCTCCAAGAGGCAGGAAGTGGCCGATCCTGCCAGCCCAATCGAAGGCATCCTACACCCATTTTAGAATGCGGCACAAACAACTTTCGTTGCACGGAACACGCGCTACAATGTCGGGCGTATTCGTTTCCGGACCATTTCTTAAATGCTAAGAGATTCTGATGTTTCAAGTGCCGAGAGGTTCTATGTGGGGAAAGCCGCCGCCGGCTGTCCGGTCGAGCGAAGCTCGACTGTTTCCTTACCCTCGGCGGCAAACAACAGTTGTCTTGCGCTCCGCATGATGGTTCCGCTCATAATAATTATTGGACTGTGCGTCTTAGGTCTCAGTTGTGACGATGGCGAGACCACCTGGTCATCAGAGGCCCGATCTCCGGATGGGCTGAGGCTTGCCACAGCTACAAGTCGATCAGAAGGAGGCGGCCCCACGGCCTATGATTTCACCACTGTGACTTTGAAGTTCCTCAGGAGACCGGATCCGGCAACCGAGGTGTTGGGGTTCACCCAACAATATCCGACGATGAATGTGAAGATGGAATGGATAACCCCGAAACATCTGAATGTCACTTACGGGCCCAGAGACGCCTCAGACCACGTGAGCCTCGACTTCCAGGTCGTCAAGATGTCAGGTATCGAAATTTCGGTACAAGATCTTGCAACTCAAAGCAACAACCCTTCACAGCAGGCGCATTAAAAGGAACGCGATGCCCATGCCACAAAATCCGCAGCCTGCTACGCAAGCTGTAAACCCAGCCCCAACTGGAGAACAAGGCCTTGTCCGCTTAGGCCTCGGGCTCGCCAAATGGAGCGAGCGCTGGTTTCCCGATCCTCTAGTCTTCGCGCTTCTCGGAATCGTGGTGGTCTTTGTGGTCGGCCTATTGCTGCATCAGAGCCCCTCCAAGCTCGCCGTCCAAGGCGGAAAGAATTTCTGGGCTTTGGTCCCTTTCACCATGCAGATGGTGATGATCATCGTCGGCGGCTATGTCGTTGCCTCCACTCCGCTCGTCTATCGCGCCATCCGCGCTTTAGCCGCAATTCCAAAAACGCCGCGAGGAGCTGTCGCGCTCGTTGCACTGTTCTCCATGCTGACCTCGCTGATCTCCTGGGGTCTGAGCCTGATCTTCAGTGGACTTTTCGTCCGCGAACTCGCTCACCGTGTCAAAGGCATGGACTATCGCGCCGCCGGCGCCGCTGCGTACCTTGGTCTCGGAGCCGTCTGGGCCATGGGCCTGTCATCTTCCGCCGCCATGCTTATGGCTACCAAATCCGCCATGCCGCCGTCTCTATTCAACATCAGCGGACTGATTCCGCTTACTCAAACTCTCTTCCTGTGGCAAAGCATCGCCACAACAGCAATCCTGATCGTGCTCTCGGTTCTCATTGCTTATTTGTCCACTCCCTCGCCAGAGAACGCGCGCACCGCCGAATCCTACGGGATCCAGTACGAACCCATCCGCCCCAGCCTTGAAGTCCGTAGCAAACCTGGAGAGTGGCTCGAGTACAGCCCGCTGCTAAATATCTTGGTGGCCGCCTTGCTTTGCTATTATCTGATCGATGTTTTCCGTACCTCTGCGCAAGGAGCGCTGGCTGCGCTCGACCTTAACACTTACAACCTGATGTTCATCACGGTTGGGCTTTTATTGCACTGGCGTCCCAAGCGCTTTATGCGCGCGGTTACCGAGTGTATTCCTGCCACAGGCGGTGTGTTGATCCAGTTTCCGTTTTACGCGGTGATCTTCGGAATGATTGTAGGAACCGGAATCGCAGATGCGCTGTCGAAACTTTTCGTCTCCATCAGCACGCACAATACTTATCCCCTGCTGGTGGCGATGTACTCAGCGGTACTCGGAGTATTTATCCCATCTGGCGGCAGCAAGTGGGTGATCGAAGCACCTTATGTTTTGCAGGCAGCCAATCTGCATCGGGTACATCTTGGCTGGGTGGTCCAGATCTACAATGCGGCAGAGGCGCTGCCCAACCTGGTCAACCCTTTCTGGATGCTGCCGCTGCTGGGCATTTTGAAATTGAAAGCCCGGGACGTTGTGGGGTATGGCGTGCTGCAGTTAATGGTTCACATACCGGTCGTGTTCTTTCTGTGCTGGTTGTTTGCGCAGTATATTCCGTATGTGCCGCCGTTAAAATAACAGGCTTGAACACCAGATCCTTCGCACCAGATCACTCAGTTTCCCACATACCGCGCGTAGAGGCTGCGCGCAATGCCTGTGTCGGTAGTGCCCTTGACGATGGCTCGCCCATCGGGAAACAGTGTGAGCTCGTAGGGCTCGCGCCAGAACTTCAATACAAATTCGTTGTGCCGTACCGCTCCGTGCGTTTCCAGGCGCTGATGCATCTCGGCAAAATCAATCGGTCGGGAGCGCTCATGAATCTGCACCGAGTTCCTTCCGCACATCGTGATGTGTGGACGTCCCTCGCCCGCCAAATGCACGAAATCATGCCGCCCACATGCCCGGCAGTCTGGCCGCGGACGCGCCGCGGCGATCTCCGCGTGCTCGTTAGTCCACACATCGAACGACCATAGCGTCTGGCGCAACTGCTTTGCAGTCACACCTCCGACCAGCAATTTCATGGCTTCAGTGGCCGCAACGGAGGCCACCAGACTAACTACGGTATTCAATATGCCCAAGGTCTCGCAAGTCTCGACCATGCCCTGTGGAGTATCCGGAAAAATGCATGCCAGGCACGCAGACCTTCCCGGCAATATATTCATCGTCACTCCGTAACTGCCCACAGCCGCGGCATAAATCCACGGCAGAGACTTCTTCACCGCATAATCGTTGACTAAATACCTCGTTTCATAATTGTCTGTGCCATCGACAACTACATCCACTCCTTCAAGGAGTACATCAATATTCGAGGGGATCACGTCCTCGACCCGCCCCTCGACCAAAATTTCCGAATTGAACGCTGCAATCTTTCGCGCCGCTGCAATTGCTTTGGGCAACGATTCGGCTGCGTCGCTTTCTTCAAAGAGCGACTGCCGCTGCAGATTGCTGGCTTCGACGTAGTCGCGATCGATAATGCGCAGCATTCCCACTCCGGCGCGCGCCAACAATGACGACAGCGCCGAGCCGGTCGCTCCGCACCCCACAATCGCAACTCGTCCCGCCGCGAGTTGGCTCTGCCCCCGCTTCCCGATTCCGCGAAAAAGAATCTGTCGCGAATATCGTTCCTCGAACTTTTGTTGCTGCACGCCCTGCCTCAAGGAGGTCACCAGTCTTTCCCAGCAAAACCTTTATTATAAGTGTTTGCAATTGCTGCAGACTGCCAGCCGTGGATACAACACGGGACTGCCGCGCTTCATCGTATAAAGGCAACGGGCCCAAGGACACTATTTGCTGAGAC
This sequence comes from uncultured Acidobacteriota bacterium, assembly GCA_963720155.1. Classification (GTDB taxonomy): domain Bacteria; phylum Acidobacteriota; class Terriglobia; order Terriglobales; family Acidobacteriaceae; genus Sulfotelmatobacter. The sequence continues at coordinate 13,496 of CAVREP010000018.1, forward strand.
GGTACGCGTCATTCGTGATGTTGATCATCGCTGCGCTCGCTCCGGCTGCCCGTGCTGGAGCGGTCCCACCCGCTTTCCCACAATCTTCTCAAGAACAACAAACCGCCGAACCCTCCTCAGCTCTTGCCTCGATGTCGGCGTACGCCGGACGCACTGTCCAAACTATCGAACTGCCCGGCGTGCGGGACGCCGACCGCTTGCTCCAAATGCTGCCGCAAAAAGCTGGCCAACCGCTCGATCCCGACCAGGTGCGCGAGAGCATTCGCGCGCTTTTCGCTACAGGACGCTTTGCCGATGTCCAAGCCGAAGTAACCGTTTCGGGCGCCGGTCTTGATCTCATATTCAGGACTTCACCCAACTATTTTGTCGGCGCGGTCGACGTGGAAGGCGCCCCCGGCCACCCCAACTACAATCAAATCGTCAATGCTTCGAAGTTCCAGCTTGGCGAACTCTATACTCTCGACAAACTCAACCGCGCCCTGCAAAACATCCGCCAACTCATGCAGGAGAACGGCTACTATCGGGCGCGTGTCACCGCGGAAACCACAGCCAATGCTGCCACCCAACAGGTCAACATCCTCTTCCACATCACAGCAGGAGAATCCGCCCGCGTGGGTGAGGTTAAGGTCGAGGGACACTCAGCTTTTTCTCAGAGCCAGGTTGAGGACATAGCCCGAATGCATCCTGGCGATCGCATTACCGCCGCCCGTGTGACCAATTCGCTTCAGCGCTTGCGCAAAAAACTTCAGAAGCAGCATCGTGTCTTGGCTCAGGTTTCCATAGCGGAGCAGACATATCATCCCGACTCTAATTCCGTCGACTATGCCTATCTACTGGAACCCGGACCCGTAGTGATCATCTATGCTGTAGGATTCTCCATCAGCCACAGCGTGTTGAAAAAGGAAATCCCCGTCTACGAGGAGAACGCTGTCGACGAGGACCTTCTGAACGAGGGCAAAAACAACCTCCTGGATTACCTGCAAAGCCGCGGCCGCTTCGACGCCTCAGTCGAAATTCAGAAAGAAACCGGCCCCGACATGCTTCGCGTCATTTACCACATCAATCCTGGCCCCGTGCATAAGTTCGTGCTCATCGATATCAGCGGGAATAAATATTTTTCCAGGAAAACAATTCGCCAGCGTCTGCAGATTCAGCCCGCCGGCAGGTTCTTTTCCCAGGGACGCTTCAGCGGCGCCCTGCTCAAGAGTGACGTCGCTGCCCTGCAGGCCTTGTATATCTCCAATGGATTCCGGCAGGCCAAAATTGAAACGAAGATTGACGATAACTATCAGGGTGTGCCGAACCATCTAGCCGTTCATATTCATATTGAAGAGGGCCCACAGACTCTAGTCGGTACGTTCCGCATTGTGGGCAACAAGACGTTTGATGCCAAGGCGTTTCCTGAGCTCAACACCCGCGAAGGTCAGCCGTACTCCGAGCAAAATCTCGCCAATGATCGCGAGGCGATCCTCAATTTCTACTTCAATCACGGTTTTTCCCACGCCACCCTCGACATTATTACTAAGCCTTCGCCAAGTCAGCCCAACCGCGAAGATGTTACCTACAACATTCAGGAGGGAGAACAATTTTTTGTGAATCAGGTTCTGGTCGCCGGACTCGATCACACCCGCGACTATGTTGTGCAGCGCGAAATTCAAGTGGTTGCCGGCCAGCCTCTCAGCCAGCAGGATCTTCTCGCCACCCAGAGCAAGCTTTATGACCTCGGCATCTTTAACCAGGTCGACACTGGCGTCCAGAATTCGGAAGGCTCTGATCCCCAGAAGAACGTTCTAGTCCAGGTGCAGGAAGCAAAGCGCTACACCTTCACTTATGGGCTTGGCCTGGAGTTCGAAACTGGTCTGCCCTCCGGGGCCAGGGCTCCCGCGGGCGCGACTGGAGTGAGTCCGCGCGTGGAATTCGATATCACGCGCCTCAATGTGGGTGGCCGTGACCAGACTTTAACCTTCCAGTCTCACGTCGGACGCCTGCAGCAGCGCGGACTTATCAGCTACGAGATCCCTAAGCTCTTCAACAACGGCCGCTTCAAGGTTTTCTACACAATTTTCTACAACAACAGTCTGGACGTGGCCACCTTCACCTCACAGCGACTGGAAGGCAAAATCGATGTCCGCCAGGAAATCGGCAAGCAGCAGACTAACCACGCTACGTCCATCACTTACCGCTTCGACTACCGTCGTGTAAAAGCCAGCAACTTTGCCGCGAACTTTTCACCCGCCGAATTTAGTTTGTTTTCCTTGCCAGCTGTTGTCGGGGGTCCGGGCTTTACCTTCATCCGCGACAAACGGGATAATCCACTAGAAAGCACTAAGGGCCAATATTTCACGCTTGACGCTTTCGCCGCATCAAGTTTCTTCGGTTCTCAGGCCGATTACGCCCGCACTCTCACCCAGGATGCCACCTACTATGCCTTTGGTCGCACCGACCACAAATTCGTCTTTGCTCGTTCTACCACCCTCGGTTTGGAACAAGCTTACCGCGGCACCAGAGTTCTGCCGCCCGGAGCTTGTGAAGTCACCAACCTAACCACGTCTTGCAGTCAGGGAATTACCGTCATTCCATTGCCTGAACTTTTTTTTGCTGGCGGCGGCAACTCTCACCGCGGTTTCGGGTTAAACCAGGCAGGACCTCGCGATCCTGATTCCGGTTTTCCCGTCGGCGGCTCGGCACTGTTCGTCAACAGTGAGGAACTGCGCTTTCCTACGGTTAGCTTGCCTTATCTCGGTGAGGGTTTCGGTTTCGCCATCTTTCACGATATGGGGAATGTCTTCACGGCCGGTCACGACATGCTGAAGGGCTCCTTGCGCTGGCACCAGCCCAACCCCTCGGAATGTTTGCAGCCCGGCGGTGTGCCCCTGCAGTCGTGCATGACCTATTTCAACAACAGCGGCTACGATTACACCTCTCACGCCGTGGGCCTCGGGCTGCGATATAAGACTCCAATTGGACCCCTGCGCTTCGACTTCGGGTACAATCTAAATCCAACGTCGTATTTTCAGGGTCTGGTCAACTCAAAGGGCATTCTCACAGGCGACTTCGAAACCCAGCGCTTGCGGCATTTCAACGTCTTCTTCAGTATAGGTCAGCCATTTTGATAAGCAGAATTCAAACTCAGACGGCGGTTATCCTGGCGGCGTTTGCCATATTTCTCGTCACACTATGCGTCGTCCCCCGCGCTGCGTCCGAAGTGATCGACCGCATCATCGCTGTCGTTAACGGCCATGTTATTCTGCACTCCGACTGGGACGAAGGTCTCAGCTACGAAGCTCTGCTTACCAACCGATCCATCTCGCAGTTCAGCGATGATGATCGTCGCGCCATTCTCGACCGTCTCATCGATCAGGAGCTTCTTCGCGAGCAAATGAGATCTGCCGACTTTGCTCATGCCACGGATGCCGAGGTGGCGGCCCGTGTCGCCGAAGCACGCAAGCTCTATCCTCAGGCCGCATCCCCGGAGGCGTGGCAGGCGCTTCTTGCCCAATATCACCTCGCCGAGAAAGATCTTCTTGCTCACGTGCGGCAGCAAATCGACCTGATGCGTCTGGTGGACGCCCGCCTTCGTCCTGCCGTGCAGATTGATTCCAAGTCGATCGAGGCTTATTATCGGGACCAGTTTGTTCCCCAGCTAAAGCAGGCCGGATCATCCGAAGTTCCTCTTGCCGAAGTCTCCGCCAAGATTCGCGAGCTGCTTACCCAAGAAAAAGTCAGCGAGTTGCTTGTCTCCTGGCTGCAAACCTTGCGCTCCGAAGGCCAGGTCCATATTCCCGGCGTCACGCCCTCTGCCAACGACCCCGTAGTCCAATCCCAGTGACCAAGCGCCCCCCCAGCAAGCCCGCCCGTCGCCGCTGGTGGAAGTATGGTTTTTTTATTTTCGCGGCTCCATTCCTCGCTGCGCTCGGCCTGTTCATTTACGTCAATACCGAGTCTTTCCAGGTGCTGGTCCGCCGCCGCCTGGTTGCCGAAGTCGAGCGCATCACGGGAGGTCGCGCCGAAATTGCCAGCATTCATACCATTCCTTTTCGCCTGCAGGCCGAGGTGCGCGACATAACTGTCCACGGTCGAGAGTCAGCTACCGGGGTGCCTCTCGCCCATGCGGATGGCATTGTCGCTCGCCTGAAAATTAGCTCTCTGCTCCGCTCCGAGCTCGCCTTCAATGAAGTTATTCTTGAGCACCCCATCATCCACGTAGTCTTCTATCCAGACGGCAGCAGCAATTTTCCACCGCGAAAAGTTGGCCCCGAGAGTGGCCAGACTCCATTCGAGAAGCTTTTCGCCCTCTCCATCGATCATTTTGAACTTCGCCATGGCCAGATACTCTGGGACGATCAGAACATCCCTCTTGACTTTATCGCTCGCGACACCTCGCTGCGAATGGACTACTCGTTTCTCGGCAGGCGTTATGATGGACGCCTGCTACTAGGCCTGGTCGACACCAAACTTTTGAACTGCCGCCCCTTCGCCTGGATGACCGCGATGGAGTTCAGTCTCAGCTCGAACTCTGCCCTGGTTACTTCATTCAAATTGAACTCCGGCCACTCTCATCTTTCCGCCACGGGCCAAGTCACTGACTTTCGCCGTCCACATCTTCGGGGGCCCTACGATGCTCAACTCGATCTCACCGAAGTCGCGTCCATCGCCCGCCGCCGCGATCTTCGCGCTGGGGTTCTCGAACTTAAAGGACAGGGCGACTGGTCACTCGACCGGTTCTCCACCAATGGACTGCTCACCCTCCAGAATCTCGCTTGGCAGGACGATCAGATTTTATTCTCCAGAGCTTCTCTAGGCACCGGCTATTCTGTAACAGACCAGCAAGTTAAACTCTCCAGGCTGGAAGGAAAGATTTTCGGCGGTAGCTTCACCGGCGATGCCGAATTGAATCAGTGGCTCTCGCCAGCACAGCAGCTTTCGCCCGCTGCACGAAAAGCTCTTGAGACCGCGGTTATATCTGCGGTTCGTCCCCAGGACAAGTCCCGCCAGAAAGCTGGCAAGCTGAAACCGCCTCCAATCCAAACCGGTTTCGTTAATATTCGTGTGCGCGACCTCTCTGCGGAAGAGCTTGCCGTCGCCCTCAATGCTCCGGCTCATCCATTTCCGGACTTCCATCCTGCCGCCTCAGCCTCTGGCACTCTCGAAACTCGTTGGAACGGAACTCCGCGCGACGCAGAAATGCAATTCACTCTGGATCTCACGCCCTCGCCAAACGCTGCCCGCGACCAGCTTTCAATCAGCGCCCATGCCGACGGCGTCTATCATGCAGGCAATGAAACTCTGGACCTTCCTCACTTCACCCTGAGCACTCCAGCCAGCCGCGTTCAAGCCTCTGGCACGTTGTCGGCCGCGTCTGCAGTTCGTCTCTCCGTTTCCACCTCGAGTCTGGCCGATTGGTTGCCATTTATTTCTGCCCTTCGCGGTCCAGCCTTGTTTCCAGTCGCCCTGAATGGCACAGCTACCTTCAATGGCAACATGACCGGGGCGTTCTTTTCTCCTCAGATCGCTGGTAGTCTTGTAGTCGACGACTTCGACGTCACGCTGCCCGCTACAGCCAGAAGGCATCAATTGCAAACTCACTGGGATTCGCTTTCCACTTCGCTCCAGCTTTCCTTCCAGGCCATCGCCCTTCACAACGCCAAATTGCGGCGAGAGGACACGTCTGCTGAACTCGACGCCTCGGCCGCATTGCAACATGGCCATCTTACCGGCGATAGCACTTTCAGCATCCACACCAACCTCCACAACGCCGACCTGGTCGCTGTTCAGGCACTCGCTGGATACAACTATCCTGTCCTGGGCAAAGCCGATCTCCTGGCGCAAGCCGGCGGTACTGTCTCCGATCCTCACGCCGACGGACGAATTCACGTGACCAACGCGTTGGCTTATGGCGAGACCGTTCGGCAATTCGACTCTAATTTCCACGCCAACCGGAGCGAAATCGCCTTCGATAACATGCATCTATTTCACGATGATTCAGTCGTTACTGGAAGCGCCGCTTACAATATTGCCAATCGCGTTTTCCACTTCGACGTCGCTGGCAATAATTTCGATCTCACTCAAGTTCGCCAGATTCACTCCGATCGTCTTTCCATTGAAGGACGCGCCGATTTCGTTCTCAAAGGATCGGGCACTCCTGACGCGCCTTCCATCGATGGAAGTGTCCACCTTCGCAGTCTGACTCTTGATCACGAACTCGCTGGTGATCTCGACTTGCAAGCGGTTACGCAAGGTGGTCAATTACGTCTGACCGGAAATTCTCACTTCCAGCATGGTTCATTATTGGTCAGCGGCAATGTTCAGTTGCGCGATAGTTATCCCACGCACCTGATCTTTCAAATGGACCAGCTCGATCTCGACGCCTTCTGGCGCTCCTACTTCCGCGGAAAGCTTATGGGACATTCTGCTGTCGACGGCTCTCTGGATTTGCGAGGCCCACTCCGCCAGCCCGGTAACTGGATTGTCGATGGTAATTTAACCGCTCTCGCCCTCGATGTCGAAAACGTTAAACTTCATAATCAGGATCCCATTCGCTTCTCGCTTGCTCATCAGTCAGTTGAGATTCAGCAATTCCACCTTCTGGGCGATGGAACTGACCTCACAGCTCACGGGTCGGTACAATTTTCAGGCGACAAGGCTCTCGATCTCACCGCTGATGGTCGTCTCGATCTCAAACTGCTTTCTACCTTCGATCCCAACTTCACGGCTTCGGGTGTCGTCGCCATGAACCTGACCGTCGGCGGTACGCTTGCAGACCCTTTTCCTCAGGGCCGTCTTCAGGTGACGAACTCGTCGCTCGCCTACGCCGGAGTGCCCAGTGGCTTGACCGAACTTAACGGATCGCTCCAGTTCACTCGCGATCATGTGCATATCGAGGCGCTCACCGCGCGTACTGGCGGAGGCATGCTCGACCTCAAAGGGGACGCCAGCTACCTCAACCAGCAACTCAATTTCAATCTCACCGCGACCGCCAAGGAGGTTCGTATGCGCTACCCCCCCGGCGTAAGTTCCACCGCGGACGCGGAACTGCACTGGGTCGGATCGCGCTCCGCCTCTACGGTCTCTGGCGACATCATCATCAACAAGATTGCCGTTACGCCAGGCTTTGACTTCAGCGCTTATCTCGAGCGTAGCCGCCAGTTTTCCACCGTCGCATCCGCAAACTCCCCACTCTACAACATCAAGCTCGACATCCACGTCCAGACCGCGCCCGAACTCCAGATGCGTACGGCGATCGCCCGTCTTTCGGGCGACGCCGACCTCCACATCCGCGGCTCCATAGGCCGTCCCGCTGTTCTCGGCCGCGTCGATATTCTGGAGGGTCAAGCAACTTTTCACGGCACCCGTTTCACCCTTGAGCGCGGCGACATCACTTTCGCGAATCCCGTCGCCATCGAGCCTCAGCTCAATCTGCAGGCGTCCACTCACGTTCGCGACTATGAGCTCAACATTACGATTACCGGGACGCCCGACCGCGGACTCAACATCAACTATCGCTCGGAACCACCGCTGCCCAAATCCGACATCATTGCTCTTCTCGCGCTCGGCCGCACCAACGAGGAATCAGCGCAACTCCAGGAGCAATCAGGGCAAAGCGCTTTTTCGGACCAGGCCACCGCGCTCATCCTTAGTCAGGCACTGAACACAACCGTGAGCAACCGACTGCAACGCCTATTCGGCGCCAGCAATATCAAGATCGATCCTCAGGGACTCACCACGGAGACTAACCCCATCAGCAACGGCCCCCAGATCACCATCGAGCAAGAATTTGCCAATCACATCTCTATCACCTACTCGACCAACGTATCGCAGAGTTCGGAGCAGATCATTCAGGGAGAGTACTATGTGAATCGCAACGTTTCCGCCGTCGGCACGCGCGACCAGAACGGAGTCGTCAGCTTTGACCTCCGTGTTCGCACTCGCAAAAAGTGATTAATAATTGTGGTGAAGCCGGCTTCGGTCCATGGTTGAGCCGAAACCCTAAAGCCTGAATTCCGAACTCATGGCTGATCCAACTTCCGCACGGCAACACATGGTCGACTCGCAACTCCGTGCCCGCGGAATCTCTGACGCGCGCGTCTTGGACGCCATGCTTCGCGTTCCCCGCGAGCAATTCGTTTCTGAACCCTACCGCGCCCAGGCCTACGAAGACCATCCTCTTCCCATCGGCGACGGACAGACTATTTCTCAGCCCTACATTGTTGCCCTAATGCTCGAGTCTCTTCAACTCAAGGCCACCGACAAGGTTCTCGAAGTTGGCACCGGCTCCGGCTATGTAACCGCGTTGCTCGCGCAACTTGCCGCAGAAGTGTTCTCCATCGAACGTCATCCGGCCCTCGCCGATAGCGCCCGCGAAGTTACCGCCATGCTCGGCTATACTAACGCCCGAATTCTCACTGGCGATGGCACCCTCGGTCTGCCCGCCTCCGCTCCTTTCGATGCAGTCCTGGTTTCCGCCGCCGCTCCCGTGTTGCCTCCTGCGCTGCTCGCGCAACTTTCAGATGGCGGTCGAATGATTATTCCGGTAGGTACAGACGACTCGCAGCAGCTGCAATTTATTCGAATGGTCAATGGCCTGCCCGTGATCTCGCTTCGTGAGCTCGTGCGATTCGTTCCCTTGATTCCCAATCGCGCCTAATTCTCAGAATTAAGAAGCAATCAGGTTTCGCGGGTATTAGCTAGTTAGTTAGAGGTTTGCAGCGGCGTTCGCGAAGGCGCGGGCGATGGAATTTTGGGCACAGGCTGCTGCACGAGCTGTTTAGCTGAGTCCTGGGCGTATTGCAACACGGAGCCAGGAAATACTCCGAGATAGATAGTCGCAGCAAGGCATACTGCGATAGCGAGCCGGGGCGCAAATGGCACAGGAGTCACTGGAACTTCCTTCCGCGATTCGCGCATGTACATCCTCACAATGATGCGCAGGTAGTAGTAAGCGCCTACGCCACTGTTGAGGACGCCGATGACCGTGAGCCAAATCAGGTTAGCTTTCACCGCCGCGCTAAACACATAGAACTTGGCAAAAAATCCGCCAGTCATTGGAATTCCAATCAATGACAGCAAAAAGATGGTGAGCGTCGCTGCCAGCAGCGGGGAACTGCGCCCCAGGCCTTCATAGTCCTCGAGAGTTACGTACCGTTCGCCCGCATTGGCGAAGTGGCTTACCACGGCAAACGCACCTAAGTTCATGGCAGCATAGGCAGCGGTGTAGAACATGGCTGCCGAAGTTCCCGGGTCGGGCGAGGCCGCGAACGCAACCAGCAAATAGCCCGCATGGGCAATCGAGGAATAAGCCAGCAAACGCTTCACATTATCCTGCACCATCGCGCCCAGGTTGCCCAAAGTCATGGAGAGCGCAGCCGCAACCCAAATTACCCAGAATAGGGCATGTACGTTAATCACGAAAACGATGCGCAACAAAACCGCAAAGGCGGCAGCCTTGGGCGCGGTCGACATGAAACCCACAACGGGCGCGGGCGCTCCCTCGTATACGTCCGGCGTCCAGATGTGAAACGGAGCGGCCGCCACTTTGAAGCCCAGGCCTACGAACATGAACGCCACAGCCACGAAGGCCAGCAATGGAATCGGCCCAGCCCGTAACGTTCTGCTGATCTGATCAATATTGGTTGAGCCCGTGGCGCCAAACATCAGCGCTACTCCGTAGAGGAAAAACGCCGTCGCGAATGAGCCCAGCAGAAAGTATTTAAGCGACGATTCCGCGCTGGAAGCCTCGCGCCGCCGAAATCCCGCCAGCACGTATGAAGAGATGGAGGAAATCTCGAGCGCGATGAAAATCAGAACCAGTTCGATGGCCGACGACATCAGCGCCATGCCGACCACGCTGAAAAGGATCAAAGCATAATATTCCCCCGCGCGGATCCTCTGCACGGCCATATATTCGTAGGAACTGAGGATCGCGACGGCGGCAATCGCAATTACCAGTACATGGAAGAAAACGCTGAATCCATCCACCTGCACGGTGTTCCAGAAGGCCAGTCCCGGAGACTGCGCCATGAACCGTGTCGCCCAAATCCCCGCCAGGGTTCCGCCGAGTGCGATCAGCCCCAAAACTTTCTGACTTTTCTTTTCGTCGAGCAAAGGCTCGAGCAACATCACAATCATGCCGAAAACGGACAGAACAATCTCCGGCAGGATGCGAAGATAATCGTCACCTTGAGGCAGTATCAGCGAGTATGCCGGAACGAAGTTTGCATTGATGCTCTCAGCAATCATCGACCCACCACCCGGCTTGCCACTCGCGCAAGGGGAGTGAGTGCGTTCTGAACTGCCGGGTCAATTGCTCCCAGCCACAAGATGGGAGCTACTCCCATAACCAGCGCCGCCGCGGCACACGGCCACACCGCTACCTTCTCGAATCCAGACAGATCGCTGAGCGAACTGTTCACTGGGTGTGTGACCTTGCCAAAAAACACTCGCTGATACATCCACAGCAGATAGACCGCGCTCCAAATCATTCCCGTGGCGGCGAGTATCCCGAAAACGGCTCTGGCCTGGAAGGCGCCGCTCAACACGAGAAATTCGCCGACGAATCCGTTCAGCAGCGGCAGACCCACCGATGCCAGTGCGATCACTAGAAACGACGCGGCATACAGGGGCATGGGCGAAGCCAGTCCGCCGAATTCGCTGATCTCGTACGTATGACGGCGTTCGTGCAAGATACCCGCCAGCATGAATAATCCGCCGGTCGAAATACCATGCGCCAGCATGACGAATATCGCGCCGTTCAGGCCAGCCTGCGTAAAGCTGAAGATTCCAAGCACCACAAATCCAAGATGGCTGACCGATGAATACGCGATCAGCTTCTTCATGTTGGGCTGGACCATCGCTACCAACGCGCCATAGATAATGCCGATCAACGCGAGCGTCATTATCCAGGGGGCGTTGTGCCGCGACTGTTCGGGGAACAATCCTAGATTGAAGCGCAGCAGTCCATAGGTGCCCATCTTGAGCAGAACCCCAGCCAACAGAACGGATCCCGCCGTGGGAGCCTCCACGTGCGCATCAGGCAACCACGTATGGAAAGGAAATAGAGGAACTTTGACTGCGAATGCCAGAAAGAATCCGAGGAAGAGCCACTGAGCCGCAGCCGGAAATTGCGGCACGGCTCCGATGGCAATCTGCTTGCAAATCACCACAAAGTCAAAACTGCCGGTATGCGCGTACAGCCAGAGGATCGCCGCCAGCATGAACACCGAGGCGATCATGGTGTACATAAAGAACTTCACCGCTGCGTAAACTTTGCGCTCATGGCCGAAAATGCCAATCAGCAATGCCATGGGGATCAGTGTGGCTTCCCAGAAGAAGTAAAAGAGAAACAAGTCAAGAGACGTGAATACGCCGATTAGGGCGGTTTCCAAGATGAGCAACAGAATAAAAAATTCCTTCACCCGCTCATGAATTGAATTCCAGGAAATCAGCACGCACAGCGGCGTAAGAAATGTAGTAAGCACCACCAGCCAAAGAGAAATCCCGTCTACTCCCATGTGGTAGTGAATATTCGGAGTGGAAACCCACTGCCTATCGATCTGATACTGAAAATCAGTCTGGGCGCGGTGAAAATAGACGGGCAGATGCAACGACAGAACAAACGTCAGCAGTGAAATGACCAGCGCGAAGATGCGGATGTCGCGGTCACGGCGCGGCAACAGCATCAGCAGCAATCCGCCCGCCAGCGGTACGAATGTCACCAAAGTGAGAATGATGGAACTGAGATTATCGGTGCTCATCGGACTTCCATCCACATCCAGATCATGAAGGCGATCACTGCCGCCGAGCCCGCGGAAATCCACCCGGCGTACGAGCGAATGTTGCCGGATTGCATATGGCGAACCTCGTCGGAAACGTGGCGCGCCCCGTCGCCCGCCTCATTCACCGCGGCGTCGATAAGATTTCGATCCACTCCTTGCCACAAAATTCGAGTCGAGCCATCGATCAGCGGCTTGACGAACAGCACCGCATACAATTCGTCCACATAGTACTTGTGTACGAGCACCTGATATGCGCCTGACAGGGAAGCTGCAATCTTGTCCGGCAACTCCGGACTGCGGTAATAAAACAGCCAGGCTAGTCCCAAACCGAGCAGCGCCGCCAGCACTGAAATCGCCGTGAACATTAAGTCGGTTGAAACGCCCGTCTTTGGCTCCGGCCCTTCGGTCTCCTGCTCCGGCGCGCCCTTCTCGCCCATCGCAGCCTGCTGAGCCCCCGCAGGAGCGCTGTCATGAAAGACTGGACCGAGAAATTTATTGAATCGATTGTCGCCGCCCAGAGAGCCGGGTACCCCAACGTATCCGCCAATCACCGAGAGCACCGCCAGAATTACCAGCGGGATCACCATCACCCGCGGACTTTCATGAATCCCGCCGTGACCGTGAGCTCCGTGCGCATCGTGCGCGGCATGACTTCCGTGATTGTCGCCAGCGGCCTCGCCACGATACTCTCCGAAGAAAGTCAGAAACCAGAGCCGGAACATGTAGAACGAAGTGAGGAATGCGGTAACCAGACCCACAAGCCAGTAAGCCCAGCTCGCCTGGTAGGCCCGCCACAAGATTTCGTCTTTGCTGAAGAATCCAGCCAGACCGGGAATTCCGGCGATCGCTAAAGTGCCTGCCGTCATGGTCCAGAAGGTCCACGGAATCTTGGTGCGTAGCCCGCCCATCTTCCGCATGTCCTGTTCGCCGCCTATCGCATGAATCACCGATCCCGCCGCCAGAAAGAGCAGGCCCTTGAAGAAAGCATGCGTCATCAGGTGGAAGATGCCGGCCGAAAATGCTCCCACGCCGCAGGCCATAAACATGTATCCAAGCTGCGAAACAGTGGAGTAGGCGAGAACTTTCTTGATATCCGTCTGCACGATGCCGATGGTCGCCGCGAAAAACGCTGTCAGCGTACCGATAATCGCAACCACGGTAAGCGCGCTCGGCGCGCGTTCAAAGATAACGTGCGAGCGCGAAACCATGTAGACGCCCGCCGTCACCATGGTCGCAGCATGGATCAACGCTGAGACCGGAGTGGGACCTTCCATCGCATCTGGAAGCCATATGTACAAGGGAATCTGTGCGGATTTGCCGCAGGCCCCAACCATCAGCAGGATTCCGATCGTCGTGAGCAGTCCGGCGCCAACGGTCTCAGCCGGCAGGGTAGTTACCGCGCCGAACACCTGCTCGAAATTCAGCGAGCCAAAGTGCTTGATCAGTAGGAACAGTGCAATCAGAAAACCAAAATCACCGATGCGGTTCACGATGAACGCTTTCTTGCCCGCCGATGCCGCCGAATCTTTCGTGAACCAGAACCCGATCAGCAGATACGACGCCAGCCCCACTCCCTCCCAGCCAATGAACAGCACCAGGTAGTTGCCGGCCAGCACCAGCGTCAGCATGAAGAACATGAACAGATTGAGATAGCTGAAGAAGCGGTAGTAACTAGGGTCGTCCCACATGTAACCGACGGAGTAGACGTGAATCAGGAATCCCACTCCAGTTACGACTAACAACATGACCAGCGAGAGTTGGTCAAGATAGAAAGCGAAATCCGCGCTGAAGCTGCCGGAGCGGATCCAGTGTGCGAAGAACTCCTGGTAGGGAAGCGATAACGAGGAGAAACGCATTGCCACCCACAAGGCCATTACAAACGCCGCGCCGCTGAAGGAGAGCGCCACAGTAGTGACGGCCCGCCGCGAAGACCTTTTCCCCAGGAAGCCGTTGATGGCAGCACCCGCGAGTGGCAGAACCGGAATCAGCCAAAGATTGAGGGTCGGGTTCATAGCTTGAGCAGGTTCACCTGATCCACGTTCAAAGTCTCGCGCGTACGATACACAGAGATGATGATCGCGAGTCCGACAGCAGCTTCAGCGGCGGCAACCACCATCACAAAAAAAACAAATACCTGCCCGGCTAATGCGTGCCAGTGCGCAGCAAACGCTACAAACGAAAGATTCACCCCGTTCAACATCAGCTCAATCGACATGAAGATAGTGATGATGTTGCGTTTGATGAGAAAGCCAACCACGCCGCAGGCAAATAGAAATCCGCTGAGCAGCAAGTAATAGGATAGCGGCACCATCACTTCACCTTCCCGGCCTGCGATTCCGGCTTGCTGGCCAAAACGACGGCGCCCATGATTGCGATAAGGATCAAAACGGAAGTGACTTCAAAGGGCAACAGGAAATCGTGAAAAAGAAGCTGAGCAATATCTTTTGGATGCCCGGGCAACGCGCCAATCGGCATAGCTTCAGTCCCCGAACGCCGCAGCACCACCCACGCCATGAGCACGCTCGAGATCAGCATTCCCGGCACGCCTAATAGAATGGCGACCCGGCTCCCTTTGGTCTCTTCTTCTTCGCCTGCATTGAGCAGCATAATGACGAAGACAAACAGCACCATGATTGCCCCGGCGTAGACAATGACCTGCACGGCAGCGACGAACTCCGCTCCCAGCAGAAGGTATTCGCCGGCGAGTGCAGCCATCACTGCAATAAGGGACAAAGCGCTGTTGATGGGATGCCGCTGCGCCAACAGATTGATCGCGCCGCCCACACAAACTGCGCCGAAGGCCAAGAATAAAATGAGGTGAAAATTCATGAAACAGTTCTCAGTTCTCAGTTCTCGCTTCTCAGAAAAAACTCAGATGCCGATGTTCTTAGGCCTTGACTGAGAACTGAGAACCGAGAACTGAGAACGTTCTTTTCCCTACCAGGCGACGGCAATCGCCGTTGCCACCAGATTCGCAATCGCGAGGGGCAGCAGAAACTTCCAGCCAAAAGACATCAGTTGATCGTAGCGGAAGCGCGGCAACGTCCCGCGCACCCAGATGTAAAGAAAGAGAAAACAGAAAACCTTCGCGGCAAACCAAAACAATGGCAGCAACGCCCGCAGCGCAGGGGGTCCAAACAAAGGTCCGCGCCATCCGCCAAAAAATAAAAGTGTGGCCAGACAAGCCACCGTGATCATATTGGCGTATTCCGCCATGAAGAACATGGCAAACTTCATAGAACTGTATTCGGTATGGTATCCGGCGACAAGTTCGGTTTCGGCTTCCGGCAGGTCAAACGGAATGCGGTTGGTTTCCGCATACGCCGCCATCAGGTAAATGAAAAAGCCGATGAACTGCCCGTGGAAAATATTCCAGCGTGGGATAAGGCCGAGGAATCGGCCTCCTTGGGCGTCGACGATATCGCGCAAGCTGAAACTGCCCGACTGGATCAGTACCCCGACCAGCGAAAGTCCAAGAGCAATTTCGTAACTAACCATCTGGGCGCTAGCGCGGAGTCCACCGAGCAGGGAGTATTTGTTATTGGATGACCAGCCCGCGAGGGCTACACCATAGACCCCCATCGATGTGACGCCCAGAATCAACAGCAATCCAATGTTTACATCGGTAATTTGCAGGGGAATGCTGTACCCGAAAATCGAGATGGAGTTGCCAAACGGAATCACCGAAATCGAAGTCAGGGCGAAAATCACGGCCATCATCGGCGCCGCCAAAAAAAGCGGCTTATAAACGTGCGGCGGCGTGAGATCTTCCTTAAACAGAAACTTCAGCCCGTCAGCCGCTGGCTGCAGCAAGCCAAATGGTCCCACGCGGGTGGGCCCCCAGCGATTCTGCATGTGGCCGACGACTTTGCGTTCCAGCCACACCGTATATGCGACCGCAGTCAGCAAGACAAACAGAATGATTGCCGACTTGATCACCGACACGAGTATGAAAATGCCAATTGGCAATGCTGCTTCCTCTCCAAAAGCTTTGTCAGTCTGCCGCGACTTCGGTGGTTTTTACCTCGTGACTCTCGAGTACCGATTTCAATGCGCGCGAATAACGACCCAGAGTGCCGGAGGTAAAGAGATTATCGTTCGCCGGAGAAATGGATTCCGGCCTGTGCGCGGCGCTCGCCCCAGCATTGGTTATCGACGTATGCTCGCAGTTTCCCGCCAGCAGATTCATCCGCGACACGTCATAGCCGGGAACTAGGCGCTGAATCTCATCCAGAATCGCGGTTGGATCGAACGGGCTGAGTTTTGGCTCGAGGCCGTGCGCCTCCAGCCACACTGCATGCCGGTCGGCCTCACCCGACTGTGCTCCGCGCGATTGCCCCATGTCGGCGCGGGTTCCGCCTCCGAAAGGTACGAGCTTGCGCATGTCACAACCTATGGCATCGGCAATGCGCACAATCATCTCGAAATCAGATTTCGTGCCCGTCACTTCTCCTGCTTTCTTCACCAGCTGCAAATCGCCGCAGGTGTTAGTGAACGTCCCAGTCTTCTCATAAGCATTCGCCGCCGGCAGCACTACGTCAGCCATTACTGCCGTCTCTGTCAGGAACATGTCTTGCACCACCACAAAACTCTTCGAGAACGCGAAAGGATCGAGATTCAATCTCCCTATAGGGTTTGATCCGACAACATATAGCGCTTCCAGCTTGCCCGCCTTTCCCGCCTCCACCATGCCAAGCAAGTCGAGACCCGCAGCCTGCGGGACTTCTCCCCACTCCCTATGGAATTCGCTGTTTCCGGTTACGGGGTGATACCCCGGTAATAAATCGGGATACACGCCCATGTCCGCCGCTCCGCGAGAATTCGCGTAATCCGCCAGGCAGACAAACTTCGCTCCCGAAATTCCGGAGCCGAACTTCACAAGGCTCGCCAGATCGTTGCCCCGCAGTTCAGAACCGAAAACAATCACAAGGTTCGGCTCGCCGCGCAGTTTGTCGCGCAGAGTATTCCACCGCTCGTGCGGGGACGTGATTGCTTCTACAGCCGAATCGTCTCCCCCCAGAAACGCCGCTACTTTACCTTCCGCTCCTATAGGAATCTGCACGAAGCTGGTAGCCTGCCGCCGCAGCTTAATCGGATTCGCATTGATCACATACAGCCGCGCACGATGGAGCCGAACATTATTTCGAATCTGCCACGCCAGTAGCGGATGCTGTTCAGTAGGATCATTTCCAATCAATAGAATTGCCGGGGCGGTGAATAAATCGGCCATGCTTGCAGTATTGTTTTGCCCCCCGGCTAGAGCTTGCGCGAGGGCAGGGAAGTCCGCCGTCCGATGGTGGTCCACATTGTTCGTCTTCAGCACCACGCGGGCAAACTTGGAGAGCAGGTAATTCTCTTCGTTGGTGGTCCGAGTCGAACCAATCACACCAATCTTTGCTCCACCATCGCGGTCGCGGATCTCCGCAAAATTCTTTCCGATTAACTCAAACGCATCCTCCCAAGTTGCCGGCGCGAGCTTCCCGTTCTGGCGAATCAATGGCTGCGTCAACCGCTCTTCGTGATTCGCGAAGTCGAATGCGTAGCGCCCCTTGATGCAAAGAAAATCTCCGTTGGTCCCGCTCTTGTCACGGTTATCGCCGCGCACGATCTCCATGCCAGTATCGGCACGGCGCACGCCCAACGTGGTCTTGCAGCCATCGCCGCAATGCGTGCAGATCGTGCCCACGTGCTTCATCTCCCATGGACGCGTCTTATAACGATAGGCGCCCGAGGTGAGCGCGCCCACCGGGCAGATGTCGATGCACATGCCGCACTCTTCGCATTCCAAATGATCTTCTTTATTCGGCGCAATGATCGAACTCACGCCACGGTTCTGCACACCCAGCGCCCAAACATCCATGCCCTCGCCGCAGACGCGTACGCAGCGGTAGCAGAGAATGCAGCGCGGCCGGTCGAAGAATACAATCGGCGACCACTGCTGCTCGTCTTTGTGGTTCTTCGCCTCCATGAACTTCGATTCGGCTGCGCCATAGGTGAACGTCATGTCCTGGAGTTCGCATTCGCCGCCGGCATCGCACACCGGACAATCCAACGGATGGTTCCCCAGCAGCAACTCGAGCATCGACTTGCGCGCCTGCTTGATCTCGTCGCTATCGCTGGCGACGATCATGCCTTCGCTGACCACCGTCGTGCACGCGGTCTGCAGCTTCGGCATTTTCTCGATCTTCACCAGGCACATGCGGCAAGCGCCTTGCAGCGACAAATTAGGGTAGTAGCAGAACGAAGGCACCTCGATGCCTACGCGCTTGCAAGCCTCAATCAGCAGCGTCCCCGCCGGAGCCGTGACCTTCTTTCCATCGACCGTCAGTGTTACAGGTTGGGGTGTGTCTGCCATAGATATTCTTAATCCAGACTCTGAGTGTTGACGCTTGTCCGATACGCCGGGCTAGTCTTGACCTCTTCAATCTGCAGCGCGTGCCTCTGCGCGTGCGCGCCCATCAGTAACAGACACTCATAAGTACTGATTACGCCGACTGCGCGATGGGGGTGCGTGACTTCCGTCGCACGCAGGTCCTCTCCAGTCAGCTCGACAAGGCGAAGCGTTCGTTCACGCGTTGCCTGGAAATGAGCTACCGCTTCAGCCAGCGTTGACAAGCGGCCACGCGGTTGTGATTGATCGGAAGCATCAAACCGGGTGCTGCGATCAGTGCCACTTCGGAGAATGCGATCATCGCGCTTCGCTCCTTCCGGATCTCGCGCCTTCCGTTCGCCCGTCACCAAACCGAGCATGACTTCTTCCGCCACCGCTACGTGTTCCGCGCACTCGAGAACTGACCAACGGTTCTCTGCTGGGCGCAGGCGGCAGGCGGCTTCATCCACTCCGGCTACGCTGCAAAGAAACGCGTCACCTCCCTTGCGCAAAGCCTCCAGCAGTCTGGCCTTGTCGATCTCGGTACAGCTCTTTGTGGATAGAATCGTGCTCATGGTCAATGGGCCATCACCGGCAGTTGCTGCAGTGCGCCTTCCTCCTCGAACGGGCAGGGTCGACCTTCCAAATGATCTTCAAACTCTTTGCGGAACTTTTTCACGAATGCGATCGTGGGCATCGCAGCCGCATCGCCCAGCGGACAAAACGTCCGGCCCAACATGTTCTCGGATAAATACTGCATGTTGTCGATATCTTTCTTCACCCCGCCTCCGCGATGGAATCGAGTCAACGTCTTCTCCAGCCAGTCCGTGCCCTCGCGGCAAGGGATACACCATCCGCAACTCTCGTGTTTGTAAAATCTCATGGTCCGTAACGCAAACTTCACGATGCACTGGGCGTCATCAATCACCACCACGCCGCCCGACCCAAGCATCGACCCCGCTTTGGCAACAGAGTCGAAATCCATATTGATATCGATTTCATCAGCCGTAAGACAGGGCGTAGAAGATCCTCCCGGCACCACCGCCTTCAACTTGCGCCCGTTCGGAATGCCGCCGCCAACGTCGTAAATCATCTTCTTCAAGCTGTAACCCATGGACAGTTCGTACACACCAGGCTTTGCTACATTTCCGCTGAGGCAGAACAGCCGTGTGCCGCCGTTTTTCGGCGGACCCAGCTTTGCATACCACTCCGCTCCACCCAGCAGGATGTGCGGCACGCTCGCCAACGTTTCCGCATTATTAATGACCGTCGGGCCGCCCCAGAGTCCCACAACGGCCGGGAACGGCGGCCGAATCCTTGGAATCCCGCGCTTGCCTTCGAGCGATTCCATCAGCGCCGATTCCTCGCCAACTTCATACGCACCCGCGCCGCCATGCCAGTAAATGTCGAAGTCCCGGCCGCTGCCGAAAATGTTCTTGCCCAAAAAGCCCTTGGCGTAAGCATCGCGAATTGCCCTCTGCATGATGATCGAAAGATACCTGTATTCGCCGCGAAGGTAGATGTATCCGCTGCCGGCTCCCACTGCCACGCCGCCAATTATCACTCCTTCGATTACGGCGTGCGGATCATGCTCGAAGATCAGCCTGTCCTTGCACGTCCCAGGCTCGCTCTCATCGCCATTGCAAAGCACATACTTCGGCTTCGCCGATTGCTTGGGCACGAACGACCATTTCATCCCGGTCGAAAACCCAGCGCCGCCGCGACCGCGCAGCCCCGAGTTCTTCACCTCATTAATGATGGCGTCTGCGTCCATCGCAAGCGCCTTCTGTACGGCCTTGTAGCCGTCCAGTTCGAGATAGCGGTCAATATTGGTCGCACCCTGGCCGAAGCGCCGGGTGACGACTTTTACCTCGTCGGGATGCGAAACCAAATCAGCCATGTTACTGGGTTACTTTATTCCGGTACTCGTCAAGGACTTTATCGATCTTTTCTGTGGTGAGATTTTCGTGAAAATCGTAATTCACCTGCGCCGCCGGAGCCCAGCTGCACGCCCCAATACATTCCACTTCTTCCAGCGAAAATAGACCGTCTGGCGTGGTTCCCTTGTGCCCAACGCCTAATTTCTTCGCGCAATGATGCAAAATGTCTTCGCCGCCACGAACCAGGCAACTGATATTCGTACAAACCTGCACGTTGAACTTGCCGCGCGGCTTGATCGTCAGCATCGAGTAGTAACTGATCACATTGCGAACTTCGAGTTCCGTCAAATCAAGCCGTCCAGCAATCTCCGCGATGACCTCATCGGAAAGAAATCCAACTTCATCTTGCGCATAAAGAAGAGTGGGAACCAGCGCGGACCTCTTCGTTGGATAGTGTGGCACCATCTCGGCGAACCGAGTTTCGAATTCTTCAGAAAATCTCACCGATCGATTTCTCCTAACACGATGTCGATGGATCCGATTGCGGCCACAACATCCGCAATCAGCCCGCCTTCGCACATCGCCGGCAGCGTCTGCAGGTTTGCCAAGCAAGCGGCCCGCATATGCACGCGATAAGGTTTGGCCGTGCCGTCGCTCACGATGTAGTAGCCCATCTCACCCCGCGGCGACTCGACTGCTTGATAAACCTCGCCCGCCGACACCGCGAAGCCCTCAGTAATAATCTTGAAGTGGTAAATGAGAGCTTCCATCTGCGTCTTCATTTTTTCCCGGTCAGGCAACACAATCCCCGGAGCGTCCGCTTTAATGGGGCCTTCCGGCATCCCGTCCAGAGCCTGTTTCACGATCTCGTTCGATTCGCGCAACTCGCGCACGCGGCACATGTAACGCGCGAAGACGTCGCCTTCCTGCGCCACCGGAACCTTGAACTCGAAATTCTCGTAGCTTGAGTAAGGCATGTCTCGACGCAAATCGAAGTCCACGCCGCTTCCCCGCAAGGTGGGGCCGCTCGCTCCCAGCGCAATCGCATCCTCCGCCGTCATCCGGGCCACGCCTTTGGTACGCATCATCCAAATCGGATTTCCCGTGAGCAAATTCTCGTACTCATCCACTTTCTCAGGAAAGCGGCCCACGAACTCGCGTACGCGCTCAAAGAATCCCAACGGCGGTTCCAGCGCCAAGCCTCCCACTCGAAAGTAGGATGTCATCATGCGCTGTCCGCTGATCATCTCGAAAAGTTTTAAGATCTCTTCACGCTCGCGGAAGCAATACAGAAACACCGTCATGGCGCCAATGTCCAGCGCATGGGTCCCTAGCCACACCAGATGGGAATTGATGCGCGTCAACTCGTTCATCAAGACCCGCATCCACTGCGCCTTCGGCGGAATCTGCAGCCCCAGCAGCTTTTCCACAGCCAGCACGTAACAGAGATTGTTGGTCATGGGGCACAGGTAGTCGATGCGGTCCGTGAGCGGCACCACCTGCTGGTAAAACTTTGCCTCGCAGGTCTTTTCAATTCCGGTGTGCAGAAAACCAATGTCCGGCATGATCCGCACCACGGTCTCACCGTCGATCTCCAGCAGTACCCGCAACACGCCATGCGTGGAAGGATGCTGCGGCCCCATGTTCAGGATCATCGTCCGATCCTGGCCGGGCTCGAGAACTGGCGTTGGTGTCAAGTGCGCCATAGTTTAACGATAGCCCTCCACCGGATAATCTTTGCGCAGAGGGTGGCCTTCCCAGTCTTCCGGCATCAAAAGCCGCCGCAAATATGGGTGCCCGGTAAACCGGATCCCGAACAGATCAAAAACTTCGCGCTCGAAATAATTCGCGCCCGGCCACACGGATGTCACCGACTCCACTGCCGGGCTAGCGCTGTCCAGTCGAACCTTAAGGCGTACCCGCTCCCTCTTTGGAATCGCTAACAGGTGGTAGATCACTTCAAATCTCGGCTCCGAGGGATACCAATCGACGCAGGTCACGTCGGAAAGGAAGTTGAAGGCACACTCCGCGTCGTCTCGCAGCAGCGCGCAAGCCTCGCGAATATTCGCCCGATCGACGAAGATGGTCATCTCGTCGCGGTCGAACTTCACTCCCGTAACCGCCGCAGCATTCCAGTCCAGCAGCCGTGCCACCGCCGGATGCCCCTTCAATTGTTCAAGATCGGTAATAGCAGGGATCAAGGTCATAAGCGCGCTCCTCGGCGCGCGGCTTCGGGACCCCACTCCAGTACACCTTTCTTCCAGACGTAGAAGAAACCAACCAGCACAATGCCGATATAGACGAACATCTCCCACAGACCAAAGTGTTTGAGATCGCGCAGGATGATCGCCCACGGATAAAGAAAGACAGCCTCTACGTCGAACAGAATGAACAGCATAGCGACCAAATAAAACTGTACCGAGAAACGCCCCCGGGCGTCGCCGACCGGGGTCATACCAGATTCATAAGGGGAAAGCTTTGCGCGAGTGGGTTTCCTCTGCCCGATCAGCCAGGAAAGCGAGATAATTGCGGTCGCAATGCCGCTCGCCAGCAGAATATGTATTAGAAACGGCAGGTAGCGAGCAAAATAATTGTCAGGCATAGGAGAGGCTTATATATAATTCGCGCGAAGCATCGTCTAAACGTTCTAGATTAGGTGCTCATAACTAGGAGTGTCAAGGGAACGGTGCGTCATTCT
The DNA here is from genome assembly GCA_963720155.1 of uncultured Acidobacteriota bacterium. Classification (GTDB taxonomy): domain Bacteria; phylum Acidobacteriota; class Terriglobia; order Terriglobales; family Acidobacteriaceae; genus Sulfotelmatobacter. The sequence goes on from CAVREP010000018.1 coordinate 36,215, forward strand.
GCAGATTTGCGAAAGGAAAATTGCAAAGTTGTGTAACCGGGAAATTTCGCAATTGAAAATCAAATTGCTTTCAATTGCAAAATAACTCAATTGCCAAATTACCCAATTGCAAATTCTTCATGATTTTCGGCTTCAACACCGACGTTAAGCACGGCGACACTATCTACCACGTCCAAAGCGAGGCGCGCGAGAGCGAGAAATTGCTACAAACCCAGGTTTTCGTACGCGGCCGTTGCGTGGGCAAGAAGGCGATTTCGTACGCGAGCTCGCCCGTGCAAGCCGGTTTTGGTGATCCCCAAAAAGAACAGCAATTGCGCGACCAGCATCGCTTGGTGCTTGAAGCAATTAAGGATGGGAAGTTGGAGAGCGTCCTGGACAAGGCGGAAAGCGAAACCCTGGCGGGCATCAAACAACTGGAAGTCCAGTGGCAGAATGCCGCCTCCATTCACGCCAATCGTAATTTGACCATGCAATTGCGGGTCACCGAAGCAGGCGCGGCAGTCCCCAGCGCCCGTCTCACTTTTCGCTTTGCTCGTCCCGACGCTGCGCCCTTTTATACCCAGGCAGTTACCGACGCCGCAGGCAGCGCCTCTATCTCGTTCGAAGTCGAGGAATCCGCCTTGCCGGACGCGTCCGTGATGGTGCAAGCGAACCACGAAGGCCGTACCGTCACTCGCAAATTCCTCTTGCGCAAAGCCGAATGATCCAGCCTCCACGGTTTCCCTTGAGAGAATTCATACATACATGAAGATTCATATCAATGGAGAAGAGCGCGTCTTCGCGGATCCCGCGCTGCCAGCCGGCTTCACGCTCGCGGCGTTGATCGAATCTTTAGCCATGAAGTCCGACCGGGTGGCTGTGGAGCTCAATCGCGAGATCGTGCGGCGTGATCGCTGGCCTCATACGCTGCTGAACGAGGGCGACTGCCTGGAGATCGTCCACTTTGTCGGCGGGGGCGCTGAATTGAGAACGTCCCCGCAGCCAGCGTAACCAAAACACATTTTGTCATCCCGAGCGAAGCGAGGGACCCTGGTTTCTGCCTGCACCGCTAGCTTGGGATGACCGCTCATGAAACAACCCCTCAGGCACTCTTCTAGTTAACCCATCCTCGCACTTCTCCTGTTGACACTCGCCAACTCATGTCTAAAATGTTTGAAACATTGGACTCGCAGAGTGTTTCAAACATGAACAGGGAACAATGCCAGAGCGCTTTCCATCGCACGAGGTGATTGCTTTAACTGGCGTCACCGCCCGCCAGCTCCAGTGGTGGGACGAGAGAGGTGTGGTCAAGCCCGAGCGGGTGGGGCATCGCCGCCTTTATTCGATGGAGAACGTCATGGCGATGGCCGTGATTTGCGAACTGCGGCGCAAGGGCTTCTCGCTACAGGGAGTCCGCAAGGTGATGCGTTTTCTCCAACGGGAATTCGGCAAAGGCTTGGCTGAAATCGTTGGACGAAACTCTGATGTTCACTTGCTCACCGATGGCACGCATCTTTATCTGGAAACCTCGGCACGGCAGATTGTGGACATCCTGAAGAATTCGCGTCAGCCCATTTTGGGCATCTGCCTCAGCGACGCCGTGCGGCAAGTACGGGCTGAAGTGGTTGCAAAAAGGAAGACAAGTACTTCCGTAATAGCGTCGATTCCGAGTCGGTGTGCTAGAAAAGTCTCTTAGATCAAAGTAAAGCAAGGCGGATTCACAGGAGGAATGCATGGTCGGAGAACTTGACATCTTGAATGAATGGATTCCCGAACAGATGCAGCCCGGAACTGTCTTTGTTTTAGAAAATGCCGGCGAAGTCGGCGAAAAGGAAGATCCATACTGGGCCGTGCTGGCGTGTCCTTCCTGCGGCATGCTGGGCCTGATTACGCGCCGCCAAATCAACGGCCTCGTCCCTGTGATTTGCGGGTCGGAACAGTGCTCCGCTCAATTTTTTATTCGTGAAGCAGAAGTCGTCGTGCGCAAACCTTTCTAGAAGGGCCGCGCTCTGCGGCCTTTAGTTCTTTCCCGCCTTTACTCCGCTCAATTCCACTGGCACCTGTTCGACGATTTCAATCCCAAATCCTTCTAGGGCCGCAATCTTCTTCGGACGATTCGTTAGCAGTCTGATTTGCTTCAAGTTCAAATCAGAAAGAATCTGGGCGCCGATTCCGATTTCGCGTTGCGTCTGGCGCTCGTTTTCGAGCAGGGTCGGACCCTTGCGCCCGCGATGAAAACTCAGCGCGGTTCGATCACCAAGTTTTTCGATCGAAAATCCTTTGGATGTCTGATGCAAATAAATCAGCGCGCCGCGTCCTTCTTGCGCTATCCGCCGCAGCGAGCCCTCCAAAGTGGCGTGACATTCGCAGCCCGTCGCGCCAAACACGTCGCCCATCAGGCAGTGGGCGTGCATGCGAACCAGCACCGGCGCGTCGCTGGTCCCGACATCGCCGCGAATTAGGGCCACGTGGGACTCGCCGCCATCGATCTCGCTCTCGTAGGCGATCAGGCGGAACTCGCCGAAGCGTGTGTCTACCAGGGCTTCGCCAACGCGGTGGACGTAGCGCTCGTGCGCCATGCGATAGCGGATCAGGTCAGCGACGGTCAGCATCTTCATGCCATGTTGCTGACAGAACTCGATCAGGTCGGGCACGCGGGCCATGGTGCCGTCGTCCTTCATGATTTCGCAGATAATGCCGCCAGGGATCAGTCCGGCGAGTCGCGCCAGGTCGACCGAGGCTTCGGTCTGTCCGGCGCGGACGAGCACTCCACCTTTGCGGGCGCGAAGAGGGAAAACGTGGCCGGGTCGCGCCAGGTCTGACGCTTTGGTCGCGGGATCGATGGCTACCTGAATGGTGCGCGCGCGATCATAAGCGGAGATGCCTGTGGTTACGCCCACGCGCGCATCAATAGCCTCGCAAAACGCAGTGCCGTATTGCGAAGTGTTCTCGGCGCTCATGGGACCGATGCGCAGGTGGTCGAGGCGCTCTTCGGTCATGGTGAGGCAGACCAGGCCGCGTCCATACTTGGCCATGAAGTTGATAGCTTCGGGCGTGACCTTCTCGGCCGCCAGGGTGATGTCGCCTTCGTTCTCGCGGTCTTCGTCATCGACGACGACGATCATGCGCCCGGCGCGAACCTCCTCGATCGCGGTGGGGACGTCGGCGAAGGCTTGGGAACTCATGATCGTTTCATTGTATCAAGGCGTGTACTGGCTGGTTAATGGGTAGCCGAGCTTGCGGAGTGCTCGCGCCAGCATCTGGGCACGTTTCTTGTTTTCTCGGGGACCGACTTCGGCGCCTGGCTCGATAAATCGCACTCCTTCATGCAGGATCTTCCAAACTAGACGACCGAGCCGATGAGCAACGGCCCAGATGGCGGACTGATAGCCCAGGCGGGGCAGCAGACGCCGGAACACGATTTGAAAATGACTGCCTTTCTTCGCCCCAGCAGCGTGGGCTGCCTGGTTCAGCACCCGGCGCAGGTATTTATTGCCTTTCGCGGAGCGACTGCTATGGTTTCTGCTCTTTCGTCCTTGCCGGGACAGGTTCCACCCACGACGTTAACTCCGCTGCTGCTGGGAACGTACTGGCCTGAGCGCCCATCTCCGCGAGGATTGGTGGCGCAGAATCCACTCCCCAACCAGGCACTTCCGCCTGTCGAATCACGGCGTCTGGATGCGGCTTCATGGCTGCCGCGATCCTGCTGTTGAGCCGCGCCATTTGCTCCTCGATCAACTGCAGTCGCTGGAGGTGCAAGGCCAACCTCGGCCCGTGCACGGGCTGCACTCTTCCCGTCCACGCTTCGACCAGTTGCTCCTCCATGCACGGCCACCGCTCCTCTCCCCGTTGCGCCAACTTCTTGCGGTCCGTCTCTCCCTTTGCCAACCCATGCAGAATGCGCAACCCGCTGGCCCCCAGGAGATTGCTGATGACCATCGACCGCTGGATCCGCATTTCTTCCAGCCAACACTCGATCTGGTTCTGCCGTCGTACTCGGGGGCGCGGAAGTTGCAGCTGCCTGCGGGTCAGGCTCCGCCAGATACGCGGTTCGCCGTGGGGCCCAAAACTCAAAATCAGCTCGTTGGCCATCCGTCGGCGCACCCACCGCTCGGCATCCTTGAAATCAGGCTTCCGCCCACGTGGAGCACGGTGGGAAAACGCCTGCGCCAAGGGCCAACCCAGGTGCCGCTCCAGTTCCCCCCACCCCGACCGCCAGTACTGGGCAGTCGATTCCATCCCCGCCTCTTCTCCTCCCTGTTCCCGCAACCCCATCAACCGGTGTGCAACTCGCTCGCCAGTGTGACCAATCGCCGCCGCGCTGCTTTCTCTTCCAGCATACTCGCGTCCACGACCACTCCCATCCAAACTTTCTTGGGTACGTCAATCCCCTCGACCTTCATCGCTGCCGCCTGGCGTGGAAGCGGCAGAACCCACCCGAACAAGGTTACACCCCGTCACGTGCTACCACCCCTGTTCCAGCCAGGAGTGGGGCGACACAGATTGGTTCAAAACGCGCGTTCCCGATCAAACTCAAAAACGGCTTCACTTCATCCACAGTGCAAACAGACCTTCGCCGTCCACGCTCCATCAGCGTACACGCACAACTCAACCCCATTTTCATGTCAATGGGTGGGCCCCAGGCCCATGCGTAACTCAAAGGAAAAGCTAGTCGACACCATCGGACCGGTATATGTCGGCAGCGAGGGCCGTCAGTGGGTGCAGGAGAACTTGTTTGTCGAGTTTGATGACACAGGCGTGGTTCAGAAAACCTACTTTGTCTCTCATCATGACCTTGTTCGTGAGGTTAGTTTTTGGGTGACGCGGACGATGCCTCCAGCCCTGGACGTGTCACAACCGATCGAGATCAAAGCGAAGATTCAAACCCGCGGTTTCTCTCATAAAACCAGGGCAGAGCACGGCGTTGTAGTGCTTTCAGCCGATGGCCTGGAGATGCAATCCGAGGATCAAAATGGGCACAGCCTAGTCCGCATCCGTCTTGACCAAGTAGAGGCACTCTAGGGCGACTACTGGTTGGGGCAGCATCTCACGATTCATAGCGTGCCGGGATGGTCGCACGTAAACTTCGCATTAAAGACCTCCGACGTACTTGTACTGGTCAGGTACCTAGAGCAATACAAACGGAGCCGGCCGTCTTGAACCTCACAAACGCCCCCAGATCGCGAGCCAAATGGCATCGTGCATTTTTGAAATTGACGTTTTCGCCAATCGAGTGATCGCTGTATTCCACCGTCGTTGGGCCGCGTCCTACGCTAGTCGTAATCGAAGCAATCGATAACTGCAAGGAGGACGCGCATGAATTGGGAACAAATACAGGGCCAGTGGAAACAACTGAAGGGCAAGCTCAAAATGAAGTGGGGCAAGTTAACCGACGATGATCTCGATTTCATCGCAGGACAGAAAGACGTGTTGGTCGGCAAAATTCAGGAGCGCTACGGATTAAAGAAGGAAGAAGCCTTGCGCCAGGTGGAAGAATGGAATTCGACGCTCGGCCAGGAAGGCGTTGGCGAAACTGCTGCGGAGCGGGATCGCAAGCTGCGGCAGGCCAGCTGAGGGCTGATTCAAGTCTGTTGTAATCGAGGATCGTCCTGACGGCGCGGCTAGAAGCCGCGCCGCGCCCTTTCAAATCACACCAACTCTAATCCAGCTAGTTCTTTTTTGGCACCGCGAAATAATGCGCGGAGGGCGCGGAGTATTGCGCGGGCGAGCAGAACGACGATTGCCACCAAGGCTAGAGCGATTGCGCCGGCGGCGTAGGGGTGGCGGGTGGCAAGCCAGGTAAGGGAGATGGCGAGGGCGTCCTCGGCGAGGCTGAGGGAGATGTTGGAGAAGGGCTCCGGGGACGGGGTGACGGCGGCGCGGACGGCGGTCTTGCCGGAGTGTGCGGCGAGGGCGATGGCGGCTCCGAGCAGCGTGGCTAGGAGTTGCTCGCTGGGAGTGAGTTGGGCGGTTGCACGGTAGGCCAGCAGCGCGGCAACGGGGACGCGGACGAAGGTGTGGAGAGCGCTCCAGATCAGATCGAAGGCAGGGATTTTGTCGGCGAAGAATTCGATGGCGAACAGCGTTGTGCTGGCGGCGATTACCGGCCAGGTTTCGAGGAGTTGCAGCGCCGGAGGAAGTGGGAGGTGTCCGAAGCGGGCGAGAAGACCGAGGGCGGCGACAGTAGCGTAGACGTTGAGTCCGGTGGCGAAGGCGATGGCGGTGAGCACGGCGAAGAGTTCGGGCAGTGGGATTTGGAGCCAGTCGGGCATAGGGCCGGTAGGTCCCTCAGGGGCTAAAGCCCCGGTCATCATAGGCCATTAGTCGCAGCGCTGAAAGCGCTGCGCCACTCAAAAGCAAACGCAGGTTGGAGTGGTAACGCAGGAAGCAAGGTCCTCAGGGCTAAACCCGATCATGACAGACCCGTAATCGCGGCGCTGAAAGCGTGCGACAACCAAAAGCAGATAGCGCTGTGGCCACGCAAAAGCAGATGCGGTGCCGGAGGAACCAAGGTCCCTCACTTCGTTCGGGAAGACAACGAGTGGTATGGGGCCTGGATAAGGTGCTGCCAATCCCGAGAGTACCCCACCTCAAAAGCAAAGGGGCCGCTTTTCGGCGACCCCTTCAGGATTCTGAGAGTGCCATTACAGAGTGGATTCGATTTCGAAGCCCCAGGCTTCCAGAAGAGGCTCCGGGATGTACTTAGAATTCTTGTTCCGGCGTGCCCACTCGCGCAGACGGGTCGAACGCAGGTACTGGTCAGGAGTGAGCTTGTATTCGCGCACGACTTGCTCAAACTCCGTGATGGTGGGGACAATTGGCCCGATTGGCTCGGGCTTGCCCCAGTTTGGATTTCCGCGACGCTTGGCCATAGCAACGTGCCTTTCCTACAAATGAGGGAATGAACTCATCAACGCTCTATCTATATGATTCTCCAACGCGTATTGGGATGCACGAAAAGACGAGTCTGTCGCCCCAACTATCTTTGGCAGTCGCCCAGTGATCCCAGAACTTAATCGGAGAGGTGGTAGCATAGGCGAATTTTGTGCGAAAGTCAATCAGAATTGTGTTGCATCGGTTGAATGAATGACTTCTAACCGATTGTAAGTAATAAGTTTAGGTTCACCAAATATCGATGAGCATTGGCCAGCGATTAAATTTGAATCGTGTCGCCAAACGTTTGTCCGTACGTCGGAACGGTCCCCCCGCGTCGGGAAATTCAATAGGCAGTTACTAGCGTAATCTTCCGGTGCGACGGTGCCATTGATGGGTGTTATGGGCGGGCATAGAGTCATTCTAGCCACATTTCATTCGTGGTTCGATCGCTGAAGAGATCGAGCAGTAGCTCATTTCTTGGAGGCTCAGCCGTGAATGCGGCGTAGCTGGAAAAACTTAAGCAGGCGTTATGAATTTGAAGTCGTTGTTGCTCAGTTCAGACGAAAAGATAGTGCGGGTGCTGCGCCGGACGCTCGGCGATCTCGACATCGGTGTGGAGCACTGCTCGAGCTCGGAGGTCGCTCTCCGCTATCTGACGCGAGAGCGATTTGAGGCGATCATTGTGGACTGCGCCGGTCCCGGCGCCGCTGCTGTGCTGCGAAGTGCACGAAGCGCTCCATGCAACAAGCGCGCGGTGGCCGTAGCCATTCTCGATCCTGGGACTGGGCTGCGCTCAGCCTTCGAGATTGGGGCTCACTTTGTTCTTTACAAACCAGTATCGGCGGAGCGCGCCAAATCGAGTTTTCGGGCGGCGCGAGCGTTGATGAAGAAAGAACGGCGGCACAACACGCGGGTAGCGGTTCGTATTCCTGTGGAGATGTCGAGCCGGGAATCGGCCGCCCGCTTCAAGGTCAATACTACCGATTTGGGCGAAGGGGGTTTGGCGATCAGTTTACCTCGGCGCAGCCAGCCTCACGGCCGTTGGCAGCTCTCATTCACACTGCCGGGTTCAGCCAAGGCGCTGGAGGTTGATGCAGAGTTCGCGTGGGAGGGTACCGGGACGCAAGTAGGGTTGCGCTTCCAGGAGCAGTCTCCGGAATTTGACCGTGAGTTGCGCGAATGGCTGAGCCGGAATTCTCCCGATGCAGAAAAGGAAGATCCGCCGGTTCGATGCCAGCTCACAGATTTGAGCTTGGGAGGGTGCTACCTCCAGATTTCTTCGCCGTTTCCAATTTCCAGCCGTGTCACGCTGACGATGAGCGCTGCAGGAATCGACGTGAGAACGGAAGGCGTGGTTCGCGTCATGCATCCTGAACAGGGAATGGGAGTGGAATTCACGCAGAAAACGGCGGAACACCGCGCCTTGTTGGAGAAGTTCCTGAGCGTGCTCTCAGAGAATCGCGGCGTGCTGCCTGAGTTGCTGGTGGAACCCGAAGGCCTGGAAACTGAATTGGGCCAGAACCCAGGAACGGCTCCGACAAGTTTTGAAACAGACGACGCGTTACTTGGACTGTTCCGCAATCAAGCCGACCTCGCTGCCGATTCGTTTCTGGCAGAACTACGCAAGCAGCGCGGATTGCTCGCCGGTTCTGCCGTTTCCGCCTGACTCTGTTTTCTTAGTTCTGCTGCGGCAGGGCAGCGCCTTCTGCTGGGCCGCCTTTTACCATCTCAGTCTTGACCAGCGATTTCTGATTGGCCACCAGATCGATCTCAGTCTCAAAGTCCTGATAGCCCGGCAAGCTCATCTTGATCTTGTGTTTTCCCGGGGCAACCAGCAGAGCCTTGCCGACTCCGGTGAACTCGGCGATATGACCTACAAAGACGCCATCCACAAAAACTGCCGCACGATTTGGTTTCACATCTAACTTGATCTCAGCGGTAATTTTTGGCAGCGCAACCCTGGTGTCTTTCTCCATCGCAACTGGGATCGTCTGCTTTTCTCCCGCCCGCACGGAAATCTTCCGCACGAAATCGAGATATCCACCCTGGCGTACGGTGATGTCGTGCTCGCCGGGAAGGAGCAGGATCTTTTTGGATCCCTTAAGTTCGTTCAGGTAGCCGACATATTGGCCATCGATCCAGACACCGGATGTGTTCTCGACTTTGGACGCGCCAACGAGTTCGATCTCTCCAAGAACTTTGTTCTCTGCATAGAGGAAGGGAAGAAACATCGTAAGACTTAAGAAGACAAGCAAAGCGAGACTACGAACTTTGCAGAAGGAATTCACAGGTACCTCCAAAGTGTGATGTGACGTACGCGGCGAAGAGGCGGCTAGCTTAGGCACAGGTGCTTAGTCTGGTTCAGACTAACACCTCGCGCAATCTCTGACTTTCCCTTGTACCACGAAAGGCATCCTAAGCGGGCCAAAGAATTGGAGAATCCAGAGGGGCCGGATGAGCTCTAAACCGTCGGAAACGATGATGGAACTCTTGAAAGAGCTGGTCTTGCTCAAAGAGTTGGATCAGAAGTATGAAGGAGGAGCGGCGTCGGACACTGAGATTGCGGAGTGCGAGGTTCGCAAGAACCGGCGGCGGGAAATAACCGAACAGATTAAGGCTCTTGCAGAACCGCTAGCTTAGTGGCGAAACGTTGCAAGGCCGGCGGAAATACATTGCGGCCATTGCAATGGTCGAAGCACGCGAAACCTAAGAATGGACTGATTTGCGTTACGCGACCTTGGCGCCTTCGCGTTTTACACGTTGAAGAACTGTCGCAGGGAGCCGCAGCACGCGAATCTTCGAGTCTTTTTGGGCTTTGACGTGAACGGCGACACCGTCGGCCTCTGGAAATGGGTCAGAAAGCACTTCAAAATCCTCGCCATAGAGACGAACGCGAGATGAAGCTGCATAACCCATACGTTTGACATTTGCGCAGATTTCCAAAACGGAAGAATGAGATTCATTATTACGGCTGGTCATAATATCTCTATTGTACTCAATCAGGCGATTTCATACTCGCCCGGTTAGATCGGGGGGCAGTCGGATTCAGGCCGACCCATAGCATAGCGGCAGTTCCGCTAGAACGTCTTACGGAAGAACCAGAATAAAGATCCCGACAGCAGCATAGCGACGGGCAGGGTAAGCACCCAGGCCAGCGCGAGATTGCGTACCGTCGACCACTGAATTCCGGAATTGTTGGCGGCCATGGTGCCAGCGATGCCGGAAGAGAGTACGTGTGTAGTGCTGACCGGAAGGCCGAACCCGTCGGCCGCACCGATGGTTGCCATGGCGGTGATTTCGGCGACCGCGCCTTGCGCGTACGTGAGATGGCTCTTGCCGATCTTTTCTCCTACGGTTACGACGATTCGCTTCCAGCCGACCATAGTCCCGAGGCCGAGAGCCATGGCTACTGCGACCTTCACCCAAAGGGGAATGAAGCGGGTGGAGTGGTCGATATGCTTCTTGTAGTTTGCGAGGATTGCAGTGTCGGCAGCGGCGATCTGCGGCTTGCCACTTTTCTGCATGAGCCGTAGGGCTTCGCTGATGACGTACATGTCGTTGCGGTAGTTGCGGACACGATCATTGGGGATATTCTTCATTTCCTTGTAGAGAGCGGTTTCGTTGCCGATGTCGCTGACAAGGGTGCGCAGCGCGAGCATGGTGTTGGGAGTGAAATTCTTGGTGCGAATGTAGTCGGTGACGTCGTCGTGCGCGTCGCCGACGGCCGCGTCAGGGCTGACGTAATTGCTGAGGACATCGGCGGCCTGCCGGGAGACGGCAATGAAATCCTGAGAATCCTTGAAAGTGAGGGCATGATTGAGCGCGTAGGCGGTGGGAACCGTCCCGATCAAGATGAGCATGATGAGGCCCATGCCTTTTTGTCCATCGTTGGAGCCGTGGAAAAAGCTGACGCCAGTGCAGGTGAGGATGAGCAGGCAGCGGATGTAGAAGGGCGGCGGCTCAATACCTTCGGGGGCCTTGTAAAGCTTGGGATCTTTGATCAGGGATTTGGCGAGGAGCAACAGAAGCGCAGCGCAACCGAAGCCGACAACGGGCGAGAGCAGGAGCGACTTACCGATATTGGCGGCCTGACCCCAGTCGACGCCGCTGGTGCCGGTTCTGGGGTTCATCAGTTGGTTGGCGATGCCGACGCCGATGACCGAGCCAATGAGCGTATGCGAACTGGAGGCGGGCAGTCCGAAATACCAGGTGCCCAGATTCCAGATTATGGCAGCGACCAGTAAGGCGAAGACCATGGCGAAGCCGGCCTTGCTGCCCACTTGCAGAATCAGTTCGACCGGCAATAGCGAGATGATGGCGAAGGCTACTAAGCCGCTTGAGACCAGCACGCCAAGGAAATTCCAGAAGCCCGACCAAACTACGGCAATATGGGGCTCCAGCGAATGAGTGTAGATGACTGTGGCCACGGCGTTGGCCGTGTCGTGGAAGCCGTTGACGAACTCGAAGCCCAGGGCGACCAGAAGCGCGAGACCCAAAAGCAGGTAGGGCAGGACCGAGTTGCTGTGCACGAACGAAAGATCGTGGATCAGGCTGGAGCCGGCGTAAACGACTCCCACGACTAGGACGGCGCCGAAAATCAACATGCCGAGTTTACCGGGGGAGCGCGAAAGCTTTTGGTCGAGTACGGTCGGCGAAGCAGTAGCGGTGGCCATGGTGATTCCTCACTATTCGGAAGTTCGCAGGACGAGGGAAACTGGTTGCGAGTGCTTACAAGGTCGCCACTATACGGAAGGAGTGTTACGGCAGTGTGAAAATAGGTCCCGTTCTCGGTTTTCACCTAAGAGCCTTGGAAACGGCCGTTTCTTCGCTGATTTGTTTTCTGTGGCACGGGCGCTTCGCGGATATGCTGGCATTGTTTACAATAGGAGATTCGTCCACCGGCGTTGGGAATTCCCTGCTGTGGAGACGAACACCACATTGGAACCATCAAACCACAAACTCAGTGCGTCCCCCAGCGTGTCGGAGGTGGTGTCGGCCAGTGCATCTCCCACTGTTTATTGGCGCGTGGAAGGAAGCCTGCTCGATCTGACGGTGGTGCAACCGGTCGCCTTCTTTACATGGAACGCGCAAACCTTCACAGAGCGCTTCCGGCGGCGAGGGCTGATTTTCTTGCTGGCGGCGTTGCGTCCGTTTCTTTATTCCACGAATCGGAAATTCGCCACGCGCGTGGTACATACGGCATTGCGGGGCGTGACACGGGACCGCCTGGATCTGCTGGGCGAAGAATATTTTCAATACAAATTGAAGCCGCGCCTGAAGGTACGTGGAGTTGAGCGTGTGCAGGAGTTGGTGCACGCGGGGGCAGACGTGGTGCTGGTGAGCCAGGCGCTGGAGCATGTGATGAAGCCACTGGCTCTGCATCTGGGAGTGAGGCGCGTGGTGGCGAACCGGCTGGAATTTCGAGATGGCGTGGCGACGGGAAGGCTGCTGGAGCCGGTGATCCGGCCCCGGGGAGCATTTGCAAGGATTCAGGAGCGCAGCCCCGACGGGCGGAGAGCGCCGAAAACTCTGGCGCGGCAGCTGGATATTTCGCTAGAAGAGTTGCGCGGAGCGGTAATCAGCTCTGGACGAGAGACGGCGAGTCCGGAACGCCCGATTGTGCATTTCGAGGGGCAGCAGCAAGCGGCGGGATTTTCGGTGCGCCGGGCGCTGGCTGGAAAACATCTGATGCTGATTGGGGTGACCGGATTTATTGGCAAAGTCTGGCTGGCGAATACGCTGATGGAGTTGCCGAAAATCGCGCGGATTTATTTGCTGATCCGGAGGCAGAAATCAAATCCGGCACAGCGGCGGTTTGAAAAGATCGTGGAAGAATCTCCGGTATTTGATCCCCTATTTGAGAAGTACGGGCTGGGCTTTGGAGATTATCTGCGAGAGAAAGTTGAGGTGGTAGAGGGAGACGTAACACAGAGCGGGCTGGGACTGAGCGCGGATGTGGCGCGGCGTCTCGAAAGAAATCTCGATTTAATCGTGAACAGTTCGGGATTGACGGACTTCAATCCGGATTTGCGCGATGCGCTGACGACGAATACAGACGCGGCGATGAACATCCTGGAGTTTGTCCGCCGCTCAGATCATGCGGGTTTGCTGCATTTATCGACGTGTTATGTGGCGGGTGAGCGCGACGGGAGGGTGACGGAGAAACTGATTCCGAACTACACTCCGCGTCGCGTGCCAGATTTTGATGCGGAGCAGGAGTGGCGAGCATTGAAGGAAGTGATTGCGGAGGCTGAGGGGAAGGCCGAGGGCGAAGAAGTCACGGCTGGGTTAAGGTCGCAATCGCTCGCGAAGGAACATGCGGCGAAAGGACTTCAGGGCGCGGCGCTGGAAAATCAGATTCGCAAAAACCGGATTCGGTGGTTGAAGACTTACTTGACTGAGGCGGGAACGCGGCGGGCTAAGGAATTGGGCTGGCCGAATACTTATACGCTGACCAAGAGTCTGGCCGAGTCTTTGATTGTGAAGCATGGCGCGGGGCTGCCGATTGCCATAGTGCGCCCTGCGATCGTTGAGACCTCAGTGGCGAAACCGTTCGTGGGATGGAATGAAGGGATCAATACCTCGGCATCGCTGTCTTATTTATTGGGGACTTATTTTCGGCAGTTGCCATCAAATGAGAGCAAGCGCCTGGACATTATCCCGGTAGATGCGGTGTGCGCGGGAATGACGCTGATTGCGGCGGCGATTTTGGAGCGGCGGCAGGATCAGCTGTACCAATTGGCGACGTCTGTGACCAATCCATGCGATATGGGGAGATCAATTGAGTTGACATCACTGGCGCATCGCAAGCATTACCGCGCGCAGGAAGGGCTGGAATCGTGGCTGCGGCTGCGGTTCGATGCGATTCCGGTATCGAAGACGCGGTACCAGCGGATGTCGGCGCCGGCGCAGAGGGCAATTGTGAAATCAATTCAGCGAATCATGTCGCCGCTGCCCTTGAAGAAAACTCCGCTGGCAAAGGCGGAGAGAAATCTGGAGCGGGTGGAGAAATTGATCGAGTTGTTTGAGCCATTCATCCTGTTGAACGAACACGATTTCGCGGCGGACAACGTGGAAAAACTTTCGCACGCGCTGGTGCAAGATGAGCAGGGAGAGTTCGGCTACAAGGCGCGGATACTCGACTGGTGGGATTACTGGATCATTGTGCATATTCCGGCCCTTCGGCGGTGGACTTATCCGTTGATCGAGGGCAGGCCGCTGGAGGCGCGTCCGGCGCGAAGTTTGCAGAACGGCGAGACGGTGAAAACGGGCACAAATGGCGGGGCGTGGTGAGAACTGCTCCTCCGGGGCTAAAGCCCATCTTCTTAACAAGCAATTAATCGCGGCGCTTAAGCGCTGCACCACTCAAAGGCATGCTGGCGGTGAAGGCATGCTGGCGACGGCTGAGGGCAAAGATTCGGCGCGGCAAGCTGGTGGCAAGAGGAAGGCAACAAGAGGAAGGCAAGTAGAAACGGAAACTGGTGAATGGCAATATTTCTGACGGGATCGACGGGATACATTGGCGCGCATGTGGCGGCGAACCTGCTTCGGGATCATGGGGCCGCGCTGAATGTGCTGGTGCGAGCGCGAGACGTGAACGAAGCAGAGGGTCGCTTGTGGCAGGCGCTGCAATTACATTTTGAGTTCCCGCAGTTTTATGAGTATCTACAAACGCGGGTTCGGGTTTTTCAGGGGGATTTAACGGAGCCGGGATTTGGACTTAATCGCGATGAATATGACCGACTTGTCCACACGACGGATTCAGTGATTCACTGCGCGGCGTCGTTGAACCGGAAGTCGGAGAAGAGCTGTCTGAACGTAAATCTGCGAGGCACGCTGGAGGTGCTGACGCTGGCACGTCACGCTGAGCATTATCACGGCCTGAGGCGCTTCAGCCAGGTGAGTACGGTGGCGGTGGCGGGAAAACGGCAGAATGAAGTGGTGAGCGAGGACCGGTCGATCGAGTGGGAGCGGTCAGATTACGATCCGTATGCGCGGACGAAAAAATTCTGCGAGCACATGATGCGGGTACTCTTGCCGGAAACGCCGAAGACAATCTTTCGTCCCAGCATTGTGCTGGGCGACAGCCGTTATGCGGAGACGACGCAGTTCGACATGGTGAAGGCGTTTGTGTTTCTGGCTGGGCTCCCGGCACTGCCGTTTCGTCCGACGGACAAGATCGACATCGTGAATGTGGATTTTGTGGCAGAGGCCGTTGCAACTCTACATCAGAAGGAGCGTCCGGAATACGATACGTATCATCTTTCGTCAGGGATAGGATCGCAGACATTTCGTGACATTACAAAGGCCCTGGCGGCGGCGCAGAACAAGCGTGCACCGATTTTCGTTCCAGTGGCGGAACGGCCGTTCGCGGGGTCAGTGAATTTTCTGGCGAACCGCAAAGGAGCGATGGGGAAAGGCGCATCGCTGCTGAAGGTGTTCATGCCGTACCTGGTGTGGAACACCGTGTTCGACAATAGGCGGGTAACACGGGAAGTGGGGAAGAAGCCGGTGCCGTTCTCCGAGTACTGCTATCCGCTGTTGAAATTCAGCACGGAGAACGATTTCGCATACAGGTATCGGCCCTGGCCGAAGGCGGCGGGAGGAACTGCCGCATGATGGATTTTATTCTGGAAGCCTGGGTCAGCAGTTCGATCGAGCGGGCCAAGGCTGGGTGGATGCTAGGCGCGGGCAAGCGTTGGCAGCCGGGCGAGAAACTGAAGCTGTTATTTGCAGGCTATAACGGCACGCGCAACATGGGTTCGGATGTGCGGGTGGAAGAAATGTTGCGGCAGATCCGGCACATCGTGGGCGCAGAGCGCGTGGAGTTTAGCGTGATGAGCCAGAATTTCGATTTCTCGCGTGGATACTTCGAAGGCACAAGGCAGGTGCATCTACCGGATATTTTCCCGCCATTTCTGGCGAATGAAGTTCCGCGGCACGATGGAGTGGTGGCTTGCGAAGGATCGATGTTCAAGAGCAAGTTTGCGAATGCTCTGACCACCATGATGATTGGGTCTCTTGGGATCGCGGCGGCGCAGAACAAGCTCTCGGTCGGATACGGCGCGGAAGCGGGTCACATGGATCCGCTGGTGGCGAAAATGTGCGGACGATATTGCAGGAACTCATTCGTGATTACGCGGAACGAGGAATCGCGGACGGTGCTGCGAGAGTTGGGCATCCCGACGGAGTTGGGGACAGATACCGCGTGGACATTTGAACCACGGTCGCCGGAATATGGGCAAAGTGTGCTGCGAAAAGTGGGATGGGACGGGCAGACCCCGGTTTTGGTGGTTTGTCCGATTAATCCATTTGAATGGCCGGTGAAGGCGTCGGTGGCGAAGTATGCGGTGCGCAGCTTGACGGGCGCATATAAAGACAGCCACTACCGTACGGTGTATTTTCACAACTCGGGGCCCGCGGCGGAGCAGGCGTATCGAAAATACTGGACGGCGATTGCGAATGCGGTGGATGCATTTCGCAAGAAGAAAAATGTGTTCGTGATTCTGGTGGCGACGGAGCGACTGGATGCGCGTCCGGCAAACCGGATTGCGGAGAAGCTGGGTGGAGTGCCGGTGCTGACCTCGGACGAGTACAACATGTATGAACTGGTCAGCGTTCTGCGAGCGTGCCACATGATGGCATCGTCCCGGTATCACGGGATCGTGACGTCGATGCCGGGGCTAGTGCCGTCGGCGGGAATCACGATGGATGAACGCATCCGGAATTTGATGCGGGAGCGTGGACATCAGGATTTGCTGATGACCGTGGACGATCCGGAGCTCGAAGGAAAGCTGCTGACGGCTCTGGACAAACTTAGCTGCGAAGGCGAGGCGATTGCAACTGGGATTGCGCAGACGGTGGTGAGAAATTTGAAAGTGATGGCGCGTATGGGTGTGTATTTTGAAGAGGAAGTGCAGAGACGGTATCCCGAGTTTGAGACGCGGCGGGGGGAGTGGAGTTGGGAAGACTACTTGCCGCCGATGAGCCAGGGACTACGGGAATTGGTGGCGGCTTACAACTAAAATTCAGCAGGTCGTTCCAAGGAAGTTTCAGAACTGCATCTTTGAGCACAGTGATTCCATTTATCGAGGATATTTTCTCGCAGCTGCGGGCGGCCGCGGATACGCGCGTCCTGGCCGAGATTCGTGAGGGGCAGGTCACGGGCGTGACCGGGAATGAGTTGCTGGAACTGGTGCGCAAGGCGCGAACTTTCATCGCCTCGAAGGCGCCGAAGAAGGGCGACCGGTGCGGGTTGTTAGCGGCGAACTCCATTCGTTGGGTGGCGATGGATTTGGCGCTCATGGCGGAAGGGCTAATTGTGGTTCCACTTTATTGGCGGCAGGCGCCGGCAGAATTGATCGCGATGATGAAGGACTGCACGCCATCGTTGGTATGCTGCGGCGACGCGGTGTTGCGAGATGCAATCGCGCAGAACTGGCACGGGGCGCCTCAGCAGTTCTTGTTTGACAAGATTTTTGCAGGCGTAGACGGCGTACAGCTGGAGCGGCCGAAGACGGAGAAAGACGATCCCGTAACGATCATCTACACGTCGGGTACTTCGGGCGAGGCCAAGGGCGTGGTGCTGACGGCGGCGAATGTGGGCTTCATGCTCGACCACACGGCGGAGCGACTGAGCGAGCTAATGTCGGGGTCATCATCCGGGCCGGCTGGGCAGGATCGCATTTTTCATTATTTGCCGTTCACGTTTGCGGCGTCGTGGATTGCGCTGCTGACTTTTCTAAAACGGAGGAGCCTGGTCACGATCAATATGGATCTGGCGAAAATCGCCAAGGACATGCGAACTGTGGCGCCGGATTATTTTCTGAATGTGCCGCAGCTGCTGGAGCGCATGCGGCGAGCGCTAGATGAACAACTTTGGCAAACGGGTGGGGTAGCGCAGACAATTTATTCGCGAGCGAAAGGCGCATGGGCGCGAAAGCAGGAGGGGCAGCCCAAGGGGGGCGACGCCTTCCGGTTATGGCTGGCGAAGCGGCTTGTGTTTCCAGCGATTCGAAAGAAGATGATTGGGAAAAATCTGAAGGCGTTGATTTGTGGGTCGGCACCGCTGAGCGCGGAGACGCAACTTTATTTCATGATGCTGGGAATTCGTGTGCTGCAGGTGTACGGGCTGACGGAGACGACCGCAATATGTACGATGGATGATCCGAACTACGTGGAGGTGGGACGCGTGGGGCCAGCAATTCCAGGGATGGAAATGACGCTGGGAGAGAACGATGAGATTCTGGTTCGCGGGCCGAATATTTTTCGAGGTTACTGGAACCGGCCGGAGCAAACGGCGGAGGCGCTGCGCGATGGATGGTTTCATACCGGCGATCAGGGCGAAGTAAACGAGGCGGGGAACTGGCGGATTGCGGGGCGGATCAAGAATTTGATCGTGCTCGGGTCAGGGCATAAGATTTCGCCGGAGCCGATCGAGAGTGCGATTGCGAGGAATTTGCTGGAAGCGCAGCAGGTTGTTGTGGTCGGGAATGGGCGCGGGTATTTGACGGCGATCGTCACTGGGGATGTGACGGCTGAGAAGGTACAAGCGGCACTGGATGTAGTGAATCCTGAGTTGCCGCACTACAAGCAGGTGCGAGCGTTTGTGGTGCGTGGGGAAGCATTCTCGATAGAAAGCGGGATGTTGACGGTGAATGGAAAGCTGAAGCGAGACGTGATTGCGGCGCGGATGAAGGACCAGATCGAGGAAATGTACGGGGTGAAGCAAGCGGTATAGTGGGCGAGGAATGCTGGAAGCCACGAAGGACACTAAGCTGCACGAAGGAAAACCTGAGCCCCAGTCTGCGGGAGGCTGCGTCGGGAGTGCTTTGTCCTGGGTGATGAAGGATGGTGTGGTCGAACTGGCTTTGCGTCGGGCGCCTTGTAACGAACTAGGATCGGCATCGCTTGAGGAGTTGGAGAAATTCGCAACCTCTCTGCAGTTAATGCAGGCAGAGGCGCACGCGCTCATTATCTATAGCGACTTGAAAACAGGATTTTGCGCGGGAGCGGACTTGCGCGAACTGTATCAACGGTCGCAGGCGATGGAAAAAGCTGAAGCCGCAAAGGGAGTGCGGGATTTCTTGGAGCGCATCCATCGCGTTTTGAATTTGATCGATGCCGCGCCTTTGACAACGATTGCGGCGGTGCATGGGGTGACATTTGGTGGAGGGTTCGAACTGGCGCTGGCTTGCGACTTGATTATTGCCGACAAGATGGCGCGATTTTGCTTTCCGGAGTTAAGGTTGGGGTTAATTCCTGGGTTCGGCGGAATTCCGCGTCTGAAGAGGGATTTGGGCAATGCCGTAGTGAGAGACTTGTTGCTGACGGGGCGCAGCTTTAATGTAACCAAGGCGCAGCAAATTGGGTTGGTGAGCCAGGTCGTGGGTGAAGGCGAGGAGTTACGAGCGGCTCGAGCTATGGCGGCGCAGCTCTCTAAGTTTGATCGGGGGACGGTTGCGGCAGCGAAGAAATTTATCAAGCCGATTCCGCATGAGGAGTTGCGGCGGGAGATCGATATATTTTGTGAGTTGTTTGCGCGTCCGGCGGTGGAGGCGGGGTTGCGGAAGTTCGTGGAGAGTACGGATGCGCAACCTTATTTGCCGTAGTTCGCAGCACTTGCGATTACCGAGAGCAAAAGCAGATTCCTCACGGCTTGAAGCCGTTCGGAATGACAAAGATCGTTGGTGGGAAAAAGATCTTTGGCTGGGAAAAGGTTGCGGAGAATGCCGACTGCTGAACAGACGCTGGATGAGATATTGAAGCTTGCTGCGGGGCATTTCAAGGTTCCGCGGGAGAAGCTGCATCCTGACGAGGACTTCTTCAAGATGCTGGGAATTGACAGCTTGCAAACGCTGGATCTGCTGACCACGCTGGAGAATCATTTTCACGTCGAGCTTCCGGATTATGAGTTGCAGGGGGTCTCCGACTTTCGCACGCTGGCGGGTAAGATTCAGTCGCGACTGTAGCGGGGTGTTGAGAAACTCTCTTTGCTGATCAACCAACCGTTCGTCAGCGGTAAAGCCGCTGCGATTTGATGGGGCATTTTCGGCGCGGCCGGAAGCCGCGCCCTTTCAAAACAAGAACACATGCGGCTGTCGATAGTCACGAACTTATGCAGGTAACTCATTCATTAACCCGTTTTTCTCCGTGTCTTCGCGCCTCTGTGGTGAAATAGCTCCTTAATGCTCGATCTCCAAAAATATAACTGTCTCGGAGCCGCGTTGCGCGATGCGCTGGAGCGGTTTGCGGGCGAGACTTGCCTGATTGAGGCTGACCGCGACCGGGAGAAGATGCGGCTGACCTATTCCGATTTCAAGGAAATCAGCATGCCTCTGGCGAGGGCGCTGGAGGATGCGGAGTTCGACGCGGGAGATCGCGCCGCGATCCTCATGACGAATCAGTCGAAGTGGCTGATTTCGGCGTACGCGATTTTCCACTGCGGCGGCGTGCTGGTACCGCTGGACTACAAACTGTCGCCGGGGGAGCAGTTGCAACTGCTGGAGCATTCGAAGGCTAAAGTCCTGGTGGTGGAGTACTACCTTTGGCGGGCGATCATGCAATCGCCTGAGTTTCACGATATCAAAACGAAGCTTGTGCTGGTGACAGAGGCGCCGTTGGGATCCGATTTGGCGGGGGGATTCCGCTGGGAGGATTTCAAACGTAAGGGTGCGCCCGACTTTGTGATGCGGCAGCGGGAAGACGTGGCGTGCATTGTGTACTCCTCGGGCACGGGCGGTCGGCCGAAAGGCTGCGTGCTGACGCACGAGAACTATCTGGAGCAGTGCCGAGCGCTGACGGCGTGGTATCCGTTCTGGCCTGGAGTGCGATATTTGAGCATTTTGCCGACGAATCACGCGATTGATTTCATGGTGGGATTTATCGGCCCGTTCGTGTGCGGAGCGTGCGTAGTGCATTTGCGGACGATGCGCCCGGAATTTGTGCGCGACGCTTTTGTGCGTTACCGGATTACTTATGTGGCTCTGGTGCCGATGATCGTGAAAAATCTGGAGCGCGGGCTGCGGGCAAAGTTCGATGAAGTGCAGGGCTGGAGGCGCACGATCCTGAATTACTTGATCGCGATTAACAAGCTGTTGACCCGAGATCGGCCGCGGCCGAAATTGAGCCGAGCGTTGCTACCGGGAGTGCATCGCGCGTTCGGCGGGGAATTGCTTGCGTTGATCGCAGGGGGAGCTTTTATGGAACCTTCAACGATGCAATTCTTTTACGATCTTGGAATCCCTGTGGTGAACGGATACGGGCTGACAGAGGCGGGAACGTCGCTGACACTGAACGATCTGAAACCGTTTCGCGCGGACACGGTTGGCAAACCGTTGCCGGGCGTAGAACTGCGGGTGCTGAGCCCGAATGAGGAGGGCATCGGGGAAATTGCGGCAAGGAGTAAGACGGTAATGTCGCATTATCTCGATGATCCGGAATTGACGCTGGAAACAATCGTCGACGGATGGCTCCTGACAGGCGATCTAGGGCGCTTTGACAATAGTGGGCATCTACAGCTCTTCGGGCGAAAGAAAAACATGATCGTGACGGAAGGCGGGAAAAATATTTATCCCGAGGATGTTGAGACATTTTTCGACGGGTTGCCGGTGAAAGAATACTGCGTGTTCGCTGCGAACTATGTGTGGCCGCAAAAAATGCTGGGGCGGGAAATGCTGGTGATGGCGCTGCGGTTGGATCAGAACCAGCGCTTCGACAGCAAGCTGCTCGAAGAGATCGCGCGCCGTAACCGGCGACTACCGGATTTCAAACGGGTTGGCGGATATGTGATCTGTGAGAAGGATTTTCCACGCACGGCGTCAATGAAGATTAAACGGCAGGCGCTGGCGGAGGAAATTGGAAAAATGCTTGAGCGAGGAGCGGTGGTGGGGTTGTGAGCGAGCGGCAACGCTATCTGGCCATCGTGAATCCTGCGGCTGGGGGCGGGCGACAGCGCAAGATGCTGCGGCCAGCCTTGGAGCGGCTGCGAGCGGCCGGAGTTGAGGTTGATGTGGCGGAGACAACGAGCGCCGGAGATGCCACGCGAATTGCACGCGAAGCTTACGGCCGCGGGCGGCGGCGTTTTATTGCGGTGGGCGGGGACGGGACTTCGTATGAGGTGGTGAACGGGTTTTTCCCGGAGGCGAGCGTGGGCGAGCGTTCAACGCTCGGGTTTTTGCCACTGGGCACGGGCAATTCTTTTCTGCGCGATTTTAGCTCCACTGGAACAGAGCACGCGATTGGGTCTCTCGCTGCGGGACGGACCCAGCGCTGCGATGTGCTGCGGTTGCGCCACCGCGGCGGAGTACTTTACTACATCAATCTGTTGAGTGTGGGATTTCCGGCCGACGTGGCGACGTTGCGGGCGCGACGTTTCAGCGGCCATGGAGAGTTGGGATATGTCATCTCTATTTTTCTGGGGCTGGCGCGGCTGCAACGGCGTCCATTTCCGGTACGTGCGGATGACGAAACGGAGTTTGACCGCAGACGCTGCCTTTTCCTGACGTTCAACAACAGCAAATTTACGGGCGGGACGATGATGATCGCGCCCAAGGCGGAAGTGAATAGCGGACTAATTGAATACGTTCGCTGGGGCGCGATAGGGCGGCTGGGGCTGATCGGGAACCTGCCGAAACTTTATGACGGCACGCACATCGAGCATCCGCTGGCGGAGCGAAAAGCGGTAAGGCGGGTCGAATTCGATTTGCCAGCACCGGTCGATGTGATGGTGGATGGAGAGGTGCTGACGCTGCATTGTGAGGAGTTGGATGTGCTGCCGGGGGCATTGGACGTGGCGGTTTGAGCGTGTGGTATGAAATGATCGTGATGGAAGGGGACCATGTCTGAAGAGCGGCGAAAGCGGCAACAGGAACGAGTGGGCAAGCCGGAGACGAATCCCAAGTCACGGGAGAGGATGATCTGGATTGGAATCGTAGTGGTGCTCATTTTGGCCTATGCGGGGTTCTGGTACTACAACAATCATCGCTACGATGGATTTGCGAAGTGTCTGGCAGCAAAGCAGGCGAAGATGTATGGGCTGTACTGGTGCCCGCACTGCGCCGATCAAAAGGCTATGTTTGGAAAAGCGTTTCGGTATGTGCCCTATGTGGAGTGCGCGATCAAAGATTCGCATGAGCTAGCGCCGGCGTGCACGGCCGCGAAAGTGAAGTTATTTCCAAGTTGGCAGTTCGGAACGAATCCACCGATCGAGGGCGTTTTCCCCATGCAAGAACTCAGCGACAAGACTGGGTGCAGTTTGCCGTGACGGCAACTGAGGGTCATCCGCCGGCGTCCAATAGAACTTCCGCGAAGGATAATAGATTTTTGTTTGTGGCTATCGCGGTTCTGGCGGTGGCCGGGATGGTGGTGTCGGCGGTGGCGCTTCAGAGGCACTACGTGAAATCGGCGTCGGGATTCTGCGAGTTTGGAGAGAAGTTCAACTGTGACACTGTGAACCGGAGTGAGTACTCGAGTGTGATGGGCATTCCGGTGGCGGTCATTGGCATCGTTGGATACGGAGTGCTTTTGGCATTGGCTACTATTTACCGCTCGCGACCGCAGACACCGACGCGATTGCTGGCGGCTGCAGTCGCGGGATTAGCGTTCGCGCTGTATCTGACGTACGTCGAGGGTTATGTTCTCGAGACCTGGTGCATTTTGTGTTTGAGTTCGCTGGGAGTGATCGCGGGGATCACGGTGCTAGCTGGAGTGGTGAAGGCGGGAGCCGTGATCCTCAGGAGCTAAAGCCCGGATCTTTAGGGGGACTCTTTCGGTGCGCCGAAGCCGCACCGTTTCAACACTACTACTTCAGGAGCTACTTTCAAGACCGGTTGAGAAAAGAGCTTGCAACACTGTCGGCTGTCCGGCGAAATAATCTTCTGATGGAGAAAATCCAGAAATTACAGGATGGGAGCGCAGCGACGCCTGCAGTAATTCAAGCAGGAGGGGCTGTCGGCGATTTGCAGCTGCACGAATTCCGAAGCCGCGTGTTTCGGAATACTCGTTTTCTGCGGGTATGGCTTCCACCTGGGTATGACGATAGCGAAAATCAAGGCAAACCTTATCCGGTGCTGTATCTGAATGACGGTCAGAATCTGTTTGAAGCGTCGTCTTCTTTCACCGGAGTGGAGTGGCAGGTGGACGAGACGGCGGATCGCTTAATCCACGAAGGTGCTGTGCCGCCGATGATTATCGTCGGAATCGATAATGCGGGCAAAGACCGGCTTCGCGAATATATGCCGCATCGATCGATGCATCCCATGATGCTGCGGGTGCAGGGACAGTATTATCCTGAGTTTCTGATGAAGGAAGTGATGCCGTTTGTGGAAGGGAATTATCGCGTGGAGACGGGGCCGGAGAATACAGGGTTGGGTGGATCGTCGCTGGGCGCGCTGATTGCGCTGCACACGGTGATGGAGCGGCCGGGATTGATTGGACGGCTGTTGATTGAGAGCCCATCGCTGTGGACTTCGAACCGGCAGGCCATTAAGGAGAGCCGAAAGGTGAGGATTTGGCCCGAGCGAATATTCTTAGCGGCAGGAACTGCCGAGGCGGAAAGCGCCGAACGCAGCCGGACGGTGGTCGACGATGTGCGAGAACTGGGCGCCATCGTGCGGCGAGCGGTGTTGAGTGAGAAGCGGCTGCGATTGGTAATAACAGATCGAGCTGGACATACGGAGTCGGCATGGGCGGAGCGCTTCCCGGAGGCGTTGCAGTTTTTGTTCGGGCAATAGAGAGGATTTCAAAGAGAATTCGGAATCGAAACTGATTTCCTGCCAGAATTCCATATCTCGTACAAAATAGCGGCCATGACCGGAACGGAAAGCTGGAAGTGTGTCGAGCGCGCGAGCGGTCCCAGAAGCGGGAGTGCGAAGGCGAGATAAAGCAAGAGTTGGAGATGGCGCGTGGCGGCGTAGTAGGGGTGAGCAACGATCCAGTCGGAGAGTAGGAGGAACGCCGGCGCGAGGATGACAAGGTCGTATGCGGTGAGATGCGGAGCGAGAAGGACGGTGGCCAGCAGCAACGCTGAAAAGCGCAAGCATAGTGGGAGGCGGCCTCGCCAAGACGCAAAGGTCAATAAGCAGATCAGAATTGCGCTGATGATATAGAGCGCTAGAGATATAGAGGGCCAAGGAAGGAGCATGGTCCAGAAGGTGCGCAGGCAGTGGGTTTGGTAGGGTCGGGGCTCGAGCAGTGGGAGCAGGTGAGGTGCGTTGCGGAGTACGCGCATCCATTCGCCAAGCGGGCCAGGACCGTAGTAGAGCCAAGCTGCCGTCAACTGGGCAACGGCTGAGAAAAGAGCGCCGGCGATGACCTTCCAGCGAAGCGTGATCAAGAAAACGATGGCCGCGGCCAACGCGAGTTGGGGCTTGAAGATGAGACATCCGAGAGCTAAGCCCGCGAGGCAATCACGTTGAGCACGGAGAGCTAAAAAGGCAAGGGTGAAACAGGCGAGAGCTAGTGCGGAAGTTTGTCCCCAGGCAATGACGTGCCAGAAGGGGGGGAATGCCAGCGCAAGAATGGCGATGGTGCGCTTCTGGCCGCGTAGGTTGGGGCAGGCGCGCCAGACGGCGTAGCAGCACAAGCCGTAGAGCAACGTGCTCAGTGTGAGCCAGAGGATAAGCGCAAGAGGATAAGACAGACGGGCAAAGGGCGCGAAGAAAATTGAAATTTGCGGCGGATACAGCGGCAGATAGCGAATGCCAGCGGCGGCCGGGACGCGTTGCGCTGCGAGTTCGGATTGCGCTTGCAAGTTGTACAAATCGGCGCCACGGTGAGTGAGGGCGAGCGAACCCAAAGTGTAGAAGTGTAGGAAATCAGTACCCTTAAGATTGCCGGAGCGATCAAGCAGGCCGGGCGTGGCCATGTTCCAGAGATAGACCGACCAAAGACAAAACGCGAGAATCAAGCCGTGCACGCTCAGGCGGTACACAGTCAGCATCGATGCTGGTTCCTTTAGTGCCATCAGTCCGCCAACGATACGGAATTCATAGACTCGTAGCCGACAAACCAGTAGCGGGAAACCACGGTTCACCAGCCTGGCTTCGCTTGGTCATAATCAGGAGAGGCAGGATGAGTGGGAAGAAAGAAATCAGGAATGAAGGCAGCAATGGGAGCTGATTCGTGGAATTCAACTGAGGTGGAAAGATTAGCAGGAAGGCGGAGATAATCCATGGCCAACTCACAATGAAAAGGAACATCAGCCGCGCGAACCTGGGCAGAGCCTTCCAGTCATGCATGAGCAGCATCGCTGGCAGAATCAACATTACTTGATTGAAGGGTGTAAACAGGGGAAACGCCAGAATTGTGCCCATAAGAAATGCCGCGAAGATAAAAGCAAACTGCTGAGAATCTGCCGCCACCCTTCGATGTCGCCATGCCAATACCAAGAGCCCAAGCACTAACAAACCTCCTAGGATTTCGCCGGGCGTGTCGCCGAGAGCCATGCGAAGCAAGGATGACGTCGGGAAATATTTTCGATACGCCGCGGTGCCGGCAAGGAAATAGCCAAACCATCCGGGAAGAAGCAGTTCGGAGGCTCCAATCAATGCAGCCAGCGTCGCTAGAAAAGCAGCCGGTAGCTGCCATCTTTTGGGCCAATCGCCTGCAGCCCAAATGGCGAACCAACACAAAGGTAAAAACGCCATCTGCGGTTTGATAGTGGAGAAGGCTAGCAGCGCGCCGCCGGCGGCCAGGTGATTCCTGCTAATGCACCACGCTCCTGCGGTCAGCAGAAAGCCCACGACGAGGGCGAGTTGCTGATGGCGTAATCCTTGTGCGATCTGGGGGCTGCTAAGTGTAAACAGAACCATTGCGATAGCGGCTGCTCGAGGTAGGCGCCAATGCAGAATTTGCAGGCAGAGAAGCACATTCATCGCCGTAAATAAACCTAGAACGAAGGGAGCTAGGCGCTGCACGTCGGCAAAATCAGCGTATACCGTCGGAGCCATAAGGAACACAACATAGAGGGGATAAACGAAGCGCTGTTCGTCGATTATCTTGTGCCCTGGTTCGAGATTATTTTGCGGAACGACATGGCCGTAGAGAGCGATCTGGATTTCGTGGCTGACTTCGGGTCCGTAAGGGTTGTGCCTCCGAAGCAAGAGTTCGCGAGTGCCAAGCCAGCGGGGGTAGAGGTCACCCATCTGAGTCAAGCCATTTTTTTCTGCGTCCCTGTGATCTGCCCACGGTCCCTGGATTCTGTGCACGTAAAGCCAAGCGATTCCGCTAACGCACAGGCTCAAGACGAGCCAAAGGTGAAATCTCATTTTGCAATTGCCGCCATGAATTCAAATCACAGAGCGCAAGAAGTGTAGCAAAGGTACCGAGCTGAGCTTGCCCCGTGGCAACGCCGTCAAGGGTATGGTTCCAATTTTGGCGGAGCCTCATCTCCCCGCATAAGCCAGGAGTGGCGGCCATTGAAGTAGCGCAATAGCTCCTGGTTCTCTTGGTTGCCCATGTCACGAGCCCAAACAATGCCAGCGCGGTCGATGTCGGGCTCGTTGTAAATCCAATCACGGTCCACGTTGTGTTTGGGGCCGTAGCGCACGATCACGAGATGTTGACCAGGAATCTGTTGTAATTGGCGCACGACCTTTGGTCGATCGAGATTGCCACGAGGCCAGCGCGGCTCCAGGGGAGCATGGGCGGCAACCGCGGCAACGCGGAGAAAAATCATGGCCAGGCAAACCACAGGCACACTGCGGACCAGCAGTCGTCCCGTGGGAGCTCCGCGCCACTGCCAAAGACTCATGTGGCGCGCGCACTGCACTACGACGAGATAGACCAAGCCCGTAGCCGGTGCGACATAGTGGGGAAAAGTCCAAGTTTCAACGAGCCAGCCGAGCCAAAAGATGAGGCCGGCGAGGAGCGGCAGGCGCATGCGGCGGTCACGCAGGGCGAATGGTAGGGCCAATAGCGGAAGCGTGAAGGCAGGGCCGACGTAGAAGCGCCAGAGCTCGAATACTTTGTGCACCGTACGCCGGATGAAACCACGGAGCGTACGGGCTTCCTTGAATTCTTGGACTTCCCATCCAGCGTAGTAATCGCGCATGGCGGCGTGATGATATGCGGGCACCGTGCGCACACTGAAGAGCAGAAAATATGGAACCACGGCATAGGTTTCCCGGTTGACGGCATAAGTCATCCGGAAAGGGTTGCCTGTCACGCGCCAATAGTAGTAGCCGGTTGCGGCCGAGCCGACCGCCAGGACGAGAAATGCCGGGAGCACAACACGACGAAGCAGTACGCTTGCCCGAGGCAGTCGGTGACGGACTCGCCAGGAGCTGAGCCAAAAGGGAAGCGCGATCGCCAGGGCGATCGTGAATGCCAGTCCCTCGTAGGGGCGACTATTAGCCATAATGGTCAGACCGAGAGCGAGGAGAACCGCGTAGCGAGGGCGAGGACTTTTCCGCAGCCGGGGGAGCGCTCCCAAAACCAATGCGCCTCCGATAGCGGCGAGGGCGGGGCACCAGTAACTGTTCATCCAGTAGCTGAGGATGGCGAGGTGAAACACCGCAAGAATTCCGCCAAACAACGACCATGTGGGTGGAAACCACCCTTGGAGCATCCAGCACAGTACGGCGCATAGAGAGGCGGTGATGATCCAAACCCCGACCCAGGGGTGTCCGCCAATGACCTTGCCTGCGGCTAATACCAGACCTTGTCCCGGCGCGTACATGGACATGTAGGTAGGATGCATCACGATTTGAAAACTTTCGAAGTGAACCCACATGGGATGCGTGGGATTGGTCAGACGGCCGGAAGAGAAGGTGTTGGCAGCCAGGAGATAGCTGAATTCGTCGTTCCAGTTCGGAAGAGGAACCCCGAGCAGCGGAATCAGGAGCGACCGCAGGCCCAGGGCTAAGCCGAACACGAACCACAAAGAGAGACCACGACTATGGGCCAATCGGCGGAAGACGCGCTCTGCGCGATCAAAACTGGAGCTGCTTCGAGTGCGCCTGCGCGAGACTGAGAGAGCCACGGCTGCCAGGGTCAGAGTAGCTTCGCAGATGGTGAGCAGCCATGGACCGAGGTGTGAGTAGACTTCGTTCATGCAGGTCTGGGGAATGCGCGCGTGAGACTGGCCCAGGCTAGGCTCAGCGCCATTCCGAACCCATATTGTCGTCGGTTATGATCAGCCGATTCTGCAGCCGGCTTCGAAGCTGGTCGTTATTTTCGAACGAATTTGAACTGCGCCCAGTTGGGTCCTGCGGGATGCCTACAATGTCGTCCAGTTTGTGAAGTTGTTTTGGATCGCTGGCATCGACCACATGCTTGCCATCGATGACGTAGCTCAGCAGCACAGCCCTCCATCGATCGCGATCAAATATCAATGGAGAATCGCTCACCGCAACGCAGTTCAAGAAACGGAGCACATAAGGATAGACGGTTGAGGCCGTTGCAAGCACATCGTCCGAACCAGTGGCGTTGTAAAAGAGCACCCCACTGGGTTCGAGGTGCTTGCGCGCAATTTGCAGAAACTCAACTGAAAGCAGATTGCTGCTGTGGTTTCTCCAGTAAAAAGATGTGTTCATCAGGATCGCATCGTACTTCGTCTGCGGATTCCGCGACAACCATCGGCGCGCGTCATCGATCACGATGTGTACTTTCGGATTGCGAAGAATGGTCGCGACGGTTGGCTGTTCGGAAATAAGCTTTAAGTACCCGGGATTGATCTCCACGACCGTGACATTCTCGACCTGCGGATGATTGGCCAGGACCTGTGCCCATGAGCCCGATCCGAGGCCGATCATCAGAACGCGATGTGGCGCGCGTTGAAATGCGCTCAGCGCGTACGGACGGACAATCATATTGACATCGTGCAGCAGGTCAACGTTGAAACGGCCGTCGTACACACCGCCTCCGAACACTGTACCGTCAGGCGTGACGCCGATGGTGCCGCTGCGAGTTTCGATGACTTCGTGAAAGTGTAAGGCCGGGTATTTGTTCTTGAACAGCAAGCGATCATACAACGTACTAAATAGAGGTCCGGCGAGCACAATTAGAAGCGTCGTGGCGATGCCGGCAAGGGCAAAGGCAGGTTTCAATCGAACTTGTGGACGAGCCGAGATTTTAAACACGGCCGCAGCAAAGATAACGCCTCCGACGAGAAGCAGTATTGAAATCTGGTACACGGAAAGATAGTCCATCAAAACGTAGCCCACCAGCAGTGTTCCCAAGGTAGAACCAATAATATTCGCCGCATAAAGATAGCTCAGTGACGCTCCGGCCCGTCCTGTTGGGTTTACCGAAACATGCGCGAGCAGGGGAAACGTAGCCCCGAAGAAGCTTGCGCTGATACAAACTGGCAGCAGGATGACGGATCCGGGCCAACTGCTCCCGATGTGGTCGGGAGAAGTAAACTTGACGGCCCAGGCGGACAGCGGGCTTACAGCGAATGCAGCGATGGAGGAAACAAACATTACCGCACTCAATGTGCTTGCCGCAGTTTCACCTTTGCGACTGTGCGAAGATCGCTCGATGAACCTCGATCCAATCGCCAGGCCAAAGAGATAAGCTCCCAGCAGCAGTGCGAATCCAGCGGCAGTGTCACCTAGACCGAACGCCAGCACGCGGTACCAGAGAATCTCGTAAGAAAGCGCGGCGAAACCCGAGAAAGCCGCGCAGCCAAGAGCAAAAGGATAGGGGAGCGGGCTACGGGGAGTTTTGGCAACAACATCCGTTAAAGAGTCGGGGGCTAAAGGACCGAGGGAATCTTTCTTTGGCTGCCGGCGCTGAAAAGCGTATACCAGCGCACCGGTTGCTACTGAAGCATTCACTACGGCTGCGAAGCGGACTGAACCGGATTCTCCCAGGTTCCTCATCAGCCAGGCTGCCGCGAGAAAGCAGGCAAGAGCAGATCCTAGATTGTTAGCGAAATAGAGTCCTCCAACCGAAGAACCCACATTGTGTGAGGACCGTACGAAATATTCGACGAGGAGCGGCAGAGTCGCTCCCATCAGTAGCGTGGACAGGACAATGACAGAGAAACTGACCAGGCCTGTCAGCCAGAGCGACTTCCCCGCCGTGAATTCGGCGATGTGATGAAAGAGTCTCAACGAGACTGCTCCAAAGATCCCAGTGAATAGCTCGGCTATGGCAAACAACACGAGGGGCTGGAAACGCCTGCTTGAAAGCGCACCTCCCGCCAGGCTTCCAAGTCCCAGGCCTAGCATGAAACCGCTGACGACGATCGTTACGGATTGAATATTGAGACCGTAGATCGCAAACAGTGCCCTTTGCCACACGATCTGATAAATGAGAGCAGGAAATCCGGAAAGGCAGAAGAGGAGATGGATCCAAGTAATGTTTCGGCCCTCCTTGCTGACTTCTGCCATTCGTACTGCTGGCCTTTCTAGGTGTCGGTTCCCCGGGAGGACGGATAGGTAGATTATCTTTCGCCTTGCAGCCGTAGATGCAGTCTGCCGCTCGCCTGCTGTCACGTTATATTATATTTGTCCCCATAACGTCGCATCGGAAATCACGTTGAGCATTTCGCACATACGGCACTGGCCTCGTTCTCGGGACATCGAGGAAAATTAATTTTCTTTTCTGACGGGCTCACCGGCGTGCAGGGGACGGGAGCAGACGTCGCGGGAGTCCTGACCGCAGAGATAGACCAAGTACAGCGGAAGATCGCGAGGCTGCACAACGTAGGTGCCGTTGGCGACTGAGTCTACGTCGGCATAGTTGTCCAAGACGATTCCGTTCCCCGGCCGTGCGTGAATACGAAACTGTCGTGACGACGGCTCGTAATTGGCATAACTGAAGCAATGTCCTATGCAGGCACGATCAAGGTTGTGTTGGAAACAAAGCGAATACAAAGACTGGGATGGAAGCGAGCTTATAACACGTTGCGCTGGAGGTAATTGAGCCACCGCTGCGTCCAGGCGGTCTTCAAGCCGATTGAGTTCGCGGTTATCAGCATAGACAAGCCCGAAGAACAATACCGCCACTGCAGCCAACACAAGCTTTTCAAACCTTGTGATGGGCGCCGCGGCTAAAACCGCACACATCATCATAGCCGTTGCCAACGAGAGACGATCGGTGACGAATCCGAACGGAAGTCCGAATTGAGGAAACAGGATACGTTCGGGGATCAGCAGTACCGCGGCGGCGTTCAATATCCACAGTTGAAAGGGAATCGCCAGCATCAGATCAAGGAGGCCCACGCGCTTAATCAGCTTGCGAAGCAAAATCAGCCAGAGGAACAGAAGGCCGGCGAACGGAGCAATGTATTTGAGGCCGAAAAGCTCTAACTGATTTGCGCCGGTGACGAAGAAAACCTGCCGAGGTGACCACGAATACGCGTATCGGTAAATGAGAACGTAGCGAACTCCCACAAGGGCTGCGAGTCCGAGGATTAGGAAGAGGAACCGTCGTGGCGGCTGAACGGCTTCTGCGACGGCGATATAGGCCGCTGTGGCGATGGCCCACACTACCGGGAAAGGATGAGCGAGCCAGGCTAAGATCAGGAGAGGCGCAGCCAAGGCGCGAATTCCCCGGCGTTTATCCCAGAAAATCGCGAGATACCACAGGCACAGACCGATGGACAAATAGAAGTTAAAAAATCCCATATGAAAGACGAAGCCATAGGCGAGCATCGCAATGCATGGCGCAGCAAACCACCAATTCCTGCCGGCTACTCGAAAGATGAATAAAAGAGAGCCCCATCCAAATACGAGGACTGAAAAAGACACAGCAAGGCGTTGCGCAATGTCTGGTCCGACGTACGCGAGCAGACGTTGCAACATAAAGTCAAACAGAATGTTGTTCGATTGAGACGAGATCCAGAGCCCAGGCATCGGACCCTTCTGGATTTGGAAGGCCAGCCAGGCGTTATAAATGTGGCTCGAGAGATCTGCTGCCTGAATGCGTGACTGCCAGAAGCATGGGATTAATAGCGCGACGGAAAATATGGGGACCGCGATCCAGTTCCGGAATGGATTGCGATCGCCGCGGCCATGGGACCTCGCTTCCACAGTGGAAACGTCAGACTCGACGAACTGAAGATGCGAATCCAGATTCAGTTCCTTGTTGCGTACGTATCGAGAGCTCTATCTCCCTGCGGGTTCTCGATCGTCGGTTTTCTGAAATAGTCCATCGACGATCTGGATCATTTCGTCGTCGACGACGCGGTTACGGGAAATGGCCTCCGCGAGGCGGATAGAGACGATTTTGTTGGCGCGCAGGGCGGCCATGCATCCGAATTGGCCGCGATGCACCATGTCGATGGCGCCCAGGCCGTAGCGGGTAGCCAGAACCCGGTCGAATGCGCTGGGAGAGCCGCCGCGCTGAATGTGTCCAAGGACCACGGCGCGGGTTTCAAATCCGGTACGCTTTTCGATTTCGCGGGCGAGGATGTTGGCGATGCCGCCGAGTTTGACGTGGCCGAACTCGTCCTTGCCCATGTCTTGCAGGACGGGCGATCCCTGGCCAGGTTCGGAAGAAAATTTTGCGCCTTCGGCCACGACCACAATCGAAAAGTAGCGGCCGCGCTCGTGACGCTGGCGTATGGAGTCCGCCACTTTATCGACATCGAAGGGGCGCTCGGGGATGAGAATGACATCGGCGCCGCCGGCGATGCCGCTGTAAAGGGCGATCCAGCCAGCGTCGCGGCCCATTACTTCCACCACCATTACGCGATTGTGAGCTTCGGCAGTGGTGTGCACACGGTCGAGGGCTTCGCAGACGATGTTGCAGGCGGTGTCAAATCCGAAGGTGTAATCGGTGCCACCCAGGTCATTGTCGATGGTTTTGGGAACGCCGACCACTTTGGTACCGTGTTCGTGAAGCTTCTGGGCGACAGAAAGCGTGTCGTCTCCGCCGATCGCGATGAGAGCCTCAATTTTATTTTTCTCGAGCGTGGCCATACAACGGTCGATGCCATCGGGACGCTTCGAGGGATTGGTGCGCGAGGTGCGGAGGATAGTGCCGCCGCGAGGAAGAATGCCGCTGACTGCATCGAGATCGAGCGGCATGCTGGTAGCTTCAATCAAGCCCCGCCAGCCTTCCAGGAATCCGACAAACTGATCGGAATAAGTGAAAATGCCCTTGCGCACCACCGCGCGAATGACGGCGTTGAGGCCAGGACAATCGCCTCCGCCAGTCAACATACCAATCTTCATGGTCCCCCACTCCCACGCACTAATTCAGACGGCAATTCCTAGGATGGACTTCGGGCCTGGCTGGTTTTTGGGCACCAGTCCAGGAGTGCGAAGTCAGCAGTCGCCGGGAAGAACAGACTATCACGCCGACTTTCGAACAGCGAAGCGAGGTTAGCTCTTGAGCCCGGTTGCGGCCGCTTCCATTTGATCATGGACTTGCTCCGCTAGGCGCAGTGCGGCTTGGACAGTGTCGCGTTAGCCAGGATCGGCAGAAAATACGTAGTTAGGTGAGAGAAGAACACACTAAGTAACCATGTGAAGAAGCAGCCATCTCAACGGCGCTTTCGCCATGCTGGCTGGCGCCGAAAAGCGGGATTGCCCTAACGCGGGTCGAACCTAACATAAGGTTGTGCGGTCTTCACAGAAAGGATACGAAGCTGATTGTGATCGGGATCGACGTAGCACTTAACCGTGACGAGGCTCCCTTCGCGGCCCCTGAAGGCCTCGATGTTGCTGACCGCCCACTCGGTATCAAGGTCGGTGACCAGACTCCGGCCGTTGCTGCTGACCCTGCCGTATACGATCAGGGCTTTGCTTGCGGCTGGCCGGGCGGTGGCATTGTCGGGCTTCATGGCGGGCTGGGACCGATCCTGGGCCAGTGCGACTCCCGAAGCGGTCAATGCAAGGACAACAGCGGCAAACATCCATCTTTTCATTTCACAACCCCTGGTACGGAACGATCAGATTGACGTGCACGTAGGCATCTTTACGAATTCCTTAGGCAGGAGCAAATTCAAAATTTTTATGGGAAGCATCGAACTCGCGAGGGGGGATGTGGCGCAGCTCTGATCAGGCCCGGTTCAATAGTTAGGTTCAACGGCGTTGCGCCGGTCGCGAAGTTTCGGCCACAATGCTCCACTGGATTGAATCGCAAGTATTGAAATCCGATGAATAAGACTCTTGCTTTCCTGGCTTGGAGTACGGTTGCGCTTCTTGGAACTTTGGCTGTTGGTGCGATCGCAGTACGACGCAGCGAACCGATCAACGCATTGTGGCTGGTAGTGGCGGCGACCTGCTGCTACGCGCTTGGATATCGCTTCTACAGCAGGTTCATCGCCACGAGAATTCTCGCTCTGGACGGTTTGCGGGCAACTCCGGCCGAGCGCCTGGAAAATGGCCGCGACTTTCTTGTCACCAACAAATGGGTGGTCTTCGGACATCACTTCGCGGCGATTGCCGGACCCGGGCCGCTGGTGGGGCCGGTGCTGGCAGCGCAGTTTGGCTATCTTCCGGGAACAATGTGGGTGTTGGCCGGCGCAGTGTTTGCGGGATGCGTGCAAGACTTCGTAATTTTGTTGTTCTCGGTGCGGCGGGATGGAAAATCACTGACCGAAATGGCGAAAGATGAGATCGGGCGCGTCGGCGGATTTGTGGCCTACGCGGCGGTGATTGCGATTCTGGTTATCTTGCTTGCGGTTGCGGCACTGATTGTGGTGAATGCGCTGAAGGCAAGTCCCTGGGGATTGTTCACGATTGCGATGACGATGCCGATTGCGCTGCTGATGGGCGTGTATCTGCGAAGGATTCGTCCGGGGAAAGTGCTGGAAGTTTCGGCGCTGGGATTTGTTCTGGTGCTGGCGGCAATCTGGGGTGGGCAATACGTCTCGCAGAATGCGGAGCTGGCGCGGGTGTTTACGTTGAGCGCTCCCGCGCTGGCGATCCTGATCATGATTTATGGTTTTGCGGCTTCGGCTCTGCCGGTCTGGCTGCTGCTGGCGCCGCGGGATTATTTGAGCACGTTTGTAAAGTTGGGAACGATCGCGCTGCTGGGCGTGGGAATCGTCGTGCTCCATCCCACGCTGCACATGCCGGCTCTGACACGGTTTGTCGACGGGACGGGGCCGGTGTTTGCGGGGAAGATATTTCCGTTCGCCTTCATCACAATTGCCTGCGGGGCGATAAGCGGATTTCATGCTTTGATTTCCAGCGGGACGACTCCGAAGCTGATTGCGCGTGAGACGGAGACTCGCATGGTGGGTTATGGCGCCATGATGGCGGAATCCGCAGTGGCGGTGATGGCGATCATTGCCGCGTGTGTGATGCAGCCTGGAATTTATTTCGCGATCAATAGTCCGGCGGGAATTGTGGGGCAGGCGCCAGTAACCGCGGCGGCAACGATTTCCAGTTGGGGT
The DNA here is from genome assembly GCA_963720155.1 of uncultured Acidobacteriota bacterium. Taxonomy (GTDB): domain Bacteria; phylum Acidobacteriota; class Terriglobia; order Terriglobales; family Acidobacteriaceae; genus Sulfotelmatobacter. Next base: position 72,369 of record CAVREP010000018.1, read on the forward strand.
TTTCCGATGACCGCAGGCGACATGCAGGCGCTGGCGCATGCGGTTGGCGAACAGACGCTTTACAACCGCACCGGCGGTGCGCCTGCGTTTGCCGTGGGCATGGCGCACATTTTCTCGCACAGCCTCGGCGGCGATACGTTGATGGCGCTGTGGTATCACTTTGCCATCATGTTCGAAGCGCTCTTTATTTTGACCATCCTCGACGCGGGCACGCGGGTGGCGCGCTTCATGGTGCAAGATGCGTTCGCGCATGTGTACAAGCCGCTGGGGCGGACGAGTTGGTATCCATCGAATCTGGCGACCAGTGGGCTGATTGTTGGTGCCTGGGGATATTTTTTGTGGCAGGGAGTAAAGGATCCACTGGGCGGAATTAATTCTTTGTGGCCGCTGTTTGGCATTTCCAATCAACTTTTAGCGACCGTGGCATTGTGTGTGGCTACAACGATCATCATCAAGATGCATCGGGCGAAGTATGCGGCGGTTACGCTGGTGCCGCTGGCGTGGTTGGTGGCGGTGACGTTTACGGCCTCGTGGCACAAGATGTTCGATCCGAATCCGCGCGTGGGATTTCTGGCGCAGGCGCAGGCTTTGGCGGCGGGTCCGGCAACAGGCGCCACGGCACGGCTGATCTTCAACAACCGGCTGGATGCAGCGGTCACAGGCGTTTTAGTGATGATGGTAACTCTGGTGCTGGTGGAATCGGCGCGGCAGTGGATGGGAATTCTGAGTGGAGCGAAAGAAGCGAGGGTGAAGGAATCGCCGTTCGTGCGGACGCGACTGTTGGAGGAGCAGGGATGAAAGTGCGACAGAGGATTAGCGCTTTTGCGGCGATTGCTCTTGCGGCGCTGCGGGAGATTTTTGATGAGGCAGCCTACGCGAGGTTTCTGCGGCGAGCCGGGATGGTTTCGTCGACCGAGGCGTATGCGGCGTTCCGTCGGGAATTTGAAGAGGTGAAAGTGCGGAGACCGAAGTGCTGCTAGGTTGTAGGGAGAAATGAGGCGGTAAATGAAGCTCAAGAAGACGAGGGTCAAGAATGGTGAGTTTGTGTTGTCCCGAATTGTTGGTGCTCGGCTGACATCTGTGGATCTCGTTCTTGATTATCTGATTCTGGGATTTGATGGAAAAGGGGCACTGACTGCTTTGGTGTGGCCCGGGATCGCTATTGCTGGGAACATTCTTAAATTTGGAATACCGAGCTACAGGGACCAGCTGTGCGGCCTAATCACTGAAGTTGTCTCAGAAGTCTGTTTTTCGGAGGACGAGACCATCACCATTTCGTTAAGAGAAAATCGCCTTCTAATCCCGTTACAACAAAAGCGAGCTCCAGGGGAAAGAGCAATTTTCACGGCCCCTAAGCACTTTCTTCACGCCTGTAGAGAGAATCCGGACGAGACGGTTATGGAAGCGCCTCGTTGCGCTCGGCTGGACAGCCGAGGCGGCTGTCCCCACTTGAGCTCCACGGCTTGGACGCCGTAACGAACATCTTTCATGGCACCAGTTCGGTTCTATGATCTATGGCGTTTCCACGATAAACTGCACCTACATGCGAGTCCTGGGCATCGACTGCGGCGGGGAATACACCGGGTACGGCGTGGTGGAGATGCATTCCGGTGGGCAGTTGGTGTGTCTGACGTGTGGTGCTATCAAGCTCTCCCCGCGAGAACCGCTGGCGCGGCGGTTATTGCGTATCTATGACGGGCTTGGAATGCTTATCGAAGAGCACCGGCCCGATGAAGTGGCGATTGAAGGAATCTTCTACGCGCTGAATGTGAACTCGGCGTTGAAGCTGGGGCAAGTGCGCGGAGTGGCGATGCTGGCTGCGGTAGCGGCGGGACTGGAGGTCGCAGAGTATTCTCCGTTGACGATCAAGTCGTCGGTGGTCGGATATGGGCGAGCGGAAAAACAGCAGGTGCAGCACATGGTGACCCGCTTGCTGGGATTGGTTGAGCCTCCGCAGCCGATGGATGCCTCAGACGCGCTGGCTATCGCGATCTGTCATCTACACACTGCCAGCACGCTGGAGAGGCAGAGGGTTGTAGCGCGATGATGAATCGATCTTGCGTCAACAGAATTTCTGTCAGCACGGCATGGCGCTGGATCTTGGTTGGTGCTGGAGTGGTGGTGCTCGCCGGACTCTCTCCACTGTTAATGTCCCAGCAGGCGGCGAACCGTGAGAAATCTTCGGGAGCGACGGTTACGTTTACGTTGGAATTTCCGCAGTCTGATCCTCAACACTACGTGATCGCAGTGCAGGCGACCGGACACGCGCGCTATGAGTCCACCGGAAAGATTACGGAAGATTCCGAGGAGGAAACCTACCAGTTGGAGTTCGAGATGTCGGCGGGCAGTCGCGAAAGAATTTTTGAGTCGGCCAAACAGGCGCAGTACTTTGCGGGCAATATTGACTCTGGCAATCGCAAGCTGGCATTCACTGGAACGAAGATCCTAAGCTATCAGGATGGCGAGCACTCCAATACTGCCAGATACGACTATTCAAATCTGGCGCCGGTGCGGCAATTGACTGCCCTCTTCCAAAATATGGCAGCAACGCTCGAGTATGGCCGTCGGCTGGCCTACTATCATCGCTACCAGAAACTGGCGTTAGATGAGGAGTTAAAGCGCATGGAAGCTCAGGCCCGGAACAATGAACTGAGCGAGATCGAAGGCGTGGCGCCGGTATTGCAGGAGATTTTCGAGGATACGTCAGTAATAAACGTCGTGCGGGCGCGGGCAAAGGAGCTGCTGCAGATGGGGAATGGCGCCACGGCCGGGCGATGAACGAGCGCCGGGAAGTTGGAGACAACTCAGGGTATCGACTCGTGATCTAATTAGGCGAGTAACATCCAGGGGGTAGTTATGTATAAGCCACGAATTTACGCGATCGTTTGTGGGTTTTTGGCCGGCACGCTATTGGGGCCGCCCGCCATGGCTGGTTCGCAGGCACGCATCGTTCGATTAAGCGAAGTGCATGGTGCGGTGCAGATCGATAAGAATTCGGGATTAGGATTCGAGAGCGCTTTTGCTAATCTTCCCATCACGCAAGGGACGCAGCTACGCACGCGCGAGAACGGAGGCGCCGAGATTGAGTTCGAGGACGGCAGCACACTGCGCGTTACTCCGAACACCACCGTCGAGTTCAATACTCTGGGGTTGAGCGATGCAGGCAAACGCATCTCCGAAGTGGAGGTGGTGGAAGGTAGGGCATACGTCAACTGGCTGGGGAAGAGCGGGGACGAATTTACGCTGACCTTTTCACAAGAAAAAGTGATGCTAGGCCAGGCTGCGCACTTCCGCGTGGCAAATTCTTCGGGCCGTGCCGAGATTGCCAATTTCAAAAACGATTTGGAAGTGGTGGGTCCTTCGGGCAGGGTAAAAATCGGCAAGAACAAGATGGTTAGTTTCGACGTAAATGACGACGATCACTCCACGGTGGCGAAGAATCTTGAACAGGATCCGTACGACGAGTGGGACAAGCAATCAATCGAATATCACGATCAATACGCCAAGAATAACTCCACACCGTATGGCTACGGTTACAGCGACCTGAGCTATTACGGCGGTTACAGCAATGTTGCCGGGTACGGCACATTATGGCAGCCCTACTTGGCCGGCGCGGGATGGAATCCGTTCATGGATGGAGCGTGGTCATGGTACCCGGGGATGGGATTCATGTGGGCATCAGCGTATCCGTGGGGCTGGATGCCGTACTACTACGGGAACTGGACGTATGCGCCCGGATTTGGCTGGGGATGGCAGCCTGGCGGATGGAACACATGGCACGGCGGAATCCATTACGTAGGTCTGGCAGCGGCTGGCTTTCATCCTCCGGTGGCGCCGACGGGTACAGTGAGCACGGTCGTGGTGGGTAGAGGCGGGGCGGTAACAACGCAGGCGCCTGCGATGAACACCCTGGTAAACAGGGGGTCGGCGGGACTCGGCGTTCCGCGAGGATCGGTTGGAAGCCTCCATCAGTTAGACAAGCAAGTAGCGAAGGCAGGCTCGGTGGAACTGCACGGGGCGCGGCCGTTTGCGGCGACTTCCCACGTCGGCGCCTTCGGTTATTCTGCCGCAGCGCATCCCATAAGTGGAGCGGGGCACATGAGCGCGGGGTCGGCGGGACATGCTTCCGGCGGGGGCGGGCACTCGGGACACTGATAGTCAGCTCTTTGGTGGAAAATGGACGGGGCGGCGAAAGGGCCGCCCCGTTTTATTTGCGGCTCGCTGCTGAATTCTGACCTTGAGGAATCTGTGATCGTGATCTGTACTTGCTTTAGCGGCAGGTTCGGGAAAGTCGTTCTGGGCTAGGTATTCGCGATACGGTTTTAAGGCATGGTGGATGAAACAAGAGCAAATACAGTTTCTCACTGATACGAGGCTGTTCGCGTGCTCGTTACTGTGATTACGAGAATACGGTTTGCCGGGAGCGACGCTATGCAACCGAGAGCCGGAGAGATTATGGCCGTGCGGCACGAGATACTGCAGTTGCTCTGCCAGCAGATGGAAGCTTTAAATTCGCCCCTGGGGTTGACGGCTGCCCGGTTAAGGGAGTGCTGCGAACGGCAGGGGCGAGTGCAAGAATTGCGCGAGAAGCTGCAAGCGTTGTCGAATTCAGAACGGGAAGCCGCGTCGACGCGGGACGAAGCGGCGGAAACGCCGTTGTGCGCGGGGCGCGTGATGCCGAATTCTCGGGATAGTGCCTCTAACGTCTAAGTAGTGAAGCCGTTACATTCAACCGGAGGGATGCATGCAGCGTGGATATCGCTATATGGGTACGATTCTATTGTCCGCAGCTTTGGGAACACCGCTAGCGAGCGCCAAGCCCGTGATTGCCATTCAGGACCACGACGATCATGACCGTGATCGGGATCATCGCAGGGTTTACGATCCTTACCACAAGGACTACCACACTTGGGACGACCGTGAAGATGCGGTTTACCGGCACTGGCTGGAAGACCGGCACCGGGCTTACGTCGACTACGAACATTTGAAACACAGTGAACAGCGGGCATACTGGAACTGGCGCCACGAGCACGAAGAGCACGAGCATCACGATTAGGTTGCGGGAACGATGAGACCGGCGTAGCCGACGACGAGATCGCGGTCGCCGGAGATATCACCAGAGGTTGCATACTTAACCAGCTCGGCGGAGGTTGCGCCGAGCTTTTTTGTTGCTGTCAGCATGGCGACGGCGGGGCCGTAGCCGCACATGCTGATGTGCTGCTGAGTGACCACGTCATATAGAGCATGCGCGTCGAGGTTCAGAATTGGTTTGATCGCGCGCTGGTCTTTTACGCGCGTAATCGCGTCGGATTCGTAGTGATTCATGTCGCTGGACGCAACGATCAGCACGTCATGGTTTTGCGCGGCAATTACGTCGGCAATGGCGTCCCCAAGTTGCTCGAGAACCTCGAACTGTCTCGTCCCCAATGCGATTGGAACGAACCTGACTTTGGGTTGCAGCATTTGCAGGAAGGGTAGTTCGACTTCTGTCGCGTGCTCGTTGCGGTGCGCGGTTGAATCCTCCTGCAAAAGCACGCAGCGTTGCTTGAGAGCGCGTGCGAACGCATCATCGATGGGGACGTGGCCGAGCGGCGTCTCCCAAACGCCTACACTGACGATCGCCAGAGGGCGGCCGATTCCGGTGTGGTTGGGACACAAGACGAGGCAGAGCTGGGGAATTTCCATTTGCGCAAAAACCGCGCCCGCCACATGCCCGGAATAAATATAGCCGGCGTGAGGGACGATGCAGCCCAAGGCACGAACGTGCTTCTGCGATGGAGATTGAGTGAGGTACGTGCGAACCTCGCCTCGCAAAACTTCCGGATCGCTGGGATAAAAACGTCCGGCGACTGCGGGATGGCGAACGGCTGTCGCGGCCATAGTACTTTTCTCCGCGAGCGATTCAAGCGAACATTCCGGCGGCTGCGGTAGTGCTACGAGCCATCCCGGGAGTTTCGCAAGGCGCGAAATAAGGTAGCGCTTTCTTCCAGCGTCAAGGTTTCGGCGCGGGCAGCGGGTTTCACTTTGGCCTGGGCCAGCGCGGCACGCAAATCAGTTTCCGGATAGTTAGACTTTAGATTATTCCACAAGGTCTTGCGCTTCTGGCCAAAGGAAAGCTTCAAGAAATCTATGAAACCATCTTGCAGCTCTCCGTTTCCATCGAGACCCAACTCGCGCTGTCTTGGTTCTATGTTAAGGCGCAGCGCGGTTGAGTGCACCTTGGGAGGCGGTGCAAACGCCTCGGGCGGCAGGACAAAAAGTTTCTCGACGCGGGCATAAAGCTGGGCGGTGGCAGAGAGCAGGCCATAATCGCGGCTTCCGGGTTTAGCGGCAATGCGGTCTGCGACCTCGCGCTGTACCAGGATGACGAGAACCTCAAAGTATTTGGAGTAGTCGAAAAGGCGCAGCAGAATGTCGGAGGTAATGTAGTAGGGGAGATTGCCAACCACCTTGGTGGGCACCGGCTTGAATTCGATTCCGGGACGACGCAGGCCAGGCTTGGGGCCGAAGAGAGAATCGACATCGACGGAGAGGATGTCGGCTTCGATGACTTCGACATTGGGGAACATGCCGAAACGCAGGCGAAGCTGCGCGGCGAGGACGCGGTCGAGCTCGACGGCGATTAGGCGGCGGGCGCGCTTAGCCAGCAGGGAAGTGAGAACGCCGCGTCCGGGGCCGATTTCGAGCACTATGTTCTGTGAAACGTCGCCGAGGGCATCGATAATTTGCAAGGCAAAACTGTCGCTGGCGAGAAAATGCTGTCCCAACTTGGGTTTGTGTTGAGGACGGCGGCTGGAGACGACCTTCGGCACGTTGACCCTCTTTTCCTCGGGCATATAGACTGATGATTCGGCCCGCCTGCATTGCGCGGGAGGTTGGGTCCCGCAACTACATTATTCCATCATAACGTGCGCCCGTTAAAAAGCGGGCTTGCCAAGGAGGGGGTTCATGCATATTGCGTTCGCGGCTTCGGAAGGTGTGCCATTTTCAAAAACCGGCGGCTTGGCTGACGTGGTGGGTGCGTTGCCGCGCGCTTTAGCTTCGTTGGGTCACCAGGTGAGCGTTTATCTGCCGCGCTACCGGCAGACCAAACTGGCCGATCCGGGGACGGTGGTCCGCAGCATCACAATTCCCTTTGATGACAAGTACCGCTTCGCCTCTGTGGTGTCGGGCGGAAGCCAGTCCGGGGTGCGCTTTTATTTTATCGAGTATCCGGAGTTTTTCGATCGGGACGCACTGTACGGCACTCCGGCAGGAGATTATTCAGATAACGCGGAGCGCTTCGCACTGTTCTCTCGCGCGGTGCTGGAGGCGACGAAGATCCTCGGCGTGCCGCAGGTTTTTCATTGCCATGACTGGCAGTCGGCGCTGGTGCCCGTGCTGCTCCGCACCGTTTACGGGGAAGATCCGGCATTCCGCGATGTGGGCACGGTGTTCACCATCCACAATATGGGTTACCAGGGTCTTTTCCCGCCGGAAGTTCTGCCGCTGCTCATGCTGCCTTGGGACTTGTTTACGATGTCGAAGATGGAATTCTTCGGGCAGGTGAATTTTCTGAAGGGTGCTCTGACCTATTCTGACTACGTCACCACCGTGAGCCGGAAATACAGCCAGGAGATTCAGACTGCGGAATATGGATTCGGGCTCGAGGGCGTGTTGCGCGACCGGGCGGCCACAGTTACCGGCATTTTGAATGGTGTGGACTACGACGAGTGGAGCCCGCAGGCCGATAAATTCATCGCCGCGAAATATTCGCCTCAGGATCTTTCGGGCAAGGCGCTGTGCAAGAAAGATCTTCTGGCGGTGTTCGGGGTGACCAGTGCTGATCCGAAGCTGCCTGTGATCGGAATTGTTTCGCGCTTTGCGGCGCAGAAGGGCTTTGACCTGATCGCGCAGATCATGGATCGGCTGGCGCGCGAAGAGATGATTGTTGTCGCCCTTGGCGCGGGCGACAAGCAATACGAAGAAATGTTTGTTCGCCTCAACAAGCAGTTTCCCAACAAGATTGCGGTGAAGGTTGCTTACGACAATGCCATCGCGCACAAGATTGAAGCGGGCTCCGACATGTTCCTGATGCCCTCGAAGTATGAGCCGTGCGGCCTGAATCAGATTTACAGCCTGAAGTACGGTACCGTGCCAATCGTGCGCGCAACCGGCGGATTGGACGATACGATCGAACCGTGGGATGCGCGCTCGGGGAAGGGTACGGGCTTCAAGTTCACTGAGTACAACGGGGAATCTCTGCTGCTGACCATTAAGCAGGCGCTGCAGGCTTTCCGCGACCAGACCTCGTGGCAGGTACTCATGCGCAACGGTATGAACAAGGATTTTTCGTGGAACGCATCAGCCCGCGAATATGGAAAAATCTACGAACGCGCGCGCCAGGCACGTGGGGTTGTGCCCGCGGCTGAAAAAGTGCTGGTGTAACGGATTCGCGAGCAGACTGCATCACAGGGTGCAACGTGCTCGGACCCTTTGAGATTCAACGTGAGCCGAGGCCTGTGCGTCCGGCCCTCGGGCGGGCCGGGCAAGAATCTTGCCCGGCCATCGCTTATTTCCCAGCCTAGTCATCAAAATCGGGAACCCGTCCGAGTTTCTCGCCATCGCTGTGGATCGATACCGGAACCGGCGTAGTCGATCCGGGCGGAATTAATTGTGAAACGATCGTGTGAATGGTCCGGCCGTGATTGCTCAAGCCGAACATCAGATGGATCACTGCGCCTGTGGAACCCGGAGGTGCGGGAAAGTCGATCTTCGCATCGCCGGTACAGTCCGAATTGACCGTTTAGCTGCCGGTTTCAAAGGTGTGGAAGCCCGCCTTGTCAGTGGTTCCCGGGAGCGGAGAACCGTTCGACATCACCCAGTCCACCTCGGTCAAATGGCCGGCGCCATCAAAGTGGGTTAACGCCGCTCCGTCGCGGTGCTGTGCGACCATCCCAGTCGGGTCGTAAATCTGCCCCGAGACCCTAAACGCGTATTCGCCAAACAAAGTATTTTCTGTGCAACCACTATCGATTGATTGCGCCAATGCGGTTCCGGAAAGCAGCGCCGCCAGAAATGTTGCAACTGACTGCCAAAATCTTCATATAACCTCCCCGCTTGCTCTGAGCTTTTGGCCAGGTTTACCGGCTCGTAGCGCATCGTGCACTTGGAGGCGTCCCGCGGGCAATGGAGAGCCGCTGAAGATTCCGTGTAGCTTTTGTGGAGCCGTAAGTTCTTTGCTCGCATTTGAAAATGAACTTTCCTATGGAGCTAGACGGAGGCGGCTGTAAGTTTCGGTGAACGCCTTTCCGCGATTTGCGTAGAAGCAGAGCGTTCCTTATGGCCGGTATGGTGGGATCGCAATGGACACGGAGATCATACGATTTGAAAACTTTGAACTGGACCGTGGGGCCTTCGAACTCCGCCAGCGCGGCCGGGTGGTGCGACTTGAGCGCATACCCCTGGAATTGCTCTTCCTTTTGGCCGCAAACCCGGACGTCTGGTAACTCGGGAGCAAATCATTGAACGCATCTGGGGCAAGGACGTCTTCGTGGATGTGGACAACGGCATCAATACCGCCATACGCAAGATTCGACAGGCTCTGAAGGAAAACCCAGAAAATCCGCGATTTCTGCAAACCGTTTCGGGCAAGGGTTACCGCTTTACCAAACCCGAGGTCGCGAATGACAAAGCCGTAGCCGGTTTAGTTCCCGCGGAAAACGGCTGACTCCGGTGCAGCGCAGAGAAGTCGACGCTGGCAATTGTGGCTGGGTCTGGCGGCTTTGTTGATCGTCGCGGCCATCGTAGCCCGACCCTTCCTGGTGCGAAGCGCCAGACCAACTACGGGGAAGGACATGCTGGTTGTCTTGCCCTTCGTAAATCGCAGCGGGGATGCTCACGAAGACTACTTCGTGGATGGAATGAAGGAAGAAATGATTACCCAGTTGGGAAGTCTGGATCCACGGCACCTGGGCGTGATCGCACGCACTTCCTCGATGCAGTACAAAGGCGCCCGGAAAAATACAACGCAGATCGCGCTAGAGCTTGGGGTCAATTACTCGAAGGCAGTGTCCGGCGTGAAGGCGAGCGCGTGCGGGTCACGGCGCAGTTTGATCCAGGCCAGCGACCAGACCCACCTCTGGGCGGAGAGCTTCGACCGCGAACGGGGCGGCGTTGTGAAGTTGCAGAGCGAAGTGGCGCTTGCCATTGCTGACAAGATCGAATTGACCCTGTCTCGAGAGGTGCGGGCGCGGCTGGCCGAGGCGCCACCAGTTAACCCCCGAAGCCCACCTGGCGTATCTTCACGCCCTGCAAGTGTGGGACTTACGGACCAAGCAGGGAGCAGAGCGAAGCATCGCGGAACTTGAGCGGGCCATTTCCCTCGATCCCAATTACGCGCTGGCCTACGCGGGACTGGCGCGGGTATACAGCTTGGCGCCCCTCACCGGCGTTATGTCAGGACAGGATGCAATGCCCAAGGCGCGGGAAGCGGCCTCGCGGGCGATTGCGCTTGACGACTCTCTTGCCGAAGGACACACGGCACTCGCCTTCGTCAAGGCACACTATGAGTATGATTGGGCCGGGGCACAACGTGAGTATCTCCGTGCGTTGGAACTGAATCCGAACGATGCCTATACTCACCTTTTCTACTCCAACAATTATCTTTCGCCGCTGGGGCGTCACGATGAAGCTATCGTCGAGATGAAGAAAGCGATCGAACTCGATCCGTTCTCACCACCTGTCCAGTCGTTCCTGGGCAGGACTTATCTCTGGGCGGGGCGGTACGAGGAGGCCTTGCCGCAAACCCAGAAATGTAATCAAATGTTCCCAGGCTTCGCCATTAACCATGAGCGGCTCGCTCACTTGTACACCTACATCGGCAAGTTTCAGGAGGCGATTCTCGAGGACAGCAGGGCGCGTTCCCTTGCAGGCGAGGATTCTGAAACCGTCTCGAAAAAAGAAAGGTCTCTGCAGCTGGCGTGGAAATCCGGGGGTCCACATCGATACTGGCGGCAACTCCTTGAATTCGCGCACCTGCCGGACAATCCGCCTGAGGCATACACGTCTGCGTACGGCCTGGCTATCCTTTATTCGCGCTTTGGGGAAAGGGAAAAGGCGATCCAGTCGCTAGAAAAGGCCTATCAGGAACGTGAACTCGCCATGACTGAAATTGGGGTCGAACCTGCGCTCGATCCGCTGCGGTCCGATTCGCGCTTCCAAAGCCTGCTTCGCCGGGTGGGCCTGGTGCAGTGACCATAAGATACTCGATCAGATGCGGCGTTATGCCGTCGTGGCGATCGTCATGGAGTTCCGCGAAGCGCAGATCTACAAACATTGTATCGCGGGCCGCCCGATAAACTCGCAAACTCCGCTCAGCCTGGTCCAAGGCTCGGGAAGTGGAGGTGAGGCATCATGCCATTCATTCCACTGGAGAATGCTGGCCTGCGCTACTGTCAGCCGCGGCTCGCAACACGAATTGCTCGCCAAGGGTTTTCGCGAGCGAGTTCAGACCGCCGGCGAGCGCGAGCCGCCACCGTTCCACAGACTGCTGTGCCAGTTCTTCAATGCTGTGCTCAAAAGATTGCAGAGTCTCAGCGACCTGGATCCTCAGCGTGTCGGAAACCGATGCTTCAATCTCTTTCTGGATGGTTTGCAGATTTACCCTTGCCTCATGGAGTTGACTTCCGAGCTCCTGGGCATTGCGCGTGCCTAGCTCAGCCAGAACTATCTCCAGCGCGCTCTCCAGTTGGCTGCGCGCACTGCGTACGATGTCGCTGGACATTTGCGACAGGCGTTTATCAAGGCCGGACTCGAGCCGGTGAGCCGATTCGTCCAACTTCGCCATGCGGCCGTCAAGATCAGACACTTGTTCCTGCAAGCGCGACGATTCCGCCGCGACCGTCGCTTGAACCTGTTCCAGTTCCCGGCGGCGCGCATCGTGAATCTCACCCAAGCTCTTCTCCATAACTCGCAGCAGGTCGTCACTCAGCCGCTTGACGCGGGTGCCTGCGTCGATAACCTGCTGGTGAAGTTCTCCCTGCCCACGATTCAGGTGCTCCCGCAAAGTCTGAGCGACATTGGTCGAGAGACCCTGGGCCCGTTGCTCAACCCCTTGCAGGTCCAGTGTGACCCGTCGCACAAATTCGCCGTGAGTTTCCGTCGTCTTCTGGTTGATGGCTGCTTTGGCCGCTTCCAATATTTGTTCAGACTGCTCTTGTGCCTGCTTCAGGACTTGTGGCCCCAACTCTTTTTTCAGTCGGAGCTCAAGCTGCTGTTCGAGCTCGGGAGGAATTTGCGATAGCGACACTTCAAACCGGCTCCGCTTGGTCCCTTGAGCGAGCTTCTCCTTGAGGTCCGTCACCTCGGCCGCAAGCGGGCGAACCAGTTCGGCAAGCATCTCCTTGAGATGCTCGTCTGAGAGTTGCTTCTTGATCCTATCGAGCACGATTTTCGCAGAGGCTGTAGCCGGATTGGGCGGAAGTATGTGAGTAGACGAGAGCATTGGGTCGCCGTTTCTCTCGACGGTCGCCGGCAATTTTGCCCAATCTTTCGGACAAGTCTGCAACCCCCAGAAATTTTCTGGCCTGTCGAACCGCGCGCCCAGCCTCCAACTCAGCCGGTCAGACTTAATCGGCTGGCAGTAGACAACTTTCGCCGTTGTCTCTCGACCCTCCTGGCTGTGGAAGTGCAACGGAACTCCGGTTTCCAGCTTCACGGGAGCCCGCATCGCACAACCATGCGCGCTAACCACCAAGGTCTCGCAGACTTCAGAGAAGTTGGCTCCCGGATCCAAGCTGGTGACCAGTATCGGAACAGCGATCGGCACCCTGGAGCTGCGCCGTAATGTGGGGACATTTGAATTCTGCATAGCCTCTGCCTCGTTGCGGGGAGTAGTTACCGCTCGGCCCGTGAACCGGCGAGCGCCCTGTATCAACTACGTTACCGCCAAGTTCATCAAGCAGGGTTAATCCGTAGTTCCCTTACAGATTGTTCGAAGGTGCAATCGGTATGGCGTCTTTCGTAACCGACGAATCCCGGGCTCAATCGGCAATAGCATGGCTAGACCGTCGTAGGAGGCTTAACTCAATGAGTTCTGCGAGTTCTGCGGCGATATTTCACACTTGAAATGATTCTCTAATAGGTAGCGGCTTGGATCACTTCGTGTTAGTCGCGGAGAGGCGAGGCTACCGCGGGAAGCCAATGCGGCGGATCAAGTCCTGGAAGCGAGGGTCGGAGCGCAGGGAGTCGAATACAGGTTCGCCTTTGAGGAACGAGAGCCAGAAATCGTGCTGCTGATAGCCTTTTTCGAGACAGGCGAAAGCTTGATCCTTGTCGCCGAGGCCAATGTAAATTTTCGCAAAGTTGCTAGGGGCTATATAGCCTTTTTTCGACTGCTCCTGCAAATCCGCAATTACCCGGCGGGCTTCCGCGGGGCGGCCCATCCGGCCGTAAACGTAGCCAATCGTAGAGTATGGCTCTGCCGTGAAGTCTCCCGCTTTCTTCAATTCCTCGAGGGCTGCCTGAAACTGGCCCTGCTCGGCCAGCGTCTTGCCGAGGTAGACATGCGCGGGCCAAAAGCGCGGTTCGAGACCCAGGGTCTTGCGCAGTTGGGAAATTGCCTCGTCGTAGCGTCGCGCCTCATACAGAGCTTGCGACAAGAGAAAGCTTCCCACCGCGGACACAGGGTCGAGTTCGAGTCCTCGCCGGCCTTCGCGAATCGATTCCTCGATCTTGCCCTCTTGACGAAGAAAATGTGCGTGAGACGAGTGGGTAGTCGCAGAGTTTGGATTCAGACGGAGCGCGATTTCAAATTCCCTCTCGCTGCCTGTCCAATCCCAGTTGTAATCCGCGAGGTTGCTGGCTAGCGAGGTATGGGCTTCGGCCAGCTGGTCGTCAATTTCGAGGGCCCGCTTCGCGGCAGCCTCGGATTGAGGGAGAACATCCGCTGGAGCAGCGTTGCTGTTGAATATTAGCGCCCGATAGGAATCTGCCAGGGAAGCATAGGCCGCCGCGTAAGCCGGGTCCTTCTTGATGGCGGATTGAAACAGCTCTATGGCCTTCTGTTCTGCAGGGCCGTTACGCAGATTCAGGTAGAACAGGCCGCGGAGATAGTCCTCGTGGGCTTGGGGATCAACGCTGTCTTTTCGCGCAAAGCGGGCCTGTTCCTGGGGCGTGAGTTTCAACTGGATTTCATTGACGATCGCCTCTGCGACCTCGTCCTGCAACCGGAGCGAATCTCGGAAATCGCGTTCGTAGCCCTTGGCCCAGAGGTGCGAATCCGTCGGACCTTGAACCAACTGGGCGGTGATACGAACGCGGTCTCCTTCGCGTTCAACCGAACCTTCTACCACGGCATCGACATTCAGCTCCCGTGCAATTTCCGGAACCGACTTCCGCGCTCCCCTGTATCGCATCGCCGAGGTACGCGAGACCACGCGTAGCGAGCTCACTTGTGAGAGTTCGGTGGTTAGCTCTTCGGTCATGCCATCGACGAAGTATTGTTGTTGAGGGTCGCCCGAAAAATTCTCGAGCGGCAGCACAGCGAGAGAGTGAATGCCTGTGACGGAAGCGCTATGGAATACCCTGTTTCGCAACCCACCGACATTCGCGGCGAATAGAGCGGCAGCAAGAATAGGCAGGGCCATGACGCCGGGAATCCACATCCTTCGTTTCGCGGATGTCGCAAGGTCTACTGGAGTCGGAACAGCCGAAGACGAGGTGCCAGGCTGCGTGTGAACGGCTTCGAGCGCCGCGCGGACCTCGCTTGCCCGCTGGTAGCGGTGTCCCGGTTCCTTTTCCAGGCATCGCTCGATGACCGTTCTCAGTCCCGGCGGAAGCTGGGGCGGAAGTGGCGGAGCCGGCTCCCGAAGGATTCCAGAAGTCAGCTCGAAGTTCGTCTGACCGCGGAAAGGGCGATGGCCAGCAGCCATTTCAAATAAGGTGACGCCAAGCGACCAGATATCGCTCTTCGCACTGGCTGCCTCGCCGCGAAGAACCTCGGGCGCGATATACGGGAGCGTTCCGGCGACGGCGCTGTCTTCGATAACCGATTGGATCGAGCGAGTTGCATCTGTTAGTTCGCCATCGGCGCAAGGCCGGGCGAGACCAAAGTCGAGAACCTTGACTTGGCCGGAGGGCGTGATGAAGATATTGGCCGATTTGATGTCGCGATGGATGACGCCCCGTTCATGCGCATGGGCCAGCGCGGAGGCAATCTGCGTGCCGTACCGCATCACCAGCTCTGGGCGAAGACCCTTCGCGGAGATAATAGAACTTAGGGGAAGACCCTCGACCAGCTCCATCACGATGAAATGCTGTCCGTCGGCTTCTCCCACCTCGTGGATGACGCAGATACGCGGATCGTTCAAGGCGGAGGCAGATCGCGCTTCGCGGAGAATTTTCTTTGCTGATTCGGTGCTCCCTTGAGAGTCGGGCAGGAGGATTTTGAACGCAACATTGCGATTCAATTGTTGATCGCGAGCCCGATAGACCTCGCCCATGCCTCCGGCGCCAATCTTTTCCAGAATTCGATAGTGCGAGATGACCCGGCCGATTAGCGCTGATGAGTCCGGCATTTGCGGACCATCTTAGGGTCGGCCAGAGGGCAAGTCAACGAAGACGGGGGAAGAGGGAAAGAGATGGGCTCATAGCCCCCTCTGTGTGTAGCTGTGTGGATTTTGATTTGTGCGAGGCGCGCGCGTGGGGCTGGGCTGCGCTGGGAGGGTGCGCTGGGAGAACGTGCACTAGTGGTGCGCGATTACACTCAGAACCCCGCTCTCCCCATGCCTGTTTACAACAGCTACGTCCGGTCAGCCTAACCTTTAGCAATCTCGATCAGTTCCCAGAACCGACTTGTGAGGACTAAGCTCGCCGTGGAAACCGGATACCTCCCGGTTAGCGCTCCTCACTCGACTTAGCATTCAAACAACTCAAGAACTGGCTGTGTCGAAACACAATTAGGTCTTGGCTGCGAGGCGAGCTGGGTCAGGGTATCGCGAATGCGTCCGGCCTCCACCTCGGCAAGTACCGCGCGGAGCCAGCGCAGATCGAGGCGGCACTGCTCCGCCATGTGCTGCATCAGCTGGCGGCTACCGGTGTTTACCCATTGCCGATGCAATTTCCGGATCTCCGCCAGCCGCGCATTCTGCCTGTCGATTTGGGTGCGCAGAGCCTCGGCGACCAGGCTGAGGTCGGCGAGATGCAAGAAGAGCATGGGGCCGTAAAGAGTCTCCCGGGTCGCCTTCGGCGGCAAATTGCGCGTGCAGTAGTTCACGAAAGCGGTCGCGTCCGCGCAGAGTGATGCGGTACACCGTACGCATGCCGCCCCGAGCCACGCGCTGGTGGGCGACCGCGGTTAACAGGCCACATTCGGCAAGCTGGCGCACGGCGTAGTAGAGCGTGCCGACATCTACATCGGTAAAGCATTCGATCATAGCCTGGGTCAGACGCCGCTTGATCTCGTAGGGGTGAAAGTCGCCGCGGTGCAAAATGCCCAAAATATATAGTTCGGCTTTCATTAGTCTAATTGTACTATTATGCTTATCTTAAAGGAGGGATGTGTGTGATGAAGCGTTCCATTCTCGCCTGCCTCGCAGGACTGCTCACGTGGGCTGTCGTCGTCACGGTGATCAACCGCGTGCTTCGCCTGAGCCTGCCGAACTACACCGCTGCCGAGCACACGCTCCAGTTCACGCTGGGCATGAAGTGGGCACGCCTCTTGATGGCGATCGTGACCTCGCTGGTGGCTGGTGCCGTAACCCGTTGGATATCCCCATCGAGCCGCTGGGCGCCGTTGATCGTCGGCAGCGTGGTGCTGGCAATGTTCGGGCCTTGGCACATCGCCAACTGGAGCAAATTTCCCGCGTGGTATCACCTGACATTTCTCCTGACGATTATTCCGGCGGTGCTCGTGGGTGCGCTGCTGCCACCGCGCCGGAACAAGGACCTCAACGAGGTTTACTCCGGACCGAGATAAAGTTTCATCGCCGAGTATCAAAAATCGAGCCAGCTACTGCCGCGTCCTGTGGCTCGAGAGTACATTGGCCTGTCATCGCTAAACGACGAGATTCATCTCCCGTATCAGAAGTGGCTTCTCTGATATGTTTGCCCAGAACATTGAGGTATTTCATGGCTCAATCTGATAGCGGCATTGGCAATGTGACACCGAATGCAGAGCTCGTGCAGATGGCAATGTCCTATTCGCGCAGCTATATGCTCTGCGCGGCTGCCCGCCTTGGGATTGCCGATGCGCTCGGAGATGAGGTGCGCAATCGATCACCTGGCCGAGACTTGTCAGGCGGATGTGATGCTCTGTATCGCCTGCTGCGTGCCCTGGCCAGCATAGGCATTACAGAGGAAACGACGCCAAAACATTTTCGGCTGACCCCGTTCGGAAGACCGCTGCGGAGGGACGTGGCCCAGTCGGCATGGCCAGCCGTCGTCTTCTGGGCGGATCTGCTGGCCGACAACTGGTCCCTGCTTACCGATTGCATCCGAACGGGCAAGCCTGCCTCACAGGTGCGTGATCCGAATGTATCTTCTCGCTGGTCACAGGATCCTGAAGCTGACTCGATCTTTCGTGCCGTCATGGGCACGGCTCCCGCAGAAGATTACGCTCCCATCGCGAGGGCGTGGGATTTTGCGCGCGCGAACGTGGTCGCAGACCTTGGCGGGGGCGGGGGCGCACTGATTCTTGCAGTACTGGAACTCCATCCCCATCTTCGAGGTATGCTCGTTGATCTCAAGGCCAGCGTGGAGGCAGCGAAGGCGCGCTTCGCGGGCGAAAAGGTTTCCTCGCGGTGCAAGCTGCTGGTGGCAGATCTGATCCAGTCTGTTCCTGCCGGCGCCGATGTGTACATGCTCAAACATGTTCTGCACGGGCGTCGGGACGCGGAGGCAATCACGATTCTCAATAACTGCCGCGCCGTGATTCCGGCGAACGGCAGTCTGCTGGTTATCGAAGTCATACTGCCTCCGCTGATCTCTCAGGCGAATAACTTCGATTCCTGAAACCGCCCGTGACGATTCTTGGAAAATGTGGAGTGGTGCGGGATCTCCTGATTGAACCCCAGGCCAGTAAACCAGCGCCACGCCAGATGCATGCGCAACTCCTCCACCAACTTGCGTTCACTGCTGATGCCATACAAGTAGCCGATCAACAGGATGCGCAGTAGAAGCTCGGGATCAATCAAAAGATTGGTTCGCTTCCTCAGCCAAGGACCAAGACTACCGCTCCCCTTAACAACTTAGTTTCATGTTCGCAAGAACTCTTCGGTGCTGTGGTCCTGAGATCCACCAACGTCCGATTCCGCACAGCCTTTTTCAACACCCACAGGCGTTTACACTCAAAGCATCAAAATAGCAAAGCGAGCGTTTTTATAGACACCTGAACAGGTCGCCGAGTATCGGTGCAAGGCGGCGCACCTGGACGCTTTGTGGCGTTTTGCAGGGCGCGGTGGGATGCACTTTCAGGCGAAGAATCTGCTATGATGACCGTTCGCTGAGGTAGCCATGCCCCAATATGTGATCGAACGGGAAATCCCAGGCGCAGGTAATTTATCGGATGCGGAACTGCAGGCAGTCGCCAGAAAGTCAGTGGGCGTACTGAAGGATATGGGACCGGAAATCAAATGGCTCCATTCCTATGTCACCGGCGATAAAGTCTATTGTGTGTACCTCGCGCCTGACGAGGAAACGGTTCGCGAGCACGCACGCCGCGGAGGTTTTCCAGCGAATCGCATCTCGGCAGTGCGGCGCCTGATTGATCCCGACACCGCAAATTGACTTACGCAGAGTTTCGAGTCCGAAGACCTGATTCCGCGTCGTAGTTAAGCGCCTCATGGACGGCTTCCTCGACCGGCATTGCCCAACCTTCCATCCACGCCGTCAGACCTGCAGCATTGCCGAGGGTTCGGCGCGCAAATTCCAAGGCCTTCTCCAGCCTAAGTTGCTCGGCGGGCATGAGCGGAGCGCCCAATCGTTGGCGAAGCGCGGCAGCGGCTCCTGCCAAGTGCAGCGATTGCTCGGCGTTCGACTGCGCTGCGGCGCTTATGGCGAGACATTCGAGCGTCCTCGCGATGCCACGTTTGTGACCCAACTCTTGGAACACCTTGATGCTTTCGCCGTACAGACGACGCGCCTCGGCGTTGTTCCCCTGATCGCAGCTTAGACTTGCCAAATCGGAGAGGGTGCTCGCAATCCCCCAGCTATCACGCAGTTGGCGAAACTCCGACAGGCTCTGTTCACAAAATGAAAGCGCGGCAACGAAGTCCGCTTTTTCCCGAGCGACGTCGCCCAGATAGTTCAACGTCCAGGCGATCCCGGTGCCATCGCCGATCTGACGGAACATCGTCAGACACTCATCGTAAAGCGAAGATGCACGCTCATATTCGCCCTGCAACTTCATCACGCTGGCGAGATTGCTCAGGGCGCGGGCGATGATTGCGGGATCGCCAAGGCCCTTCCATATTGCGACACATTGCTCAAAGAGTAAAGATGCGGCGGTGAGTTCGTCATGATCACGAGCGTTGACGGCCAACGCGTTCAGGGCGACCGCAACGCCACGGTTATCATTTAGCTTGAGACAAGTCTCGAGGCTTTCTTCGAACAGTGGCCGCGCAGAGCCGTAATCGCATTGCGCCGCCGCCAGAACCGCGGCTGCGAACAACAAGCGCGCGCGCAGCTTCGGACGCGCCGCGGTTCCTTCCAACGCCAGGAGCCTGGCGATGGCTTCACGGCCTTCCGTCAGATGCTCCCGCGTTTCCCAGAAGCGAAATAAGGCGGTGCCAAGGCGGAGGCCCCAGTCAGCATCAGCAGTTTTGATCAGATAATCGAGCGCCACGCGAAAGTTGTCGTGCTCGACTTCAAAACGATCGAGCCATTCGGGGTGAGCAACCGCGTCCTCGGCACCTTCTTCGGCAAGCACGAGATAATAAGCGGCATGGGCTCGGAGAGTCGCGGATTCATCGTCGCTCTCAGCGAGGCGTTCGAGAGCGTACTCCCGGATGGTGGAGAGCATAAAGAAGCGCGTTTCTTTATCGACCTGCTCCACCTGCTGCACCAAACTCTTGTCCACCATGGAAGCCATGCCGTCGAGCACGTCAAGGCACAGATCGCCTTTGGTGTCGCACACGGCTTCAACGCCTTCAAGCGTACAGCCGCCGGTAAACACGGAAAGCCTCCGAAAGAGAGTCTGTTCAGCGCTATTGAGCAGGCCGTAACTCCAGTCCACGGTGTTGCGAAGAGTTTGTTGCCGAGTAGGCAAATCGCGGGCGCCGCCGGTCAACAGGCTCAAACGATTTTCGAGGCGCGTTAGCATGGCAGACGGCGAAAGCACCTTGATGCGCGCCGCAGCCAGTTCGATGGCGAGAGGCAGGCCGTCAAGGCGAGAGCAGATGGCCGCCACCGTGGGTGCGCTTTCCTTCGTTAGAGTGAATTCGTGCTTCACAGCCTGCGCGCGTTCCACAAATAGTGCGATCGCTGGAAAACGGGAAAGCACTTCCAGAGGCGGAATGGACTTAGGGTCGGGCAGCGCGAGCGGTGGCACGGGAAATTCATGTTCGCCGTAGACATGAAGCGGCGCTTGGCTCGTGACCACGACCTTGAGTTTCGGGCCGGCAGTCAGCAATTGCGACACGAACGGCGCGGCGGATACGAGGTGCTCAAAGTTGTCGAGCAAGAGCAGCGTCAACTTGCTCAGGCCGCCTACATACTCTATCAAGCTTTCCTGTCGCGACGTATTTCCGGTTTCGCGCACGCCCATCGCTTGCGCAATTGTGGAAGCGATCAAGCCACGTTCGCCAATCGCTGACAGAGGGACAAAGCAAACACCGCCTGGAAACTGGTCGGCAATTTCGCCCGCCACCTGCAAGGCGAGCCGCGTCTTCCCAATGCCGCCCGGGCCGGTGAGGGTGACGAGCTGTACGTCCACGCGGCTTAAGAGCTCGCGGAGACCAGCGGCGTCGTGTTCCCGTCCAACGAATGCGGTGCGCTGCGCCGGCAGGTTGTTGGAGCGAGGTTCGGATTCCCGGGCAGGCGCAGCGATAAGGCGGTCGCGCACGGCGGCGAGGTCGCGAGCCAAATCCCGGGTGGAGTCGTAGCGCTGCTTCGGGTCTTTGGCGAGGCAGCGCTCCACGATCCAAATGAAAGGAGCGGGCGCCTGAAGCATTCTGGCACCGAGGCGCTCAGGTTCGTCACGAAGGATTGCGACCATCGTTTCCGCATGGGTGTTTTTCTGGAACGCGCGAAACCCGGTAACCATTTCGTAGAGCACCGATCCGAAGGAAAACTGGTCAGAACGAAAATCGATTTCGCCGCCGATCGCTTGCTCCGGCGACATGTAGCCGACGGTTCCCATCACCGTTCCATACTCAGTGATGGTGGTCTTGGCATCCGAACTCCCGGCGTGGTTGAGCTTAAGAAGCTTCGCCAGACCAAAATCTAACACCTTGGCCGTACCGTCGCGAGAAACCATCAGGTTCTCCGGCTTAAGATCGCGATGAATGACGCCAATCTCGTGTGCTTTGGCGAGACCGTCGGCAACCTGCGCCGCGATGGCGACAGACTTGCGAAATGGAAGCGGGCCAGAGGCGAGCAGCGCACGCACCGTTTCTCCATCCACCAGTTCCATCGCGATATACCGCGTTCCGCTCACTTGCCCGAGTTCATAAATCGTCACTATGTTCGGGTGATTAAGCGCGCACGCAGAACG
Organism: uncultured Acidobacteriota bacterium; assembly: GCA_963720155.1. GTDB lineage: Bacteria > Acidobacteriota > Terriglobia > Terriglobales > Acidobacteriaceae > Sulfotelmatobacter. Next base: position 94,060 of record CAVREP010000018.1, read on the forward strand.
GGCTTCCTGCTCGAAGCGCGATAAGGCTTCCGGTTGAGAACAGCGGTCCAGCGAAAGGGTCTTGATTGCGACCTCGCGGTCGAGGCGGGTGTCCTTAGCGCGATAGACCTCACCCATGCCGCCGGCGCCCAATCGCTGAAGAATCTCGTAACTGCCGAAGCGCGCTCCCGGCGACAGGGTGTATGGCACCGAATCTGACGTGGAAGGTGTTGAGTTCATGGACTTGCTGGCACAGCTCTCGGCATGCCAAAGCGGACTGCTCGCTGCTGCGCAATTGCAGTTGAATTAAGTCGCTGCCACAACAGACCCCAAAAGCAGCATCCCCAGATGTGTTTATAATATCCCAGTTTTCGGCGGGGTTCATGGATATTCGATCGTTGCAGCGGCCGCTGAAAGATCTGTACCGGCAAGATCCGGCCACTTCCTGCCAGTACGTTGAGAGCATGCCGGTGTCGATCAGGAAGACTTTCCCGTCGAAGCGGCTCCGGATATGTCCCATCTTCCGAATCACGCTGACAGCGCACGGTACTCAGACCGACACACCGATCGCTTGTTCTGTGGACTTGGGGCGGGCGATCTACGAGGCGCAAGCGCACAAAGGAGTCGGTGGCGCGGGCACTGGAGCCTGCTCCGGAGATCTACTGTTAGGTGCGTTAGCCGCCTGCGCGCACATCAGTTGCCAAATGGTAGCCGCTGCCATGAGCATTCCTATAGAGGGCATCGATGTCCGGTCGAGGGCGATCTGGATCTGCAGGAACGCTGGGAATATCGAAAGAGACTTCCGTCGGATTTCAGAGCATCAGAGTCATTTTCGACGTCCGTGCACCGCATGCAACGGCGGAGCAGTTAAGCGCGTTGCAGGCGAAAACGGAACAATATTGTGTGGTGATGCAAACCTTGCAGCACCCGCCCAGGATTGAGAACAAATGGAAGCAGTAGTGATGGTCAAAGATTCAGAGTAGACGCTAGTAGTTGGCGGAATTCTCGCATAGAACCGCCAGCAGGAAGCGGCTTGCTCTTTTGATTCCCTTGGTCTACTGTTCTCTGCCAGACAAGACAGCTTTCCGTAAAGGAGAAGAGATCCATGATTAAGAAACTCCTCACGCTGTTGTTCGTATCCGCACTTGCTTTCCCGACCTCAGCGCCGTTCGGGCAGGCAGCTCTCGCCCAAGACAAGATGGCAAGCCAGGATCGCTGGGAGGGCAATGTCGTCCGCAGCAATCCGGATAAATCTACATTGACCGTTCGCAAGGTGGGTTCGAACAACGAGGAAAGGACTTGCGCGTACGACGCCTCGACGCGATGGGTCAGTCAGCTGCACGGCAGCAAGACGGTTAACGACATTGATGCCAGCCAGGTTAAAGACGGTGATCGAGTGATCTGCAAGGGCACTTTGGACAAGGACAACGTACTGCACGCCACGCTAATCTCCAAGCGGCTCTCCCATTAGGCGAGTTCGGCTTGTCGGAGGTTGAAAGCGTTCGGACCGTTCGGGTACACGGGGTCAGGTCCCGATAAATGCACTTCTCGGGATATGAGTCCTGCCCATCGCTGCCGTAGGAAGCCCCTCTCGCCGGACTGTTTCCGAGCGAAATGACAACCTTTCAGCGCCAGCTTTCTTCCCATATGACCTCCTTCTTTAGCCCAGAGATTGTGGATGGCGGGAAAAACAGACGCACTGAAAAGAGCAACCGCGTTCAAAGCTGCGAGCCGTTCTCAGGGAGTGCAAGGATCTGTGCATTCAGAAACTGTTTGACTCTGCGGACATTATCAGAGCCTGATTGCAACAGTTAACTTCCGGATTGCCCATGACTCAGGCGAAACTGCCGAGACTGCCCATTGTGAGATGTTCGGTGAGATGTTCGGGCGATTGACTTGCCGAACGCGGCAACCTAACATGCACTTGTCCGGAAAAGGTACTGCATGCCGTCGTCACGGTTTTCAACCAAAATAAATCTGCTTCGGCGCGTTGCCGCCGGTAAGATGATAAGCCGACCGGCTGGGATTGTCCTGTGCCGAGCCTGCGCCGGATTGATCTTCTTTTTGCTCAGCGTGGGGCTTCCGGCTTCGAACGCCGCGGCATCACCTGACAAAGCGCCACAGCGACTCGTCGGTGTCGGAGACGTCCATGGGGATTTTGGCGATTTCTGCCTCATCCTCAGGCGCACGGACCTCGTGGATGACCAAAATCATTGGATTGGCGCAAACGCTACGTTGGTTCAAACGGGGGACCTCGTCGATCGCGGCCCCAAAGATCGTGAAGCGATGGACTTGCTCATCGAGATCGACAAGGAAGCGTCAAAAACCGGTGGACGAGTAGTGCCCCTGCTCGGCAATCACGAGGTAATGAACGTTCTGAGCGACCTACGATACGTCCCGCCGCAGAACTACGCTGCATTCGCGGACGGCGAATCCGAAAAGCGCCGCAAAAAGGCGTATGACGAATATGCGGCCTGGTACTCGGGCCACGAGAAATTATTGGCCACGATCAAGCAACCCGTGCTGCCTGCCACCGAAGAGGCGTGGATGGCAGAACATCCTGCCGGCTTTCTGGAGTATCGCGAAGCATTCAGTCCTAATGGAAAGTACGAGAAGTGGGTTCGACAGCACGCCGCCGTTGTAAGGATCGGGGACGTTATTTTTTTGCATGGTGGAATCTCTCCCAATTTGATTTCCGTGCAACTTGATCAAATAAATTCGCAAGTACGGGAAGAAATCGAGGAATTCGACAAGACAAAGCAGGATTTGGTGTCGCGGAAAGTGATTTCTTCGTTTTTTAATCTCCAGGAAATTGCCGTTGCTGTGCAGTCGGAACTGATGGCAGAGCGCATCGCGGAAACGCCGCCTAACGCGGAATACCATAACCGGCTGGCGCGGCTTCTCGGCGTCAACAACTGGCTTTGCATGCGAGACGATGGCCCTCTATGGTTTCGCGGCTACGACCGATGGAGCGAGGAAGAGCGGACGAGCCTCGGCGCTCGAAATCGACGCGGGCGGCAAATTTACGGCCCTGTACTTGGACGGACAGGAGGTGCTGTTCGATGAAAACCATCATGCATCTCCGGAGAAAAAGAATTTACCGTCGGCCGGAATAACGAATTCGAGCAAGGGTTGATAACATGAACCGCTGGCTTGAGCGGGCTCTGAATATTCATCCCGGAGACTTAGGTCGGGGCGTCCCCCTGAGCGCTTGTCTATTTCTCACTATCAGCGCCTATGTCATCGGCAAAGTTGCTAGGGACGCCTTATTTCTCACGCAATTCCCGGCTGTTGACCTGCCCTATGCCGACATCGCCAGCGGCGTTCTGGTCGGTTTCGTCGTTGCCCTCTACTTGCAAGTGGGGCGCCGTACCTCGCTGGGAAATCTGCAGGTAGGCAGTCCGTTATTCTTTTCCGCCACCTGCGCGTTGTTCTGGGTGCTCACTCGCTACTCCCGTCCCACTTGGCTTTATCCGGTTTTCTACGTTTGGGTGGGGATGTTCGGAGTTCTGGCACCGACTCAAGTTTGGACGCTGGCGAATTATTTGCTTACTACGCGGGAAGCAAAACGCATCTTTGGCATGGTGGGTGGGGGCGCGATCGCGGGCTGGATCTTCGGCGGCTACCTGTCAAAAATTGTCGCCAAAGCGTTTGGCACCGAGAGTCTCCTGCTCGCCATGTCGGTTCTCCTAGTCATTTGTTCCGCGCTCATGGCGGTCGCTTCTCGAGGGGGCAGGCTTCGCCTGGATCCCGCGCACGATCCAACCTCAGGTATCTCGGGAACCGGCCAAAGAGATCTGCTGGACAGCGTACGCTCTGTTTTTTCTTCGCCATACCTGCGCGCCATCGCTGCCGTCATCTGCATTTCGTCGTTCGCGACCACGATTACCGGCTGGCAATTCAAGGCTCTTGCCAAGCAGTTTTCCGTGGGTCAAGACGCAATGGCGATTTTCTTCGGGGATTTCTATTTTTATGCCGGTGTCCTGGCATTGTTGTTTCAGTTATTGCTTACCACGAGGCTGCTGCGGCGCTTTGGTATCGGCCCCATGCTGTTCGTTCTTCCCGTCATAGTTTTGGCTGGATCGGCCGGCCTACTCATTTGGGGAACAATCGCCGCTGCTCTATTCCTGAAGGGTGGCGATCAAGTCCTGCGCTATTCGATCGACAGGTCCACGATCGAGTTGCTCTATTTGCCGCTGCCGAACCCAGTGAAACTGCAGGCAAAGTGGTTTATTGACACGGTTGTGTGGCGCTTAGGGGATGGTTTAGCCGGGGTAATCGTTCTTATCTTCGCCGCAGGGCTGGGATGGAAACCTCAGCAAATCAGCTGGATCGCCGCAGTCCTCATTCTGGGCTGGCTCGCCGCCGTTTACGTCGCGGGGAAGCAGTACGTCATTGTTTTGCAGGAGTCCATTAGTCAGCATCGGCTCGACGCTGAACAGGCATCCACACTCGCGCTCGATCGCTCCACGGCCGACTTGCTGGCGAAAACGATTCTCACATCGGATACAAAAGAGATCTTGTACGCTCTCAGTCTCTTCGAGGTAGAACGGGAGCGCGCCCCTCACCCCGTGATTCCTGGTCTCCTCAACCATCCTTCTGCCGAAGTCCGCCAGAAGGCTATCTCCATTCTCTCCACGGTTGGAGATGAGTCCGTCCGGCCGTCCATCGAAGGGCTACTGAAAGATCCCGACTCCGGCGTTCGAACCGAGGCGATGCTCTATCTGGTTTATCACGCGCATGTGGACCCCCTCAGCCTCCTTTCGGAAATCGGCGACTGTGCGGATTTCTCGGTCCGCTCGGCCGTGGCTGCCTATCTTGCGCGTCCCGGTGAAGCCCAAAACATCGAAACCGCTCGCCAAATCCTTATCGGAATGTCCCGCGAGAGCGGCGAAGAAGGCCAACGCACCCGACTCGAACTCGCTCATCTCCTCGGCGAATTGCCGGATTCCTTTGATCCCTTGCTGGCCACTCTTTTGTGTGATCCTGCTGTTCCCGTCGCGCGCGAAGCCATCCGTTCCGTGGGGTCGCTGCGAAAAGTCTCGCTCGCTTCAGTTTTGCTGGAGCTCCTTTCCAAACCTGAATTCTCCACTGACGCCGCGGAGGCCTTGGCCAAATTGGGTGACGAGGCCGTTGATCCGCTGGGAAAGCACCTCGGCGATTCCTCCTCTTCCATTGACAGCCGGCGTGCGATCCCGCCCATTCTCGTAAGCATCGGTACACCCGACGCCACGCGGGCGATATTAGACAATCTATTTGAGCGAGACACGGCTCTACGTTTCCAAATGATCAGCGCCCTGAACAAAATTCACAAACTGCACCCCGAAATAGCACTGGACATGCAACTGGTGGAGACCGTTCTCGCCGCGGAAATCATGGGTCACTACCGCTCCTATCAGATACAGGCAGCCCTCTGCCTTCCTGAAGATGCCAATGAACCCGTTATGCACGCTCTCCGCGAATCGATTCGACAGGAACTCGAAAGGATCTTCCGCCTGCTCGGACTCTTATATCCGCATCTGGATTTGCACTCGGTTTATTTTGGATTGCAATCGAAGAATGCGACCGTCTATGACAATGCGCTGGAATTTCTCGAAAATGTCCTGAAATCACAGTTGCGCGCCATTTTAGTGCCGCTTCTAGACGGCAAGGTAAGTTCCAAACAGAGAGCTGCAATCGCGGAGCGTTTGGTGCGCACAAAAGTGGGAAACCGCGAGCAGGCCGTCGCAGAGCTAGTCGCTAGCGATGATCCGTGGCTGAAATCCTGCGGAGCCTATGCCATCGGAACATTTGCAATCAAGTCTTTGGAAGAGCAACTGGGAGAGTGCATGGAGCACCCCGATCCGCTCTTGCGAGAAACAGCTCGCGCCGCGAAAATTCGCCTCTCACCGCAGACTCTTGACCCTTCTCGGCCGAACGCCGATCCCTCACGCTCCGGAGCGCCGCCGATCCGCCCAAAAGGTTAGCGTTTCTGGGCCGCCAGCAGGGCTCCGGGGCATGAAATATGGGACAGGTCTATCGAGGGAGCCTCAGGTCGATTCGCGTCGCGTGGAGTACGCCCTTGTCATCCACATGGCCCAACAAGATCACAAACGAACCTTCCTTGACCTCATCCGGCTGCGCCGGCTTCCCGAGCTTCGTCCACTCGGTGGAGCTGTCGTAGGCAACCTTCCTTGGATCGTTCGACGGGGCGGGACCGCCACGGATGTCGATCATCGAATGTTCTTTATCAGTTCTGATGACGTGACCCTGCCACTTCGCTTCTTTTTGGGAAGCTGGGGTATTTTTCTCTCCGGCCGCAGCCTGTTGGGCTCCGGCAGGCATGGCGCTGAACACCGCTCCCGCAAGCGCTAGGGAAAGCAAAGTTACCGGCACCTTCATTGCATCCTCCAGGGTGAAAAGGTTTTTTGTTCTCGACAGCACGATGGATTGGAATTCCCTGCGAGAGGGTAGTCTCGCGCCAGCGAATAGTAAAGAGAAATTTGCCCCACATCGGTTCAGAGCGCGACAGTCCGAAGCGGTTTGCAGTTGTTTCCGGGCGTGCGTTGGCGTACAGTGTATGACGATTTTGGGAGGGTACCGCCATGCAACATTCATTCCGGTCCTGGACCCGGCCGCTGCTGGTCGCTTTGGCTTGTCTCATTATTCCGTTAGCCGCGCCTGGGGCAGACGACACCGCGCTAACAAAAGATCAGATCAAGACGTTTCTTCAGACCGCTCAAGTCATCAAGGAGAAATCTTCGGGCAAGGGAGTGACTCATCCCTCGCGGCTCACCCTGAGTGACGGTACCATTACGCACGATGCCTCTTTCCAGACCATCGATGAGCACAAGGGCGAGGTAAAGCTGGAAAGCGGAAGGGTCGAGCTCAACTTCATCGACTCTTACAAATATAACATCGCAGCATACCAGCTTGCCGAACTTATCGGCCTCGATGACATGCTGCCTGTTTACGTAGAGCGCAAATGGCAAGGTAAGACCGGTTCGCTCAGTTGGTGGCTCCCGGTCAAGATGGACGAAGCCGACCGAGTGCAGAAGAAGATTCCGGTTCCAGATCCAGATACGGATAAGTGGAACAAACAGATGTACCGTGTCCGCGTTTTTGACGAACTCGTATACGATACAGATCCGAACCTCACCAACGTACTCATCGGCGAAGACTGGACCGTATATCGCATCGATTTCAGCCGGGCTTTTCGTGCGAACAAGGATTTGCGCGGTCCGAAGAACCTCGTGAAATGTGACCGGCAGCTATTCGAAAAACTCAAAACCCTGAAAGCCGACGAACTAGCGGAAAAAACCAAACGCTATCTAAACAAATCCGAGGTAAACGCCGTCATGGCGCGCCGCGACAAAATTGTTGCGACCTTCCAGACTCTTATCACCGAAAAGGGAGAGAACGAAGTACTCTACTAAGCCGTCCGAGAGCGACTCAGCTTCGCGTCCCCGGCCGTGGTCGGCTTCAGGATAGGGATGCCGGATCGGCGTCGTTGTGGAGATTGACGGTTATCGTGAAAGGCCGACGCGGCGCAAAAGGTCTTGGAAGCGCGGGTCTTGGCGCAGCGGGTCGAACCGCGGGCCACTTTGAGACAAGTCAGCGCGGGGTCGCGCTCCTGGTAAGCCTTTTCCAACCACGCGAAAGCTTCGTCCTTGTCACCCAGGGCTCCATACACAATTGCGAATGCAGGGGATGGGACAAACCCATGCTCACGCTTACTCTGCAATTCGGCGGAGGATTCTTCGGGCTTCGTCTTTATTGCCCGTGACTGCATACGCGTAGCCAAGATCCGTCAAGAAGTCGGGATTTCTTTGCGAAAGAGCTATAGCTTTCTCGAACTCCCCGATAGCTTGCTAATGAGTACCGTTTCGGAGGTAAGCCCAACCAAGGCGGTTATGGGCTGGCGCAAAGTTCGGGTCCATCTCCAGCGTACCTCTGGATCTGCTCCATTGCCTCATGATCGCGGCCCGCTAAGAGCAATTTGCCACCCAGAGCGTTGTTGAACGCCAGGGAGGAGAGATCCAAATCCAGGGCGCGCTTGGCCTCTGTGATACCCTCCTCAAACAGCTCCACATACATCAAATAGCCGGCATACCAATTGTGAGCCGATGCATAGCCTGGACTAAGGTCAAGGGCGCGCTTGTACTCTCGCTCGGCGGTTGACCAATCCCACTCTTGGGTCTCCGCAATGAATCCGAGCGAAGCGTGAGCCTCGGCGAGTGTGTCATCGAGTTCGACTGCTTTCAGCGCTGCTGCCTTCGCTCGTGACAATGCTTCTTTTGATGGCAAATCACCCCGGTATCCCAGCAGCGCGTATGCGTCGGCCATCCCCGAGTAGGCTGAGGCGTAGTTTGGATCTTTTTGGATTGCTAGTTGGAAGCACTCAATGCTTTTCCAAAGGTCCTTCTCCGTCCTTTTGTTCCAGTAGTAGCGCCCCTTCAGATACAACTGGTAGGCTTCGGTGTTGTCGATGTAGCGTTTCGCCAGTCGCTGCTTTTCATCGCCCGTTAGCTTCAGACGCAACTTCTCAGAGATTTCCTTGGAGAGGTCTTCTTGTAGAGCAAAGACGGCTTCCAGTTTGCGGTTGTACTGACCACCCCAGAGTTGCGAGCCTTTGGCAACGTCCATGAGTTCCGCTTGAACGATTACGCTGTCGCCGCGCTGTATCAACCTCCCTGTGAGCACCGTGGACACCCGCAGATCCTGCCCTATTTTTTGCGGATCGGTGTCTTTTCCCTTGTATCGGAACACGGTGCTGCGCGCCATAACACGGAGATTCGGCAGTTGCGAGAGATTGTTAATCACGCTCTCGGTTATGCCGTCGCTCAAGTAGTCCGAATTGCCGTCTCCACTGACGTTGGTGAAGGGCAGCACGGCAATGGAATCAATGTGAGCTGCCCGATCCGATCGCAAGTACCAAGCACCAACTGCCGCCAGTCCAATGGCGGCGATGCAGGCCGCCAGGACAACCCAAAGCTTGCGGCGCATGAGCATCTTGTCAGACGGTGCGGATGGGGCAGCGATTTTGTTGGATTCGATATCGCGCTTCAGGCGCTGTAGGTCGGTGCGAATGTCTGCCGCGGGCTGGTAGCGCAGGTTTTGTTCTTTTTCCAAACACTTCTGGATTATCTGTTCCAAATCCGCCGGCAGCCCGGGATTCAGCCGTACTGCGGGTGTTGGTGTCGCATCCAAAATGGCTTTGTAGATCACTCCAGCGCTTTCCCCGCGAAACGGCAATGTCCCAGTCGCCATTTCGTAAAGGACTGCGCCAAATGAGAACAAATCTGTCCGTGCATCCAGTTCTTTCGCGCGAACTTGCTCGGGTGACATATAAGAGATGGTGCCCACAGCCGTCCCCGGACTCGTGAGGCGTTCGTCCAGCGTCGCAATGGACTGCACCGTCCCGCCAGCCGGTGCTGCATTGCCTGGGACGGGTGTCACTGTTGCCAATCCAAAATCCAGAATCTTGGTGTCCCATCGCTTCGTAATGAAGATGTTCGCAGGCTTGATGTCACGGTGCACGATCCCCTTGGCATGCGCCGCATCGAGCGCGTCGGCGATCGCGATGGCCAGGGAGAGAATCAATTCGGTTTCCATTGGTCGCCCGCCGATGCGGTGTTTCAGCGTCATGCCATCCAGAAACGCCATGGCGATATACGACTCAGCACAGAATCCAGATTCGTTTCTGGCAGCCATGCACGGGGGGCATCGCCCGCCAGTTGCGGCTCGCGACCAAAGCGCCGGTTCCAAAGCGGCAGAAACACTTGCTGGAGATACGGGTTCGCCGTCGGCAAGTCCTTCGCACCCACTGGTCGCAACCCCTTCCCCAGCCGGTCCTGGGCGGTTTGAAACGCACGCTCAATGCGCCCCTTGGCTTGCGGGGAATGGGCCGCGATCCACTCGCTGTTCAGCTCCTGCAGCGCCCGGCCAATCTGGGTCAACTGCTGTTCTGGAGATCCCGGTGATGGTTGGCCCGCGGCGCGATCTGAAACAAGCTGGCTTGATCGGTGTAGACCGATACGTCGCCCATGCTGTTTCACCTAACAACCCAGTTGCCGCAGGTTCTCCTCGGTCGAAGCATGACCCACGAAACGCGCCGTCCAGCGCGACGTAGCATCATCGATCATCGCGATCCGGTACAGCTTTTCGCCTCGCCCTTCCAGCCAATCGTGCTCACTGGTGTCCCACTGCACCAGTTCGCCATAGCGCGCCCGCCTGGCCCGCCAGACATGCGCTTGTTCGACCCGCGCTCGCCGCGCCCGCCACAGCTTGGCCTCGATCAGCCATTGGCGCAGGGTCTCGCGGCTGATCGCGATCCCGTACGGCTCGGCTAACTCTTCCACTGCCAGCGTGGGGCCGTAGTCATGCCACAGCTTGGCCTGCTTTTTCTGCCGGTACAGCTCCACCGCTCGCTGTTTCACAGTGTCTGACGTCTTAGGATTCGACCCCCGGCCACGCCGGCCATGCCGCCACCCAGCATCGCCACCTGCCTGCCCGCGCAGCAGCAGTTTCCGCACCCAGCGCACGCTCAGCCCCAACTCCGCCGCTGCCTGTTTCTGGGTGATGTATCGTTTCTGAACTTCGTGCAAGACCTTCAGTCGGTCCCGCTCTTTCGCCGACATCCACAGCCCCTCTCCTGATTCCGCCATGCGCCATCAAAGCGGATCTTTCTACTTTGCACAAAGAGGAACTTCTCATGTTGCGGCGACAACTCCACACAACTCCACCAGTGATTCCTTAAGGTAGGGGCGGCGTTAGCGTCAGTCCGTTTGTTGGCCGGGTTTTCCATTCCAGTTTCAGTTTGATGGCATTCTTGCAAATTTTCGCGGGTACTTGACTTTGCATGTATCTGACACTATTATGAGTGTCATATGAAGCCGCCCCGAGAACCCGACCTGGAACTACGCGGCAAGCTCATCCGCAGCCTCGGGGCTTTCCGCGAAATGCTGCCCGGCTCTTTTGTCGAACGCAAACGTGCCTGCGGCCGGCCCAACTGTCATTGCGCCGACGGCAAAGAGCTGCACTCGCAATATCAGATCTCGATACTGATTGACGGCAAGCCGAAAGCTCTCAACATTCCGGCAGAATTGGTGGAGAAGGTGCGCGAAAAAATCGAGATGCGCCGACGCTTTGATACCGCCGCCGCCACCATCTGCGGCGTCAACCTCAAGCGGTTTCTCAAAGAGAAGCTCAAAGAAAAGGAAGATCGCCAAGTTTGAGCCGGCACCGGCACCGGTTCGAGGCCTATCTCGACAAGGTGTTTGGCTTCTCGGATTTGGTGAGCGCTCTGCCCGAGGGACGGCAGTTTCCCCAGCACTCTTGGAAAAAGGTGTTTGACACCGTCTTCTTGGGGGCGGCGATGCAGATTCCCAGCCTGCTTCAGATCGAGGCCGAGTGTCACCATGGGGCGCTGGCGAAACGCATCGGACCGATCAGCGATGACACCCTCGGCTATTCGCTCGAGAGACAAGCTCCCGAACCCGTGTTCGCGCTCATTTGTGAAATTGCCCGCCGCCTGAAACGCAACGGCGTTCTACGCTCCGATTGGTCCCGCGGGTTGGTGGTGGCAGCGGTCGATGGCATTGAAATCTGCAGTTCGTTTGCCCGGTGTTGCCAGGCCTGTATGGAGCGAGAGATTCAACACAAGGTGAACGGCGAGATGAAAACGGAGATTCAGTATTACCATCGCATCGTCGTTGTGGTCTTGGTCAGCACCTCGTTCCCTATCCCCTTGGGGGTTCGCTTTCAGAAAAATGGGGAAGGCGAGGTCGCCTGCGCCCTGGCTCTCGTGCAAGATCTGGTCGGGCAGTTGGGCCGCCGCTTCCTGGATGTGTTGGTGGGGGACGCTTTGTATCTGCAAGCCCCTTTCGTCAAGGAAGTGGAGCGTCTCGGCCTGGTTTGGGCTTTCACCTTGAAAGAGAACCAGCCCGAGTTATTGCGTGAGGCGGAGCGTTGCACGCAGGACTCTGCCACCGGGGTTCAGGCGGAGCCGGGCCGGGAGATTCAATACTGGCACTTGCCGGACCTCGATTGGCCGGTCGCCGATCGCCGGGTGCGGGTCGTCAAAACGGTTCGTATCGAACACCATCGCCGCGTCACAGTTCGCGAAAAAGACGCTCCCCGGGCCAAAGGCAAGACCTCCATAGCACAACCCAGCACCAACTTCTACGCCACCAATTTCGAGCTGGGCTCGATCTCGCCGCTGTTCATTCATCAGTTCAGTCGCAGCCGTTGGCGAATCGCCACCGAAGTCTTTCAGACCATCACCACCGACTGTCACCTCAAACACCCCGCGGTCCACCAAACCACAGCCCTGGTGGTGCTGACCATGATCCGGTTTCTGGCCTATACCTTGTCCTTGGTCTTCTACCACCGCCAAGTCTGCAGCCATGCCCGCCGAAAATGCGACACCTTTCATGAGCTCGCCAAGCGCCTAGCCTACTGGTTCGTCGGTCTTTCGCCCAATACCAGTTGATCCTGCCGCGCGGTGTCCTTCGACCTGTCCGGCAATCTTTTCCGGTGTCCGCCCTGACGCCCTGCCCCGTTATTCCTTACCTCCCGAAACATCAAACGCGCCCTCCAGTTTCCCAACGATTTCTCCCCTCCCGCGAGCATTCCAACTTGCGCCAGCTCCCTGCTCTGCCATAACCGATGTCAAATCAACGCCTACCCCATTGCGCAGACGGCGCGTTACGGAATCGCTGACAACTCCACGACTTTCATTGACTTGGCTGTTTCATCCACGTAAGATTTGCCACGCATGATCGGCCAAACCTTCTCTCACTACCGCATCGTCGAAAAACTCGGTGGTGGCGGGATGGGCGTGGTCTACAAGGCCGAAGACCTTACTCTCCACCGCTTTGTCGCCCTGAAGTTTTTGCCCGATGATATCGCTAGAGACGCACAGGCTTTGGCCCGCTTCCAGCGCGAGGCACAGTCCGCTTCTGCCCTCAACCATCCCAATATCTGCACTATCTACGAGGTGGGGCAGCAGGACGGCCATCCGTTTCTCGTCATGGAGTTTCTCGATGGCATGACGCTGAAGCATCGCATCGCGGGCAGACCCATGGAAACGGACGCCCTCCTCGGTCTAGCGATCGAGATTGCCGACGCGCTCGACGCCGCGCACGCAGAAGGCATTGTCCATCGCGACATCAAACCCGCGAACATTTTCGTGACGAAGCGCGGCCACGCCAAGATTCTGGACTTCGGTCTGGCGAAAGTGATGGCAATGGGTAGCCGAGTGGTAGAAGAAGGCGCAACCGCCCAGGAGACGCTAAACGAGGAGCACCTCACCAGTCCCGGTTCCACGCTCGGAACTGTCGCTTACATGTCGCCCGAGCAGGTGCGCGCGAAAGAATTGGACGGGCGCAGTGATCTGTTCTCCTTTGGCGCAGTGCTGTACGAGATGGCGACCGGCACGATGCCATTCCGCGGAGAAAGCTCGGGAGTCATCTCCCGCGAAATTCTGGATCATGATCCAATTCCGGCGGTGCGGTTGAATCCTGACCTTCCGCACAAGCTGGAAGAAATTATTAATCGCGCGTTGGAGAAGGATCGGCAGATGCGTTATCAGGGCGCGGCCGATATGCGTTCAGAGTTGATGCGGCTGCAGAGAGATTCGGTAACCGGCCGAACTGCCGCTGCCAGTTCGGGTTCGGTGCCTGCGGCCCGAGACCAGGACAAAGACAAGGCCAGTGGCGCCCAGGTTGTCCCGCCGTCACCATCATCCGGCTCCTCACCTGCGCTAAGTTCCCCTTCATCTTCATCGTCGAGTACTGTGCAAGGCTCGGAAGTTCCAGCCGCGAGTAGGAAACTTTGGAAGATTCTAGTGCCCGTCGCAGCAGTGGCAGTCGTAGCTCTGATTGGCGGAGGCCTTTATTTAAGGTCGCGTCCAGTGGCAGCGCTGACGGAGAAGGACACCATCGTTGTGGCAGATTTCGCTAATAGCACTGGTGATTCTGTCTTTGACGATGCCCTCAAGCAAGCGTTGTCCGTACAACTGGCGCAATCGCCATTTCTCAACGTGCTGCCTGAACAAAAAGTACAGGAAACGCTGCAACTGATGGGGCGCTCGCCCAGCGAACGGCTGACTCAAAGCATAGCCCGTGAACTTTGTCAGCGCTCGGGAAGTAAGGCCATCGTGGCCGGTTCGATCTCCAGTCTGGGCAATCAGTATGTGGTCGGCCTGAACGCTTCCAACTGCAACACGGGAGACGGACTCGCCGAGGAGCAGGTTCGAGCCCAGGGTAAGGAGGACGTACTCAAGACGCTCGACAAAGCGGCCTTCGATCTGCGCGGCAAGTTGGGTGAATCGCTCTCGACGATCCAAAAGTATGACACTCCAGTGGAGCAGGCATCTACGCCATCACTCGAAGCTCTGAAGGCCTACAGCATGGGCGTGAGAACGAAGAAAGAAAAGGGAGACGCGGATGCGATTCCCTTCTATCGGAGAGCCATCGAACTAGATCCGAATTTCGCGGTAGCCTATGCCGACCTCGGAGTCTGCTACGCCAATCTCTTTCAAGCCAGCATGGCTGCAGAGAATGTCAGAAAAGCCTATGAACTGCGCGGTAGAGTGAGCGAGCGCGAAAAACTGCGTATTACCGCTTATTATTACGCATTCGTCACTGGAGAACTGGAAAAGGAAGCGCAGACCTACGAGCTTTGGGTCCAGAGCTATCCGCGAGACGCTCTGCCCCATCGGGACCTGGGAGTGAACCAGGCCGAACTGGGGCAATTCGATCAAGCGTTGGTTGAGGACGAAGCGGCCCTCCGTCTTGAGCCGGACAATCTCACTAACTACGGAAACGTCTTCGCTGTTTATATGGCGTTGAACCGTATCAATGACGCAAAGAACATTGTCGACACCGCAACAACACGCAAACTCGACGGTCTCGCACTGCGCTGGGCGCTGTACATCTTGGCGTTTTTCCGTGGCGACCAGGGGCAAATGGTGCAGCAGGTTGCCTGGGCCGCAGGCAAACCGGGTTCTGAAGACCCGATGCTCTCCACCCAATCTGACACCGAGGCTTATTATGGGCGTATAGGAGCGGCGCGGGATTTTTCACGCCGTGCCGTGGACTCTGCCGTCCGCGCCGATTCGAAGGAAACGGCGGCGATATGGCGGGTAAATGCCGCTTTGCGAGAGGCGGAATTCGGGAATGCAGCCCAAGCTAAGCAGGCAGTCGGCGCGGCGATGGCACTGGCTCCGGGCCGCGATGTAAAAGTGATAACGTCGCTAACACTCGCCCGCGCCGGTGATACTGCGCGAGCCCTTGCCCTGGTGGAGGAATTGCAAAAGAGCGACCCCCTGAACACCGTTCTGAAGGTGTACTGGCTGCCCACCATTAAAGCAGCGATCGAACTCAACCGTGGCAACACCGCGCAGGCTCTCGACTTGCTGCAGTCCGTAGCCCCATATGAGCTCGGAGGACCACCCCCGCTTGGACCTCTCTATGCGGTTTACTTGCGCGGCCAGGCAAACCTTGCGGCACATCAAGGCCCCGCCGCCGCAGCGGAGTTTCAGAAAATTTTGGACCATCGCACCATCGTGGGCAACTTCCCGCTGGGCGCGCTGGCCCGACTCGGACTGGCACGTGCTTACGCCATGCAGGGCGACACCGCCAAAGCCCGTACTGCCTACGAAGATTTCCTCACGCTCTGGAAAAACGCCGATCCGGACATCCCCGTCCTGAAAGAAGCGAAAGTGGAGTACGCGAAGCTGCAGTAGTTCCGGACAATCCTGCCGTGAACCAGCCCTCGCCCATCATTCCGGAACAGGGACACCTCCAAGCTGGCCTGAAATGGCGTTAGCGGATCCCCTTCAACTGCTCTGGCGCTCTTAGCAGAAGACTCCTCTCCTGAAAGAAGCCAAAGTGGAGTAAGCGAGGCTGCAATAAAGTCTGTAGAAGTCCTTTGTCGCCCCACTACCCTTGTCGCGCCAACTTGTCCTAGCCTGAAGACCTGATTAGTCGTAAGAGAAGGTTAAAGTGTCGAGATACACGTTATAGGAATCCTGGTGGTAATTGCCGTCCATCTGGTAGTTGATGGTTAGCCCATACCAGTTGGGCGCTGAGCCATGGCCGAAGGTCCAGTTCAGGTTGTTGGTCACTCCGTTGAGCGTGATGGATTGATACACCAAGTCGTTGTTCGAAGTGCGCTGGACCTTAATCGTGAGATGGTTCCAGGAATTATTGTTCGGGTGGCAGGAGATACCTGTGGGTTTCCAGACCGAGTTTTGGTCGTCCCAAACGTCCCATTCGTTCCCGCCCGCTAAACGGCATTCGTGCCCAAAGATGAAACCCATGTTGCCGAAGAACTGATTGATGTCAAACTCCAAGGCCTGCGCCAAACCTAGGTTATCTCCGTAGAAGTAAACATCGTAAGTGAAGTTGTGCAGTGAGGGGACTAGCGTCTGGTCTGTGTCGGGCAGGCCTTGCGAAGAGGATGGGCCGATCAAGTGGTTGTTCCACAGAGCGTCGGCGAAAGGACCGCTTCCTCCCACATTAAATTCAGAGGCCTGTCCGCTTATGGAGGGAGAATCGACATCTTGGACCATCCAGAAGGAGATACCATCGCAGGGTGAGGGAGAACAGTCAATATACTTTGGCCCTCTCTGCCCGAATTGGGCCCAGCCGCCACTATGCTGCAGGTGCGAGAACGAGTTTCCTCCGTTTCCCCCACCCGTGGTAGTTGGCGAGGTCGTGGGGGAAGTGGTGGTGGGGGAGTTAGTAGTCGTCGAAGTGTTTGCGACTGTTAGTTGCAGGGATTTCTGTTCGGATAATCCCTTGGAATCTGAAACCGAGACGGCAAAACTGAACCCTCCCGCTGTGGTGGGCGTTCCGGAAATCGTTCCCGAATTGTCGCCGAGGAGCACGCCCGCGGGCAATTGACCAGACACCACAAAAAAAATGTAAGGGGCGGTGCCGCCGGTTACCGAAATGGCCGCACTGTAAGCCGAGCCTACAGATGCCGGAGGGAGCGTGGCGGAAATAGCCAGAACAGTAGCTGGATTCGCGGCGGCGGCACTGCTGCCGGGCATAGAACCGCCGGAACATGCGTTGAACAAGAGCAGCCAGAACAGGATGGCAATCGCAGCCGCACACTGAGGAAAATGGAATTGATCCGCATTTTTCTTGGGCGCTAAACGGGGTAAGCGGTAAGACATCTACTGACCTCTCTGATTGGCTGAAAGGGCGCTCAATAAAAGCATCCTTAGCTTGCGTTTTTGAGTTGGCTTACAGCGCGTGACGAGCGATCAGATAACCGATGGCCAGAGAGGTAGCGGGACTTGCGAGCGCCCGTTCCCGAGGATATATCTCGGCGCTTTCACACACTAAAGGAATCCCAAGAACCGCGCATCTACATCACTGATCGAGCAGCATTGCAGAAGCAGGCAAAATTGCTGATCGTGCTGGGTTGAAATGCTGGTGGGATGCTCGGACTATTATAGCCATCGAAGGCCTGATTGCAAGCCTGTTTTGGGCCCCAGGCGGCTATTTCAGGGACGCACACGTTTCGACCTCTTTCGGCGAGCGCAGCAAAGTGGCTGTTACAATCCAGCCATGGCCGTCACATCTCATCTGCCGGCTCTCTCCCGAACCATCTTCCACGTCGACATGGACGCCTTCTTCGTCTCCGTGGAGGAACTTTTCGATCCATCGCTGAAAGGCAAAGCAGTGGTGGTGGGCGGACGGCGGAACGAGCGCGGGGTCGTTTCGGCGGCTTCGTATGCGGCTCGAAAGTTCGGAGTGCACTCGGCCATGCCGCTGCGAACCGCGGCGAAGCTTTGTCCGCAGGCAATTTTTGTTGACGGTCACCCACAGCGTTATCGGGAGTGTTCAGAAAAAGTCTTCCAGGTGCTGACCGCATTTTCTCCGCAGGTGGAGATGGCTTCCATCGACGAAGCTTACCTCGACATGACGGGAACGGCCCGGCTGCATGGACCTCCACTGCGAGCCGCACATAAACTGCACCAGCGGATGAAAGAAGACACTCTTTTAAATTGTTCGATCGGCATCGGCTCGTCGCGGTTAATTGCCAAAGTTTCATCCGCGCAAGCCAAGCCGAACGGAGTGCTGTGGATTGTCCCCGGAGAAGAATCCAAATTTCTCGCGCCACTCGATGTGCGGGAGATTCCTGGCGTCGGCAAGGTGATGGAGAGCCATCTGCACGAACTTGGCATCAGGAAAGTGGGAGACCTGGCGCGGCTGGAAGAGTCTGAACTGGAAGAACGATTCGGCAAATGGGGGCTGGCGCTGGCCGGCAAAGCGCGCGGGGAAGATGCCGGCGGATGGTTCGATGCCGAAGTAGGCGCCGATAGCGAAGCCAAATCCATCAGTCACGAGCACACCTACAACGAAGACACATCCGACGCGAGCCAGCTTGAAGCCACGTTGATGCGGCTTTCGGAGATGGTGGGCCGGCGGCTGCGGGAAGCGAAGCTGCATGCCCGGACTATTCAACTCAAGTTGCGCTACAAAGACTTCACCACGATTACGCGCGCGTATACATTGCCGACGCCGACTCAACTCGACGGCGAAATCTTTGTTCAGGCGCGCACTCTGTTTTACAAGAATTGGAAACAGGGAATGCAGGTACGACTGCTCGGGGTGCAGGGGTCGTCATTCGAGGCTGCGGCGGAACAAATCAATCTGCTCGAAGGCGGACGCGAGCAACGATGGAAGGACGCGCTGGCGGTTGCCGACCGGCTGCGTGACAAGTATGGCGAGTCGAGCGTGAAGCTAGCCGCCGGCATGCGCGGAAGCTTCCGCGAACGCACTCATGAGAATCCGGCAGGTCTGCCAGGGAAAAACAAAACATAAGCGCGATTGTGAACAGGCGTGGAAGGACACAAAAGGCGGGAAACCGGCAGTGGTTGAAGCGCCTTGCGGAGCCGGCGGAGGTGCCGGCAGGCATGGAGTCCTTCGCTCTGCTCAGGCCGCGGACCGAAAAGGTTACGCGCAAGAACCCTGATCTGCTGACACCTTACAAGAAACAATTGCTCAAGTTGCTACCCGACGTGGAGCAACAAGAATTACGCTGGCATTTGGCAGCTTTAGTTCCGAGATTACCGCTGAGTCGCAGGCAACGCTACCTCGCAGCCTCGTCGCTGCGTTGTTATCTGCAAGACCAGAGTTCGATTGTGAAGACATGCGCCCTTCAAGCCCTTGCTGACTTGGCAAAGGATGACTCGACCATAAGACCCGAAGTGAAAACGCTCTTGTGTCAGTCTCTTCGGAACGGGACGCCCGCGATGAAGGCTCGAAGCCGAAAGCTCTTGCGGCGACTAGATTTGGACGATTAATGGTTGCGTGCCGCCTCCGGTTCCGCTCGGACGGACACAAATGTGAACAAGCGGGATTTCGAGGCTGCTCTTGAAAGCCCAGAGCTTGTCAGCGCCCCGGACGTGCAGCATCAACTTGCCTTCCGCTATCGACAAATCCACCAATGAAAGCTCCTGTCACTTCCAACATGCCATCTGAGACACTCGTACCCGACCGAATGAACTGCCAAAACAGAGGGTCGGGATACGATGCTGAGGCTCTCGCTGCGCTTGCATCAGCGCCTCGAAGAAACTCTAGGACATCCTTCCGGCATTCTGCTGGCTGTTCAAACCACATTTGGTGTGTCGCTCCCCGAAGAATGATCCGCCGATTATCGGTGATCAACCGCGCCAGTTCTTCGTCAATCAGCGCAAGGAAGGGATAAGACTTTTCTCCGGATAACAACAGAACCGGAGCATGGATTTTCTCAACTGCTTTCGGATCGAGGTTCGGAAATAACTCTCCCGTGGTCATCATGACATTCCACTCTTCCACGTTCTTTAGGGTTTCCTCGTGGGCGGCTTTTGACATGTTGTCCCATGCCTGCGGATTGCGCATCACATAACCGATAAACACGCGAACCCCCTCCTCCTCATCCCCTTTTCGAAATGCCGCCTGCATCGGCTTGACCATTCGCGCCTGAATGTCAGCTAGGGTCTGCTTCCCAATCGCACTCTGGTCACCGGGCAGATCACCCAAAAGCGACACTGCCGGAGCCTCGCACAAAACCAGCCTGCTAACGAGTTCGGGGTGCCTGACCGCGAGGAATAATGCCGTCAGCGCACCGTAGGAGTGACCGACCACATCGACCTTCCCCAAATGGAGTTTTTTAATCAGGGCTGCGAGATCATCTGCATCCACAACAGCGGAGTAGTCGGGGCGGGCCTTGTTCTTATTGGGAAAATTGTATCTGCGGCTGTAGGCGATGACGTGAAAGCCTGCCTGTGCGAAGGGAGCAAGCTGATCGTGCCAGTAAGAACCGTCGCTCAGCGACCCGTGTACAAAGATGAGTGGTGTGCCATCTCCGCGTTCCTCGTAGTGGAGTTCCACGCCGTCGCGGACGACGATTTTCTTCAGTGCGGAAGTATCGTCGTGCGTTTGTGCAGCATGGAGTGCCGGAAAAGTCGCAAGCGAAGTCAGAACTACAGCGATAACGAACCAGACCGGAATTGAGATGGTCTTGCCGGACTTCTTGCCGATCACACTGAGCTTTATCTGGAGGTAGCGGACGAGGCGTTCTTTGATGTCATTGTTCTTCGAGTTTGGCACATGGCACCTAAAAAGAGAGCGGGGCACCCCCGCTCTCGAAGCATGTCTCAGAACGAATCTAACGCTTCAACTCGACTTGGATAACTTCGAACGATTTCTTGCTGGCATTTTCCGGCAGGTGAGTAAAGGCATCCATGTGCTGCACCGACCCAGCCTTCGCTTTGATGTCCTCACTCTTTCCGTCCGGGTAGGTGAATTTGGCGTGAGCGTCCGTCAGAAACACTGCAACGGATTCTGGGTGGGTGTGCATCACCGATTTCTCGCCCGGCTTGTACTTGATCCGAACTACTCGGACTCGATCATTTTCAAATTCAACCTTGTAATGCTTGGGATCAACTTTCACCGGGTCATCACCGCTTGGTTGAGGCATTCTTGCAGTTGCCATGTCCCCTCCTCTCGATTTAGTGGGATGCGGAGCAGTCTAGTACGGGGAGAGGAGAAAGTACATCGTTTCACCGACGCCGCAGTTCAAAAAAACACTTTTTCAGGCGGCAAGCATCCCATGAAGCCGTGTGCCTATAATTTGCTGTCGATTTTGACTCTGTTCTGTGGTTGCCCCCACCCCTTGTCATGTGGAACAGGATGAAATAGATTCAAGACCAAGTGAAGATACCGATCGCGATGAGCGCACAGAGACGCAACATGCGACCAGCCATTACCATCTTCGCAAGCCTGATTTTGTTTTCGTCGCTGTTGTCAGCAACCAGTGATCCATACGCGCCGTTGTATCTGTACGAAGGCAGATGGATTTTTACGACGACCAGTTCAAGTTCGGTGAAAAAGTCGGAGAGCGTAACTACTCATTGTGGACGCTTGGGCACGTATTTTCTCTGTGAGCAAACTATCAATGGCGAGCAAGACGACCTGATGATCTTTATCGCCCGCGAGCAAACGGGTCGTTATTACACCCAATCGGTTACCAAGGATGGCTACGCCTCTGGGCGCGGCGACCTCATTATCGAAGGTGACCGTTGGACGTATTTGGATAAAGCTGAGCAGAATGGTACGACCATCTACTATCGCAACGTGAACGTCTTCTCTGGAAAAAATCGCATTCACTTCGAACAGGCGGAGTCATCCGA
This sequence comes from uncultured Acidobacteriota bacterium, assembly GCA_963720155.1. GTDB lineage: Bacteria > Acidobacteriota > Terriglobia > Terriglobales > Acidobacteriaceae > Sulfotelmatobacter. The sequence goes on from CAVREP010000018.1 coordinate 115,715, forward strand.
CGGAGTGAAGTGAACGGTCGTCAGTTCGGGCGATGAATTGCGTCAGTGAGTGGATCGCTGAGGCCATCGCGGACGATCATGGGCGTTCTTCGGCCTTTGTTGATTCGGCTTGAATGTTTAATCTCAGGTGAACACTGGTGCGGTCGGATCGAATTCAGCAGGAGTTATGGAATGTATTCGTGATCGGGGCTGTTTTGGCAACGATCCTCATTGCTCCGACTTGGGAAACCCTCTTCGCAGCGGTGCTGGCTGTGATACTGAACAAGGTACGGTCACCTAATGTGGACTTTGGCCTACGATGGATCACTCTCAGAAACACACTCCTTACAGTCGGGGCAGGCATCGTGCTGTTTTTCCTCGTTAAGCTCCTGCTCCAACCGTTGTGTGACCTGATTACACATTCAGTAAGGAATCTGCACTCGTTCGACAGAATTCGAGGCCGGCCACGAACGGCAACGCTGCTTATTTTCAAAACCATGTTGTTAGCAGGGCTATGCGAAGAAATCATCTTTCGAGGAACCGTCCAGCAACGCCTGCGGTTACTATTCAGAAGTTCAAGTCACAGCACTTTGTTGAGCGTTCTCGTCGCGGCTGCCATCTTTACTGCATTTCACTGGTATCAGGGCCCGAGCGGGTTGCTGCTGGTGGGTATTCTGGCGCTGATTGATTGCATGGTTTACGTTCTCACTGATTACGTCCTCACCTACACGGTCATCCTGCACTTGGTGTATGACACCTTGGCTCTCTCAGCTATTGCTGCGAACTATGACTTGGTGTTGCAACGATGGGCACAGAAAATACTCGGAGTTGCGTGAGCACCACTGACACAAACGGTGCACCTGTACCGAATAGCCTCCGTCGTCTTCTTCATCGTCCCTGACGTTTCCTTCATCTTCCTCTTCGTCCTCTTCCTTGTCCCCCTCTTCCCGAAGATGGACATCTCCTCGCGCCGAGCGACAGCCACAGACTTGCCGTGGAACACACAGAAGTAATCCGCCTCAAAACTTCAAGCGGAATCGAATCGCGCACTTTCCGAATGCTGAGGACAATACACGGGCCGATTCTAACCTCGTTTGACGGCCACCCGGTCGCAGTGCGGCTGCCGAAGTATGACTCTCATGGCTGGCTGCCAGAGTGGTACGAGATGACACACGCTCGCAGCCTTGCGGAACTGAAGGCTGCGCTTTCGCACTTGGATATGCTCTTCGGCAATGTCATGTCGGCTGACCGGGACGGCAACATCTTCTACGTCTATAACGCCGCCGTTCCTCGTCGTGATCCGCAATTCGACTGGTCTCACCCTGTGGATGGCAGCGATCCGAGAACCGAATGGAAGGGCTATTACTCTTTCAACGAACTGCCGCAGCTTACGAATCCAGCGACGGGTTGGATGGAGAACTGCAACACTTCTCCGTTTCTTCTCACGAGTTCCGGCAACCCTGCCCCAAAGAATTATCCAAGATACATGGTGCGAGAAACGGGTTCGTATGCGGATAATCCACGGGGGCGGGCTTCGCAGCGGATATTAGGGACAACCACACGCTTCAGCTTCGATGATTGGAAAAAGGCTGCTTTTGACACGCACGTAATCACGGCGGACGAAGTTCTTCCAGAATGGCTGGCAACGCTGCGGAAGAGCGTGAAGGAATCGATGGTCGCGGAAGCGGTGCATGAACTGGAACGCTGGGATCATCGGAGCACGACTGACTCAGTAGCGATGACGATCTTCACTCTCTGGCACCACTCGATGGCGCATAAAATAGCTACCGCAGAAACTCTTGAAAAGTCATTGCGCGGAGTGTTAACAGACCTCTCGAAGCGGTTTGGCACATGGCGCGTGCCCTACGGAAATCTGAATCGATTGCAGCGGTCGGTGGCGTATGCCGAACCGCCGTTTGGTAGCCCCACTTTCGATGATGACGAGTCCAGCCTCCCGATTGCCGCCGTGTCTCAAGAGGACGGAGCCCCGTTCACATTGGGTACAGTGCTGGGCAAGCAAGGGCGACGACGCTATGGCGTCCACGGCGATACCTACGTCAGCGTGGTGGAATTCGGAGCCACGACCCAAGCGGCTTCCATCATCACTTTTGGCGAGAGCGCCGATCCGAAGAGCAGACATTTCTTCGATCAAGCCCCGCTCTTTGCCAAGGGGGAGTTCAAGCCGTCTTGGATGACACTGGAAGAAGTTGAACACCATTCTGAGGCGGCGTATCACCCCGGCGAGGAAACCAGTTATTGAATGAGAGCCATCGGCTTGTTGACCGCTCCGCGCTTTCTCCTAGATGATTGTGACGCATGAACGTTGAACGCATTATTGACGACATCGAGCAGCTACAGGAAATGTTCGAAGCGCCGGACACCAGACCGCTGAGCGCGAGCGACCTCTCGGCTGCAAATCGAAGGCACGACGAGACGTTAGCCCAGTGCCCGTGGTTTCGACTCTGGCAGCGATATGGCGTCTGTTGCCGAACGGTTGCCATTTATTTGGCACATTCTACTCTGGTGTTAGAATTTCCGGGTGGAGGGTCGTATGGCAGAAGTGAAAAAGCCCACGGGATACAAAGAGCAAGTCCGCTCCCTCCACGTGGTTGCCATAAAGAAAGGCCAGCACGAAGTCAACGCTCCCGAACACGCAACGTGGGGCACCCTGAAATGTGCAGCGTGTGAGGATGAGTTTCTGATTGGGCCGCCACGAGTCTTTCACGTGTTCAGCGATGAAAATCAGTACGTCCAACAGTTACACGAAACTCTAGCCGGAGATCACAAGCGCCAGCACTCCCACAAGAACAATTACGATTTGGGCGCATGAAACAGTCCGAAATGCTGGGAAAAACTTGGGGGAAGAAGGACTGGTAGCAGCGAAATTGGCCGACGTGACTGCACAGTTCCTACACAGCTGCAAGTTGCCGTATTATCTACAATTAAAACAATCAGATACGAAAGTTTTATCACCCGCTCAGGATGACAGCAATCGGGATGGCAGAACTTAATTATCCAAAACGAAGGCCGGGTATCCCGAAGGTGATTCCGGATCCCGGCCCACGTCTTAGTGCAACTTGTCATAGAAACTCTCTTAGTTGTCCGGGTTGGAATTTGCGGCAGTGGTTGAGGCAGCGCTCGGAGTCGATGCGCCGTAACGTGCCAGCCGCGGATAGAAGGGCGTAACTTCAAATGGCATCTTGTCCCGCACCGAGGTTATCGCGACCGGAACTGCTTTCACCATCTCTGCTTTATCGTTCCAGGGGTTAATCTTGATGCGACCTCCAAGCGGAAGAGCCGCAACTTGATCCAGTTTGCTGTTGTCGAGCGCCGGACCTTTAGTTGCCAGGGCAGTCAAACGGCTGAGCGTGCCGTGCTCCGCCAAGGGATTGCCCAGGTGCGTAGTCAAGAGTGCGTTGAGTTGAGGAGCGCGGGCTTGCAGCGCCTTCAGGAACAAGCCGACGTTATCGAGCTTCTGGGCGTAAGGCGAGTTGTTTAGCAAATCCACAGCCTTTCTGTCGGCAGCGACTTCTTCTTCTGGAATGTGCCTGAAGCCAAGATTGTTGTAAGTGGAATCGTCAGAGAAAAGCATGCGGTCGTTGAACGCGTACTTGCTGCCGAGATTGTGGCCGAGCACGATGTGCGCCAGTTCATGCGAGAGCACGGCCGCGAGGCTGGCCTCGTCGGGCAATACGTCGACCAATCCCCGGCTGATCACGATGGTGTTGCCTACGCTGAAGGTTTCTAGCGGGGCGGTGAGCAGCACGCGCGTGCGCAGCGGACGCGGCAGGTCGATATTGTTGGTGACTTCCAGGTTGTTGACCACGGTCTGAAGAATGTGGTCCACATCGCCTTCGGGCGCGAGTAGTCCGGCGGCGGTGAGTCGCTCAATCACGTTATCTTCCGCCTGCTGCTGCCATTGCCGTTCAGCTTGCAGAGGAGACGCATCCTGCACGGTTGGACTCTCGTCCCTCACGCTATCCACCCGAATCTGCGTGAGTTCGTCGTCCTTGCCTTCTTTCTTGAGGTCATAGCCCCATATGCGGGTCTGAGCCTTGAAGGCAATCTTGTTCTTCACGCCAGCGCTGAAGTCGCCTTCTTCGCTGTAAATGTAAGCGGGAACCCAATAGCCGGGAGTGAGGTTGAGGCGCCAACTGTCCATGTGAAAGAAGAAAGAATTCCGCGGCGCGGGAGCGTAGGTACCGTTCAGTCTCACGATATTGAATTCCTGGTCTTCGACCCAGACGCGGCCAAGGAACCGGCCTTTACCGGAGGTTTTCTTGGGCGTGACGTCGAAAACCAGGCAGCGTATATCGCCGAGAAATTCGCGGCGGACATAGCGGAACTCATAGTGCGACCGGTCAAAATCGGTGCGATCGGCATAGACCATCCAGGAGAAGCCCATGGGCTGGTACTGCATTTTGAAAAGCTTTTGAAAGCCGCCCATCAGGCGAGTCTCCATCCCACGACCGTCGTCTTTCAGATAGTCTTTCCGGTCGATGCTTTCGCCCATATCCATGCGGCCTAGAAAGTAGTGATCTTCGCTAGGCACAGAGCCCAGTTGGGTATCCGCACGCAGGTTTTGAATGTAGGTTTCAACCACCGGTGTGCGGTTGGAGAGAGCTTTCATGAGACCGTGTTCGCGGTCGATGAAACGGTCTACAACCTGATCCATGGTGGTGGGCTGAGGCATGTATGAAGACGTTGGCGCGGAGGCGCTTGTCTGCTGCGACCCTTGCTGCGCTGCGTCGGAAACCAGCGATGGAGTCGCCCCGGCAGCATCGCGTTGCGGCGATTCTTGTGGCTGCGCCGGTTGCTGCGCCGCAACGCCGACCGAAATCAACAGTGCAGCGGTGAACATCAATTTCCCAGTTCGCATGACTCTTCTCTCCGCTCTCCGAGTTCTGTCAAACAATTTTCTTGAATCGGTCTTCTTTTGAAATCCCTTTAGCTTTGGGCCTCAATCGTATTGCAGCTTCGAGGCCACAAAACGAATGCTGGCGATGAAATCCAATCGACGCAGGAACTTTAGTACGCCATCTGAAATAGCACATGCACGATCGCGGTCGAATCTACAGGTTGACCCATGCGAAGGGACGGTTTGAAGTGCATTTTATTGGCGGCTGTAATCGCGGCTTCGTCCAGGCCATGGCCCAAGCCACGCACCACGCGGTTCACATGCAGCGTGCCGTTGGCGCTGAAAGTTACTTCCAGCAGGACCTCGCCTTCCAGTTTGAGGTTGCGCGCTTCATCCGTATAAACCGGGTTGGGCTTGAATGTGATTTCCACGGGCACGGTTGCTGGACCTGAATCGGCTTGTGCGATCTTCGGACCGCTATGTACTACTTGCTCCGATCCAAAACCGCCGGTCGTAACGGCGCCACCGCGTCCGTTATTGCTTCCCGTGGCGATGCCGTTGCCGAAGTCAGCGCTGGCTACGGTGCCTTTGATGCCTTTGGCCCCGCCTGATCCGTTGCCTTGTCCCGGTCCTGCGGGCATATCGAACGAACCGGTCTGCGCCGCATACAGCTTAGCGCCTTCTTTGCCTGTGCCCTTTAAGCCATTTGGGTCGCCGAAGCCTCCGGTCTGCACCTGCTGCACGGCTGCATTAACTGTGGGAGTTGTCGAATTGTCAGAGAAGTCTCCGGTATGCAAAAGTCGTGGGCGCGGCGCACTTGCGGTTATCTTCAGCTGCGGAGCGGCGAACTGATTCATCACGACTTTGGGAGCCTCCACAAGCTCGGGAGCAGGCACATGATGAACTTGCTGCGGCGCTATCAGTGCTCGACGGTCAAACACAGGCGCTGGCAGAACAGGTTTTATCTTCAACGGCTTCGCCGGGACCGCCTCAGGGACTGGTTCATGGTGCTCGGGCTTCAGGGCGGGAAGCGGAATTAATGAGGTGACGCGATATTCCGTGAGCCGGATCCGGCTCGGAAACAACAGTCCCACGTTAATCAGGAGCAACGTCGCCAGCGCAATCAACGTGTAGCCGGCAGCGATTGCGCGCCTGTCGATCTTGCGCTCGGGCAAAAGGCCGAGCTGAAAAGCCTGTGGAGACGTAGCCATGCATTTATTCCAAGGAGATCCTGGGCGAGGGAGCGGACCAGGACTGGACTTTTCACACTACGAGAGAAAGGACAGGGGGTAAACGTGTCCACGGCTCTTGACCGAAGGTAACCAATGCAGGATGTTACGGGAACTTGCCCCAAGTGGTGCCAAACTCCGTCAGGAGCTGGCGAGTCGGGGTTATGAGCGTGACTGCGCCTGACGCTTCCAGCGAAACCAGGAGAAAACCGGGATGCCCGCCAGAATCACCAGCAATCCATAGAAAGAGTTCGGCCAATCTTCTCGGAAAGTGTAGTAGAGAAGAATCGCGGCCACGGCGACGAACAGAGCTGGGACCAGGGGGTAACCAAACATCCGGTAAGGCCGCGGGGCCTTCGGATCGCGCCAGCGGAAGACGAAGACAGTGCTTCCGGCAATCAGATAGAAGAGCCATTCGGCAAAGATAGCGAGGGAAAAAAGCTGCCGAAAATTGCCTCCGAGCAGCAGAAGAATGATCGACAACACTGCTTGCAGCACGATCGCTACCGACGGCGTGTGAAAGCGCGAGTGTACTTCAGCCAGAGCCGAGAAGAAATATCCATCGCGAGCCACGGCAAAAGGCACCCGAGCGCCGCTCATAATCGTGCCGTTCAGAGTGACCAGCATCGAAATGGTCATGCCAAGGGAGACGAGGCCGGCGCCGGTTCGTCCCATGATCACGGCTACAGCATCAGAGGCCGGCCGCGGCGAGGCGGCTATCACATTCGCCGGCAGCACATACTGAACCGCAGCATTCATCAGAACATACAGCACACCGACGGTGGCTACGCCAGCGATGAGCGCAATTGGAATATTTCGTTCCGGGTGCTTTACTTCACCGGCGACCATATTCAGGTCGTTCCATCCGTCATAAGCCCAGAGTGCGGCCACCAGCGCGGCCATGAAGCCGGCGATCCCGCCTTTTGCTCCGGTAAAGCTTCCGGCAAAGTTGCTCCACCCGCGTCCGGAGACGTTGCCAGCTCCGTTGAAACAGATGGCCACGATGCCGAGAATAATGGCAACTTTCAGGACGGTGAACACGAGTTGGAATTCGCCGGCCTTCTTCACTCCAAGATAGTTCAGAACAGAAATCAGAATGGCTGCGGCGATTGCGACGAGCTGGCCCCAGGTTACGACGAAAGGAACTGAGATCACAGGGTTCGGAAAAAACGAAAAGATCGAGAACGTGCCCAGAATGCGCACCAGCCCGGTGGCAATCGTGGCTACGGAGGCAGGTTTGGCAATGACGAACCACGTCCAGGCGTAGAGAAAGCCGGCGAGCGGTCCGTAGGCGTCGCGGACGTATACATACTCGCCGCCCGTTTGCGGCTTCATCGCGCCCAGTTCGGCATAAGTGAGCGCACCAAAAAAAGAGAGCAGGCCACCCACAAGCCACGCCAAATATACCAGCTTGGCCGACCCAACAGCTTGCATCATTTCGGCGGGAACCAGAAAGATTCCGCTGCCGATGATCGTTCCGACTACCACTGCGGCCGCATGGCTCACACCGAGATCGCGGGAAAGCTCGGGACGGGTGGCCGTTCGTTCCATTGATTGCGGCATGGTTGAAGTGTGCCAGTATACGTCAGGTGTTTGCTTATGTTTGCTGTCGCAGAAGCAAGCTGGAACCATATCCCACAGCAAACGTCACCACAGTTCCAATCATCACCCACCAGGTCCACGGAACGTGCGTCCGCCACAAATACAATTCCACGGTGAATCCGACCAGCATTCCTACCATCGCGCCGCCCTGATTCGCTTTTCGCGTCAACACACCCAGCAGGAAAACTCCGAGTAGTGCGCCGGAGGCGACGGAGGCAATCTGCAATCCAATTTCAACCACCCGGCCCACCCTCTGCAAGGCCAACATCGCCAATGCGAAAAGGACTATCGCCCAAGCAAAGGTCGCCCAGCGGGATAGCCTCATTCGTGCCCGCTCGTCGGCTTGCGGACGGAAGCGCGCATAAAAATCCATGATGGAGCTCGACGACAGCGCGTTCAGCGACGCGCTCAGATTCGACATGGCAGCTGCCAGAACAGCGGCAATCAGAAGCCCGGAAATCCCGTGTGGCATCTGGCTGACGATGAACGTGGGGTAAATCCGATCGGATTTACCGAATATTCCCGAGGGCACGCGGTAGAATGCCCACAACATCACGCCCACCATCAGAAACAAGCCAAACTGAAAAAGAATTGCTACACCACTTGAGATGAGCGCGATGGCGGATTGCTTCTGCCCGCGCGCGGCCAGCAGTCGCTGGACAAAGAGTTGATCGGTTCCGTGGCTCGCGGTGGTGAAGGCAGTACCGCCGATAATGCCCGCCCAGAACGTATAGGGCAGCCAGAAATTGGCGCTGAAATCGAATACCCGGAGCTTTCCCGCGCTCGCAGCCGCGGCATGGATGGCGCTCCATCCTCCGGGCACAAGATGCAGGATCGTCACAAGTCCAACTAGGGTTCCACCGACGTAGATCACGGTCTGCACGACATCGGTCCAAATCACCGCCGCCAACCCGCCTTCGAATGTATAGATGAGCGTTAATACAGTGATGATGGCAATTGATGTTATTTCGCCCGTTCCGAGGGCGATCGATACCACGATCGAAACGGCATAAACTCGCACACCCTCGGCGGCGGCGCGCGTGAGAAGGAAGAGGCCGGCAGTGAGGGACCGCAACCCACGCCCGAAACGGAGTTCGATCAATTCGTAGGCGGTGTAAAGATCGCCACGAAAGTAATGCGGCAGCAGCACAAAACTGATCACCACACGTCCCAGCACATATCCCATCACCACTTGCAGGAAGGTGAAGTTGGTGTCGTAGGCAAGGCCGGGGATGCTGATGATGGTGAGCGTGCTGGTTTCGGCGGCAACGATGGATAGCGCGATGGCCCACCAGGGAATATCGCGCCCCGCCAGGAAATAATCGCGTAACGAGCGATGGCGCTTGCGGAAGCGCAGCCCGAACAGAGTGATGCCTACCAGATATAGTGCGATGATTGCGAGATCGAGTTTGTCGAGGCCCATGCGTCGGAGCGCCTTCAATTATGGCGGCAATCCGCGGTTCGTGCGAGTGAGACTCTAGAGACGTGGTGTAGAAAGTCGAGCTGTCGGGACGCTGCTGGCTATGGTGTGCGGCGACTCCGCGAGAACTCAATCGGTCCCTGTGATAGAACTTACGCGTGGCCTTCTATCTGGGCATTGATGGCGGCGGGAGTAAGACGACCTGTGCGGTAGGCGATGAGAATTTGGTTATCGCCACTGTCACTGCTGGTCCCAGCAACATCACTCGAGTAGGAGAAACTGGTGCTCGCGAATCCCTGCACAGGGCCATACGCGAGGCATGTGCGGCAGCGAAAATCACTCCGCGGGAGGTCCAACGCGCCTGCATTGGGGTTGCGGGGGTGGGACGCGTGGATGTTGCCGCCATTGTCCGGAAGATTGTTGCGGAACTGATTTCGGGTGAGATTGAGGTCGTTGGCGATATGCCGATCGCGCTGGAATCCGCCTTTGGCGCAGGACCGGGCGTGGTCGTCATAGCCGGGACCGGTTCGTTTGCCTACGGCCGCAATGCGCAGGGAAAAACTGCACGCGCAGGTGGTTGGGGCTTTGCCGTTTCCGATGAAGGCTCAGCTTATTGGATCGGCCGCACCGCGGTGACCGGCCTTTTCCGCGCGATCGATCAGAAGACTAATCCGGCAAAAGATGCTGAAACCGTGGCCCAGGACTCGCTGCTTCTTCGAGAACTAAAAACGGCCTGGAAGTTGCAATCTCTCAGTGAGTTGGTTCGCACTGCCAATTCCAATCCAGAATTTGCAGCGTTGTTCTCCCCGATCGTTGCTGCTGCCGACGGCGGAGATGGCACGGCACAGAGTGTTCTCGCGCAAGCTGGCAGGGAACTGGCGCAACTCGCAGAGATCGTCGTGCACCTGCTTTTTGCGGAGGACAATGTCAGGCAGCCTACTGTCCCGCTAGCAGTAGCGGGTGGGGTTTTTCGTCATTCACAGCGAGTGCGTGAGGTTTTCTGCGATGAAATTCACAAACTCGATTCGCGAACCGAGGTGAATCCGCAAGTAGTTGAGCCGGTTGCTGGTGCCTTGCGAATGGCCCGCAGAGGCGGAACGGCTTGACCAGAGAAACTATTCAACGTTCCGAAACCAATACGCGCCCCGCTGGATCAGCGCCCGCCGCCAATTTCCAAAATGGCGCCAGTTGTGTACGAAGCGGCGGAGGAGAGCAGCCACAGCACCCCCTCAGCTACTTCGAGTGCGGTGCCTGGCCTTAGCATGGGAATGGTTGCGGCCAAGCAAGCGAGTCGGTCTGGAGCGCCATTGGCGGCGTGCAGCCCGGTTTCAATCAGTCCGGGAGCGACCGCATTCACGCGAATACCTTCAGTGGCAACTTCGCGGGCCAGCCCGATCGTGAAGCTGTCAATCGCGCCCTTCGATGCAGCGTAATGCACCCACTCTCCGGCGGAGCCGGTGTGAGCAGCGCGGGATGAAATATTCACGATGGCGCCGCCAATTCCGCCGTGACGGGTTGACATACGGCGCACCGCCTCGCGCGCGCATAAAAACGCTCCCGTGACGTTCACGGCCAGAACTCGCTCCAGAGCCTTGGCGGTTACCGACTCTACGAGAGAAAATCCGCCGGTTATGGCAGCGTTGTTGACCAAACCCTTGATCGCTCCAAGTTCGCGCTCGGCAGTTTTGAAAAGCCGGAGCACATCTTCCTCACGGGCAACGTCGGCTTGAATCGCGCGAGCGTGCCCGCCAACGGAAACAATTTCTTGAACAACGGTTTGCGCTTCGGCCTCGCCCTTCGCAAAATTAACGGCGACGGAAAATCCGCGCTCACCCGCCAGTTTGGCGATTGCCATGCCGATGCCGCGACTGGCACCGGTCACAATGAGGGTTCCGAATTGGTCTGGGCTCGACACAAGGAAGTCTTAATTCATTTTGGAGTAAAGGTCGGCACCAAGTTCGGCGAAGAAAGGGGGACTCTATGTTTTTAATTCCGCCGGCTCTGCTCGCATCATGGCTACAACCGCCTCATAAAGCCGCTTGCGGGTTTCATGGCGTTCGTAGGCGCGGGTGATGTAGCGCACGCGCACCTCGACGCCAGATCCCATTGGGCGCACATTGATCGCAGGTTCGGCCGAGAAGGCTTGAACGTGGTAGCGCGTCGTCGTGTGCTGCCATTCCTGCTCGGCCTTTTTAGCGTTAGCTTCCGTCTCCTTGGCAACCAACTTCTGCAATTGATCGATCACGGCATAGGGATCCTGGTCCGCCGGAAGCGCGAGCTGCAACTCATCCCACATCCATTGCCCCGAAGTCGAAAAATTAAAGTAGTGGCCTTCGATAGCGAAGCTGTTAACGAAAGAGACGCGGCGGCCGGTCGGATGTCCAGCATCGGTCCAGTTTCCTGTTTCCAGCAAAACCGTTTTGAGCAGGCCAATCTCAATTACTTCTCCGCCCACGCCGTTAATCTCCACCCAGTCCCCCACGCGGATACCGTTGTGGCCCATCAGCAAAAACCATCCGAAGAATGCCATGATTACATCTTTGCTGGCTACGGTTAGACCGGCGCCAGCAAGGCCGAGGATCGTAGTGGTCTGGCTGGGCATGCCGAACACGATAAATAGAATCACGATGGCGCCCAGGGCCTCGGCGGCAAACTTGACGACTGTACGCAGCGTTTCGACGCGTTTATTCTCCGCGGTCATGCCGCCAAAGAGCTGATCGATCAGATGGTGCGCCAGATAGACCACAAGCACAACCACCAGTATCCAAAGCAAACCTTCGATCAGATTGTGCAACGCTGCGCGTTGACGACTCTCAACCCAGCCAATCCAACTGCCGTAGGTTTCATTCAGTTCCTGTTCGTCCTGGATGCGCCGGCCCAGGTCCGCCAAACTCTTCTGATCGCGACCGTATTGCCTTAGAGAGTCGAGTGCGGTTTGCGCTCCGGTTTTCGATTCATCCCGAGTCGACGCCTTGCTTGCAGTGGCGAAACCCTTGGCCTGCTGTTTTACCGCATCACGGCTCTCCTTCTCTCTCTCCACTTTTGCGGCCAGCATGGCATGACGCTGGCTGAGGCGCTGCGCTTTGCCAGCAGCCTCCTGACGGGCCGCTTCTAGCATCGCCTTCTTGTCGCGCAGCGCCTTCCATGCGCGAAACACTGCCAGCATGGTGTGCGCCCTATACTCCTGCTCATAAGGATTGACGGCCGAGGCTGCCGGCGTATTGTTGTGGTCGCTGGCATCGTGTTCAGCCTTCAGGCGCTTAATCTTTGACTGGAGATCGCCTCCGGCCTGTTCCAAGTCTTCGGAAGCATCATCGAACTCGTCCTGATCAAGGTCCATCTGCGCCTTGGCGACGTCGATCTGGTCCTGAAGATTTTCTTTTTGAGAATCCGGAGCCGTGGCCAACTTGCGCGTCAACCGCGCAATGTTGTCCTGATCCTCTTTGAGCGCCGCGTCGGCCTTGGTTTTTCTTTGAAGGACTTGCTTCGCTTCGGGGCCAAGAGGAGGTGGATTCTCCTCCGCCGTGCGCAGAGCATCGAAAAAGGCCAGGTCCACTTCGTGGTCTGCAACTTTCTCGGCTTCGTGCGCCAGGCCTTGTTCTTCGGTAGTCGAGGCGGTTGCGGCCATGCGTCGCGCCGTCAGCAGGGGACGCTGATCAACCAGCGGGCGCTGGGCCGCTCCCCTTGCTAGAACACGCTTGGCAGGCGCTTTGCTGGCGTCGTCTGCTTCGGTTGGAGGTTTTTGTTCGCGGGTTCGCAACAATCCAATGATGGCCACGGCCATCAGCAGGACCAGTACGATCGCGGTAATCCAATGGCGAAATTTCATGGTAACCAAAGTTGGAGATGGAATCCAAAAGCTAGTTTAGCAAGGGTGTGGAATCTTAACCACACACGTCACAGATATGACGCGCTAGAACCCCATAGAGAAGAGCTTTTAACCGCAAAGGACGCAAAGAACCGCCTAGAAGATCGCGAAGAAGAAGTTAGAGTCAATCGGTGGCTGGTATCTTGCGAAAGTAATTGCTGATGGCTTCCGCCTGCACTCGAGTTACGACCGCTGACAGGGCTGCGGGGTCCGCCTGTTTGACGGCTTGCAGGCTGCCGAAGTGTTCGAGAAGACGGCGCGTGGTGCTTGCACCGACGCCGGGGATTTCCAGCAATTCGGTGGAACGGTCGCGCATCTGCCGGCGTTTGCGATGGAAGGTTACGGCAAAACGGTGCGCTTCATCGCGAATCAGTTGAATCAGGTGCAGCACAGGAGAGTGATGGTCGAGCACGATGGGATCTCTCTCCTGTCCGTAGACGTAGAGAATCTCTTCGCGCTTGGCGATTGCGGCGAGCGGCTGATTGATAATCTCAAGCGATTCCAAGGCTTCGGCTGCTGCATGCAACTGTCCCAGGCCGCCGTCGATGAGCGCGAGACTCGGCATGGGTTTCTCTTCCTGCTGCAGGCGTTTGTAGCGCCGCGTGACTACCTCGCGCATGGAAGCGAAATCGTCGACGCCATCGACGGTGCGGATAATGAATTTTCGGTAGTCCGATTTTTTCATCTTGCCGTCTTCCCAAACGACCATCGAGGCGACGGTCTCCGCGCCTTGAATGTGCGAGATGTCGAAGCACTCGATGCGCTTGGGCAAATCGGGCAGGCTGAGCACTTCCTGCAATTCTTCCTGGATGGCTTTGGCGTTGGGCTTGAGCACGCGAAAGCGCTGATCGTAGGATTGCTTGGCGTTGGTACCGGCGAGATCGAGGAGCGCGCGCTTATCCCCCCGCTGCGGAACCAGGATGTGAACTCGTGCGGCGCGGGCACTCTTGTCCGCGCTCTGATCGGAAAGCAGATCCTCAAGAGTCTCGCGGTCTTCGAAATCGACGGGGACGTAGAGATTCTGCGGAACATAAGGCTGGCCGATGTAGAGCTGTTTAAGCAGCGCTGAGAAGAAATCACCGGGACGGAAAGGGTCCACGGTAGCAGAAGCGAGCGAGCTTGGTTCGCCTGGATCGCCGGGAGCCTGCCCTGGGTCTGCCGAAGGGGCGGCTGTTCCCACACTTTCGGTGGATGCCTCTGTGGGTGTGGCAAACTCGGGAAGATCTTCCCAAAAGAATTCGCGGCGGTCGACTACACGGCCACCTCGCATGTGAAATAGATTCACTGCTAGCATGCCATTTTCGTAGTGATATCCGAAGACATCGGCATCATCGCCCTCGGCTGCAGCAATGCGCTGGCGCTCCTGTAACTGCTCGACCGTTGAAATCAGATCGCGATAGCGGGCCGCGCGCTCATACTCCTCCGCGGCGGCGGCTTGTTCCATGCGGGTATGCAGGGAGCGGCTCAAGTCGGTCGGCCGGCCTTCCAGAAAAAGCTTCACGTCGCGCACCGCTTCCTGATAAGTATCCGGTGTGGTCATCGCCTGCACGCAAGGGCCAAGGCAGCGCTTGATGTAGTACTGGAGGCAAGGGCGCGGATGAAAGCGCGTCAAATCGACTTTGCACGACGGAATCAGAAAATTACGGTGGATCAGATCGACGATACGATATGCCAGATTGGCAGGGAAATAGGGGCCATAATAGACGCTGCCGTCCTTGCGCAGGCGGCGCGTGACGTAGACACGCGGCCAGCGCTCGCCCAGCGTGAGCTTCACGTACGGATAAGTCTTATCGTCGCGCAGAAGGATATTGAAGCGGGGTTTGCGCTGCTTGATGAGGTTGTTTTCGAGCGCCAGCGCTTCCTTGTTGTTGGCAACCACGATGTAATCGACATCGGCGGCCTCGCGCACCAGCGTGCCAGTCTTCGAGTCCTCCCAGCGGCCTTCGTGGAAGTAGCTGGCCACGCGGCTGCGCAGGTTTTTCGCTTTGCCCACATAAATGACTTCGCCCTCGGCGTTCTTATACAGATACACGCCCGGTTCGGTGGGGATGGTGCGGATTTTCTGGACAAGGTCCATCGCGATCTTTGTATTCTATTGGATGAGGGTGGAATCCACTGTGTTACAAGAATGTAAATAAGATGAGAATAACGTTCAGCGAGGACCTTTCCCTGAAGCTTCTTTTTGCACTCCTCCACGCAATCCTGCTGGGCGCAATGTTTTGTGCCGTCAACAAGACACTGGGGCAGTCGACGACCCCGGCGCAATCCAACCAAGCTGAGCAAGCGAAGCCGGCAGAGCAAAAAAAAGAAGATGCCGCTCAAGCCGCTGCAAGGTCAGGCGCCCGCCACTTCGACCGCGTCGTCATCATCGTGCTTGAAAATGGTGACTACGAAACCGCGGTGAAGGACAGCAATCTGGCTGCGCTGGCCGCACATGGCGCGAGTTTCTCAAACTTCCACGCGCTGTTTCATCCCTCCTACCCGAATTACCTGGCTATGATTGCGGGCACAGATTTTGGCATTCATCGCCACGCGCGCTTTCTGGCCGACCGGCAAGTTAACTTTCCCGACGACGCTGCTCATAAGACGATTGCGGATCGCCTTATCGCCAGCGGTTTGGACTTCAAGAATTATGCCGAGGAGTTGCCGGAAGGGAATTGCCCATATCGGATTGACGAGCAGCACGTTGCCAAGAGCAACAAAGGCGACTATGCGCGAAGGCACGTGCCGTTTCTCAGCTTTCGCGAAGTGCAGGAAAAATGGTGTGACCGTGTAGTGCGGGTCGATTTCGACAAGGGCAACAACCTGCTTGGAGGCGACAACTTTTTCGTGAAGGATGCGAAAGCCGGGCTTGTAGCCTATTCGTTCTACAGCCCAAACATGAACAACGACGGACACAACACGAATGTTGCGGTAGGCGCTGCGTGGGTGCGCAATTTTCTCGACAAGACTTTCACCGACAAGCTGCGCAAAGGCACGCTAGTTGTTGTGACGTTCGACGAGTCGGATCACAATGCCGATAACAGAATCTTTACTCTCTTTCTCGGCGATATGGTGAAGGATGCCAGCCAACAGGATGCGAAGGTGTTGGACCGTCACTACACCCACTACAACGTGCTGCGCACGATCGAGGACAACTTCGGATTAGAGCCTTTAGCTGCCGGAGATCGCGATGCGGCACCGATAACGGACATTTGGAAGTGAGTTTCGAGAGGTGTGCCCAAGGCGCCGGGGCGTTCACCCGGGAGAAATCAAGGTAGTCTGCCCGCCACGAGGCAACTGAGTGGCAGACCGCGAGCTTGGCTGAACTGTATAAAATTTCCATGACTCATGTGGGGTTTTCGTTACTCAAACTCGCCAGACTCTTTGCGGTTTGAAAGAGGCTCGCCGCAACTGGTTGAAAACGTATATACTTATATGGGTACTCGACTGTATCGCGGACTGGCACGTCCCGTGCAAAAGTAGAAACGGGATTTGTCAGTATAAGCGATTTCCCAGGCTTTCAGTACGCCGAAAATTTGCGTTCGGGGGATACCCGAATTGCGCTGAGACAAGAAATCAAGGAGCCTTACCCATGACCCGCACTTCGTTAGCGATTTTTCTGGCAGTGAGCATGGCGGCGATGGTCGGCTGCACCAGCAAGAACTATGTCAAACAACAGACCACCCCGCTTATCAATAAGACGAACGAACTGGACGACTTGACGGCAAAGAACAGTAAGGACATCAAAGACGTCGATGCCCGTGCGCAAGCCGGTATTCAGGCCGTGAATGCCAAGACAGCCGATGTGGAACAGAAGGCGCAGGCGGCCGGCCAATCGGCGGCCTCCGCGCAGCAAACGGCCGATGCGGCCAATAACAGAGTGGGCGTCCTGACCAACACGGTTGCGAACTTGGACAACTATCGTCCTGTCGCCGAAACGTCGGTAAAGTTCGGCTTCAACAAAGACAACCTCACTCCCCAGGCCAAAGAAGCGCTGGATCAGCTGGCAGGGACTATTTCTAGCACCAAGGGATACATTATCGCGCTCGAAGGCAGCACGGATTCCGTGGGTCCGGCCGACTACAACTACGATCTGAGCCAACGCCGCGCGAATTCAGTAATCCAGTACCTGGCCTCGAAATATAATGTGCCCGCGCACAAGATTTACGTGATCGGGCTGGGCAAGGATAAGCCGGTGGAATCGAATAAGACGAGAGAAGGGCGCGCCGACAATCGTCGCGTGGATGTCCGGCTTATGACCAACACCCTCGGCGACACCACGCCGACGACGCCATCGACAACCGGACAGAACAACCCGTCGTCGATGTAATCGGAATTGATTTTATCCTCCCCCGGAGGACTTCGCCAACCCAGGCCGCTCAAAGTCTCCCCCCATTGAGCGGCTTGGTTTTTTTTACCTGTGGATACCGTTCATCTATAGCCTGCCGAAGGTAAAATGACTTCATGAGTGGAAGGTTGTTAGGAATTTTCGTAATGGCTGCGGCAGTGGCCGCGGGAGCGCAGCAGGGAAGCAGTGCAGATTCTGGAGCGGCGAAACCGCCGCAAACAGATACCTCGCAGTCGAGTTCTCCCGTACAGAATGCTGGAACAAACCCCGCGCTTCCAGACTCCGCGCAGTCTGGTTCTGCGCAGCCTGGTTCGGGGCAATCTGGTTCTGCGCCAACCAACTCTTCTTCGCCGTCCTCGCAATCGAAAGCGGCCTCCAATTCCAGCCAGCCATCTGCCAGCGGATTGTCGGATGACCTGACGTTTCCTGAATCCGACACGGCCGAGCCTTCTACGCCAGCCTCGTCGTCCAAGGCTTCGCACCTTGCGCCACCGCGCTCGGATCGGGTGCGGGTCGAGGATCTGGGCCCGGGCGTGGGTGAAAGTTCCAGCAAAGATGCACCAGTTGATTTGACCGCTCCGGCGGACGATGCCAAGGCGCATCCGCAGAGTCCGAACGCTGTTGCTGAGGCTGAGGCCGAGGCCCTGAGCAAGGGAGGGATCAGCGAATTCCACACCTGGGATCCGCACAAGGCCGCTAAAGATGTCGAGGTGGGAGATTTCTACTTCAAGCGCAAGAACTACCGAGCTGCGGAAGAACGCTACCGGGACGCGCTCCGCTACAAAGATAACGATGCCGTGGCAACAATTCGGCTGGCGGAGTGTCTGGAAAAACTTGGAATCCTGGACGATGCTCGCGCCGAGTACGAGAGCTATTTGAAGATTCTGCCGCACGGACCGCAAGCAGGAGAGGCCCAGAAGAGCATAGCGCGGTTAAAGGCGGAGACGGCAGCGTCGAAATAACCGCGTGACCGGGGCCTCCCGGCGTACTCCGTTTCAACGTTTACCCACCTTACTATCGGAAGCTTCTCCCAGAATCAGGCTGGCGGGCCACTTCGGGCCGGAGCATGCCATGTTCTTCGAGCGGGCGGCCTGCGCCACTATCGTCTCCACTGCGTCCAGGCAGGCATGAATCATTTGCGTGCGCAGGGGGCCAGAAACGCCGCCGCGGATCATCAGCATGGCGGTGCCATGCATGAGCGACCATAACGACAGCATGAGGCGAGTGTGCTTTCGGGGCGAGCCTCCTAGGCGTTGCGCCACGCGCAGCCGCATGAGATTGAAAGTTGGCCAGGGTTCGTGCAGGGATGGGGGCTGGGCAAATCCGTCAAAGAGCACTTCGTAGGCGTGGCGATGCTCGATGGCAAACTCCAGATACCTTCGGCATGCCTGCTCGAGCGAGCGGGTGGGGCTTACCGCGGCAAAAAGTTCAACGCGCGTTTCGATGCGCACGGCCCGGAGAATGTCGTCGCGGTCATGATAACGCTCATAGACGGTGGGCGTCGTGGTTCCCGCCGCCTTGGCGACGCCCCGCATCGTGAGGGCTTTTTCGCCGCCCCGGGACCAAAGTCTGCATGCGGCGTCAAGGATGCGTTGTTCAAGTTGTGGGTCTGCTTGTCTAGGCAACGGCCCGCCTCCATACGTCAGAATTACCACATGGCCCAATTGCTTTGACTACGTCTAACTAACATCGTACAATTTATTCCATTCTGGTACCGTTTAATCCACACCTGTGTCTTGCCGGAGTCACTTGGGTTGTTTTCCCTGCAGCCCTCCCCAAATAAAAGTGGCTCCGGTCGCACACAGGAAACTAACTTGAAGTGGGGTGTGGTGGATGCTCAACGATGAGACGAGAAAACACGCGGAAATTGTGCGCCTAAGTTCCGACCTCCGCACCGCGAAGATAGAACTGCTCAGCGCGCAGTGTGCCGCCGACCGTCTCCGTCTGCAATATTCAGTCGAAGATATTGTTTCCTTCGGGGAACGGCAGGCGCTCAAAGGCGCTATTGCCTCCGCCGCCGCAGTGTGCCGCTTCTTTGCTTCCGTCGAACAGCAAATGAAGCAGGCGGACGAGCGAGAATAATAACCAGAACCCGATTCAGTTTTTCGTCCAACAACCTTCCGAAACGACAAATCCCTATTTCTCCACTCGTATAAATGTACCGGTCGAGGCGTTGATGGCCACAGTCAGTTTTGCGGCGTCGCGAGATTCTCCGTAGATAACGTGCCAGACGAGTTCGTTGGTGTTGTGGTTCCAGTCGCAGATGTAAATCACGGGAGTGGAGGCGTCCTTTTCCAGAACTTTGTCCCCGCCGTGTTTCTGGGCCTCGGTAAACGCTTGGTCGGAATCCACCTTAAGGAAGGCCACGTCAAAAACCTGGGTGGATGAGTTGCTTGGGTTGTAGCTGTCTTCGTTGCCAGGCGAGACACCGCGCGGAGGAGCGTCGGGGGCATTGCTGCCCGACCAGATAAAGGGCTTCACGGCACGGCGCATGGCGGAGGCGAAGCTGGCGCGCCAGATGGCCGACTTGCCGTCATGCCCATTGCTATCGGCCGAGGGAGTAGACTCGATGCGAAAGGGCTTTACGTCGGCGGCATAATTACGCGCCGCGATAAAGACTTTCTGAAAGGCCGCGCGCCCCGTGAGAAGCTCTGGAGCTTTCACTTCTGGCTTGGTCTCTGGCGGCTTTGCGGTATTGGACTCGCAAGCGGTAAGCGTAGCTAGAATCGCGAGTAAGGCGGCCGCACTTGTGATCTTGACGAAGCGGAGACGCATGGGAAAGGATCCCCTCTGAGTCGTATCCTCGAGGGTTCGGGGAATTACTGCGGAGACATCAGTCGTGTCCGGCGGCACAAAGTCCCGCATTTTCATGGCGACCTTTCTTCTTTTAACTGGGTGTGTTTTGATAGTCGCGCAACATTCTACCTGAAGCGCACAGAAACGCGAGCGTAGGGCAATGGATTCCCGTCTGGAAGAACTGAAGCGAGTTCTGGAGTTGGCGGTGGAAGGCATGTCCTATGAGCAATTAAGCTGGCATCCTGCAAGCAAGTGGTCCGCGGCCGAGGTATTGGAACATTTGTATCTGACCTACACGGGAACTATCAAGGGTTTCGAGAGGGTAATTCAGGCCGGCAAGCCGCTGGCGACGCGAGGCTCGATCAGACAACACTTGCGGACTTTGGTGGTCACGGGATTCGGCTATCTGCCCGCGGGGCGAAAAGCGCCGTCGGCTACCCAGCCCCGCGGATTGCCCGTGCCCAAGGTGCGAAACGAGGTTGGGGAAAAAATTGTTGCCATGGACGCGATCATCGCGCAATGCGAAGCCCGTTTCGGACGAAGTATTCGCCTGCTCGACCACCCGATTTTAGGACCGTTGACTGCCACGCAATGGCGAAAGTTTCATCTGCTGCACGGACGCCATCACCAGAAGCAAATTCTCGGCCTCCGCAGAGGCCTGCAGCGACGAGACTGACTTCATCATTACACTGCCAAATCGGATCTCTAGTCACGCATGGAGGCCGGAACGCCGGCTTTGCGGGCTTCTTCCTCCATCTCATCGAGTTTCTGCTTAGCATCTTCGACGGCCTTCTGCTTGTCGACAATCTGCTGCTTATACTGTGCTTCCTGCTTGTCCCAATCGACAGAGTTGCGGAGCCGGTTGCCCACATCGGCATACATGGCGGCGGCGCGAAGCTGGTACTCGCGCTGCACAACATCGAGCTCGCGGCTGGCTAAGTCGATCTGCCGCTTCTGTTCGGCCAACTTTTCCTGCCATGCTTTCCATGCGGCCTGTTTCTTCGCTTCCTCGTCATTTGTTGTAGAGGGCTTGGCCGCGTCCTTCGTATCAGCGGGTGCGGATTTTGCCGCGGAGTCAGATGTGGCGCTGCCTGCGACCGACGGTGGCTGGCCGACGATCGAGAGCTTGTCGTCCTTGGGAAGGTTGTCATTGTCAAAGACCTTGGGCTTTGACTTAGGGGCGCTGGGGTCCTTGTGAACTTTACGGGCATAGTCGCCGAGCGATTGATCCGGCGGCAGGGGTGCGGTTTGTGCGCCGGCCGGAGAGCCGAGCAGGACCGTGAACAACCCGAGTAGGAAAACGAAGTAGGCAATGCGTTTCATAGGTTCATCCCTCTGCGTGTACTGAACTTCGCGTGCCAACAACTGGGCGCTTAGCTGCCAGAAACCCCCCAATGTGATGGTCTAGACGAGCAGCTTCGCTGGCAATGTCAGTGGCCAATTGGGGGGCCAAATCGGGATCACGGTTACGCGCCAACTGTTGCGCGTACCCGGCGATGGTGGTCAGAGAAGTGCGTAATTCCAAGGCCATTTCGGCGGAAATTTCTCCCTGCAACTCTTGCTGGTGGCGGATGCGTTCAAACTCACTGCGATCACTGATCAGGCACGCGGCGCCGAGCAGGCTGCCATCGACCGATGGAACCGGCGAAACCGTGACTGCGATACGGATAAGTCGACCGGCGGGGGTGGTATAGTCCGCCTCCACATGCCTGCTCTTGCTTCCCTCACGCAGAACGGCGTGGACTTCCTCAAGGAGCCGTCCGCGTGACTCTCCCGGGGCATCGGAATTGACTGTGGACGCGACAGCTGCGGCGGCGCGAAAGATATCTTCCGCGCTCATGCCAGACGGGGAATTGAAACCCAGAATGCGCTTAGCTGCCGGGTTGGCCTGTTTTACCAGTCCGTTGGGGCCGAACACCAATACACCGGACGATAAATTGGAAAGCACAGCCTGGCTGAAGTTTTCTGTGGTTCGGGCCCGACGTTGTTCGGCGAGATTCTGTACCTGGAGCTCGTGCTTCTGTTGCTTGAGTTGCTGGATGACCGTGTTGTAGAGATGCAGCGGCAATGCTTCCAACGTGGGCGCAGCCGCGGAGCCGAGATCGGCCTCGGCGGCAATATTTCTGCGCAGTGCGCGTATCAGCCAGATCGCGAGCATGAATGCACTGAGGGCCGCAAACAGGACCAGGGTTCCACGCAAGACCAGCGGATTGGTCAGAAGTCTTACCACCACAGCCTCCCGTACCAACTCAGGAACTGGTTGCCCAGGAACAATGCGAGCAAGGCCATGCTACCCAGAAAAACACCGAAGGGCATTTGATAATGGCGATAAACCATTTGCGCCGACTGCCATCCACGGCGGCGCGCCGCTTGCAGGTTGGCTAGCCCTCGCAGGAAGCGGTGAGTGCGCTTGATCCAAACCACCAGCACGGTCGTCAAGCCAAACAGCGATCCTGCCAGCGACGCGGCAAAGATGGTGAAGATGGTGAGCTTGATGCCGAGAAATGCGCCGACCATCGCCATCAGCTTCACATCTCCGAAGCCCATGCCTTCGGTTCCGCGCCAGCGCAAGTAGGCTGCTCCCGCACCATAAATGAACGAGGCGCCGACTGCTGCGCCCAGCAGGGAATCGAGCAGGGAATACAAGCGCGCGGATAATTCAGCGCTGATGGGCAGATTCATCATTCCCGGCAGAAACTGCGACGCCATGTCATGCACCGGAACCAGCAAGCTGAAAAGCCCCCCCAAGACGAGTCCGGGGAGCGTCAGTTTGTCAGGCAACAGCTTGGTTTCGGCGTCGGTAAAGATGAGACCGAGTAGAAGAAATCCAAAGCCGCAGTATTTCAGGGTGGCCCAAGTGAGTCCAAAATAAGCGTAACAGCCAAGAAACAGAGCTGCGGTAAGTAACTCTACCAGCAGATAGCGTGGCGAGATTCTGGCTTTGCAGTGGCCGCAGCGTCCGCGAAGCAATAACCAACTGACCACCGGCAGGTTGTCATAAAAAGCGATTGCCCGCTTGCAGTGGGGACAGGCCGAACCTGGCGCCACCACCGATAAATCCAAGGGCAGGCGATAGATACACACGTTCAGGAAGCTGCCAAAGGCTAGCCCAAGGAGAAAAATCGCCGATGCGTAAATAGGATCCACTGAGTCTCTTGGCGTTCGCCGCAAGATGCGATCACGCTCCGCGTGCCGTCTTTAGTCAGAACGCAGAATTGACGCTTCTTATGTGGATTATAAGGCGAAGTGGGCAGGTAGGACTAAGTACTGAAGTCACTGTCCGAACGGACATCGGGTAAGAAATTCAGTGGATGACAAGTTCAGCAGAATCATAGGCATTGCGATGGGCTCCCCTTCGAGCGCAATGGCCCAAGGCTCAGGAGTGGGGAGCTTGCCGTGCCAATTAGTGTAATTTCGAGGGATCAACCGGGTTTCTGGCGCCGGGAGGTCCAGCCAGTTTTTTCCGGTTTGCTGCCGCACAAAGACGTAAAAGGCGGTGCCGCCGGCCAGGCCACCCGTCGCTTTTTCAGCCGGCAGCGCAGTCCATTCAAACAGGCTTGCTTGCAAACCTTCGGTGATGGATTCTCCGGCCCGGATACAAAGAATCCAGTCGTGCCGCGCCAGATCGAGATAGTACTTCGCTGCAGAATGGGCGTCTGCAGCCACGATACGCGCTCCGTATGCGGACGCGATGTTTCGGGTGGTGTCAGTGGAGTCGGCACCACGATCAAAAGTTCCGCGCAGGGTAGCAGAGTTTTCAGCGTCCGCCCCAGGCGCAGGGCATCATTCATGGTGTGCAGCAACGTCGTGATTGGAGGCATGCGAGTGTACGACGAAGCGAATCTTCGCCGCGATTAGAGGGATTGCCTAGGGGACAGGAAATCGCCATCCAGCAGAGACCTTCTCCAGTCCACGCTTCTACGGCTCATTCGGTCGTCCCGTTCGCCGCCCGACGCCTAGTCGGAGATGCCGCGTTTCCAAACAGGATGCCGGTTTCCACTTCCAGGGGCTTCCCGCCCTGCCGATACTCTTTGAACTTCCATTGGCTCAGGGCGTCGGTAATGACCTTTGCCTGATCAGGGAATGCACTGAGAAAGTGGATGTGTTTTATCTTGCCGTTCTTGTCAATGATGATTCGGACCGGAACCGGGTTGAAGCGATGCTCGGTGAAAATCGGATCAACTTGAGTAATCATGTTTTCGTCGTTGGCATAATCCTTGACACAAACCGGAACGCCTCCACCGGTTCCTGCCGTGGGACTCGCTTCCGCAGGCAACTTCATCTTGTTTAGGTCCAGGATCAAGCTCTCGAGTAGTTTCGTGTCGCGGCTGGTCATTACTATTTCCACGGCGTGGCAACGAATTTCGGTAGCCAGAACATACCAGTGCAGCTGTGCTGCCGGAGACCAGTACGCAAAGAAAGTAAAGGAACGGTCGGCGATTTTGGTCGGGGTGGGTGGCATTTCGACTTTGTAATCCGCCTGCAAATTGTCCCTCGAAAAATTGATGAGTTCGAGCGCGTTGGCCGCGCGCAGCGGCGTGAAGAACATGTCCTGCGCAGTGATCAAAACAGTTCCTCGATCCTGTCCTTTGAATGTGGCCGCGGGACTGATTTGGGCGAGCACGTAGCGGCCGCTATCAGAGGGCGGTGGTCCCTTATATTTCTCGGACCAATCCAAGGGTAGAGGATAGGTCATTCCAAAATAGTCGTCGGTGAAAACATTGTTGGCGATGCTTCCACCTTCTGGCAGCGGAGTCACAGTATCACTGGCGCTCGACCATGCGCCTTTTACCAGGATGACGCCGGTCGGAACTTTCGCGAGCGGCTGCACGTTGTCGGAAAAATCTCCGCCGTTTCTGGGCGTGCTTTGCAGCTTGGCGCTTTGGGCCCAAGAGAGCAAGGATGCGGACACGGCGAGAATGACCAAGGAGCGCAATAATAATAATTTAGAGTTCATATTTCTCCCTCGGGCAGAAGATCGGCCTGTAACCTCAGCGAATCGCCGGACATGAGTTTCTTTCTGAATGGGAAAAAGCTGGCGAGACAGTTCTCGTGTCTCGCCAGCAATTGCCGTAGATTGACTAGAGCGAGCGCAGGAAATCCAATATTTCCTGCTGCTGGGTGGTGCTGAGGTCGAAGAACTGTTCCTCTACGACGCTCGCTTCGCTGCCATTGCTCGCATGGTCTCGAATCGCCGTGATCAGGTTGGTGGTGCGGCCATCATGCAGCAGGAAGATCCGCTGTCCCAGGCCCCACAGCGGCGCCGTGCGGAACTGGTCGCCGCCCGCATTGCCTTGCGAGACGTTGTCCGCCAAGCCGGTACCTATATGATGGATCTCAATATCGGAGAACGCATTCACAGGAGCTTTGCTCAAGGATCCGGTGATGTTTGACGCTTGCGTCGTGCCAACCGTGGGATTGTGGCAGGTCGCGCAGCCGATCGAACTAAACAGGGAGCTGCCGGCGGCGATCGTCGATGCGCTCACACTCGATCCATTCAGCACCACCCCTCCGGTTGGCGGGGGGGCAAGGGTGCGCATGAAGTTGGCAAATGCCGAGACGTCATCCAGAATCCCCGCGCCCGCCGACCCTGGATTGCTCGCGTCCTCTGGATAACCGTCCCCGCTGAGGTTCAGGCAGCTCGACGGCAATCCGGTACCTTGCTGGTCTTCCCCGGGCAAAGGACGGTCCTGGGTGAACAGGAGGTTGGAAATACCCATCTCCACGTTGTACGCCTCACCGGCAAAGACGTGCAGCGACTTGTTCTACGCTTTCCAGCCCGAACCGGGTGATAGTGCCGTCGTTTCCGTTGCGGTTGAAAGATCCGGCGATGCCAAGGTTGTTGTTGTTATTGGCCAACTGCTTGTTCAACAAGGTTGAGTCGTCGAGGTTCTCGATCAAACCTGCGCCAAAGACCGGGGTGGGAATCCGGAAGATGACATCGTTCTCCGAGACAGCAGTGGCGAAGCTAGGCTGTGGCAACGCAGTGCTGTTGTTGCAGGCGCCGGCATCGGACCGCCCAGTGACAGTGTACAGGTCTTCCACACCTCCATTGGGAGAGTTGGTGTTAACCGTGCCGTTGCTGTTAAAGAAGAACGGGAAGCGGGCTTCACGGGTTGGCCCATTGGCAGTAATGAAGGAGGGGATGGTGTTACCGGGCGCGACCCCGTTGCTGGGGAATTGGAATTCGGGATTAGTGGCAGCTCCTGTCCCGCCGATCGCGGGTTGCGCGTGACATGAACTGCAGCTATTTGAGTTAAAGCGCGGCCCTAACCCGTTATTGGCGCCGCCGGAAACAGACTCCACTTCCTGGAATCGAGCCTGACCGTCGGTGAAAAAGGAAAGTATCCCAGACAGGCTGTTGGCCAACACAGAAGATAGCGCCGCTCCCGTGCCGCGGTTACCACTCTGAACTCCCGGGTCGGTCTGAGCGAATGCCATTCCGGCAAGGAACAGCACTGCCAGAGCGAGAACTAACGTGAGCATAGTCTTGATCACGGCTCCTCCTTGTAACTTCTCCTTAGCTGGTTTGCTTTCGGTAGCGCGGTTGAAATGTCCGCGCAGCGTGATTCCCGGCAAGAAGCGGAGGAAATGCGGTGTTGCCTCCCCCGCCTGGGGAGTGCCCTTCATTGAGCGGAGCATGGCTCCTCCTTAAAAGGATTTGTCTTACCGCCAGGGACCGCAATGGTCGGAAATGCAAGTTGAGTTCGGAACGTGCAGGAGCAGGGGTGTCCGAAATCGGTGCGGGATTTTTAGCGCAGATTCGTTACGGCGCAACAAAAAACAATGAGACGTTACAGAGTTAGAACAGAGGGCTCCAAGACCAGGGGAACGATCATTATATTTTTCTTATGGATACGGTCAGATTTGAAGCGGGTTGGTTCGAGTACGAACGGATGCCGGGAAGTGGGTTTAGTATTCGGAAAGGCGAAATTGGTTTCGAGATTAGTTCTATTGCGCAGCCTTTGGCAGGCTACGGATAGAGATATCAAGCAAGCTTGCGTGCGGACCCAGAAAGCGATTCCAGCAGCTTCGCGGCCCAGCGTTCGCGTCTGCGATGCTTTAGTGGATGAACTTATAGTCGACGATGGAAGCAGCCAATAGGCTGGTTTCAGCTTCCGTGTCTTTGTTCTGCTCCTGCTTTTCGTTCTCTTCTATGTCTTTGGAGCGAATCACGCGGCCCTGGCAAAGCACATTGCGGTTCTTCTGGCCAGAAATTTCCTCCGGCATTTCAAACACCATCTCGATTAGGGCATTCACGGGTAACTGCTGCGGTCCGTGAAACAACAGTCCCGTCTGGCTGAGGTTTTCGATAATACCCTCATGCCACGTACTGGTGCTATTCACGCGGTAGCGAAGCGCCACGTCGAGCTTCAGGCGCCGGGCCCGAGGTGTCCAGGACGGCCGCTTTTCCCGCGCATGATTGCGCCGGGTGGCGGTTTCGGGTTTGGCATGTTCCAGGCGCTGAGTCCGGCGCATGGTTGTCCAGTCATACTTGTATTCGACAGCACACAACAGGCAGACCTGATAGTAATCTCCGTCAGAACCGCGTCGGGGCCAGGAGAATTCGTGGGAGCACCTGCCGAGCATAAGAACATCCATGATTTTTTGCGGCATGATGGTTACTTCCGGACCTTGAGAGCACCGGAAGCTCATCATCTCCCGAAGAGCAGTTCTTGGGAAGGTTACTTTCGTGTCGGGCAAGAAGAAGGCGCGAAGCCAAGCCTTGTTGATGCAAGCATTTAGAGTGAGGAAAAGATTTTGGGGACGGGTAGATAGCCACGGAGAATATTCTTGAACGACCTCCGTGTATTATCGCGGCATGGGAGATGCCTCGGCGCCCGATGTTACCGCTTTCATCCTGGCCGGTGGCAAGAGCGCGCGGATGGGCAAGGACAAAGCATTTATAGAGTGGGACGGGCACACCTTGCTGGCGCGGGCGCTCGATTTGGCCCGCTCGGTCAGTTCCGAGGTCCGCATCGTGGGAAGTCGCGAAAAGTTTGCGGGGTTTGCGCCGGTCGTGGAAGATATATTCCGCGACCGCGGACCGTTGGGTGGAATTCATGCCGCGTTGCTCGCCTCGCAGAGGGAACTCAACTTGATGCTTGCTGTGGACACGCCCTTTATATCGACGGACTTCTTGCAATACTTAATCACTCAGTCGCGCGGCGCACGCGATGCAGGAGTGGTCGTTCCACGAACTGACGGGCGCTCGCAACCACTGTGCGCCATTTATCGCCGCGAGTTCGCCGCCACGGCAGAGAATGCGTTGCGCGCCGGAAGAAACAAAATCGACCGCTTGTTCGAAATGGTTCCCACCCAGGTGATCGACGAAAAACAATTAGAAAGTGCCGGATTTTCGCCCAGTATCTTCCGCAACCTGAACACTCCCGAGGAAATGGAGGCAGAGAAGGGGAGCGCCTGACAGCCGCTTACTTTCGAAATAAAAATGTCCGACAGCGTTGAGCGTCCCTACATCGAGTTTCGCGAAGTCTCCAAAGCTTTCGGCGACAACATCGTGCTCAACCGCGTCAGCTTCAATGTGATGCCTGGCGAAACCGTCTGTATCCTGGGACGCAGCGGCGTTGGTAAGTCAGTGTCGCTGCAACTGCTGATGGGCTTTCTTAAGGCGGACTCTGGACGCGTGATCGTTGCCGGCGAAGACATTACCGACTTTTCCGAGGAGCAGATGGAGCCCATTCGCAAGAAAGTAACGATGGTTTTTCAGAATGGAGCGTTATTTGATTCCCTCACGGTCGGCGAAAATGTGGCGTTTCCCCTGCGCGAAAGCGGAGGATTGTCGGAAGAGCAGATTTACGAGATTGTCGACGGGTTGCTGAAGATGGTGGGCGTGCAAGAGATGCGCGACCTGCTGCCCTCGGATCTTTCGACTGGAATGAAACGCTCAGTCGCCATTGCCCGAGCCTTGGCGGCGCGACCCGAATGCGTCCTCTACGATGAGCCCACAACCATGGTGGATCCTCTGATGGCGCAACTGCTCGGAGATCTCATCAAGCGGCTCAAGATTCAACTCCATTTGACCAGTATTGTAGTAACTCACGATATGCGCCTGGCAAAGAAACTGGCCGATAGGGTGGTCTTTCTTTACGAAGGCAGGGCGATTTTCTTTGGACCCTCCGCCGACTTGGAAAAATCCACCGCGCCCATCGTCCAAGAGTTCCTGGAACTGGACGAGCTGAAGCTTGAATGTTAGCGGTTAAGTTATCGCGAGACGCTTCGGTTCATAAGCAGATTTTCATTCCTTGGACGCTTGCTGTGAGTAGCCACTGCAGCTGAAAACCGGCAACCGCGGGTACTTTGCAAATCCCGGGTCTACGAATGAGAGCTGGCACTGCAGGAACGTCGAACCCCGGTCGGAGAGAATTCGGCGGGCGTGTGCGCAGTCCGCGCATAACCCCATGCTCAACCTGTCGTAATTGTTTTCCTGGGGAAGGCACATACCCAGAAGAATACGCTCACAGTCGTTCGCTCAAAATCCTTGCCGCACCAACTCTTCCACGGTGAGGGAACTCTCTGCAGCTTCGCCGGTCATCATTTTTTCTACATACTTCGCAATCAAATCCGCCTCAAGATTGACCGGATCGCCGGGTTTCAGCGAATTGAGATTTGTTATTTCGACAGTGTGGGGAATGATAGCCACCGTGCAGACCCTGCCCTCAAGCTTCGCCACCGTGAGGCTGATTCCCTCGATGCAGACGGAGCCTTTGTAGACTGTGTATTTTTCCAAATCATGCGGCAACTCGATGCGCAGCCAGAAGTTTTCCGAATCAGCAATGCGCTCCAGAGCGACGAGGGTGCCGACGCCATCCACGTGACCCTGCACGATGTGCCCCCCGAAGCGGCCGTCAGCTTTCATGGGAAGCTCCAGGTTGACCAGCGCGCCTTCTCGCATGCGTGAGAATGAGGTTCGCTCCCAAGTCTCAGGGGCGAGATCTGCGCAGAACGATCCCGGCTTGATGTTGACAGCGGTGAGGCAGACCCCGCTGACTGCAATGCTGTCGCCGGCTTTCAATTGCTTGGGTAAATTCCCGGCTGTAATTGTGATGCGGCGACTCTCGCCGCGTTGTTCGATCTGAGTGACCCGGCCTACTTCTTCAACAATTCCAGTAAACATGAAGGATCCTCCGAAATGCATCAGTATCATAATTCACGGTTGAGTCACTGAGGCACGAAGAGCAATATTCAATTGAGTCGATTTTCCCTGCGTCTTCGACAGACTTCAGTTGAGGACCAGCAGCAAATGAGATCATTCTCCGTAGGGATCCCGCAAGTAGCCCTCTAGGGCTAAGTCTTGTCCGAATCGATGCAGATGCACATGCCTCACCTGTTGGATTTCATGGATTTGGCGGAAGCCTTCGCTGGACAGAAATGGAACCGCTCCCGAACCCGCGATTAGCTTCGGAGCGTAATACAGAAAAAGTTTGTCCACGACGGCTGAAACGATTGCCATCCCGTTCACCGTCGCTCCACCTTCGATCATCAGACTCGCGATTTCAAGTTGTCCGAGGCGCCGCAATATCGCATGAATGTCAGGGCGTCCGCCCGGCGCACTCGGAAGTTGCTCAACCCGAACACCGCGCGCCTCCAGTTCGCTTTTTTTCGCTGCGTCGACGGAGGAACAGAAAACGAGCACGTCATCTTTTATAGCGCCTGGAGTTGTGACGCTCTGTACCAGTCGCGACTGCAGTGGCAGTCGCAAGCGCGAATCGAGAACCACGCGCAACAACGGGCGCCGTCGCGGATAGCCGCTGCGATCGGTCAGCAGCGGATCGTCTGCCAGGATAGTTCCCACTCCGACCAGAATGGCATCGCTCTCGTGACGCTGCCGGTGCACGTGCGTGCGTGCGGCTTCTCCGGTAATCCACCCGCCTGCAGGGGTCCCTGGCGGAGGGTTAGATCCCGCCGATGGCGGCAGACCAATCTTCCCGTCAAGCGTCATCGCCGCCTTCAGCGTGACCAGAGGCACTTCTTTGCGAATGTAGCGGGCAAACGCTTCATTCAGACGGCGCGCCTCCGCCTCCAATCCCCCTACCTCTACGCGCATGCCTGCGTCTCGCAACTTCTCAAAGCCTCTACCGCTAACTGTGGGATTTGGATCGGCCATGGAAGCGACCACGCGATGAATTCCAGCGGCGATCAAAGCGTCGGTGCAGGCGGGCGTTCGGCCCTGATGGCCGTGCGGTTCAAGATTGATATAGAGCGTGGCGCCACGGGCCTTATCGCCGGCGTGTTCAAGAGCGCGAACCTCGGCGTGTTTCAGACCATCGTAAGTGTATGCGCCGGTACCCACGATACTGCCTTGCGCATCAACGATAACCGCACCGACATAGGGATTTGGCGAGGCTAATCCAATACCTTGGCGCGCTAAGTCGAGCGCGCGGTGCAGAAACTGCTCGTCAGCTGAGTGGTCGGGCATCATGCTTATCTGAATGCAGCGCGAAATCGCTCAAGATTGCAAGTCATCTCAGAAAGGAGGAGCCGCTATTGAAGCCGAGGCGGAAAGGAGCGATAACAGTCGTCTTCAGGTTCAGCGACGGCTGCGCCGCTTCGTCCAGTCGGGAACGTTCGTTGCCAGCTTCCGGCATAGTAGTCCTCACTCGAAAAGCGAATCGACAAACTCTTTGGGATCGAAGGGCAGCAGGTCTCCCACTTTCTCGCCAACACCAACAAATCGCACTGGCAGCCCCAGTTCGCGCGAGATGGCAACCACGACGCCGCCCTTTGCAGTACCGTCAAGCTTGGTGAGCACAATTCCGGTGACGCCCGCCGACTCCGTGAACATACGCGCCTGCTGCAAACCATTTTGACCGGTAGTTGCGTCCATGACCAGCAGGGTTTCGTGGGGCGCGCCCGGAATGATGCGCTGCGCCGTACGCCGCATCTTCTCCAATTCCGACATGAGACTTGTCTTCGTGTGTAGCCGGCCGGCTGTGTCGACGATCACGTAATCCGTCTTCCGCGCCGTGGCCGCCTGCAGCGCGTCGAACAAAACGGCTGTGGGATCACCCCCAGGCTTCGTCTTGATCACTTCCGTACCCGTACGCTCGCCCCAGATTTCCAGTTGATCGATAGCCGCTGCGCGGAAAGTATCGGCCGCGCAAAGAAGTACGTTCTTGCCTTGCGCCCGAAACACCTGCGACAACTTGCCGATGGTCGTGGTCTTGCCGGTGCCGTTCACGCCAACCACCAGAATTACTTCCGGCGTTCCATCCACCGTCTCGATTGGTCGTGTGTTCGCTGCATTCAAAATAGCCAGAAGTTCTTCTTTCAGAAAGCGTTTTAGCTCGTATACGTCTTTGATCTGTTTGCGGTCGGCTTTATCGCGGAGCTTGCCCAGGACTTCTTGGGTGGTCGCGGAGCCCAGGTCAGCGCCGATCAGCGTGGCCTCCAGATCGTCAAGGGTATTGCGGTCGATTTCTTTCCCAAAGGCAACAACCTCTTCAATACGCTCGGCGAGGTTTTCACGCGTGCGCGTGACCGCCTGCTTCATGCGCTCGAAAAGGCCAGTTTTATTTTCTTCGGTGCTGCCGAACAGAGTTTGAATCATGAGAAAGCCTATTGATGATTATAACGGTCAGAGGCGGCCGAGCCGGAACGGTGGGGTGGTGACTAGTAAGGATGGTCAGACGCGCGATCGTTCGAGGTTGGCAGCTTCGGCCGCGGAGAGCGCCGGGGCCGAAACAACTGGCGAAACTTCGGTAGGTGCATCCGCTGCTGCCGCAGCCCTTTTGATGGAGAGTCGCTGGATGCGAATCTCGCCGCGTCCGTAAACCGCCAGCAGCGCCGCCACCGGTTCGGGATGGAGCCGCTTGCCTGCAAGACTCTGGATAATCTTCAGCGCTTCTTCCGGAGTATGCGCGTGTTGGTAAGGACGATTTGTGGTTAACGCGTCGAAAGTGTCAGCTACCGCAATTACCCGCGCCAGCAACGGAATCTGATCTCCCTGCAAACCGTACGGATAGCCACGGCCATCGAGGGCTTCGTGATGAAGTTCAATTCCAGGAAGCATTTCGGCGAGTTGGGTTACCGGGCGCAGAATGTTGGCGCCCTTGGTAGTATGGGTCTTCATGACTTCAAATTCTTCCGCTGTGAGAGCGCCCGGTTTCTTGAGAATGCGGTCTTCGATACCGATTTTACCTACATCGTGAAGCTGTGCCGAAATCTGCAGCGTTTCCATGAAGGCCGCATCCAGCTTCATTTCCCTGCCGATCATCAGCGAGTAGCGCGTGACGCGGTCGGAGTGGCCGCGTGTATACGGGTCTTTTTCGTCAACCGCGCCTGCCAGCATCTGGATCGAACCCAGGAACAAAGCGCGATTCTCTTCGGCGGCCCGCTTCAGGTCTTCGACGAACTGCTCGAGTTCTTCGGACATAGTGTTAAAAGTTTCGGCCAGCTCGCCGATTTCAGTGCGGCTTCGTAAGTGCGCTCTCTGGGAGAAGTCTCCTCGTGCCAGAGCGCGGCTGGACTGAGTAAGGATTTGCAGGGGGTTGGTAATCCTGCGAGCCGCGAAAATGCTGACGCCGATGCTTAACAGCACCGCCAGTACTGCCAGCAGGCGAGCCGTGCGCTGCATTTCGTAAACACCGCGGTACGCCTCCAGCTGAGGTTTTTGCACTACGACCGCCCAATCGAGCGCGGTGACCGGACTGTATGTGCCGAGCATCTCAACACTGGTTTTATTTTCCCGGACGGCGAATTCCTTCGTCGCGGCTAACTGCGCTTTATTTCCCTCGTCCACGAAATTGCGGACGATCTCCAGATTCTTCATATCTTGGCCCGTCACATATTGGGGAGTGCCAGCGGCCACGAGTCGGCCCTGAGAGTCCACAACATAGGGAATCAGGCCACCGCCGCTGACTTCGCGCAGGCGCCGAATCAGGAATTGCAGATCCACAACCGCGCCAACCATGCCCAGAAAGCGCCCATCGTAGCTGACCGGACTACTCACCAACACAACCGTGCGTGGAATCTTGCCGTCTTCTACCTGAAGGGCATGCCCGTTGTAGGCGCGGCCATCGCGGGCAGCGTCAAAGGCGTGTTGCAACTCCCGCTGCAGAAAAGCGTCCGGTGCGATGCGTCCGGCGGAGATTCCCTTAGCCTCGGAATTCAGCAAAGTGGCATAGGCCAGATCATCGGAGGATGAAACAAAATGCTCCAGCAGGGCGCGCAACTCTGGCGCTTCGATGTTCTTGCTGCCGATGTCACCACCGCTTGCCACCTGAATCGCCGATGACAGGTTGGCGAGCATCATCCGCAGGGAGCGCTCGTGCTGCGAGAGATCGTCGGCTAGAGAACGCGTCACCGTGTTCTGCAGCAGCATCTCGTTGGTCTTCAAGCGATCGCGGTTTATTGCCTCCACTTGGGCAGAGTAAAAATACATTGGGACGATGCTGATCACCAGGAGCACGCCCAGGATGACGTACAAAATCGGAATGCGTAGGGCGCTAGGTGCTGCCGAAGGCAGGTCGTTCCCCTGGCTCGGTTCGGCAGCGCCGACGGTCGAAGTGGCGGCGGATTTCACGTGTATCTACAGAATTTTAATGTGGAAGGCGGAGCGGGGAGCCGAAAACCGCCAGTTTAGCTGTTACCAAAGTACCTCTCGGACTGTACGCCTGTGGGGCGTTTGGCAATAAAACGCCGAAGCAGCCAAACGATAGCTTACGTTTTGAGCGTTTCGCTCTTGCCGCTGCGTGTCATTAGTTCATAAATTGCTTCGCGCGGATCTTTACCTTGGTGCAGGATCGCGTCCATCTGCTCAGTGACGGGCATCTCTACGCCGCGAGCACGTGCTAGCCCGATCGCCGCCGTCGTAGTGAAAACTCCTTCGGCCACCATGCCGTGCATTGCAGCGAGAATTTCTGGCAACTTTCGTCCCCGGCCAAGTTCGACACCAACGCTACGATTGCGGGAGAGACCGCCCGTGCAGGTTAGAACCAGGTCGCCGAGACCCGTCAGGCCCGCCATAGTTTCTGCCTTGCCGCCGCAAGCCACCACGAGCCGCGTCATCTCCGCCAGGCCACGTGTGATAAGAGCTGCCACGGAGTTGTGTCCCAGGCCGAGGCCTGCGCTGATTCCGGCGGCAATCGCGATGGTATTCTTCAGCGCGCCGCCCAGTTCCACGCCGATCGGATCATCGTTGGTATAGACGCGAAAGCTGGCATTGCTGAACTCGCGCTGGACTGTGCGTGCAACCTCCGCATCCTCGGAGGCGATGGCGATCGCCGTGGGATCTCCACGCGCCGCTTCCACAGCGAATGACGGGCCGCTGAGCGCGCCGATGCGAGGACCTCGCATGTTGTTGCCTTTGACGATTTGTGCGATCACCTCGGTCATGCGCAGCAGAGTGTTTTCTTCCAACCCTTTGGTCGCACTGACAATCATGATTTCGTCGCTTAAGTATGGAAGCATCTGCTGAAACAGGCGGCGACAATGTTGTGAGGGCATTACACTTACCACGATGGCCGCGTCCGCGAGCGTTTCTGCAAGATCATTGCATGGGGTAACGCCGTTCGGGATCGGCTCACCGGGAAGAAACTTCTCGTTCATGCGCTGTTGTGCGATGCTCTCGCAAACTTCTCTTTCATGCGCCCACAGCCGCACACGGTGAGTTCCCATGCGCCCTAGAACAATCGACAGCGCGGTACCCCAAGCGCCCGCTCCGATGATTGCGATCTGGCTCATGCGCGCTTTGCCCCAAGGCGGCTTTCGGTTCCAGCAAGCAGGCGGCGGATATTTTCGTGATGCTTGAGAATGATTAGCAGAGAAGTGGTGGCCATAAACATCAGGGCTGGAGGCGCAGAGCAAAGAGTGCGCATCTCGTAAACGAGCACAGGAAAAGATGCGACCGCAATGATCGATCCAAGCGATACGTAGCGAAAAATGATGACCACTATGATGAAAATGGCCACCGCTATTAGCACAGCCTTTGGAGCAATCATAACGAAGGATCCCAACCCGGTGGCGACACCCTTACCACCGCGATACTTCAACCACACCGGAAACAGGTGGCCCAGAACAGCGAATAAAGCCGCCATCGACATCAATGGATAGGTCGGAGCAATAGCATACGCCATCCAGACCGCGACAGTTCCTTTCAGGGCATCTAACAGGAGCGTAAGTATTCCCAGCACGGGTGACTTCCGGGAAACGTTGGTTGCTCCGATATTTCCGCTGCCGCTTTGGCGCACGTCTTCGCCGCGGAGGATACGCACGAGCAGATATCCAAAGGGAATCGATCCCAGCAGGTAGCTGAAGGCGGCAATCAGAGTGATCAAAAGCGTTGTGGACATTGAATGTAACAAGCGTGGCGCTAATGCAGAGCGAATCCAGCGAGTTTTGTGTATCTTGAGCCGCCCGGCAAAGGCTCGCTCAAATACAGAAAAAACTCGCGGGCCGTCATCGTGCCAAACTCCGGCGCGGGTAGAGCCGCCAGTTTCTCCTGCAAGCGGTGAAAGCGGTGGGGTGAACCGTCAATCTTGCCCCGGTTTCGCCGCTCTGATCCTCTGCTGCCCCGCGCCAGCGTGAGGTGAGGGTTGAAGGCGTGCTCTTCCTTTGGAATACTAAGCGCTGCAAGATTTCCATCAACCGTTGCCGCGAGCGAAGCAAGTTGCGGGCCGCCCTCGATTCCGATCCAAAACACTTGCGGGGCCCGCGCGCCCGGAAAGAATCCATAACCGCCAATGTTCAAGTCGAATGCCTCAGCTCTAATCGTTCCCAAGGATCGCTTAATCTTCTTGGCCTCGTCCACAGCCTTTTCTCCGATGAATTTCAAGGTGACATGGAGTGCTTCCGGCCGCACCCAGCGCGCCTCCGGCGCAAATCCACGCATGTCGTCAAGGTATCGTGAAATTCGGCCACGGATGTCGTCATCAAGGTCGAGCGCAACGAAAAGGCGCATAAGATCCGCTTCTAGCTACTAACTTCCAAAGCCAGTATCTAGCAGCGTTTGCCCTCACATTAGCTTCTTGCGCATCATATCCAGCGCCAGCGTCGTCGCGAACCAGCGGATGCGCTTGCGATCGCCAGGAAGGTTCCGCTCGATTACGTCGGTCCCGCTGTCGCTGGCTAAGGCATGAAACACTAATCCCACGGGTTTCTCGGGCGTTCCTCCGTTTGGTCCTGCGACCCCGGTGATGCCGATTCCGAAAGTTGCCTCGCATCGATAGCGAATGCCCTCCGCCAGCGCGGCAGCTACTTCGCGGCTCACCGCTCCATGACGCTCGATCATGTCTGCCGGCACTCCCGCCAGTTCGGTCTTTAAAGCATTGGAATACACAACCGCGCCTCCGGCGAAGTAGCGTGAACTGCCGCTAACGGACGTGACGCGCTCCGATAGCAGCCCTCCGGTGCACGACTCCGCCACCGCCAGCGTGGCGTTGCGCATCTGCAGCCAGTAGCCCACAATTTGTTCGAGCGACTCGCCGTCCCGCGAGTAAACGGCGTCATCCAGTTCCTCCTCAACAGCGTCGGCCACTTCATTCACCCGCGCTTGTGCCGCTTCCAGAGTAGCTGCACGCGACTTGAAATGCAGTTGGATTTCACCCGCTCCCGCGAGAATAGTGGTTTGTACATCGCCGTGACGCTTGTAAATCGGCGCCACGCGCGCGTCTACATGAGACTCGCCCAACATCGCAACCTTCAAAACGCGAGTCGCGATGAAGGCCGCAGGGATTTTGGCCCGCAGCCGTTCGCGGACCTCCCCTTCGAACAAAGCCTTCAGTTCGTGCGGAGGTCCGGGTAAGAGGATGACAATACGCTCACGACCGTCGAACTTCCCACTGAGCCACTGTCCAGGCGCGGTCCCATTGGCGTTGGGCAGGACCGTCGCGCCTTCCAGAACATCAGCCTGCTTGGCATTGTTTGGGGACATTTTCCAGCCACGCGTGGCAAAACGCTGCTCGATAGCGGCGAGAATTTCCTCATTCCGCCGCAGGGATACGCCCAACGCTTCGGCTACCGCCTCACGGGTAACGTCATCCTCGGTAGGACCAAGACCGCCGCTGAAGATAACGATCTCTGAGCGGAGCAGCGCATGTTGCGCGGCTTCGAACAAGCGTCGCAGATCATCGCCCACTACGCTTTTGAAGATCACTTCAACCCCCAGCTGGTTGATCTGCTCCGTCAGATACAGGGAGTTCGTGTCCATGCGGAAGGGCGTCAGTAGTTCGGAGCCGACCGCAATGATCTCTGCGTTCACGGGTAGAAGTGTAAATGAAAAACGCCGGTAGGACAGCATTCAGCAGTCGGCATTCAGCACTCAGTCAGGACGGAAACGTAATGGCTGAATGCTAAATGCTGAATGCTGAGTGCCGAATGGATGGCGCCAGGTGCGGATCGGTTCAATCGCTGCCGATGAGATTCACTCCGGCAGCAGCGGCAACCCCGGAATGTTCCACGACAAGTGATGCACCGCGTCGGTGGTCGCAAGAATTACGCTGCGTCCGGGCGCAAACGCGAGTCCCACCAGGCCCTGACCAGCAACTTCGAGGCTGGCATTGCCTTCAGGCGTGATCTTTACAATGCCTCGCTTGCCGGAGAGCGAAGCGGCCACATACAGATTGCCCGCCAAGTCGAAAGTCAGGCCCTGTGGGCGTCCCAGGCCGCGATAGAACTTGTGCACCGTTCCCTGCGGATCAATTCTGTGCACAGAGTCAAAGCTCGAAGTGGTAGGCCCGGTAACAAATAAGTCGCCCTGGGGCCCGAACGCCAGGTGGTAAGCCGAAACGCTTGGCTCCAGCGTGGCGAAGACGAAGACTTGCTGGTCGCGGCCAATCTTGAAGATGGTTCCGCTACGATCGCCCACGTAGAGATTCTGATTCCGATCGAACGCGATTCCGGTAGCGATTCCCATTCCCCCGGCATATGTGGTCATGGTGCCGTTTGGCGCTACGCGATAAACAGCGCCGTCGTGACGCGAAGAAACATACATCTGGCCCTCGCGGTCAAAAGCAATCGCCGTCGCGTTCATCATCTCCGCTACGAACGGAGTCACGGTGTAATTCGTATCAATTTTGAAAATTGCGACAGGAACTTTTTGTCCGCGTGATCCGGAAAAGGTCGCGTAAATGTTGCCCTGGGCATCAAGCGCCGGACTCGTCACCGGGTGAAGGCTCTCAGCGATGGGGACTGCTACCTTGACCGTGTGCGCGTTGCTGACGTGGCCGTCGGAGGCGACCACCACCGGTCCCGAGATCGCTCCGTCGGGAACCCGCGCCACCAAAAATGAATCGGAACTGACCACGACCACCCCGGCCTCTACTTCGCCAAATTGCACTCGCGGACGCTGCCACTGTTGCGGCCGCAGTCCCGAGCCCGCGATGCGGACTTCACCTCCCGCCAGCGCCAGCACCGGCGAAACGGACTCAATGTGCGGTCCACCGTTTACACTTTTCTTACCCAAGATGCGGTCGGAGAAGCCCATGAGGAAAATACTCGCACTACTTAGAAACACATTATGTTAGTAGACCAAAGTGCAACAAGAGATGCACAGCTCCCAGCGCATAGAGACCAGCGGCGACATCGTCCAGCACAATTCCCCCGCCTTGGGGAAGTGCTTCCAACTGTCGCACGGGCGGTGGTTTGAGAATATCGAATGCACGAAAAAATATAAAGCCCGCCACAAAAGATTTCCAGGTGAGCGGCACCGCGATCAGGGCGACCAGTTGACCCGCAACCTCATCGATCACTACAAATTGCGGATCCTTTATACCTGTGCTTCGTGCCACCCGTGTGGCTGCGGGAATGCCGAGCAGAATAATGAGAACCGCAAGTCCGATGACGGCCGGAGTGCGCCAGACCGGCGCCAAGAAATGGGCCAATGCGGCCCATAACAAAATCGTTGCTGCTGAAGCCCATGTCCCCGGGCCCGGCGCCAGTCGTCCGATGCCGAAGAACGTCCCGACCAGCAAGGGCCATCGCGTACGTTCAATCCTGGGAGAATCCACAGTCAGGCCCTTTTGGTCGACGGCACTACTCTCGGGCTGCGCCACAGATTTCACGAATCGTCGTCCGTATCTTCCGGAGTACTCGTTCGAATCTGCTCTTCCGCATCTGATACCGGTGATGGAATCACATAGGCGCCGCTTGCCCATTTGCCCAAATCAATTGTGCGGCAGCGGTCGCTGCAGAAGGGAAACTCGGCGTCGCTGCTCTTGACCGCCTTCTTGCATATCGGGCAACGAAGTTTCACAGTGCGCTTGAGTGCCATGGTGAGGGCATCCCAGGTTGTTGCGCCGAGTCAAATTGAAAACTTAAGAAAAAAGGCACCTAAAGAATTCTGGCCACCAGATCGTAGTCGTGCGCTTCCGTGATCTGGCAGCGACAGAATTCGCCCGGCCGAGGCTCGGTTTCCTCGGGAAAGTCATTCACGAGAACTTTACCGTCAATTTCTGGAGCGTGCATCCACGTGCGGCCTTCCATGAGCAGATCGGTCTCGTCCGACGTACCCTCGAGCAACAGATCGAATTCCTGTCCCACGAGCCCCTTCTTTTTCCTCATGCTGATTTGACGCTGGATTCCCATCAAGTGTTTACGCCGGCGCTCGATTTCACGAACGGAAACTTTCTTCTCCAATCCATGTGCGTCGGCTCCTTCTTGATCGGAGTAGCCGAAAGCCCCCATCCAGTCAACCTGGGCTTCACGCACGAAATCGCACAGCTCTTCAAACTCTTTCTCGGTCTCTCCGGGGAAGCCTACGATAAAAGAGGTGCGTAAGGTGACGCCGGGAATGGCGCGCCGCATCTTGTCAATGGAGCGAAGAAACACTTCTGCTCCGCCTCCGCGTTTCATCCGCTTCAGCACGGGAGCCGACGCATGCTGCAGAGGTACATCCATATAGGAGCAAATCTTGTCGTGCGACGCCATCGTCTCCAGTAGTTTGCCCGTGATCTTATTTGGGTAGGCATACAGAAAACGGATCCAGCGCAAGTCCTCGATGTTTGCTAATCTTGCAAGCAGCAGCGCCAGGCCATCTTTCAGACCGAAATCCTCTCCGTAACAGGTCGTGTCCTGCCCAATCAAAGTAATTTCCTGGACTCCCATACCCGCCAGCCGCTCAGCTTCTGCCACTACTGACTCGAAGCGACGAGAGCGAAACTGTCCTCGCAACTGCGGAATGATGCAGAATGTGCAAGGATGATCGCAGCCTTCCGCGATTTTGATGTATGCGGTGTGCTTCGGAGTAGCCAGAATGCGCGGGGTCTCGTGGTCATACAAATAGTTGGGCAGGTCGGCAATCGCTCCGTCCCATTGGTCGCGCGAAAAACGCCCATGCGCCGCTCGTGCATCGCCTTCCGCTCGCGAATTTAACACCACGAAGGGAGAGTCGCTGCGGGCAATTCCTGGGCCCGGAACAATTCCAGTTGCCGCCAGAATGTTCTGCAATTCTCCCGTTCCGACCACGGCATCGACGGCAGGAATGCGTTTGCGGATCTCGTCGTGAAAGCGCTCGACGAGGCAACCCGCCACTACCAACTTTTTCGCCCGCCCCGAAGTCTTGTGGCCAGCCATTTCGAGAATCGTGTTTACAGATTCCTCCTGCGCGCTGTCGATGAACGAGCAGGTGTTAACCACGATCACATCCGCGTCCTCGGCTCGCGGCGAGATCTCCGCTCCCGCCCGAGCCAGAAAGCCCATCATCACCTCACTATCGACAAGATTCTTGGGGCAGCCCAGGCTGACGAATCCGACTTTCTGGGGACGCGCTTCCGGCGCGTCAGCTTCCGACAGCGCGCCAGCAGTTCTTGGATTTGATCGTGAGACAGTGAGGCTCTTTGAAGGCATGCAGTGTAACTATTTTAACATCTTCTAGGAGTAACTCAGGTGTTATCCCTCGGCTGATCCCAAGCAGCCGATCCCGCGCAGCCCACACAACGCGTGACCACAGGCACCATGAGAGGCATTACCTGCCGGATGAAAGCTAAAAACTTCGTGCTACGCTGACTGCACCGAACAGAAATGTGTCAGTTCCTGCGTCCTGGAGGGCGAATGTCTGGGAGACATGTCGTAATAGCAATCCTGGCAAGCACTATCTCGATGCTGGGCCCTTCAGCGTTTGCGCAGGATGAGAAAAATGAGTTAACCGGAACCATGGGCCGCACTTTCATCAGCGATCAAGGCATTCCGGGCGCGACCTTTTTCAATCCTTTCGTGCGCTCCGGCAAAGGCCTCACCTTCGAAGTGGGCTATGCGCGCCAGCTTTTTGGCACTCCTGTCTACGCCATCTCAGCAGAAGTGCCCATGATTTTCAATCTTGATGAGGACCTCAACTCCGGCACCAACGTTGTTCCCACCGGCTACAAACAGATCTTCGTTACCCCCTCGGTTCGCGTGAATCTTTTTCCGGAGACCGCGGTTTCGCCGTGGATCAGTTTCGGCGGCGGCTTCGGCCACTTCAGCGAAGATAGCAATCTTATCTACGGAGGCACCAACCCCGGCGGTTCCTCGACTTCCGGAGTACTCCAGGGGGGATTTGGTCTAGACGTGAGAGTGTGGCACGCCTTCAGCATTCGCGGCCAGGTGCGCGATTTTTGGTCTGGTACGCCGGATCTACCGTTGGCCCCCACCGGTAAAACCCGTCAGCACAATTTTTTGGTTAGCGGCGGCGTGCTCTGGCACTTCTAGTCCAAGACTATTCGACGAATTCCCAAGAATGAAGACAGAGGAATGGTTTGTACTCTCACTATTTTCTCGCCGCCGATTCCACCGCTTCGAACAGCTCCGGCAACTTGCGCGCATCTTCGGGAGAATTCCCGAAGCGCGCTGATTCGTAGGCGTCCGTGAATCGTACGACTTGTGCCCGCAAACTCGCATCTTCAATGACGCGCATAAATTCGTGTGCCGTGTGAGAAGGGGATTTCTGAACTCCGCGCCGCGCGAGATAGTGAGCCATTCGTTCGTACCACATCGTGGCAGCCTGATCCGGCGATCGCTCCGGATACGCCCGCAGCCGCCTCCTCCGCATCATCCCGGCAATTCGTGCAGCGTTGGCCAGCATCAGTAACAGGAGCGCACCCGCCAAGCTCGCCCCAAACCAGCGTACCGGTGAGTGCGCGACGTTCCGCTGACCTGTACGCGCCCAATTTAGCAGCCGCGCATAGCGTAGCCGCACCGCCGTGCGGGCCCGCTCCCACGTGCTGCGAGTCCCGCTCACGACGGACTGGCTCAGAACATACTGGTGCGAGGAGTCATAGCTGACCACCCATTCCCGCCAGAAAGACGACGCCGCATCCAGGTACAGCATCGCTCGTCCCCATCCCTGCGGCGATCCGAGGGAGCCGCCCGGCGTGGGGTCAAACGTGATCCATCCGTAACCGGGAAAGTAGGCTTCCACCCAGGAGTGCGCATCTTTGGCCCGGACTACGTAGTTGCCGCTGAGATCGTTGAATTCAGCGCTCTGGAATCCGTTCACTACGCGCGCCGGAATGTGCAGCGTCCGCAACATCACAGCCATCGAAGAAGCAAAATACTCGCAGTGTCCTTGCTTGCGCTCGAACAGGAAATTGGCTAACGGATCGGCTTCCGCCCTGCTCGGTAACTGAAGGGTATATCCGTAATGTGTCTTCAGAAACCTTTCGAGCGCAACTGCGCGGTCATAGTTGTTGTTGGCACCGGATCTTGAGATCTCTGCGGCCAGCTGTGGAATGCGCGGATCCAGCCGGGGAAGCTGCAGATAAGCCAACACAAACGGGGGAATCGAATCCCTGGCTCCCCTAAGCAGCGCAGGAGATGGTGTGGAGATATCCGAGTCCGCCTC
This sequence comes from uncultured Acidobacteriota bacterium, assembly GCA_963720155.1. Classification (GTDB taxonomy): domain Bacteria; phylum Acidobacteriota; class Terriglobia; order Terriglobales; family Acidobacteriaceae; genus Sulfotelmatobacter. Next base: position 159,570 of record CAVREP010000018.1, read on the forward strand.
GTAGACACTCACTCCACGCTGGCTGTCGAGATCAGATACAGCTCCGCCCGAATCGATTTGCAAAGCGCGATACGCCCCGCTCACCCGCCTTGCCCAGGGCGCCAGAAAAAATACGTTGGTACCAATTGGTTCCATCAGCACCCGGTAATGAATGAAACGAGTTAACTCCCCGGCAATGGCCTGGCTTTGCGCAGTCGCTGTCTGCGCTACTCCCTGGCTGAAGGCAGGAACGGAAAATGCGCCGTCTACACTCCGGGTCAGTACGTACTGCTGAGGCGGGTTGGACCAGTTCTTGCCGTCGAAATTCGCCAGGGAGACGCCGCGCCAGTGCAGAGCGTACTGGCCGCCTTGATCCCCATCGATTTGGATGTGCATCACCACCGCATCGGATTGTTGAATCCGCCCGATCCCCCCTAGTTGCACCCGGTCGCTAAAGCCGGTGGAAAAATCGGTGCCGAATGAGTAGCCGCCGAGGTAGCCCGCGGACATGCGGGGCAGAAGAAAAAACATAGCCGCCGCGCCCACCAGTATCATCACCGCCAACGCCGGCGTGGTTCGCGCCAACCAGAAGGCGAGATGCCGGTGCTCCTGGGGGTCGCGAGAGTGTCGCGCCTGAAATTGGGCGGCTCGTCCCGAACGTCGCATTTCCATCAAGATGAATGTAGCCACGGCCATCATCATGAATGCGGCAAAAAAGAAGAGGAAAACGCTGTCTACTGTGAGTACAGCAGAGGCCAGCACCATCAGGAACGCCACGATCGTCAGCGTGATGTAGTCGCGATCACGGCGCAGCGAAAACGTGCGCATCACTACGGCGAAGAGCACAAGATGTACCGTTGCCGTTAAAAAGCTGCGGGAAAACACGAAGTAATCGCCCGCGTAGAAGACGAAATATGCGACGCTCAGCGGAGTAGTCCACCGCTGCGAAATCACGACGCGGCGTCCCCGAGCCAGCAGATAGCCGCGGAAGGCCAGAGCCGCCCCCACCAGCAAGATCGTGGGCAGATCCAGGCTGCCTGTGCTAGCCAACGTGCTAAAGCCCATTAATACAAGCAGATAGATAGAAAGATCAAAGTATTTATTGATGGCATGCGTCACCGGAATGACATCGAGTTGTGAGCTAGGCTTCGACATTGAATTTCGAAAACGAATGGCGGAGAGCCAGGTTCTGGTTAAGATTCGACTCCGCAACTCTCTGGTTCAATTTCTATTGTTCGACAACTGCTGTCGAGAAGGGAAGGCCTTCGTGTCAATTTCTCGCACCGAAAGTCACCATCCTTTTGCTCTTGACGTAGTGCCGCCAGCCTCGTCACGGAATCTCCACTTGCGTTTGCTAGAATGATTCAGGTCAGGCATCGGTCTCACGCGACGTACTCTCGCCAACCCCGCCAGGTCCGGAAGGAAGCAACGGTAACGGGCTCTTGCGTGTGCAGTGGGTCCCCGGTGCCTGGCTTATTTAGGATCACCGCCTCGCAACCAACCTTTACATACACTTTACAACTCCTTGCGCAAGAAACCCCTCGTCGCCTCATCTCAATTGGTAACGCCGCAAAAATCCTAAGAGTCGAGGGAAAAACAGTGCGCAATGCTTCAACAAATCTCGTTTCGCCCAGTGTGACTATCCGCGTCGGTGGCTCATTGTTTGAGGGTCATCTAGGCTATCTCGACCAACTTGTTTCTTCCGCGATCGAATGTGCCCTGTGGCCGCTGCTTGACCTGGCTCATCTGGCAGAACTGGATCACACCGCTCTTACTTACCTGGTGGGGGGTGAGGGAAGCCACTTCGGCATCGTCGCATGCCCGAATTTCATCCGAGAGTGGATGCAGCACGAAAAAGAATATCGGGCGGCCTGACTCACGGAGAGTGGAACCTCACGGGTCATCAGCCTAAGTTAGACATTCTGCTTTTAATCCTGCAAAATACTGAGTCTCATACTCAGGAGCTCTCATTGACCACCCCGACCCGTGCCAGAGCTAAAATCAGCGCCCTGGGCACTTACGTGCCCCCTCGTCTTCTTACGAACGCCGACCTGGAAAAGATGGTCGACACCACCAATGATTGGATCCTCAGTCGGGTAGGCATCCGCGAGCGGCACCTGGTCGACAAAGGCGTGGCCACCAGCGACCTCGCGGTCGAAGCGGCCAAGAGGGCGCTGGCTCAGCGCGGCCTGGCTCCCAGCGATGTGGACGTCATCATCGTCGGCACGGTTACGCCTGATATGTTTTTCCCCTCTACCGCCTGTCTGGTGCAGCACAAGCTGGGCGCTACCGGGGTTTGGGGATTTGATCTCTCTGCCGCATGCTCCGCTTTCATCTACGCCGTGCAAACAGGGGCGCAATTTATCGCCACCGGAGCGCATAAGCGAGTGCTGGTGATCGGCGCTGACGTGATGTCCTCGATTATCGATTACGCCGACCGCGCCACTTGTGTGATTTTTGGCGACGGCGCGGGCGCAGTGATCCTCGAAGCCGCCGAAGACGATTCCGTGGGGTTGATCGATTTCATCCACGAAGTCGATGGCTCGGGTGGATGTTTCCTGCAAATGCCAGCCGGTGGGAGTCTCAATCCTTCTTCGCATGAAACCGTAGACAAGAAGATGCACTACGTCCACCAGGACGGCCAGCAGGTTTTCAAGTTCGCCGTGCGGAAGCAAACCGAAGCTTGCCTGAAGTTGCTCCAACGCAATGGACTTAAAGGTTCAGACATTGACGCCTTCATTCCGCATCAAGCCAATCTACGCATCATCAACGCCACCGCCGAGCGCCTCGGTCTGCGTCCAGAAAGCGTGACTGTCAACATCGAACGCTACGGCAATACGACCGCTGGGACCATCCCGTTAGCGATGAATACGGCCATTGAAGAAGGCAAGCTTAAGAAGGGTAGTCTGGTGCTTATGGCTTCGGTGGGTGCGGGCTTTACAGTAGGCGCTACGCTGTTGCGCTGGGCGTTCTAAAAATACTCGCGTAGGGATGGCCGCCTCGGCTGCTCCCGCCGAGCGAAGCGGGGCGACGGGCGCTCAAGCGCTGAGGAAGACGCTTCTAGCAAACCAAGGATGCCACGCATAGAAACTTTTTATGTATGAAACTTGCTTCCTTAGATTGTTGCCGCTGATCTAAGCCTCAGCGGGTCTTCGTCCGTTACAGCCCGCAAGGATGCGCTTGATGGAAGCCAGGCCTCAATCGTGGAAGATTCTGCTCGCTTTCGCCATCATTTATTTCGTGTGGGGTTCGACGTTTCTTGCGATCCGCGTCGGCGTGCGTGAGGTGCCCCCCTTCCTACTCGCTGGAATGCGATTTGCTGCCGCCGGAATCGTGCTCTACGCCTGGATGCGCGCCAGAGGTACACCCTCACCCACCAGCCGCGAGTGGGTCTCCGCGTCTTTGCTGGCGTTCCTGATTTTTGTGATGGACTACGGTTTGCTCTTTTGGGCGGAGAAGCGCGTGCCTTCAGGCGTTGCTGCCGTCATGCTGGCGACAATTCCGGTCTTCATGGTGCTCGCCGAGATTCTTCTTTTGCGGACTCAGAGACTTACCTTCCGGCTGGCATTTGCGCTCTTGCTGGGGATTGCGGGGGTCGGTGTACTAGTTGGCCGCTCGGCGGGGTTCGGCGAAGCAGCGATCGACAGCTCTGGTGCGATCGCTTTGGTCGTGGCCGCCATCAGTTGGTCTCTTGCAGCAGTTCTTAGTCGCAAGGTCCGCCTCCCCGAATCGAAAGTGATGAGTTCCGGAGCGCAGATGCTTGCCGGAGGAATTCTCCTCACAGTGACTGCGGCGATTTTGGGAGAGTTCAGAGACTTCCGCGTGCAGGCGGTGTCTGCCGGCGCGTGGTTGGCCCTGGCCTACCTGATCGTCGCCGGCTCCATTATGGGTTTCACGGCGTATGTTTGGCTCATTCACCACGAATCTCCAACCAAAGTGGGGACCTACGCTTATGTCAATCCGGTGGTGGCGGTTTTGCTCGGACACTTCCTGGGTCGCGAAGCGCTGGGTGCGCGGACAGTCGTGGGGACGTTACTGATTCTGGTCAGTGTGATCGTGATCACCACAACGCCGAAGAAGAACGTAGAACTGAAGTCGTTGACTAAAGAAACGGAAGTTAACGCATCCGCCGTGGTCCGGGATTGAACGGGCTGAATGACGCCAAGAAAGAAATTGCTACGGCCGTGTCATTTTCTCTGGCCGCACCAGCTGATCGAATTCCTCACCCGTGAGATAGCCGAGTTTCAACGCCGCCTCGCGCAGGCTGCTGTGCTCCACGTGCGCCGTGTGGGCGATCTGCGCGGCCTTATCGTACCCAACCTTCGGTGCCAGCGCTGTCACCAGCATCAATGAGTTCTTTACATACCAGTCCACCTTGGCGCGATCGACTTCGATGCCCTTGATCATATATTCGACGTATCCGTAGCAGGCATCGGCGATCAGCGTGACTGAATGCAGGAAGTTGTAAATAATTACCGGCTTGTACACATTGAGTTCGAAGTTTCCCTGCGAGCCGGCAAATCCCACCGCCGCAGTCGCGCCGTGAACCTGCACGCAGACCATTGTCATGGCTTCGCATTGCGTCGGATTCACCTTGCCCGGCATGATCGAGGAACCAGGCTCGTTCTCTGGTATCGAAAGTTCGCCCAACCCGCAGCGCGGCCCGGAAGCCAGCCAGCGGATATCATTCGAAATCTTCATCAGCGAAGCAGCCAGCGTCTCCATCGCGCCCTGCGCGAATACGATCTCGTCATGCGCGGAAAGCGCGGCGAACTTATTGCCATGCGAGCGGAAGGGAAGTCCCGTAAGTTCGGCAATCTTTTTCGCAGCGCGCTCCGCGAACTCGGGATGGGTATTGAGACCTGTACCGACCGCAGTTCCACCGATGGCAAGGTCGTAGAGGCCGTCCAGCGCCTGTTCCAGGCGCTTGATATCCCGGGCCAGCAGCGCTGCCCAGCCCCCGAACTCCTGTCCAAAAGTTAGTGGCACGGCATCTTGCAAGTGCGTGCGGCCGATCTTGACCACATCGTTGAATTTTTTCGCCTTGTTCGCGATCGCGTCATGTACGCTCGTGATCGCCGGAATTAATGCGTTCTTCACTCGTTCCGCCGCGGCAATATGCATCGCCGCCGGAAACGTATCGTTCGACGACTGCGACATATTCACGTCGTCGTTGGGATGAACCGGCTTCTTCGATCCCATCTCGCCGCCCGCAATCTCAATGGCGCGGTTGGAAATGACTTCATTCACGTTCATGTTGGTCTGCGTGCCGCTGCCCGTCTGCCAGACGCGCAGCGGAAACTGATCATTCAGCTTGCCCGCTATCACCTCCTCGGCAGCCTGCACGATCAGTTTTGCCTTATCCGTCGGCAACTTCCCTAGATCCTGATTTACGAGGGCGCATGCTTTCTTGAGGATGCCGAATGCGCGGATCAATTCCGGCGGCATGGTGTCGCGCCCGATGTTGAAGTGCAGCAGGGAGCGCTGGGTCTGCGCCCCCCAGTAGACATTGGCGGGAACTTCGATCTTTCCCATGCTGTCGGATTCGATGCGCATACGAGTAGCGGGTTCTGCGGATGTTGGCATAATGATTCCTGATTAGAACGCGAAGGATGAGGTAACCGGAAATTATAGCAAGCGATACCTTTCGCCTTCGCCCCGGTTCCTTGAGTTCCTGTCATTCCGAACGGCTTTCAGCCGTGAGGAATCTGCTTTCCGTTTGGAGTGGAAATGATGCGTGAGAGTTTAAAGGACTGGTTTACCATTGGAAATTAACCGCTGAGTGGAGTGGAATCAACCTTGGCAAGTCCTATGCCCAAATCTCAAGAACTCCTCCCTCCCATCCACCCCGGCGAGATTCTCCGTGCCGAATTCATGGAACCGCTCCGGCTCAGCAAGAATCGGCTGGCACTCGATCTCCGTGTTCCGGTGACCCGAATGGCCGAGATCGTCCACGAGCGTCGCGGCATTACTCCTGACACGGCCCTGCGGTTAGCTCGGTACTTCAATACCACCGCCGCTTTCCAGCTGAATCTGCAAACTGCTTACGTCTCGAAGTAGCGCAAGACAAACTCGCGCGGACCATTCAGAGGGAAGTTCGTCCAGCTTCATTCGCGGCTGCGAACGCTTCAACTTAGCTAGCAGGTCACACCCTTCCAGTTTCGTCGTTCGACCATGCTAGAATCATCGGTTTCTGACCTGTCACGATCCCATTTTGGCGGGCGCAGCGTCACCGAATTCCATGCCTGATTTTCTCACTGTCGAAGATGTTGAAGCTCTACCCCAGGTAAAGGTGCGGGCGCACCCCGAAATGCGCACCGACGTCCTCGTCATCGGAGCGGGGCCCACCGGCCTGGCCTGCGCCATCGAAGCGCAAAAACTCGGGCTCAAGGTAATTGTCGTCGACAAGGGCTGCCTTGTGAATTCACTTTTTCACTATCCCTCGGGCATGTTGTTTTTCACTACTCCCGAACTGCTCGAGATTGGTGACATTCCTTTCACCACCGCCAACCAGAAACCCACTCGCGAAGAGGCGCTCGAGTACTACCGTAAAGTTTCTGAGCACTACGACTTGGACGTTCGCCAGTACGAGTGGGTCAAGACCGTGATGGGAGAGGACGGCAAATTCAGCATCACGGCTACGGACCGCGCCGGCCGGCCTCACGACTACCGCACCCGTAAAGTCATCGTCTCCACCGGATACTACGATCTGGCCAACCAACTTTGTCTTCCTGGCGAAGATCTGCCCAAGGTCTCACATTACTATGGCGAGCCCCATCCTTACTTCGACAGCGATGTTATGGTGGTCGGCGGTAAGAATTCCGCCGCCATCGCCGCTCTGGATCTGTGGCGGCATGGTGCGCGGGTTACGCTGGTTTATCGCGGCGCGCAACTCCACCACCACGTTAAATACTGGATCAAGCCCGATCTCGAAAACCGGATCAAGAACGGAGACATCGAAGCCTACTTCAACAGCACGGTCCAGGAAATTGGAGTGGATCACGTCGTGGTGAAGACTCCCCGTGGCCCTGTGCGTTTGGAGAACGACTTCGTGCTGGCTCTGATCGGGTACCACCCCGACTATGATTTTCTGCGGAGCATGGGCATCGAACTGTCCGACGAGCAGTGCCGTCCGGTCTGCGATCCGATGTCACTGGAGAGTAACGTTCCCGGCATCTATGTTGCGGGTGTGATCGTCGCCGGGTCGAGGACGAACGAAATCTTCATCGAAAATGGCCGCTTCCACGGCAAACAGATTGCTGATGACCTTAAGCGCAAACTGCGACCGGCCGCTTAACCATCGCCCATCTCCAATCACCGTCTCTACTTCAACAAATACTCCTTCACAAACATCACCGTAGCATCGAACTGGTAATCGCGATTCTTCTTCTTGTGAAAGCCGTGGCCTTCATCCTTCGCGAGCAGCCACCACACGGGCGTACCATTCTGCCGCACGACTTGCACCATTTGCGCGGACTCGCTTGCCGGAACCCGCGGGTCGTTTTGCCCAGCGATTACGAAAATTGGCTTGGTGATGTTCTTCGCTTTGTTCGCCGGAGCAATTCTTTCCAGGAACTCGCGCATCTTTGGATCGCGTTCGTCGCCGTACTCGACGCGCCGCAAATCCTGCCGATAGCCCGAAGTGTGCTCCAAAAACGTAACCAGATTCGATGGCCCCACCACATCCACCGAGCAGCAAATGCGGTCGTTGTAATTGGTCGCGACCGCGAGGGTCATAAATCCGCCGTAGCTGCCGCCGGTAATCATGACCTTTCCCGCGTCCAGGTCCGGCTGCGTCTGAATCCAATCTAGCAGGGAACTGATGTCCTTGTACGAACCTTCCCGCAGAAAGCCGTTGTCGAGTTTCTGAAACGTCTTTCCGTATCCAGTCGAGCCACGCACATTGGGATAGATGATCGCGACGCCCAGCTCGTTGATGTAGTAATTGTCGCGCCCCAGGAAATCCGGACGAACCTGTCCCTCTGGCCCGCCATGAATGGCAATAATCACCGGATGCTTGCCGGTGAACCTGGCTGAAGGTTTGTACAGGAAGCCGGAGATGGAGCGGTCATCCCATGACTTCCAATGAATCAAGTTGGGCTCCGCGAATCCCGAAGTATTCAGACCACCAGTTTCACTGAAGGTCCAGCGCTCCAGCTTGCCCGAAAACATATCCACTGAATATGCATCGAAAGGCTGGCTTGCCGTGCTGAGGGAGACGGCAAGCTCCCGGCTGTTGTTGCGCCAGCTCACGCCATACATCACGCCGACCGGCAGCTTCGGCACCGAGACCTCTTTGTTCGTTTTGGTATCGAGAACGTGCAACGCGCTGATTCCATCCTCGTTCGCTACAAAGCCAATCCAGCGCCCATCCTTGGAAAGATCGAACTCATCGACATCCCAATGGAGCGCAGGAGTGAGAACCGTTACCTTGCGGCTGCCCAGTTCCAGGTAGACCAGGCGTTGAAATTCCGAATCCTGATCGCTGGCCAAGTAAATGCCTTTGCCATCCTTGGCGAAGCGCGCATTACTGTTGACTACGGTCTCACTCCCGGCCTTGGGAGTCAGCAATTCCTTCTTGCCGAAAGTTACATCGACAAGCCATACATACGATTCGGCGGCCGAAACCTGATTCGTCACCAGCAGTTGTTTGCCGTCGGCCGACCAGTCGGAGACTTCCCATCCGCCGCCTTCCATTTGCGCGACCATGCGCGCGCTGGTGGGGTCCGTTGCATTCACCACCCAGATATCGACGTCACTGCCGCTGCGCCGCGTCGAACCATAGGCGATAAAGTCCCCCCGATAGGACCAGCGTGGACCCGTATTACGCGACTTCCCGTCGGTGAGCAGAGTGACGTTGCCGCTGGCTAACTCATAACGATAGAGCTGGAAGAATTCGCCTCCGCCAATGTCTTTCATGAACAAGAAGGAGTCGCCATTTACGGGCTGGTAGATTGCGTCGGCAATCGCATCGGGAAAAAACGTGAGTTGAGTGCGCGCGCCACCAGGAACCTTAACCTGGTGCACCTGAGTCGTATCGGCGAACCTTGTTTCGATTAGCATCTCGCGGCGCGTCGGATGCCAGCTGACAAAGTTCGCCGCACGGAATTCGCTGTAGCGTCCGACCGAGTCGGCCAATACGGCAGGAATTTTCGGAATCCCTTCGGCGACCAGATTCTCATTGGGAACGACTTCATCGCTCTGTGCGAACGCGAGCGCAGCGAAGAGAATGACGGCAAGCACATATACAGACAACGACGAGAATAAGGATCGTTTCATCAATCAACTCCTCTGTCTCTCAGACGAACGTGAACTGGTTTCTTCTCAGCAAATGCAGGCAGCATCTTAGGTTGGCGACGAAATGCAAGTCAACGGAAGAGTTCTTTCCGCTCAACGACCGAGGCGCGGCGCATCTTTGGTACCCTAGCCTTCGCATGGAACCTCAACCAGAGCAAGTGGCTCCATCCATTTCCCTCGCGTCATACCTCCGGCTGGTGCGCGGCAACCGCAATTTCCGCAGGCTCTGGCTAGCGCAGATTGTCAGCGAGATTGGCGATTGGTTCTACACGCTCTCCATCTACACGTTGTTGTTGCAGTTGACCGGCCATGCCAGTTCGGTGGCGCTGGCGTTGGTTCTGCAAGTCCTACCGCAGACTTTGGTAGGTCCGACGGCGGGCGTCGTTAACGACCGGTTACGCCGCAAGCATGTGATGATTGCCGCCGATTTGGTTCGCTTCGTGGTCGTGCTGGCCATGCTGATGGTGCGGTCGCGTTCCACCGTCTGGCTCGTGTATCCGTTGCTGCTGGCGGAGACCATCATGGCGGCGTTCTTCGAACCGGCCCGCAATGCAGTCATTCCTAATATAGCCTCGAAGGGAGAAGTCCTCATCGCCAACACGCTCTCTTCTGCCACCTGGTCAGTGAATCTGCTGATCGGGGCTTCGGTGGGCGGATTGGTGGCAGCCTTCTTTGGGCGCGATGCCGTCTTCATTCTCAACGCGCTCTCGTTCCTGGCCTCGGCGATTCTCATCGCAGGGATGCGATTCGCCGAGCCCCACGCCGAATCCGCAGCTCCACTGCGACCGCGCGATCTTGTGGATTTCTCCCCAGTGCTCGAAGGTATCCGTTACGTACGTAATCACCGCACATTGCTGCCGACCGTTTTCGCCAAAGCCGGAGAACTTATGATCGGCCCGAGCTGGGTAATTTTCACCGTGCTGGGCGCGCACGAATTCGCGGTGCACTGGCGCAATGTCGATCCCGCCCGCGGTGCCATGCTCGGCATGAGCATTCTGCTCGGTGGGCGCGGTCTGGGAGCGCTCGTGGGACCGCTCGTCGCGGCGCGCTGGGCGGCCCGTAGTGACCGGCGGCTGCAACTGGGCATTCTCTTCGGTTATCTCACCGTTGCGATTGGATACGGAACTCTCGGAGCCTGCCGAACCGTGTGGATGGCCAGCGCATGCTCTATGCTCGCGCACATGGGAGGATCGACAGTATGGGTCTTCTCGACCACGCTCTTGCAGCTTCATACTGACGACCGCTTCCGCGGCCGCGTCTTCTCTGCCGACCTGGGCTTCTCTATGCTCACCATCGCAGCCGGCGCTTACCTATGTGGCCACTTGCTCGATGCGGGCGTCCCGGCCCGCACCGTCGCGACTTGGACTGGATTGGTCATGCTGGTTCCCGCAGCGTTATGGGCTGTGGCGATGGGGCACAGCAGAGGAGATGCTTCACAGACCCGACTCAGTTCTACTGAATGGAAAAAGCTTTGAAAGGGCGCGGCTCGAGCCGCGCCGCTTAACGCCACAAAAGTTGGGGGCTTTAGCCCCTGAGGCACTATCCGCGGAGGCGGTCGATCTTGGCAGCCATAATGAAATCGCTCTCAGTAAGGCCATCGATCTTATGCGTCCATAGCGTGATCTCGGCTTTGCCCCATGCCATTAGAATATCGGGATGGTGGCCTTGTTCCTCCGCCAGCACTCCCACTCGATTCACGAACTCCAGCGCCTGTTTGAAGTCGGGGAAGGTGTAGGAGCGACTGAGGTGATGCTCGTTAACCACTTTCCACTCGGGGACGGACCGGTGCAGCCCGTCAAGTTCTTTGCCCTTGAGCGGTGGCACTCCACCACGGCAAGGAACGCATTTTCTGTCAGCCAGCTGTTCGGTCATATCTGGTTCACTCCCAATTAACGCTTTTCGCAGAACATGAGTCAAGACCTTTGGGTTAGGATTCTTCACACGATTTCCTGAAACCCGCGGAGTCAGGCAGGCATCTTTAATAATCCGCCGTCTTAGCGGTGCGACTTAACTTTGTGTTCACGGAAAGAGAATGGCCGCCGCACCTTCGCAACCAAATTCGATTCAATCCCGGCCGACGCAAGCCGCTTCCAATCCATGGTTGATCGCTACCGCGGTGATGCTCGCCACTTTCATGGAAGTGCTGGACACTTCTATCGCGGCCGTCGCATTACCTTATATTGCTGGTAGCCTCTCCGCCACCAATGACGAAGCTACCTGGGTGTTGACCAGTTACCTGGTGGCCAACGCGGTAATCCTGCCGGGCAGTGGCTGGTTCGCTTTGCGCTTCGGCCGCAAGCGCTTTCTCATTGTGTGCATCGTCATTTTCACCATCTCCTCGTTCGCCTGCGGATCGGCGACAAGTCTCGGCCTCATACTGATCGCGCGTGCCGTTCAGGGCGCGGGCGGGGGAGCGCTGCAACCGCTCTCGCAGGCGATTCTGCTTGAAAGTTTCCCCCCGCAGAAGCGGGGAATGGCAATGGCCGTGTTCGCGCTCGGAGTGGTCGTGGCGCCTGTGCTCGGGCCCACGCTGGGCGGCTGGCTCACGGACACGTACTCCTGGCGTTGGGCGTTTTACATCAACATCCCGGTTGGCATCTTCGCGATCTCCATGATTTCGCGATATGTACAAGACCCGCCCTATATAAAAGAGGCACACCCTGGCAAGTTGGATGGTATCGGGCTTGGCTTGCTGGCCGTGTGGTTGGGCTGCTTGCAGATCATCCTGGACAAAGGTCAGGAAGACGACTGGTTCGGCGCTACCTGGATTCGCTGGGCGGCGGCGATTCTAGTAATCAGCCTGGTAGCCTTTCTAATACGCGAACTACGGCATAAGCAACCGCTGGTCGACCTCAAAATTTTCCGCCACCGAAACTTCACCATCGGATGCGTGCTCATTGGCCTGTTTGGCGCGGGCATCTACGGTTTAGTCACACTGCTTCCGCTGTTTTATCAGGAGCTGATGGGCTACACCGCGTTCGCCGCTGGATGGGCCGTGAGCCCGCGCGGCATCGGGGCGATCTGCGCTATGCCAGTGATCGGCTATCTCACCGCCAAGATGGACAACCGTTGGCTCATCGCCTTTGGCTTCGCCATGTTCGGCGCTGCCAGTCTGTGGTTCGGCGAAATCAACCTCGGTATCGGCCAATGGACCTTTCTGTGGGCCATCCTGATCAGCGGATTCGGCTCGGGATGCGTATTCGTCCCGCTCTCAACTACCACCATGGCGTTTCTGAAGAATGAAGAAATCGGCAACGCCAGCGGCTTGTATAACCTGTTCCGCAACATCGGCGGCAGCATTGGAATCTCGGTGGTGAATACAATCGTCGCGCGCCACGAACAATTGCATCGCAACGAACTGGCGAGATCGATAGATCCGGGGCGGGTAAGCGTCCGCAGCGCACTGCAAGGGTTGCAGCAATACCTCAGCGCTCAAGGAGCTTCGTCAACGACGGCTTTGGAGCGCGCCTACGGATTGCTGAACCAAGCTCTCAACGGACAGGCGCGTCTGTGGTCTTATGTGGACGACTTCCGCTACATGGCCCTAGCCTGCTTCGCCTGCGTCCCCATTGTTTTCACGCTGAAGAAAGCCATCAGAAAGGGGCCGGCAGGGGCGGCGCACTGACACCCGGTGAACGCCTGAACTGACGTCGTAAATGACATTGAAAGGGCACGGCAGTGCCGCTTCAGCACATGAACTCGAGGGCTCTAGCCCCTGAGGGAATTGCAGTTGACCATCCTGTAGAGTAGGCCACTGGTTTGAAGTGATCTCCCCAGCGGCCCCTCGTCAAACCGGGCGTGCAGTTTTCTCGCACACGGCTTTCCGACTGCCTTCATCCGTCAGCTTTACGGCGCCCAAGAGGATCAGACTGACACTGGTGCTCCACTCTTGAGGCTGTACAGTTTGAACAGCCCCTGATAGGTGTAGAACCAGGACGGCGGATGGTCCCTCCATCCTTTTGACCGCTTCTTGTGTTTCTTCCACAGCATGATGCAGAGTGTCACGACCGTGTAATTGGCGACGCTCAGGAAATGCTTTCTTGAGTGGCTGTCCTTGAAGTAGTTGCCCCAGCCCCGGAGAATCGGATTAACCTTTTCTCGAATGAGCTTGGGCAGATCCCAGTGCTGTCCGGCATGGACAACCTCGTGGATCTTACTTCTGACCGCTTTCATCGCCTTGGGCCTTGGGTAGTAGTACGTCTTCATCGCCCCTGTACGCTTCGAAGGTCGCACAGCGAATCGGTGACCGAGGAAGTCAAACGTCTCCTCTTTGATGTTCACCACCCGCGTCTTCTGTGCATTCAGCGTGAGACCGAGTCGATCAAGAATCCGTTTGGTCTCGCCCAGATAGAAGTCCGGCTGCTTACTGCACGGAATCACAAAGTCTAGGGTAAAGGAATGGCGCAGTGACTTTAGATGTGGCCTATCTGTTTCTGCGGGTTTCCCCTTCTGCAGTGCCTCAACAGCGGAGGGCCCGGCCTCCGGTCAGCGGGAAGGAACTTGTGTTGGCTAAGGCATTTCTGCATCCTGAGACGGAGCGACAGGCAACGGAAGTAGGCCGTTATGGCAGTGGTGTGTGGTTTGAACGCCGATCATTAGCGTGGTTCCAAGTTCCGTGCGCAGAGCAGTGGTTAACAGTTGGGGAAACCCAACTGATTCCGTTTGGAAGAGTATCTTCGATTGCCGCAGCTTGGCCGTTGCTGGCAGCTCAGAAAGCGAGCAACCAGTGAAAAGACACGGGGCGGTAGTCTGCAAGCGCAGGATGTAAAGCCCAAGCGGCGGAGACGAAACAAAGGGATGTGTTTGGAAGACCGACCGGTGTTGGAGCCAAATGCAGCCGGTATCGACGTGGGCGCACGAGAAATGTTTGTAGCCGTACCGCCCGGGCGGGACGAGAATCCCGTGCGGGTGTTCGCCACCTTTACCGAAGATCTGGAGCACCTAACCGATTGGCTCGAGCAGTGCGGGGTAACCACAGTGGCGCTGGAATGCACTGGGGTGTATTGGATTCCACTCTTTTGAAATTCTTGAACAACGAGGCATTCGTCCCTGTTTGGTAAATGCCCGCCACATGAAGAACGTACCCGGACGGCGCCCCGACTGGCTCGAGTGCCAATGGTTACAGTTCCTTCACTCCGTGGGACTACTGCGGGCTGCATTTTCGGCCTGGACAGGACATCTGCGTGGTTCGGACCGTGTTGAGGCACCGGAACGAATTAGTTTCGGCGGCCCGCCAACACGTGATGCACAGGCACAAAGCGCTAACGCAAATGAACCTGCAGATCCACTATGTCATCAGTGACATTACCGGGGTCACGGGCTCTGCCATTGTGGACGCCATCCTAGCTGGACAACGAGACGCCACAGAACTCGCCAAGTTGCGGGATCCACACATCAAAGCCGACCCTGAGACCATCCGAAAATCGTTGGAAGGCAACTGGCGGCCCGAGCTTCTGTTTACCCTCCGCCAATCGCGAGATCTGTTTCGCATCGATCAGCAACAGATCGTGAACTGCGATCTGGAAATCGAGAAGATGCTACGCCAGTTCGAGTCCCGCACCGACCCGGCGGAGAAACCTTTACCACCCGACCGGAAACAAAATCGAGCCGGGAGCAAACAGAGAAAGAAGAAGGGACATCCCCATCCAGAGTTCGATCTCCGTACCGAAACCTACAAACTCTTCGGAGTGGATGTAACTCAGATTCCAGGCATAGAGGAAAACGCCTTGCCTCTGTTCAGTGAGGTCGGCCGCGACCTGTCGCGGTGGCCCCCATGACCGCGTGGCTGACATTTACGAGGCTTATTAAGGTTCACTTGCGTTACGGGCTGTGCAGTTATGCGCGCCCACGGTCTGGGTCTGGGCCACGTTTATCCGGCGTTGCTCTCGCGTTTCAGTTGCCCTCCACGCGCACGCCATAGCTACGCAGTCAACTAACCTCCTTCTGCGGCAGGATTTTCACCTGCAAGAAACTGAACGATTTAACAAACCGCTCAGAACGGAATGTCCTCATCGGTGATCGGTCCGGACCCAGCCGCGGCGTGCTCAGGCTCTGGCGTGCGCTGGTCGAAATTATTGCCGCCTCCAGCTGCCGCGCCGCGCGAGCTTTCCTTAAAGTCTCCGCTGCCTTCGCCGCGTCCGCCGAGCAGGATCAGGTCGCTCCCAACCACTTCGGTCATGTATTTTTTCTGTCCGCTGGTCTTGTCGTCCCAGGAGCGGGTCTGCAGGCGGCCTTCGATGTATACTTTGCCGCCCTTCTTCAGATATTCTCCGGCGATTTCGGCAAGCCGCTGCCAGAGCACCACGTTGTGCCACTCGGTGCGGTCCTGCCATTCGCCGCTCTTGTCCTTGAATCGTTCGTTGGTGGCGATCGTCAGCTTGGCCACGGGCGTGCCGCTGGGCGTGTACTTGATCTCTGGATCTTTCCCAAGATTACCGATCAGTTGAACCCGGTTCAGACTTTTTCCTGCCATGGGGATGCTCCTTTGCAGGGGTTCACTATAGCAGAAGTAGTCACGTGGAAATTGTGCCAACGATCACAATCTGCTGCTGCCAGTACCGTTTTGACGCGGACCCGCGCGTAACACGAATGCTGAGAATGTCACTTTTCGGGTTATAATCCCGGCTATGCCTCCTGCACCCAGCGCAACCAGAGCTGTCGGCATGGTCCCCGACGAAATGAAGTGGGAACCGAAATCAAAGGGACTGACCACCCCACGCAAGAAGAAACCGAAGGAATTGGCTGTGATCACTGAGTGCTGCACCGGATGCGCCGGCTCGCCAGCCTGCGTGGAATATTGTCCGGTGGAAGATTGCATGTTCTGGGTACCCGACGAAGACAGCACGCCGTTCGGCAGGATCGCCGTCGATCCCATTCTCTGCATCGGCTGCAAGAAGTGCCTCAGCAAAGGTCCTGACGGGTGCTTCCTCGACGGCTGTCCGTGGGATGCCATCGCGATGGTGGACACCGTCGAAGTGGAAAAAGAAGTCGGCCCGATGTCGATTTGAAGGGATTTCGGGCGGCTAACTCCTAGCTCAGTTTGGCGATTGTAAGCATCACCGCCCACTTTTACCGCCTGCTTCGTTGGTTCGCCGTCTTCGGCGGAAGCTCGCCAGAGTGTTCGGGGGTTTCGCCGGGCTCGGGGAAGTCGGTGTCGGCATCTTTGATCAGCGGATCCTGATCGCGGTGCCCGAGTTGCTCGGAAAGTGCGAGGTTGCCGTCGTGATGGTGTTCCACAGGTTCCGTAGCGCCTTTGGCGCGGTCAGGATCGTTGTTCGAAATCTTGGTCATGATTAAATCCCTTTAGAAAACTATTCTCCCGGACGACTTGCGACTCCGAGTTTGCGCAGGCGTTCGCGGGCCTGCAGCGCTTCGTTAGAGCGCGGGTAGCGCTGGATGACGTGGCGAAGTTCTGTCACTCCGTCATCCTGCTTGCCTAGTTCGATGAGCGCAAATCCTTTTTTCAGCTGAGCGGAAGCGGCTTTGTTTCCGCTGGGGAAGTTCTGCAGGACCTGGTCGTAGCTCTTCGCCGCCTGCTCGTATTTTCCTTGCCGAAATTGAATCTCTCCAAGATAAAAGTAGCAGTTCCCCGCCAGATCAGTGTTGGGATAGAACTTCACGTAATCGGAAAATTCCTGCAGGGCGAGATCGTTATTGTTGCCGTTGTAATCGCGCAATGCATTGTTGTAGAGGACATCGGGCGGGGGAGCCGCCGCCAAGGCCTTCTGTTGCGCTTGTTGGTCCGCCTGCTGCGCGGCCAGGCTTTGCTGGGACGACTGCATGTCCTCCAGTTGCTTGCTGACTTTCGCCAGGCGCGCCTTGAGTTCGTCAAGAGTATCGTTAAGGGCTTGCAACTGGCCGGATAGCTGTTCGACGTGCGAGGAAGAGTCCCCCTGCTCTTTTTGCAGTGTATTCTGCAGCGCCGTCAGCGCGGAAGCGACTTTATTTACCGCGTCAGTATCCTGCTCGACCAGGTTCTTCATGACGCCCATGCGCTCGTCGAAGCTGCGCTGCATGGCAGTCATCTGCTCCTGCAGTTGCTGAACCTGAGTTTGCAGTTGAACCATCTCTTTGCTGACGCCCCAGGCCGGCGTCGCAACCAGCCCGACAGTGCAGAGCAAAGCGAGAAGAGTGGACAATCGTGTTATTGTCATAAGCGAAGATTTCCCCGAGTCTATTTTAGACGGGTCGCGAGCATTGCGGGTTGTGAAGATTATTGTTGATAAGTAAAAAAGCCAGAGGCGGAGTTTCTCCACCCCTGGCCAATAACAAGAGCTACTTCTGGTACACGAAGTGGCCACGGCGATTCTGCTGCCAACAGGCTTCGTTGTCTTCCATGCAGAATGGTTTTTCTTTGCCGAAGCTGATGGTCTTTATACGGTTGGCGCTGACGCCGGCCGAGACCAGCGCGCTCTTCACTGACGAGGCACGTTGGTCACCCAAAGCCAGGTTATATTCAGTGGATCCGCGGTTATCGCAATGCCCCTCAATCGTGAAGCTAGTGCCAGAGTGCTGACTGAGGAACTGGGCGTCGATCTGTATCGATGCCTGCTGATCAGCGCGAATTTCGGACTTGTCGTAATCGAAATAAATGTCCTTAACTGACTGGCCGAACAGGTCTTCTTCCGTAGGCGATGGCGTAGGAGCCGCGGCCTGTGGCGGAGGCGTTACGGTAAGGCGCGTCGTGGCTTCCTGCGTGCCGCCCGAACCCTTGGCAACCAGGTGATAAGTGGTGGAATCGCTAGGGCTCACCTGTTGCGATCCACTCGGCTGAACGGCGCCGATGCCATCAATCGAGACGTCAGTGGCGTTCGAAGTCTGCCAACTCAGCGTGGCGGATTGCCCTGTCTGAATCGTATCTGGGCTCACGGAAATGGAAGCGGTTGGCGATGCTGGAGGCGGTGGGGGAGGCGGCGGGGGCGGAGCAGCTTTCTTTTTGCATGCACCCAACATAAGAATCGCGCCCAATGCGATGATGGTTGCGAGCGTCTTCATAGTTTGCTCTGTTGCGCTAATCTTTTTCACGTTGATCCTCTTCACGTTGTTTCCTCCTGCGAACCCGAAAACTATTTCGAATTCAGACGAAGTGTTTTTATTTCCAACTACTTCCAACTCCAGTTTGGTTGCGAGTTACGTCCGGTAAAAGTCAATTGATGGAGTTTGGTCCCGTCTGCGAGCATCATCCAGATTTCTTCTTTGCCGGAACGGCTGGACTGAAACACAATATGCCGACCGTCGGGCGCCCACCACGGAAAGTCGTTGCGTCCGCCATCGTGGGTGAGCTGAACCCATTGCTTGCTCGCAATATCCATCAGGTAAATATCTGAAGAGCCCGGTTCACCGGGACCGTACTTTCGAATCCAGGCCAACGTCAGAAACTGGCCATTCGGCGACCAGTTGGGCGAGACCGCGTATCCCTGGTCGGTCATTCGCTGCTGGTTCGTGCCATCGGCCTCCATGGTGTAGACCTGAGGCAGCCCGGTGCTGCCGCTGACGAAGGCGATCTGCGATCCCGTCTTGCGATTCCATGCGGGAGAAACATCTGGCCCCTTGCCGGTGGTCATGGCATGAAGGTTACCGCCGGAAGCATCGCAAACATAAATTTCTGAGTGGCCATTGCGCGATGAGGACAACGCCAGGCGCGCGCCGTCGGACGACCACGCGGGAGAAAAGTTCCCGCCGCCGAAGTGAGGAAAACTGATCAAACGATTGAGATCGATGGAGTATATCAAGATATCCCAGCCAGACTTGGTCACGGCACTGAAAGCGACGCGGGAGCCATCTGGCGAGATGCGTGGCGAAAGTGCAATCGACGCTTGATGCGTAAGTTGCCGCTGGTTGCTGCCATCGTAGTCCATCACCCAGATTTCTTTATGGCCGGAACGATCGCTAACAAAATAAATCCTGCTTTCGGCGATGCCGGGAATGCCGCCTCCCAGGCGGAAGATAATCTCATCGGCAAATTTGTGGGCGATCAGTCGAATAGCGTCATCAGTCGCGACGTCAGCATACTGCTTGCCCAAAACCTGCGCAGAGGCAGTATTTTTAACATCGTAGAGCCAACCTTGGACAGTCACTTTACCGCTGGCGATCGCGAGGTTGCCGAAGGCCAGCATAGCGGCGTTAGGCGGAGGGGCATTCCAGGCTGGGAACGTGACCTCCGTGGGCTGGCCGGGCACCTGGAGCGGATAAAAACTCTTCGACACTAACTCGACCACTCCTGAATTATCCAGATCGTTCCATAACGTATCGTTGAACGTCTTGAGCAGAGCGGTATTCTGGGGGTCGGCGGTTGCAGGCTTAAAGTCAGGAACCGCGAGGCGAACTTTTTCGACACCAAGACCGGAGCCGGTGCGAACCCAATCCTGGGCAAAACAATTGGAAGCGAAGACCCCGCAAAGGACAATTAGAGCACTCAGGGCACGCAGAGGCCGTTCGCCGGATACTGCAGAACGCGGAGCTTGTATGCTTCTATCGTCCATCCGTTTGGTGCCGATACGCGGGCTGGGGCAAAAGGGTGCTGCGAACGACAATATCGTAGACCGATATGTTCTCATTAGCAAGTTCCGATCAATCATAATCGCGAATCTGGAACCTAAAGAATCATCAGGTACATGCTCGTATATCTTTTGTAGTTAGTCGATCGAAACACTACTAGATCAGTAAATAGAAAACCTGAACTTGACCCCGCGCCGCTCCTGGATCGCACAACTTATTTCTTGCTGTAATCGAACCAATATTCCACCGAGATCTTGCTGCCGCTATAGTCCGGCGGCAAGGGCCCGAAGGTATCAATTCTCTGCAAGGCGCGCGTCGCCGAAACATCCAGCGACGGCACGCCGCTCGACTGCTCCACTTGCACGTTAAAAGGATGCCCATCGCGCGCCACGTCAAACGTGATGTAAACGCGTTGCGCGGTGGTAATTCGAGGGTCAACCTCATACTTCAGCCAGTTTTCCGACACCTTTCTCTGAATGATCTGCACATACCAACCGAACCTTGTGCCAAAATCTCCGCCGCCGCCGGTGATCCCGAAGCCACCTTTCGCGCCGCCAGCGGCAAAGCTGCCATAAGGTCCGCTAACCGGTCCGCCTTCGCCGAATGCGACCTGGTTGGTTTCCGGTTCGGGTGCGGGCTTTGGCTTCTCCTTGGTGGGAGTCGGAACTGTCTTCGGTTTGACTCTAATATTCTTGCCCTGTATCGGAATCGCGTCCGGCTCTTTTTCCTCAATCTTGGGTTCAGATTTCGTAACACCCTTGGATTCGTTAGCCAAAACGTTCGGTGTTTGCGCCGGAGGGGTGGGTAAAGGCACCGAACTGACTAGCGACACGCCGATGGCAGAGCCACCTCCGCCCGACCCCCATCCCTGACCGCGCGGTCCGGTAAAAACAGCGGTGTAAAACAAAATGACCGCCGTGAGGGCGAGGTGAAAGCCTGCGGACCAACCCAGCGCTCGTCCCCAGTTATCGTGCTCGAAAAATATCTCAGCGTTTCGCGCCATTTTCTTCCAGGGGCTGAGTGACGATACTCACATTGGTGATGCCCGATTGCTTTACCGCGTCCATGACGGTCGCGAAAGCACCGAAAGGCACGTTTTCATCAGCCCGGACAAAAATGAATTGGTTACGGGGATCGCGAATCTTCTGCCGCAGCTTGGCCGCGATTTGATTGATATTGATGGCGTCATTGCCGAGAAAGACGCGCTGATCCTTGTTGATCGTGATGACGGTTCGCTCTTCGCTGATCTCCTTCACCGTACGCGTCTTCGGCACGCTCACCTCAATGCCCGATTGCAGCACTGGCGCGGTCACCATGAAGATGATGAGCAGCACCAGCACAACGTCGACCAGCGGCGTGATATTGATCTCGGCCAGAGATGTCTGAGTGCGGCCATTGGAGGTAGTGAAGGCCATCAACGCCTCACTTCAACCGCCGGCTGCGGCTGAATGCTCTCGATCGCGTTGAGCACTTCCAGGGAGAAATCGTCGCCGCGGGCGGCAAACACGCGGATCGCGTTGCCGATAAGGTTGTAGGCGATCACGGCGGGGATAGCCGCGGCGAGTCCTGCAGCGGTGGTAATGAGAGCTTCGGAAATACCCGGGGCGACAGCGCGAAGCGTGGCTCCGCCGGCTATGCCCAGGCCGTGGAAGGCATCAATGATGCCCCAGACCGTGCCAAACAGGCCGATGAAAGGCGTAACCGCCGCTGTAATCGCGAGCCACGGCATGTTGCGCTCCATGCGTGTGATTTCCTCCGATGCTCCGATCTGCATGCCTCGCTGAACCGCGGTCAGGCTGCGCAGCGATGCGCCAGGCGAGGAAAGCTGGCGCTTGTACTCCTGGAATCCACCTTCGAAGACGCCCACCAACGGGCTCGGTCGGAACTGATCGGCGACGGTGGCGATATCCTGCATGCGTTGCGCTTTGCGAAACGCGCGCAGAAATCGCCCACTCTGCAGGCGGGCACGCCGAAGCAGGCTCCACTTGGTAAGAATGATCGCCCACGAGATGAGACTGAATGCCAGCAAGGTGAGCAGGACAAACTTGGCCACTGCGCCGGTGCTGGTAAAGAGATCGAGAATTTCGCCGCCAATCAAGAGGGCAGGCAAGCAGAAAAGATGCATCGGTTGAGAGATTTCCTTTGTTTGGGATTATAGATGATAAGCGCCGCTAGTCGAGCAGGCGTATCCGAAACATAAACCGCACAAAATATTTCTTTACCGATCTCGCAAGTGCCTCGTTCAGCAGTCTGAATTTTCACGCTATACCCTGCGGACTACAGTGGCATCCAAAGGTGGCGGGAATAACAAATATCAAAACTCTCGCGGGAGGATGAACTTATGGCGCAGTGTGGGATGCTCCGAGATTATCGCTTCACCAACGCCGCAGAAGATATCCGCGGCTCCAAGTTGTACGGCCTGAATGATGAAAAACTGGGCAAAATCGACGATGTCATTTTCGATCATTCCACAGGATTGATTCGCTACGTGGTGGTCGACACCGGCGGCTGGCCGTCGACAAAGAAATTTATCGTTCCGGTGGACAGGCTTCGTGGATCCGCCGAACACAAGGACGATTTCGCCGTTGATCTAACCAAACAGCAGGTGGAAGGCTTCCCACCCTATAACGAATCGGACTTAGAATCGGATGAACAGTGGGGCGATTACGAAGGACGCTACCGCTCGAAGTGGGAGACCAATCCGGTAATGCATCGGGCGGAGACAGATCGGAACATAACCCCGACTACGCAGCAGATGCCGGGCAATTCGCCTTCTGCTCGTGCTGCAGGTTCAACGGCGGAGATCAACGATACAGGTGCATTTGAAAGAGGCGGGTACGCTGCCAGCACAGATTCCGTCGAAATCAGTCAAAGCGCCAATGGAATCGGCCCGCGCTGGGATACCTTTCAGAACCGCTTGCGAGAGCGGCGCAAGGAAGTGATCAGCACCAGGCGGACCGGAGAAGACATGGAAGGATATCGTAGAGCAGGTTAGGCATATTGGGTCTTACACAGCCACGGCTTCGGCCGTGGCTTTATTGTGTGTGCCAAGCATGTTCAACAGCTAGGAGGTGAGAGCCCTCTACCCAGTCTGATGGAGACGAAGGGTTAGTGAAGCGCAAGGGTGAAATAACACCCGCCGCGAGGCGGGGCCTGAAAGAAGCGTGGAGCAAAGACGCGAGCCGATGAACCAGAACCGGATACGAGGCCTACGGGGGCGGGCGAGCGGGCACATGACTGCAAAGCCCATTATCCATCAAGCTCACTGGTGGTAAATCCGGCGGTTGTGCGGCGAAAGCGGTTGAACTTACCTTGGGAGATCTGCGGCATGTCACGGAATCGTGACGGAGGGGGAAGCGATTCACCCGGACCGTGGCGCAGAAGTCAGCAGAGGGCAAAGTAGGTCATGCAGTCGGTGAAGCTATGGAGGCACTCCCATGCCGAAAAGCGGAGCCAACAAGATAGGCCGAGCCGGGAACGATGATCCGAAGGCCCGAACGGTACCCCGCAAGGGGAATAAAGGAAAGGGCAAGTAAGCGGCGCGACTCATGAGCGGACGGCGGCAGAAAAACCGGCCCGAACAAGAGGTGCTGGCCTTTCCGGCGGAAAGTAGGAGTGATGCTCCGAGGGCCGCCGAGCAAGGGACCGAAACGCATATGGCGAAGCGCAAGTCGGAAAGCCTGGCCGGAACCGAACGACTGATGGAAGAAGTCTGCGAGCTGGAAAACTGCAAGCAGGCATTACAACGAGTCAAGGCGAATAAAGGGAGTCCGGGAGTAGAGGGGATGACCGTCGACGAGCTCTCGGAGTACCTGAAGCAACACGGGTTGAAGATCGGGGAACAGCTACGAAGCGGAACTTATCAACCGCAGCCGGTAAGACGGGTGGAAATCCCGAAGCCGGAGGGCAGGGGAATGCGCAAGTTAGGCATTCCTTGCGTGCTGGATCGTTTTGTTCAGCAGGTGGTGCTGCAGGTTCTGCAGAAGCGCTGGGACCCGACGTTCTCCGAACATAGCCACGGTTTCCGACCGGGGCGCAGTGCGAAGCAGGCGGTGCACAAGGCGCAGCAGTATATCGCCGAAGGATACCGCTGGGGGGTGGACCTCGACTTGGAAAAATTTTTCGATCGAGTAAACCACGACCGTCTGTTCGCGGCGGTGGCCGAGCGCGTGGCCGACAAGCGAATGCTCAAGTTGATGCGAGCGTTTCTGAAGGCCGGAGTGATGGAGGACGGGTTGGTCAGTGCGGTGGATGAGGGAACGCCTCAAGGCGGTCCGCTTTCACCACTACTATCCAACTTGGTGCTGGACGAACTGGACCGGGAGTTAGAGCGGCGCGGTCACTGCTTCGTCCGCTATGCCGACGACTGTAACATCTACGTCAGCAGCGAACGAGCAGGACAGCGAGTGATGGAGAGCGTTACGCGCTTTATCACGCACCAACTCAAACTGAAGGTAAATCAGACGAAGAGCGCCGTGGCCCGACCTGGGCAAAGGAAGTTTCTCGGATTCAGCTTCACCGGTGAACGAGAACCGCGGCGGCGCATTGCCCCCAAGGCGATCGCTCGCTTGAAGGAGAGGATTCGGGAACAGACAGGTCGAACCCGTGGCATCAGTCTGACGCAGATGGTCACCCAGATCGCGACCTACCTGCGGGGATGGCTCGGATACTTCGACGATTGTCAAACGCCCTCGGGGTTGCACACCCTTGAATCGTGGCTACGCCGTCGACTTCGGTCGGTGGTGTGGAAGCCATGGAAACGGGGACGAACGCGATTTCGCGAACTTCGCAAACGGGGTGTGGGCAAAGACCTGGCGGCGCAAACCGCCGGGAGTCCCCACGGCCCGTGGCGCATCGCCAACTCGCCCGCCCTGGCCATCGCTTTGCCGAATGCTTACTTTGCCCAGTTCGGACTCCCGCCTATGGTCGTGCGCTCGGCTTAATCCGCCGAACCGCCGGATGCGGACCCGCATGTCCGGTGGTGTGGCAGGGGAGGCGGGGCGACCCGTCCCCCTATGCCGATTTCTGAGACGTTTTGGGCATAGGTTCTGGTTCACGAGACAATTCCGCAACTCTTTTTCATGCTATGCTGCGCAAAACTTCGTAACTGTGATTTGTTTCGATAGGGCGGCCTGTGCTGGTTGAACTGCGACTCGAAAACTACGCGGTCATTGACAACGCGGCGGTGGAGTTCGGCGCCGGGTTGAACCTCCTGACCGGAGAGACAGGCGCCGGCAAATCCATTTTGATTGATGCGCTGGCGTTGCTGCTGGGGGATAAAGCATCGAGTGAAGTGATCCGCACAGGTGCGGAGCGCGCGGTGGTGTCGGCGGTTTTCGAGTCCGAGGGAAATGCCGCGGACGCGATCGAGAAGGTGCTCGAGCGCAACGGGCTAGACGAATCGGAGGACAGCTCGCTGATCATTCGCCGTGAAATTGCGGCTGCAGGCAAAGGCCGCGTATTTGTGAACAATCAGGCGGCGACGGTTGCGGTGTTGCGGCAGCTTGCTCCGCACGTGGCAGTTGTTCACGCGCAAAACGAATCGATCCTGTCTTTCGACGCACCCGCGCGTCTCGCCCTTTTGGATGGCTTTGCGGGGAGCCAAGTCGAGCCGCTAACCGCGGCGTACGAAGCGTGGAAGAGGATTCGCGCACGCATCGAAGATCTCGAACAAGGCGAGCAGGACCGCCTGCGGTTAATGGATCTCTGGCTGTTTCAGAAGCGGGAGATCGAGGAGGCCAAAGCGCATGCTGGCGAAGACGAGCCGTTGGAAAAGGAAAAGCGCGTCCTTGCCAATGCCGAGAAAATTTACAATGCCGCCCTTCATGCCTTCGATCTCCTGTATGAGGGCGATGCCTCTACATCTTCATCCTTGCGCGCGGCGCAGAAGCATATTGAAGAGCTGGCCCGCTATGAGCCGAAGTTTCGGGAAGCCTTGGCCGCGCTCGAGACTGCGCGCATCAGCGTGGAAGATGTTGGGGCAACGGTGCGCGATTACGCCGGCGGAATTCATGCCTCTCCCGAACATTTGGCCGAAGTCGAAGACCGGTTGGCGTTGCTCGACCGATTGAAGCGGAAATATGGTCCGGGGCTGGAAGACGTAATTAATTTCGGGGCCGAAGTGGCCCGCAAACTGTCCGAAATTGAGAACAAAGACGAAATTCTGCGCGATTTGCGCACTGAACTGGCGAGGGCAGCTGAAAAATATCTGCGGAATGCTCAGGATCTCTCGAAAAAACGCCATGACGCCGCGCGCAAACTGGAGAAGCTTGTCGAAGCTGAGATCAACGACTTGGCGATGAAGTCGCACTTCGGGATTGACGTAACTACGGACGAGGCAGAAGCGAACTGGACCGCAAGCGGCATCGATCAGGTGATGTACATGATCGCGACAAATCCCGGCGAGCGTCTGCGGCAACTCGAGCACATCGCCTCCGGCGGGGAGTTATCCCGGGTAATGCTGGCGCTCAAGGTGAGTGTAGAGGCGGGGTCGAAGGATCGTGTGGCGTGGGCGCCCTCGCCCTCACCCGCGAAAGCTGGCGCCTCCCGTGCATCCGCTCATCGCACCATGGTATTCGACGAAATCGATACCGGCATCGGAGGCCGCGCCGCCGAGGCCGTTGGCAAAAAGCTGAAAGCCCTGGCTCGCGCCAATCAAGTCTTGTGCGTCACTCACCTCCCGCAGATCGCGACCTTCGCGGATCATCACTATGTGATCGAGAAAAAAGAGCGCAACGGAAGAACGCGGACCGCCATTCGTCCCGTCGTCGGCGAGGAACGCACCGAGGAAGTGGCCCGCATGTTGAGCGGCGCCAAGTTGACAGATACCTCGCGCAAGCACGCCGAACAGATGATTAGAGCGAATAGGTAATGCCGGCGGCAGACCGTGTCAAGCCATTTAAAAATGTAACCCTGGGTTCGATCGTCGAGACATTAGAAATGTAACCGAAGACCCGCCGTCGCCGCGGCGGGGGGAAAGTGGGAATCGCGCGTTCTTTGCGCGATTTCCAAGCTCGGTGGAAAAGTCTGGTTTGGCACTTTTCCACGGAGCGGCTTTTCCACAGCCGTTTCGCCGGCCGCGTTGTGTTGTTTGTCCAGCATGGTTCTCCGCGGTCACTTTCGGACTGAGCCGCCGATTCGCCAGGTCGTAGATGCGTTGCAGTTTCTCGTCGATCAACTTCCCCAGTTGAAACGGGTCCAAACTCTGACGCAGCTTTTTGAGTTCGGCCACCCGCTCCGGCTTGGCTTGTGCCCCAGCCAGCACCCGCTGCAAGGGCGTTTGTGCGGCATCATAGACGCGCCGCACTTTCGATCCCACCCGAACTTTTTTCACCAGCTTCACCGAGGGCAGATACAAATTCGTCCACAAACGTAGCTCGTGACGATAGAGATCGTTGATCGCCTCCACCACCGCCGTCGAGTCGTAGCGCTCCCAACCCAGAAGTTTGCGCACGTGCGTCCAGTTCTTCTGCTCCACGTGCGCATTGTCGTCTTTCTTGTATGGCCGCCCGCGCGTCAGTTGGATCTGCTTCTGCTCACACCACCGCTTCAGATGCCAGTTGATAAACTCCGATCCGTTGTCCGAATCCACCCCCAGAAGACGGAAGGGCAACACCCCTTCGATCTCATCCAGGGCTTGCTGCACCGCCACTTGACTCTTCCCCAGCAGGGCGCGCGACTCCGTCCAGCCGCTATGGATGTCGGTCAGGTTCAGTGTATGGGCAAACTCTCCTTCTCCCGAGTTTCCACAATGCGCCACCAGGTCGATCTCGCTGAACCCCGGCGAAGTTACGTCCCAATTGTCGGTCTTCACCGGGATGTGATGCTTCAACAGCGAACCTGGCTTGGTGCGTCCGTAGACACGCCGTTTCCGCTCGCTCTTCCTCGCCCGCAAGCGCCGATCGATTTGCCGAGCCCTGATGCCCAGGAGTTGTTTCTCCATCGCCGGGCTCATCCGGTAGCGCTTACGAATCCATGGCATCCAGTTCGGCAGCAAGGCCTTCAGCCGCACCGACCAGGGCTATCCCGCAGCTTCCCAAATCGCCGCCAGCACCGAGAGCACTTGCGGGCCATAGCGCGGTCGGCGTTCACGCCGCCGTCGCTCCGGTTGCTTTCCGGGGGGAGCTCTGTTCAGAAGACGAATCGCGTATTTCCGGTGGTAGCCGGTGTTCAGACAAAATTCGTTCAGCATCATTTGCTTCGCTTCCCGCCCCGCCTTGTGATAGCGCTCATACACTGCCCGGAAATACTCCCACTTCGCCTTGTGTCCCAATCCAACCCCTCCTCAAATTCTCTTTTGAGTCGGGTTACATCCTACGTGTCTCGACGGCCTCCCCTTGGGTTACATTTAGCATGGCTCGATACGCAGACTTGACGGCATCCAATTGGTTAGCTAAAATAGTTAGCTAACCACGCATGGAAACCATCACCATCCACAAAGCCAAAACGCAACTCTCCCGTCTTATCGAAAAGGCCTGCCGGGGCGAGGAGATCGTCATTGCCCGCGGCAAACAGCCAGTGGTGAAGCTAGTTGCGATCCAGACTAAAAGTGGCAAGCGGAAGTCCGGCGCCTGGAAGGGGAAGGTCAAAATTGGGCCGGAGTTTTTTGAGCCCCTGCCCCCGGAAGAACTGGAAGGCTGGGAGTGAGCTCCAGTGCGCTTCCTGCTTGACACTCACACTCTGATTTGGTGGATGACGGCTGACCCGCATCTGTCCAGGTCCGCCCACGGCCTGATCGAACGACAAGAGAATATTTCGCTGGTCAGTGCGGTCTCTGCCTGGGAGATCGCTACCAAAGTTCGGCTGGGAAGGCTCCCTGCGGCCGCAGGCCTAGTCCAAGATTTCGTCGCTGACTTGAGGCGGGAGCGGATCGAGATTCTAACCATCACAGCGGATCACGCGATCCGCGCGGGCTTGCTCCCCGGGCCCCACAAAGACCCTTTTGACCGCATGTTGATTGCCCAGGCTCTGGCCGAGAACGTACCAATTGTGAGCAACGATCGGGCGTTGGATGGGTACGGCGTGCGGAGGCTACGGTAGGCAGCGCGCCCCCGATGCCAGTCGACCTCGAATTTTCGCCATCCACTGCTAATCCTCGCCGTTTCTGTGGCTTACGTTGACCAGAAGGGTACTTTCCGGTAGCTTAATAGCATCGGAAGAATGGGGATCGTGTAGCCTGAACATAACCATTGCCCGTGCTAATTTTACATCTCACTGGGTCGCGGGAAGATCACAGTAACCGGAGTCCGATGGTGCCGAACAGTCAGGGAAAGACGTTGCTCTTGTTGAAGCCGCGCGGATTCTGCGCCGGCGTGGTCCGGGCTATTGATGTTGTCCGCATCGCCCTGGAGGCCTTCGGTCCGCCAATCTATGTCCGCAAGGAAATTGTCCACAACAGTTTTGTGGTCGACGAGTTGCGCGGCAAAGGCGCCATCTTCGTCGATAGCGAGGACGAAGTTCCGAACGGAGAGCGCGTCATCTACAGTGCTCACGGGGTTTCTCCCGAGGTCCGCGAGCACAGCGCCCGGCGCGGCTTGCGGGTAATCGACGCGACTTGTCCCCTAGTAACGAAAGTCCATGTGGAAGCGGTAAAGTTTGCCAGGGAAGGTTATTCGCTCATCCTCATCGGACACCACGATCACGACGAGGTGGTCGGAACTCTGGGCGAAGCTCCACTGGTCACGCAGGTAGTGGGCAATCCACAGCAGGTGAAGTCGCTGTCCGTGCCTGATCCGGATCGCGTCGCCTATCTCACGCAGACAACCCTGAGCCTCGATGA
Source organism: uncultured Acidobacteriota bacterium (assembly GCA_963720155.1). Classification (GTDB taxonomy): domain Bacteria; phylum Acidobacteriota; class Terriglobia; order Terriglobales; family Acidobacteriaceae; genus Sulfotelmatobacter. Next base: position 189,121 of record CAVREP010000018.1, read on the forward strand.
AACCAAAGACATTATCGCAGCCCTGAAAAAGAAGTTCCCGAACATCAAAGGCCCAGCCGCGCAGGATATTTGTTACGCCACGGAAAACCGCCAGGTCGCGGTGAAGCAGGTGGCGTCGGAAGCTGACTTGCTACTGGTAGTGGGCTCGGAGAACAGCTCAAACTCTAATCGTCTGGTTGAGGTAGCGCGGAACCTGGGCACAAACGCGCATCTCATCGATAGCTATAAAGACATCGAGTCTGAGTGGTTGCTTAATGTGAAGACGATCGCGCTGACGGCCGGAGCCTCCGCTCCAGAATGCCTGGTCGAAGAAGCGATGAAGTTTCTGGCCACCAAAGGTTTTGACAACGTGCAGGAACTCGAAGTGATGCCAGAAAACGTCCGCTTCGGGCTGCCACCGGAGATTGTCGAGGCTATTGCTGCCGCTCCGGCGGGTGCTACCGCGGACTAACGGAGTCGCACTTTACATGGATACAAACTCCCCTGACGCAAGCTTAGCTTCCGCACCACAACTTCGCTTCGGCAAAATCGATGGCTTGGCCAGCCGTGTGGCCGCCGCCACTAGCGCGGCCCGCAAGCTTCTCTTCTCCGCCCAGCACGAGGATGGTTATTGGTGCGGGGAGCTTGAAGCTGATACCACCCTCGAGTCGGATTACATTCTGCTGCACACACTTTTAGGAACCGGCAATCCCGCCCGCTTCCAGCGAGCGGCAAACTGGATCGTTCAGCACCAGAATGAAGATGGTGGCTGGAGTATTTATGCGGCTGGGCCTTCGAACATCAGCGCCTCAGTCAAGGCGTATTTCGGTCTGAAATTGGCGGGCTACGCCGCGGACCATCCCGTTCTGAAGCGGGCCTGTAAGAAGATCCTCGAACTCGGCGGGGTGACCGAGGTCAATACCTTTACCAAGATCTATCTGTGTTTCTTTGGACAGTACGATTACGACGCGGTGCCGGCCATTCCTCCGGAGATTGTGCTGTTTCCAAACTGGTTCTGGTTCAATATCTATGAGATCTCGTCGTGGTCGCGCGCCATCCTCGTTCCGCTCTCCATCTGCTACGCGAAGAAGCCATTCAAAAAAATTCCGCGAGAAATGGGCGTTGAAGAACTTTTTGTCGGCGGCATGCAAAAATCCCGCATGCACCTTCGCTGGTCGAAGAAGCTGGTTTCGTGGCGGAATTTCTTTCTTTTTCTTGACCGCATGACCCATTGGTTTGAGCGCGTGCACATCCGGCCTCTACGCTCCATTGCTCTCAAAAAGGCAGAGAAGTGGATGCTCGAGCGTTTCGAGATGAGCGATGGCCTTGGAGCCATTTATCCTTCCATGATGAACGCCATCATTGCTCTCCGCTGCCAGGGTTATTCGCTCGACGATCCGCAGGTGATTCGGGCGCTTGATGAGTTTGAGAAGCTCGGTATCGAAGAGCTGGGGAAAAATGGAGAAGGTACGTTTCGTATGCAGCCGTGCATGTCGCCAGTGTGGGATACCGCCTATGCCATGTTCGCGCTGGGCGAGGCCGGAGTGCCTGCCAACGATCCGCGAATGGTGAAGTGCGCTGACTGGATCCTCCAGAAGCAGGTGCGAAATGCCGGCGACTGGCAGATCAAGAACAGGCAAGGCAAGTCGGGCGGTTGGTACTTCGAGTTCAACAACGAATTTTATCCCGACGTAGATGACAGCGCGATGGTCTGCCTGTGCTTGAGCCGCGTAGAACATCCCAACGGGCGCTACCAGCGGGAGTCGGTGCAACGCGCGATTGATTGGATCTTGTCGATGCAATGCAAGAACGGCGGATGGGCATCGTTCGACAAAGATAACGACAAGATGGTTTTCCAATATATTCCCTTCGCCGATCACAATGCCATGCTCGATCCGCCGACGGTAGATATCACCGGCCGCATCCTCGAGATGATGGCGACCTACGGCTACGATAAAAACCATCCGGCGGTGAAGCGCGCAATTCAATTCATCCGCAGCGAACAAGAGCCAGACGGAAGCTGGTTCGGGCGTTGGGGCGTGAATTATATCTACGGCTCGGCGCTGGTGTTGCGCGGCCTCGAAGCAATTGGCATGGACAACCACGAACCCTGCATTCAGCAGGCGGCGGAGTGGCTGCGGATGGTGCAGAATCCCGACGGCGGCTGGGGCGAGAGCGTGGGCTCCTACGACGACCCCACCTTACGCGGCGTTGGCGAAAGTACGCCTTCCCAAACAGCATGGGCGATTCTGGGACTGCTGGCAGTGGGCGATACGCGCAGCGATTCCGTCGCCCGCGGCATCGCTTACCTACTGCGTGGGCAGAAAGAAGATGGATCGTGGGACGAGCCTTATTTCACAGGCACTGGCTTTCCGCGCGTCTTCTATCTGAAATATCACCTCTACCGGCAGTACTTCCCGCTGCTCGCCCTGACGACATATGCCAAGGTAATGGAGAAGGGCAGCAATTAGCATTCAGCACTCGGCATTCAGCCAGTTATCCGCCTTTGCCAGACTTTCACGACTGCGAACCGTGCAGTCTGAGTACTGAATGCCGAGTGCTGAATGCTAGCTTTTGTCACAGGCGCAACCGGATTTCTAGGCTTTCACGTAGCTCGCGCTCTTGCTGAGCAGGGTGCCGGCCTTCGAGTGTTGGTGCGTTCGACCAGCAATCTGAAGAATCTCGAGGGCCTGAAGGCCGAAACGGCCACCGGCGATCTACGCGACCCGGCGTCCCTGGAAAAGGCAATGGCGGGCTGCGAGACAGTGTTTCACGTAGCCGCCGACTATCGACTCTGGGTCCGCGATCCCTCGGAGATGTATCGGTCCAATGTCGATGGCACTCGCTCAATTCTGGAAGCGGCGCGTAAGAACGGCGTTCGCTGCGTTGTCTACACCTCGACCGTCGCGACCATCGGCTTCACCGGTAACGACCATCCCGCCGACGAAGATTCGCCGGTTGCGCTGGCCGATATGATCGGTCACTACAAGCGCTCGAAGTTCATGGCCGAACAAATAGCGCTGCAAGCAGGCCGCGGAGCGATGCGCGTTGTAACGGTGAATCCAACCACACCGTTGGGAGATCATGACGTCAAGCCGACTCCGACCGGCCGAATTGTCGTGGACTTCCTTAAGAGAAAGTTCCCGGCGTATGTGGAGACAGGATTGAACCTTGTAGACGTTCGGGAATGCGCGCTCGGACATATCGCGGCGCTGGTGAAAGGCAAGAGCGGCGAGCGCTACATTCTCGGCGGCGAGAATTTAACGTTGAAGCAAATACTGGATAAGCTGGGTGCGATTTCCGGGTTAGCGTCACCCACCGTAAAGCTGCCCTATTTTGTCGCCTATCTAGCCGGCGCCGTGGATGAAACTGTGTCTGGCCACCTGCTGGGGCGGGAGCCACGCGCTACAGTAGAAACAGTGCGGATGGGGAAGAAAAAAATGTGGGCCAGTTCCGGCAAAGCGGAGCGCGAGCTGGGATGGAAAACAACCCCGGTCGATGATGCGTTGCGCCGCGCCGTCGAGTGGTTCCGGTCCAACGGTTATGCTTAAACTGGCTATCGTAGCAGCGCTGGAGCGCGAACTGAGCGGTCTGGTCAAGGGTTCTCAGCGCTTCGAGCGCGATTACGAGGCGCGCAACTTCGTTTTTTTCGAGCAAGAGGAGATTGTGGCCGTCTGCGGTGGAATTGGCGTCGAGCCGGCGCGTCGGGCGGCGGAAGCCGTGATCGCGCTATACCATCCCGCGCTGTTGCTGTCGGTTGGCTTTGCCGGAGCCCTAAACACCGGCCTCCGCATCGGTGATATTTTTTCTCCCGGAGTCGTAATCGATGCCCGCGACGGCAGCCGCGTCCAAATCGCAGGCGGAGAAGGGACGCTAGTAACATTCATGGCTGTGGCCAGTGCGGAGCAAAAAGCGAACCTGGCTCAGTCCTACGCTGCGCAAGCCGTGGATATGGAGGCCGCTGCAGTCGCTGCTGCTGCCAACGCGCACGGAATCAGGTTCCTTGCGGTGAAAGTAATCTCCGACGAATTCAATTTTACAATGCCCGAGATGGCCCGCTTCATCGACGCTTACGGCCGTTTCAAAAGCGTGAGCTTCGCGTTGTTTGTAGTTCTCCGACCATGGCTGTGGCGACGCGTGGCCTTGCTGGCGAGCAACAGCGGCAAGGCGGCTAGAATGCTGGGAGAGCATCTGAAGGGTTCCCGTCAGGCGCTAAGCGAGGCAGTTGAAGCGAAGACCATCTAGATTTCATCTAAGTTTCGTCTAAACCGTGATGGCTATTGCGGGACAAATCGCAATCCAAGACCGCAGCCAGTCGATTCCTGGGACCATGCTGGCGGCGGTTTACCGCGGCGTCAATGACGTTCGCCTGGAGACCGTTCCCGTGCCCGGGATTGGGCCCGGCGAATTGCTGCTCCGGGTGCACACCTGCGGAGTTTGCGCGACTGACCTGAAGAAAATTGCGACCGGATCGCATTCCGTGCCACGCATTTTCGGCCATGAAACCTCCGGCATGGTCGCGGCGATCGGCGCCGGAGTTCAAAATTTCCAGCCCGGCGACCGCGTCGTGGTTTTTCATCACATCCCCTGTCGCCAGTGTTACTACTGCCGTCACAAGACTTTCGCGCAGTGTCCCACATACAAGAAGGTGGGTTGCAGCGCCGGGTTCGAGCCCTCCGGAGGCGGTTTCGCGGAATACGTCCGAGTGATGGACTGGATCGTAGAAGAAGGAACGGTGAAAATTCCCGACGGCATCTCCTTCGAGCAGGCCTGTTTTGTCGAGCCGGTCAATACCTGCATGAAGGGAATTGAAGCTCTTCATTTGCAACCGGGCGAGACGGTGCTGAGCATCGGGCAGGGCCCTATCGGCATCATACTTAGCGTCTTGGCACGAAGGGCTAGCGCCACGGTAATTACTTCCGATTTATACCCCGAGAGGCTTAGAATATCTAAAAGCCTAGGATTTGACCGTACTATTGACGCGTCGCAGCAGGACGCGGTGCGCTCTGTACGGGAGCAGACAGAAGGACGGGGCGCAGACGTTGTAATCTTAGCCGTCGGCAGCAATGCCCTGATTCGTCCTGCGATGGAGGCCGCCCGTCCCGGCGGCCGGGTGTTGTTGTTCGCGCAAACCCAGCGCGGCGAAGTGGTTGTGGATCCGGCCGCGATTTGCGTGGATGAGAAGGCGCTGGTCGGCTCTTATAGCGCTTCCGTGGATTTGCAAGAGGAATCTGTTCGTTTTGTGATGAACCGGGAAATGGACCTGGAACGGCTGATCAGTCACCGCTTTCCGCTGCAGGAGGGTGCAAGTGCTTTGGAGCTTGCCGCCAATCCCAAACCTGCATCGATGAAAATCGTGATTCAGCCAGGTATTGCCTGGAATCGTGAAGCCCGGGAAGGAACATAGAAGTGAATGGAAAAATGACAGCTGCCGTCCTGTACGGCAAAGAAGATCTTAAGATCGAAAGAGTACCGATCCCTCGCGTCGAAAAGGGCGAGGTACTGGTCAAAGTGCAGGTGGCTCTCACTTGCGGAACTGACCTCAAGGTCTATCAGCGCGGCTACCATGCTCGCATGATTGTCCCTCCAGCGCTTTTCGGTCACGAACTGGCCGGAGTGGTCGAGGAAGTCGGCGAAGGCGTCCACAGCTTCAAGAAGGGTCAACGCGTGGTGGCGCTGAATTCCGCGCCCTGCCAAATGTGTTTCTACTGTTCCAAGCACCAGGAAAATCTCTGCGAAGACTTGCTCTTCAACAACGGAGCCTACGCGGAGTACATCCGGGTGCCGCGCCGCATTGTCGAAGCCAATATGCTGGTCATTCCCGCCAATGTGACATTTGAAGATGCGGCCATGACCGAACCGCTGGCCTGCGTGCTGCGCGGCCTGCACGAAACCGGCGTCGAGATCGGCGACATGGTCACTATCATCGGCGGTGGGCCCATCGGATTGATGTTTGTCCAGGTCGCTCGTGCCATTGGCTGCAACGTCATTTCGGTGGTGAAGCGCGACGAGCAGGTCATCGCCGCCAAGCACATGGGCGCTCATGAAATCGTTCAGACCACCAAAGTTCAGGACGTGGTCGAAGCGGTACGCGCGCTTACTCCGCAGAAGCGCGGCTGCGATGTAGTGATAGAAGCCGTCGGCCGACCCGAAGCCTGGGAGTGGACCGTGGAGATGGTTCGCAAAGGTGGCACCGTCAATTTTTTCGGCGGATGCGCCAGCGGATCCAAGGTGCAACTCGATACCAACAGATTGCACTATTCCGAGATCACACTGAAGGCAACCTTCCATCACACCCCGGAAACCGTGCGCCGTGCCTTCGGACTGATCGCGGCCAAGAAAATCCGCCCTACGGATTACATCACCGGCGAAGCTCCCCTCTCCAGCTTGCAAAAGGTGCTCCGCCACATGCTGAACCGCGGAGGCGACATCAAGACCGCCATTATTCCCGGCCATTGATTGACGTAGAACGGCGAACTGACTGACGCTGAAAACTGGCCCGTCGTCGTAGAGAGGCCTGTCAATACAAGTGCCTGTCATCAAAAGTGGCGTGTCACCCTGAGCGAAGGACCCCATGCATGAGGGCAATGCTTCCGGCGACGCAAAGAGTTCTCATTGTGCTCAGGGTTTAGCCGAACGCCGAGGATGCTCCTAAGCCTATGAGTCCGATCGCCAGCCGTTCTGAACTCGCTCAGGATCCCGTCGCTTCCACCGGCTGGAGCCGCCTTCCGGCCGAGTACGCGATCCCGAACGTTGCCCCGTCGATCGAGGAATCCCGCGAGTACTGCCGCCGCCTGGCTCGCACTCATTACGAAAATTTCTCTGTCGCCTCGTGGTTTCTTCCTAAAAAACTCCGCCAGGATTTCCTGAACGTCTACGCTTATTGCCGAATCTCCGACGATCTAGGCGATGAAGTTGGCGATCCCAGGGCCGCGCTGGCCCTGCTCGATGAGTGGCAGGCCGAACTCGACGCATGCTACGCGGGCCGTCCGCGCCATCCGGTTTTTGTCGCTCTGGCTGAAACCGTGCGCAAGTTCGAAATCCCCAAACATGAGTTTTCTGACCTGCTGATCGCTTTCCGCCAGGACCAGACCGTCACGCGCTTTGAAACATTCAACGATGTGCTCGGCTATTGCCGCTATTCCGCGAATCCCGTGGGACATCTAGTGCTCTACTTGTGTGGCTATCACGATGCGGAGCGTCAGCAGCTTTCTGATTACACATGCACCGCGCTACAGTTGGCCAACTTCTGGCAGGACGTCAGCGTTGATTATGGTAAGGGCCGCATCTACCTTCCCTTAGAAGACTTGCGGCAATATTCCGTGGGTGAAGAAGATCTGGCGCAAAACCGCAACACTTCCGCGTTTTGCCAGATGATAAAGTTTGAAGTGCAGCGAGCCCGCGAGTGGTTTGATCGCGGCCTGCCGCTGGTAAACAGAGTAGACAAAGAATTAGCGGTGGATCTGGAACTCTTCACCCGCGGTGGGCAAGAGATCTTGAACGCGATTGAGCGCCAGGGCTTCGCCGTACTAGGGCGCCGTCCGGTTATCTCTAAAACGCATAAGCTGGCGCTGGTCGCGCGGGCCGCATGGGGGAAGTTGTTATGAGCGTAGGAGCACAGCAGGTGTTGATCGAATGGAGTCCGACTCCTGCCCAGCTCACCATGGCGTATTCTGTTTGCCGCGGCATCACACGAACCAGCGCCAAGAATTTCTATTACGCATTTCTCGTGCTGCCACCCCGCAAGCGGCAGGCGCTCTGCGCCGTATATGCCTTCATGCGCCGCTGCGATGACATTGCCGATGATCCTAACCTGAGCCTCGAAGAACGCAGCCTTAAGCTCAATCAGTGGCTCGAGTCGTTGCACCGCGCTCAGCAGGGCGAACCCACCGACGATCCAATTCTGCTGGCTTTGACCGATGCCCAACGGAGATACACCATCCCCGCCGGACTTCTCGACGAGCTCGCCATGGGCACGGCGATGGATGTAGATCCTCCGCCCGCGAGCGAGAACGCGCCGGCATCCTTAACAGCCGCGGTACCCGGCCTCGCGGTCCAGTATCAGACCTTCGACGATCTCAAACTATATTGCTACCGGGTGGCGTCGGTTGTAGGGCTGGTCTGCATTCACATCTTCGGATATCGCGATCCGGCGGCCGAGTCGCTGGCCGAGCAATGCGGTCTCGCCTTTCAACTCACCAACATTATTCGCGACGTGAAAGAAGATGCGGCGATGGGCCGCGTCTATTTACCGCTAGAAGATCTGGCGAAGTTCGGCCTGTCCGCCGCTGAACTGTTTTCCGCGCCCGACCCAGCGCGCTTCCGCCCCTTGCTCGCCATGGAAGCTGATCGGGCCCGCGAATTCTACCAGGCCGGCGATCAACTGAGCTCTTATATTTCGGAAGATAGCCAGCCCGCTCTCTGGGTGCTGGTGAACATCTACCGCAAGCTGCTGGAAAAAATCACCACACGCCGGTACGACGTCTTCAGCGGCAAGGTGAGCCTCACCGTCAGGGAGAAGTTGCGCATTCTGGCGAAAGGTTTCCTGCAACGCCTCACCTGATACTCTTGTCATTCTGTACCATGCTCAACGCCAAGTCTTGCTTAATCCGAACTTGTTTATTCCGAACCATGCGGAAAGCCAAGTCTTTGTCATCGGTACCATGCTGAAAGTTAAGTCTTGTCATTCCGAACCGGGCGAAATCCCGGTGAGGAACCTGCTGTTCACCCGAGGCAGAATTACTTAGCGGTCACCAAGATCTGTGAGCCGGAATCCCACATGATCCAAGATTCCACGCAACCAACTGTAGCCGTGGCCGGCGGCGGTCTGGCAGGGTTGGCCGCAGCCTGCGCGCTGGCCGACTCCGGCTTCCGTGTCTCCCTGTTCGAGCGCCGCCCATATCTTGGCGGACGCGCTTCTTCCTACGAACATCCCGGCACCGGTGAGGTAGTCGACAACTGCCAACACGTTCTCTTCCGTGTATGCACGAACCTGGTCGAGTTCTACAGACGAATCGGCGTGGAAGACAAAATCCGCTGGTATGACGAAATGACATTCATCGAGCCCGGAGGCCGCACCTCCGTGATGCGCTCATCGCCGCTGCCCGCCCCTCTGCACACCGCACCATCGTTCCTGCGCTTTCCGTTTCTCGGCACAAAAGACAAGCTGGTAATCTCGCGTGCCGTCGCCGCTCTGATGCTGAAAGCGCAGCCAGACAACGGCCAATCTTTTCTGCAATGGTGTCACCGCCACGGGCAAACCGCCAACGCTATCGAACGTTTCTGGAAGCCGATCCTGGTCAGCGCCTTGAGCGAAGATCTCGACTTGATTTCCATCTCTTACGCCGCGCAGGTCGTGCGCGAGTCCATGAAGTCACCAGCGGCGCGGCACATGGGCGTTCCCAGCATTCCCTTGACTGACCTCTACAATCACGCCGGGGACTACATCCGCGCTCGTTGCGGCGAGATTCACTTCCGCAGTTCGCTCGAATCTTTTTCCCCCGAGCCATCGCAGGTCCGAATTCGCGTGGCCGACAGCGAAGAGTTATTCGACTATCTCGTTCTCGCTCTCCCATTCGACGGCCTCGAACACCTGTTGCCGCAAGCTCCAGAAGCCGTGCCCCTGCGCGATAAACTCAGCCACTTTGAGTCAGCTCCCATTACCGGGATTCACCTCTGGTTCGACCGCCAGATCACGGACCTCGATCACGCCGTCCTTCTCGACCGCACCATTCAGTGGATGTTTCATAAGTCGCGGCTGCTGGCGACGCGCGGGGCATCTGCTAACCCGGAAGGCAGCTATATCGAACTCGTCGTCAGCGCTTCGAAGAGTCTCATCGATAAGTCGCGCGCCGAGATCATCGAGGTCGCTCTCCAAGAAGTCCGCGAATTTTTTCCCGGGGCGCAGCAGGCAAATTTGATGAAGTCCACGGTTATCAAGGAGGTCCACGCTACCTACTCGCCGCGTCCGGGCATCGACGAATACCGCCCACAGCAATCCACGGCGTGGCCTTGCATTTTTCTCGCGGGTGATTGGACGGCCACAGGCTGGCCCGCAACGATGGAAGGCGCGGTGCGCAGCGGCTACCTGGCGGCGGAATCTCTCACGCGCGCAGCAGGACGAAAAGATTCGCACTTTCTCGCAGCCGATCTAGCCGCCAGCGGCTTAATGCGCTTCTTTTAATGTGTAGCTAAGGGATTTATGCCGAGCGCGATACGAGCACTCTCCTCTGAGAAGCCTAATTAAGGCCGATGCGTTCTTCGATCTGCGAGACGAATTTAGGTGTATGGCTTTTCACCAACTGCTGTAGGCCGGGCCTGAACTCGTGCCAAAGGTTCATTCCTGCGTCGTTGCCAATCCTGGAACCAAAATCGCTGAAGGGCGCGGAAACCGGCCGATCCCAATAGGGACGATATGCGGTATGAACAAATGCTGAACTCAGCACAGCGAGGAAATAGGACGTGTTTGGCCTGCCTCTTCCTGACTCGTCCCGAGTGACAAAAATACGTGAGGCCGAGTAGGCTGCCCGGCCCATCATGCTGCCGCTCGTCGAAGGAGGATAACTGACGTTCGGATGAGCCAACACGGGATACAGATGCTTGCTAAAAAAGTCGGGCGAGTTTTCTTGAGCTGGTTGCCGTTGATAGATCGCGCTCAAGACAATCCGGGGAGCGCCAGTCGCGTTTCGCCACTGCGAGTCCGGCATTGCCGCTCCTTGAGAGCCAACCGCCTTAAGTATAGGCGAGCTCACTTCAGTGGGAGAGGTTCGAATAATTTCCGCTAGTCCCGAAGCCTGCACTGATGGCGCGTCGGGCAGTGAGTTCCACGAACGCCGTTCCTCCGGCTGCTGGCACAGTGCTCCGCAGGCCGTTAATAACAGCAAAGAAACGACCCGGAGTGGAAGAACCCTACCCATCACCAACCCCGCAAACCCAAGCCAGACCTCGAATTCGGCCTCATGGCCTACGGCAAGCCCACACCCGACGGTAGCACTCCACGTACCATATTTCTGAGCAAGAGTGCCCATCCCAGCAGGCATAGAGTTGGTTGAACAAACGAGACGCTCGGGTTGCGCGCCAAACAGCCTTACCGAACCAGCGTCCTATGTCGGGCTATACAAGGAGCTTTACGTCGGAGTTACGGCCGGTCAGGATAATAAGACACTGGAAAGTGACCACCCATTCCGGCCCGCAGCGGGACAAACCGCACCAGGCGCGGCGTCCAGGCATATCACTCGCCCGATGTGCAAATAATTGAACTAATGTGCGCAAATATTTCGTTCGACATGGCATTTGATTCCCACAGCCCGGTATAAAGCTGATGGGTGCGCCCTTCGTCGGCTCGTGCTCGGCAGACTCATTCCCTCGGTTCTGGCTTGCCCAGCAGTTTCCACGCCTCACGATATTTCTCAAACGGCGGATGGCGGTCGTGCCTGGTTCCGAACGGATAAAGCGTGATGCCTAACCGCCCGCCCAAGGCGCGCACTGGAATCAGATACCAAATTTGTTGGCCGTGGGTTCGGTGGCCGCTGAAGACGGCCGCCAGAAAATCGATTTGTTTCGGAGTGTATGGCCATGGGTTTCCCGCAGGTTCTCCAGCAGGTCCGCACGGAGAATCCTTTTTGATGCACAAATCCACTACCCCTGAGCTGCACGCGCCAGATCCTGCGCCGACCTCTATCGAGGATCACGTCGTAGCGCTCGTTATCGCCGATAGGCTTGGCCACTCCGAATCCTCGATTCGAGGCTTCGATCATGAACCGCATCTCCGATATATCCCCGCGATGCTTGCTGCTTTTTCTGCCACCCAGCACAGGGCTCTTTTTTGTCTCTTTCGCTCTCTCGGTGCGGCCTTGCGAGCCTTCCACCCGCTTCGCGTCACCTCGTCCCGCCCGAGATCCCGATGGTCCCATTGTGTCGGCCACCCGATTCCGGGCACAAAAAAAGGCGCATGGCCGTCGAAGGCCCTGCGCCATTGTTTTTGCCCTTGTTTCCAGAATATCAAACCGGAGGAGGTGAATGGGACATCTCTAGCAACGTCCGTACTCCATCCGAATGAGTCACTTACAGGGAAACCATTAAGAATCTGATCCAGACAGACAAACAAAAAAGCGCAAGCGGGAAGGCCTGCGCCGGTTGTTAACTTGTAAAGTGTTATATCACATTAGGGATGGTAATTGGGACATTTTCCAGACTTTATTTGCCGAATGTAACCAACGGCTTACGCGAAAAAGGTGATGCCTAGGGTCTTGACAAGTTTTCGCATGGGGACAGCCACCAGAAAAAACTTGCCTTCGGTCGGAAGCAGTAGAAGAATGCCTCCGGAGGCCCGAGCATAGTCTCGGGGTGACGTGTGCGCAGACTTACGTGGGCCTTCGTAGCCCTTTTTAGCAGCGGAGCGCTCTGGGCTACTCAGGCTGGCCAAAAGGCTACCGCGGTCGGGAGTAAGCCCGATCTTACGGAACTAAAGAAGCTCCATTATGCTGCGTCTCTAGCCGTAGCGGAGGGAGACAAATCTCTTGACGATCCCCTCCCCTCACAGATGAAGAAGAATTTCGCGTTTCATATGACGGCCCAAGAAGGGAAGAGTGCCAGCACCTACCGCGAGTTAATTGTGCGCTCCGAGGACGACATAGTACAGTTCGGATCTCGGGTCACGGTGTCCGTCGACGCAAAGCCTCACAGCTGCAACGTCCCCACCGGGCAATCGCAGGCGGTGGCACCTTGGATTTTGGCGTCACGCAGCACAAAATCGTGTGGAGCCCAGAACGTACGAATTTACCTGCAACTGCGGGTCGCCGCCAAAACCCCACAAGACCGTTGAAGACCAAGACATTCAGTGCCAAAAGTAGGTCGAGGTGGCCGGAATGACCACGCAAAATGCCACCTAAAGGTCGTTGCTTACCTTAAGGAGATTCGCGCTGGAACGGTTCTAATAGCAGCCATGGCTGCCTTTATCTCCAAGAAGATCATTAAGACCGAATTAGTCCCCGAACAGCTTTACTGGCTGTCGGACGCGGGGTACTCGCGGCGATGGCGGCGTTGGCCGCCGTGCCCTCTATCAACGCACGTCCCAATCGTCTGTTAACGAGACTGCTCGTTGCAGTCATGTTCGTCGCGTTTTGGGCAGTGATTGCAGTTCGTGCGGGCCTCACCGAAGAGATCGAGGTCAATCGAGAGAACCAGCGCTATTTGGTGGGATTTCACCTCACGAACGTGGGTGATACTACAGAGCGCAATTGCATGGTTGCAACTAATACGCAGAACCTGCCGCATCTGCCCCGGTACGAGTTGATCAAGTGCGCAGGACAAACGTATATTCCCGCAATGTTCGGAACCGGCTACACGATAGTCTCCGTCGTCTATCTAATTAGCTGCCTTTTGTTTCTGGGCATATTCGTCCTGCTGGTAGGCGGTTTCTCTGAAGCCGAAGGGCAGACAGGCTGACCCGAACAAGCGGCACGGCACGCATCTCTTTCGCATACTTCGGGGCTGTGGCAGGATGCACGCTCCGCAACCACGCGGCTCCTGCGCGAATTCAGAGTGTGTGATCCGGAGAGCCGCCCGGTGCCCCATTTCTGGCGTCTTTTGCGAGAAGTGGCAGCGTGCACCACACTCTCTCCGCAGACGCACGAAAGCAGCGGTAGTCATCGGGGCTTGATGCTGGTCCTGAACCGCCGCCTGCCAAGCACTTCCAGAATAACTTCGCCAGCGGCGTTGTCAATAATTACCTTGTCCAGCAGGCGAAAGCAGGTTCCTCACCAGGCTTTCGGCCCGATTCGGAATGACAAGACGTAGGATATTCACCCCGCCAGCAGTGCCACTCCTGCCGCCACAAGACTGGCGGCGATCCAGCGGCGGCGGTCTACCTTCTCATGCAAGAAAATTCTTGCGGCGACGGCGTTGCCGATGAAGGTGAGGGAAGCGGCGGCGGGAGCCACCAGGCTTACGTCCCCCCAAGAAAGCGCGAACAGCAGGCTGAAGAAGGCGACGGCCATGGCCATCACTCCGAACAGAAAGTTCGGATTGCCGAGAGTGCGCCGGATCACGACTGCCAGCCCGGAGCGGCGCCGCAAGGCCCCCACGTCCCCGACCTGTTTCATGGCGCGGGCCAGCAAGACATCGCCGACCACGGAGGCGAATACGATGGCGAGGATCGCGCTCCAGGTATAAACGCTTCTCATCGCTCAACTCCGCTGGGTGCCCCATTTCTCGCATCCTTTGCGAGAAGCATTGGGGAAGCCGCCACGATGCGCGGTTCGTCCACAGGCTCGGCCGCATGCGCATGCGTAGTAATCTCGGGGCCGCCTGCAATGAATCCCACGCCTCCGGTGATCAATGCGATTCCCAGCCAGCGCAGTGGACTGACATGCTCATGGAGTACGAACCTTGCGACCAGCGCGAGCACCACGTAACCCAGCGAAGTCGCCGGCAACACGTAAGTAAGATCGGCCCACGAGAGGGCGGTCATGTAGGTCGCGAAAAACGCCAGCAGAAGCAGAATGCCAATTGCGACCCAGGGATTAAGCACGGCGAAGACGACGCTTTGCAGATGGTTGAGAGAGATGCTGCCAGCTTGCTTCATCCCGTGCGAGAGCATGGAGTCTCCGGCCGCGGCAAAGACCGTGACTCCCGCCAGCACAAGATACTTTCGCAAGTTCACTGAAAAATCACGTGGTAGAAGAAGTACCTGTCATCCTGAGCTGCCATTCTTGGCGCTGAAGCATCTAGGCGAGCCGCAACGCAATAATCACGCGTCTGACTCGCTTCCTCTACGCCTTGACCGGCTCGGCGGCGGTCGCGGCCTCGTCGTTGTGACGCTTGACCATCTTGTTGCGGGCAGCGCGCAACTTCAAGAACGTCTTCGCTTCCCTGTAAAGCCGCTTACGGTCGTTATTGTCAAAAGCGGCTTTTTTCAGGATGCGGAAGACGGCCTTGGGCCGGAAATAATACTCGTCGTAGAACCGGTGCACCGCCGAAAGAATCTCATCAGCAGGCAATCCGGGATATTGGATATGGGCAAGCTGGTGACCGCCTTCGTCGACCATCTTGTTGTCGCCCACCATGAACCCGTTCTTCACCGCGTAGTCGTAAAGTTCGGTGCCAGGATACGCATGGGCTACGGAAACCTGAATGGTTTCGACATCCAGTTCTTTCGCGAACTTGATGGTGTTGTCGATGGTCTCGCGCGTCTCCCCTGGCAACCCCATAATGAAATCGCCGTGAACGACCAGGCCGAGCTTATGACAATCTTTGGTGAACTGCCGGGCACGCTCGATGGTTGCGCCTTTCTTGATATTCTTCAAAATCTGCTGATCGCCGGACTCATAGCCCACAATGAGCAGCCGGCAACCAGCTTCTTTCATCGCCTTGAGGGTTTCGAAATCAGTAGTGACGCGCGAGGTACACGACCAGGTCAGGCCTAGCGGTTTCAGCTTGGCGCACAACTCGACGGTTCGCGCTTTCTGAATGTTGAAAGTGTCGTCGTCGAAGAAAAATTCTTTCACTTCGGGCCAGTACTGCTTCACCTTCGACATCTCGGCAGCAACATCGTCCGTAGACCGTTTGCGCCACGGATGTCCGCTCAAAGTCTGCGGCCACAGGCAGAAGGTGCACTGAGCCGGACAACCGCGCGTGGTGTAAAGAGAGACGTAAGGATTCAGCAGGAACGGCACGTTATAACGGGTTACATCGAGATCGCGCTTGTAAACGTCGGTGACATGAGGCAGCGCATCCAGATCCTGAATCTGCGGCGCATCCGGGTTGTGCACGACTTTGCCGTCTTTCAGAAACGAAATACCGGCAATCTCCTCGATCGGCTTGCCTTTGGCAAAGTCAACGACCGCGTAATCGAATTCCTTGCGCGCGACAAAATCGATCACCGGACAATCGCGTAAGGATTTTTCCGGCAACACGCTGACGTGTGGTCCTACAAAAGCAATCTTGATTTTGGGATTCGCAGTTTTGATGGCGCGCACCAACCCTATGTCGCCGGGGAAGCCAGGGGTGCTGGTGAACAAAACTAGAAATTCGTAGCTCTTGGCAATCTCGATGGTCTCGTCGGCTGAAATATGATGGGGCGGGGCATCCAGCAGACGCGCGCCCTCCAGCATCCCAGCCGGATAAGCCAGCCAAACAGGGTACCAATAACTTTCTATCTCGCGGGTGGCGGGCCAGCGAGAGCCAGCGCCTCCGTCGAAGTTTTCGAAAGACGGTGGATTCAAAAACAGTGTTTTGAGAGGCATATTGGGTGAGTACTTATTTTATCATTCGCGGGCGGTCGATATGGTCGAAAAGCAGTGTTTATGCAGGTTCGTCCTGCCTGAGAATAAATTTTGGTAACCCCAACCCGTAGAATTCCTTAGGGTAAGTTTACCTACCGGTCGCGACGGATACGAAGAGGTATGCGTCGAACTGAAGCTTTGATGCAGTGAACAGCGGAAAAGACGCGTCCGTGAGGACCGGGGAACGGGGCAAGTCTACCATCGCTCCTGGCGAAGAATTCCAGCGAGCAATCAAGAGCGCTCGCATTATCTTGTTCCGAGAGCCCAACTTTCTAGATCGCCAGTGGCGCGCATGAAAGCAACATGGCTGCGCTCCAGTTCGAACGTGACATCTTGCAAAGTGATGAAGCGTTCGCTGGCTTGTACCTGAGCATTATCGAGATCGTGCAAATTGGCCGTGGCGGAGGTCATGCGAGTTCGGATAGCTTCGATGTTTTTCTGCGCGATTTCGTATTCGAGTTCCGCCACTTCGCGAGCAGCCTGCATTTGAGTCACGGACCGCTGGAGGCGCAAGGTTTCTTCCGAGACCTGGTTGCGTGCAGCCTCCGCCTGCTTCTGGGCTTTGAGAGCCTCCGACTCAGCCTCCTGCACGCGAGCGTGCTGGGCATAGTTCAAAAAAGGCAAGTGGATGGCTACCCCGACGGTCGCATTGTTGGGCTGAAAGCTTCGGTAAAACCTCTCGTAGTTATTGTAGCTGGCGAGGTTGGCGTACTGGGCGGCGAAGTCTGCGCTGGGCCAGAGGGACCTGCGTTCACCAGCTACCCGCAAGTATTGCGCGCGAGCATGTTCAAACGCAGCCTGAACCTGGGGATTTGCCTCCGTGATTTTGCCGGAGAAATCCTCATCTTGTTTTGCGGGAGGCAGAGCTGGCACCGACTCAGGGTCGATCTGGAAAGAGGAAACTGGAAGTCCGGTGAGTTTAGAGAGGTGCTCGCGGAGAACGTCGGCCGCGCCGCTGGCCTCCGCAAGGCGCAATCGCACGCGAGCCACCGACAAGCGGGCTTTGCTGCCATCCATCTCGCTGTCGATGCCTTCTTTCACGCGCTCGGTCACGGCTGCTTCCATCTTTTGCTCCGCGGCTTCCGTTTCACGCAAGGCACTCAAACGCCGCTCCCATTTCGCCAGTTCCGCATAGCTCAACACAGTGTCCTGGATCACCTGATTACGCTGGTCTTTGGTGCGCAGAGAGTTAACCTTGACGTCGGACTGGGCGGCGCGAATGAAATCTTTCAGAGCGGGATTTATGAGCGCCGATTGCGCGGTCACGTTGAAGAGTGAAGGGGCGGCGCCTTCCAGGCTGAGCGGAAAGCCATCGGACCACCCGATGCCCGCTCCTGCATTTAGCTGCGGAATATAGCTGTTGCGCAACTCGCGGTAGCTAGCGGAGGCATGTAGTTCATCAGCGGCAGAGATGCTTACCCCGGTGGCATGTTGCAGTGCCGCCTCCACCGCCTGCCGGAGCGTGACTGGCTCCGCCAGCAGGGTAGCGGGCAGAAATATGAGCAGCGCCGCTAACGTTGTGTTTGTGTTAAGGCGCACAGCACAGCACGATCTACTCTTCATTGTTTTCACCTTCGCAGTATCTGGAAAGATTCTACGGACAATCTGGTGTGAGAGAAATGATAACGATGAGTCGGGGCGGGCGCTTTGTGACCCAGATTAAAGAGAAGCATAACGGGAAGACGTCAAACCCAGGAAAGACGCGCGATAGCTGAGACGTTGAATCAATGTGCTGCCCACCGTCATGCTGAGAGCGGCCCCAATTCCTACCATGGTGGCCAGCGCACCCGAGGCGAGATTGAACCGCCCGGTGCCCTGCGTTCTGTCTTTGATCACCAGGATTGAGACGATCACGAAAATGGCATTGGCCACCCCATCGAGCCTCTGAATGCCGATCAAAACCCAAGCCGTATGGGTGAGGGTATAAAGAAGCCCGCGGATGGGCAACACTCCGAAGCCCAAAAGCAGCAATGGCTTTCGTCTTTTGTGGCTGCGGTCTTGCCGATCCATGCAGCGGAAAGCGAAATCACCAACTGCGTCCCAATAATGCATGCCGACATGAAGGGTGCGGCGGTCTTCAGATTTTTCTGTGAGAGCATTTCGCCCAACTGCGGCAACATCGCTGCGTTGGTCAAGTGGAATAGAAATGAAGCTACCAGAAAAAAGAGCAGCACTCGGTCTCTCACGAGAGCGGATAATCCTTCCGCCTTTACTTTCTTGCTCCCGTCGGAAGCTCCTCGTGCTTGGGCGTAATCGATCTGTTTACCGTCGATGGTAAACACCGCCAGCGCGGACGGAATGGCCATCACAACGGCCACGAGGAAAATGGCACGATACCCGAATTTATAGCTGACGTATGCAATCAGGAGCGCGGTGAACACGTTGCCGGCGGAGTTGAATGCCTGGTTCATCCCAAACTGCCTGTCGCATGCTTTCACCCCGACCATACCCAGCGTAATGGCCGCCACGGTTGGTCCCAGGAAAGGTCCGGCACCTCCGATGAGAAGTTGCGCTGCATAAACTGAAAACGGATTGGAGTGTCCCATCAGCAAAAACGCATCGCACACCAGCAAACCAAGACTGGCCGCGATCAGCGCGCGTTTGTGGTGAACCGTGTCGACCATTGCCCCCGCCGGAGCACGTTGGCGAGAAAGAAATTCAACCATTCCAGGGAACGCAAACTTCGCTGCTTGCTTGGTTCGGGGCTCGACAATCCGTCCTCTTAAAGGTTTCTTCCGGCGCTCGGCGTTCCCATTGGAGGCTCGCGAACGCAGGTTCTATTTTGACGGAATCGCTGGCGGGGATGTTGCACAAAATGCTCAAAATAGTGAGCGCAAGTAGAGAAGTTCGCAATTTTGCCAGTCGTGGCTCGATGGGCTGTAGTGTTGTACGGTATCTTTACGCTGGCGATCCCGCCGCTGCGATCAGCCCCTGCCCCGGAACTGAATGATTCTGCGTCGATCGCGTTTGGAGGGCCGGCCCGCCGGTAACTCTTCAAACTGCTTCATGGCCTTACGTTCCGCTGCTACGTTCTGGCGGAGTTCGCGGCTGGCCTCGGTCTCGCGATAAAGCGTTTGCGCGACAGGAGCTGGCCTGCGCTCGTCGCTGAGAAGCAGGATCTCGATCTGGAACTCGCCGCCTTCGTTGGTAACGCGCAACATGTCTCCGATGTGGACCTCGCGCGCAGCCTTGGCCGGCTGGCCGTTTGATTGAATCCTGCCAAGTTCACAGGCTCGTGCGGCTAACGAGCGGGTCTTGAAGAATCTGGCAGCCCACAACCATTTGTCCATTCGCACCGTGGTCATCGATCTATTTTCCTACGAATGGGCTTTCAACGTGACGCCCAGCATTGGTCAGTGATCCCCGCCTACCTTTGCGGCGAAGACTGCATCCAAGACTTACTACATGCCCTTTACTCGGCGAGGACTACTAAAACTTGGCGCTGCCACCGCAGTTGCGGAGCTAGGGTCGTTCGGGTTGCAGGTTGTGGCAGCGTTTCCCGCTTGATTCCTTCCGTTCCGTCCGGATGCTCCCAATTAACCGATATCGAACATGTGGTGATCCTGATTCAGGAAAACCGGTCTTTCGATCACTACTTCGGAAGCTACCGCGGGGTCCGTGGATTTTCTGACAAGAGCGCGGCTTTCGAGCAACCCGATCCAGCGAACACGATCAGCTCGCCGGCGGGCGCGCTGCTGCCATTTCACCTGGACACGACCGCTTGCACGCGTGACATCTCGCACGACTGGGTGCCACAGCACCAGAGCTGGAATAACGGCGCTATGGACGGATTTGTGACTTCACGTCTTGCGATTGATTCCAACGACGCGGTGCTGAGCATGGGCTACTACAATCGCGCGGACGTTCCTTATTACTACGCATTGGCCGACGCTTTCACGATCTGTGATAACTATTTTTGCTCGGTGATAGGCCCGACCGATCCGAATCGCCTTTACACCGTGGCGGGTTCGCTCGATCCGGACGGAAAAAATGGCGGACCGATTTTGCAGACCAACCGGCTGTAATTTCCGCGCACACGGAGCAAGCCATCTGGATAGACTCGGCTAAGCTCGGCCATTTCGGTCGCCACATTTTCGAGGAAGTAGCGACCTCGCGGGAATCGAGTGGCTTGAGAGAGTGCTTGAACGAGTTGCGTTTGCGTGCGTCATTGTAAGTCAGGCTGTTGGTAAATAAGCCGCCGGTTATGGTTTACCGCCTAACGCGCTTTAATCCATCTTGCGCAAGATGGTAGCTGTGGGCCATGGCCAAAGCCGTGCGATATTCTGCGGCGGCGGCGGAACAGTCCCCCTGCTTCTCGAACAATTCGCCCAGCAGGTAATGCGCCTTAAAGACTGGGGCTTCCTCTACAGTCGTAGAAGAGATGTAGCGTCGCAAAAGGCGAACGGCCAACGGGTAATCGCGACGGGCGCGCAGCAGGATATCAGCGCCATCGACTAACGCACCGGGATGATCGAGTGGGCTCGACTCCAGGGTGCGCAAAGCCTGCAACATATCGTCGAAGCGTCTTTCGTGACTGTAAAATCCAGCGAGATTCAGCCAGGCACGAGCACCGCCGTGACTCACTTCAATGGCTGCGCGATATTCCTGCTCCGCGGCGGCGGGTTCTTTGCTTTTCTCGGCAAGCCGTCCCTTCACCCAGTGGGCCATGGCGGGATTCAGCGGCGCGATTTGTTCCGCCTGGCCACGAGCTTTGTCCTTGCTGCCACCCACGATCCCTGGAGCTTCCAGATAGAACTCGGCGAGGTCAGTACGGGCTTCCCAGCTGTTGGGAGCAAACTCGACGGCGCGTTCGAACTCGGTGCGAACCTTCTTGGCCAGGCCAGCTGCGCTGACAAAACTGGCATGATCTGCTTTCTCTCCGTAGATTCGGCCGAGCCAGAGATGATAGAGACCATTCTCGGGTGCGAGCTCGACCGCTTTTTCACAAGCGGGAATGCCCTGGTCCCAATCGCCCAGCTCGAAATGAGCGCGGCAGAGCAGGTTGTAGGATTCCGAGCTGGGAGAAACGTGGATTTGCTGCTCCAGGGTTTGCATCGCCTGATCCACGCGGCCGTTGACGAGAAGATCTTGGGGAGTTTCGGCTGCCGCCACGAAGGAGAATGTCAGGATCGAAAGCAGGACAAAAAAGACGCGAGCCAAACGGGCAGTGATCGCTTCGCAAGGAACGCGACACAGCCCGCGAGTCTTTGAGATCCCTAACTGCGCAAGGAGGGCTTGCTCGCGATGATCACAACTAATAATCCACTTCATTGACTAAGGCACCACTTTGACGCGGGCGCCATCGGCGAGGGGCTTGGCATCGGCTGAGGATAAAGCTACGACCGCATTCTCGGGCAGCCCGGCGGTGATCTCGACGCGGGTCAGGTTCTGGAGTGAGACTTCGATTTCACGGCGCTTCAACTCCCCATCGACTACCTGATAAACGTAAGGCTTGGTATCGTCCATGCGAACAGCCTCGCGCCGCAACGTGAGTACGCCACTGTGTTCCGCAGTGATGATGGTGACGCCAACATTCACGTTCGGCAACAAGCGCAGATCATGGTTGTCGACCGTGCAGGTGACCTCGCCCACGTTGCGCGCGCCACGAAGCTTCACTGTAGCGGGAATCGTACTGACGACTCCATTCCAGATGCGACTAGGCACGGCGTCCCAGATCACTTCGATTTTTTGTCCAGCAGAAAGCCGGCCGATGTCAGGCTCGTCGACAAAAGTCCGCACCAGCATTTTCGACAGATCGCCTTCTTGTAACAGCAGGTCTCCGGTTTGCACGTAGGCGCCTTGCTTGACCGGAAGCGCATAGACAATACCTTCGAAGGGAGCGCGCACACTGGATTTCTGCAAGGCATCTTCGGCGGCATCGTAAGCGGCCTGCGCCTCAGCTCCCTGTGCCTGAACCTTCGCGACTTCCGGCTGCGAGTAGCGGTCTTTCTGCTTTTGCTCGAGCAGGGTAGCGTCGGCCTGGGCGCGCTGCAGTTCGTCCTCGGCCTGTTTGACCTCGCCGGCGGAGGCTGCGCCTTGTTGCTGCAAGCGCCGAAGAGCTTCCAGATTTCGCTGGTCCGAATCTCGAACATTGCGGGCTTTGATGAGTTGGGAATCAAGCGTGAGAAGTTCTTCGCGGGTGCCGCCAGTGTTAAGGTCGGCCTGATCGGCCTGCGCGGCTTTCATTCGGGCCTGGGCGCGCGCGGCCTGGCTGCGCAGGTCGGCATCGTCCAGTTGCAGGAGGATCTGACCTTTACGAACATGGTCTCCTTCTTTTACCAGTAAGCGCTTCACCGTGGTGGGGACGGGCGAATGAGCTTCGAAATTCTGCATGGGCTCGACCTTGCCATTGGTCGAAATCAGACTGCGGATGGGTCCGCGTTCTACCGTGGTCGTGCGAACGCGCAGAGGTCCCTGACGAGTGAAGATCGGAATGATGGCGAGCAGCGCGAGCGCTCCGAGCGCCAGCCACGTGCGGCCTTTACGCGTCGCAGGCCGTCCGTTCGAATTGTTATTCGTTGCCAACCGGTTATCTTTTCAGGGTGCACAAGAGACAATTGCAAGTATTAATTTACCACTCACCCGGGCGCGAAAGGATGCGCGTCTTATGTGACCCGATGCACGTTTAGATGCGGGCCAGGGATGGCGGATGCGCGCCGGCGATCGAACCCTCAGGGACAGATTGCCTTGAGAGCACAAACGCTACAATATCTTTATGCCAAACCAGCGCCGCTACACGCCCGAGCACGCCGCTGCCGGATTGGATGCCAAGTTCCCTGAAATTGAGACCTGGCCGAACCAGTTTCCCGGCTATGAGATTGTCATTGACGATCCGGAGTTCACTTCTGTGTGCCCGAAGACCGGTCTGCCCGACTTTGGCGTCATAACGCTGCGTTACCAGCCTGATAAAGCTTGCCTGGAGCTGAAATCGTACAAAGAGTATTTGCAGTGTTATCGCAATCTCGGAATTTTCCAGGAGAACATCGTGAATCGCGTGCTGGAAGATGTGGTGCGATGGGCGAAGCCGGTGTGGGCCGAGGTGAAGGGAGACTTCAGACCGCGCGGCGGGATCTCCACGACGGTAGTGGCGAGATGGCCCCGGGCGGAAAGCACTCGTGATTAGTGGACAGTAAGAACTTCGTTGTTCAGCGGGACGCGGACGCTGCCCGGGGTTCGATGCGCTCGATCTCGGCGGCTTGTTCGTCCAACACCTGCCTTACTTCGTATGCGCCTTGCAAATTCAACCAGAACTGCTCCGTAGTTCCGAAGAAGCGCGAAAGGCGCACGGCCGTATCAGCGCTAATACCGCGGCGCTGCAGTACGATGTCGTTGACGCGAGGAACCGGAACGTGGAGTCGCTTTGCCAACTCGTATGCCGACATGCCCAGGGGCTTGAGAAACTCTTCACGCAGGATCTCGCCGGGGTGCACCCTCCAGTTCGGTGCGCCTTTTCTTGCAATTTGTTCGTGTCCCATGGGGGTCACCTCGTTTGGATTTAACTATCGCTTTCCTAGTTGCTAGTGATAGTCGGTGATTTCGACCTCAAAGGCATCGCCGCCGCGCCAGACGAAGCAGATTCGGTACTGGGCGTTAATCCGGATACTGTATTGTCCCTGGCGGTTGCCTCGCAGCTTCTCCGAGCGGTTGCCTGGCGGGCATTTCAAATCATCCAATGCCATCGCAGAGTCCAGCATTGCCAATTTCCGCTTCGTAACGCTAGCTGGCGGAGAGCCGCCCGTCTTGCCTGTCTTCCAGATTTCCGCCGTTTGCCGGTTGGCGAAAGTCTTAATCACCTGGCAATGATAACGATAGCCGTTAATAATGTCAATCGTTATTAGAACCGGGATAATCCGACTGCCGCCGTGCTATATTCGCTCGATCCCGTGACTTCTGCGAAACTCCATCCGCGTACAGCGTTGATTTTACTTACCGCGCTGAACCTTCTGAATTATGTGGACCGCTCGGTGCTGTTTGCGGTGCAACCGCTAGTGCAGACCGAGTTTCAACTGAGCAATACGCAGGTCGGCTACCTCACCAGTGCTTTTCTCCTTTTCTACATGGTAGCGGCGCCGTTCGTAGGACCACTGGCCGACCGCTATTCTCGAAAATTCATCATCGTGGGAGGAGCGATCTTCTGGAGCGGACTGACACTGCTGACGGCAGTGACGCATACCTACACGCAACTGCTGGTTCGTCACACTCTGGTCGGTATTGGAGAAGCAACCTTCGTGACCATTGCTCCGACCTTTGTTGCCGATCTGTTTCCGGAAGAGAAGCGCGGGCGCATCCTGGGAGTCTTTTATTTGGCGATCCCTGTGGGCACGGCCGCAGGATACCTGTTAGGAGGAAAGCTCAGTCCGCACTATGGATGGAGATTTCCTTTTTATGTCGCCGCGGTGCCGGGATTTCTTCTGGCGTTGGTAGTGCTGTTTTTGCGGGAGCCGGAGCGCGGACGATTCGACTCGGTGAAAGAAACACCGGAGCGAGGGACGCTTATTGGGTTGGCGCGAAATCCGGCATTCTGGACCTCGACTCTGGGCATGGCGATGATGACTTTTGCCTTGGGGGGCGTTCAGGTATGGATGCCAACATTTCTCTCGCGGGCGCGCAACTACTCGCTGGAATCGGCCAACTTCATGTTTGGAATCATCATCGTGGTCGACGGCATTCTGGCGTCGCTCGCGGGAGGCTGGCTGGGGGATTATGTGCTGCCTCGCATGAAAGGCGCTTATTACTTTGTCTCAGCGGCGAGCATGGCGCTGGGCGTGCCTTTTATGATTGTGGCTCTGTTCACCCGCGGACCGGTCATGGTTCCGGCGATTGCCTTGGCGGCTTTCTTTCTTTTGCTCAATACCTCTCCGCTGAACGCTGCCGTCATCAATTCCGTGGGGGCGCACATTCGCGCCACTGCCCTGGCCGTCAACATTTTTATTTTTCATCTGCTGGGCGACGTGCCCTCGCCAACTCTCATGGGGTACGTGGCCGATAAGCACTCGCTGCAGGCGGCTTTCATTCTGCCCGTGATCGCCATGATCGCGTCCTCAGCCATACTGTTTTATGGAATGAAATTCGCTCCAGCGGTTCGATTCAAAGGGTTCAAAGCAGCTGTGGCAGAGGCAGGAGAGACCTAGCAGGGATGCATTACTTTCACTGGATTGCAGGCACGATTTTAGCGCTGGCCTGGTTCTCTCGCATCGTCGATGCCGCACTGGGCATGCCGAGCGTGGCCGATATCTCCAAACCAGAGTGGGACCGCAATCCGGTGGTAGCTTCAGGAAATCCTCGTGTATCGATCATCGTGCCCGCGCGCAATGAAGAAGCCGACATCGAGAGATGCCTGACACGCCTGCTCGAACTCGACTACGACAATTACGAAGTCATCGCCGTGAATGACCGCTCGACCGACCAGACGGGGGAGCTCATGGACCGCGTGGCGCCTTCGATGAATGGGCGCTTGAAAGTGATTCATCATCACGAACTGCCTGCGGGCTGGCTCGGCAAAGCGCACGCCATGTGGACGGCTACGAACCAGGCCACTGGCGATTGGTTGTTATTTACCGACGCTGATGTGTTGTTCAAGCATGACGCCGTCCGGCGTGCCGTGGCCTATGCGGAGGCTGAGCGCGCGGATCACGTCGTCCTGTTTCCACAAATGATTATGAAGCGTCCGGGCGAGTACATGATGATCGCATTTTTTCAGACGATGTTCGTGTTCGGGCACCGGCCGTGGAAGGTGGCCGATCCGAAGTCGCAGGATCACATGGGCGTAGGCGCATTCAACCTGATTCGCCGCAGCGTGTATGACGCAGTGGGAACCTACAAAGCTTTGCGCATGGAAGTGCTGGACGATATGAAGCTGGGTAAGGTAGTGAAGAACGCCGGCTTCGCGCAACGCAACGTTTTCGGCAGCGATCTGATTTCGATCCGCTGGGCGCAGGGCGCAAGGGGAGTAGTCGATAACCTGACGAAGAATTTTTTTGCCGTGTTGTCTTTTCAATGGCCACGTACGGTGATCTCGGCTTTTGGACTGGCCTTTCTCAACCTGATGCCATTTCTGGGGATATGGCTGGCGCACGGATGGGAGCGGTTGCCCTACGCCATCGCGCTGGGATCAATGTTTTCGGTTTATGTGGGCATGTCGTGGCGTTCTGGAGTTCCGGCCTACTATTTTCTTCTGCACCCGGTAAGTACCGCGCTGTTTATTTACACTCTGCTGCTCTCTATGTTCCATGCGCTCTGGAATGACGGCATCATTTGGCGGGGAACGAGATATCCGCTGGAGGAGTTAAGGAAGGGAATGGTGTGAGGCGTGCAGAGCACCCCGTCTATTCTTTTCGAATCTTGGCTCGCAAAGCCCGCGCCATCTCCGGCAGCTTTGGCAAGAGGGCAGAATACTTCAACCACAGTTTATGATCGACGGCAGGAGCGCCGCTGACCAATGCCCCCGCGGGAACGTCGTTGGCTACACCGCTTTGCGGAGTGACAATCGCGGCTTCGCCGATCTTGCAATGGCCGACCACCCCGACTTGGCCAGTCAAAATCACTCGATTGCCGATTTCTGTCGAACCGGCGAGCCCCACCTGCGAACACAGCAACGCATCTTCGCCCACTTGCGATCCGTGCCCAACCTGCACAAGATTATCGATCTTGACACCGCGCCGGATGCGCGTTTCGCCGACGCTGGCGCGGTCGATGCAAGAGTTCGCCTGGACCTCCACATCGTCTTCAATAACGACCGGAGCAGGCTGAGGAATTTTGTGCCAATGTCCGTCGTGAGCCTTTGCGAAACCAAAGCCGTCGGAGCCGATCACAACGCCATTCTGCAGCACCACGTTGTTGCCGATGCGGCAGTTTTCGCGGACCACCGCATGGGAGTGAGCAAAGAAACTGTCACCGATGGTTACGCCACGATAGATCACTACATGAGCCAGCAACACGGCATTCGCGCCGATCTTCACGTTCTCATCCACAACCACATAAGGGCCCAGGTGAGCGTCCCGTCCAATTTTGGCTGTGGGATGGACGACCGCCGTGGCGTGAACTCCTGGGGAGGGGGACGGCGGCTGGTGAAAAAGTTCGAGAGCGCGTGCAAAACTTAGATACGGATCCTGCACCCGCAGCGTGGCTGCCGGAATGACAGGAAAATTCTCGGCAACAATCACCGCTGTGGCCTTCGTCAGCCGCGCAGCCGCTGCATATTTCGGATTGGCTACGAAGGTGATTTCGCCGGGCTGAGCCTGCTCGATGCCGTTCAGACCTGTGATTTCGATATCGGCAGCGCCATTTTCCAGACGCGCGTTCAGGGCAGATGCAATGGCGGAAAGTTTCATAGGAACGCGAGCATATTAACGAGAGTGCATTAACGAGAACGCATTAACGAGAAAAAGATGAATAGATCGTACACCACGAGGCGCTGCTTCGAGCATCCGGCACAGTGTGGTTGCGATGCTTATTGCACAAAGAGCGTGAAACCCGTGGTGGATGTGCTCGAACCGCTGCTGGCGCTAACCACGATGGCGTAAGTTCCGGCTAGCGTTGCTGGAACCGGCGGCGGAGGCTGGCTCTTACTTCCTCCTCCTCCTCCGCAGCCAAGCGTCGCGACGATCGAAGCTAACACTACTAGAAGCAATAGGTGTGAACGTCCACGTCTGGGACCGCCGATAAGCAAAACGGAAAAGAACATAAGGCCAGCCACAGCTAGCCAACGATCTAAAGACCCGCGTCCCGGCGACCGCAGCATGGCCGCAGCGGCGGTTGTGGTCACGCTGATTGCGGAGGAAGTTGTTGTCGCTTTGCCAGTGGCCTTTATTGAGGAAGGCGTAAACAAGCAAGCCGCACCCGAAGGAAGACCCGAGCAAGAAAGAGCAATGTTGCCGCTGAATCCGGTGGAGAAGGTGACGGTGACCGACGTCGATCCCGAGGATCCTGGCGCGGAGATATTCACCTGCGACTGATTCGAGGCTATAGTGGCGAAAAATCCCGGCTGGATGGAGAAACTGAACGGAGGTGTGCTACTGCTTGGAGTGAAACTGGCGTCGCCAGCGTAGCTGGCAGTGAGGGTATGAGTGCCGGTGTCGAAGGTGATGACTCCGTTGGGCGTGGCCGTGTTGCTGCCGTTGTTGAGTTGATCGCCGGCGTTCAATTGGAACGAATTGCCGCCGGGAATGGGTCCGAAAGTATCGTTGAAAGTAACCGTTCCAGTTGGCGTGCCGTGAAGCGACGAGCCAGCTACGTCGGCTCGCAGGTAGACGAAGCTGCCAAAAGGACCGCCGGTGAAGGGAAGTGCGTTCCCACTGGAATCCATGGTGAGTACGGAAAGACTGGTCGTGCTCGACTCGGGGTTCACATAGACAGTTGTCCAGCTTGAGTTACTCGAAGCGTAGGCGGCGTCTCCCGCGTAGCGAGCGTCCAGAAGATAAACGCCGCCGGGCAGATTGCTGGTTGACGAAGCAACAGATCCGGCCGCACCCAAGGTAAACATGCCTACACTGTCGTTAAAAACCACCACATCGTTGTTCACTGCCCCCAAAAGTGAAACATCCCCCGTAGGTGTGCCCGTCCCATTCGTGGGTGAAACGACGACGGTGAAGGGCACAGACGATCCATGCATGATCGGGCTTTCGGTGATGCTGAGTGTCGTCGTGGTGGGATTGAATGTGACGGAATTCCACTGGTTGACCAGATTTGTGATGTTGACGGAGCCGAGGCCTGTCGCCATGTCGTAACCAGCGCCAGCCTGATATTGCGCGGTCGGTGAGCCATAGTTGAGCTCCCCCGGTACTGCATTGTTGCCGACCGTCACATCGTGGAAAATGCAAGTGCTGGCCGGCGGAGTTGAAATACTCGACCCGTTGCACTCGGCCAGGCTGGCAGTTTGCGAAGCTGCCAGGCGATAGAGAACGTAATTCGCCTGTCCCTGGCGCGGACCTTGCGTCGGATTGAGCATTGCCATTTGCTGACCGACGAGCGCCATAATCCCGGCAAAAGACGGAGTCGAGGCCGACGTACCTCCCACGAGGTAAATCGAAAACTGGCCTTGCGCGTCAGGCAAACACGAAGCTTCCAAGCAAAGCACGTAGCCATCGTGTGGAGCGGCCGTCAAAGAAACGTCTGGCAAATCGCGCGCGTTGTCGTTGAGAATGCCGGTAACTCCCGCTTGCCACGATGGCTTGCTGAAGAAGATGCTGGATCCGCCGCCGCCCGCCGCGATGTTGGCGCTGCTGCCGCAACTGGACGAAAGACAGCTGTCGTTCCACACATCTTCCGGGATGTAGGAGAGCGCGCTTCCCTGGTCTGTATTGGTCGCACTCCAGTACAGGCTAGGATCGCCGTGTTCGTTAAAAACTGTTCCACCTACGGCGACGTTGAACGGAGTGGACGCGAGCAAATTTACCGACACCGGTCCCTCTGCCACGGTCTCCCCGTTAGGGTCGTCACAGCCTTCGGCGCCACTGTCCCCGGTCGAAACGAAATAGGTAATACCCTGAGCAGCAGCCTGCTCCGCTAGCGCTGAAACGCCAGTGGCCTGGGCGCTGGTGTTGCCAGCTTCGCACCCGCTGAAGCTTTCTGTCATCACATCCGCGAGATTATTTTCAATAATGTAGACCTCCGAGAGGTCGATGCCATCGGAAGTGTTGGTTGAGGCGGAAACCACCAGGTCCACAGTTGCGCCGGGGGCGACCGCTCCAGACCAGGTCGTGTCAAGAGTAGCCTCTGCTTCTTCACCCCCGCCGAGGTCGCCAGGGTCCGGGCCGTTCAGAATAATGTTGAAACTACCGCAACAAAGATTGAACGCCTCCGAGGAGCGAAAGTCCGCCACGTCTTCGCCTGGAGAATCCACGCTGTACAAATTGCTGCGCCCAATCACTCCGATTGTGACTCCGGTCCCAGTCGTAGGACCAAGAGGATCGCCGTAGATTATGGCAAAATCCGCTGGCGCCATCCCGTGCGAACCATCGCTGAAGGTCAGTCCCGGAGACTTGCCCGGCCGAACCTTCGCCGCGACGGGCTGCTTCGACATGCGAATCTGCGGCTTCTTCAAGAAATTGTGCAGCGTCAGCACCCCCGCCACTGCTGGCGTTAGCGCCGTCGGAATCGATGGATCGCTGGCATTCGCCCAGTGCTGCTCGCCGCCGACAATGTATTTGTGAATCACGGTATGAAACGCCTCCTGCACCTGGCTGGCGGAGCCGGAAAACGCCAACACCGTGCGGCCTTTCGTGGTGGCAACTTGAAAGCCATGAGATTGCAGCCAGAAAGTGATCGTTTCAATATCGGCATCGGTGGGGCCGAACTGCTTGCCGTATTGCTCTGGAGTGAGCCATTTGTGATAGTGGGGCGAGCGCTTGTCTTGTTGGTTGTCGAGCAGTTTGCGCAACGCGAATTCCTGGTCGGAGCTGCGCTTCAGCACCAGCAGCATGCGCTGCATAGGTAGCGTAGCTGGCGCGGTGCCTAGATCAAACTGCATTCGCGCCAGCGGGTGGGTGTCGCCTTTGAGAACCGTGCGATGCGATTCATCGACCGCTTGCGTGATCAGCGGCCGCGCCAGCTGTACGGTTTGCGGAGCACTCGTCTCCTGCGCCCGCGAAAAAGAACAAATGATCACTGCCAGGCTTGTGACCCGGAGCAGTCTCCTTGCAGCCAACGACAACAGCACATTCATGAAATACCACCCTAGCTGGGGATGTAGCTACGCCTGCCGAGACCGGCGGGCAAGGAGGAGGAAGGAGTTCACCCGACAGCTTTCGCGGAGGTCAAGCCTGCGCCTGAGCCTTGTCTTTTTACCCCAAGTTTTCTCGGATTGCAATGTCGAAACGCTGATCGTAGCCAGAAACCTCACTCTTCGAACATGGGTACCTGCCGTTGGTCGTCGGTCGGTCCGCGGCGCGGACGGCGGGGGGCTCCAATGACGGCCAGCACGGTAAGCGATTCCAGCGCGGTGCGCGGGACGAAGATGCGCTGCGTGTTCGAGCGCTGGTCGGGTGGGTTCACGAGGTAGCCTTCGGACATGTTCTGAGTGAGATCCGAGGGCATGAGGCCTTCGAGAATTTCGTTGTCCTTGAAGCGCAGCCGCACCCACAAGCCCTCGGAGCGAGGACGGGAGGTAAACGTCTTCCGGGTGAGCGACTCCGAGTCACCGAATTCCCGCACAAAATAGACGCCCTTGATCTCGCGCAGATCCATGGCGACGACGTTGCCAGCAGTGTTAAGCAGTTCGAGCTTGCCTTCGTTGATGAACTGAGCTGGGGACACGTATCCAGAGACGGAATCCCGGTCCATCTTGCGGACGATCACTTTCTTATGAGTCGAGGGCATTGTGTCGGCTTTTCGGCGAAAACAAAACGCCCGAAGGCGTTGATCGGTTCCGCTATAGGGCCAAAGGTGTTCCCGTCGAAGCCTGATTGCCGAAGCCCGACAGGCCAACTTTTGATTCTCGCACTAATTGGCAGGAAATCGTGCGAATCGACGTTGGCAGTAGCCAAATCGTAAACGTTGTGTTATTCCTTTAAGTTGCCTTGCCGTCACTCAAGCCTGTATAAGTGTCTTATATTGAGTGGCTTGTGGCGAGTGCGGAGCGCAGTCGCTATAGTCGGACCGGGCTATCCTGTGCAAATGTTGTGGAAAACCTCAGCGCAGGGCTGTCCGCTTCCAGTGTTTGCAGCGAACGAGGCATCCGAGGTGGTTTAACTTAGATCGCTTGTCGACGAATGGCTGATTATATTTACACAATGGAAATCCGGTTGACGCCGGATCAGGCAAAGGGCGTCAATCTGGTGCAAGAGGTAGCCCGGGCTGCGGGCATCACCCTTTATCTCACCGGCGGCGCAATTCGCGACATCATCAGCGGCTTCACCATCCGCGACCTGGATTTCACAGTTCAAGGGAATCCTCTCAAGCTCCAAAAAGACTTCGAACGGGCGGGCGCGCAAATTGCCGGCCACGACGAAGACGTACGCACGCTCTTTCTGGTGCTACCGGGCAATGTGCGCGCCGAGATTGGCATGGCTCGCACCGAACACTACGAGAAGGTGGGCAAGCCCCCAGTCATTGCTCCCGCCAGTATTCAGGAAGATCTTCGCCGTCGCGACTTTACCGTGAACGCCATGGCGTTGTCGCTCAATGAGGGCTCGCGCGGTCTGCTGCTTGATCCCTTCAACGGAGTGGCGGATATCGAAGCGAAGCTGCTTCGCATTCTGCATAACTATTCCTTCGTTGAAGATCCCTCGCGGTTGATTCGCGCCACGCGTTTCGCGGCGCGCTTCCATTGGCCGCTCGAAGAACGGACGCAGCAGCGGTTTGACGCGGCGAAAGAGAATAAATACATCGAGCACATCTCGCGCAGTGCGATCGGGCATGAAATCGCGCAACTCGCGCACGAAGATGATCCGCTGAACGTAGTGCGCGCTCTGGAAAGAGAAGACTGGCTCAAAGTGCTGCATCCGCACTGGACTACGGCCAAAGTCGATACCAACGGGCTGGCGACGCTGATGAAGACGCGTCAGCAGATGGTGGATCTGGGTTATACCGTTGATCCATCGGCGGCGGTAATGCACTTCCTGACCGCCCGGCTTTCCGACAAAGACATCTCCGATTTGCGGCGGCAGATTCCGCGCAAGGATTTGATTGAGGCTTGGCGCGACATAGAAGATCACGCCAAGGATCTGGCCAAACGATTGACCGGCAAGGAAGCCGCGACCCCTTCACGTACCTGGAACTTGCTCTCGACGGCCCGGCCTGAGATGGTCCTGTTCTTGGCCGTGACGGCACGTCATCAATCCGTAGCCCAGAAGATCAAGAACTTTCTCACCAAGTGGCGGCAGGTACAGCAGCGCATTCCGCTCCCCGAGATGACGGAGTTGCTGATCACTCCGCAATTGCCTGAATATCCGAAAATTGCGCGCGACGTCTTCATGCTTTTGCTCGACGGAAAACTCCGCTCCCGGACGGAGACTTTGAGATTCTTGAAGCCCTTCGCGCCGCCTCCTCCGCCCCCACCGCCACCTCCCCGCCGGGGACGTGGCCCGAAAGCTGCAGCGGGCACGGCGCCTGTAACAGCAGGGAGTCCGGCGAAGGCTACAAGAGGGAAGGGAAAAGCTGCAGCCGCAACGCCTCCCACAGCGACAGCTCCAGCGCCCGCGGCCAAAGGTTCAGCTGCCAAGTCTAAGACCAAGACCAAACCGGAGTCCAAGGCGAAGCCGCCTAAGCCAGTACCCAAGCCCGCTAAACACCCGGCCAAAGCGTCCAAGAAACACCCCGCAAAGAAAGCTTCGCCCAAAAAGGGTAAAGCCCGAAAACGATAGCACCCTGTAGCGTGACCAAACCCTTCATGTGGGGACAGCCGCCCTCGACTTCGCTCAAGGCAGGCTCTTGGCTGTCCGGTCGAGTCAGCTCGACAGCTTTTTTCATCCGGGCAGCGAACTGAGGCAGTACCCCGCCCTTCCCGTCGGGCGTATAATAAAGCTGTGCATCGCCCGTTCTTCATTGCGGTGTTCGTGCTCCTGGCGGCATCCGTGCAGCTTTCAGCGCAGCGCGGCGGCGGCCATGCCTCGGCTGGTGGCCATGGATTTAGTGGTGGACACAGCGGATTCGCTGGCGGACACAGCGGCTTCGCTTCACACGGTGCGGTAGCGGGCAGCGGACACAATTTTGCTGGGATGCATTCCGGTTTCGCGCCTCGTTCGTTCTCACAACGTTCGTTCTCCCGAGCGCCCGCTTTCCGCGGCCCGCTCGCTTCGCGCGGATTTAATCGCGGCCGTTCTGGCGTGGGTTTACGAATCCGAACTCGAGGCTTCCGGAATAATTGCTTCGGGTTTGGCTGTTGGTGGGGATACTATCCATACCTCGGCGGCGGAATCGATCCCTACTGGTGGTGGGATTCTGATTCGCCTTCCGACCAGTATCAGCAAGACCCGGCTTACTCGGCGACCCAGATGAACGCTCAGGGCGGCGATGACCCGAGTGGAGCTGAACAAGGCGACCCGGATGTCTATGCGCGCTCTGCCCCTCAACGACCGCCCAGCCCGGAACGCACGCAAGCCGCGCAAGCAACACCAGCCACAGTTCTGGTTTTCCGCGATCAGCGCAAAGAGGAAGTGCAGAATTACGCTATCGTCGGCCAGACGCTGTGGGTTTTTGCCCCACAACGAACCCAGAAAATTCCGCTTGCAGAACTTGATCTCGACGCTACCCAGAAAGTCAACGATGAGCGCGGCGTAGATTTCCGCCTGCCCGGAGCGCACGAGGCGCAGTAATTCTCGTCGCACGTACCCTCCGCACTGTGGATAACTTCCCGCTTTCGTAACCGCGTTTCCCGTTAGAATTAGCGCTAACGTAAAATCAAACTGAGCCTATGTCCCAATTCGTCCACCTGCATCTGCACACGGATTACTCGCTGCTCGACGGCGCCTGTGACGTAGAAAAGCTTTGCAACCGCGTCCAGAAGCTCGGCATGCCCGCCGTGGCCATGACTGACCACGGAAATATCTTTGGCGCGGTACATTTCGTCAATGCGGCACATAAGTACGACGTGAAGCCAATTGTTGGCTGTGAGCTTTACATTTGCAAAAAAGATGATCACAACATCGAGCGCACTCCGCCCGAGGGCGACACCTACAACCATTTGTTGGTGCTGGCTGAGAACGAAGAAGGCTACCGCAATCTTGTGAAGATCACCTCCGAAGCCTCGCTGCACGGCTTCTATTACAAGCCGCGAGTGAGCAAGAAGTTTCTCGCCGAACACTCGCGCGGCTTGATTGGGCTTTCCGGATGCCTGAAAGGCGAGATCGCCGAGCGATTGATGGAGGGGAACTACGACGCTGCCCGTGCAGCCGCGGGAACATACCGCGATATTTTCGGGAAAGATAATTTTTACCTCGAGATTCAGGATCAGGGCCTGGCCATGGAACACAAAATCCATCCCGGCCTGTTTCAGCTGGAAAAAGATCTCGGCCTTCCGCTGGTGGCGACCAACGACAGCCACTATCTCTGCGAAGACGATGCCCACGCTCAGGACGTGATGCTGTGCATCCAAACTGGCAAGTCGATCCGCGATACGGCACGCATGAAATTTGAGGGCACGCAGTTCTTCGTCAAGAGCCATGACGAGATGTATCGCGTGTTCAAGGACTCGCCTGAAGTTTTGGCGCGCACGCTCGACATCGGCGAGCGCTGCAGTCTGCGCCTGGAAAAAGTGGCGATACCATTCCCGCAATTCGAAGTCCCGCTGGGTTACACGATTGACAGCTATTTTGTGCACGTATCCCGCGAGGGCTTCGCGCGCCGCCTTGAAACACTGCGCCCGCTGCATGAGCAAGGCAAGCTCAAGCATTCGATTACGGATTACGAGCAGCGCCTGGAACGAGAGCTGGCGATCATTCAGCAGATGAGGTTTCCCGGATATTTTCTGATCGTGTGGGATTTCATCCGCTATGCCAGAGAGCACGATATTCCCGTTGGTCCGGGTCGCGGATCGGCGGCCGGATCGCTGGTTTCTTACGCGCTCGGAATCACCGATATCGATCCCCTGCAGCACGAGTTGCTCTTCGAGCGCTTCTTGAATCCCGAGCGCGTGTCCATGCCGGATATCGACATTGATTTCTGCATGAACCGGCGCGGTGAAGTGATCAACTACGTCACCCAAAAATACGGCCGCGACAATGTCGCGCAGATCATCACCTTCGGAACGATGGCGGCAAAGGCCGCCATCAAAGACGTGGGCCGTGCCATGGACATCCCTTACAGCGATGTCGATCGCATCGCCAAAATGGTGCCCACGCAACTCAACATTACCCTCGACCAGGCCATCGAAGATTCCCCGCAATTGCGCGACGCCATGGAGAAAGATGGCCAGATTCGCGAGTTGATGGAGACCGCGAAAAGGCTCGAGGGGATGGTGCGCAACTCGGGAGTTCACGCGGCCGGTGTGGTCATCTCGCCGCGGCCTCTGACTGAACTGGTCCCGCTCCACAAGACCAAAAACGACGAAATCGTCACCGCCTTCGACATGGTGGCCATCGAAAAGATGGGCCTGCTGAAAATGGATTTTCTCGGCCTGACCACCCTGACAATTCTTACGGATGCGCTAAAACTAATCGCGCACACCCGCGGAACGCCCATCACGCTGGAAAACGTTCCCTTGGATGATCAAAAGACATACCAAAAAGTTTTTCACAAGGGATTGACCTCCGGCGTCTTCCAGTTTGAATCGCATGGCATGAGCGACGTATTGCGCAAATACCAACCGAATTCCATCGAAGACCTTACCGCCCTGAATGCGCTCTATCGGCCCGGACCGATCCAGGGCGGCATGATCGATGATTTTGTCGATCGCAAGCACGGGCGCAAGAAAGTAGAGTATGAACTCCCTGAGTTGAAAGAAATTCTTGAGGAAACTCTGGGCGTCATCGTCTATCAGGAACAGGTGATGCAGATCGCGAACCGGCTCGCTGGTTACTCTCTCGGCGAAGCAGACCTGCTGCGGCGCGCCATGGGCAAGAAGAAGGCCGAAGAAATGGCGCAACAGCGAGAGCGTTTTGTCGAAGGCGCGGCTCTGCGCAAATTTCCGCCGAAGAAAATAGAGAAGATTTTCGACCTCATGGCACAGTTCGCGGGTTACGGATTCAACAAGTCGCATTCGGCCGCTTACGCTCTGCTGGCTTATCACACAGCGTATTTGAAGACGCATTATCCGGTCGAGTTTATGGCGGCTTTACTAACGTCCGTTACCGGCAGCACGGATGACGTCGTGAAGTACATCAACGAGTGCCGAGAGATGGGCATTGCTGTGGAAGCCCCAGACATCAACGTCTCGGACGCAAACTTCACGCCTCACGGCGAAGCCATTCGTTTTGGACTTGCGGCAGTGAAGAACGTCGGCGGCAATGCTATTGAGTCGATTGTGGGGGCGCGACAGAAACTCGGCCTCTTCAAGTCAATCTACGAATTTTGCGAGAACGTTGATCTTCGACTCATGAACAAGCGCGTGCTCGAGTCCTTGATCAAGAGCGGCGCGATGGATTCGCTGGGCCGCCGGGCGCAATTGATGACCGTTCTCGATCGCGCCATGGAGCGCGCCCAGAAAGCGCAGCGCGACGCGGAATCGGGCCAGCACGGCCTGTTCGGAGTGTTCCAGCAGGAAGAGACCGAGGCGAATACGGACAAGCTCCCAAACATTCCCGACTGGGACGAACAAGCTCGCCTGACCGCGGAAAAAGAAATTCTTGGCTTCTTCATCAGCGGGCATCCGCTGGAGAAGTACAAAGACAAGCTGCAGGATCTGCAGGCGCTGAACATCGTCGAAATTGGCGCGATGACAAAGTCCACGGGCAAAGATGAAACCATCGCAACCGCCGGCATCATTGCGAACCTGCGAGTGCTTAAGTCCAAACGCGGCGATTTTTATGCGCAAGCCACGCTCGAAGATATGTCTGGCACGATCGATATGATCGTTTTTCCCGAAGCCTACAAGCGCCTTCAGGACAAAGTGAAGCTTGAGGTTCCGGTACTGGTGCGGGCCGGGGTGAGAATCGAAGAGAGCGCCAACCCCAAGATCACCGCGGCTGAGATTATGCCGCTGGAGGAAGCCAAAGTTCCTTTGCCGCGCGCCATTCGCATCCGCGTGCCGCTTGAAACCGCCGGTGAGTCCACGGTAGACGATCTGCATTCGCTTTTCCGTGAGCGCAAGGGCGAAGCGCGCGTGTTGTTTGACGTGGAACGTGCGGGGGATTTCATGGTAGTGATGGAAGCCGAAGGTTATAATGTGCTGCCGGATCGCAACTTCATCTCTCGCGTCGAGCAGTTGTGCGGGCGGGGGAGTGTGCGCGTGATCAGTTGAGCCATTATCCGTTTCCGTTGAATCATGAAAGCAATTCAAAAAGCACAGCAGGAATTAGAGCGGATCGAGCGCCAGGTGGCGTCGATCGAGGCGTTGCCGGGACAGAATGAAGACACGCCCCGCCAGCTTGCAGAACTTCACGAGCGTATTCAAACCCTGCGAGAGGAAATGAAGGGATCGCAAACCGCGTGGCAGAAAACGGAGTTGGCGCGCCATCCTCAGCGCCCTCAGACCCTTGACTATATCGAGCGCCTGTTTACAGACTTCAGCGAAATCCACGGCGACCGCAGCTTTGGTGATGATGCCGCGATTATTTGCGGCATGGCCCGCTTTCATGGCGAGGAAATTCTGGTCGTTGGCACCCAAAAGGGTCGGGACATGAAACAGCGTGTCTACCGCAATTTCGGAACGCCTCACCCGGAGGGGTATCGCAAGGCGCTGCGCGTGATGCAAGTAGCGGAAAAATTTCGCCGCCCGATTCTCACTCTCGTCGATACCGACGGCGCTTACCCCGGCATTCACGCCGAGGAACGTGGTCAAGCCGAAGCGATTGCACACAACTTGCGCGAAATGGCGCGCCTTGAAGTTCCCATCATCGCAACAGTGATTGGCGTTGGAGGCAGCGGTGGCGCTCTTGCAATCGCCGTGGCCGACCGCGTGCTCATGATGGAAAACTCCGTCTACTCCGTGATTTCGCCCGAGGGCTGCGCCGCCATTATGTGGCGTGACGCTACCAAAAAGGAACTTGCGGCGGAAGCGATGCGCATTACAGCTACGGATCTCAGTGAACTGGGCTGCATCGATGACATTGTGCCCGAACCGGAAGGCGGCGCACACCGCGATTACGAGGCTGCCGCGAACCTGCTGGATGTCAGTCTGCAGAAGCATTTTGCCGAACTTAAGAAAATCCTGCCATCTGATTTGGTCGTCTCGCGATATAACAAATTCCGCAACATGGCCCAGTTCTTCAAGACTGAATCCTGAATCCCGAACGATTCTTTTTATTTCAAAAATAGGTTCCTCTCCGCTTTCAGGCGGGCGATTTGCCGTGCCGGGGAACGGCTGCCGCCGTATAATTATCTGTTCCCTTCAAGATCAATTCGGACGGACCATTCCGCCCGTTAATCAAAGGAAGGTGTTGGGATGTCCACTACGGATGTTGCTCCTCAGGGTACCGGCGGGCAATTGGGGAGAAAGCGCGTCGTCAATGACATGAGCATTCAGGTTGCCACGGTGAATGGCTCAGGTTCGCAGAGTTCGAATACAGTATTGTTACGTGCAATTTTTCAGATGGGAGTGCCGATTTCTGGCAAGAACCTCTTCCCCTCCAACATCGCGGGGCTGCCTACCTGGTACACAATTCGCGCCAACAAAGATGGGTACATCGGCCGCAAGAAAGAAATTGATTTCCTCGTAGCTATGAACGCTGAAACCGCGCAGGACGATGTGATGTCCCTGGCGCCGGGCGCTTCCGTCCTCTACGACGAGCCACTCGCCCTCGATAAACTGCGCAACGATTTGATTTTCTACTCGGTTCCTTACGACAAACTAGTAGCGGCCGTTTGCCCAGAGGCCAAGCTGCGCAAACTAGTTAAGAATATGGTGTATGTGGGCGTGGTCGCTCAACTGCTTCAAATTGAAATGCGCGAGGTTGAGAAGGCGATCCGCAAGCAGTTCGCCAAGAAAGTAAAAGCCGCGAATTTGAATCTGGCCGCGGCGCAGGCGGGATTCGATTATGCTAAAGCCAGTCTGCAGAAGCGCGGCGCGTTCTACATTGAACGCATGAACAAGACCGCGGGCAAGATCATCATTGACGGCAATTCCGCCGCGGCTCTCGGTTGCATGTTTGCCGGGTGCACAGTCGTCACATGGTATCCGATCACGCCTTCGTCGTCGCTGGTCGAGACGATGATCGAATACATGAAAGAACACCGCATCGGTCCCGACGGCAAAGCCACGTTCGCCATCGTTCAAGCCGAAGATGAACTCGCGGCCATCGGTATGGTAATCGGTGCCGGTTGGGCTGGAGCTCGCAGCATGACTGCGACCGCCGGACCCGGGATCTCGCTGATGTCGGAGTTCGCCGGCCTGGCTTATTATGCCGAGATTCCCGGCGTGATCTGGGACATTCAACGTGTCGGCCCCTCCACCGGATTACCCACGCGCACTTCACAAGGCGACATCCTTGCCACGGCATTCCTCTCCCACGGTGATACCAAGCACATCATGCTGATTCCGGCTTCCGCCGCCGAGTGTTTCAGCATGGCGTCGGATGCTTTCAACCTGGCAGAGCAATTTCAGACTCTGGTTTTTGTAATGTCAGATCTTGATCTCGGCATGAACAACTGGATGTCCGATCCATTCGAATATCCGACCACGCCCATCAAGCGAGGCAAAGTGCTCGCCAAGGAAGAACTGACGAAGCTCGGCGGATTCGCCCGCTATAAAGATTTGGATGGCGATGGCGTTGGCTATCGCACGCTGCCAGGAACCGATCATCCTGCGGCGGCCTACTTCACGCGCGGCAGCGGTCATAACGATAAATCCAACTACAGCGAGCGGCCCGACGACTACGAAAACAACATGGAGCGCCTCAACCGCAAGTTCGAGTCCGCGCGCTCGTTCGTTCCGCGTCCCGAAATTCTCAAGAGTGCGAACGCAAAAATCGGGATCATCGCTTACGGCACATCGCATTGGGGGATCATCGAAAGCCGCGATCAACTGCGCAGCGAGTACGCCATTGAAACGGATTACCTGCGGCTGCGCGCCTACCCCTTTACCCGCGAGGTGCCCGAATTCATCGAGCAGCATGATCGGGTTTACGTGGTAGAACAAAACCGCGATGCGCAAATGCTCAGCCTGCTCAAACTCGATCTGAAGCCTGAACTCATCACGCGTCTGCGCAGCATCGCCCATCTCGACGGACTGCCGCTCGACGCGCGCTCCGTTACCGACGAACTCAGCACCATGGAGGGTAAGTAAATGGCGACCACGCCCGCAGCGGAACCCAGATCTCCCGAACCGAAGACCAACCACATCGGTTTGACGGTATTTGATTACAAAGGTGGCAAGACCACGCTGTGCGCCGGTTGCGGCCATAACGCCATCTCCGAGCGCATCATCGAAGCCATGTATGAAATGGGTGTGAAGCCCGAGCGTGTCGCGAAGCTGAGCGGAATCGGATGCTCATCGAAGAGTCCTGCCTATTTCATGAACCGGTCCCACAGCTTCAACTCCGTGCACGGACGCATGCCCTCCGTCGCCACCGGCGCCATGCTCGCCAATCGCAATCTGATTGCGCTCGGCGTGAGCGGCGATGGCGATACGGCTTCGATCGGCATCGGCCAGTTTGTTCACCTCATGCGCCGCAATCTTCCCCTCATCTACATTATCGAAGATAACGGCGTGTACGGCTTGACCAAAGGCCAGTTCTCAGCCACCGCGGATCTGGGATCGAAGCTGAAATCGGGCGTGATCAACGATCTCCCTCCGATTGACACCTGCGGCCTCGCAATCGAATTGGGAGCGACATTTGTGGGCCGCTCGTTCTCCGGAGACAAGCGGCAGTTGAGCACCATGCTGAAAGCCGCGATCGCGCATCACGGTACCGTGATGCTCGACGTAGTCTCACCCTGCGTCACCTTCAACGATCATGAGGGCTCGACCAAGTCGTATAAATACGTGAAAGATCACGAGGAGAGTTTGCAGGAGATGAGCTTCGTTCCCCATTTCGAAGAAATCGATGTCGAATACGATCCAGGGATAACAGTCAGCGTCACCATGCACGACGGCTCGCATCTGCAACTGCGCAAACTCGAAGAAGAGTACGATCCCACCGACAGAATCGCGGCGATGAAGCGCCTCTCCGAGGCCCACGACAAAGGCGAGGTCTTAACCGGCATCTTCTACGTGAATACAAAGTCGCCTAGCTTCCTCGATATGCTGAATATGGTCCATGAGCCGCTGGCGACGCTGCCGGAATCGCTAACACGCCCCGGCAGGGAAGCGCTCGAGGCGGCGATGGAAGAATTGCGGTAGATTTGGGTGTGAAGGCGACTCTCTTGAGTTTCGGCGGTCGGGCCCGTCAAAAACTTTGTCATTCCGAACAGGGCCGAAGGCCCGGTGAGGAACCCGCTTTTTGTTGTTGTCACCGCCCGGCACTCACTTCGTTCCGCTCGCCCCCGCCGGCTGCAGCCCTAACCCCGCTCCATAATATTCCGTCAGCGCGTGCCTTTCGTCGTCCGTCAACAGCGTCGCGATCGTGCGCATGGGCTCGTTAATGTCGTTGGCGCGACTCCGGTTCGCGAAGGCTTGAAGCTGATTCAAAAGATAATCGGCATTCTGGGTCGCGAGCGACGGAACACCAATCTTATAAGCCACCGGCCCGTGACACGCCTGGCACGGCGGAATGCCGCGCTCTCCGTCTCCAAACGTAATCAACCGCGCCGCCATCGCCGCATTATCGGGTTCGGTCTGAGTCTGAGGAAAGACCCGGTTGTCCTGCGGATCCGGAAAAACGGGTAGCGCCGCGTAATAGGCGGCCACATCAGCCACATCTCGCGACAAAAGAGATTCCGCAATTGGCTGCATTACCCGCGACGTCCTCTTGTGCGATTGAAAATCTACCAGTTGTTTCCAGATCGCGAGCTTATTCATCCCCGCCAGGTTAGGAGTCGAGCCGACGGAACTGAATCCCTCCGCCCCATGGCAATGATCGCAACGCTTGGCCAGCAACAGCCCGCGAAATGCATCTCCGCCTGAGGCTGCCGC
Source organism: uncultured Acidobacteriota bacterium (assembly GCA_963720155.1). Lineage (GTDB taxonomy): Bacteria > Acidobacteriota > Terriglobia > Terriglobales > Acidobacteriaceae > Sulfotelmatobacter. The sequence continues at coordinate 231,985 of CAVREP010000018.1, forward strand.
AATGGTCTCGGGCGTCCACGCCACATAAGACGGAATTCGATCGAGAGTATCGTCCCCCGCTCTTAACAAAATCGAAGTCGCCGCGACTCCGAGGAGCAGCGTCAATGCCAGAATCACCGCAGCGCTCAGTCGCCACGAAAAGTTCGGTCGCGAACATGCAAACCGCCTACTGAGCCGCACAGGTTCCTCTTTCGTCAGGACGCAAGGCAGGGAACTGCTCGCGAGGCACAACCTTCAACTCGGATCGCATTGCGTAGTGTCCCGCACCGCAAAATTCACGGCAAACCGTCTTATATTCTCCCGCGAGAGGAAAATGAAGTTCAGCCTTGCTGATCGTGCCTGGCAAGGTTTTCACGGCATATTCCGTGCCGTTGAAAGTGAGAGAATGCACAACATCCGCACTGGAAATCCGAAGATGAACCGGAACGCCCGCTGGAACCAGAATGCAATGAGGAATAAACAGGTATTGCTGCGCAATCATGCGCACTGTCACCGAGCCGTCCGCATCCTGCTGAGTTCCAAGATTACTCTCGACAAACTCTCCAGCAAGGTGAAGAGACAAAGGATCTACGTGGTTAGACCCCGCCAGAAGCCGCAGCAGTGGTTGATCAATCTGATAGTAGCGCGTGGCCGGAATCAGGCACAGAGCCAGCACTGTAAAGAAGAATATACGCAGCTTTCGCCATTTCACAGTCCGCTCTCACTTCGAATCGATTACGTGCCCAACTCCTTCAGCACGGCGCTACAGCGCTCGCATACCGTAGGATATTCCTTGTCCTCGCCGACGTGAGTGGAGTAATTCCAGCAGCGGTCACACTTCAGTCCATCGGCTTTCTTGACCTCTACGTGCACGCTGCCCGTGCCATTGCCAGACGCCTGTGTAAGTTTCACCGCCGACACGATAAACAAGTACCGTAGTTGGTCGGCGTATCGAGACAGCACGGAACAAATTGGATCGGGCGCGGCCAAAGTAACCTGCGCCTCAAGGCCAGTGCCGATCAGCTTTTTATTGCGCGCTTCTTCCAGAGCCTTCAGAACCTCGTCGCGCACCGAGCGCAGCGTCGTCCAATCTTGCGCGGTCTTGTCATCGCTGGACGGACCCTCGCTGGACCGATCTTCGCCGGACCGACCCTCGCCCTCTGCCCTCGCATGGCCCAGAATCTCAGCCGGGGAAGGAAACAGCGCCAGATGCACGCTCTCGCTGCGCCCCGCCGTTTTAGGCAGATAATCCCAAACTTCTTCCGCGGTGAAGCTCATGATGGGCGCGAGCAGACGCACCAATGCTTCCGCAATGCGCCAGATCGCAGTCTGCGCGCTTCGTCGAGCTCGTGACTTGGGCGCGGAAATGTACAGCCGATCCTTGAGCACATCGAAGTAAAACGCGCTCAAATCGACAATGCAGAAATGATTCAGCCGGTGATAAATCTTGTGAAATGCGAACTCGTCATACCAACCGCGCAACTCGGCGGCAAAGGTCTGCGTCTGGCGCAGCATGTACTGGTCGATCGCTTCCATGCTCTCAAAGGGAACCGCGTCCGCTTGCGAATCGAAGTCCCCGAGATTGCCGAGGATGTAGCGAAACGTGTTGCGAATCTTGCGGTAATTCTCCGCGACCGCCAGCATGAGACGTTCGGATCCGACCACATCTTCGCGGAAATCGACCGACGCCACCCACAGCCGCACCACTTCGCCGCCCAGGCGACTGGCGATATCCACCGGGTCTACGTCATTGCCGCGGGACTTCGACATGGCCTGGCCCTTTTGGTCGAGCGTCCATCCCGGCGTGACCACGCCCTTGTATGGCGGCGTCCCGCGCGTGCCCATGGCGCACAGCAAAGACGACTGGAACCATCCCCGATACTGATCGCCGCCTTCGAGGTAAAGATCAGACGGCCAGGGATACGTCGGCTCGTCATCGACCAGCGCGAGATAGCTCGCGCCCGACTCCAGCCAGACATCGAAAATATCAGTTTCTTTTTCGAATTTGGTACTACCGCAGTGCGGACACTTCGTGCCTGCCGGAAGAATTGAATCCGACTCCGAGGTGAACCAGGCGTCCGCCCCGGACCGGGCAAAGAGTTCAACGACTCTCCGATTCACCGCCTTGTCATTGAGCGGCTTACCACAGTTCTCGCAAAGAAACACTGCGATCGGTACGCCCCACACGCGCTGCCGCGAGATGCACCAGTCCGGCCGCGTGGCAATCATGTTCGAGAGCCGCTCCTCGCCCCAAGCCGGATCCCACTTCACATGTTTGATCTCTTCCAGCGTGCGCGTGCGCAGCGAGTCATCGTTCGACTTCCCGCCCGGCATGGGCGTTTCCATCGAAATGAACCACTGCTCCGTAGCGCGAAAGATCACAGGATTATGGCAGCGCCAGCAGTGCGGATAAGAATGCTCGGTTTTCTCCGCATGCAGCAGCGCCCCGCGGCTCGCGAGCAAATCCATGATTGGCTGGTTCGCTTCCCACACTCGCTTACCGGTATATTCCGGCAGACCGTTACGCAGAATGCCTTTTTCATCCACATGGCTGGTGGCGTCGAGCCCGTATTTCACGCCGGTGATAAAGTCCTCCGCGCCATGCGAAGGCGCAGTGTGGACTACGCCCGTCCCAGTGTCCATCGTGACGTAATCCGCTAACACGCCAAGAATTTTGCGGTCGAGAAACGGATGCTGGAAATTTAATCGCTCCAATTTTCGTCCCGAAAAATGAGCCAGCTCCCGCGCATCCAAAAGATTGCACTTGTCGGCAACCTCCTTCGCCAACTTCGACGCCACGATATAAACTTCACCACCAGATGCCAGCGCAACATACTCTTCATCCGGATGAAACGCCACGGCCATAGACGCCGGCAAGGTCCACGGCGTAGTGGTCCAGATAATTGTCGAAACTTTTTTCCCCGCCAGCGCCGCATCGATCTTCGCCGGGTCGTCGAGCAACTTATACTTCACCCACACCGTAGGGCTGGTGTGATTCTCGTACTCGACTTCGGCCTCGGCCAGCGCAGTCTCATCGTGCATACACCAGTAGACGGCGCGTAGCCCCTTGTAGACGAAATCATTCTCGTAGAACGAGAAGAAAGTCGAGAGCACGACCGACTCGTACTGCGGCGTCATCGTCGCGTAAGGACGATCGAACCGCCCGAACACTCCGATCCGTTTGAACTGCGTGCGCTGCAAGTCGAGAAACTTCTGGGCGTATTTGCGGCACTCGGCGCGCACCTCCGTCGGACGCATCTGCAGCTTCTTGCCGCCGAGTTCCTTATCCACTTTGATCTCGATCGGCAGCCCGTGGCAGTCCCAGCCCGGCACGTAAGGCGCGTCGAATCCCGACATTGTTTTCGACTTCACGATGAAGTCCTTGAGGCCCTTGTTCAGCGCCGTCCCCAGGTGGATAGGGCCGCTGGTATAAGGAGGCCCATCATGCAGAATGTATGTCGGCGACCCTTTGCGAGCCTCCCGAATGCGGTCATAAATCCGCTCCTGCTCCCAGCGAGCCAGAATTTTAGGCTCATTCTGCGGGAGGTTCGCCTTCATGGGGAAGGCGGTTTTAGGTAGGTTGATGGTGGCTTTCAGTTCGAGCGGCACTCGCTTGGACTCTCCAAATGATTGAATCTTTTCATTATAGGGAGCCTCGCCGGGAACGTCCATACGGCGCGGACAACGCTCATGTAGGACAGCTGCCGACGCGGAGAATGCTTATGTGGCGACAGCCGCCCTCGGCTGTCCGGTCGAGCTAAGCTCGATTGCCTGTCGGTCAAGGCCAGTCGTTCGTAACAACGTGTAATGAGGACGCGCTCATCCGGAGCTTGGAAATACACTTCGTAAAGCTCCACCGAAAGAGGTACAATTTTATGAGAAGCCAAGGTGCGGGAGCTGAACCTCGTCCGCGGGGTCAGCCAGGCCCGATCTGGAAAATAAACCGAGACTGGAAACCACAAAACAGGCAACTTGTTGGATAGGCTGCTCATCTGTGTAAAAGGGGCCTCGTCTAAGTAGATTTGCCTGTTCCACTACCCATCAGGGGGAACCGAACCGGGGAATAATGGCATCCGCAGAAGTTAATCCGAATCCCAGCAACGAGCCTGAACTCCACCTTCTATTGGCTCCCGATACGTTCGAGCCATTGTGGAAGTCGCTCTTCCGCGGCTTGGACGATTTCTTTTTCCCAAAGAAACTTCCCCCGCTTAAGCTGGAATCGAAGCCCGTCCCGGTCAAAGATATTTGGGGCTTCTACAACTACAAAAAGAATGGCGCATTGGGTTCGACCGCCGCTCACGTGGTCGTCCTCGCCTTAATCATCGGCGGCACCATTCTCGGACGGCATTGGGTCACAAAGGCCGTTGCCAAGCCTCAGACCACAACTGCGTTGGTCGATCCCGGCGATTTCATGCCCTTGAAGCCCGCGAAAACTCAGGCTGGTGGCGGAGGCGGCGGCGGCGACCGCGATGTACTGCAAGCCTCCAAAGGACGTTTGCCGAAGTTCTCGATGCAGCAGATCACGCCTCCCGCTGCGGTAATCCGAAACTTTAACCCCAAGTTGGCGGTTGAGCCCACGGTGATTGTCCCTCCCGAGATCAAGGTGGCCATGAACAACATGCCAAATCTCGGCGACCCGAAATCCTCCGCAATCATTCCCTCGAACGGTACCGGCTCGGGCAGTGGCATCGGTTCAGGTTCCGGTGGTGGTGTCGGATCTGGCGCCGGACCAGGCGTAGGACCCGGATTCGGCGGTGGCATCGGCGGCGGCATTTTCCGTCCCGGCCGGGGAGTGACTGCTCCGCGCGTCATTTACCAAACTGACCCTGAATTTTCCGAAGAGGCACGTAAGGCGAAATATCAGGGAACGTGCGTGCTCGGTTTAATAGTCGATGCCAACGGACGTCCCACAAATATCCGCGTACTCAACGCCCTGGGCATGGGCCTCGATGAGAAAGCGATCGAGTCGGTCAAGAATTGGAAGTTTGAGCCCGGCCAAAAAGACGGACACGCCGTGTCGGTCGAGATCGCGGTTGAAGTCGACTTCCACTTGTACTGAGGCCCTTGGGTTGAAAGCCCTGGTTGTTGAGCGCTGGCTTGTGAGTCCTAGTTTCGCAACTCTCGCTCGAAACTCAAATCCTCCGCAGCACCGCAAAGTACCCCTGCAGCCGTTGGCTGAATCCTAGTCTTTCGTAAAGGGCAATCGCCCGAACATTATCTTGCCTGACATGCAGAAATGGAATCTCTCCGCGCGCGCGAATGCGCTGCATCAGGTCGGTCATCAGAACGCCAGCGTAACCTTGCCCAGTGTGGTCAGGATGCGTGCACACAGCGCTTACTTCAGTATAGCCAGGAACTTTTAATCGCTCGCCAGTCATCGCAACAAGCTTTCCTTCCCGCCGAATTCCCAGGTATGTTCCCAGCTCATGCGTGCGCTTGCCGAACGGACCAGGCTTCGTTAACGCCGTGAGCTCGATCATTTCAGCCGATTGCGCAGCGCCAAGTTCAACCAGCTCCAAGCCAGAGCCGTTTTTGGAACCCTCCGCCGCACGTCCGTTTTCACAAACCATTTGCACCAGAGGAGCCCCCGCGACCCATTTCCACCCGGCCCGTTCTTCGTAAGCCCTATGCAGGAACACCGCAACCGTCTCCTGCCCGGGCCGTAGTCCCGCCAGTGACTCATAACCCTCCGGCGTCGGCTCGCGAAATGCGCCGAGAGCTGTAACCTCCGGCATAAATCTCCGCGCCTGCTCGAAGCCTTCGGCAAACTCAGTCTGCCTTGTGGTCAGGGCGTTCCAGATGACGTTGTCGAGTGGGTGCATTGTGCTCAACGGCTCACTATTTCTGATTTGAGTGATCGAGCATTGAATCGGACACACTAATTCTGTGGCGTCCGAAGCGCTATCCGAACCTTGCGCCAAAAGGAATCGGTGTAGAGAATCCCACGGGCAGCGCAAGCCTTAGCGGCTCTAGGTATCGCAGATTTTGGCAGGAGCAGCGCTTCCAGCGCTGCGATAGGGATCCATTCAATGATTCGGGCTTCAGCCCCTGAAGAAGCCACTCATTCCTTCAAATCCACATGCTGCACATCTTCAATGGAATGTCCCAAAAACCGCTCCCCCAGCCGCCGGAATTTTTCCACTGAATCGGTGGCGAAGAACTTGATCCTCGGCAGACCCCGCCGTTCCTCATCCACACTGGGCGCCAGAAGCTTCTTCGCCCTGGCGGCCACGGCGCGTGCAGTCGATTCCGCGGAATCCACAATGCTCACGTGCGCCGGCGCCACCCGATGCAACAGCGACTTTAGCAGCGGATAGTGTGTACATCCAAGAACCAGCGCATCCGCGTCCTGAAATCCGTCGCCAAACGCCTCGCCGAGATAAATCCCTGCCACCTCCTCGGTCACCGGATGCTCAACCCATCCTTCTTCCACCAGAGGCACCAGCAGCGGACAAGCCTTCTCCCGCACGTCGAGTCCTCTCGCCTCCAGCGCCTTCCGATAAGCATGGCTGCTGATCGTGGCCTCGGTCCCGATAACGACGACTTTCCGGTTTCGACTGACCGAAGTGGCAGCGTCGGCTCCCGGCTCGACCACTCCGACGACCGGTACGCCAGCGGCGGCCGTAATGCGGTCAAGAGCCAGTGCGGTTGCGGTATTGCACGCAATCACCAGCAACTCAGCTCCGCGGTTTTCGAGGTAGCGAGTGGCCTCGACGGCGTAACGCGCCACAGTTTCGACCGATTTCGATCCGTAGGGAAGCCGCGCGGTATCGCCAAAGTACATGTATTCAGCGTCCGGGATAAGTTCAAGTAAAGCTTTAAGAACAGTAAGCCCGCCGAAGCCGGAATCGAACACACCGATGGTAGAACGCCGCGAAGTCATAGCTGCCTCAGAGGCTTTCCCTTCGTGTACCTTCTTGCCCTTTGTGGTTCAAGATGTTTCTTGGGAAGCTAAGCCGGCTTACGCGCGTTCGAACTGGAAACCGTGGCCCTGGCAAACTCGGAACTTCTACCGCAACACGCCCCCGGTGGGATGGGCGCCCCGTGTGGGCAAGTGCGCGGATGTCCCAGGAACGCACAGATCTTGTCGGTCGCTTCGGGCGAAAGGATGTGCTCAAACTTGCAAGCCTGCTGCTCGATTTCCGATTCGCTGTCCATGGCGAGGCTGTCGGTAAACAGGCGCTCCGCGAGTCGATGGCGACGGATGATGCTGCCCGCCCGTTCGCGACCGCGCGCCGTAAGCTCCACGATCAACGTTCCATCGCCCGTGGAGGCGGCCACGGGCTTGAGCGCATCGTGGCAGGGATTCACAAACGGCTTGTGATCGTGGGGATGAGGCCGATGCGGGGCGGAAACCACCATGCCCATTTGAATCATCTTCTCAATCGCCAGGCTGACCGGCAGAGCGCCATGCACTTCCATTCGCTCAACCTCGGCTATCTCACCGTGTTCGCCGAGCACCCAGAGTTCCTCCAGCACCTCGTCGAACTGCTCTTCGTCCGCCATCGCAAACACTTCCTGCGACTCGATCTTGCCGTGGTGAAACTCAATACGCCGGTCCGCCAGACGCGCCACCACAGGATCGTGTGTCACCATCACAATCGTCCGACCCTGCTGATGAAACTCTCGTAGCAGCCGCAACACCAGCTCCTCGTTGACCGCATCGAGATTCCCCGTAGGCTCGTCTGCCAGAATAATCTTCGGATCGTTAATCAGCGCCCTCGCAATGCATACGCGCTGCTGCTCCCCTCCCGAAAGCTGCGACGGCAAGTGGTGCGCACGGTCGCCTAGCCCCACGCGGGTCAGCGCTTCAATTGCTTCTTTCTTATCGGTCATGCTGTGAAAATACTGCGCCAGCATGACGTTCTCCACCGCCGTGAGAAACGGGATCAGGTGAAACTGCTGGAAGATGAATCCAATCTTTTCCGCGCGCACGCGATTCAAATCGCCTGCCCCGATGCCCGCAACATTCTGGCCGTCAAGCCATATTTCGCCGGAGGTCGGCCGGTCGAGGCAGCCAATCAGATTGACCAGCGTCGATTTGCCCGAGCCCGACGGCCCCATGATGGAAAGCCATTCGCCTTTGCCGACATGGAGCGAGATGTGGTCGAGCGCATGAATGGCGTTTGCGCTCTCCTTGCCATTCCCGCTCTCGTTTCCCGCAGCCTTGGCGGGGTAGAGTTTGGTCACATTCTTAATGTGGATCATTTCACTCTCCCCTCAAGATTACCGCCGGCTGTACCCGGCGCAGCAGCGCAATCGGAAGTATCGCCGAAAGCAGCGTCACCACCATGCTACCAGTTAGAACAAATGGCAGGACGCTGAAACGTGGCACAACGGGAGCGTGGAAGTTAACGCGACCAATCCACGCGGCGATGCCAATACCCAGAATAAATCCAATCAGGGCGCCCGTCGCTCCCAAAGCTGCCGCTTCGGCTGCAAAAAACCCATTCAGCAAGCGATCAGAAGCGCCCAAAGCCTTCATAATCGCGAAGTCGCGCCGCCGATCGAATACCCATCCCATCAGCGTTGAAAGCACGCACAACGCAGCCGTCACGATAATGAGCGCAGCCGCGGCCAGCAACGTAGCGCGCGTTTTGCCCAGCACTCGGGCCTCGCCTTCCATGATCTGCCGCACCGGACGCACCTCAACTGCCGGAATTGCTTGCCCAAGCTGATGCATGATGCCGGCGATCTCCTCCGGCGAGCCGGTAGCCGCCACCTCGATTGAAGAAGGTTCGACTCCCGTCCAGGAAACGAACTCGGGCAGCGAAAGATAGACGCGGCTGTCTTCGGCGGCTCCAGTCTGCACCGTTCCGGCGGGGATAAGTTGAATGCGGTGTCCCTGAAAGCTGAGGTCAAAAGGTTGATTCTTCGGAGAGACCACGGCCAGCGCACGCACCCCGACCAGCGCTTGATGCGGTGCAGCTGGCCAGTTGCTCACTGACCACCAGCGGTTGAGTTGCCGAACCCTCTCAAAGTCCGCACCCGCAACCACCACCGCCTGGCCGTCGCCAGTTCTCGCTACCGCCATCGCGAAAGGCGCAGCAACGCCGCGCCCGGAAAGGACAAATTCCACGCGCAAGAGCGTGTCCGGCGGAAGGGAAGCGCCGTCCCTTTCCACAAGAATGATGTTCGCGCCGTAGTTGCGAAACTCGTGCCGCAACTTCGCCTGCACGTCCACATACAGATTCAACATCGCGGTAGCGACGGCTGCGGCCACAACCATCGCCAACAGCGCGGCTGCAGCGCGCCCTCGTCGCAGTATCGCAGCCCGCATGAGCATCCGAATAAACATCGAGGTATGCGGCGACTGCGCGCGGCTGGCCGCCACTACCTGCGCGGAATCAGAAGCGCTCACCTTCATAGCTCACCCCGCAAGGCGAACACCGGATCAAGCCCCTCCGCTTTGCGAATGGCCGCGGCGCTTCCCGCAAATGTGACCATCACCGCAATCGCCAGAATCACCGGCAAAAGCACCGGCGCAATCGTGATCTGCGAATCAAAGATGGAGCGCCCGATCTGGCGGGCCAGCAACCCTCCAGCGCCGAAGCCCACCAAGCCTCCAATCAACGCCAGCAGCGTCGCCTCGGCAAAAAAAACTGACGCAACCGAAAATCTTCCCGCACCCAAAGCCTTCATCAAACCTACTTCCGCGCGCCGCTCGAAGATAGCGGTAGCCATCGCAGCAGAAACCGCCAGGGCCGAGGCAAACAGCGCCGCCACTGTAACTAAGAAGATCAGCCCTTCGATGCGAGTCAGCACCGCGCCTTCGTTCTGCGCCACCTGCCGAATCTGTTCGGCATGCGAATGTGGAATTGCTTCCTGCAACTGGAATGCAATCGACTGCGGATACGGCGAGCAATACCATCGGTCATAGACTGGACCGGACATACTCTTTGGATCGCGACGGGCGAGGGCGTCTTCAGGCTTCGTGAGCGCGCTCACGTAAACGCGCCGCACCGCGCCCGGTTTTCCTAGAATCTCCTGAGCCAGCGCGATCGGAGCCACTATCTGATCGTCTTCGCTGCCGCCGGTGGAGAGAATTCCACTCACATGCAACTGGCGTCCCGATACCGTAACCTCGTCGCCAGGCTTCGCTGAGAGGCGCGTTGCCAGCCGCTCCCCGACCAGGACATCGCGGGCACTGTCATTGGGCCAGGCCCCGGAAACTTTCCACCACGGATGCGTCGACCGTACGCCGGTCGTGAACTCTTCCTTGCCAAACGAAACTTTTTTCGCGAAGTACGTACCAAGCAAGGTGAGATTTTCCGTTCTACCGTCTCGTTGCAGTGCAACGTTGACGGGCAGCATCGGCGCAAAGCCGGTGATGTTGTTGTGCCAGAATGTTCCTTTAATTTTCGGTAGGTCCGCTTCGTTGAGGAATGCGCCGTCACTTGGCGGCTTCAGATTGACGCCGCCAATTTCGACATCCAGCGCGTCTTCTTGAGGAGTGACAACCAGGTTAGCGCCAATGGTTCGGAGTTCGCGATTGATTTTATCGCCAATGTCAGTCGCCACCCCAATCATCGCCGTCGCAACCGTAACCCCCAGCGCAATGGCCGCGCCGGCCAGCAATTTGCGCCGCTTCTGCCGCCAGAAGGATTCGTAAACGAGGCGGGCGAACATTCTCTACTGCTTTTCGAACACGTGGCTACCAGCCGCGATGTCCGCCTCCTGAATAATCACCGAATCGGCCGTCTGCGTCGCCTTGAGCGGAATCGGGTTACAGCCGCCCGCCGCGCCCACCGACTGCGGATTTATAGGCGCCGCGCAATTTTTGCAGACAACGCCGTTGGCAGACTTGTAGAAACCGACAGCTCCGCAAATCTGGCAAGCGTCAAGAACGGTGGCAATTTTCCCATCCGGCTTTTTATAAAGCCAGAAGCGAATCGGCGTGCCATTCTCCTGCGCCTCGTAACGGTGCAAGTCTCCGTCGGAAACTTGGGCCAGCGGAATCGTCAACTGACGGTTTGTAAAGCTGACTTCCGTTGCTGGGGAGAGCGCACTCACGCTTTTGGTGTAGATAAATTCCGCCGTGACCAGGGCGATGAACACAAAGGAAAAACCGTAGACCGAGGCCATCCACAAGCGTTCCTTGCGGGCTGTCCACGTTGCCTTGCGGCGCTCGGCTGCCGACGCCGCCTCAGGCACCGGCTGGCGCCGCTTTGCATCGAACAGAACCATTAACGCCGCCAGAGCGACTATTGTGACGAAAAAGAAAAGATCGTTACGCACAATCGGACCGATGATGGCCATCTCGCGCTTCGACGATGGAATCACTCCACTCTCCGAAAGCTCGTGCAGGCCGGCAATCACCAGCTGCGCCGCTACCAGAAATAGGATCGCGGTGGTCACGCGGAAGAACTTTTGCAGGTTAATCCGCACGCTGCCTTTCACGAACATCACACCGAAAGCGATAGCCGCGAGCACGCCCAGAAGCGTGCCCAGAAAACTCATCAGTTCCGTGGAGTTTAGCGACACGGCGGAAAGAATCAGCACGGTCTCCGCGCCTTCTCGCAGCACCATCAGAAACACAAAAAAGAACAGGCCAACCCACGCGTCGTTCCCGGCGAGTAAACCAACCTTGCCCTCGATTTCCCCTTTAAGTTTGCGTCCCGTCTTCATCATGAAAATGACCATGGTGATGACGAAGAAGGCGGCCACCAGCATGATCCAGCCTTCGAAGACGTCCTCGTTCCAGTTCAGCCGGGAAATCACGACCGCCACACCAATACTGCCAAGGAAGGCCGCACCCAGGGCGGCGTAGACCGTCTTGCGCAGATCAGCCCGGCCAATTTTGGCTAGATAGGCCAGCGTGATACCCACGATGAGGGCCGCTTCCACCCCTTCGCGAAGCGTAATGATGAATGCCTGGAGCATTTACAAACAGCCTGCCATTTTGAAAACGAATTTCAATTTCAACTACAAGGATAAGCTGCATACGGTGGGCCGGTCAATCCGCTGCGCCACGAACCTGCGTGATTTGCATCTCGTGGGGAAAATGAAGGATCGAATAGTTTCATCCCCGGCCCCGTAAGAGCGTAATCCCCGCAAACCATAGCCTGAAAAGCTGAATCCAAGTTATGTTTAAAGGAGCAGCTATGACACACAAAATTGCAATCGGTTTCTTATCCCTATGTCTGGGAGCCTCCGCTTGGGCAATCGGTCCGGATAAGGAAGATAGTTCCACCAATGAACTGCAACGAGCCACTGAAACCATTCAGCACCTGACCTCCGCAGCGCCAGACAAGGGTGTGCCAAACACCGTGCTCGAGGGCGCAAAATGCATCGCCGTAATTCCTAAACTCGTTAAAGGAGCGCTCGTAGTCGGCGGCGAGCACGGAAAAGGCGTGGCTACCTGCCGCACCAGCAATGGCTCATGGAGCTCGCCCGCCCCGTTTACCGTGACCGGCATTAGTTGGGGTCCGCAGATAGGCGGCAAAAGTAGCGACCTGGTTATGTTCATCATGAATGATGAGGGCATGGCAAGTCTCATGCGCGGTCACATTAAGTTGGGTGCCGATGTTTCCGCCGCAGCGGGTCCGGTAGGAAGGTCAGCCTCCGTCGATGCTGGCATGAAAGCCGGCATTCTGACTTATTCGAGCAGCAAAGGCGCGTTCATCGGCGCTTCTCTGAACGGAGCGGAACTGCAACAGGATAAGGACGCCACGGTGGCCTGGTATGGGAGAGACGTCGCGTTCTCCGACATTTTGAAAGGTAACGTCCAAACGCAAAACGAAGATGCTCGCGCCTTCGTAAACGCAGTGCAGAACGCCAAAGAGACCGCGCAGGTGCATTAAGGAATTAACCCAAAGCGTGACCATGGCGGGTGCGCGGGTGCCCCACTTCTCGCTTCCTCTGCGAGAAGTGGGGTTTCATGCCCAAACGTCATTACACTCACATCCTCTTCAAAAACTCCTCCGCCCGCTCCAACTGCGGAAACAACTTCTCGTCGGCATGAAATTCGGCCGAATGCACGCACCGCCGGCTCCCACGCAGCCTCACCGGATGCTTAAGATGCAGCATCTCGTGGTACACGATGTATTCCACCGCATACCGTGGGACACTAAACTGGTCAAAGATGCGGCTGATGACGATCACATTGTGCGCTGGATCGTAATGGCCAAGAATGCGGCGAGTCTTTGTGGGGCTCCAACTCATCCGCGGCCGCCCCAGCGATCCGTGAAAGTATTGCCGGTTCAAAGCTTCGAAAACAGCGTCGAGGTCATATACGTGGCCCTTCGGAGAATGCAGCCGCTTGCGTCCACGCATCTGGCGCACCAGATGCGCCTTATTTACGACTTCATGGCTACCCACATATTTCCGGTATCGCGCTGCATGCCCGCGATCAATGGGCTTGCGGTACATCTTTGCCAGAAGGATGTGTGCGATAGCCCGTACCACTGTTTCCGGCGCGCCTTCCAGCAGATCGGAAAGCCGCACCAGCAGCCGTCCCTCGCGCAATCGAATAGTGTTGTTGACGTTGGCGAAGGCAAAAAATTCGATCTTCAACTCCGGCAGCACGGTGCGAGGACGCAATTGCCGGTGTTCATCCTGGAATATTTCGAGAAGTCCCTCACGCACAGTGAGCCTAGATTAGCATGGCAAGGTTAACAGGATCGATGGTGGGTATGCTCATGTGGGGACAGCCGCCCTCGGCTGTCCGGTCTAGCAAAGCTCGACGAATTCCTCCGCGAACGCCGGCAAACTAAGCCTCCTCTCGAACCGTTCACTCAGGTTTGCCACCCGATACCTTCGACTCGAATTTCTTGTGCTTGGCAGCTTCCTGTTGTTCGGTCAGGAGCTTGCGGTGATCTTCCGCCGACGAATCCAGAGTCTCGAGCGCATTCGTAAGCACGAATTCATATTGCCTGGATTCTTCCGAAGAAACATCGGCCGCATCCTTCAACGCCAGCAGTTTGGCCTGGAACTCGCTATCGGCGTCGATAATCAACTTCAACGGCTTGCGAATGTCGTTCTTGCGGTCGATGTAGGTATCAATGTTGTCGTTCAGTTCGTCGTAGATCAACATAAAGTCGTCCAACCGGTCATGCGTTTGTTGCGCGCGGTTCTTCGCCTTAGGATCATTGCGCATCTGCTCCAGCGCAACCAGGCGACCTCGGGCAAATTTCACGTAGAGTGCCAGGCGCTGTTGCGGCTCCCAACTGGCGTCGCGGATCTGATCAATTTCCGCCGGCGTGAAAGGATCCCTATGCCGCTGCCCCGCAGCCGGCGCGGCAGTCAGCAAGACCGCACCCAGGCAAATTCCTGCTCGAAACGAGGATGCAGTCATTTCTTACCCCCCTTCGGAAACATCGCGAGCAACAGATCGTCCCTGATGCGCTCCAGTCGCTCGATGGCAGTTTGCACCTGCTCTTGATCTTCGTGGGAGACGGTATGCTTCAGGCTTTCCAGTTTGCGAATCTCCTTGCGGATGGCGATCTCAGTCGGCTTCTCGTGTTTGTGCGACTGAATCGCGTAGTCGCGAGCCTGCTCGGCAAATGCGACGACATCCGCCAGCGCGTCCTTGGCCTTCACGCTGTCGCCGGCCACGTAGAACCGGTCGGCTGCATCCAGTTGCCGTTCCGAGATTCGAATGCACAATGGGGGACGATCCTTAATGCTCGTCTCAGCAAGGCGCCCTTTCAGTTCTTCGATCGTAGGTTCGTCGCGCCCGCTTAACGCGACTGGCAGGGCCAGCACCGCAAGCAGCAGCCCTGCAGTCGCAACCTGAAAGATCCCACAACGTCCCATTCGAATTATCGCTTCTCCCGCTGGCTATTTCTTCGGCTCGATGGCAATGAGCCGGTGTTTCGCCTGCCACTCCTGATCAGGATACTTCCCATTGGCGCTCTTGAGGAAGAGGTGATAGTTGGCGGCTGCACTCTTGAAGTCGCGCAGGTGATCGTAAGCTGAGGCCCGCATAAAATAAGTTATGGGAACCTCCGGCAGTAGTTTGGCCCGGTCATCCAGCGCCCGAATCGCGAGTGAATAATCCTTGTTCTCACCAGCGGCGAAAGCCAGGCCGCCATACGCCTCGCCCAAGTCAGGTTTCCGTTTCACCGCTATAGCAAACTCCTGCTGAGCTTCGGGGAATTTCTTTTGCGTCAGCAGAGCTTCGCCCAGACGCCGGTGAAGTTCAGCCTCGTTCGGATGCGCCACAAGCAGCCTTCTGTAGCCGGCTTCGGCCAGATCATTTTTGCCCGCGCTGACATACAAATCGGCGAGATCGCGCTGCGCCCCATCGTCTCCCGGCGCGAGTTTGATCCCAGCCTGTAGTTCGGCGATGGCTGCCTCTTTCTTGCTCTCACCAGCCAGCACCCGTCCCAACTGGATGTGAATCGCAGCAGAGCCTGCGCCTTCCCCCAGCAACTTGCGCAAATAATCTTCCGCCTCGGGAAGCCTCCGCCCGCGCATGTAGAGGTTCGCCAGCCCGACGACCGCGTCAGAAGAACGCGGATCTAGCTTCAACGCTTCCTTATATTCGTGTTCAGCCTCGGAAAACTTATTTTCATGTTCGAGAAGCTGCCCGGCTGAAAGATGCGGCTCAGACTCTTTGGGTTGAAGCGATGCCGCCTCCCGGAAAGCTGCCGCGGCCTCCTCAGGCTTCGATTTTTCAATCGTATGTCCCAACGCGAGCCAGGCCCGGTACTCACCTTCACTCGCGTGACTCGTCGGTTTCAGATGAGTAGCGGCTCGCAGAAATGTCTCAGCATCCGGCCGGCCGGTCTTGGCCAGTTGCAGCCCGAGATTCAGATTTGATTCGAAAACATCGGATTTCGCGACCACCGACTTGCGATAGGCTGCGATCGAATCGTCAACTTTACCCAACGCATTCTCGACGAAGCCCAAATCGAACCATCCCACATAGCTCGCAGGCTCTCGCTCAACAAATTTGTGAAGAAGAGGTTCGGCGGCCGCAAAATCTTTTTTTTCAATCGCCGCCTCCGCCTCGGTTAATTCTGCAGGCTGAGAATCCTCAACCGGAACCTGAATGTGATGAACCGATCTGTGAGAACTTGATTCTTTCTTCTCTGCGGACGACTCGGCAGGCTGGGACGATGGGGACGACGATTGCTGGGACGATTGGGTCGACGACACTGACGGTGACTGCGCCGAAGGCGAGGTCGTTTCCTGCGCTAGTGGGCACGCATGCGCTATCAACCACACCAGGCACCCGGCAAGAAGCTTACTGGCTCCCATTGTTACGCAACGCTCCCTTGCCACCGCCCGCGGCATTGCCGTTCAAAAGTGGCGCGAGATATTTCCCGGTGTGCGACCCCGGCAACTTGGCGATTGCCTCAGGCGGACCCATCCCAACGATTTTCCCCCCGCGCGCCCCACCTTCCGGCCCCAGATCGATCACCCAGTCGGCAGTCTTGATCACTTCCAGATTGTGTTCGATCACAAGAATAGAGCCGCCCGCATCGATAAGACGGCGGAAGGCCGCCAGCAGTTTGCTGACGTCATCAAAATGCAAGCCGGTCGTAGGCTCGTCAAAAATATAGAGCAGATGCCGCCGACGCCGAGTCTCGTCCTGCCGCCCCGCCGTCGGCCTGCCAATCTCACGCGCCGCTGGCTGCAGATGCGCGGCCAGCTTCATGCGCTGCGCCTCTCCCCCTGACAAAGTTGTCGCCGATTGCCCCAGCCGCAGATATCCCAGCCCAACCTCGTCCAGGACGTTCAACTTTTCGGTCACCTTCGGCACTTCCGCAAGAAACTTAAGCGCCTCTTTCACCGTCAGGTTCAACACTTCGTGAATATTTTTTCCACGATACCGAACCTCAAGGACTTGCGCCTTGTAGCGCGTGCCCTTGCACTCTTCACAGATCAATTCCACATCGGCAAGAAATTGCATCTCCACCGTAACCGTGCCGTCGCCCTGACAAGTCTCGCAGCGACCGCCGGGAATGTTGAACGAGAAGTGTCCCGAAGCGAACCCTCGCTTCTTGGCCTCGGGCAGTGAGGCAAAAAGTTCGCGTATGGCATCAAACGCCTTGATATACGTCACCGGATTCGACCGCGGCGTCCGCCCAATCGGAGACTGATCAACCAGCACCACTTCATCAATAAACTGATCTCCCTCCAAGCTTTCCCATGTCGCCGCACCGTGAGCCGATCCCGAGATTTGCTGCTTCTTGCTCTCGCACAGAGCCTGATAAAGAACCTGATGCAACAGCGTGGATTTTCCCGAACCAGAAACCCCTGTGATCGCCACCAGCATTCCCAGCGGGATGCAGAAGTCCACGCCCCTGAGGTTATTGGCGCGCACGCCCTTGATCCTAATCTGTTGCGCTCCCGGCTGCCGCCGCACTGTCGGAATTTGAATGCGCAAATCGTCGGAAAGATAACGTCCGGTGAGCGAAGCCGGATTCCGCAGAATCTCCTCGTAGGTTCCCGCCGCTACTAGCTTGCCGCCGTTTTCTCCCGCTCCCGGACCCAGGTCGAGAATCCGGTCCGCCGTCCGCATGATGTCAGGATCGTGTTCCACCACCAGGATCGTATTCCCCAAATCGCGCAAATCATGCAATATCTTGATCAGGCGATGCGTGTCGCGGCTGTGCAGCCCGATAGAGGGCTCGTCGAGAACGTAGAGCGTCCCCACCAGTCGCGATCCCAGCGAAGTGGCGAGTTGAATGCGTTGCGCCTCGCCTCCGGAAAGCGTGGACGACAACCGGTCGAGCGACAGATATTCCAGGCCCACATCATTGAGAAACCGCAATCGCTCTTGGATTTCCTGCAAAAGCCGTTCGGCAATCTCGGCTTCTTCCGGGCTCAACTGAACGCTGGCAAAGAACTTCGCCGCGTCCTCCACCGTCATGCTGCAGACCTCACAAATATTCTTACCGTTGATCTTCACCTGACGGGCTTCCAGGCGAAGCCGCGATCCCCGGCACTCCGGACAAGTCGAGTATCCACGATAGCGGCTCAGAAACACCCGAATGTGCAGCTTGTACTTCTTCCGCTCCAGATACTGAAAGAATCCACGCACTCCCAGGAATTTTTCGTCGCCATCCAGAATGAGTTCCTGTTGTTCCGGCTCCAGTTCCGCCCAGGGCACATCGAGCGGAATCTCGGCCTGCTTGGCAAAGCGTTTCATCTCCGTGAACACTGGCCGGTACTTCGGCTTGTTCCACGGATCGATTGCGCCCTCGCCCAACGATTTCGTCTTGTCCGGAATAACCAGATCGAGGTCGAAATCAATCGTATTCCCGAATCCCTGGCATCGAGCGCACGCCCCATAAGGGTTATTAAAAGAAAACAAACGCGGCTCTGGCTCCTCATAGCGCAGATGGCAGTTCTTGCACTCGAAACGCTGCGCAAAGCGCAACTGCCGTGCGGGCTCATCGTCATGCGGCGGCAAATCGAAGATCACTTCGCCCGCTTCCCGGTACGCCGTCTCCACCGCATCCACAATCCGCGAGCGCGACTCAGGAGAAACACTGAGTCGATCCGCCAGCATGAAGACTGGTTGGTCGAAGCGAATATCCAGAAGCGATTCCGGCGTGGAAAATTCAAACACCTGACCTGCCTGATGCAAACGATTGAACCCCGCCTTGCGCAAATCGAAGAGTCGAGCCTTAAGCTGATCGGTTAGCCCATCCGGTGCAGCAGCTTTCGTGCCGGACTTTCGCCCACGCTTAGCTTTCCTCTCACCTTCCTGCGGCGCTGCGCCAGCAGCCTGCAGAGGAAAAACTATTTGAACCCGCGTTCCCGGATCCAGCGCCAATACCGCATCCGCAACTTCATCCACCGTGTCTTTCTTCACTTCCCGGCCACAATTCGCACAATACGTGCGGCCGACCCGGGCAAACAACAATCGCAGATAGTCGTAAATCTCGGTTGCCGTCGCCACCGTCGATCTTGGATTACGCGTCGTATTCTTCTGCCGGATCGCAACCGCCGGGGCAATGCCGTCAATCGAATCCGCGTCCGGCTTCTCGATACGCTCCAGAAACTGCCGCGCATAAGCCGATAACGACTCCACATACCGCCGCTGCCCTTCCGCATAAATCGTGTCGAAAGCAAGCGAGGATTTGCCCGAGCCCGACACTCCCGTAACCACCGTCAAGGTGTTGTGCGGGACCTCAAAATCGATGTTCTTGAGGTTGTGAACGCGGGCGCCGCGGACCACAATGCTTTCCGTGGATGTTAGGGTGGACATCGGGTAAAGAGACGGCAATGCTCCCGTTGCCTAAGGGAATCGCTACCCAGTAGCCTCCAGAAGGATTGCCGAATCTTTTATTATAAAGCAGAGCTTTGCTGGAGAGGGGTTGGGTTCCAGCTCACTTTTTCAGGTTGCGGAGGGACCGCATCCAGCCCTCCGCCCACGTTCGGACCGCTCCAAGGAGAACACCGCTTCACGACAGTAATTCGATCCTGTCTATCTGAATGGTATTGCTGTTGATGTCCAGCTCCCCTGTGACCTTCACGTCCTTACAGAACGAGGCAAACAACGAGCGAAGTCTTTTTGGAAGATCCTGCATGAAGGAGTGCGATTTATCGGGCCAGGCGCCGAAGTCGGTCCCCGAGAAAAGAAGAAACGTGCCCAGATGCTGGCGCGAGCACTCCGCAAGCTCGGCTACGAGGTAACCATCACCCCCCTAAACCAACTTGCGCCCAAGCCTGTTGTCTAAGTCCCAGGAGAGGATTTTCGACGGAGTGCTAACGCCTGTGGGTGTTGAAAAACTCCTTCGCCGGAAAGTGGTCGAAAAAAAATTGCGCCAGGATGCCCTATAAACGACTTTCTTAATTTTCTAGGCATTTTGTATCCCCGCAATTTTGGTTGTTTGGGAGGAAAGGGGACTTTTTCAACACCCACGCTTGTTAACAATAGTTGTAGCTGAAGCAGCGACGACATCGAGTTGTAGCTATTGGAGCTTCGCGTACTCGGCCTTGGCTTCTTTCAGAATGGGGATGTCTGGGTCGGGGTCTTTCCAGAGCGCGAGGAAGTCTTTATAGGCCGCGAGCGCCCTTACGCGGGCGGCATCGGCGTCCGCGCCCTGCGACCTTCTCGATTGCAAGGCGTTGGCGCGAGCCACTCCCAGATGCGCCAACGCTCCCGTCCAGCAGTTCCACACGATGCCGCTGTGATCGAGAATCTTCTGAAACTCGGCGGCCGCAGCGCCACCCTGTCCGGCTGCCAAGTATGCCTCTCCACGTACATAGGCCGGGTAGAGGCAGGAGAGATTGTTAAGGAACAAAACTTGCCCGAACTCGATGGCTGAACCGGCTTGCAGAGCAGTCAAGGCAAAAGCCGGATTTTTTCTATCCAGCGCCAATTGCCCCTGAATCGCAGGCAGCCAAAACGATTGCATCTGGGTGTCCAGTGGGAAGCGTTTCCCTAAGTCTTTTGCCATGGACTCGGCTCGCGACGTATCGCCAGCCATGGCAAACGCAAGGGCTGCTTCGCTCTCGACGCCTTGACTGTTCGGAGCCAGCCTCAAAGCCTCTGCCGCTGACTTTCGCGCTTCTATGGAATCGCCGTAGCCCGCCTGTTGCAGGGCAGCATTCGCTTGCCATACTGCCCCATCTTCCTTGCTGTCCGCCCGGATGGCAGAGGCGACAGCCCGCTTCGTTAGTTCCCGAGCCTTGCCCACATGACCGCGATACGCCTCAGCGTCGGATGCGAGCGCAAGTCCCCAATTCTCATAGTCCGGCGTGCCGGCGAACCACTGTTGTTGTTTCTCCATCGCTGCGGAGTCCTGGGCAAGGGACGCAAGAGCATAAAGAGCATTGTGGAACATCGGATTATCCAGTTTTCGCGCCTGCGCCTCGCGGATGGTCTCCCGCGTTTCGTCGAAACGGTGCAAAGCCAGGGTATAGTTGGCGAGATTGCCGTACCACTCGAGGTGATCCGGTGTGAGACGCAGCCCCTCACGAGTGATTTCTGTGGCCTTCTCGTACTGACCTTGTGCGGCGTACACGAGGCTCAGAGCGCTGTACGCGCCGGTTACCCGCGGATAGCTCTCAATCTCCTCCTGAAAAACCAGAACTGCTTTGTCCAGCTCCCCAGTTACGTTCTGATAGTAGGAGGCGGTGATCGCAAGCCTTTCCCGCTCGCTAGCATGTTCGCGCAGTTGAAACGCCTTGGTGTAATACTCACTAGCCCGCCCTAGTTCGCCCAGACTGGCGTAGTCGCCGCCCACAGCGCTGTATCCCATGGCAAAATTCGGATCCAGCTCGATGGCGCGCTGGTAGTAAGGCAAAGCTGCTGTAAAGCCTTTCTCGTGGTAGGCCTTTTGTCCTAGGCTGTATGCTTTAAGAGCTTCGAGCGAAGACGTGGTGGCGTCTGCGAGCGGAACATCGAACCTCTGCACAGTAGCCAGCGATTCGCCCAGTTCGCCGCGCAGCTTCGATGCCGCGTCGCCCAGCGTGTTCAATACCTTTTCCTTGGACGTCGCCGTCACCTGCTCCTGCGCCAGCGTATCTCCGTTCTGGCAATTCACCGCTTTCAATCCCAGCACATACTCCTCGCCCAGACTGCCAATCGATCCGGCTAGGTAGGCTTTGCTGCCAGCGCGCTGGCAAAGCTCGCGGGCTACCTCGGGCGTGAGTTTCGTACCGGCCGGACGGGTCATCAGCTGCAAGGTCTTCGCCACGTCGCTGTCGGGGACCACATTCAAGAAAGGCGATTGCCGCAGAGAGACGTTGAGCGCCGTCTTCAGCGTGTCGTCGAACACCGGATCGCCGGTGCTGTTAGCAAAATCAGCGAGAACGATGGTGTCTTTCTCGGTCAGGCGCTTGCCATGATGCGCACGGTAGTAAAGGCCGCCCTCTGCGAGCAACGCTAGTAGCAGGATAGACACCCCGATCTTCCCGATCTTCGCAAAACGGAACACAGGAGTCTCTGTCGCGGCTATCGTCCCTGAACTTCGAGCAGCACTGTACCCGCTCTCCGTGTCACGCTTCAGCCGCAACAACTCGGAACGCATTTCCGCCGCGCCCTGATAACGGAGTTCTCGATCTTTCTCCAGGGCCCGGTTGATGATGCGTTCGAGTTCTGGTGACACGTCGGAGTTCAGCCGCACGGCGGGAACAGGTGCGCGGTTCAGGATCGCGTCGAAGATGGTTGCTGTACTGTCCCCACGGAAGGGCAACTGCCCGGTAGCCATCTCATAGAGAACGACTCCAAACGAGAACAGATCGCTCCGTGCATCGAGATCCTTCGCACGCGCCTGCTCCGGCGACATGTAAGCAATAGTGCCCGGCGTAGAACCGGGAGTCGTGAGATGCTGTTCGTCCATTGTGACCGTCTCTGTGTTCGCCGATGCTCTGGAATCGGCCGTGCGAGCGAGCTTCGCCAGCCCGAAATCCAAAATCTTGGCATGGCCACGCTTAGTGGCGAAAATGTTGGCGGGCTTAATGTCCCGGTGAACGATGCCAGCAGTGTGAGCGGCGTCGAGCGCGTCCGCAATCTCAATCGCGAGGGAAAGTGCTGTGTCCATATCCAGCGGACGCCCTGCAATGCGGTGCTTCAACGTTAGCCCATCTAGAAACTCCATGGCGATGAACGCTTGGCCGTGCTGGTGGTCGATTTCGTAGATGGTGCAGATGTTGGGGTGATTCAGTGCAGAGGCAGCCTTGGCTTCGCGCTGAAAGCGGCTGAGGGCTTGCGGGTCTTTGGCTACCGCATCGGGCAGAAACTTGAGGGCGACAAATCGTCCGAGCTTCACATCCTCGGCCTTGTAGACCACGCCCATGCCGCCACCGCCCAGCTTCTCGATGATGCGGTAGTGCGAGATGGTTTGACCGATCACTGGGCTGGAATCCTACGTCCGTGAAAAGAGCAAGTCAACGAAAGCCGTGGAGTTGTCAGGGTTCGAGAGGATTGCTAACTTAACATCGCCATTACAGTTATCCTATGACATTAACTTCCAAAATCTTTTTCGTTTGCAAAGATGCGCGCCGGACGCTGCCTTTCGGAGTATAGGCCTTGTCGCAAAGTTTCACGGAGTTGCCATTGACGCTGTGCTTGACGCGCACTCCCTCGGCCCGGCGTTTGAAGTCGCTGACCACTTCTCCGGAGAAGTTCTGGTGTAGCTGGCCGTTCGAGTTGATGTGTTTACCGAGAAAACGCATGACGTCAGGGCTGGAAAAAGTGGTCATGGCATGGTTTACCCAGCGTGGATAGAAGTGCCGCAGGTCGGCCGCATGGTGGAAAACCACATCGAGAGCCCACTCGTGCTGGTAAGTAGACCAGTAATAGGCGATGGGGTGTTTACGGAAGATCTCGCCATGAATGGGGTTGAGCTGGCGAGCGATGCCGTTGAGCAGCTTGGGCCATTTAATTTTGAGCTGACGATCCATCAAGCGCTGAGCTTTGGTCCAGTTAGCAAGGTAAGGGAAGCAGTTATCATGCTGCAGGTATTCCAGACCGGCGGCTTGCATCTGTCGCGCCAGCCATTCCCGTCCGTTGAGGCAGATCTGAATGGAGAACGGGAACCAAGTTTGGATGCGGGCATTGAGAAAGCCGAAGACAGGATGGATCTGGTAGTGGTAGAGGAACAGGCATTTGCCAGGGCGTAGCTTCAACTCTAGTTTTTTCGTCATTCGATTGCGATGGATCTCGAACTTCCAACAGGGTTCGAGACAGCTGAGCACGCACACCAGGCCGGCGCGGACGCCATCTTGAGCCAGGATGTTGCGGGCGATGGTCTCTTTGTTGAGCTGACTAGAATTGAGATATTTCACCGGGCGTCGGCAGGCCTTGGCTGCAGCCAGGGAAGCTTCCTTGACCCGCTCGGTGACTCTCTCCACATGGTCGCCAAAGTTCTTGAGGAAGACTTGGTTCGTCCAGAGATACCAATAGTTTGACGTCTGTACCGGCGTGCCGTCAGCGTATCTCGTGTCAGCACACTTGCTCATTTTCCGTCGGACGTGTTTCTTGGCGCAGCTCGGGTACACCGTTACTCAACTACCAAACGCTAGGACCACTCTGAAAGCTCGGGGGACAGCCTTCGGTGTCAGTAACGCTCAGCAGCGTCGGTGGGTGTTTCTAAGTCCTTGACCGCCAGCCGTTAGGCGTGCCGGGCATCTGCCGTCAGTGGCCGTTCAGTCCGTTGCATCGCTGTCCAGTCATATTCATAAGCGGTTCCACAAAGTAAGCATATCTGATAGTGGTTGCCGTTAACGTCGATGCGTGGCCAAGCGAAACGGTGCTCGCAACCCCGTCCAAGAAGCAGCTTCAAAAAGTTCATTGCTTCGCTCCTTCGTTCTGGCTCCTCCAGCTGTCGAGCCATCGGCTGAAGAATGGTTTGGAGTGACTGTCGAGTAGGTCCTGAAGCGTGGATAAGAGAATCTGGGGCGGCTGAGATTTAGACAGAAAGGTGTCCACTGCCTTCAGCTTTTTCTTCGACAGTGGTCCGTAGGCGGATAGCAGCATGATGGGAACATTTGACTTGACGCTCTTCATCTTCGTCGCGACCGCGTCACCCTTCATTCCCGGCATCTGGTAGTCGAGAACCACCGCGTCCACAGAATGCGACTCGAATAATTTCAGCCCCTCGTCGCCGCCAGTCGCCTGCAGAACTTCATAGCCGTTGTTTTCGAGAAACATCTTGCGACCGATGAGTCCATTCCAGTGGTCGTCAATGCAGAGAATTGTCGCTTTCCGCCGAGACATGATATTCAGCAACTCCAGTTCGGCCAGGGATTAGGCTTCCCAGAGGTCTACTTCGGTCCTGGGAAGGGCCAAAGTTACCTGGTGAAATAGCGGGCAAAATTGATTTGACTGCCAGGCGAACGACATTTCAAATTACGAACGTCCACTCGGGTGACAGTTACGAGGGCCAGAATCGCAGAATTGTAGATCGTTACGAAACTCGCCGGATGTCGCCCATTCACATGTGATCTGTGTCTCGCGCGGACGCACCGCTCCCAAATTTCGGACTGACCGCTACACCACGCGACGGCTGGCGTGACCGGCAATTCCGGAAGCTTTCAAAAAAGTAGTAAGATTTTTAAAGGCCAGACCTGTGAGACCATCAACGAAGCCTGAGCGGAGACGTCGTGGCGCCTGGGGTACGACTCTGGACTGGTAACCTCGTCGTCCCGTTCGGAACGCTTGCAGGGCCAGTGCAGTGCGCGCCTTCCGCAATGTTCATGGAATTTCACGACGGCTATTTGCGAAATGCGCACCGCTCCCAAAATCGGAGTCCTGGCCCTGCAAGGCGATTTCGACGCCCACCGCCGCCGGCTCGAAGAGCTGGGCGCCGAAGTTCTCCTCGTCAAAAAGCCCGGCCAACTCGACGAGATCGATGGCCTGATAATCCCCGGCGGCGAATCCGGCACCTTCCTGAAATTGCTGGGAGAAGAAGGCTTCGAAAGGTTGAAGCAGTTCGTGCGCCTCAAGCCCACTTTCGGAACCTGCGCTGGAGCGATCCTGCTCGCCACCGAAGTTGAGAATCCCAACCAGGACGGACTCGGCGCCATCGATATGGCCATCCGCCGCAACGCCTACGGACGCCAACTCGACAGCTCTATCCGCGAAGGCAAGCTTCTGCAAAGCTCGCTCCACCACAAGCCTGGCTCACCGATCGAAATGGTCTTCATCCGCGCCCCCAAGATCAAGCGGGTTGGCGCCGCAGTTGAGGTCATCGCCACCGAGGGCAAAGACCCAGTCGCAGTCCGGCAGGGAAGAGTCATGGCCGCAACCTTCCACCCGGAACTCTCCGACGACACCCGCATCCATCAGGCATTCCTGGACCTGATCAGCTCATCTGGGTCGGACACTGCTGTCCGACGCTCCTGACTCGGTCGAATAATTTTCTCTTGACACGCCGTTCGCGTAACTGTAAGGTTACGCATTATGCGGAACCGTTCGGTTACATATTTGCCGCCGGGAAAAACGTCGGATGCAACTTTCCAGGCCCTTGCCGATCCTACCCGCCGCGCTGTCCTCGACCTCTTGCGCCACGGCAGCCAGCCCGCGGGAGAAATTGCTCAAGCCTTCCCGGTCTCTCGTCCCGCAATTTCCAAACACCTGCGCCTGCTTCGCCGCACTCATCTGGTTCGCGAGCACCGTGAGGGCCGCCATCGCGTCTACCAGCTCAATCCCCAGCCCCTGCGCGCTGTCGATTCGTGGCTCGACCAATACCGCTCCTTCTGGAGTCTGAATCTCGCCAACCTGAAAAACTTCGTGGAGGCTGAGTACGCCAAAGAAATCGCTCAGCCCCGCGCCACACAATCGAATTCCAAATCAAAAGGAGATCGCTAACATGAAATCGCTCCGCCTCGCTCTCTCACTCTTCTTACTGTTGACCGCGCCCGCCGCGTTGGCTCAATCCGCCCAGAAATCTTTTGACCAGCTCAAATCGCTCACTGGCTCCTGGGAAGGGAAGAACTCTCAAGGTCAGCCTCTGCGCGTGACCTTCCGCGACACTGCCGGTGGCTCGGCCCTGATGAGCGAAATTCAGGGCCATGGCCCCGAAAACATGATTTCCATGTTCCACCTCGACGGACCCAACCGTCTGCTTCTGACCCACTACTGCGGCACCGGCAACCAGCCCCGCATGACCGCCACCACTTCGCCCGACGGAAAAACCATCACCTTCGACTTCCTCGACGCCACCAACCTTGCCACTCCCGACTCCGGCCACATGCAGCGGGTCGCCTTCACCCTCCTCGATCCCAATCATCACACCGAAGATTGGACCTTCGCCGACCACGGTAAAGAAATGAAAGAATTGTTCGACCTGCGCCGAATTGAAGTAGCCCAAAAATAACGTTCAAGGGGTGCCCCACTTCTCGCTTCCTCTGCGAGAAGTGGGAATTATTCAATCACCGCATGCTCCATCATTGGCGCTTTTTGTTTGACAACGGTGGGGATCAGCAAATCGTGAAATGAAACGATAACTTCGAGCCAACCATGACAAAGGTTGCAACACAATCGAAAGTCACGCCCGACAACGACGCCGTCATCACCGAAATCGAGATCGCCGCTCCCCCTGATCGTGTCTTCCAGGCGCTGATCGATCGCGAGCAGGCGCTGCAGTGGGGTGGCGGAGAAGCTTTCCAAATCACGCTCTGGGAAATGGATGCGCGTCCCGGCGGTAAATGGCGATTCGTCTCGAAGGAACGCACCGGAACCGGCGCCGGCAAAGCTTTCGATCACCACGGAGAAATTCTCGAAATCAATCCCCCGCGCCTGCTGGAATATTCCTGGTTCGCCAATTGGCATCCAGACCCATCACATCGCACCGTCGTCCGCTGGGAGCTGACTCCCAACGAGACAGGAACCCATTTAAAAGTTACGCACAGCGGTCTCGCCCCCTTGCCCGGAGCGGCCCAAGGCTACAGCCAGGGCTGGCCCGGCCTGGTGCAGCAGATTAAAAACTTTGTTGAAAAATAACTTAGGAGATCTCATGGCAACCGTCGCAATCACGCCCGATCAAAACACTGTCACCGGAGAAATCTTTGTCGCCGCTCCGCCGGCCCGCGTCTTTCAGGCCATCACTGATCCCAACCAGATGCCGTGCTGGTGGGGGGCGCACGACGCTTACCACATTACCGATTGGAAAGCCGACGTTCGCGTCGGCGGCAAATGGTCCAGCGACGGTGTCGGCGTTGACGGCACCAGGTTTCACATCGAGGGCGAATATCTCGACGTCGATCCCCCTCGTCTGCTCGTTCATACCTGGATAGCGAATTGGACTGGCCCCATCAAAACCGTCGTCCGCTGGGAGCTCGAGCCGCAAACCGTACACGGCTTGCATCCCAAAGGTCCACAGCGCGCAGGCACGGGCACTCTTGTAAGGATCCGTCAGGAAGGTTTTGCCGCCAATCCTGCCGCCGCTGCCGGCCATTCCGAAGGCTGGAAGCGCGTCATGGGATGGCTCGTCGCATACCTCGAGCGAGGGGAAACCATCGATACACGCCGCTGACAGGCGTTTCGGCACATCTTGGGCGGGAGCAATCTTGCGGTGCGCGACCTCATTGTTCGTTGTCACTTCGAGGGGCACTCGTCCAAGTTCTAGCCAGAAAAACAGGAGTACAATTATGTTCTAACCGCAAGCCTCTTAGGAGGACCCCATGAAAGGCTCAGCCCTAGCCTTTGCCCTTTTGTTCCTGTCGTCATCCGCTCTGGCACAACGCCCCGTTCCGCCCGGTCTCCGTCAGGCCGACCAAGCCGTGGCCCAAGGCCAAAGGGACGTACCACCGCCGACTCAACAACAGCGCTCATTAGTCGATCCCGCAAAACTCAGGCATGATGCCGATGAATTAGCCACCCTGGCACAGTCAGTTCCGGGTGCAATCGATCAAACTACGAAAGGCCTTCTACCCCGAGACCTGAGCGAGAAACTGAAAAGAATCGAGAAGCTCGCAAAGCAATTGCGCTCGCAAGTTTCGCGTTAATCTTGCACGAGCCCTGCACGCAATTCCGCTTCTTGCGCCGCAAATCGGCATAGGGGGACGGGTCGCCCCGCCTCCCCTGCCACACGATCCGGACATCCGGGTCCGCATCCGGCGGTTCGGCGGATTAAGCCGAGCGCACGACCATAGGCGGGAGTCCGAACTGGGCAAAGTAAGCATTCGGCAAAGCGAGGGCCAGGGCGGGCGAGTTGGCGATGCGCCACGGGCCGTGGGGACTCCCGGCGGTTTGCGCCGCCAGGTCTTTGCCCACACCCCGTTTGCGAAGTTCGCGAAATCGCGTTCGTCCCCGTTTCCATGGCTTCCACACCACCGACCGAAGTCGACGGCGTAGCCACGATTCAAGGGTGTGCAACCCCGAGGGCGTTTGACAATCGTCGAAGTATCCGAGCCATCCCCGCAGGTAGGTCGCGATCTGGGTGACCATCTGCGTCAGACTGATGCCACGGGTTCGACCTGTCTGTTCCCGAATCCTCTCCTTAAAGCGAGCGATCGCCTTGGGGCGGACGAAGCAGTGACCGCGCCGCTCTAACTCCCGGTCCAGTTCGTCCAGCACCAAGTTGGATAGTAGTGGTGAAAGCGGACCGCCTTGAGGCGTTCCCTCATCCACCGCACTGACCAACCCGTCCTCCATCACTCCGGCCTTCAGAAACCCTCGCATCAACTTGAGCATTCGCTTGTCGGCCACGCGCTCGGCCACCGCCGCGAACAGACGGTCGTGGTTTACTCGATCGAAAAATTTTTCCAAGTCGAGGTCCACCCCCCAGCGGTATCCTTCGGCGATATACTGCTGCGCCTTGTGCACCGCCTGCTTCGCACTGCGCCCCGGTCGGAAACCGTGGCTATGTTCGGAGAACGTCGGGTCCCAGCGCTTCTGCAGAACCTGCAGCACCACCTGCTGAACAAAACGATCCAGCACGCAAGGAATGCCTAGCTTGCGCATTCCACTGCCCTCCGGCTTCGGGATTTCCACCCGTCTTACCGGCTGCGGTTGATAAGTTCCGCTTCGTAGCTGTTCCCCGATCTTCAACCCGTGTTGCTTCAGGTACTCCGAGAGCTCGTCGACGGTCCTCCCCTCTACTCCCGGACTCCCTTTATTCGCCTTGACTCGTTGTAATGCCTGCTTGCAGTTTTCCCGCTCGCAGACTTCTTCCATCAGTCGTTCGGTTCCGGCCAGGCTTTCCGACTTGCGCTTCGCCATATGCGTTTCGGTCCCTTGCTCGGCGGCCCTCGGAGCATCACTCCTACTTTCCGCCGGAAAGGCCAGCACCTCTTGTTCGGGCCGGTTTTTCTGCCGCCGTCCGCTCATGAGTCGCGCCGCTTACTTGCCCTTTCCTTTATTCCCCTTGCGGGGTACCGTTCGGGCCTTCGGATCATCGTTCCCGGCTCGGCCTATCTTGTTGGCTCCGCCTTTCGGCATGGGAGTGCCTCCATAGCTTCACCGACTGCATGACCTACTTTGCCCTCTGCTGACTTCTGCGCCACGGTCCGGGTGAATCGCTTCCCCCTCCGTCACGATTCCGTGACATGCCGCAGATCTCCCAAGGTAAGTTCAACCGCTTTCGACGCACAACCGCCGGATTTACCACCAGTGAGCTTGATGGATAATGGGCTTTGCAGTCATGTGCCCGCTCGCCCGCCCCCCTAGGCCTCGTATCCGGTTCTGGTTCATCGGCTCGCGTCTTTGCTCCACGCTTCTTTCAGGCCCCGCCTCGCGGCGGGTGTTATTTCACCCTTGCGCTTCACTAACCCTTCGTCTCCATCAGACTGGGTAGAGGGCTCTCACCTCCTAGCTGTTGAACATGCTTGGCACACATAAAAAACCGTGGCGCGCGAAGCGCCACGGCATGGTTGTAATTCGACTTCGCTAGAAGGCAATCCGCAGTCCGAATTCAAACTGCCGCGGAGCGCCCAGCGCGTAAGTTCCAGACTGGAAGCTAGCCCGATAGGGAACAAGATTCGGTCCCGGCGTCACACCGCCAATCGTGGTCGTTGCCAGGTAAGGGCCGGTCCCGGCGGGTGACAAAGTCCCGAATGTCCCTCCGGGCAGGTTGCCGGGAAGGAACTCGTTCGAAAAGTTGAATATATTGAAGATGCTGGCACTCGGTTCTATGGTCAGCCGCTCGGTGACTTTGATCGGCGCGCTTGCCTTCAAATCAACCGACTTCAGCCAGGGAAACCCAACCGCCCCAGGCGCTACCGAGCTGAGAGTAGGCATAACCCAGCCGAGAGCAGTCATGTCAGCAGCGGTCAGCACGCCTCCGTTGACTACGGCGTTCCCAGCCGGCGTCAGAGTACCCGCATACGTGCTGTTGTATTTGTTGATCACATTTTGCAGATTGCCGATGTTGGTGCCGCGTTGGAACTGACCCAGCTGAGTTCCAGGAACGGGCAGGCCAGCTTCTCCCGAGTTATAACCGGCGCCAATGTAGTCGGTGGCGAA
Source organism: uncultured Acidobacteriota bacterium (assembly GCA_963720155.1). GTDB lineage: Bacteria > Acidobacteriota > Terriglobia > Terriglobales > Acidobacteriaceae > Sulfotelmatobacter. The sequence continues at coordinate 262,781 of CAVREP010000018.1, forward strand.
AATCTCCCCGCCACTAGTCAACTCCGGTAGCGAGAGGTTTTGCGCCAGCGGACTGTAGAAATGCCCGATTAGGCTAAGCCTCATATACCAGGGCAGGTCGAACGTCCCACCGAACGAGAATTGATGGGTACGATCCAGAGCATTGGGCCCCGTAAACTGGGTGGGGTTATCGTTGTTGATCGCTAAGTTAATGAAGTCCTGATCTTGCACCTGGCTGGTGAACTTCGAGAGCGAATAGGACAGTTGGAAGTTGGCGGCCTTCACCCCGTGGAAAGGATTATCCACCCTCTCGACCAACTTCATTTGCAGACCGCTGTAAACGGAACGGCCGACTGGCGAGAGCATGTCGAGTACCCCCACAGTGCCAGAGTTGCCGCTGACCGGGTTCGTGCCAGGAAAAGCGCAGAATGGGCAGGGTACGCCGCCCTGCGATTGAATATTGGAATCCAAGCCCTTAGCAGAGTAGGCAGCTTGCGCACCACTTACTCCCAAAGCCGTCCCGGTAGCGAAGGTCGAGTTAATCATGCACGTAGCTTCACCAGGGCCTGCGGGGCAGCCATTGGCCTTTTGAGCTGCATCACGAGCTGCTATCGCGTTGACGAGGTTAAAGGATCGGGCCGAGCCGCTGTGGTTCTGATCGAGGGCGATCAGATAATGCTCTCCGATGTTGCGAACGTAATCGCCACTGAACACGAGGCCCGGCCGGAACTCGTGCTGAATCCCGATATTCATCTGATACGAGCGCGGCGTCCTGTAGTTGGGATTAAACACGTCGAAACCATTGGCGTTGGCGACGTTAAGCGTACTTCCAACAAAATTGCCGTTGGCGGTAGGACCGAGGTTCGAGGCGGCCGCAGCTTTGAATGCGTTGCTTAGCGCCAAAACCGAACTCGCTCCTGCCGCGATGGTTTCATTGCAGAAGGTAGCCGAGACCATTCCACCCCCGTCCGATATTCCCGCACCCCCCGCGAGGGGGGTTCCAGCTGGGCCGGGATTGGTCGGCCACGGAAAGCCCGGCCCCGGATTGCTGCTGGCGTTGCAGACAAAGGGCGTGGCGGAGAAGATGCCTTGTTGAATTCGCGCAGGGCTGTCAAACAGGACGTTGTTCCAGATCGAGTTCTCATAGAACAAGCCGCCCCCACCGCGAATTACTGTCTTGCCAGTCTTGCTGATATCCCAGGCAAAGCCAACTTGAGGTCCGAAGTCGTCGCCAGGTGTGCGCACCTGATTGCCCAGCCCCGGGCCCCAATCGTTCAGGACAGGCAACGCGCCTAAATTGCTATCCACACGCCCAGTGTCACGAACGTAGTGAAGGCCATAAGTCAGTGTGAAATAGGGCTTCACTTTCCATCCCTCGCCAACGTAGGCTTCAAAGCGGTTGTCAGGTCCTAGCCCACCTGCCGGAAGGCCGAACGCTTTCTCTGGCGTGGAAAACCCTATTCCATTACCTAATTGCGCATACTGTATAGGATACGACGTCGGATCGTCGCTTGTGCCAAACGAAGTCGTGCCAACTTGCGGGAAGGTGGAGAATGCCGCTAAGCCTCCGCCTTGAATGTGATTAAAGGTCGCGCCATAGCGAATGATATGTGAACTGATGACTTTGCTGCCATCGTATTTGATCTCGTGGTTCGACTGGTAAGTCTTTTGTGGCGCCAGAAAGTTGGGGCCGCCGCAGTAGGCGCCGAAGCCGCTGAAGATACAGAGTCCCAACACAGGCGCGCCAATGTTAATTCCCAGACCCGGGATGGGGTTATCCGGACCTGCTGGAATGCTGCCTGTACCGTCGCCAATTTCATTGTGGAATCGAAGGTACTCAAAGCGAATACTGTGCGTAAACGTGCCCGTGTTGAAATCGATACCGGCTGCCGTAGATGGAGTGTGGTCGGTGTTTCGGAAGCCTTGGAGAGAACTGGCGGATCCGAATGGACGAATCTGGCTGTTCTGGTCGAAATTAAAGCGGCCAAACGCGCGCGTGTTCCCCTTGACATTCCAGTCTATGCGGCCGTCAGTCATGATCTCGCGGTAGGGTTGCACGAGGGTCGTGTTCAGAGCGGCAAAAGGACCGGAAAATGGCTCCGCCGCCGTAAGGTCCTGCTTGGTCCGCTCCCCGTCGACAAACCAAAATAGCTTGTCCTTGATTATTGCGCCGCCCAAATTACCGCCCCATTGTTGGCGCTGGAATGGTGGTGGCGTCGGACCCGGCAAGTTTGCGGCAATCTGATTACCGCGGAAGAGCCCAAAGGCCTCGCCGTGTATGGTGTTACTGCCGGAACGAGTTGTAACGTTCACGGCGCCGGAGGATGTTAGTTCCGTCGAGAGGTCGAGTGAAGACTGGGAAAGCTGGAATTCCTGGATGGCGCTGGAAGGAATGTTCTGAGTCGTCGTGCCAACCGTCTCGTCACTGACGTCAACTCCGTCCACTTCTATTCTTGCCGTTCTACCAAACCGGCCCTGGAACGAAATCGACGAGAAGCCATTCTTGGTCGGGTCGAAAGTGCTGCCTTCTTGAATCTGGACGCCCGGCTCGAGTTGGGCGAGGTCAAGGAAGTTGCGTCCGTTGACTGGTAGATTCTCGATCTGTTCGAGACCGATCGTACCTTGCACCGTGGCTTGTTCGGTGTTGACTGTAACTGCCGATCCCTGCACCTCGACGACCTGGCTCGCTTGGCCCAGTTGCAGTTGCATGTTGCCGTTAGCGGTTTGGCCGACCTGCACTACAAACGTCTGCTCGCTGGTCTTGAAACCTAAATTCTCTACGCGCACCACATAATCACCCGGCTGCATCGGGCCCGTTGTATAGGCTCCGGCAGAGGACGTGGTGAGGTGAAGGGTGGCGCCGGTAGCTTTGTTGGTAATTGTAATTTTGACTCCTGAGAGCACCGCGCCGGTTTGATCGGTGACGGTCCCTTGAATGCTCCCAGTTCCAACCGTGGACTGGGCCTGCATCAGCATCGAGGTCAGCAGAAATGTAATCACTAGGAGCGCACAGAATCGCGCTGCGAAACGGCGGGGGGAGTTAAAGTTCGACATCATCTTCCTTCCTTTCGGAAACTTCGCAAAATTGCTTTTCATCATTGGGAAAATTTTTTCTGTTTAGGAAATCTCTGGCCAGGATTTAGACCATGCAGTTGACCATCAGCGCTGGGGGCTCGATAGTGGAAACTCCATAGCCCGCGCTAAACAATACATCCCAACATTATGTTTTACAGCGCATCACCACAGCCATACGTCAATTTCTACAGCTGCTACAGCAATTTCTCCGCCAGCGCGGTGATCGTCCCAATGAGTCCGCACATATCTATGTTCTTAAACTACTTGCGGTGATTTTGTAGTCGGGCCTTCAAGCTTTCCGGCTCACCTTACAGTGCTTTTACATCCAAGAAACAGTATCTTGTTTCCGTAAAATGGATGGGCAGCAATTCTCCTGTCTCCGATGCTGCTCAAATGCGCGATCGCCGGGATACGCAAACCGGATACGCAACCAGAAGGGAACTACCCGGCGCGGTGTGGAACGGACGGTGTGGAAGCGAGGACGGTTTAAAACGGACACTCCTGTCCGTTTGCCTTTGACTCTGTAGTTGGTGTTGCCTCTGATGTTCGCGTTGCGCTCGATTCAGCCATCCATCGAGCTGGCGGACTTAAAGGCAATGTCCGATAACAGGTATTATGTAAAGTGACCCGGGCAGGAGTGGAAACAGGCTAAGGCTCGGCCTGCGTGCTCTTTGGGGGCTCTTGTTGATGGCTGATAGCTGACGCCTGCTTGCACGTCTACATCTTGTACTTACCCAAATCCTCGTCGTTCAGTCCTTCCAGATACTTGCGCAATTCTTCGGCGGTTACACGGTCTGAGATGTTCGCCGCCTGCTTCGAATTCCTCAAAACAATCTCATCCACAAAGATCGGGCAATCCACCCGCAAAGCCAGCGCCAGCGCATCCGAGGGACGCGAGTCAATGCTCACCACTTCGCCCCCGCGCTCCAGCCAGATCACCGCGTAGAACGTATCCTCCCGCAGTTCTGTCACAACAACCTTGTGCACCTGCGTCTCCAGCCCGGTCAGCACATTCTTAATCAGATCATGCGTCATCGGCCGCGGCGTACTGACTTTCTCCATCTCCAAAGCAATCGCGTTCGCCTCGTAAACCCCCACCCAGATCGGCAACACACTTTCCCCCGCCACATCCTTAAGAATGACGATCGGCATGTTACTCACCGGATCCATCAAAAGGCCGCGGATTGTCATTTCTACTTCCATGGGGCTCCTTCTGCTTGGCGCTGTTTTGATGTTATCTTCTTTTACTTTCTCCTCTGTTTTTCGATGCGCCAACGGCGGCTTGTGCTGCGTGCTTTTGCTTCTTATATCACCAATTCGCCTAGAAGGCTGTTGGGAAAGCTGGTTGTGGCTTTCACCTGGACGTAGCTTCCTACTTTGAGCGTGGACGTATCTGGCGCCGTGAAATTGAAGGTTTTGTTCTGGCTGGTGCGGCCTATCCACTGATTTCGGGATTCATTTCTCCCTTCAACCATTACTTCATCAATTGTTCCTACATATTTCTTGTATCGAATGGTTTGTATCTCTTTCTGTCGAGACATCAAACCTTCCAGTCGACGCGATTTTTGTTCATCTGAAATTGCATCGTCCAGCGCTAGCGAAGGCGTGTTAGGGCGCGGAGAGTACTTGAATGTGAAAACAGAATCGTAGCCGACTTCGTCCAGCAGGCTCAGCGTCTCGCCGAAGTCCTTTTCTGTTTCTCCGGGAAAACCTACGATGACGTCGCTGGTGATGCTGATCTCGCGTCTGGCTGACTTCATCCACGCGATGCGTTCGAGATATTGCTCGCGGGTGTAGAGACGTTGCATCGCAGTCAGCACGCGGTCGGATCCGCTCTGCACGGGCAAGTGGACGTGGTTGCAGAGTGTGGGAACGGCGTCGATGGCCTCGACGATGTCGCGTCCGAAGTCGCGCGGGTGCGAGGTGGTGAAGCGCACCCGGCGAATGCCGGGAACTTCGCCCACCGCCGCCAGCAATTCCGCGAACGTTTTCTTCCCACCCGGCTTCACTGCCGGATCTTTGTACGAATTTACGTTCTGGCCCAGCAACTGAATTTCCGTGTAACCGAGATCGGCCATCTGGCGGGCTTCGGCAAGCACCGAGTCTGACGTGCGGCTGCGTTCTTTGCCGCGCGTGAACGGCACCACGCAGTAAGAGCAAAATTTGTCGCAGCCTTCGATGATGGTGATGTATCCGCGATGCGGATTGCTGCGGGCCGTGAATTCAGTTTCGAAACAGTCTTCCGTTTCGCGATCGTCGAGTCCGGTTACGCGCTGCTTCCCTGCTTCAATTTGTATCAACATCTGCGGCAGGTTGCGGTACGACGCCGATCCACACACCATCGACACATGCGGCGCGCGCTTGAAAATCTTTTCGCCTTCCTGCTGGGCCACGCAGCCGAGCACTCCAAACTTCTTGCCCTGGCGCAGCAGTTTCTTGTAGTCCGCCAGACGATGAAAAACTTTCTGCTCCGCCTTATCTCGGATGGAGCAGGTGTTGTAGAGAATCAGATCGGCCTGCTCGACCGTTTCCACCTGGCGGTATCCCTCGTGGACGAGCGTGCCAATAACTTTTTCGGAGTCATGCACGTTCATCTGGCAGCCGAACGTTTCGAGGTAGAAGGTCTTATGTGCTTCCCCAGACATTCTCACAGTATACCCGCTCGATCCGAGTCGTCGATGTAGATATGACACCCCACCTTGTCATCCTGAGGCCCGCGTTCGCTGCGGGCCGAAGGATCTATGAATTCGTCGGCAGCATCGGTTGGGTGCCCCATTTCTCGCCTCCTTTGCGAGAAGTGGGATCCACAACTCTCACCCTCTTTGTCGTTCAGCGGCAGAAACCACCTGCCTCAGAGTGACAGCCATTTGTAGACTGCGGGTGCGTTCACTTAAGCAAAGTGCGGAAAGGTGGGGCGGCCCCATCAAATTCCCGGGTGACAAAGCCAGTGCGCGGGCTTAGAACTCGAGCGGTTGTCGTGGAGAATTCTTCAGATGAATTCAGACAATCTTCAGACACTCTCCATTGCCTCGTAGGCAGATCACGCGCAGTATGGCAGCCATCGAGGGCGGAGGACAGGCTCACAAAAGGCGTCCACCTTTGGATTCGCGCAAAAGCAAGTTCGCATGGATGTCGCTTTGCCCGATCTTGACAATTTTGTCGGTAGAAGGCTGTTAAGAGGCTTTTGCCTCGGAATAGGAGTGGGTTATGTCTCTTTTCATGAAGCTGATGATCGGCGAATGGACTACCGCGTTGGCTCTGTTCGGGTTCTGTGCGCTCAACGAATCCGGCAAGCTGCTTAAGATTCGCAAACGAATCGCGTTGTGGCTGGAAAACTCGGCTCCGGTCCGCACGCCCGAAGAAAACCTGGAATCCGCACAGCAAAACGTGGCGTGACGACCCACAAGCAGGCATTGACGCCGTAGATGGCGTCATCCCGCTGATTGGGTAGTTTCCGAGCGAAGACGAGTTCGCCGCTCCTCGGAATGCCGAGATTAAGATTCAGACCTGATTCGGTCTTCGGCGGGAGACTTCGGGATTCATCGGGGATTTTCTGGATCCAACCGGCAGCGCTCATGATGGCGTCGCGGGCTTCAGGACTGAGAGAGATTCGGTTGCTTTGCAGAATGTGATGAATATGGTGATCCTGTCTTTCGAAAGCGGTAGTGGGTTACTCCGCCAAAAGAAAAGGGCCGCATACCTGCGACCCCATCCTCGCGCACTCGGCTCAGTGCCCTATTTACTTCCACCGCCGCCCTTCAACTCAACCAGGATGCCCTCGATTGGCTTGTCCCCCACGTTCTCCGGAAGGTGAACCTGAGCTGGGGTGAACTGAGTTAGGCCTGCCTTGCCGGAGGCGTCCTGCGTTTTGCCATCGGGAAAGGCAAACTTGATGCTGCCATCGGTGAGAAACACAACAACTGTGTCCGGATGGCTGTGCATCACCGACTTCTCGTGCACTCCATAGTGGAAGCGCAGAACCCGCACCTGGGCATTCTCAAATTCGACTTTGTAGTGGGCAGGATCGACCCTGGCCGCATCCTGGGCGAACGCAACAGCCGCAACACCGAAACATAGCACCGCACAGTAAAGTGCCCACCGCTTCTTCATAGATCTCCTTAGGGACTGATGGATTGAAAGTCGCCGCAGTCTACGCTGCGGGATGCGGAGTGTCAAGAAATGTAAAGACGTTGGGGTTGGAGTTGCTCGTGCGGGACGGACACTCGTGTCCGTCGCCTTTGACCTTGTTTTTGTGCAGTTGCTCGCGCCTTTACCTGTGACGAATGAACAATTTGGCCCTGAGATCCTAAAACGCACGCCCCATTCCTCGCCACGTGCGCGAGAAATGGGGTGCGGTTTAAAGCAACAAAACCGTGCAGTTATTCAGCCAACAATTATTTGGACATACCCCCGCCCTCGCAAGTCTTCGAAATGTGCTTAACGGAACTGACCTCGAGCGTGGGCTGTCCGGCGCCAGTTTGTCCCGTGGCATCGCTCGACGATGCGCTCGACGAACTTACGGTGCCGGTCACTTTGATCTCGTGGCCAACATGGTCACTCAGCTTCGCGGTATCTCCGGCCAACTGAAAAGTCTTGCCGCTTTTGTCGGTCAGAGTGTAGGTGCCGCCGGAGCTGCTCAAACAACCTTTCACAGTCTGCTGGCCGGATGTATTTCCGGTCGATCCCTGGCTCGGATAATTCTGTGCCGCCGCCCAGGACATGCCAAGCAGTAGCACGGAAAACATTAGTAAATGTCGCATGGATCCTCCGAATTGTTTTCGATTGGACTCAAAAGCGCCAGGCCGGGGAACGTGCGTTGATCCCATCCAGCGCTCTCTGGTTGGCAGATGTGTTATGTGAATTGTCGGCCCTTGCGTCGCGAACCCGCAATACAGCGTTTGCCGGAGTGCGTTCTGCCAGACGTACGGCATCGTCAGGTAAATATTCGCCTTCCGAGTTGCCGCTAGCCTTGATCGGAAACGCCTCGGAACACAGTTTTGGGGCGGATCAGACTCTCGATCCAAGGCGTTTTCGATAAGACCTCATGCGCCTCTGGCGCGCCACCAAGCATGAAAATAGGGTTCAGGGGCTAGCCACGTAGAAACGGGTCAGTTTGTGATACAAGCATCCGAGGTTGGCGATTGCTTGAAGGTCGTAGCCTATGTGATGACACAGATCCCGCCGATAAGACTGACCCGCGCCGGTAAAGGTATCACCTTTCTCGCACCCGCAAACGGGAAGGACGTATGACAGTGTCTGCACCAGACCTGCGGCGCAGCAATCGCCTCCGATGGAGGCGTTACGCAAACTGTGATCGAACGCGGTTGTGGATTGGACGTACATCAGGCCACGGTAGTGGCTTGCTTGTTGATGGTTCGCCGGGGCGGGAAAGTCCAGAAGCAAATGCGAACCTTCGGCACCACTACGCGAGAGCTGGTGGGTCTGCGCGAATGGTTGCTCTCTGAAGGCTGCACCCATGTGGCCATGGAGAACACGGGAGTGTATGGGAAGCCGATCTACGCGATTTTGGAAGGAGCGTTGGAGATTGTGGTGGCGAACGCGCAACACATCAAGAAGGTTCCAGGGCGTAAGACCGATGGGAAGGATGCGGAATGGATCGCGGACCTGCTCTGCCATGGGCTACTGCGTTCCAGCTTCGTTCCGCCTAAGCCGATCCGCGAACTCCGTTACCGATCCTTGCGGGTGCCTGAGTTGTTTCTGGATGTCCGACTGTCGGGAAGTACGCCAATTTCTAAATGCCCATTGCCGACCACAAAGGTGAAGGTTTAATCTAACTCGGTAACCGAGAGGAGACTGCTTGAGTAAGCCTTCAGACCTTGTTCAGGGGACTCTGGACATGTTGATCCTGAAAATACTGGCGTTGGAGCCGCTCAATGGCTGGGCCGTTAGTCAGCGTCTGAAACAAATGTCCAGCGATGTGCTAGGGGTTAGCGATGGCTCTCTTTACCCAGCGCTGCACAAGCTGGAACAACGAGGTTGGATCAGCGCTCACTGGAAGTTGAGTGGAAACAACCGTCGCAGCAAATTTTATTCTCTGACGCGGCTCGGGCGGAAGCAACTCGAAAAAGAGGCGGCCGACTGGAACCGTCTTTCCGCTGCCATCTCTGGAATAGTCAAGCTCAAGGAGGCCTGAAAGGAGGCTTGAGATGACGTTCGAACAATGGTTTTATACCCTTCCCTTGCGGTTGCGCTCAATCTTCCGCCGCAAACAGGTGGATCAGGAACTCACAGATGAGCTTCGCGACCACCTCGAGCAACAAATCAAGGAAAACCTTGCAACAGGTATGTCGCCGGAGGATGCGCGCTACTCAGCTCTGCGCGCACTGGGCGGGATGACGCAGATCGAACAGCGGTGCCGGGACGCCCGCGGCGGAAGCCTCATTGAGAACCTTGTTCAGGATTTGCGGTATGGGCTTCGACAACTGCGCCGCAACCCGGGCTTTTTTTTTCTGGCAATTCTATGTCTGACCGTAGGAATCGGCGCTAATGCTGCCGTGTTTAGTTGGATCGAAGGGATCTTATTCCGTCCGTACCCAGCCGTAGCCCAACAGGAAAGGCTGCTCGCCCTTGCCGGAACGGCGCGGGGCGAGACCGGACCGACAGGAATTTCGTGGCCGGATTTCCTTGATTTGCAGAGAAGCTGCACTCTTTGTGACGCATTCTTCGTGAGCAAGATTACGGGCAGCACGCTGAATATCGGTGAGCGCGCCGAAATTACGAGAGGCAGCATCGTCTCAGCAAATTATTTCGACGCGATCGGCGTTCATCCCATTCTTGGTCGCGGCTTCGAGCCCGGCGAAGATGCAGGAAGCGACGCTCACGCTGTCGCAGTAATTAGCTATCAGCTTTGGCGGAACCGCTTCAAAAGCGATCCGCAAATTGTCGGCAAGGTGCAGCGGCTCAACAACGTTCCGCACACAATCATCGGCGTCGCGCCGGAGGGGTTTTATGGAACTTTCGTAGGCTGGGCGATGCATTTCTGGGTTCCAGCATCGATGGAGGAAACCTTTGAAAGCGGCGGATATAAACTCGAGGACCGCGGCGCGCGCTGGATTGAAGCTTATGTACGACTCAAGCCGGGGGTCGCTCGCGCGCAAGCACAGGAAGAAATCTCGGCAATCGCAACACGCTTGGAAGCCAACTACCCAGCCACGAACCGCGGACGCGGCATCAGGCTGTGGCCATTGTGGCAAACCCCTTTCAATAATGCCGGCACTCTGCTCCCCACACTCGAGATCATGCTCGCAGTGGTGGCGTTTGTTCTTCTCATCGCCTGCGCGAATGTCGGCAACCTGCTGCTTGTCAGGTCATTTTCCCGTCGCCGCGAAATGACCGTTCGGCTCGCCATCGGGGCCAGCCGCACCCGTTTGTTGAAACAACTTCTCACTGAAGGACTGCTCCTTTCGACGCTTGGGGCAGCCTGGGGACTCCTGGTTGCGTATTGGTGTCGGCACGCGCTCGTGCTGCTCTTCCCAGCGCGATCCGGAGTGGCGATGTACCTGCCTGGGGAAATCGACTGGCGCGTGATGACGCTGAGCGCCGGTATTTGCCTGATCGCCACGCTCATTGTAGGGCTGGTCCCGGCGTTGCAAACGCGCAACATCGACCTTGCTAGCACCCTGAAAGCCGACTCCTCGGCTGTGGTCGGCGTCCGGGGAAAAGCGTGGGTGCGCTCGGGCCTGGTCGTTTTCCAGGTTTGTCTCAGCTTTATTTTGCTAGTCGGAGCGGCACTTCTGCTGCAAAGCCTGCAAAAGATCCGAACCACCAGCCCGGGCTTCTCAACGACAAATGTGGTGCAGACCGGGGTATCTGTGATCTCAGCGGGATACGACGTCCCGCGGGCCAAGACTTTTCAGGAGGAGCTGATTGCTCGCGTCAGGGCGCTACCTGGCGTGGAGTCCGCCGCATTCGCCCGCGTGACCCCACTGGGCTATGGAACTTACTCTTCTACGCCTATTGCGGTTGACGGTTACCAATCTCCACCGGAAGAGCAACCTACTGTCGACTACAACCAAGTCAGTCCTGACTACTTTGCCACCTTGGGTATACCTCTGCTCTCCGGTCGCGAATTCATGCGTGCCGATGACGAAAACGCACCGTTGGTCGCCATAGTGAATCAGACCATGGCTGCACGATACTGGCGCGATCAGGATCCCATCGATCGGCGCCTTCAAGTTAGGGGCCGCTGGGTGCGAGTCATCGGCGTAGCCGCAGACTCCAAGTACGAGAGCATGCGCGAGAGTCCAAAGCCATTTTTCTATGTGCCCCTGCTGCAGGATTTCGTAAGAGGACCGGCCTTGTATATCCGCTCAGCCCAACCTCTGCAGAGCATTGCGGCCGCCCTGCTCCGCGAAGTGCACGCGCTGGACGGGAACCTTGCCCTGTACGAGACGATTACGCTTCAGGAACAGGTCAATCGCTCAACCTCCCCGCAACTCGTGGCCGTAACCTTGGTTTCGATCCTGGGAGGATTGGCGCTTCTCCTCGCTGCCGTCGGTCTGTATGGCGTGATGTCTTATGCCGTAGCGCAGAGCATCCGCGAGCTTGGGCTGCGCATGGCTCTAGGCGCCGGCGCAGCCACTCTTTTTCGTTTGGTGATTTCGCGCGGCTTGAGATTAACTGCCGGCGGCGTCCTCTGTGGCGCGACTGCCGCACTGGTATTGACGCGATTATTCGGAAAGCTTCTCTACAATGTCAGTCCGATCGACCCGCTGGCATTCGCGTCGGCATTGGCAGTCATGACGATCACCTCGGTCGCAGCTTGTCTTTTGCCTGCCTGGCGCGCTACCCGTACCGATCCCGCGCGAGTGTTGCGAGATTGATCGGTACATGCGCGACGTACCACCGGCAGTTGTCTCACGGTCTCTCTCCTGCGGCTTCCTTTCTGCAAGATAGAGGGATCGTTGCCATCCTAAAGGAATCGTAGCCTGGTATCGTAAAGACGATTCACCAGATTGGTCCTGATAAACGCCCTAGGGGCGACCGTCGCATTGCTTGCGAAAAGCCGACGTGTCATTACCGATCCGCATGTCCCAACCTGGATCGTCGGGTCGGAGGAGGCGCGCTTGCGCGCTAGCCTCCGTCCGCCGCCCAAACTGCCCGTACACATTTCGTGTAGGCAGCTTTCACGAAGACTCAGCGACGCCAGGATGCAAGAGAAGGAATTAAATAGATCAGCCGAACAAGCTCGTACTCGCCGTAAAGCTGGGTCGCGGGCAGCCGTTTCCAGCCCGCATTACGCCAGCGCCGGTCGTTCCTTCGCCAACGCGCTGTCCCAGCTCAAAACCATGTTTCAATCCCGTTTCGAAGCCGCTGCATGACCCGCTGCGCGCCTCCTCCGCTGCGCTTCGGCCCTACGGGTGACTCCTTCCTCGCTGCGGCTCAATTCAAATCCAGGAAGCGAAATAAAAAATTTCGCTTCCGCTCAAAACCAAACACAACTTTTCTTCTACTCCCCGGAGACGAAGGCATCGCGAGGTGGAATCCGAAGGGCCTGCGGAGAAGTAACCGGGCCGTAAGCGATGGGGAAACCCAAGATGAACCGGTCGGCCAAAGGTGGGGCAAGGTCGAGTCTGCACTTCGGAGACGGGCACTTGTCAAGAAAGTTGTGTTTGAGTGATGACTTCAACCCTTCTGAACAACGCGCTGCTCAGCGCACGCTTCCGGTTGGCCGACAATCCACCCGGAAGGCATCTTGCCCCCATTTCTGCCACACGCAGGAGCCAAAGCGAACGCGGTTCAGCGCACGGGTGAAAACTTACACACCACTTGCTATAACATTCGAATGCGCCTACACGATTACGCACCCCGACCCGCGCACCTCAAATGGCTCCTCGATTCTGACCCGGCCATCCGTTGGCAGGTCATGAGGGACCTTACCGGTGAAGCCCCCGACGCGATTGCAGCCGAGCAGTCTCGCGTCGCAACCGAAGGCTGGGGAGCCCAACTTCTCGCCCACCAATCTCCTGCTGGGAACTGGGGCGGGAGCCCCCGCGGGTGGAGAGACGATTTGCCGAAGGAGGACCGAGGCTTGCTTATTACCCTCTACAGTCTCGTCGTCTTGATGGACCTCGGTCTCGACCCCGCCAGCAAGGAGGCTCGCAAAATGATCGACCGGGTCGACAAGCGGCTCGTGTTTAAGCCGCTTAACAACCGGCCTTTCCTTCACGGCGAAACGGAGCCCTGCATCAACGGCAGAATCCTCGCCATCGGCTCGTATTTCAAAGAACCGAACGACGCACTGGTCAATCGACTCTTGGGTGAGCAGCTCGAAGATGGCGGTTGGAACTGCGAAGCACCCCAAAGCCGGCGCTCCTCGTTCCATACCACCATCTGCGTGCTCGAAGGACTGCTCGAATACGAACGGGCAGGGCGCAAATCCGTGGCCGTTACGAAGTCTGTCACCAAGGCCCGCAAGAGGGCCGAAAACTATCTGCTCGAGCGCCGCATGCTCCGGTCGCTCCGAACCGGCGAAGTCATCGACAAACGCTGGCTCCGCTTCTCGTTCCCGACGTTTTGGCACTACGACGTCTTGCGCGGACTCGATTATCTGCGGAATGCGGGAATCAAACCCGACAGCCGCGTCCGTGAGGCCATCGAGACCGTGATCGAGCGCCGCTACCAGAATGGGCGCTGGCCGCTCAACCTCCTTCATCCCGAACATATTCCATTGGAAAAGGAGACCGGTGTCGGCAGGGCAAGCCGCTGGAACACACTGCGCGCTCTCCGCGTTCTGCGCTGGTACAACAACTCAACGTGGTAGGTTGCGACTTGGGCCTGCTCGCGCTATGGCCTGGGTCAGAAAATCGCTGCGAATTTGTCATTCGGGGCGGATCACGGGCTATTGGCTATTCGGAACTAATACCTCCGGATTGGTCGCGATAAACCCTCTAGGGGCGACCGTCGCTTTGCTCGTGAAAAGCCGACTTCCATTACTAATCGCGATCACGTCCGTGCGGCCCTTGTTAGATCGGGCAATTGACAAAACCATGGGATGCGTTTGTCGAATACGCAGGTGATTTTCCGGAAGTTGGCGGGCCGCGGCATTTGCTACACTTTGGGACAGCGCTGAAGATCGCAAAGCAGCAGCAGATTGATTTCCATGTCGGCGCGGGCCTATCGTCGGCCGCGGCGGACCATCTCATCGGGATCGGCTATTCATTCCGCTTTCAGGCGATCCGTCGCTAGAAAACTTGTTTCCTTACAAACACACCGACACAGCACAAACACACCGACACAGCACTAGAATTCTCCAAGCAGGGCAATAGGGGACCTAGCACGTTCTGGGACCCGTACGTGTTGTTTGTGTTCATCGTCACCGTCTTAGTGAAGCCCTTGGGCGGGTACATGGAACGGGTCTTTTCCATGAAGCGGACGGCACTTGATCGTTTTTGTCTTCCTGTCGAGCGGCAAATCTATCGCATCACCGCAGTTGATCCTGATGCAGAGATGATCGGCAAGGAGTATGCGACGTGCTTCGTACTCTTCGGCCTTACCGGCACACTCTTGTTGTATGCCATTCTCAGAATGCAGCACTTTCTTCCATGGTTCTTTCCGCAGTACCACACCACCTTGTCCCCAGACCTGGCACTGAACACTGCGATCAGCTTTTCGACGACCACGACCTGGCAGGCCTACGCTGGCGAGAACACGATGACCTACTTCAGCCAGATGGTGGGACTCTGTGCACAAAACTTTTGGCTGGCGCTACGGGGTTAGCCGTGGGCGTTGCCTTCATTCGGGGTCTTGCTAGGCAAGGATCCGATACTCTAGGTAACTTTTGGGTTGATCTGACACGCGCCCTGCTCTGGGTCCTGCTGCCGGGAGCATTGCTTGGTGCCGTGCTGCTAGTCTGGCAGGGCGTTCCGATGAACTTCCACCACTATGCCGTCGTCAGAACTGTCGAAGGTACGAAGCAGGTCATACCGCAGGGCCCCGTAGCCGCACTGGAGATCATCAAGAATCTCGGCACGAGCGGCGGCGGTTTCTTTAACGCGAATGGGGCTCATCCCTATGAGAACCCCACGCCCCTGACGAACTTTCTCGAAACGTTGGCCATCGTACTTGTGCCTGCCGCATTCACTAACACGTTTGGCAGGATGGTGGGCCAGCCTCGACAAGGATGGATTCGGTACGGAGTGATGCTGCTTCTCTTCGTCTGCGGACTGGTCTTCGTGCATAACTTTGAACAAAGGGGATTCCCCGACATCAGGAACGTAGATGCCCGACGCCGTCACCTCCGGTCAGGCGGGAACATGGAAGGCAAAGAGGTGCGCTTTGGCATTGGTAGTTCCAGCCTCACGGCTGTCGTCACCTCAAACACGGCCACAGGGTCAAATAACTCACTAGACGACAGGTGGCATGGTTTTGCTGGTAAACCTGCTGCTGGGCGAACTCGTATTCGGAGGACTAGGGACAGGCCTTTACAGCATGGTCATGGCCGCTGCGATCGCGGTGTTTCTCGCCGGACTAATGGTTGGGCGCACGCCTGAATACCTGGGGAAGAAGATAGGGCTCGCGGAGAACGAAATGATCATGCTCTACGCTCTGGCCGCACCGTTGGTCATCCTCCCACTCACCGCGATTGCCATCATCACTAGGTCGGGGCTTTCGGGATTGACGGTCAACACCGGACCACACGGTTTCACAGGGATTCTGTTTGCCTACAGTTCCTGCTTCGCCAACAACGGCCAAAGCTTTGCCGGTCTGAGTGCGAACACTCCGTTTTACAACCTCAGCACAGCATCGGCGATGATGGTGGGCAGGTTCGGCTTGGCGATTCCCGCATTGACAGTCGCAAATCTGTTTGGTCGTCAGCGAAGCACCCCTTCTTCGTCGGGAACTCTTCCGACCCCTTCCTTGGTGTTCGGGGTCCTACTCACGAGCTGTTTGATAGTAACGGTGGCCCTGAGCTATCTTCCTGCCTTGGCCCTCGGTCCTGTAATGGAACGATTGCTATTGGGAAGATAGAGCGTTTGAAATTCACATATCATGCTTGCCCCGCGTCCCACTAAACTTCGCTCGCAACGCGACATTAACTTGTGGCCGATCCCGCTGCAGCTCTCGCTCACCGCGGTCGCGCTGTTCGCGGTCACTCTGATTCCAGACATTCTCGACAAGTACGGCGTCATTCATACTCCGCCCTGGTTGACGATGGGCAGCATCGACGATGCGCGTGCGATCCTGGGAGCGATGATGGGCGCAGTGGCGACCGTGCTCGCGCTGATTTTCTCGGTCGCACTGCTCGTGCTCTCGATGGGCTCGACGCTGGACGACTCGACCAGTACCCATCATGACGCTTCCCACAAGAGCGTTTCTTGAGAGGTTGACTATCGCAGGATGCCTCCCTCAGTAGCCACGGGTAAAAAGGTCAAAACCAAACGTCCAACAGGGTCGTCCTTTTTAAGCAGGTGGTGGACGAATATGACAGGGCGGCTACGGGAAAGACGAAACAGGTGCCCTTGCGCGCGAAGGATCGCGCGGTGCTTCTCAGGAGGCGCCATTGGATCGTTTCTCTCGGATTGACCGAGGCGTCCGGCTATCAGGTCTTTGGGATTCGCCCGAATATTCATTCGCGTTTCATCAGAACGGTTTAGGCTGTAGAGGGGCGCATCGCCGCACTTTAATTTTCGGAGAGCATCCATGGCTGGCACAACTGAAGTCCCGACGCAGCTTTCGCCCGAGGAAATGAGAAAGATGAATGCCTACTGGCGTGCCTGCAACTATCTGGCGGCGGGCATGATCTATCTTCGCGCAAATCCCCTTCTGCGCGAACCGCTCAAGCCGGAGCACATCAAGAACCGACTCCTTGGTCACTGGGGGTCCGATCCCGGCCAATCCTTCGTCTGGGTCCACTTGAACCGGTTGATCCGGAAGTACGACTTAAATGTCATGTACATCTCGGGCCCCGGCCACGGCGCGCCTGCGACGCTCGCCAACTGCTATCTCGAAGGGCACTACTCCGAAATCTATCCAGATAAGAGCTGTGACGCAGCGGGCATGCTCAAATTCTTCCGACAGTTCTCCTTTCCCGGAGGGATAGGGTCGCACTGCACGCCGGAGACGCCAGGTTCGATTCACGAGGGGGGCGAACTTGGGTACTCCATTTCACATGCTTACGGAGCAGCGTTCGACAATCCCGATCTCATCGTCGCCGTCGTCGTGGGCGACGGCGAGGCCGAGACCGGTCCGCTCGCAACCTCTTGGCATTCGAACAAATTTCTGAATCCAATTCGCGATGGGGCAGTTTTACCGGTGCTGCACCTCAACGGCTACAAGATCGCGAATCCCACCATCCTCGCTCGCATCCCGCGTGAAGAATTGGAAGCGCTGTTGACTGGATACGGCCACAAACCGTATTTCGTCGAAGGCAACGACCCGTCCGCGATGCATCTAACCATGGCTTCAACTCTAGAGAAATGCATTATCGAAATTCGCTCGTTGCAACATCACGCTCGATCGACGGGCGACACCGCGCGTCCGCGCTGGCCGATGATTGTACTGCGTTCTCCTAAAGGGTGGACCGGGCCACAAGAAGTGGACGGCCACAAGGTGGAAGACTTTTGGCGCGCGCACCAGGTTCCCGTGCTCGACCCAGCCACGAACAAGCGCAGTTTAAAAATCGTCGAAGACTGGATGCGCAGCTACAAGCCCGAAGAACTCTTCGACTCCAACGGAACCCTCGTGCCAGAACTGCGGGAGCTCGCGCCCTCGGGCACGCGCCGCATCTCCGCCAATCCGCATGCAAACGGTGGGGTGCTGCGGAAAGAGCTCGACCTGCCAGACTTTCGCAATTATGCCGTCAAAATGAAGGCGCCCGGTGCAATTTATGCGCCGCCAACCGACGTGCTCGCACACTTCCTTGCTGACGTGATGCGCCGCAACATGAACTCCTTCCGTGTTTTCGGCCCGGACGAGACGGCCTCCAACCGGCTGACGGCGATCTACGCCGCCTCGAAGAAGACCTGGCTTGCCGAATACAAGCCGGAAGATGCCGACGGTGGCGAACTCGATGTCTTCGGACGCGTGATGGAGATGCTGAGCGAACACACTCTGGAAGGCTGGTTCGAAGGCTACGTTCTCACCGGTCGTCACGGCTTTTTCTCAACCTACGAAGCTTTCGTACACATAATCGATTCGATGTTCAACCAGCACGCCAAGTGGCTGGAGAAGTCGAAGAAGGAGCTCAACTGGCGCGCGCCCGTGCCATCGATCAACATCCTCATAACATCTCTGGTGTGGCGGCAGGATCACAACGGTTTTACTCATCAAGATCCTGGGTTTCTCGATGTGGTCACCAACAAGAGCCGGGACATCGTCCGCATCTATTTGCCGCCCGACGCGAACTGCCTGCTCAGTGTGGCGGATCATTGCCTGCGCTCGCGCGACTACGTCAACGTCATTGTCGCGGACAAGCAGGATCATCTTCAGTACCTAACGATGGAAGATGCCGTAACCCACTGCACCAAGGGCATCGGCATTTGGGACTGGGTTTCCACCGACGATGGCGCGGATCCTGATGTGATTCTGGCTTGCGCGGGCGACATCGCGACCATGGAATCACTTGCGGCAGTTGAGATTCTGAAAAAGCACTTCCCCGATTTAAAGATCCGCTTCGTCAACGTTGTCGATCTCTTTCGCCTCATGCCAGAGACCGAACATCCGCACGGCCTCTCCGACCGCGACTTCGATTCGCTTTTCACCACCGACAAGCCCGTCATCTTTAACTTCCACTCCTATGCCGCACTCATCCACAAGCTCACCTACCGCCGCACCAATCATGACAACATCCATGTACGCGGTTACAAGGAAAAGGGCAACATCAACACACCACTCGAACTCGCCATCCTCAACCAGGTCGATCGCTTTGACCTGGCCACCGATGTCATTGACCGGGTTCCGCGACTGCGACTCATCGGCGCGCACGTGAAAGAATGGCTGAAGGGCCAGATCATCGAAAGCATCAATTACGCTCACTCAGAGGGTATTGATAAAGAAGAGATTCGCAACTGGACATGGCCGGGGTAGGCATGGAGGAAGAGCTGGCCGGAAAAGACGATCTCGTTCTAGCACTAAACAGTGGCTCCTCGTCGCTGAAGTTCGGCGTCTACTACCGCGGCGCAAGTGACGAAGAGCCGCTGCTGACAGGAAGCGCGGAGGGCATCGGTCATAAGAACGGCAACTTACACATCCGTTCTTCTAATGGGAACACACTCGTCGCGAGCGAGAACATTCACGAGTCGCAAAGGCTTGCGTTCGCCGCCCTCGCTGAAGCTGCTAAGGAGCATATTCCTGCCGTGCCCGTGGCCGTGGGGCATCGGATCGTGCATGGGGGGCCCACGCTCCGTACGCACCAACTCATCACGCCACAGGTCCTGGACCAACTGCGCTCCGCCACCCATTTCGCTCCAATGCACATCCCGCAGGCTCTGGCGCTTATCGCCTCAGCTCAGTCGATCTTCCCCTCGGCGGCGCATTTTGCCTGTTTCGACGATGCCTTTCACCGAAGCATCCCAGAAGTGGCATCGCACTTGCCTCTTCCGCAGCGATATTTCGACGCAGGCATTCGGCGCTATGGTTTCCACGGCCTTTCTTACGAGTCACTCGTGCATCACTTCGGCGCGCGGCTTCCCGGGCGAGCCATCTTTGCCCACCTTGGTAACGGAGCGAGCCTCTGCGCTCTTCGCAACGGAGTATCCGTCGACACCACTATG
Source organism: uncultured Acidobacteriota bacterium (assembly GCA_963720155.1). Classification (GTDB taxonomy): domain Bacteria; phylum Acidobacteriota; class Terriglobia; order Terriglobales; family Acidobacteriaceae; genus Sulfotelmatobacter. The sequence continues at coordinate 282,568 of CAVREP010000018.1, forward strand.
GGCCTCACTCCCACCGGCGGCATCCCTATGGGTACGCGCTCCGGCGACCTCGATCCTGGGGTCTTTCTCTACCTTCTGCGCAATGAGAAGCTCAGCGTCGATGAGCTTGAAGATCTGTTCAACCATCAGAGCGGCCTCTTCGCACTCTCTTCTGGTGAGAGCGATGTGAAGGCCTTGGAAAAGAGCATCTCCTCCAACGATCCCCATCCTGCTCTCGCGCTGAATATCTTTGCCATTTCCGTGCGTAAGGTAATCGGTGCATATGTAGCTCTCCTCGGTGGTGTCGACCTCCTCGTCTTCACCGGCGGCATCGGAGAGCACAGCGATCACATTCGATCCGTAGCTGCCGACGGTCTCGAGTTCCTTGGCCTCACCGCAGACAAAATCCAGATCGTCCCCACAGAGGAAGAACTACAGATCGCGCGCCATTGTCGCAGGATGATGATCAAGACTCGCTGAAAAAGGCCTCCTAATGGCAGTCGGCAAGAAGATCCCATCCGTACGGTTCTCGCGAAGTGTAACAGGCCCGTCGATCGCGGTTGCCATTTCTGACTCCCTAGAAGTCGGTCTGTGGAACGTGACCCTGTGTGATTGAAGTCTCCATCACTGGGTTACCGGACAACGGGAAAAACCGGAAGTTACGCCGGATCAGGAGTTGGCTTTGGGGGACGCGTGATTCACTGAATGTGCTGAGGAACGAAGACTTGCGGGGTCTGTTCTCCCACTTTGCGAAGACGGAAATGGGAATTCTGTAGCGCTGCGCTGATTTTGCGCGAGTCATCGCTCACTCTCTCCCCAAGGGACGCAAATGCTAAAGCCGATGGTCGTCGCTCTCGCTAGGAACGCGGCCTCCGCGGCTTCTCCGCGGCGTTTGGGATTGGGTTTCTTCCGCATAAATAAAAAAGGCGCAGCTTGTGGCTGCGTCGGATCCGTGCTCCTTTAAAATTGTAGGCAGAATGTCACGCCCGGATGCTCTGAAAACACAAACGGCGCAGACCCCGAAGGCCTGCGCGGCAGTTATTACTCTACATATTCATTATATCACAGAGCTTAGGGTGATTGGGACATTTTTCAGGAAATATATCTCGCAGCGAATCAACGACATAAACCAGAAGCTCCGTCGAAAAGGGCTTGACAAGAATCCAGCGATTTCGAAAGAGACCGATTTGGATGATTTGAGCACGGAACTCAATGTAAAGCCCATGGCTACCAAAGATCCAGTTCTGTGCTTGCGTGGGGACAGCCGCCCTCGGCTGTCCATCGGGCCGAAGACCCGACTGCCTGCCCCAACATCGGCACAGACTATTCGGAGGGGAAGACGATTCTTGGATGGAAGAGGGTGCCGGCGACGCGGGTAGCGATGGCGATGAGGTCGCGCTGTCCCTGAAAGACTTTGACTTGGTGGGCGCCGGAGTGTTCGGGGAGGTTGACAGGGCGTCCCGTGCGGATGCGGGCGGCGGCAGGCTCGTCGGCGGTGACGGAGGGAAAGAGCGGCAGGAGTTGCCGGGGGTGGATGAACAGAGTTTCCATACCTGTCGACAGCGACGTGGAACCAGCGGTTGCGTGGGGCGGGCACTCTTGCCCGCCAATCTCACCACGAGCCACGCATTCAACCGAACCCCAGCCCTCGCCATGTGAAATAGGGGTAGGCATGCCTCGACTCGCGTTCGCTTGCACTCGCTCCGAATGACATCCCTTTATTGAATCTTCAATCTTGTCCAAAGTGAGGGCCTGAGCAATATCGAACTCGGCGACGGCGATGCGGCGGAGGGATTCGAGATGCGCTCCGCAGCCCAGGCGTTGGCCCATCTCGTGGGCGACGGAGCGCATGTAGGTTCCTGAGGCCACGCGGGCGCGGAAATGGGCGCGGGCTCGTTCGACGCCGGTGATGACGAACTCCTTGATCTCCACTTGAACCGGTTGCAGGACCACCTCTTTTTGCTTTCGCGCCAGCTTGTAAGCGGGAACTCCCTTAACTTTTTTCGCCGAGAACGGCGGCGGGACCTGTTCGATGACGCCGAGAAAAACCGAGGCGAGTTCTTGAAGATATTCCAGGGTAGGAGCGGCGGATTTAACTTCGCCGACGGGGTCGCCATCGGCATCGTAGGTGTTCGTGGCGAAGCCAAAGCGGATGACGCCTTCGTAAGTTTTTTCTGACGTGGTGTAGAACTGGGAGAGGCGAGTGAAGCTGCCAGTGACGAGCGGTAGCACGCCGGTGGCAAGAGGGTCGAGCGTGCCAAGATGGCCGACGGAGCGCTGGCCGATGATGCGCCGCATGCGGTTGACCACGTCGTGGGAAGTCCATCCGGCCGGCTTGTCGACGATGATGACGCCATTCATGCGGGGATTTGATAATTTGGTACGTGAGTAATTGAGCGATTTAGCGATCGCAAGATCACCCAATCACTAAACTAACAGATTCCTTATGCTCCCCATTCGCGACGACCAGCCTCGATACAGCACTCCGTGGGTGACACGGTTTTTGATTGCCCTGAATCTGTTGATCTTTTTTTTCGAGGCCGCACTCGATCCTCGGAGCCTGGATTTCTTGATTCAGCAGTTCGGCGTGGTGCCGTCGCATCTGGCGGCATTTCTCGCGGGATCCCCGCGCTATACGCTGCCCGAGGTCGTGCTTCCCTTCTTCACCTCGATGTTTCTCCACGGCTCCTGGATGCACGTCATCGGCAATATGTGGTTCCTTTATATTTTTGGGGATAACGTGGAGGACTACCTGGGGCACTTTAAGTATTTGGTGTTCTATCTCCTTACCGGGCTGATTGCGATGATGACGCAGGTGGCGATCAGCCTACACTCGACGGCGCCGACGCTGGGAGCGAGCGGAGCCATTGCGGGTGTGCTGGGCGCTTATTTCATTTTGTATCCACGGGCGCGGGTGCTGACCTGGTTTTTTGTTTTCGTCGTGTGGGTGCCGGCGTGGGTCATTCTCGGTTACTGGTTCGCGCTGCAGTTTTTGAGCGGGACGGCGACCGTGCTCGCGGTGCAAGGCCAGAATGTGGGAGGAGTCGCATTCTGGGCGCACGTGGGCGGATTTGTGTCCGGAGCGCTGCTGGTTAAGGTTTTTGGTGAACGGAGGTTGAGATATCCGTACGCGGTGGGGTGAGCGTCGCTGGGTGAAGTTTCAGGCGGAAGGGAGTTGCATAGGTCCTTCGCGCAAAGTGCCCGCTCAGGATGACGAGGCATCTTAGCTGCTGAGAGCGTTTTTTCGGTGATTGTTATTTTTTGGGGCGCGACTCGGGGGGAACCAGGCCTGAGAGGCGGTAATAGACAACCAGCTGGCCATAGTGTTCGCCTGAGTGTTCGATGAAGCCATAGGCGAGGTCGGAGATGCGGCACTGTTTGTGTTCGAAGGGATCGACGACGAGATCGGACATTCCTTTATCGCCTTTGGCTTTGAAGGCGGCGGCGCCGTCGGCAAAAGCTTTTTTCACGAAAGCGACGACCTCGGCTTTGGTCTTGTATCGATCGCGTTTGGGATCTTCTGCCGCCGGAGGCTTCTGGCCCATGACGGGATTCGTGAAGAAATAATTGGCGTTGGCGGCGTGGAGCAACTGCTCGGCGAAAGAGCGCTGAGCGGGTGTGGGCTTGAAGTCGTATTTATCCTCGGGAAAATCCTCGGCCATGGCGATGAGCTTGCGGCCAATGTCATTCCACGCAGCCAGCACGGCTTGCGAAGGGCTGTCGGCAGGCTTTACAGCCGCTTCTTTCTTATTGTCTTGGGCGTGGGCAAGGAAAATCAGGATTGCTGCAGCCAAGAATGCTGCGGTTAGGAATGACTTGAGCATAGGAGGCTCCTTGTGGGGCTTTCTGATCGGACGCAATTCTAGAGTGTCGTGGCTTTGGTGTAAAACTGCAGCTCGTGGCGCTGGCTCAAAATCTTTGACACAGGGGGCACGGGGTTATACGGGGTAGTTCGGAGTTTTATAAGAGGCCAACAGTTGGGAGGATCTCCAGGGTCTCGACCGTGGCGTTGGCGGGCAGGAGGATTGCGCTGATCACAGCTTCTGCAATTGTGGTGGGCGACATCATCTTGTTACGCGGGGCTTGCGGCCAGAAGGTGTTCCAGATTTCGGTGTCGGTGGCGCCGGGGACGAGAGCGATGACGCGAATCGCTCTGGGGCGCGATTCTTCGCGCAGAGCGTTGGTGAGGCCGAAGGCTCCGTGTTTGGAAGCGATGTAGGCGGCCGATCCGGCGAAAACGCGATTGGCTACGATGGAGAGATTGTTCACGATGGTGCCGCCGCGCCTCATCATGGCGAGCGCGGCTTGCGTGATTAAAAACATTCCGGTCAGGTTGGTGTCGATTACGTCCTGCCAAATTGGCAACGGCAATTTGCCGACGGTGAGATTGGCGTGGGCGATGCCGGCATTGTTGACGAGAATATCCAGGTGGCTGAAGTGTTTGCGAATGGCGCGGAAGAGAGCGTCGACTGATTGTGGGTCGCGAACGTCACAGGGGTGGGCGAGGATTGTAATCTTCGCCGAAGCGAGTTCCCTGCTGACGCGGCGCAGATGTTGTTCGTTGCGGCCGGTAAGAATCAGATTGCAACCTTCGGCGGCCAGGGCGTGGGCGATGGCGAGGCCGATGCCGCGAGTGGCGCCGGTGATTAGGGCCACCTGGTTGTGCAGAGGCTTTCGCGCTTGCGGAGGAGTGTTGGCTTGACGCTTCATTGTGCTCCTTGCATCGAGGCGGCCTGTGCCTTAGCGCCACGGCGTTCCCGGTACGCAATGACGCACAGTATCGCACCTCCCAGAAACGCGGCGCCGTAGGACGCACTGTGCGCCCACCAATCCGCCATGAAGTTTGGGAAGCGCGATGGGTCAAGTCGCGCCTGTACCCAGGATGGCGGAGAGACCATGCCCTTGTTCGCGAAGAGGAATCCTGCGATGCCAAATACTCCGGCCGACGCTGCCATCCCTGGCAGCAACAGTGCAATTAGAGGAAGCATATCCCTTGCTGCGAGCTTGGCTCGGGCGCCGGCTCGGGCCGCAATCGCAAGAGCAATTCCGAGGATTGCTCTGGCCCACCACGTTGCAACGACTCCCCAGGCCAAGGTGACCACCGGCGCAGGAAAATCGATCGGTAGCAGCGGTGGATGAAACACCGTGAAGTACTCAGGACAGATCCGAACGGTAATTTGATCGTGGATGACACCATAGAGGACTCCAGCAGCGATCGAGAAGAACACGATCTTCAGGGATTCCATTGCACGTGCATTGGAGCGCATTCAGTGGCGACTATGCAAGCCACGGTCACAGGCCGTTGGGGCGCTGGCGGATCAGGGAGAGGAATTCCTGGCGAGTTTCCTGTTCATTGCGGAAGCAGCCTAACATCGAGGACGTGACCGCGGCGGAATGCTGTTTCTCGACGCCTCGCATCATCATGCAAAGATGGCGGGCTTCGATGACGACGCCGACGCCCTGGGGTTCGATCACCTTCTGGATGGTTTCGGCGATCTGGGTGGTGAGGCGCTCCTGTATCTGGAGGCGGCGGGAGAAGAGTTCGATGAGGCGCGGAACTTTGCTGAGGCCGATTACTTTGCCGTTGGGGATGTAGGCGACGTGCACTTTGCCGAAGAACGGGAGCAGGTGGTGCTCGCAGAGGCTGAACATTTCGATGTCTTTGACGATGACCATTTCGTCGTAGGTGACGGTAAAGAGCGCGCCCTTGAGCAGGGTGTCGGGGTCTTCGGAGTATCCGCGCGTGAGGAACTGCAGGGATTTGCGGACGCGCTCGGGTGTGTTCTGGAGACCTTCGCGTTGTGGATCCTCGCCGAGACGCACGAGCATCTCCTGGACGAGGTCTTCGAAGCTGGCGCTGGTGAGGCTGGCGGGTTCGGTGGTTGGTTTCATGGTCATATCAATTCATTGGGTCAGCGTGTAATCGGGCATTGTGCAATTAAAAACCTGTCAGCCTGCGTATTCGAAGGAATTCATCATAGTCTCTTCGAGGCGCACTCTTTCCAGATGCGCGAAATGGAAGCCGCGCTGCACTATTTCGTAAATCTGAACGCAGAGATTTTCGGTGGTCGGGACTTGCTGGGCGAATTCCGGCAGCATGTTCAGGTTCTCGTGGCCGTAGCGGGCGAGCACTTCGCGTTCGATGAAGCCATCGAGATCGGTGAGGTTGCAGACCATGCCAGTTTTCTCGTCGACTGGGCCGCTGACTGTTACTTCGACGGTGTAGTTGTGGCCGTGGCCATAGCGATTATTACATTTGCCGTAGGTGCTTTGATTTTCTTCTGTCGTCATCGCTTCGCTGTGGAGGCGGTGAGAGGCGGAGAAGAGGTAGCGGCGGGAGAGGTGGGCTTTCATATTCAGCTTCTAGCTTCTAGTTCCTAGCTTTTGGCTTAATCTCATTTTTCTCCGTAGAAATCGACGAAGAGATCGGGAGTTTCGTAGACCCGCACGCGGTGCAGTTTGGCGTTTTCGAGCTTCGTCGCCAGGCGCTGCCAGATGGCGATGGCGATGTTTTCGGTGGTGGGGATTGTGTGCAGAAATTCTGGGACTTCTTTGTTGAGAAAACGATGGTCCATGGCGTCGAGGACTTCGCGGTGCATGATTTCTTTGAGTTGCTTGAGGTTCACGACGAAACCGGAGCGTGGGTCGACTTCCCCTTTTACCGTGACCTCGAGGGTGTAGTTGTGGCCGTGGCCGTGCGGGTTATTGCATTTGCCGAAGACGCGGCGGTTTTCCTCCGGAGTGAAGTCCGGGTTGTGGTAGAGGTGCGAGGCGGAGAATTCAGCTTTGCGCGTGAGATAGACCATAAGGACCAATTGTCAGTGGCCAGTTGCCGGCAAACACCTTTCATCGGAATACGTTCGGCCCTTCCATGGCACATTACCATCCGCGTGCGACTTTTTCGAGCGCAGCAATAGATACGAGAACAGAGGAAGGCCAAACACGGCGAGGATGTTTGCGTCCCAGGAAAAATGGGCGCGACGGATTCGGTTGAGAAACAGCACGTACAAGATCACGCCAAGTATTCCACTCACGACGGAGGAGTGCCAGTGTCCGCTGACCAGGCCATCGATGGCAATCGCGAAACTGGAAACAATCAGCGCGAACTCGATTGCGCGGAGGGTGGCCAGGCGCAGGGGCGAGGGGAATAAGAGTGCGAGGTTCTTGGTCCAGCCTTCGCGGAGTTGAGAGAAGCGGCGATACATGCGGGTGTGAACCGCGTCGGCGCCATAACGAAAAAAGATCTTTCTGCCAGAGCGCTTGATGGCGCGAGCTAGAGCTACATCGTCCAGGAGGCTGGTGGCGACGGCAGCATGGCCGCCGACGGCGTCGTAGGCTTCGCGCGTGATCAGGATATATTGGCCGTTGGCGGCGGCAGCCGGCGACCTTGGATCGCTCACTTGCGAAGGACGGAAGCTGGCTGCAAGCTCCGCGAAGATCACGGGCATGACTGCTTTCTCCCAAAAGGTTTTCACGATTTGCTCGGGAGAGTAAGAGAGCAAGGTCGCGCCGTGACGTTTTGCTTCTTCGAGGCTGCGCGCCAGCGATCCGGGAAGGTGGACGGTATCGGCATCCGTGAACAGAAGCCATTGCCCGCGGGCCACTCGAGCGCCGGCGACGAGCGCATTGTTCTTGCCGGTCCAGCCTGCGGGAAGCTGGCCGGCATCGATGACGCGAACTCCCTTGCTGGAAAACGAGGTTGCGATCTCACGGGTGCGGTCGGTCGAGTGGTCGTCGACGACGATGATTTCGAAAGGCACAGCGCTCTGCGAGGCCTTTTGCGAGAGAAGGGACTGAAGGCACGTTTCAAGGGACGCTTCTTCGTTGCGCGCGGGTACGATCACCGAGACCGTGAGTTGAGCGCTTGCTGTATCTGTCGCAGGCATACGCCGAATCGGCAGCGGTGCACTCTTATATAAAGAAGCGAGCCGACTGCTATCATTGCGCAAAGGACGCGGCGCTTCGCGGCTCGCCCAGATCCTTCGCGGCGCAAAGAACGCTTCCTCAAGACTACAATCAAACTGCACCACTACGCCGAATCTATTATTATAGCCGTGTGCGACGCCTCCTCCGCTTCCCAAGCACAATTGCCACAGGGTTGATGCTACTGATGCTGTCCGGCTGCTATAGCGGGTCGCGGCCGCCGCGGATCGGCACAGCTGCGCCGGATTTCACTGTGCGCGACTCGGCTAGCACGGTCACGCTGAGCCAATTTAAGGGCCAAGTGGTGGTGCTGAATTTCTGGGCGACGTGGTGTCCGCCGTGCATTGAGGAAATGCCATCCCTGGTGCAGATGCAGCAGCGCATGAAGCCGAAGGGTGTCACGGTGGTGGCGGTCAGCGTCGACGCGGACGACAGCAACTACAGGCGATTCCTGAGGGACCACAATGTGAATCTGCTTGCGGTGCGTGATGCTGATCAGAAAAGCAACTCGCTTTATGGAACGTTTAAATTTCCTGAGACATATGTGATCGACCGCGATGGCGTAGTGCGGCGTAAGTTTATTGGGGCAGTGGATTGGACGGAGCCGGACGTGATTGAGTATTTAGGGAAGCTGTAGGGGGATCTTAGGGGCTGAAGCCCAGAATCATTCTCGCCTCATCCGGGGCGCTGAAGCGCCGCTCTTCCACGGTGCTGCTGGGATTCACGAATCAGGCGGCTGCTCAGGAACTGCAAGGGAAAGCAACGTCAAAGGCGTCGGACAGAGCCTGCCCTGAGCTTGTCGAAGGTAGTGTCCAACCCACACGAGAGTCTCCGACTCACACGGCTAGTCTTCACCAACTAACTCAACTTGGCGTTGCGCAGGCGCAGGGCGTTTGCGATTACGGACACCGAGCTGAAGCTCATGGCGGCGGCGGCGGAGATGGGGCTGAGCAGTAAGCCGGAGAACGGGTACAGGACTCCGGCGGCGATGGGGACGCCGATGGCGTTATAGACGAAGGCGAAGAAAAGATTTTCCCGGATGTTGCGCATGGTGGCCTGGCTTAGCTTGCGCGCGCGCAGAATGGCGGAAAGATCTCCTTTCACCAGGGTGATGCCGCCGCTTTCCATAGCGATGTCGGTGCCGGTTCCCATGGCGATGCCGACGTTGGCTTGCGCGAGCGCGGGGGCGTCGTTGATGCCGTCGCCGGCCATAGCGACTACTCTTCCCTGCCCTTGCAGCATACGGATTATTTCCAGTTTTCTTTGCGGCAATATTTCCGCTTCGAATTCATCGATCCCAAGTTGCTTGGCAATTGCCGCAGCGGTGGCACGATTGTCGCCGGTGAGCATCACGATTCGGATTCCCTGAGCTTTAAGGTCGCGAAGAGCGGCGGGCGTGGAAGGCTTCAGCTGATCTGCAAGGGATAAACTGCCGACGTATTTGCCGTCGATGGCGACATAAAGGCCGTTGGCATTTTCTGGAGTCAGGTCCAAAGAATTGAGATCTGGCGCTGCTTTGTTTTTCTCAAATGCTCCGAGCTCAGCCATGAACACTGGGGTTCCGATGGCGACACGGCGACCGTCGACGATGCCTTGAATTCCCCTCCCTGCGACCGCGTTGAATTCTTGCGGCTGAGAAAGCTTGAGGTTTCGCTGGGCGGCGGCCTCGACGATTGCTGTTGCCAGAGGATGTTCGCTGGCGCGCTCCAGGCTGGCGGCCAGGCGAAGAAGTTCGGGATCATCCGCGAGAGCCTTGGTCATGCCGATCAGACGCGGCTTCCCTTCGGTGAGCGTCCCAGTTTTGTCGAGCACGAGCGTGTCGACCTTTTCGAGAATCTCGAGCGCCTCGGCATTTTTGATGAGGACTCCGGCGCGGGCGCCGCGGCCGACGCCGACCATGATCGCCATGGGGGTGGCGAGTCCCAAGGCACAGGGACAGGCGATGATTAATACTGCGACGGCGTTGACAAGCGCGTGCGCGAATCGTGGTTGCGGTCCGATGAGCAGCCAGATAAAAAAGGTGACGATAGCAACTGCGACTACGACGGGCACGAACCATTTGGCCACACGGTCGGCTACGCGCTGGACGGGAGCGCGGCTGCGTTGAGCCCGACCGACAAGTTGTACGATTCGTGCCAGCACGGTTTCGGCGCCGACGCGTTCGGCCTGCATGATGAACGAGCCGGTGCCGTTGATAGTGGCTCCGATCAATTGGCTGTTGGGCGATTTCTCGACCGGCATGGATTCACCGGTGATCATGGACTCGTCAACCGTACTGCGGCCTTCGAGCAAGATGCCGTCCACCGGAGTTTTTTCGCCGGGGCGCACGCGAAGACGATCTCCGGGCTTCACTTGTTCGAGCGGAACATCCTTTTCACTGCCGTCAGGGAGGAGGAGACGCGCGGTCCGGGGGCTAAGATCGAGCAATGCGCGGATGGCCGCGCTGGTGCGACTTCGGGCGCGCAACTCCATGACCTGACCGAGCAAGACCAGAGTGGTGATGGCGGCGGCAGCTTCGAAATAAACGTCGGGATAGCCGCCCATGGGGCGCAGCGATTCGGGAAAGATCTGCGGCGCCAGTATAGCGATGAGGCTATATAAGTAGGCGACTCCAGTGCCCATGCCGATGAGGGTGAACATGTTCGGACTGCGATTTACGATCGAAGTCCAAAAGCGCTGGAAGAACGGCCATCCGGCCCAGAGCGCAACCGGAGTGGCCAACGCGAGTTCGAGCCAGGGCAGCGCAGCGGCGGGAAGAATGCGATGCAGAGGCATCTCCCAAAACATTGCGGCCATGGCGATTGCCATGAGTGGAGCAGTCAGGACGAGGCTGATCCAGAAGCGGCGAGTCATGTCGCGGAGTTCGGGATTTTCAACGCCGGCCGCGCTGACCGTGCGCGGCTCCCGCGCCATACCGCAGATTGGGCATGAACCAGGAGCGGGCCGCACGATCTCGGGGTGCATGGGGCAGGTGTACTCGATGCGCGTACTGGCGGCAGGAACGTCTGGTTCGAGCGCCATTCCGCAAGACGGGCACGCTCCCGGCTTGCTTTCGCGGACCTCGGGACACATGGGGCAGACGTAGGCGACGCTCGTGCTGGGCGGGAGCTGAGGTTTGTTCGGTGCCGAGGGCTGGTGGTTATAGGTTGGTGGTGTGAGAGTGGCGGCTGGGCCGAGCGTCACCAAACCGGAAGGACGCTCCGGTGCGTCCTGACTTTGATTGAGATATTTCGTTGGATCGGCTTTGAATTTTTCCACGCAAGCGGCGTGGCAGAAGTAGTAGTTCTGGCCGCCATGTTCATGGAAATGTTTAGCAGTTGCGGGATTCACGTTCATTCCACAGACTGGATCGCGTTCGAGGATGGACGATTTTGTGGACATCGCAGGGGCTCAAGCCCTCGTTTCTACCTAAGCGCAGCGGTACGGGTGAAGCCGGAACTTGATACGAATGTTGAATCTATGTCGTTTCCTCCCGGCGGCTGATTTACCGGCAAGTGACGCCACGTCCTTTATGTCTTCGATGGACGATGCTTTATATTGGATTCAGCCCGGCAAAGACCGGAGCGTCTGCGTTCATCAGCAGCAAAGGATTATCCCATGACTTACCTGGAGGTCGTGTTTAGCTACGGGGCAGCGCCCGGCGAGAACGAATTGCGGGCCATCGATGGCATGCGTGAGGTTTATGGAGTACGGCGGGTGCAGTTTGACGAGCGGGAGCGCACGGTGCGCGTGGAGTTTGACGCTTCACGACTAAGGGCGGATGCGGTAGCCAAGCTCTTGCGGCAGGCAGGAATTGATGTACGCGAACCACTGGCACTGGTGTGACTTCGCGGAAGAACGAGGGGCCGGGGGAGGGCTGTTGAGGTCGCGCTAATTGCAAAGGGGCGTCCAAGAAAACCTCTGGCCGAAGTCCTTCTTGGAGCGCCCCGTTGCGCGCCACTTCGTCTGGCTGTTCCTAAAGCACATGGCGTGCCGTTCTCTAAATCACTCAAAATACACAACCGCATCGGATGGGCTTTGTAGTAATTGCTCTCAGGCGGGAAAGATTTACTTCGGGGCCAAAATCGTGCAGGTGATTTGCAGGCTGTGGAAAACTTTTTGGAGGCCGGAGTCTCCTGCTGCGTCGGAGCAGCACTAAGAAAAATTCACAGCCACGATGCCGCGAAAGCGTTCGACAGCGAACGTTTGCGTGCAGCACGAGCCATCGGATCGTCCTGAAACACGATCGGTTGACTATCTGGATCCCCGACCCAGGGCTGCCGGTGATGTTGGAAATGTCGCTATACGCAGCCGTGATCCACGGTCATCCTGACAGGCAACCGAGTCGGGCGAGTTCTTATGCCGACAAAAGCTCAGAACCTGAGGATCGGACCGAAGGTGATGCGCAGGTTGTTGTGGGCGCCGCTGTTGAAATAAATTTCGTCGCCGGCTTCTAGTCTGACGCCTACGGGGCCGAGAGCGGCTTCGACCCCGGCAGCGGGATAGATTGCTGCGTTCAAGTTGCTGGTGCGAAGGCCCAGGACGGTGCTGACCACGTCGCTGTCGGGGAGCAGGCTGGGGCTGAGACGGAAATCCATGAATCCGGCTTTGAGCGTAACGAAGGGACGAAATCCGCCACCTGAGGGCTGGAGTTTCGGGCCGAGGAGGCCGTGAGTGACGCCAATCGATGTGCGTTTGATCGCGGCTAAATTTCCGTTTGCGATGTTGCGGTAGGCTTCGTCGAAGTTGATTCCGTAGTCGTAGGCTAGCTCGCCTTCCATTATTACGTCGTGGTGGACGCGGTAGCCAAAGCGGCCGCCGAGTCCGAAGTTGTTGGTGCTGGTTTGGGAGATGTTAAGATAATCGATGAAGATACCTAGTTCGATGCGTTTCTGGGCGAACAGCGGAATGGTTGCGAAGAGAAGAATGATCAGAGTGAGCCTGCGCATGCGGGGGCTAGGATGCTCGCCCACACTGCCTAGTTGTGAGGAGATGTACGGGAAAACCCTCGAGAGAAGGGACGATCTTTAGGGTGGGGCAATCCGCCGAAGTCAAAAGCCCCACCCTGCCGCACAAAACGCGACAACGACAAAAGATGGGGCATCCTGGAGCGCGGGACGTCGGTTAGGGGTGGGCCACGCGCCGTGTCCTACTTTAGGTCTACGGCGACGACCGGATGGAGCGCCGTCCTGGTGCAGTTTACGGTTTTAGTGAACGGCCAGAAGTTGTGGATTGTTGAGCACAGAGCGAACTCACTGCTTTTGGGATGTTCCCTGTCCGCGGACCGAATGTGATGAGTACGAAGCAACACAGACCTCTGAGATCGCAAAACATATTCAGAATGCATTGGAGAATTGCGCATCAATCGAACAGTCCAGCCTCATAATTTCGACTTTGCGTCTTGTCGCTCGAAAAAAACGGACCGTCGGGTCGGGCCGTTGATTGCCGGCACATCAATGGCACTGATCGGTCTTAGTCGGCGCTCAAAATCCGGCCTTGCACTGGCCCTGGCCGGAGGAGCCTTTGCCTATTTCGGCTCGCGGCGGAATCACTCCCATGATGAGTTCGTGGCCCACGGAAGTGGGGATACCCATACGAGGGGATGCTGAAATTGTGCACGATCGCGAGGGGGAATCCATTTCCTGGCGCTCTCTGCCGGGTTCTGACCTCGCTCTGGAGAGTGCGGTCCGTTTCGAAACCGCACCGGGTAAGCGTGGGACATTAGTCAGTGCAGTTACGCGTCTCGATCATCCAGCTGAAAAACTGAAGCGAGCGATCGCAAAACTGTTCAGCAATTTCTTGATTCAGCAGGATCTCCGGCGTTTCAAGGCTTTGATTGAGACCGGAGAGACACCAACAATTGAGGGCCAGACGCATGATCCGCGTTCCCGGGTGACAGCTGCTCTGCGAGTTGCGGATCCGGACCGGCCTATAAAAGGCAATTCCGAAATCAAGGAAGTCTTTAGCGCGAAGCGGAGGAGAGCATGAAAGCTGTTTGTTGGATGGGCACAAATAAAATGAGTGTTGAGAACGTCCCTGACCCTGAAATATTAAACCCGCGGGATGCGATCGTGGGCATTACGAACACCCGCATTTGCGGCTCGGACTTCATCTGTATAACGGATTGATTCCCACCATGGAGCAGGGCGACATTATGGGCCATGAGTTCATGGGAGAGGTGGTAGAGACTGGAGCTGGTATTAACAAAGAGAAGTTGAAAGTTGGCGACCGCGTGGTTGCGCCGTTTACCATCGCATGCGGGCGATGTTTCTTCTGCGAACGGCGACTCTGGTCGTGTTGCGATAATTCCAATCCAAATTACTGGATCGCGGAAAAGATGATGGGATATTCCCCGTCGGGGTTGTTTGGTTACACACACATGCTGGGCGGATATGCCGGAGGTCAGGCGCAGTACGCTCACGTGGCTTTCGCTGACGTTGGACCTTTGAAACTTCCGGGGGAATTCCGGACGATAAAGTTGTCTTTCTATCCGACATCTTTCCCACCGGATATTTCGGTGCCTTGAATTGCGACATTAAGTCCGGCGACACCGTAGCCATCTGGGGCTGCGGTCCTGTCGCTCAATTCGCAATTCGCAGCGCCTTCATGCTGGGAGCGGAACGAGTCATCGCCATCGACAGATTTCCGTATCGCCTTCAAATGGCGCAAGACGGTGGCGCGGAGACGATCAACTACGAAGAAGTTGATGACGTTGTGCAGACCTTGAAAGAAATGACCGCAAACATTGGGCCGGACTCCTGCATGGATGCGGTCGGTATGGAAGCGCACGACAACGGCTTCATGTACAAGGTGGACCGCGCCAAACAGGCTCTGAAAGTTGAGTCCGATCGGCCAATCGTCCTTCGCCAGTGCATTCAGGCTTGTCGCAAGGGTGGGACCGTATCTGTCCCCGGAGTATATTCCGGCCTCGCCGACAAGATCCCGCTACATAAAATCGCAATCCCGTGGCCCTCCGATTTTGATGCTCATCGGATTTTACCGGATCGATGTTCCGGGGTTAGCTTGCAGGAGCCGGCCACACCACAGCTACGACCACAGCTACTGCGATCCCCAGCGATACTTCCACAAACCGATGCGCGGCGACGATCCAGGGCGACCGAGTATGCGCGACTAGCAGGACGATGCTCAGTGTGATAGCGGCGAAACGATAGGCGCTTCCAATCCGCAGTAAAGCGGAGAGAATTCCGCAAATGAACATGCCCAGGCCATATACGATCCAGTTCGGGTGGAAAAAAGTTGCGATGAGCGCACCCAGTGCCGCTCCCAACGCCGTGCCCACAAAACGCTGCCAGGCGACAGTCAGAGGATTAACGGTGGAGAGGAGAACGACGATAGCGGAAATCGGAGCCCAATAGAACTCGGGCAGCTTAAGACTGCGCGCGAGCAGCATCGAGGCTACAGTGGCCACGGCAGCGCGCGCAGAATTGATGACAACCCCGCGGCTACTGCCAAGCTGCTTCGCCCAGTGTGGCATAGACGACGATTGTAACGTGGGAACGAATCACCTTGACAGAAACGTCTCTTTCTTTGTATATTACCACCCGGTTATGGAACCATCTGGTTATACCAGGTCTTCGGCTCGTCTCGACGCAACCTTTGCGGCGCTGGCCGATCCCACGCGCAGAGCCATCCTGGCTCGACTGGCCAAGGGCGAGACCTCGGTAATGAAGTTGGCAAAGCCTTTCGCCATGACCCAGCCAGCCATCTCCAAGCACCTTAAAGTAATGGAACGCGCAGGACTGATCTCCCGCGGAAGAGATGCGCAACGGCGTCCACGGCGATTGGAAGCGCGACCGCTCCGCGACGCCGTCCAATGGCTTGAGAAGTACCGCCAATTCTGGGAGGCGCAGTTCCAGCGCCTGGATGCCCTTCTGCATGATTTGCAAACCGGCGGCCGAAAAACAAATCGAAGTGGATTAAAGACCAAAAATAAAAGAGTGCACGTTAAGTCATAAGTCGGAGTAGGGATCACGATTACTCATGACCCCCTCCACGGATCCGGACGAGCGGGTTTCCCGCATCCGGCTCTTGCCTTAGGTGACAACGCCCATGCGGCGCAAAGGATAGGGATGACAGACGGAGGGCAAAGGCAGCCAGCGAGTGATGAGGCGCCGCATGCGAGCCCAGAGAACGCGGCCGTTCTGGCTCCGCCGCGACAGCGAGCGATGCCAATACCAGCCGACTCGGAATCGAAAGAGCGCCAGCGCCGGTTGGTTCATGGGCACTCCGTAGTAGCGAAAGTGTCCACCCACAACCGCCCGCAGCCACTTGCCTTGCTCGGGGATGGGTTCGTGCATGCGTCGCTGAAGCTCGGCTTTCACCTCATTCCGCTTCGTCTGCAACCGCTTGCGGATCGTCTGCCGCAGCACCGTGAACCGTCCATTGCTCTTCTTCTTCACGCAGATGTGCGTAAATCCGAGAAAGTTGAACGTCTCCGGTTTCCCTTCTCCACGCCACTGCCGTTGGTCGATCGCGTACGGACCGAACTCGAGAAGTCGCGTTTTCTCAGGGTGCAGTTCCAGATTGAACTTCTGCATTCTCTCCGTGAGTTCCGCCCGGAACTGAGCGGCATCCGCCTTGCTGTTAAATCCAGCCACGATGTCGTTCGCAAAACGCACCACGATAACGTCGCCGTGCGCCCGCTTCTGACGCCACGCTTGGACCCACAAGTCGAACACGTAATGGAGATAAACGTTGGCCAACAGCGGCGAAGCGCTGCCGCCCTGGGGCGTCCCTTCTTCCACTCGTATCCGTTTCCCATCCTCCAGCACGCCTGCGTTGAGCCATTTCTGGATCAGTCGCACGACGCGCCGGTCCGCCATCCGGTGCTCGACGAACTTCACCAGCCATTCGTGCGAAAGCGCATCGAAAAAGCCGCGAATGTCCAAATCCAGCACCCAGTTCACCTTCTTCGTCAGCAGTCCGGTGTAGAGCGCATCCAGCGCGTTATGCTGGCTTCGCCCCGGTCGGAATCCGTACGAAAAGTCGAGGAAATCCGTTTCGTAGATAGCGTTCAACACTTCGACGGTTGCGCGCTGGACGATTTTGTCTTCCAGCACCGGAACTCCGAGCGGTCTCTTCCGCCCGTCGTTCTTGTCGATATACGCCCGACGCACCGGTTTCGCTCGGTACGCTCCTCGCTGCAGCCTATGGGAAAGATCCTGGAGATTGTCCTCGAGGGTCTCGCCGTAGTGCCGCCACGTCTCTCCATCCACCCCGGGCGCGGCTTCCTTCTTCAAGCTGAAGTAGGCCTTGCGCAGTGTTTCCGGGTTGTAGATGTGGTGCAGCAGCGCGGTGAACCGCAACTTCTTATCCTTACTTGCTGCTTGACGTACCCCCTCCAGCGCACTGAGCGCGTCTTCCCGGCTCGGTGTCCGGGACGCGTTTTGCTGGGGCAGGTTCCCTTTGGCCAGGCCTCTTCCCTCCATCCCCTCCGCTACCGGTTGCCCGGCGTTGTTCGGGAACTTCTCCGGTACAGTAGGTCTGTCCGACTTCCCAGGTCCGTTCGTCATCGGCGTACGTCCTTAGACTTCCCGATGCGTCCCAAGGCAACTGCAGCCCTGGGCGAACCTGGGATCTCCCGGTTCCCGCGCGAGGTGCTTCCGTACGTGCACGGGGTCTGTGACCGCGCGGGACTCCGTTGCACCTCGCGATATCGGTGCACCGGATGGGGCCTCCCGCTTTCTCCTACAGCGTCGGCGTCCCGGAGTGTTCTTCTTACGCGGCTGTATACCCGGCCCGCACGTTCCCCTGTCAACGCTTCGACGCCGCCCTCGCGAGCGGCTCCGCATGACTCAGGGCCGATGTGGGTCGCTACTTCACATTCGTATGACTCTTTCATTCACTACACCTCGCCGGTTTAACCGGCGCACAGGAGATCAGCAATGAAAAATAGCGGGACGTTCAACACTACGGCGCGTGGTGAGCGTGAGATTGTGATCACGCGTGTGTTCGATGCGCCGCGCCGGCTGGTATTCGAGGCGTATACCAAGCCGGAGCTGGTGAAGAGGTGGCTGCTGGGGCCGGACGGCTGGTCACTACCCGTGTGCGAGATCGACTTGAGGGCGGGCGGCAAGTATCGCTATGTCTGGAGAAACGACACCGACGGACGTGAAATGGGGATGGGTGGGATCTATCGCGAGGTGGTGCCGCCGGAGCGGATTGTCACTACAGAGAAGTTCGATGAGGAGTGGTATCCGGGCGAGGCCTTGGAAACTATCGTCCTGGTCGAGCGGGACGGCAAGACTACGCTTACGCAGACGATTCTATATAACTCACGAGAGACGCGCGATGCAGTGCTGAAGTCCCCGATGCAGTATGGCTTGGCTGCGAGCTACGACAGGCTTGAGAAACTCTTGGCTTCGCCGGGGCGCGAGGCGCTGAGCGCGTAATAGGAACTAAATAAATGGAGAACGTGAATGCAAAAGATTACCCCCTTCTTGTGGTTCGACGGCAATGCTGAAGAGGCAATGAATTTTTATACTTCCATTTTCAAGAATTCGAAGATTGGGAGCGTTAGACGGTATGGGGAGGCGGGTCCCGGTCCGAAGGGATCGGTGATGACAGGCACATTCCAGATTCAGGGACAGGAATTCATGGCCCTTAACGGCGGTCCACAATTCAAATTCACGCCGGCCATATCGTTCTTTGTGAATTGTGAGACGCAGGAAGAGGTGGATGAATTGTGGGAGAAGCTCTCTGCGGGCGGAGAAACCATGCAGTGCGGCTGGCTGAAAGACAAATTTGGAGTGTCGTGGCAGATCATTCCGAAGACTCTGGGTGAGTTGCTGGGCGACAAAGATCCTCAGAAGTCGCAAAGAGTGATGAAGGCCATGATGAAGATGATCAAGATTGATGTGGAAGGATTGAAGCGGGCGTACGAAGCGAAGGAGTAGTTCCAGTCTCGCCGTTTTTGCGAGACCTGGGATTAGATCCGAGACCTGGGATTAGATCCGAGACCTGGGATTAGATCCGAGACTTGGGGCATCTCTGCTCACCTCCTCGGACACGCCACGCACCGCACCGGCATCTCCTCGCATCGGCATCGCTTCGGGATATCGTTTTTTTCTGCTCCTTCCCCACAAAAGGCTTCTTCAGAAAGCAGACCGGTAAACGATACAAAGTGGGTTTTCCATAGCTTGCCCTGAGCGGCGTCGAAGAGTCTCGCCATTTTTGCCAGACCCGGGGTTAGGACGCAGACTTGGGACAGGTGGCACTAACACTTTTCTGGCGGGAAAGTCGAAGTAACGGAGGCCGTGATGAATATCAAACCCGTTCGGGCTTATCTTGTGCTGTGCACCTTCGCTGCCATCTTGCAGCCCCTCGAGGGACTCGCGCGGCAGAATTCAGAAGCATCGAAAACAGATCCTCAACAAGCCTCGGCAGAACGAGATGGGCAACACGATTTTGACCCCCTTATCGGTACGTGGAAATACCACCTAAAGCGCCGCTTGCGTCCCTTAACAGGTTCCAATGACTGGGTCGAATTAGACGGTACTGGAGTCTGCTACAAGATTTGGGATGGCCGCGCGGAACTAGACACGATCGAAGTCGACGGCTCAACAGGCCACATCGAGGGTCTGACTTTACGAACGTACAATCCGCAGTCTCACCAGTGGAGGCTCTATTGGGCCAATAGCAAGACCGGCATCATGGACCCCCCCAGGTCGGCGCATTGAAGAACGGACGCAGCGAGTTTTTCGCCCAGGACACGACTAATGGCAAAACCATCCTAATTCGATTTGTGTGGACGAACATGACCACGAGTACGCCGCACTTTGAACAGTCGTTCTCAGATGATGGAGGCAAGACCTGGGAAGTTAACTGGATCACGGATCAGACGCGGGTGCAGGATGGATCGGACAAGGCGCATTGAATAGTGCGTTTTATAGGTGCGGGTTGGTGGCCTCGCCTGAGTACTGGCGCTGGAGCGATTTTCCCCGGGTATCTGTGTGGAAAGTGGGTCCGGTGCGAATCAATGATACGGACATCCTGGCAATGAGAATCCGACCGCCGGCAGCATGAACGAATCGCTTTCATTTGTCAGCCACTAGATGGTGGGTGCCCCATGTCTCGCCGTTTTTGCGAGAAACGGGTTCGACCCTGAGACCTGGGGCACCCGGCGGGGATGCGAGTAGAGTCTTGAGTCGGCTACCTGCCTAGTAAATGGTCGCGCAGCAAATCTAGTCTTATACTTCCCCAAAATGGAGACGAAAACCGGTTTGCGCTCGCAGAACTTTAGGGAAACTTTAAGTAGAGTGGGCGGCTTTGGCAGAGAGATTTGGCGGTACTGGCGTCTCGGCGAGCCGGCGCCAGAGAGCAACTACCTCGTACAAAAGCTCTGCGCTTATACCGATGGGAGGTCTAACGACATTCTGTTCCGGATTCTTGAATCAAAGCGAAAGGAAGCGGACTTACGATTCGGCTGGGATGGGGCGTCTCTCGTAGGTGATTTTGGCATTTGTGATCCGAGTATCGAGGACCTTGTTCGGACCCTCAAAGAAGACGGCGTTGTTGTTATTCCGCCGCGACTCAAAAGCGAAGCAGTTCAAAATCTATATGAACTGGCCTTGTCATGCCCACTAGAGACGCTGACATATGGCCCTCTCTCGCCTGAGCAGGATCCCGGGACCCAATCGACAATCACAATCGCTGATACCGGCACGAGCACTGGTGTCGACCCGTCCCACCCACGCCATTCGTATTATAGGATTCCTCGAGCACAGTTGTTAGAAAACCATTACGTTCAATGCCTCTTGTGCGACCCCTATCTTCTGGCGGTCGCGACGCGCTATCTTGGCGTCTTCCCGGTGATTACAAAACCTGACATGTGGTGGGATACTGACTTCCTGCCCACTGGGCTTCGGCCACGACCGTTTCACGTGGATTCAGGGTGCTTGCGGTGGTTAAAGGTCGGTGTGAATCTGACAGACACAACATTTGAGTCCCCGCATTTCGTCTTTGTCAAAGGTTCACACAATCCGAATAGAGAGACTAAAGCTTTGACGAGGCGCTTGGGGAGTCGAATGAATCTAAGTGACAAAGAGGTGAAAGATGTGTGTCCGGAGAAAATTGTTCATGTCACGGCGCCAGCAGGATCGATAACCTTGGCCGATACCCGAGGTATTCACAAGGGCGAGCTTTCCATGCGGGGACACAGATTGGTTCTATATTTTGGTCTCGAAGGAAGTGCTTTCAATAATATCGACAAGCCTCTGCCGCTCAATAGAGTCGGAAGTGAACTCGGGAAAGCGATGAGTGCACGGCCTTTTAGCTATCAATTCTTTCGTGCTACCCGGTGAAGTAACCCGCTTCCCTCTTTTCGCCAGGATGCCGATGGGGAAATACCAGCCAACTTACTCCACCTCGGCTCACCTCCCTGGCGATGAAAATCCGACCGCCAGCGGCCTGATCGGAACGTGTTCAGTTGTCACTCATCGGGAGTCAGGTGGTTGAAATTGGGTGCCCCGTGTCTCGCCGTTTTTGCGAGGCATGGGAGTAGGCTGGGACCTGGGGCACCATGTCTCGAGCAAAAAGCCCGCCAGACACGGTATTTGAACACGGTATTTGATCTTGACAACCCGAGTTGCTGATGAGAGACTCGCGTCCCGGGTCGTTAACCGGCCCAAGAATGAAGCGCTGATCCCCCCGAAGAACTGTCAATACCCGCGTCTGGAAGCTTTTTAGCGCTGGTCAACTAAAGGAGAACTGCATGCTCGCACACAATGCAACCAAGTTTTCCGTTTCCACAAAAGTGCTGGAGGCTGGCCGCACCGGGAATGCCGAACGTGGAGGTAGCAGGACTCACCATCGTCCAGAAAGAGCGCAGGCTCTATGCTGCTTCCCATGGGCTCGGCGCGTGGTTGCTTAGACTACCAGCCAAAGGAGATGACGATGACGACGACGCAGTCATCGCTAAACAATGATTGCTCTACAGAATAGTTACTAAAAAGGGGAGCCGCTCAATGGCTCCCCTTCATTTTGTAGCTTGCCGAGTTGTGAAGAATTAGCTGCCCGGGTGCCCCAGGGTCTCGCCGTTTTGCGAGACCTGGGATTAGGTCCGAGACCTGGGGCATCTCTGCAATTCGAAGGCGACACGAGGCCTCAGTTTGATGTTTCTCCGAAGGACCGGAAAACGGAAGAATTATTCCACAGATGCGCGTTGGGCAGACAAAGCAAACGAGCTTGCCGTTGCCCCGTTCCTATTTTGGGCTATGCCGTTAGGTTGACGTCTTCTACCATCCTCTTGTTTGCAGCATCTGAGCCTCGTCCATCCCCGAGACCGCCAGTCCTTTCATCGCGCCGGTCAGGTCTTCGCTAACTTCAAGTAATACTTTAGGGTCGTTGAAGTAGGTCGCGGCTTTGACGATGGCGCGAGCGCGCTTTTCGGCTTCGACGGGGTCGGCGAAGGTGGTGGAATCTTTCATGAAGATGCCGCTGCCGACGAAGACGGCTTCGGCGCCGAGCTGCATGACGAGGGAGGCGTCGGCGGGGGTAGCGATGCCTCCGGCGGAGAAATTTGGGACGGGGAGCTTGCCGGTTTTGGCGACCATCTTTACCAGTTCGTAGGGCGCGCCGTGCTCTTTGGCTTTGGCGTAGAGTTCTTCTTCGCCGAGGACGGTGAGGATTTTCATCTCCTGCACGATCTGGCGGATGTGCTTGACGGCGTGGACTACATCGCCGGTGCCGGCCTCACCTTTGGTGCGGATCATGGCCGCGCCTTCGGCTATGCGGCGCAAGGCTTCGCCGAGATTGCGCGCGCCGCAGACGAATGGGACTTTGAAGGCGTGTTTGTCGACGTGGTGGGCTTCGTCGGCAGGAGTGAGCACTTCGGATTCGTCGATGTAGTCGACGCCGAGTTCCTGCAAGATTTGCGCTTCCGCAAAATGTCCGATGCGGCATTTGGCCATGACGGGGATGGAAACGGTAGCCATAATCTCGCGAATCTTTTTGGGCGAGGCCATGCGGGCTACGCCGCCTTCGGCGCGGATCTGCGCGGGGACGCGCTCGAGGGCCATGACGGCGACGGCTCCGGCTTTTTCGGCAATGGAGGCCTGCTCGGCGTTAGTCACATCCATAATTACTCCGCCTTTGAGCATTTCGGCGAGGCCGGTTTTGAGACGGAGGGAGGTGGAGGTGTTATTGGAGCCGTTGGTTTTGGACATGTTTGGACTCTTTTCGCGATCGCGAAGGATAGGCCGGCAGCGCGTAGTTGCCAGCTTTTTCTATTTTACAGGGTGTTTAGGATTCGCGGTACTGAGCCGTGCGCTTTTGGATTTCGTAGAGGCGCTTATGCCGCAAGCTGATAACCGACTTCCCAGTGCAAGCCGAAAGGATCTGCAAGGCGGCCTAGACGCCAGCCATGTTCTTCGCCTACGGGAAATATTTGGGCGGCACCGGCGGCGATGGCCTGGGCGAAAATGGCATCGGGGTTGGGAACGGTCAGGATCATTCGGATTGAGCCGCCGCCGATGGGCTCGGGGCTTGAGTGGGCGTGGTCTGCGGATTCCTGGCGCAGCCAGAACTCCGCGCCGTTTACGGATAGTCTGACGACGATGCCTCCACCGGGGTCGTCCATCCGATAGAGCTCTTTCGCTCCAAACGCGTATTTGTAGAAGGCAACCGCTTTCGCGCTGCTGCGCACGGAGAGCCAGGGAGCGATTGAGCATTTTATGTGAGAGCTTGCAGAGTTTGAGGGCGCAAAGCAACTCCGAGAGAATGTTAACTCACGGAACGGCCAAAGATCCGTACAGAGAATTCCTCGCTGGGGCATGGTGCGTTTAAGACGAATGGGGTCCTTCGACTGCGGTTTTGCAGGAGCTATCGGTCTACAAATTTGGCGAACATTTTTTCGGGATCGATGGCGATGAAGGTGCCGCGGCTGCGGGCGAGGACTTCATTTTTGTCGTTGAGGATTTCGGCGGAGTTGATGTGACTGCGTCCTTCTACTTTGACTTCGCGGCCCTCGACGCGGAGCGGCTTGCGCAAGGGGACGGGCTTGAGATATTCGACGGTCATCTCGCGCGTGAGCGCGATGACGTGATGCAGCTTGTTTACTTTGCCCATGGCGTCATCGAGGATGGCGGCGATGATGCCGCCGTGGCAGTGGCCGGGTGGTCCGGTGTAGCGCTTGGCGAGGCGGAAATGGCAGACGAAAGTTTGGCGTTCTTCGTCGAGGATGAATTTCAGATGCATGCCGTCGGGGTTGTCTTTGCCGCAGACGAAGCAGTTGTTTTTTTGCATTTTGACGTAGCGGGTGTCGTGGCCTTGGGACTGGGGCTTGTGTGGCATAGGCTGATTTTAATGGATGGGTCCTCTGTTCTCTGCTGACTTCCGGAGGTCGGTAATGGACTACTTTGAAACCTTTCTGCGATGCCACATCGACATGACCGAGATGGTGATGGTCGCTGCTGTGGCAATATCTCCGATAAAACCGAGCCAAAGAAAACGCCCATGCGTTCCGTAGGTTCCGTCCTGCATATACGAAAGCGGAAAGCCAACCCTCGCGCCACAGTCATAGCAGTGAGAACCACCAAACATTAATTGCATGAGTGCAAACACAATCGTGCTCAGAGCAATCACTGTTACACGCGAAAGCAGCAACGCTGGCTTCGATGCCATCGGTTGATTCTATCGTTATTTTTTGACGACGCCCTCTATATCAACACGCACTCTTGGTGACGTTCAAAGTCAAAATCCCCACCCTGCGCAAAGAACGCGCAAGGATGGAGCACCCTCGGCAGGAATCATTCGACGCGCGAATGGAGATGCCTTGCGTGGATTGTGGTGGCGCAGACTGGTAAGTGGTCTTTCGACTGCGGTTGTGCTTCGCGTTCGCGAAGCACAAGCTCCGCTCAAGATGACAGAGTGGTTGGGAGGGGCAAAAGGTCCTACTTCTCAGTTGTGCGGAATTCCTGTATACATATCGGTTTTGGAAAACTTCGTCTGGAGCCCTTTGTGAACTTAAATCGCGAGACCGCCAACAACTATGCAGGTACCTCGGGGGCTAAAGCCCGGGTTCTAACGAGTGCGTTTTATGCAGGCCTGGAAGGCCTGCTCCACCCGTTTCCATTCCGCGCGCCTTTGTTTCACCCGTTTTCTTTCCACCCAGTTCCTCTTTTCCTGTCATTTCTGTTGTGCGTAATGTCTGCTGCGCAGAATCCGCAGGATAAGGATGCGGACAGGGGCGGATCCGCTGCGGTGAAGAAGACGCAGAAGAACGAACAGAAGAAGGAGGAGTCCAAGGACGCGCCCAAGAATAAGAAAGAAGACGAGAAGAAAGGCGGGATGACGGCTGAGACTTTCTCGGGGCTGAAGTTTCGGTCGATTGGGCCGGCGGTGGCTTCGGGGCGGGTGATGTCGATTGCGGTGAATCCGAAGAACAAGTTTGAGTATTACGTGGGCGTGGCCTCGGGCGGGGTTTGGAAGACGGTGAATGATGGGACGACGTGGACTCCGCTGTTTGATAAGGAGGGATCGTTTTCGATTGGATGGGTGACATTGGATCCGAATGATCCGGCGGTGGTGTGGGTTGGTTCGGGCGAGAGCAACTCGCAACGCAGCGTGGATTACGGCGACGGGATTTATCGATCGGATGATGGTGGGAAGAATTGGCAGAATTTGGGGTTGAAGAAATCGGAGCATATTGGGCGAGTGGTGATCGATCCGCGGGATTCGAAGGTGATTTATGTGGCGGCGGAGGGGCCGCTGTGGGGGCCGGGCGGAGATCGTGGGCTTTACAAGACGACTGACGGCGGGAAGAACTGGAAGGCGGTGCTAACGATCAGCGAGAACACGGGCGTAGTGGATCTGGCGATTGATCCGTCGAATCCGGACATTGTTTATGCGGCGGCTTACCAGCGGCGGCGGCATGTGTTTACGCTGATTGATGGCGGCCCGGAGAGTGGGATTTATAAGTCGACTGACGCTGGGGCGACGTGGAACAAGTTGAAATCCGGATTGCCGACGGTGGATATGGGAAGGATTGGGCTGGCGGTGTCGCCGGCTGATCCGAATGTGGTGTATGCGACGATTGAGGCGGCGGACGGCAAAGGCGGAAATTTTCGGTCGGATGATCGAGGAGCGACCTGGGAGCGGAGGAATGAATTCGATGCCGGGGCGATGTATTACGCGCGAGTTGTCGCCGATCCGAAGAATGTGGATCGCATCTTTGTGATGAACGTGACCGTTCGGGAATCACTTGACGGCGGGAAGACGCTGCATAAGGTCGAAGAAACGAATCATCACGGCGACGACCATGCGATCTGGATTGATCCTGACAATACGAAGCATTGGCTGCTGGGGTCGGATGGCGGCATGTATGAGACCTGGGACGATGCGAAGAACTGGGAATTCAGGGCGAATCTGCCGACGGTGCAGTTCTACGATGTCACCGTGGACAATGCGCTTCCCTTCTACAACGTGTGCGGCGGGACGCAGGATAATTTTTCGTGGTGCGGTCCGGCGCGAACACGGAACATCAACGGCATTGTGAATTCGGACTGGTATGTGACGACTGGCGGGGATGGATTCCGCTCGGTGGCAGATCAGGTAGATGCCAACACGGTTTATTCGGAATCGCAATACGGTGTGCTGGTGCGCTACGACAGGCCCACCGGGCAGGAACTGGTGTTGCAGCCGCATGAGGGTAAGGGCGAGCCTCCGCTGCGGTGGAATTGGGACTCGCCGGTGATCATCAGTCCGCATTCGCATACGCGGCTTTATTTTGCGGCTAACAAATTATTTCGCAGTGACGACCGCGGAGATACGTGGAAGGCGATCAGCGGGGATCTGACACGGCAGACTGACCGCAATAAATTGCAGGTGATGGGGAAAGTGTGGGATCCGGACGCAGTGGCGAAGAATGCGTCGACGTCGTTCTATGGGAATATTGTGGCGCTCGCGGAGTCTCCGAAAAAAGAAGGGCTGATTTATGTGGGGAGCGATGATGGGTTGATTCACGTGACGACCGACGGCGGGCAGAGTTGGACGAAGTATGAGAAATTTTCGGGAGTTCCGGATACGACTTATGTCAGCCGGCTGGCGGCTTCGCAGCATGATGCAAACGTCGTGTATGCGTCATTCGACAATCATCAGAATGAGGACTTCAAGCCTTATCTGCTGCGATCGAGCGACGCGGGAAAGACGTGGAGTTCGATTGCGGGGAACTTGCCGGAGAACGGTCCGGTGCTGGCTGTGGCTGAAGATACGGTGAATGCGAACTTGCTGTTTGCGGGAACGGAGTTCGGGGCGTTTTTCACAATCGATGGGGGCGGGCATTGGGTGCAATTAAAGGGCGGGCTGCCGACGATTGCGGTGCGCGACATGGTGATGCAGGCGCGCGAAGGCGATCTGGTGATTGCAACTTTCGGTCGCGGGTTTTACGTGCTTGATGATATTTCGGCGTTGCGTGAGGTCAAGCCGGAAGCTTTGGAGCAGCGTGCGGCGCTGTTTCCAGTGAAGGATTCATTGCTTTATATCGAGCGGCATCCGCTGGGTGGTCCTAAGAAAGCGTTTCAGGGAGATGCGTTTTACACGGCGGATAATCCTCCTTACGGTGCGATGTTTACGGCTTATCTGAAAGAGAAGGTGAAGACGAAAAAGGAAAAACGCCAGGAGGCGGAGAAAGAATCTGCGAAGAAAAATCAGACACTGCCTTATCCGACGAATGACGAATTGCGGGCGGAGGCGCAAGAGGCCAAGCCTGAGGTTTACTTCATTATTTATGACGACTCAGGGGCGCCGATCAGGCGGGTGGATGGCGGCATTGAGTCGGGGTTTCAGCGAGCGGCGTGGGACCTGCGGTATCCAACGGTTTCGTTGCGAGAACATAATGAGGAGGGCGAATACCTTCCTCCGGCGGGATCGCGGGGGCCGCTTGTGGTGTCCGGAAATTACTCGGTGCGAATGTTCGAAAAGGTGGATGGAGTAGTGACTGAACTGGCGGGAGTACAGAGCTTTAAGGTGGTGGCCGATGGTACGGGTTCGCTGAGTGC
The DNA here is from genome assembly GCA_963720155.1 of uncultured Acidobacteriota bacterium. Classification (GTDB taxonomy): domain Bacteria; phylum Acidobacteriota; class Terriglobia; order Terriglobales; family Acidobacteriaceae; genus Sulfotelmatobacter. The sequence continues at coordinate 310,464 of CAVREP010000018.1, forward strand.
TGCGGACCGGACGGCACAGGAGGAATTTCAGCGCAAAGTGGCTCGTCTCTACCGCGCGGTTTCAGGGTCGCTGCATACTGCTGAAGATGTGGAGACACGGCTCAACGCGATCCGGGCGGCGCTGCGCGAGACACCTGCGGCGGAAAAGGAATTGGGTGCGGCAGTGGATTCGATTGAGCAGAAGGATCGTGAGATCCTGCGGGCGCTGCGCGGAGATACGGAAATGCAGAAGCGGAATGAGCCGGTGCCGTCGTCGATTAACGATCGGGTGCAGGCCATCCTGGAGGGTGAACGTTTCGCGCTGGCCAAGCCTACGCAGAGTCATGTTGACGATTACAACATTGCGGCTGCGGAGTTCGCGGGACAGCTTGCTAAGCTTCATGCGCTGGTTGAGGTTGACTTGATGAAGTTGGAGAAGGATATGGAGTCTGCGGGAGCGCCTTGGACCCCGGGGAGGCTGCCGGAGTGGAGTGAGAAATAGAAAAACTCGCCACGGATTTGCACGGATTTCACGGATTAAGAACTAGGAAGAGAATGCGAGTTTTTTCCAAATGGAATTTGTGCAGCCGCTGGGGGAAACCAAGGTCGCTCGCTGCGCTCGGGATGACAAACAGCTGGGGAGCTGAAGGGTCGCGCTGTTGGATTTGCGTCATCGGATCATGAAGCGGATTCTTTTATCGTGGAGCAGTGGAAAGGATAGCGCTTGGAGTTTGCATGTTCTGCGCCAGCGTGGGGAGTATGAGGTGGTTGGGCTGATGACTACCTTCAATGAAGAGGCGGATCGAGTGGCCATGCACGCGGTGCGGCGCGAGCTGGTTGAGCGGCAGGCGGCAGCGACTGGGCTTCCGCTGTGGACGGTTCCCTTGCCTTGGCCGTGCTCGAACGCACAGTATGAATCGCTGATGGCTGAGACTTGTGCGAAGGCGGTGGCGGAAGGCATAGCGGGGATCGCATTTGGCGATCTGTTTCTCGAGGATGTGCGCTCTTATCGGGAGAAGCAGATGAAAGATACGGGGCTGGAGCCGATATTTCCGGTGTGGGGAATGCCGACGGGTGGTTTAGCGCGAGAAATGATTGAGGCGGGCGTGCGAGCGAAGCTGACTTGCATCGACACGGGAAAACTTGATCAGCAGTTCGCCGGCGGTGAGTTTGATAAAGGATTGCTTTCGGCGCTGCCCGAGGAAGTGGATCCTTGCGGCGAACGCGGGGAGTTTCATTCGTTTGTATATGCAGGGCCAATGTTCAATGGTGCGATCGCGGTTTCGGTGGGAGGGACTGTGGTTCGAGATCAGTTTGTGTTTGCGGATTTGATGGCGACTTGAGTGCAGGGATCGCGCTAATCAGTGAAATCCGTTGCTAATTTTTTGTTTCTTGCAGACTCGATTGCATTATCCTCAAGGGGCTGTGGTAAACTCGCCGCCGACTGTTGCTTGCGCTGTGGGGCGCGGCGACGGGCGTGGGGAAATCGTCCGGTGTGGTGGTTAGGGTTTGGGAGGACTGGGAAATGGGCCTCGCGTTACTGGTGGTTATCTGGCTGATTACCATTGTCAGCACGTATTTCTTCGTGGCGAAAACATGGTGGCTGCCGGTGGGAGCTTCCGCAGCCGCAGGATTTATTGACGGACAATTGGCCCTGACGTTCGTGCTCATGGGAATTGTTTTCGTGGCCGCACAGCTTACGCTGGGCTATCTGGCCTGGCGATACCGGGAACAACCTGCTTCGCCTCCGGTGGCGTACTCGCACGGCAATGTGAAGCTTGAAATCGTGTGGACCGTACTGACCACAATTTTGTTCATCGGATTGAACCTGATGGGCAGTACGGTGTGGGCAAGCCAGCGCTTCGATCCAGCGGGGCCGGGCGCGGTGCAGGTTGAAGTTACGGGCATGCAGTTTGCGTGGTACTTCCGCTATCCGGGGCCGGATGGAAAATTCGGGGCAACCAGCGTGAAGCTCATGGATCCTTCGGCGGGTGGAGAAGCCGCAGTGGGGCTGAACACTTCGGATCCGGCGGCGAAAGACGATGTGGTCACGGGGACGATGTATCTACCGGTGGACCGCGAGGTCGATGTGAGTTTGCGCTCGGTCGACGTGATTCACAGCTTCTTTGTTCCGTCTTTGCGCTTCAAACAGGACGCGGTGCCGGGACTGAATATTCATATGCACTTCAAACCGACGCAGATCGGCGAGTACGAAATTGCATGCGCCGAACTTTGCGGTTTGGGCCACTACAAGATGCACGGCATGGTACACGTCGTCAGCCAGGAGAATTATGACAAGTGGCTGGCGGCACGGGAGGCAGAGAAACAATAATGGCAACATCGGTAACCGCTCACGCGCACGCTGCTCCTCAGGGGTTCATTCGAAGATATATTTTCAGCCTGGATCACAAAGTCATTGGCCTTCAGTATTTCTTTTTAGCGCTCTCCGCGGTCTGGGTAGGGATGTTTTTGTCGTTGCTGATGCGTATTCATCTGCTCTGGCCGGGCGCCACGCTGCCACTGGTGGGCGAGATCAAGCCAGAAACTTATCTGAGCCTGCTCACCATGCATGGCACGATCATGGTGTTCTTCGTGCTGACCACGGCGCCGCAGGGCGGATTCGGAAATTACGTTCTGCCGATTCAGATTGGTGCGCCAGACATGGCGTTTCCGGTGCTGAACATGCTTTCGTTCTGGACAACGTTCGTGGCGTTCATGGTGATGCTGGCGGCTTTCTTCGTCCAAGGCGGGGCGCCGCTGCATGGGTGGACGGGGTATCCGCCATTGAGTGCGGTGCAACAAGCGGGGCCGGGTGAAGGACTGGGCGCTGATTTGTGGATTACGAGCATTGCGATTTTTTGCATCGCATCGTTGATGGGCGCGTTGAATTTCTTGACGACAACGCTGGATATGCGAGCCAAGGGCATGACCATGATGCGTATGCCGTTGACTGTCTGGTCGTGGTTCATTACGGCGATTCTTGGGCTGCTGGCGTTCGGCGTGCTGCTTTCGGCGGGGATTCTTTTGCTGATGGATCGCAACCTAGGCACGAGTTTTTATGTGCCGCTGGTGGTGGTGAACGGACAGATTATGGGGCACAAAGGCGGCTCGCCGCTGCTGTGGCAGCATCTGTTCTGGTTCTTTGGGCACCCTGAGGTTTACATTGCGATTCTGCCGGGAATGGGCGTGACGTCGCAGATTCTTTCGACGTTTTCGCGCAAGCCCATCTTCGGCTATAAGGCCATGGTTTACGCCATGCTCGGCATCGGTTTTTTGGGATTCATGGTTTGGGGCCATCACATGTTCATGAGCGGGATGAGTCCGTACTCGGCGTTCGCCTTCTCGCTGCTGACCATGTGTATCGGCGTGCCCTCGGCCATCAAGACATTTAACTGGCTGGGGACGATGTACAAGGCGCGCATTCGCTTTCAGACGCCGATGCTATATGCCATTGGGTTCGTTTCCCTTTTCGTCTCGGGCGGATTGAGTGGGCCATTCCTGGCTCAGCCGGTGCTCGATATTCAATTGCACGACACTTATTTTGTTGTCGGTCACTTTCACTTGATCATGGGCGTGGCCGCGATCTTTGGAATGTTTGCGGCGACTTATTACTGGGTGCCGAAAATGTTTGGGCGGATGATGAATGAAACGTGGGGAAGGATCCACTTCTTCATCACGCTGCTTGGGACGTACGCCATCTTCATGCCGATGCATTACCTGGGAATTGCGGGTGGGACGCGGCGGTATTCGCAATACACGGAAGTTGCTTACTTGCAGAAACTGATGCCGATTCATCAGTTCATGACTTACGCGGCGATTATCACGATCGCGGCGCAGTTTATTTTCGTGATCAATTTGTTCTGGAGCATATTTAAAGGGCCGAAGGCCAGCGACAATCCGTGGGAGTCGACGACGCTGGAGTGGACGACGGCGACTCCGCCTCCGCATGACAATTTTGGCGGAGTGACGCCGGTGGTGCATAACGGTCCTTATGAATATGGAGTGTCAGGGGCGGCGCGGGATTTTGTGATGCAGACGGACCCGCCGGGCGTGGCCCATTAGGGTGCTTTGACCGCAGCGGCTAAAGCCGACGGAAAAGTGGCGGGTAGATCGCAGCGCCACCCAAAAGCTGCTGCCACCCAGAACTCGTGGAGGGCTGCATCATTCAAAGTCGGTGGCGGGGTGCAGCATCAGACGCCGAGCGCTGCAGTATCAGAAGCGGCTGGGAGGCTGCAGCTGCAGCATCAAGAAAACCGGTGGAGGGTTGCGGCATCCAAAACCGATCGGGATGGTTTGGCATCTGAAGTAATTATGGCGACGTATACACCAAGTACTCCGATGAATGGGTTGGGGCGCGGCGGAGATGTGCCGGGGCCTCCGAATGGCGGCGGCGATGATGGAAGCTTTTCGAATTCAGGAGTTCCAAATTATGGCGCGCGGCTGCGCCGGGCAAGGTTGGGGCTGATCTGTGCGATTGCGACCGTCAGCATGGTATTTGTTTCGTTGACCAGCGCGTATGTGGTGCGACGGGGCTTGCCGACATTCGATGAAACGAGCCGGGCTTACTTTCGCGACTGGGGATCGGTGCAATTGCCATGGTTGTTGCTGGGCATCAATACTGTGCTGCTGCTCATCAGCAGTTTGACTATGGAAGGCGCGCGGCGTGACATTACGCGGCGTGCGGCGCTGGCGCCGGTGCGCTCGATCCCGGGAATTTCGCTGGGCGAGGAAAGAAGCTTTCCGTGGCTGGGCGTAACGATTGTGCTCGGCGTGGGATTTCTGGTGGGGCAATGGATCGCGTGGGGCGACCTGCAGGCGCGAGGATTTTTCGTCAACACTAATCCAAACAGCTCCTTCGTATATCTGTTGACGGCGGCACATGCAGTGCACCTTGCTGGAGGCATTATTGCTTTGCTGTGGGCGGGTGTTACTTCCCTGCAGCATAAGCCGGTCGAGGGGCGACGCATCGTGGTGGATGTGGCGGCCTGGTATTGGCATTTTATGGCCGTGTTGTGGATTTATGTTTTTGCTTTATTAGCGTTTGTGAAATAAGGAAGTAAATCAAAGAAGGAAGCGAGCCAGACGCGCGATTTAAGCATCGCAAAAAGCGCGATGCTTCGCGCGGCTCGCCCAGGTCCCTCGTCAGGCAAAGAGCGCCCGCCTCGGGATGATACTGCGGTAACGAAAGGGGAAACTGGGGAATGGCTGACGCCACTCTGCAACACACCGCGACTGCCGGGCATGGAGTTGCGGAAGAGTTTGAAGAGCCGTTGTTAGGGGCTTACTCCAAGAAAGTTGGCATGTGGCTGTTTCTGGCCTCGGACTCGCTGACCTTCGGAGCCCTGCTGTTTGCCTTCAGCTACAACCGCATCTACACCGCGTGGCCGACTCCATTTGGCAAGGATAGCATCATTAATGCGACCGTGATGACGGCTTGCCTGCTCTCGAGTTCTCTGACCATGGTGATGGCGGTGTTCGCGGCGCAGCGCAACGACCGAGCCTGGACACGGAATTGGCTGCTGGCCACGATGGCGTTCGGTACGGCGTTCATCGTGCTGCACGGGATGGAGTGGACCAAGCTGATCCATGAAGGGTTAACGTTACCGGGATTTCCGAAGGCGATTGAGCACGGTAAAGGCGATTACGCCGAAATTTCCTCGGGCGTGCCGCAGTTCGCGGCGACCTTTTTTGGCTTGACCGCCATGCACATGCTGCACGTCACGATTGGAGTTGTCTATTTGGGCGTGGTGGCGTTGCGCAAGTGGTTTCTACCGATTCTGGGCGCCTTCTGGCTGGCAGGTTTCTTATTGATTCCGTCGGACAATGTTTTTCATTACGGCGTACAAGTGCTGTTGCTCGGGTTAATTGTTTCGGCGATCATTCTTTTTTTGAAGCCGAAAGATTATGACGCGAACGATGTGGAAGTAGCCGGCTTGTATTGGCACTTTGTCGACCTGGTGTGGATGTTTATCTTCCCCTTGGTGTATTTGATGTCGACGAGGGTTTAGTGCGGATGGCGGCAGTGGTGGGAACTACGACAGCGAGGCGGTGCAGGCAAGTTGCATAGGTCCTTCGCGCAGAAAGCGCGCTCAGGATGAACAGCGCTGGTGGAGAGGAAATTCCATGCACGGTGTGGCGACGCACGACGATAGCAAAGCACAGTATTTCTGGGTGTGGGGCGCATTGCTGGTTCTGACGGGGGTGGAAGTCTGGCTTGGTTACGGGCAGATCTTCGAGCCGGTGCGAATGCTGGAAGTGCTGCTGGTGCTGTCAGTGATCAAGTCGGCGTTAATCATTGCTTATTTCATGCATTTGAAGTTTGAAAAACCCTTGATGCGCTGGTTGCTGGTGATTTCGGTTACAGGGTGTTTTGTGATTATGTACTTCTTCTTCTTCCCAGACGCGGGCCGCATTCTGCGGTTAGGAGTGAAGTAGACTGAGAATCGCGATGAAAGTTTTGTATGGCAAATTTCGGGAACTAATGCTGCTTGCGGTGCTTTGTGCTTTCGCTATTCCTGCGTTCGGACAGGGCTGTGCGATGTGCAATGCCAATGCAAGAAGCACGCCCAAGGAGGGGCAACAAGTGCTGAACCGCGCGGTGTTGGTTCTGTTGCTCCCCCCGATTGGATTTATGGTCCTCGGTGTGGGACTGGCTTTCCGTTACGGAAAACGCCGGGATCAAGATCAAGACCGAGACTAATCTTCCTGGCTGCGCGCCGGGCGCCGATTAAGCAGACGCCGCAACACTCATTGTCATCGTCATCACTTCTTCCAGTTTCTCTTCGAGGGTAGCGGTCTCGTGGGCGCCGGTGTGCCTTAGCACCTCTTGTGCCCACAGCGTTTTCGCGCTCTCAGAGCACGAGATATACACGAGAACTCCGAGGTGGCGAAGCTGATTCTCATATTTTTCTGCTTCGACCTCGGAAAAACCGAGCCCGACCAGGGTTCTGGCATTCCCACAAAGCGCAGGAGCTCCCCTGGCCGCCATCAAGGCGTGAAGAAAGGCTTGCGAGCGAATGAAAAATCCTACGGTCGGGATGAGCACCGCACCAAAGGCTGAGAGCCAACCAATCATGCCGGCGCTATCGGAACTGTCGTCTCGTTCGGAGCTGAAGAGGCTGGCTTCACGAACGATCGAGGCGATGGGATGCGTCGGCGACACCATCATGCAGATATCTTCGTTTTCGAAGCCGGCCTGGTTTAGGGTGTGGACGATGTCGGCCAAGGGGACATCGTGAGAGTAGATTCCGTAGGCGGCTGTCGTGTTCACTGCCATGGCGAGTGCTCCATTTTGGGGATGCTTGTTAGGACTGGCCCTGTTAATGATCGGAAAAAAAGTGGCTGAAATCTGGTTGAAAAATAACACTGCGCCGCTGGGGATAGCACTCGGGTAAATCGTGTAGTTTGTTGGTATTTTAGTCATTCCTGTGCAAAGCGGCTTTGAGGGCCGTTCCTTCACTAGAATTTCCAGCTTGCTTCGGTGATTGTGGCCGGGCAAGACTCGGCCTGGCTAAGCTGGGATGCTCCGTCGAGATCACAGAGGCAATGATTGAGGTAGCGTGGCTTATGGGGCGGACGTTCCCGCCCCTGACATTTTGTCTCCCATCAAGCCGAGCATGCGTTGAGGTACGTCTCAGCCTAATTCGGATCCCCGAAGAAATTCGTTGCGCCCCCGGGAAGAAGAGCATAGACTGCGCGATGCCAGAGCTCCCAAATCGGAAATTCCAGCCTACATTGCAGGGCCAAAGGGAGGCCGATATGCGAATTCGATTGGTCAGTTTGTCTGTCCTGATGATGTTGTGGGCGCCGGCGCTGGCGCACTCAGTCGCACAACCGACCTACTATCTGGCCCTCGGCGATTCGCTCGCTGTGGGCGTCCAGCCGTCCCCGAGCGGCGGCGTCAGTACGAACCAGGGCTATGCAGATGACCTTTACGCTGTCTTCCGCAGATATGTGCCGAGACTCGGCTTGGCTAAGTTGGGATGTTCTGGCGAGACCACGGCGACAATGATTGAGGGTGGCGTCTGTAGCTATGCCGAGGGCAGCCAGTTGGCTGCGGCCTTGAGCTTTCTCCAGGCGCACAAGGTGAGCTTTGTCACGCTGGATATTGGTGCGAACGACGTCGATCACTGTATCAGCCTAACGGGGATCCACACGGCCTGTTTCGCAAATGGTCTCGAGGGTATCGAGGCCAACCTGCCTCAGATTCTCGCCGCGCTGCGCGACGCGGCGGGCCCAGACACGCTCATCGTTGCCATGAACTATTACGATCCGTTCCTGGCGGCGTGGAAGCTCGGACCGAGCGGACAGGCTCTGGCCTACGCTTCACTTCAGGCGACGACGCTCTTCAACGGCATACTGTAGAGAGCGTACGAAGCGTTTTCCGTTCCTGTAGCGGATGTCGCGACCGCGTTCCGCATCAACGACTTCACGCTTGTTCCCCTTATCAATCTTCCTCTGAATGTGTTTCTGACGCTGACCTGGACGTGGATGGGCGCTCCCGCCCGGTTGGGGCCGGACATCCATCCGAACGCCGTTGGATATGCGTTCATCGCTGGCGCGTTTGCGGAGAAAATCGCGGTTCCATAGCGGCGCTACCTTCTTGAAGAATGCTTTTGGGAATGTTCATGCTGACACCGAAGCCGTACTTTCGAACGCCAGTCTAAGAAGCGGGCGGCTTTCCCATCCATTCTAGTTGACGAGAACAAGCGGTAACACTCCTGAATTGCTCAACGAGATCGCGGTAGGGACAGTCATCGCTGACTGCGCCGGGTAGGCCCGGGGAATTTCACCCCGAGCCCCCCACAGATCCGGACGTGAGTCTCTCGACTCATCCGGCTCGTGCCACCCAAAGAAGGCTGCCGCCTTCCATCAAGACAGAAGTTCCTCCGGTTGCCCGTTGACTCCACCTGACGTGGGTGACCTGCTCCCTTTGCTCCACGGGCATTACCCCGTTTCATCGCTCTTACGAAGCAGTGCGCCCCTGGTCGGTGCATCGGTACTTTCGGCCTCGTGGGGCATCCACTTGTGCCTTTTCCCTTTGCATCACCGACCCGGTTCTCAAGTTCCGTACGAAAGCCCGGATAAGAGTCATGCCGCCTGTACGCCGGACCCCGCATGGACCGTAAGTAGGTACCTTCCATGCTGCTCCCAGGACACGGGGGAAACCCTGGTTTTGGTGTCATCTAAGTCCTTTCGGCGCTTCCTCAGCGGATCGTTTGCACTCATCTCTCTTATCCATACATGACGTGATCTAACGTCACGCCTTTTAACCCTAACGTTCACCACCGCGGCCTTTAGGACCGTAGCAGCTTAGGGCAGTTTGAAGCCTCCTCCTACAAAGCGGCTCCGAAGACCTACCTTCATCTTTCGTACAGCATGACGCTTTCGCGTCTTCCTGACACAACCCCCGCGCGGACCCGGACGGGCGCTGATTAGCGCATCCGGTTCTTATCTCGGATGACTGGCGGCAAAGCGAACGGCAGGATATGGATGGAGCACGCGCGGTTGAGGAAGCCATCGGTTAGCCAAGGCAAACCGATGCAATGGGTGCGTTTCATGGACTACATGAGAACCGCCAGTGCAAATCTGGGTTGGTGAAACATCGCCCCATTACTCATCGACCGGATCGGCTCAATTCTCGATGAGTGAATCTTCCGTTCTCGACAAACGGGGCCTATAATTCGGCCATGCGCTGCCGATTGGCGCAGATCGCTATGTTCGCTGCAGCGTGCCTTGTCGCTGGCAAGCCGCACGTTACAGCGCAGTCCTGCCCCGCTTCCCACCCAGATGATAAGCAGCCATCCGGCCACAACATCTCTATCGTAGAGGTTAGTCTCTCGGGTGCTCTCCAACTGGCGGCGTCAGACCAAGAACAAATTACTGCCTCCATCAAGCAGCAGACCGACGGAGATTCTCTTGATGATGCAACCGATGAAGCACTGGAGAGAGTGAGAGCCGGATGGCGGAACTATGGATACCTCAAGGTGCAGGTTAGGGGCGACGCGAGGACACTGACCAGCAGCCCCGTTAGTGAGCGCATCGCGGTTAGTGTTCACATCGACGAGGGCTCGCAATACAGCTTGGGCGCGATTACGTTCAAGCACAATAAGGCGATTAGTAACGCCGAGGTTTTGCGTGCTCTTTTCCCGATCAAAGACGGCGACATCTTTAGCCGTGAAAAGATCGCGACTGGCTTAGACAATCTCAGTAAAGCCTATGGTGAGATCGGCTACATCAACTTTACCTCTGTCCCGGATGCGAAGTTTGACGATGACAAAAAGCTGATCCGCCTTGCCATCGACGTCGATGAGGGGAAGCTGTTTTACGTCAGCAGTGTCAACGTTGAGGGTTTGGACGAGCTTTCTCGGCAGGAACTATTGCGGGACCTTCCTGTGAAGCCCCGTCAGATCTATAACAGTAGGCTTTGGGAGCTGTCATTGCTGAAGTACGCTGCCATGTTTCCGCCCTGTGAGTGCCGCTACTCCCAACCGCTACGCTTAGATGAATCAGCAGGCACCGTCGAGGTAACATTGGACTTCCGACCTTGTCCAATTGATTAGCAGAGTTGGTTGCTGTCGAAACATCCCCACATCACTCATCGACCGGATCGGCCAATTCTCAATCAGTGAAGTCGCCTGTTTACATCAACGACGCGCTAATCTACAGGACGAAGGCCACACTTCCACAAGTAAAGGCAACTTGCGGAACGAATCCTAACGCTGTGAGGCTGAACGACTGGATCGCACCCCCATCGGACTGCTCGATTCGTCGCAGAACTTGCGACCTCGCTGCCCGGAAGCTGCTCGGTCAACCTCGCGGCAGCAGCGTGTTGTTAGTTGCAACCGCTGTTTGCGCCTTGCAAGTCAATCGGAGTAGCGGGTAGGATGCCGCGATGCCTCGCGCACCGGTCTGATATGCACACGTCGCTGTGCACATCCCAGATTTAACGCGGCTGCAATCTCCATCTCTCGGAGGCCCACCATGTACCCAGTGCTGAGGCTGGCGTTCTAATAAAGTTCTGCCCTTACTGTGGGAGCAAGCTGACTCTTGCTTCCTTGGATCGCGGTTAAACTCTGAGACACTACCAAAAATTCAGCAATGTTGACGCTTCCCTGTGGCTGTGTGAGAATTTGCTGATGTGCGCCCGTAGCTCAATTGGATAGAGCATCAGCCTACGAAGCTGAGGGTTGGCGGTTCGAGTCCGTCCGGGCGCACCACTGTTAAGTCCCCTTGACAATTTCGTTTATAACCGTCAGGATGTGACCAGACGGTTGCAAGAACGTAGAGCCGAACGGCAATCCGATCCTTCCCCTTTGTTTTCAATAAAATATGCGTAGAGATTCACACCTTCTGGCTACGAACCAGAAGGTCGGGAGTTCGAATCTCTCAGGGCGCACCATCTTCTTACTGAAATCAGACGAGTTAAGAGGGAGCCAATTTTCTGGCTCCCTTGCTTTTTGCCCGACTGTGCTCGTTCTGTGCTCGACTTTGAGCACACTTTGTTTCTTACTGCAGCACTTCCGTGGTTGGCATGGTTACGTGTTCCGTCCGTTCTGCCTCAGTTGCGCTGTAGTTCTGGCGACCCAGGAGTGCCGTGCGTAGTCAGCATGATTCGTGGTCGAACACCTCAAAAATACGCTGACCGTACGGTGCCCCGTTATCGCTACGACCACGATTGCGGGGTAGCTTCCCTGGTTTCTCCTTCCCTGGTTTCTCGCTTAGCGGTTGAGGGACGAACAGAGGTGCTGCGGGCAACCTGCGCCTTTCCACAGCCATGTTGAAACTTAATGATAATGTCCCCTTCGGAACTTTTTAGAAATGTCCCCTTAGACTGAGACCTCCAGCCAGAGGAGGTCTCGTTGAAGAGGACGGCCAGGAGCAGTCATGAGCTGGAGCGAGTGGAAGTCATGGGGCGAGTAGGTAGTGGTGACCTGAAGCTGAGCGATGCAGCGGTCATGCTGGAGCTGAGCTATCGCCAGGCGAAAAGATTGTGGCGGCGGTATCGGCAGGAGGGCAGCCAAGGGCTAAAGCATGAGAATGCGGGCCGGCCCTCGAATCGCGGCAAGCCGATAAAGTTTCGGCGCCGAGTATTGAGCTTGATCAAGAAAATATTCGGGTTCAGAAGAGGAGAGATTCGGCCCGACCTTAGCGGCCGAGCACTTGGCCGAAGAAGATGGCATCGTGCTGGATCACGACACCGTACGACTTTGGATGTTGGCCGAGGGACTGTGGAACCGGCAACGGAAGCGCAAGAAACACCGCCAACGAAGGGAGCGCAAGGCTCACTTCGGCGAACTGGTGCAACTGGACGGGAGTTTCCACGACTGGTTGGAAGGTCGTGGTCCGCGGGGCTGCCTGATGAATATGGTGGACGATGCCACGAGCGAAACGCAGGCTCGTCTGGGCAAAGAAGAGACGATCTGGGCGGCAGCCGGGGTGTTGCGGGTCTGGATTGAGAAATATGGCGTGCCCCGCGCGCTCTACACCGATTGGAAGAATGTGTACAAACGAAAGGCCACGCCTGCTGAGCAGTTGCGGGGAGAGGTCCCGGTCACGCAGTTCGGGCGCATGTGTCAGAAGCTGGGGATACGTATCATTGCCGCCAGTTCGCCGCAAGCCAAGGGGAGAGTGGAGCGGATCCACGGCGGGCAGCAAGATCGTCTGATTAAGAAGCTGCGGCGGAAGAAGATCAACACAGTCGCCAACCAGAGCCCAAGGTGGAGGTGGATTTGGGCTGCGACGACGTGGAAGGCAGTGGTTTTTGCGAAGTCGGAACTAATGATGGGGCTTCAGTGCAGACGGACGTATATGTAGGGGACCTAACGAGTAGAGCGATTCGAAGTTCGCGCAAGGCAAGGGAGAAGAAAGATCACCTTCTATCGTTTCCTTCGGACCCCCGCGCTGAGTATGGGAGTGTGGGTCTAATTCAGACCAAAACCAGGGACAGCTTTTCTGGCATGGCACGGAGGGAGCCGTAACCGGTGCCGTCAGTCTGCGGCTTTCGACTCGGGGATGAAGAAGTGGGCGTATTTGCGCGCGAGGAACTTCATTCTTGTTTTCACTTCTTCCTGGTCTTCCTTTACGACCGCTTGCAGCAGGGCCAGCAATTGTTCGATTTTCTTGGGATCTTTCTCGCGGGCGATGTCGCGACAGAGGGCGCGCATGAAATCGGCGTCGTACACAAATGCCCTCCCTTTAACGAAAGGTTATTCTCATACTAAAGATGGATAAGGGAAATACCGTGCTTCCTGTATGTACGGTAGCGCACGGACAAGGGTAACTTCGTCAATTTAGTACTCGGCCTTGCGGTTGCGGCCCTCCGACCTCTTTAGTTTGGCTGGGTAATTTGAGTGCGCATAAGTTGAGTACTCTGATGGGTCGCTGAGGTGTTGGCGTCTGTGTTCGCTACATTTTCTGCTAGTCTTGGTGTGCCCTGTTGTTTTTTTCATCTGTTTGACGGGAGCCTATCCGGGAATAAGGTCACGCGCGCCATGTCTAAGGCTGTGGAACAGGAAGTGGCCGTTCTGTTATCGGCAAAAAACGGGTTGAACTATCTGACGATGAACGACTGGACCCTGGTCGCCGATAAGGCCAGCCGTGTCCGTTTCAAGAAGGGCGAGGTTCTGGTGCAAAGGGGCAAGAGAGGGAATGGTGTCTATTTCTTGCTCAGAGGCACGGCCCGAGTGCAGTTCAGTTCGCAACCCACGGTGAGGACCATCGGACCGGGCGAGATTTGCGGTGAAATGGCGTTCCTGGAAGATGCGCCCGCCAGCGCGAACGTGAGTGCCGAGGGGGATGTTGAGGCCTATCACCTGGACCGTCCTTCGCTGCAAAGCTTGTTCGAGCTGTATCCTCATCTTGGATCACGGTTTTATCGGTCGTTGGCCACGAATCTTTCCCGCCGTCTCAGGGGTCTGGTGGAAGCGGGTTCCGAAGCTCCGACATCTGGCCGAAAATCTCCAGCGCAATGAGCGGCTTAGCACTTTGGAGTGGGAGGGCCGCAGCTCGTTACCAGTAAGGTGCGCCTCACTGCTTTTTGAAGTAATTAGGGCATGTATTCATTGCGGTCTAGTGGGTTGTTGACTACACTTTTGCAGGCATGAAATTGCGCTGGCAAGTAAGCGGCTGGATAACCGGGGACCGAAGAACTGGCTTGGGGCAAACGCAAAAGGACTGTATTAGTGTGCATCGCTTTGCAGTTTCACCTCGGACGTCCGTTTGGCAACAATGTGTAAGTGCTTAATAAATAACACATCTATCGTTTTTAGCAGTTTGGCACGCAGGGTGCTCTTAGAGGGGTGCGGGGTGAGGGGTGTAATCCGCCAGAGGAGGCCTGAAGCCTCCGTAGAATTGAGGTGGGGTCCGAGAACTTTTTAGGAGGAGTTGAACATGAAGCGGATAGTTTTGATGGCTTTAATAGCTCTGGCTTTGCCAGTGGGAGCTTTCGCAGGTAGCGTTGATTTCGGTAACTCAGGCGGCACCCTTGCCGGAAGTTCGGCTGGATTATCGCTAAGCGGCTCGGTATTGAACTTGGTCGGCGGCTTAGGAAATGGGCTATGTTCTATAGCGCTGCCGTGCGGCAGTGTGTCCTTCACAACCGGCGCTCTCACATCCGGGAATGTTTCAACGGGAGCCGTGTTCGGACCGGGTGGAACCTTTGTAATCATGAGTAATGGCAACGGTGGTCTGCCACCGGGCGTAATCTTCAGCGGAACGTTCACATCGAACACCACTTGGACGCCTAATGGGACAGTGGGTGTCGACGGTTCAATTTTCTACGGCCTGTTCGGTAAAGTCTCCGGTACTTGGTTCAACGGGGCGACAGTGTCAGGCTCAACATTTCAAATGACGGTTAATGCTGGCAAGGACGGATTTACGGGTTCGGTTGGAGTGGCTAGCGGCGATACGTTCATCACGACTACTCCGGAACCGGGCACTCTCGGATTGCTGGGAACAGGGTTGGTTGGTTTGGCTGGAATTGTTCGTAAAAAGCTGAAGGCCTAAATTCAATCTATCCGCCTCGCAAAAGCCCCGCTGTAAGCGGGGCTTTTGTTTTGCTCGTTGGTTTTAATCCTCTGTTTTAATCCTCTACGCTAAGCACACGAGGATTACCGCAGTAACACGCAAGACGGGATTACCGTTGACCCCTTCTGGTCCGCCTACTTACATTCTCCACAGGGGGTGGTATGAAAGATATTCATGAGGTGTTGCGGCAGAAGCAGACCAAGTACGCCCAACTGGGAAAGCAAATCGAGATGCTGCAGCAGGCGGCTGAGAAGCTGCGCGAAGTAGCACCGTTGCTCGCCGAAAATGATGACGAAGACAATGCGGTCTTGATGGAAGGCGACGAGGCTTCGCCCCTTTCTGACGCCATGGCGGCGAAAGCAGGTGCGAGCGGTTCGGGCGCAACCGGTTCCAAGGCGGCTCGGCCTACGGCGCCACGCTGGCCGTAATCTCGCGTCAATTAGCGGGGAATTTTCGTTATGACCCTTCTGGCATTGCTGGTTTCCAGTGACGATTCCGCTTCCGAGATCCTGAGCGGCATTTTGCCGACCTCGGGGATCGCGGTAGAGCGGTTTAGTGACCTCAGCACGGCGATCCATCGTCTTCAGCAGCAGAGATTCGACGCGCTCATTATGGATTTCGAGGATCCAAATGCGGCAGCGGCGGTGCTGCAAGAGGCCCACAAGCTGAATGCTGGAAACCCACCGATTACAGTAGCGCTGGTAGCGGACGCTGCAAATGCGCGCTCCATTCTTAACAGCGGCGCGCACTTCGTGCTGTATAAGCCGCTTTCCGAAGATAAAGCTCGCGCCGGTCTGCGCGCCGTGACGGCGCTGCTAAATCGCGAACGCCGTCGGGCCCATCGTGTGCCAGTGCAAGCAGCCGCCGAACTTACGCTGCCCGATGGCCGCAAAGTGGAGGGCATTCTTATCGATCTGAGCGAGACCGGCATGGAGGTTCTGACAGCGCAGCCTCAGGCGGCAGGCATGCTGCTGAATTTCCGATTTCAGCTGCCCGACGCGAGCCTTGAAATTGACGCGCATGGACAGGTGGCATGGGCGAACCCTAACGGTCAAACGGGAGTTTATTTTCTGGATTTGCAGGAATCAGTCAGGGTTCAACTCCAGGCCTGGCTGCAAGCCGCTTCTGCGATGCTTGGCGCGGGGCCAGAGGAAACCGTTCCCCACTGCAAGCTCACCGATCTGAGCCTGGGGGGCTGTTACGTGGAAAGCGATTCGCCGTTTCCGGAACATGCGATGGTCGATCTCTGTCTGCGAACCGCGGATATGGCGGTCCACACCGAAGGCATGGTGCGAGTTACCCACCCAGGATATGGCATGGGAGTGGAATTCCCGTCGCGCACTGCGGAACAACGGGCGCAGGTTGGGAACCTGATCAATTTTCTGCGAGGCTGCCCTGAATCCATGCTCGAACTGAGCGTATCTCCACGTGCCCTTACCGCGGACCTCAACCAGTTTGAGCGCCCGCCGGAGCAAACCGACGAAAGGGCGGACGATCTCGAAGATCCGTTGCTAGAGCTGTTGCGACATGGATCTCAGCTACAACAGGATGATTTTCTAACTGAACTTCGCCGCCAACGATCAGGCGAAACCGTCACTATATAGTTTCTGCTTCCTGTCTTGCCGACTTCTCGGCTGGAAACTCCGCTATAAAACTCGGCATCAACAGATCTCTTAGGGCGCCGATTGATCGGATCCCAGTCGATCGTCATTGCTGAAGGATGACGTCGGCGCGCACATCGTCTGTGCTCGTGCAGCGTTTGCGTCCTTGTGCGAACATGCTTGTGCGAAGATGGAGACGCAAGGTAAGAAGTCCTCATGAGAGGAGGCGGGTGAGCACGAATCTGACGCCAACTAAGGCGGGTGAGGATGGCAGTTCAATTCGGCCGCCAGCAGGGGCACGCAGCCGGCTCACGTGGATGCCGTTATTGGCAGTTGCCGCGGCGGCATTCGCGGTTGAAATTCCTTTCTTTTTCCGAGGCACACCTTCCGGACACGATGTGGAATTCCATTTGTACACGTGGCTGGAGGTTCTGTCGCAATGGAGACAGGGCACCGTTTACCCGCGCTGGGCGGCGTTAGCCCATTTCGGCTACGGCGAACCGCGTTTCATCTTCTATCCTTCAGGGTCGTGGACTTTAGGAGCAGCGCTAAGCACGGTCTTTCCCTGGACACTGGCTGCCAGCATCTACATTTGGATCGTACTGGCGGGGGCAGGCGCGTCCATGTTTTTGCTGGCGCGGAGATGGTTTGACCGACGCGACGCGACATTTGCCGCCGTGCTGTACGCGGTTAATCCTTATCACCTGGTGATCGTTTACTGGCGGAGCGCGTTTGCCGAATTGCTGGCCAGTTCGTTGTTGCCTTTGTTGCTGCTGCTGTTGTTGCGGGCGGACAGCAATCGCCGCCGCACGACCATCTTGCTGGCTCTGTTGCTTGGCTGTTCATGGTTGATCAACGCACCTGCAGCCGTCATGATTCACTATTCGCTGGCGCTGCTGCTCGTGGTGGTCGCTTGGCAGAGGCGATCGCCAAGCATTCTGTTCGCCGGAGCTGTTGCAGTGGCGCTGGCTGCGGCGCTGGCATCGTTCTATTTGTTGCCCGCGATCTACGAACAGAGGTTCGTCGATATCGGACAGGCGGTATCGGCAGGCGCTCGTCCAGCAGATAATTTTCTCTTTGTCCACACCGCCGACGCGGAGCACGATGCGTTTAACCGTGTCATTTCCTGGATTGCAGTAGCTGAAATCATGATTACCATCGCGGCCACGTGGGCTGCGCGAGGTTGGCGGCGGCGAAGTCGTGAGGTTTGGTACTCCCTTGTGGTTTGGGCGGGTGTTTGTGGAGTCCTGATGCTGTCGATATCCAATCCGTTATGGGAGATTTTGCCCAAGCTGCGTTTCATGCAGTTTCCCTGGCGATGGCTCCTCTGTCTCGGGGTCCCGTTCACATTGCTCATTGCGATCGGAGTTCGGAGGTGGACATCGCGAGTGGCGCTCTATCTGGCGATGCTGTGCGTGGTGGCGTTTGTATGGCAACATTTTCAGCCGCCCTGGTGGGACAATGCGGCCGACCTGCGCGAGATACAGGATAATGTGGCGACCGGCGTGGGATACGAAGGCACCGACGAATACACGCCGTTAGGGGCAGATCCGTCGGCAGTCGATCGAGGAGCTCGCCGCGTGACGGTAGAGGGAGCTGCACATGCGGCGATTCGAGTTTTTGAGTGGAAGGCGGAACGAAAAGTTTTTACGGCAGAGATATCAGCGGCGGATAATCTTGTTTTGCATCTGTTCAACTACCCGGCGTGGCGGGTGGAGGTCAACGGACACCAGGTGCAAGCGGGCACGCGCGAAGGCACAGGACAGATGCTGGTTCCGGTGGATGCGGGCGACAATCGCGTGCAGATTACTTTCGGTCGCACCTGGGATCGGACCACAGGGGCTTGGATTTCGGGCCTAGCGTTGTTGCTGAGTTTCGGTTTGCTGCGAAAAACCGTTCCGTCTTCTGCCTGAACTGCGTCCCCTTCGTTTCCTACAGCGATTAGTGATGCGAACAATTCTTATCGCCACTTCTAATAAAGGTAAATTACGCGACTTCGCCGGCGCCGCTCGGCAGCATGGGGTGGAGATCACGGGCATTCCTGACTTCTCTTCCCTGCCCGCCGTGGTTGAGGATGGACTTACGTTTGAAGCGAATGCCCGCAAGAAAGCCGAAGGCTACAGTCAATATGTGCCCGGAGAGATTGTGGTCGCCGACGACTCCGGTTTGGAGATTGACGCGCTGCATGGAGCTCCTGGCGTGCACTCTGCGCGCTACGCCGCGCCTGATCTGCAAAATAAAGAGCCGCATGAGGCTGATGTGAATACCGATGATGGGGCCAACAATGCGCGCGTTCTGCGCGAATTAAAGGACGTGCCACGGGCTCAACGCGCCGGCAGATTTGTCTGCGTGCTGGCTGCGGCGCGCGACGGCAAAACGCTGGCTACATTTCGTGGAACGGCCGAAGGAATTATCCTCGATGCTCCACGAGGAACGAATGGCTTCGGCTACGATCCGCTATTTTATTTTCCGCAGATTGACAAAGCGTTTGCGGAGCTGACCGCTGAAGAGAAGGCCAAGTACAGTCATCGCGGCGTGGCGTTTCGTGAGTTCTTGAAGTGGTGCGGGTGACCTCGCAAGCGACGACGGTTTTCTTGACTTCGCTTCTCTCGTGCGCCGATAATGTACAGTTCTTTTGTCGTTTCAGAACTCCTAAGGAGCGATTCGTGGCGTCAGTAGCCAGTTCTACCGCTCCCGCGGTAGAAAAAGGCGCAACGCGGGGGGTAGCGCCGTTGCGCGCAGGTCAGGGTACATCATTTGTTTTGCGCCGCCTGCATTCTTTGTCGGGGATTGTTCCCGTGGGCGCGTTCCTGTTCGAACATATTCTGGTTTCAAACTCCACAGCTATCAGCGGTCCCGACGCTTATGCGCGGCAGGTGAGCTTTCTCGGGAATCTTCCGCTGGTATTTTTTCTGGAGTTGTTTGGGATCTGGCTGCCAATCGCCTTCCACGCACTCTACGGCTTTTACATCTGGTATCGCGGTGACGGGAATACGATTGAATATCCCTGGACCGGCAATTGGATGTACACGCTGCAACGCTGGACTGGCGGCATCGCGTTCGTGTACATCGTTTGGCACACCTGGACCATGCGCTTCAGCGGGATCGACCTGCACGCGTACCCCAACGCTTCGTTCGGCAAGGTGCAGCAAGAGGTGATGCAACCGGCGCTGTTTTTGTTTTATGTGGTCGGGTTGATCGCCGCGTCGTGGCATTTTGCTTATGGAATTTGGCTGTTTTCGGCAAAGTGGGGCATCATTTCTGGAGAAAAGGCGCAGCGGCGATTTCTCATTGTGTGTCTGGCGTTTTTCTTTCTGCTGAGCGGGGTTGGCCTGGCGAGCTTGTATAGCTTCCGCTCGCGACCGCAACAACTCTTGATCGAGCCGGGCACTTCGGCCATGGCTCCGAGCCATGGAGCATCAACTTACGGAAAGCCGGTTAACTGAATGGCAGCTCCCACAATTATAGTGATAGGTGGCGGGCTTGCAGGTCTTTCTGCAGTGATCAAGATTGCCGAGATGGCCGCGAACGTGGATCTTTTCTCTATTGTTCCAGTGAAACGTTCGCATTCGGTGTGCGCGCAGGGCGGCATTAACGCGGCTAAGAATTTGAAGGGTGAAGGCGACTCCACCTGGCTGCATTTTGACGACACGGTTTACGGCGGAGATTTTCTGGCAAACCAACCGCCGGTCAAAGATATGTGCGAGGCCGCGCCGGGCATCATCGATCTGCTCGACCGCATGGGCGTGCCGTTTAACCGCACGCCCGAAGGACTGCTCGATTTTCGCCGTTTCGGTGGGACTTTATATAACCGGACTGCATTTGCTGGCGCTACCACCGGTCAACAGCTTCTCTATGCACTCGATGAGCAGGTACGGCGGTACGAGTCCGAAGGCAAGGTGAAGAAGTACGAGCATTGGGAATTTTTGTCAGCTGTACTGGATGGAAACCGCGTCTGCCGTGGCATTTGCGCCGTGGATTTGCGGTCGATGGAAGTTCGGGCGTTTCCAGCGGACGCCATCATAATCGCTACCGGCGGCATTGGAGCAATCTTCGGGAAGTCGACCAATTCCGTGGTCTGCACGGGATCGGCACAGTCGGCTCTTTATCAGCAAGGATGCTATTACGCGAATGGCGAATTTATTCAGGTACATCCGACCTCAATTCCAGGCAATGACAAGCTGCGACTGATGTCGGAATCGGCGCGCGGCGAGGGCGGGCGCGTCTGGGTTCCAAAGACGCCGGGCGATAAGCGCGATCCGAAATCGATCCCGCAAAGCGAGCGCTGGTATTTTCTGGAAGAGTGGTATCCGAAGTACGGGAATCTGGTCCCGCGCGACGTGGCCACGCGGGCGATTTTCAAAGTTGTGTACGAGTATCACCTCGGCATCGACGGCAAACCGATGGTTTACCTCGACCTGACCCACATCGACCGCAAGATTCTTGACCGCAAGCTGGAAGGGATTCTGGAAATCTACGAGAAGTTTGTGGGAGACGATCCGCGCGATACACCCATGAAGATTTTTCCGGGCATGCATTACACCATGGGTGGGCTGTGGGTGGACTACAAACAGGCGACGAATATTCCTGGGATCTACGCCGCGGGCGAGTGTGAGTATCAGTATCACGGGGCGAATCGGTTGGGAGCGAATTCGCTGGTATCGTGCATCTACGGAGGCGGCATCGCCGGACCGAATGCGGTGAAGTACGCGCGCGGCTTGCAAGCTCTGCCCGACGGCAACGGAGTTTTCGAGGCGGAGAAGAGGAAGCAGGAAGAGAGTAATTCCTTGCTGATGAATAATTCGGGTACGGAGAATCCGTTCCGGCTGTGGCGCGAGCTGGGCGAGTTGATGACGAAGGATTGCACCGTCATTCGCTACAACAAGAATCTCCAACAGACGGATGCGAAACTGGTGGAGATGCTGGAACGCTTCCGCAAGGTGAATTTGAGCGACCGCACGCAGTGGGCGAACACCAGCGTGATTTTCACCCGGCAGCTTTACAACATGCTGCAGCTGGCGAGAGTGATTGCGCAAGGGGCGCGCCTACGGGATGAATCGCGCGGGGCGCATTACAAGCCGGACTTCCCCGAGCGCGACGACCAACACTTTTTGAAGACCACGAAAGCGTATTTTGCTCCGGATGCGGATGAGCCGAAGTTTGAATTCGAGCCGGTGGATGTGTCGCTGATACCGCCCAGGCCGAGGAAGTATGACGCGGTAAAGTAATGAAGTGAATTGAATGGCAGTCGATCGAGAACTGGATCAGATGCTGCAGAGTGCGATTGTAAACAAACAGTTGCTCCGGTTCAGGTACAAAGGCAATGAGCGAATCGTTGAGCCCCATGACTACGGCATTCAGAATGGAATTATTCGCTTGCTTTCTTGGCAAGTCGGCGGACGAAGCGGCAGCCGCATTCCAGGCTGGCGTCTGGTCGAGGTAGATGGTATGCAAGACTGCGAAATACTCGATCAGCACTTCGGTGGCAACAGAGACGTGCCTTCGGGCAAACATCATGGGTGGGATGAAGTTTTCATTCGCGTAAGCCCACCGACGAAGTTGAGGTGATGGGACGCGAGGGAACTCTGCCGTGGATGGCGCTTTTCAGCGAGAACCGGGAAGGGCACGAGGGTTTTCGTTTTGGGAAAGAGTTCAGTCACTTCAGGAATTAAACAAAATGTCCAACGGCAAATCCGTCATCATCAAGATCAAGCGCCAGAATAATCCCACCTCCAAGTCGTACTGGGAGGAGTTCGAACTTGCCTGGCATCCGGGGATGAACGTGATCTCTTCGCTGATGGAGATTGCCGCCAATCCTGTAACGCGCGGGGGCAAGGCGACCACGCCGATCACCTATGACTCCAATTGCCTCGAGGAAGTTTGCGGATCCTGCGCCATGCTCATCAATGGAAAAGCCCGCATGGCGTGTTCGGCGCTCATCGACAATCTCGAGCAGCCGGTCAAGCTCGAACCGTTCTCCAAATTCCCTATCGTCCGCGACCTGGCTACCGATCGCAGCGTGATCTTCGAAAACTTGAAAGCCGTTAAGGCCTGGGTTCCGATCGATGGCACTTACGACCTGGGACCCGGTCCGCGCGTGATGCCGGAAGAGCAGGAACAGGCTTATCCTCTTTCCCGCTGCATCTCGTGTTGCTGCTGTATGGAAGCCTGCCCGCAGTTCAACGAAGAAACCGGCTTTGTGGGCGCGGCCACCATCGCACAGGTGCGGTTGTTCAACATCCATCCCACTGGTAAAGAGCTGCAGCACGAGCGTCTGGCAGCCCTGATGGGCGATGGCGGGATTCAGGAGTGCGGCTATGCGCAGAACTGCGTGGAGGTTTGCCCGAAGGATATTCCGCTCACCCGGTCTATTTCCGAGGTGGGTGGCGCGGTAATGAAACAGGCTTTGGGGGACCTTTTCCGGCGTTGATTGTTCTCATCTTCTGGCGTTGATTGTTCTCATCCACGTACAAATCTTAAAATACAGAGGGCACGGAGAACAAGGGTAGAGCGAAACTCCAGCCTGATTGGCCCCGTTGACCTTTTCCGGCGTTGATTTTTGTCACTCTTGCCACAAGTTGTTAACCCTATTGAGTATCTAACAGTCGCTAAGCGCTTGCTGCGGCGGCACATGAGTAAAGCGTAAAACCCGCGCCGGGATGGCGTTCCGCGTGCTTCTATCCATAGCGAACGCGTTGCGGAGTTGGCGTAGTAACCAGTGGGTAACCAACGCATCGGTCACTTGAAGTCACCACCTCCGATAACGCTCGTAATGAGAAGCCAGCAATCAAAAGTAGGACCGCTTGACAGCATGGCTTAGAATGTCCGAACGGTTGCAGGAGTATTAAACCCTGCGGCAGACTACGAGATTGATACTTGAGAGTACAGCGCCAACTGACTCGTCTAACGTTGTTGGTTTGTCTGTGCAGCCCTGCGTTTGGGGCGACTACAACCGCGCTGCCTAAACCAGCGCACCATCGCTGGCTGCACCGATTGCACTGGACGCGTTGGAATCCGATGTTCCGGCCATCGCACGAATCTCTTCTAATACAGAACGCGGAAGTGGACCGCCTGGAATTGCCGCGCATTCAGGATGATGATGAATTGGAAGCTCTGAAGGCGAGCGGAGCGCTGCAGCCGATCGTAGCGGGTGAGTCTTTACGCTTTGACCCCAGGCTTGATCCTTCGCGGCGCTACTGCCGGCCCTGGACGCGCGACTTTGTGGAGGATATTTCGCAGGCATATTACCATCGCTTTCACGAGCAGATTCAGGTGAACTCCGCCGTGCGCACGGTGAAGGTGCAGAAAAAACTTCGCCGGCATAACCGCAATGCGGCTCCGGCTGAGGGCGAAACCGCATCGTCGCATCTCGCCGGCCTCACGGTTGACTTGCAGCGCCGCGGCATGACGCAAGAGCAGATTCACTGGGTGGAGCGCTATCTGTTCTATATGAAGTCGCTCGGACTGGTGGAACCTGAAGAAGAACGGCGCCAATGGGTATTCCACATCATGGTTTCAGGACATTATGCGGACTGGCGCGAAACGCAAGATGTAGTTCCCATGCAGCGCCCTGAGGCCGCCACCATGGCTGCCGACGACCGTCCTGAATAATCATCGCCGAAATCATCCCCGTATAATCCGTTTCAACCATGATTGTCCTGATGGCCGGTCTTCCCGGCACTGGCAAAACCACGCTCGCGCGAGAATTGGCTGTGCGAACTTATGGCCGTGTAATCAATAAAGACGAGATCCGGCATGCGCTTTTTTCGGCGGACGAAATCGAATACTCGTCGCGGCAGGACGACTTCTGCCTTCAGGTCATGCTGGAAACGGCGGGCTCTTTGCTGCAGCGGAATCCGCAACAAATTATCTTTCTGGATGGGCGTCCGTTTTCGCGGCACTATCAGATCGACAACGTGGTGAATGCGGCTGTTTCCCTGCAGCAGGGCTGGCGCATTCTCGAGTGCGTGTGCGCGGAGGAAGTCGCGAGGCAGCGGCTTGAGGAGCAATCGAAGTCCGGAGCACATCCCGCGGGTAACCGTGACTTCCAACTCTATTTGGAAGTGCGCTCGCGATTCGAAGCGATTACTTTGCCCAAGGCGGTGATCGACACAGGCGAGGCGCTGGAAACCTGTGTCGAGAAGGCGTTGGCAGCGCTGCGGTAATCGATTTCACCGACTTTTGCTTTCCTGATCCGCTGGCTTATACAATCGTTCGCTGCTCGCGGTTGCTCTCCGCAAACCAAACTATGAACTGGTTCAGAATTCTCTTGCTCTCATTCCTGGCCCTGGCCGCTTCTTCGGCTGCGGCCCAATCTTCGAACACATCGGATGTGACTGTCAGCGCTCGCGCGCGGGCCATTCAGGATTCAGCCATTGTCGTTGATACTCACGCCGATACGCCGCAGCGTTTTCTCGACCAAGGCTTCGACATAGGGTCCACCGATCCCAATGACGTCGGGCATTTGAGTCTCGAAAAAGCGCGCCGCGGCAATCTTGGTGCGGAGTTCTTCTCGATCTGGGTTGATCCAGAGACCAATCAAGGGCACTTCGCACAGCACACCTTTGATCTGATTGATTCGGTTTACGAGCAGGCAGAGCATCACCCGGACAGGATGATGATGGCCTTTTCTGTTGCCGACATTGAGCGGGCTCATCGCGCGCGCAAACTGGCTGCGCTGATGGGGATTGAGGGCGGGCACTCGATGGAAAACGACATGCACCTGCTGCGCGACTTCTACCGCCTCGGCGTGCGCTACATGACGCTGTCATGGTCGAATACCAATGAGTGGGCTGATTCGTCCGGAGATATCAACGACTCGAAGATTCAACACCATAACGGACTCACTGATTTTGGCAAGCAGGTTGTGCTGGAGATGAATCGGTTGGGAATGATGGTCGACATCTCGCACGTAGCCGACAAAACTTTTTGGGACGCGATCGCCACAACGAAAGCTCCGGTGATTGCCTCGCACTCCTCAGCGCGCGCGCTGGTCAATCATCCGCGCAACATGACGGATGATATGCTGCGAGCGGTCGCCAAGAATGGCGGAGTGGTGCAGGTCAATTTCTTCTCCGGTTTTGTGGACGAGGACTTTCGCAAAGCCATGGAAGCGCAGAGTAAAGACCAAGCAGCGGCGATCCAGAAATACGTCGATTCACTAAAGGTGCAGGGCAAGCCGGTAAACTACGTTGAGATCGACCGCATCGAGCGGGAGTGGATGGCCAAGATTGCGCGGCCGCAGTTCAAGGCGCTGATCGACCACATCGATCACATTGCCAAAGTTGCCGGCGTGGACCACGTCGGCCTGGGATCTGATTTCGATGGCGTCAGCGGCGCTACACCGCAAGGTATGGACTCAGCCGCGGACTTGCCTAAGATTACGCAAGCGCTGCTCGATCGCGGATATAGTGCTGGCGACATCAAGAAAATTCTCGGCGGCAATCTGCTGCGCGTCTTCGGCCAGGTGGAGAGCGTGAGCCGCGAAATGCGGGCTCAAGGCCAGTCCTATTGAGGGCGGCGCTGTCGTACAATGCAACGTTGCTGGTAATTCGCTGAGGCACAATTTTACGTGCAAGGAGAAATCATGCGTAATGCTTTCATAGGGTCTGCTCTGCTGGTTATGACCGCGGTCAGCGGTTGGGCGCAATCGAGTACCCAGACCGCGCCTGCGTCGAAGGCGCCCGTGCACCATGCGGCAACCGGACAACCTGTCGCGATCATTGACACCACGGTGGGAAAGATGACGTGTACGCTGTTTCCTGACAAAGCTCCGATTGGAGTGGAGAACTTCATCGGGTTGGCGACGGGTACGAAGGACTGGAAGAATCCGGTGAGCGGGGCGACGAAGCACGGCGTACCGCTTTATGACGGCACAATTTTTCATCGCGTGATTCCGGGATTCATGATTCAAGGCGGCGATCCTAAGGGCGATGGAACGGGCGATCCGGGGTATAAGTTCAAGAATGAGGTTTCTTCTGACCTGCTGTTTGATAAACCGGGCCGGATGGCTTACGCCAACTCTGGCCCCGACACGAACGGCTCGCAGTTTTTCATTACTGAGGTAGCTACGCCACATCTCAACGGGAACTACACGATCTTCGGGCAGTGCGATGATGCGACTGTCACGCTGGTCAAGCAGATTGCGCACATGGCCACTGACCCCAGTAATGACCGGCCATTTCGCCCAGTAAAGATTACTCACATCACAATTACGCATGGTTCGACTGCGCCTAAGTCGGCGACGCCAGCGAAGAAGCCGGCAGCGAGCGCGACGAAACCGCCCGCCAATTCGAACTGATAATTTGTAAAGAGCACGCTCCGCGTACCACCAACGATTTTATGACTGAAAGGAACTTATGACCCGTGAATCCGGACTTTACGCTACTTTTGAAACCAGCGACGGCAATATTGTGTGCCGTCTGTTTGACAAGGACGCACCGAAAACAGTAGCCAACTTTGTGGATCTCGCCGAGGGCGAGCGCGAGTGGACGCATCCCTCGACGCGCAAGAAATCCAAAGACCGACTTTACGATGGCACGATTTTTCATCGTGTGATTCCCGACTTCATGATTCAGGGTGGAGATCCTCAAGGCACCGGCATGGGCGGGCCGGGCTATCAATTTGAGGACGAGACCAAAGGGTCGCCGCACAAGCTCGACAAGGCGGGGAAATTGGCGATGGCTAATGCCGGGCCGAATACAAACGGATCGCAGTTCTTCATTACCGTCGCGCCGACGACGTGGTTAACGGGCAAGCACACAATTTTTGGAGAGGTGGTGGAGGGGCAAGATGTTGCGAAAAAGATTTCTGAAGTGCCGCGCAACCGGCAGGATCGGCCGAATAAGGATGTGGTGGTGAAGAAAGTGACCATCGAGAAGGTGTGATAGACCAAACCGGTCATTTCGTTGACTTGCCCAACTCGCCTACGTAGGATTCTTCTCCCATGACTGGAGACGCTATCTCGCACTACCGAACGGTTGAAAAGCTGGGCGGTGGTGGCATGGGTGTGGTTTATAAGGCTGAAGACCTGAAGCTACGGCGCTTTGTGGCCCTGAAGTTCCTGCC
The DNA here is from genome assembly GCA_963720155.1 of uncultured Acidobacteriota bacterium. Lineage (GTDB taxonomy): Bacteria > Acidobacteriota > Terriglobia > Terriglobales > Acidobacteriaceae > Sulfotelmatobacter. The sequence continues at coordinate 338,138 of CAVREP010000018.1, forward strand.
TGACGAAGTTGCCAAAGATCCGCAAGCGCTGGCCCGCTTTCAACGCGAGGCGCAAGCGGCCTCTGCGTTGAACCATCCCAATATCTGCACCATTTACGAAATCGACGAGCACGCCGGCCAGGCCTTCATTGCGATGGAGTTCCTGGACGGAATGACGCTTAAGCACGCCATCGGTTCGCGTCCGATGGACAATGACGTGCTGTTGAATGTGGCGATTGAAATCGCCGATGCGTTGGACGCGGCCCACGCGGAAGGCATCGTGCACCGCGACATTAAGCCAGCGAACATCTTCGTGACCAAACGCGGACACGCCAAGATCCTCGATTTTGGACTGGCGAAAGTGGGCGCGGCCCGCCGGGCGCAAAAACCTCTCGCCGATAACGTTCAGACTATGGACGATGCCCACTTGACCAGCCCGGGCACGATGTTGGGCACGGTGGCCTACATGTCGCCCGAGCAAGTACGCGGCCGCGACCTCGATGCACGCAGCGATTTATTTTCCTTTGGCGCCGTGCTGTACGAAATGGCAACCGGGGCTACGCCCTTCCACGGCGAAAGTTCGGCGGTGATTTGCGAAGCCATCATGAATCGGACACCGGTGCCTGTGGTGCGTCTGAATCACGATGTTCCTGCAAAGCTGGAAGACATCATCAATAAGGCGCTGGAGAAAAACAGCAACTTGCGTTACCAGCATGCCTCGGAGATGCGCAGCGATTTGCAGCGTTTAAAGCGCGACACCGATTCGGGGCGAAGCCAGTTGCCGATGGATTCAGGAAGCGCAACGGGAGCGACGTCCCCCGGGCCGTCAAATTTCGGACAGCGCAGCGCGATGGCCGCCAGTAGTGCCGCTGTGGTGGCCCTGGCTGCTGGCGCAGTTGTGGCGGTCGTATTGGCGCTCTTCTTCTGGCAAACGCGGCATCAAGCGGTGCCTGCGGCCGGCTCCGCCGGTCCAAGAACCCTCGCCGTCCTTCCGTTACAAAATTTGGGAGCCGATAAGGATCTGGATTTTCTTCGCCTTGCTCTCGCGGACGAAATCGCCACGTCGCTGAGTTATGTCCGCTCGCTGAGCATCCGCCCATTTGCGACGACTCGCAAGTTCGATTCCCCTACGCTCGATTTGCAGGAGGCCGGTCGCGCCATGCACGTGACCGACGTGGTCACCGGACACTTTCTGAAGGAAGGCTCGCAACTGCAAATCACGCTGGAAGCGATTGACGTCGCGAACAATCGAACTATCTGGCGCGACACGATGAGCGTTTCCGCGCCCGACATGATCACGATGCGTGGGCAGATTACAGCTGAGGTTCGGCAGGGACTTGTCCCCGCACTCGGTGCAGGAACGGATTCCACGGAAGGCGCCACGCGACCCAAGAACGAAGAAGCTTACGATTTATACCTGCGCAGCATCGCGCTGCCGCACGATCCTGTTCCCAACAAGGATGCGATTGCGATGCTGGAGCGAGCCGTAGGACTCGACCCCAGCTACGCGCCCGCTTGGGGTGCGCTGGCGCTTCGCTACCATTACGATTCGGCGTACTCGGACGGAGGCGATGCGGCGTTCAAGCGCTCCAATGCCGCGTTTGAGCGGGCGCTTGGTCTGGACCCAAATCTGATCTCCGCAGCCGGGCAATTGATTACCAATCGAGTGGAACGTGGTGAACTTGTCCGGGCGTACCAAGAGGCGAAGGCGCTGGTGGAGCGGCATCCGGAGAACGCGACCGCGCATTTTGCTCTGGCATATGTGTCGCGCTATGGCGGAGCGATGGAAGAATCCGCGCACGCATGTGACACGGCGCTGGAGCTAGATCCGGGAAATTATTCGTTTCGATCGTGTGCATTCACGTTTGATCAATTGGGCAATTATGCCCGCGCGGTGGAATTCCTACAATTAGATGCGGGATCGGAATACGCCGATAACAACCTGACGGGGCACTACCTTCGCGAGGGGAATGTGGCGCAAGCGAAAGAGCTCGCCGTAAAGTTGAAAAACCAGCCGATGATCGCCTGTCTGAGTGGCACGTTGGCGGCGAACCAGTTCGACCGGCAGGCGGCGGCCGCGATAATGGCCGATCCTGACCCTGAACCACATTACATTATTGCCGGACGCTTCCTTTACTGCGGGAGGAAAGAGCTCGCCTTGGAGATGATCAAGAGCGCAGTTGATGCTCACTTCTGCGCTTACTCAGGATTGCAGAACGATCTCGTATGGGCGAAGCTGCGAGGCACACCGGAGTTCGCGGAACTGGTCTCTGCGGCCAAGAAGTGCCGAGATGATTTTATGGCGGAGCGAAACCGGGCGCAGTGAGCGCCATTGAATGTAAGGGTATGGTCAAAAAGGTTTTCGAGATTCCGCGAAACCGCCCGGGTCGGCCGAGTAAGAGCGTGATGCTCAAGAACGTGACGATCGAGATGGTCCTAGCCTGAAATCGCGGACCTGATTAAACCCACCCCGAGGAGGAGTACACCAGCAGCAAGCACCAGAGCACCGGCATAGATTAATCCCACAGCGCTGCTGGGCTGAGTAGCAGTGGGCGGCAGCATCGAAAAGAAAAAGCCGGCAGGGATGAGGATCGCGGCCAGCGGAACCGCGATTCGGGAGATCCACAATAGCGGAGCAGGAAGCATCGCAGCGTCTGCTAACAACTGGCACACCAGCGAGAGAATGACGATCACTCCCGCGTGTGCGTGCCCGGCACGGAAGAAATTCTGACGCAGCGGATTGTCCATATAACCGCTGGTTTTGTCCATGAGAGAAGTCAAAAGAAAGTATCCACCGTACTGAATTGTGGGCACGGTGATGAGAATGATTCCGCTGAGCATCTTGGCTTCACGCGTCATAACCCCTCCGTTGTAATTGAGAGCGAATCTCAGCGGCTAAAGCCGACCCCCGGCGGGCAGCACAGAGCGGCACGAGTAAAACTCATGCCCTTCCCGATCAGACTCCAATCACTCCCACCAACTCCTTCACCGCCGCCGCGCTCTTATCTAAACCAGCTTTTTCTTCCGCCGTCAGCTTGATTTCGATGATCTGCTCGATTCCTTTTGCCCCGAGCTTCACCGGCACGCCGACGTAGAGGCCGTTGATGCCGTACTCGCCCTGCAAATATGCTGCGCAGGGGAGGATCTTTTTCTTGTCTTTCAAGATTGCTTCGACCATTTCTGTTGCGGCTGCCGAGGGGGCGTAATAGGCGGAGCCGGTTTTCAGATACTTCACGATCTCGGCGCCGCCGTCGCGGGTGCGCTGCACCAGGGCTTCGAGTTTCGATTTTTCGATCAACTCGGTGATTGGAATGCCTGCGACAGTGGAATACCGCGGCAGGGGAACCATGGTGTCGCCGTGTCCCCCAAGGACGAAGGCGGTGACGTTCTCGACGCTCACTTTGAGTTCGGCGGCGATAAAAGCGCGGAAGCGGGCAGAATCGAGCACGCCTGCCATGCCAACGACGCGCCCGCGGGGAAATCCGCTGAGCTTGTAAGCGGCTTGCGCCATGGCGTCGAGAGGGTTCGAAACAATAATCAGGATGCATTTCGGCGAATACTTTACCACTTCGCCGACAACCGACTTCATGATGTTGTAATTCGTGTTCAGGAGATCGTCGCGGCTCATTCCGGGCTTGCGCGGGATTCCAGCGGTGATGACGACGATATCGGAACTTGCCGTGTCTCCGTAATCGTTGGTGCCGGTGATGTAGGAGTCGCGCTTCTCGATGGGCATGGCCTCGAGCAAATCCAATCCCTTGCCTTGCGGTACGCCTTCGATGATGTCGATCAGGACGACGTCGGCTAGCTCTTTCGAGGCGATCCAGTGAGCCGCGGTGGCGCCTACGTTGCCGGAACCTACGATGGTGACTTTCTTACGCATGAATGATCCTTTCGAAATTAAGCACTCAGCAATCAGCAGTCGGCATTCAGCCCTACATCAGGTTGCCGCTGCCGGCGAAAGACAGGTTCCTCGCTTCGCTCGGAATGACAAACCTCAAGGACTGAATGCTGAGTGCTGATTGCAATTGCCAGTTTCTCGCCAATTGCCCATGCCGGGTGCTCGCTACACCAAAACTGCGGCGCCCATGTTCTCGACGATGCAGTCGGCGAACTGGCTGGTTTTTACTTTGGTTGCGCCCTCCATAAGGCGCTCGAAGTCGTAGGTGACTTTTTTCTGGAGAATGGTGCGCTCCATGCCGCTTTCGATGAGATCGGCCGCCTCGTTCCATCCCAGCAAGCGGAACATCATTACGCCTGAGAGCATAACCGAGCCGGGATTGATCACATCTTTATCCGCGTACTTTGGGGCCGTGCCGTGTGTGGCCTCAAAGATGGCATAGCCGTTGCCAATGTTTGCTCCGGGAGCGATGCCGAGGCCGCCGACCTGGGCGGCGCAAGCGTCCGAGATGTAATCGCCGTTAAGGTTGGGAGTGGCCAGCACGGAATACTCATCCGCGCGCGTCACTACCTGCTGGAAGATGGAATCGGCGATGCGGTCGTTGACCATGATTTTCTTTTTCCACTGGCCCTTGCCGTGAGTGGCGTAGATACGGTCGAGAACATCTTTCACTTCCTGCTCCACGGCCTGGCGAAATGCGGGAGGAGCGAATTCCATGCCGGGCTCAACCAGTTCGGCATTCTGTGCCACTGTGAGATTCGGATTCTTGTCTTTGTTGTCGATGATCCAGCTCTCGCGCTCAGTGATTACCTGGTCGCGAAATTCTTCGGTGGCAAGCTCGTATCCCCATTTGCGGAAGGCGCCTTCGGTGAACTTTTGGATGTTGCCCTTGTGTACGAGTGTGACGCTGTTGCGGCCGGTTTCGATGGCGTGCAGAATCGCCATGCGGACCAGGCGCTTGGTTCCGGTCACAGAGATGGGCTTGATGCCGACACCGGAATCGAGGCGGATCTGTTTCTTTCCACCTTTCAGCATGTCTTTGTTGAGGAATTCGATCAGGCGCGCGCAGTCGGCAGTTCCCTGCTCCCATTCGATGCCGGCGTAGACGTCCTCTGTGTTCTCGCGGAAGATAACAATGTCCATGCGCTCCGGATGCTTCACCGGCGAGGGTACGCCTTTGTAATACTTCACCGGACGCACGCAGCCATAGAGATCGAGAATTTGCCGTAGGGCCACGTTGAGGGAGCGAAAACCGCCGCCGACGGGCGTGGTCAGTGGGCCTTTGATGGCGACGCGGAATTCGCGAATGGCATCAACGGTGTCGTCGGGCAGCCAGTTATCAAATTTTGCCTTGGCTTTTTCTCCGGCAAAAACTTCGTACCACGCTACACGACGCCTGCCTTTGTACGCTTTATCTACTGCCGCATCGAAGACGCGCAATGACGCCTTCCAGATATCGCGACCGGTTCCGTCACCTTCGATGAACGGAACGATCGGGTTATCCGGTACATCGTACTTTCCAGCCGCATAGCCAATCTTCTTTGCGTTTGCCGGCACAGGCACACCGTTATAAGAGCCCACCATGTATATCCTCCCTAAGAGTTCGAAGCAGATGAGAAACCTTCAATTATAGAGAATAGAGCGAGGCGGCACAGCAACAAATTCTTTCACCATGAATGCGCGCCCTGATACGAGTCTTGCACACCGGACTTTTAGGGTAGATCATCTAGGGTGGATCGTCGGAGCTAGACTTAAGCGGAGGTCTGTCATGAACACAGCGCGTCGCGGCTTCTGCTTTCGACTGTGCGCAGCCATCATGCTGCTCGGCCTTACGCTGTCGAGCGCTGCATTCGCGAAGGATAATCCCAGCTTCACGGAAGTCGGCCACAATATCAGCATCGGCCCTAATGAGACGGTCGGCGAACTCACCTGCTTTGGTTGCAGTATTTGGGTGCGAGGCCAGGTGGCAGGAGACGTAACCACGTTTGGCGGGAGCATTGTGATTGAAGATCAAGGACAGGTCGCCGGAGACATTACCGCATTTGCCGGGAACATTCGCCTGGATCATGATGTGAAAGTGACCGGCGACGTGACAGTGTTCGCTGGCGAGATTCGTCGCGATCCGCAGGCCAGCATTTCAGGCGATGTGACTTCGATGGGTGGCCACGGCTGGCTCGTGCCTGTGCTCCTAGCCCCCTTCGTGATCCTGGGGCTGATAGTCGCCTTCGTGATATGGCTTGTTCAGCGGATGCGCCGGCCGTCTGTACCGGCGGCTGCTTAGGGAGCTCACCACCGTCGTGTCCCGAAATACTTTCGCACGCCTACGGTCATATAGCGTCCCCAAGGCCCGTTGTTGCCGAGGTCGGCGATACCCAGGTTGGTGTCGCGCGCTCCCAGTCGATCAAAGAGGAAGTGCTGGGTGACACGAAACTCAAATCCCTTCGCGATGTAGATTCCTGCACCCCACGAATGCTCGATGCCGATGGCATCGGGTGACCAGGTATAAAGGGTCTGCGGCACATTCTTGCCGAACAGAAACGCCGGCGCGCCAAATACCATGAATCGCCGCAGCTGTCCGCGGCCGAAGGGACGCACCTCAAGCATTTCGGAGAGCATGTAACGCGCAAACATGCTGCAAGGAGCATTTACCCCGCCGTATTGTCCTGCATTGCCGGCGCAAAGGTTTGGGTCGATTTCGTTGTGTGGAGGGGCTAAGTCAAATTGCGCCCATCCCCAGAACATGTCGCGCGGAAAAAACATTCTTTGCTGAGGTTGAGCTCCATTCGAATCATTCGTGGGTTGTGAACTCTGGGCTCTGCCCGAAACTGGGGGCAAAAGAATCAATGCAAGGATCCATGACAATGTCTTCATCCAACCTCCAAGATTTTTGCACGGTTTGAAAACCGATAAGGCTTGCCCTGACGCTTCGCGTCAACGGATTCGCATTCCAAGATCCTGCACAGGGATAGCGCGAGGGGCGGAACATTGTAACCTGCCAGACTGCGAGCGCTGCCGCAGATTCCTCGCGAAGCGGTGTTGCAATCCACAACGAAATGGCCGTGAGCTGAAGGTATTGCCAGAAAGCTCGCTACCAAAATTCATATCCATAATTCTGCTTTATTCCATTCGTAGGATTACTCCGAAGCCTCTGCAGCCGCAAGGACTTACGGTGCAAGCATCTAGGGTTTGGCTGGCAGATTGCTCATCCTAATGCCAGCGAGCCCAATCCCATGCCCCAGGAAGTCTCCGTTTCCTATCAAGCCGTAAAGAGCAAGGTCTACCGATTAATTGACACTTTGGTCGTGGGCGAGAAAACCGATGTAGAGGTACAGGAGTCCATCCGGCGCTGGTGGGAACTCATTCATCCCGCAGACCGACCGATCGCCCAGAAATACCTCCTCCTCGTTCTGGAGCGTTCCTGCCAGGCTCTGGATGCGATAGAAGAGGGCCTGATGGAGGCAAGTCAGCCCGAAATTCAGCATCCATCGGAATCCAGTAGGGCTATCAAGATTATGGAGCGAGTGGTCAAGCAATCCACGCTCAGTCCCACGATCTAAACGGTATCAGCGCAAAAGTCCGGCTTCCGCTAGTTCTCCGTCTGGCCGCGGGTCCGGAACCCCATACAACCTACATTCCCAAGTGGTTTTGTGTCCGGGTTGGGCCTTATACTTGGCGTGGCTTAAAAGTGTGACGCACCTATTGCGGTTTAGCCGCCGACGCCTGGCCCTTGATTCATGGACTTCGACCAACTGCAAACGTTTCTCGAAGTAGCCCGGAATGCCTCGTTCTCGCGGGCTGCGGAGAAGCGTTTCCGCACTCAGCCCGCGATCTCCTCACAGATTCGGGCGCTCGAGGATGATGTTGGCGCCAAACTATTTGACCGCTCCGGCGGCAAAGTGTCACTCACGGCAGCGGGCAAGGCCTTCCAGAAATATGTTCAGGAGACGCTGGAGGCGCGCAAGGCGATGCTCACTTCTCTGGCGGAGATGGAGCACGTCCCACGTGGCGCTATCACGGTCGGCGCCAATGAAGGCACGTGCCTGCACATTCTTCCCGAGGTCTTCGCCGATTTTAAGAAGCAATATCCCGATGTATCGGTCAACATCAAGAGCGCCGATTATGCCAAAATTCTGGAATCGGTAACGGACAATTCCGTCGATTTCGGGGTGGTGTCGTTGCCGGTAAAGGACAACCGGCTTACCGTAGTCCTCATCCATCAGGACGAGCTGGTGATCATTGCTCAGCCAGACCATCCGCTGGGCAAGATGAAGTCGGCTTCGGTGGGCGAGTTGGCAAAGTATCCGCTGGTTCTGCCGAAAGCCGGCCATACGCGCGATGCTCTGGATGAACTGTTTCGAGACCGGCGGTTGAAGCCGAACTACAGCATGGAGCTTGATTCCAGTGAGCTGTTGAAACGCTTCGTGGCGGCCGGCGTGGGAGTCGGGTTTATTGCACGCTCCAACGTGCAGGAGGACGTTCGGGCCGGAGTTCTGGTTGCTATTCCCATGGCCGATGCGCAGTTGCCACGAGACTTAGCCTTGGTTTTCCGCAAGGACAAAGCTCTGAGCCGCGCCGCGCTCGCCTTCATCGAGATTGCCAAGAATCACAAATCCAACAATGGAAGATCCTCCAGATCGAAGTAGATGAAGACCCGTCCTACAGGATTTGTAACGAAGTGCTTTCGCTCTTTCCTGCTCGTGAGCCTGCTCGGGTTTGCGATGGCCGTTCATGCCCAGGCCTCCGGCGGAACTGGTGGCCGGCCGATGCCAGCCACCTCTTATAAGCTCATCGCGGTCAAGGTGACGGGCAGTAAGCGCTTTACTCAAGATGAGGTCGCGGCGGCCAGCGGACTGCCGGTGGGCACCGTGGCCCATGAGGAAGATTTCAAAAAGGCAGCCCGCCAACTTGGCGAAAGCGGAGCTTTCAGCAATATTGCTTTCACCTACTCATACTCAGCCGCGGGCACCAAACTGGAGTTTCAGGTGACCGACGCTGATAAATTTGTTCCGGCCCGCTTTGCCGACTTCGTCTGGTTCACGGACGAAGAACTCCGGCGAAAGGTGCACGAGCACATCCCGCTTTACCATGGCGAACTACCCACCAGCGGGCGTTTGCCCGACCAGGTATCGGACATTTTGCAAGCCCTGCTGGTGGAAAACGCGATCCCCGGCCATGTCGAATATTTGCGCAGCAGCAGCAAGAGCGGGCAGCTCGAGTCGATCGACTACAACGTCGCTGGGGTAAGCATTCGCATCCGGCACATGGAGTTCCCGGGGGCAGGTGCCAGCGAATTGCCTCTGCTCGAGGACGCCGCGGAAAAAGCGACCGACCGGGAATACTCCCGCTTGTACATGAGTTCGTTGATCGAGAAAACGCTGCTGCCGATCTTTCATGAGCACGGATATCTCAAAGTCTCCTGTGCTCCGCCAGAGCCTAAGGTCGTCAAACCAGGGCCCTCCGAGCCGAACGATAATGCGCAGCCTCCGACATTTGTGGATGTTACATTTCCGGTCACTCCCGGCATTCAGTACAAAGTCAGTAGCTGGCAGTGGTCCGGCAATAAAGAAATCTCGACCGATGTACTGCAAGCCCTGCTTCATGCGAAGGCTGGAGAAATTGCAAACATTGTTCAGTTGCGGAACGACCTGCGAGCCGTGCAGGATCTCTACGGTGCACGCGGATATATCCTTGCCGCGGTGAAGGTGAACGCCGAATTCGATGACGTCGCGGGAACTGTGGCTTATCATCTGGCTGTGACTGAGGATTCACAGTTTCGCATGGGAGAGCTCGAATTTCGCGGCATCGATAACAATCTGACGGCCAGACTGCGCGCTGCCTGGAAGATCCGGCCGGGCGAGGTTTACGATGCCACCTACCTGAAGCAGTTCCTGCCGCTGGCCAGAAAGCTGCTCCCCGCCAACCTCGACTGGGAGGTTGATCCCCATGTCACAGCCCTCGCCCGCGACAAAACCGTCGACGTTGACCTGCAATATACAGCGAAAGCGCCACGATGAACCGAATCTATGATCAGCCCAGAAAGTTGGGTGCGAAGTGCGACCTTTTACGACGTTGACTCATCTGCCAGAGTAAGGCGGCGTTTCGTCAACGGTTTTCGGAAACGAGGCTCCGCATTACAGTCCTGCCAATCCTGAGCAAAGGAGAAAGCGGAAGTAATGGTGGTTTGCGTTACTGGCGAGTGATTGGGGCGATCGTCCTTTTGCTAAGTTCGGCGCTCAATGTTTACGCCCTGGCCGCTCGCAAGCAGTCCTTTACCGGCGAAGTTGGTGACGCCATGTGCGGCAGTAAGCACATGGAGGGGACACCGTCGGAATGCACTCGCGCTTGTGTGTCTAAGGGATCGAAGTTTGCTTTGGTAGTAGGGGAGAAAGTTTATATTTTGGATACCAATGACCAGGCGGCTGTGGCCACCCTGGGCAAACAAGCGGGCAAGAATGTGACGGTCACCGGGACCTTGAACGGCGACACGATTGAAGTGAGTTCGGTGGCGGCTAAGCGACTAGGATTCGGCAGTGCTCGCGAAAACAAAGGGCATCGCCTTTCCTGTTGACCAAATATTTCGTTGTGGTAGAGTAAGTCGGTTTTGCCCGGGCCCTCCCCCGAAAGAATTCCGGGCATGGTGGCGGGTGGCCGCGCCAGCGGTCGCCTGCCATTTTTTCTTTCTGAGGTGAAATTCATCTTTCCTTTACAAAGCATTGTGTTAAATTGTGCATTCTTCTGTCTCATTTTTTTTGGTGCTGGAGGTTAGAGCGTTGGGCAAAGACATGGTTCCCAAGCGGATGTTCTTCACCAAGGGAGTCGGAAAACACCGCGAGCGGTTGACATCCTTCGAATTGGCATTGCGCGACGCCGGGATCGCCGCCCAGAACCTGGTACGCGTCTCTTCAATCTTTCCTCCAAACTGCAAGATGCTGGCCCGCAAGGAGGGCGTGAAGTATCTCAGTCCAGGCGAAGTGGTGTTTGCCGTGGTGGCAGAAAACTCCACGCATGAAGCTCACCGCCTGCTAGCCTCGTCGATCGGCGTGGCTATTCCGGCCGACAAAAACACCTACGGGTATCTCAGTGAGCATCACTCCTTTGGCGAAACCGAAGACGCCGCGGGGGAATACGCGGAAGAGCTCGCTGCCGAAATGCTCGCTACGACGCTGAACGTTGAGTTCGATCCTGACCGATCATGGGATGAGAAAAAACAGATTTACCGGCTGTCGAATAAAATCGTTCGGACGGCCAATGTGACGCAATCGGCGGTGGGGGATAAGCGCGGATTATGGACTACGGTGATTGCCTCGGCGGTGCTGATTTTCGACTAGAGCAAGCCTAGAGCAAGCCTAGATAACCTCAATTCTCAGCGTGGGGAACGCCGCGCGGTAGAGGCGCTCATCCAGAGAGAGCAGGCGATAGCCGCGAACGAGAGCATGGGCGCCGATGAGGAAGTCAGCGAGAAGGCGACGCGTACCGTGATCGCGCTGCTTTCGGCGTCGTTCCGCATGGGCCTGGAACGCTCGACCCGCCGACCGCCAGATCGGTTCGTTTAAGTTCCAATCGATTGCGATTCCGTTTTCCTCAAGGAACGAGCTCACAAAGGCTTCGCTACGTCCAGGGGCGGCGATGAGTTCGGCGAAAACGGGAGCTGCAACAATGAGGGCGCCTCGATTGAAAGCCGCGTCCAGGGCCGTCTGCGCAGCTTGGCTGAGGGCGGGATCGTCGTGCCACAGGGCGATGATCACGTTGGTATCGATAGCCGTGGTCATTCCAATTGGAGCTTATTGTCCGCGCATTTCCCGGAGCCAGCGGGCAATGCCCTTTCTGCCCGAGCCAATCCCTGGATTGCCGATCCCGCGATACTTAGAAAATGTACTCTGGCTTCGGACAGGACGCACCCGAACACCGAGTTCATCATTCTCAAAGAGAAGTTTGTCGCCGGCGCGCACACCCAGGATTTGCCTCACCTCGTGGGGAACGGTGACTTGACCTTTGCTGGTGAGTTTGGCTTGCTTCTGCATCTCCGCCTCTTTCCTTACTTTACTACAATTTCCTTACCCGAAGAAGCTGCTATAGAACTAGCTAGAGAAGGGCGGCCGTCCAGGGGTAACTCTAATCGGGATGCGGAATCAGGAAGTTTTGGGTGTTATGCGTTGAAAATAAGGCACTTTCGAGGTTCGTGCTATACTAATACTTTGGTAACCCTATGCCCTGCCGAATGTAACCTTTCGTTAACAGTCTTCCCTTATCATAGAACTGAACCCAAATATTTATTTAGGCAAGAGGAATGGCTTTGGATATCAATACCCGCAGACAGAAGCAGCAAGCACTGATGACCGAATTGCTCGAAAGGAAGATTCGCCTGCACGCGCAGCATCTCTACGATCAGCGCGGCCAGGCGGAGGGCCTTGCCCTGCAAGACTGGGTGGAAGCAGAATCTCAAGTGTTAGAAAACAGCATTCTGGCGCCGCTCTACCGCAAGACGCGAGCCGAGGGGCGGTCGTCCGATGAAGTCGAGGAGTCTGCGTCGCAGGCCGACGCCTAGGGGGTAAGCGGAGTCGCTGCTGAAGCCGCTGTTGATATTTCTGCGGCTCCACCGCGCGACTGGAAGTCGCGCCCCTTCAAAATCCGTCCCTTTAAAACCGAATGGCTCAAGACAGCTATTTCCGGGCTGAGGCGGTTTTCCCTTTGCTCGCCTTACTTCCCTTCTTATCCAGACGCTCAAACACCGCGGCCACGATCAGCGGCAAGCCGACAGTGGCGTCCACAAATACTTCGCCAAATCTGCCGCCTTCTGCTGGAGGCACGAACTTGCCCCACGATATTGCCTCGCTATAAGGACTGCCCGACAGTCCGCCCCAATAAACCGGCTCGGGACAAATCCGCAGGCCGTAGTGATAGCGCTTCAGCGGAACATTCTCGCCCAGCCGCCGGTGGCGCAACTCGCAGAAGGGACCAAACTGCTGCGACCAGTTGCGCGGAACGCCGCCGCCGATGGTCATGATCCCAAGCTTTTTCTGCCGCAGCAGCGTTGCGGCGAAATGCTCTAAATCTTCGAAGGGATCGAAGCGAATTTTGTGCCTTCCAGTCGATTCGCGCAGACGGTTGTTCAGCGCAGTATCCAGCCCCATCTCCGAATCGCTGAAGGCGGGCACAAATACCGGGACGCCCATCTCGTGGGCTGACTTCAGAATTCCGCGCTGATCGCGTGCGTTCTTTGCCAGATACGCTCCGATGGCGTGATTCAGCTTGTAGGAGCACATGGTTTCGTTGTGATCCCAGCCCTCGAGCACTGCCGACATCACTTCTTCCACGTCGTCCAGATTCTGCTCGGGCTCAAGCGTGTCATACACGCGGTTGTAGCCTTGATCGTAAAGTTCTTCGTCAGATACCTCGGCGTTGTGCCGGAAATGTGCGCGGCCCGTCGCCTCTACCAATCCGTGAGCCATGAGGGCGCCGGTTGAGACCACGGCATTGACGATGCCGCGATCGATCAACTCGGTCACGATGAGTCCCTGCTTGGCCACGGTCATCGCGCCTGAGAGGGTCATTACGACGAAACATTCCTCATCGCGAGCCATGGCTTCGAGGACGTCGGCGGCCTCGCCCAGCTGTCGTCCGGTGAAAGCTGTTTTGGACATTGCCCGAACCAGGTCGTCGATCGACTTCACCCGGGTGAGATCCAGCGGCTCGAGAGGAATCAAGCGGTCCTCAATCGGATCGTGCAGATGACGATCTTTGCCTTCGCCGGCGTGTCCGGAACTATTGTGAGATTTTCCAGCGGAATGCCCGCCGCTATGATTGCCCTGTTTCAAGATGACGCCTCCAAGCTGGATCGAAACTCTCCCGACCAACTACTTTACAGGAGAAGGTGAGGAGACGCCACGCAGCAGGTCCGATCCCAACGTTAATCGATTGCAGCGGAAGGCAGCACATGCCAGGGAAGGAGTCGTAGCGATCGCCGTTGTGTCGATCAGTGATCGCTACTATCAGCCTTCAGAGTCCATTCCATCAATCTTCGGAGCTCCGGGAAAGTGTGAACGACGTGGTCTGCGCCCTTCCCCAGGAGCAGGGTTTCTGAAAATGAAGTGGTGATTCCTACCACATGGCAACCCGCGGCTTTCCCAGCGAGCACACCGTTGAGAGAGTCTTCGATCACGAAACACTCTGTAGGATCGGCTCCAAGGCCGCGCATCGCCTTCTGGAAAACCTCCGGGTCGGGCTTGGGACGCGAGAAGCCGCAGGCATCCACCACGAAATTGAAGCTGTCACCCAGGCCCAGCAAGACGAGAGCTGCCTCCCTGTTTCTGGGTGTCGCTGAGGTTGCCAGCGCAATTCGAAACTTGCTTTGGGCCCAAGTCACGAACTCTTTCGCCCCGGGAACGGGCTTTGCGAGATGTTCGAGTGACTCAAATTCCAGGTGCTTGTAGCGAAGCAGCGCCTGAACATTGATGTTGGTCCCAGGGATCGACGAAACTACCTCCTTCACCATGGTCTCGTCGGGTCTCCCTTTGTATTGTTCGTACACCTGCTCGGGTAGCGTGATTCCGAAGCGGGCGAATGCGCGCTCCTTCGCGAGCTTATGGGCGGGCTCGGAGTCGATGAGTACCCCGTCCATATCAAAGATGATGGCGACCCCATTCTTGACGGTTGACATTCGGGACAGGCACAAGCTGAAGATATCAACCAGTGTAGATGCCTGTTCACTCTCAATGCTTCTCATTCTTGGCTGACGGATGGCAGAAGTTCTCGAATGCTATATTGATCGGCAGAGGAGTGAACGCTTGCCCCCTGATAGATTTCGTGTGGCGCTGGTCCAGATGTCGTGCGGACCCGAGCCTGAACAAAATCTCGCTAAGGCTTTGGAACGCGTGGCCGATGCTTCCGGACGCGGGGCACAAGTCGTCTGCCTGCCTGAGCTTTTCCAGACGCAATATTTCTGCCAGCGAGAAGATCACTCGCTGTTTGATCTGGCTGAACCGATTCCCGGCCCTGCCAGCGAGAAGCTCGCGGCTGCCGCCAAACAGCACGGGGTGGTGCTGATCGCATCATTGTTCGAGAAGCGCGCGCCCGGCGTCTATCACAACACCGCTGCCATTTTCAATTCGAATGGCTCGCTCAGCGACCTCTACCGCAAGATGCACATCCCCGATGACCCGCTGTACTACGAAAAGTTTTACTTCACTCCGGGCGATCTCGGATTCCGAGCAATCGACACCAGCGCCGGGCGGCTCGGCACGCTGGTCTGCTGGGATCAATGGTTTCCAGAAGGAGCCCGCCTGACCGCGCTGCAAGGCGCGAATGTTCTTTTCTATCCGACGGCCATCGGCTGGCATCCTTCGGAGAAGGCCGAGTTCGGAACCGCGCAACACGACGCCTGGCGCACGATTCAGCGCGCCCACGCCATCGCCAACGGAGTCTATGTGGCGGTGGTAAATCGTGTCGGCTTCGAGACCGGCAACATCCGCGGGAAGTCCACTCCCGGCCATGGACTGGAATTCTGGGGTGGATCATTCTTCTGCGATCCGTTTGGGCGTGTTGTCGCTGAAGCTTCGCACGACCGGGAGGAAATCCTAATTGGCGACGTGGACTTGAAAGCGCTGGAGGACATCCGGCGTAACTGGCCTTTCCTCCGCGACCGGAGAATCGATGCCTACGCCCCGATCTCAAGCCGGTTGCTGGACCGATAATAAGAGCTACAAGTGAATAAACGCGCCAGTAATATATCAAGTACAACTCTAACATTGTCGCGGGCGCAGGCGTCCACTCAACTTGGCTACCGCATGCCCGCCGAATGGGAGCCGCACTCTGCAACTTGGCTTGCGTGGCCGCATTATCATGGCGATTGGCCGGGAAAGTTCGAGCCCATACCGTGGGTTTACACCGAAATCATCCGCAATCTGGCGCGCCACGAGCGGGTTGAACTGATCGTCAATAACGCGACGGCCGAGAGGCATGCTCGCAAACTGCTGGAGCGAGCCGACGCGCCACTGAAAAACGTCCGCTTCCACCGCTGGCGCACCAACCGCGTCTGGCTGCGCGACTCGGGATGCATCTTCTGCACGTGTGGCGCGGGCACTCTTGCCCGCGAAATCCAGCCGCACGACTCGAGCCTCTCAGCCCTAAAATTCCGCTTTAACGCTTGGGCCAAATATTCCAACTGGCGCGATGACGAAAAAATCGGCAGCCTGATGGCGAGTACCGCGGGCGCCCAGGAAATCCGGCCGTTGCAGGGCGGAACTCGGGTTGTGCTTGAGGGCGGGTCCATCGACGTCAACGGACGGGGCACGCTGCTTACCACCGAAGAATGCCTGCTCAGCAAAGTTCAGCAACGGAATCCTGACATGTCACGCCAAGACTACGAGAAGATCTTCGCCGACTACCTCAGTGCGCCCCATGTAATCTGGCTGGGTAAAGGGATCTCCGGCGATGACACTCATGGGCACGTCGATGATCTCACCCGGTTCGTCGCTGCCGATACAGTTGTTACTACGGTTGAGAGCAATCCGAGAGATGTGAATCACAAACCACTCCGCGACAATCTTCGCCGACTGACAACCGCGCGCGATCAAGCGGGCAAGTCATTGAACATCGTCGAAATGCCCATGCCCGGCGCAGTGGTCTTCAAGAAGCGACGCCTGCCCGCCAGCTACGCCAATTTCTACGTTGCGAACGGCATCGTGCTCGTCCCGGTGTTTAACGACCCGAACGATCGTATCGCCCTGATTACTCTATCAGCGTTGTTCCCCACTCGGGAGGTTGTGCCAATTTACTCCGGGGACCTCGTCTGGGGCCTTGGCACCATGCATTGCATGACGCAGCAGCAGCCTGAGTAGCTGCTGTCAGCTGTTAGCGATCATCTGTCAGCAGAACAAAAAGGCGGGCCCTTGAATCAGGCCCGCACATTGGGGAGTTACAAACTTTCCGAGAGTTAGCGATTTGGGCCCGTGGGCGGCGGCGGACTGTTGGCGCTGGGATTCGAGCTTCCGGGATTTGAGCCTGGGTTAGAAGTGCCCGGATTTGTCGATCCATTGGGCGGCGTGCTCGGATTTGAAGGCGACCCGGGCGTTGCTCCAGGAGCGCCGTTGGGATTTGTGCCGGAGTTCGGGTTGTTGGGATTGGTCGCGCCTGGCGTGTTTGGATTGTTCGGGTTCGTCGCGCCGGGATTGTTCGGAGCGTTCGGATTATTCGGATTCGCCGCGCCCGGGGTGTTTGGACTGCTCGGATTCGACCCCGGAGCTGCACCTCCGGTTGGAGGTTCGGCAGTGCTTCCCGTGGGAGGTTGACCAGTGTTGCCGGTCGGCGGTTGCGCGGTGCTGCCAGTTGGTGGCCGACCTGTGTTGCCGGTTGGGGGTGCCGGTGGCGATGCCTGGCCCGGAGCTCCGGACCCGGCAGGTGGTGCTCCTCCCGCCGGCGCGGCTTGCGCTACCACCCAGGTCGCGCAGAACAGAAGCACCGCCAGTAATGCAATTTTTCTTGATAACATGATGAGGCCTCCAGCCTTGATTTCTCTGGCGATCCCTATTCCGGCGGGCGGAGTGCGCTGGGTGAGGGAGTCCATAAAGTTAAGTCTGAGCGTTGAAGCGCCCTGGGAATATCCGGCGGATGCCGTATCTGGCGACGAGGGAATCTGGTAGTTGGGAAAGCGTCCTGAAAAGGGCAAGGGCGGTAGAGTGAAAAGCCGATAAAGGCGCCGCGGGAAACTACTTTTTGTATTGCGTGGGCTGCGGACCTTTTTCCAGCGTCTCGCGATCCCAGATCCAACCTTGGCGAGTATAGCTGGCGAGTTCAAAGTCCTGCGTGAGTTCGAGGGCGTCGACCGGACACGCGTCTTCGCAGAGACCGCAGAACATGCAGCGGCTCAAGTCGTAGGTGAAGTTAGTCAGTTCTTTTCGGCGGGTTTGCTCGTTACGCGCGCTCGAGACCACAATGAGATTCTCGGGGCAGGCCAGGGCACAGAGGTCGCAGGCGATGCACATGGTCTCATCGGTGTCGGGGTTGACGTTCAGCCGCGGCGCACCCCGGTAGCGCTCCGCCACCTGTGGCCGCTCCATGGGATATTGCTCGGTATAGATTTCCTTGGGATCCTGATAGCGGAAGGTGACCTTCAACCCTTGAAGCAGGTCGATTAGAAACACTTTGCGGAACAGGCTTTGCATCCCCATGACGGGGTTAGCATACCACTTGCGAGTCGCGAGTTGCCAGTCTTGCCAGTGACTGCGCGACAGCAGTGCGCGGAACCGGAGGGAACTTTTTCTGATTCCTTTTCGTACCTGAAATCAGAGGATGTTATGCGAGCGTATCTCGCCAAGTTGAAGCCAGAGGTTCGGATGCTGCTGGCCGTGCCTGTAGTCGTAATCGCCTACGCTGTGGTGACAATCGTGTTACCCGCGGTGGTTCGCGCCGTTGTGCCGGACGTAGTGCGCTCGGTACTGCGACTGATTTGAACTCACCGGCTTCCACGCCGGCAAAGACGTTGCATGCAGCGTCTCTGCGGAATCAGTCAAGCCTTGCTTCACATATGCCGCCAGGGTCTAAGCTGCCCTGGCCGGAACAGCCACCATTTGCGGGACTGGTTCCTTTACCATTGCCGCCGCGATCAGCCCAACAATCAAGAATCCGATTACGTCAATAGCGACACCGGTAACGGTATAGCTGGTTGGGAAACCATACCAATTCCAATATTGCACGTTGGTCATCAGCCCCACTGTCAATCCGAGCAAAGTCACGAAACCGACCCGCGACACGTATCCGGTCAGCCCGGAAGCCAGCGAAAGCAGGAAAGCGGCAAACCCCGCTATCACAATGTTCAGGATGCATTCAGTGACTAGCTGGCCAGTCATCGCGCCGCCCGCCCCGGAGGCGTGATAGATCATGATGCCGTAGGGTCCGCCGGTTTTCTCGGCAGAGACTTTACCCGCGGCGTCGGCTTGCGGGAAAAAGTAAAAGCCGGACTGTGGCACCGCAGTTTTCAGCGCGTCCATGACCGGCTGCTGTTGCGGCAGATACTGAACGCCCACCGTGCCAAGGCCGAGAACCATGTGCGCCAGCCCACCCCACATGAACAGCGCAAAACCGCCTAATACTCCTGCCAACAGGATTCGTTTTGCCATAGAGTCCTCCTCTGGGTCGCACATTATGCCGGAAAATGGTGCAATTGGGAAGAAACATCTTGGGCCACCCGCTACAATGAGCCGTTCGCCATTCCAGGAAAGGAAAGAACTTTACGCGATATCACGACGAGTTGTGGATGGAGGAAGCTCTGCGTGCGGCGCAGCGCGCGCTCGAAACGGGCGAGGTCCCCGTCGGCGCCGTAGTGGTGTGCGGCGACCGCGTCGTCGGCCGGGGATGGAATCGCAACATTTGCGACTCCGATCCCACGGCTCACGCCGAGATTGTAGCGTTGCGCGAGGCCGGAGCAGCCGTTGGTAACCACCGACTGGCAGAGTGCGACCTGTTTGCTACAATTGAACCGTGCCCGATGTGCGCAGGAGCCCTGGTGCACGGGCGGATTAAGCGCCTGGTCTACGGCGCTGACGATCCTAAGGCGGGCGCGGTGCACTCGGTGGTACCAGTATTGAATCATCCGCAGCTCAACCACCGCATGGGGGTTCGAGGCGGCGTGCTGGCAGGACGTTGCGCGGAACTGCTGCAGACGTTCTTTAAAAGCCGTCGTTAGTCGTTGGTCGTTCGTCGTTGGCTTCTCGATTCCTGTCATTCCGAGCGAAGCGAGGAATCTTGGGTTGGCTGACCGTCGACAGCTTTTCATCCGGAGAGGTGCGTGAGCGGTTGAAACGATCCGCCTCGAAAGCGGACATACCTTAACGGGTATCGTGGGTTCAAATCCCACCCTCTCCGCCATAGTTTACCTTCATGTAACCCGCGTAAACAGCGGGTTTTTCTTTGGTTACTAAAGATGTCTTCCTAATTGTGCTAATTCTGTGCTACGGTCCTTCCCATGAGCACAGCTCCAGTAATCACAATCTTTGTCCGTCACTCGGCAGACTGCAAATACGCCGGGGATGAGTTCTGTAAACGCTGCAATTGCCGTAAGCACTTCCGGTGGACTCAGAACGGCCAACAGTTCCGCCGCAAGGCAGGCACCCGTTCATGGGGTGAAGCGGAAGAGCAGAAGCGCCGCCTGGAGGACCAATTAGCGGGCCGCACTTCAGCGACCACGGACGCGGATGTCAGGACGGTCCAGGAAGGGGTGGACGTATTCCTTGAGGACAAGAAAGTCCAAGGCGTCACAGAGTCCGTGATGGGAAAATACACCCGTGAGCTGGCACGGCTCCGCGAGTATTGCGAGCGAAACAACGTCCACACGGTCCAGGGCATCACGCGGGAACTGCTCACCGGCTTTTGTGCCACGTGGCCGGAGCTGTACCCATCCACCTACACTCGCGCCAAGGTCCGCGAGCGTGTGCGCTCATTCCTCCGCTACTGCTATGAGGCTCAGTGGATACCACGGATTCCCGCACTGCCCAAGATCAAGATTGAAGAGCCGCCAACGCTACCGCTGTCTGAGGAAGAGTACAAGCGGCTGCTAAGGGCCATTAACACCACTGTCACGCGGGACCGGCAGTCCCAAGTACACGCGCTCATCCAACTCATGCGCTACAGCGGCCTAGCTATCCGGGACGCGCTCACACTCAAGCGCAGCGAGATGCAGCATGACAAGAAAAAGGGACTTTACCGCATCGTCACGGCCCGGCAGAAGACCGGGACCCACGTGTCCGTGCCCATCCCTCCCGATATTGCCCAAGAGCTGCTAACCGTGCTCAACGGCAATCCTGAATATGTGTTTTGGTCCGGCGTGGGTGAAGCGGAAAGCATCACGAAGAGTTGGGCCAAGCTGTATCTCGCGCCGCTCTTCAAGGCCGCCAAGCTGTCCAATAACGGCTACCTCAAGAGCCACAGATTACGGGATACGTTCGCGGTGGATCTTCTGGAGAAAGGCGTCCCGCTTGAGGAAGTGTCCAAGCTGCTTGGGCACGAAAGCATCAAGACAACGGAACGCCATTATTCGAAATGGATGAAGGGCAGGCAAGACCGCTTGGACACTCTTGTCGTGGGCACGTGGGCTGGAACCGAACGCGCTAGGCCGCTTGATGCGCGAAGCGGAATACGGCGCAGGAGGACATTTTAGAAGGGGACTCGGCAAGAGCCTGGAAATAGACGGCAGGAGATGAAACGGTCGGTTGCTCTGATGGAAAGCAAAACGCCGGGGCCGGGCTTCGCAGCAGCAAAGTAGCTAGCTTTCAGCAGCGTACCGTCAGGATCAACAAGTTTCGTAGCTGCTTGATTTTTGCGTCTCCTCGATTTGATTGCATCCCAAGGTCTGTTCACCAGAGATGCTCAAGCTGCTTGTCGCTGTGGTGGCGATCTTCCGTGCCAGGGTGAGACGCGCCATGTGGGCCGCATGCCTTTGTCCAGCAGAGCGACATAGAAATCGTGCAGCGGACCCGGGCGCGTGCTGGCAGAGATGGCAGCGCTTTTGAACAGACTCTTGAGGTCGGGATTATGGTTGTCGTTCAGACCTCGCACGGTGATGCGTTCCCGATTGCGTTGCAGTTTGCCTCGCACCGAGCGATACTCTCCGCTATCGTGAGTCTGCAGCGCAAAACCACTGTAGGCCCACAGCTGTCGCTTGGTACGGAAACGATCTGGCGTCTGCAGCAGCGCCACCAGCAAGGCGGCGCGAATCGGCCCGATGGCGGGAATCTGACGAAGTAACTTCACGGCCGAATGCTTGCCGCTCTCGACCAGCAGATCGTGTCGCGCTTCTTGCCGCACCGACTGCAGCAGATCGAGTTGCTGATACAACCGTTCGGCTCGCCGATGAACTCCCGCTTCTCCAATCTTATTCAGCCATTCGGCGCGATGCCCCGGGGCATAGACGCTGGCACCGCTACAGGGGATGGCCCAGCTGCGGTACAAGGCTTTGATCCGATTCAGGACGCGCGTGACATCCTGGGTGATGGTCAGATAGCTGCGACTCAGCTCTTTTAAGGTGCGCACCCCCATGCTCTCCGTGGGACACGGCATGGAGTTGGTTGCCGCGTAACAACTCGGCCAGCTTGCGTGCATCGATCCGGTCGCTCTGCTGCCATCTTTCAACAGGGCGTTCTTTCGCGGATCGCAGACTACCAGATGGCTGACGAGAGGTTTCAGCAGATCATGCAACCAGGCGGCGGAGGTTCCCTCTTCGAAGGTCACCGATAAACTCCCGCGCAGCCCTTGGAGGAACTCGAGAATCGTGGCCGCTTTCGTCTCCAGGATGCATTCCATGATCAGCTTGCCGAGCTGTCCATGACAGCAACTGAGATCGTTGCTGGGTGAACGTCCATGCCAATATACTTCGCTTGATTCATGACGGCGCTCCTCTTCGCTAGGTTGGCGATGCGAACAATCACAACCTACCGCAAAAGTGGGCGCCTTTTTATATTGCGTGTAATTGATTGCATGACAATGTCGGCTCCCCTGCCCGAGTAGAGTTGGTGGTGTTAGGCCAACCAACCGGCTCGGAGAAAGGAGCCAACATGATTATTGTAGGGTGCGATTACCATCCGAGCTTCCAACAAATTGTGTTTGTCGATACAGAAACCGGCGAACTGCGAGAAGAGCGGCTTGAGCATCGCGAGCCAGCCGAGAAGTTTTACCGAGAGCTAGCCAGCCGAGGCGAGAAGGTGCGGCTGGGCATGGAAGCCAGTGGACACTCGCGTTGGTTCGAGCGACTACTGGGGGAACTGCCTATCGAGTTGGGGATAGGGGATGCCACTGTGATCCGCGCCCAGCGAGGGCGCAAGCCCAAGACGGATCGGCAGGATGCACAGCACATTCTGAAGCTGATGCGGAAGGATGATTTTCCCAAGATCTGCGTACCGAGCTGGGAAAACCGCGACCTGCGGCAACGGTTGTGGCACCGGCACCGGATGGTGCAGGCGCGCACGCGGCTGATGAACCAACTGCAAGCGGTGGCGCTGAACGAAGGCCTACGCTGCAAAAAGAGATTGTGGCGGGAAAAAGGACGAAAACAACTGGAAGCCATTCGCCTGGCTGCCTGGGCGAGCCGGCGGCGTCAGGATCTGCTGCAGTGGCTGGATGGGCTGAACCCGACGATTGCCGAACTGACTGAAGCCATCGATCCGGAAGTGGAGAAGTCGGAGCAAGCACGTCGTCTGATGACCCACCCTGGGGTGGGCCCGTTAACCGCCCTGGCTTTTGTGTTGATCATCGGGAAAGCCGAGCGCTTCCAGTGCGGCAAGCAGATCGCGGCGTATTTAGGGTTAGTGCCCTTAGAGGATTCCAGTGGAGAACGGCGTCGTCTGGGACATATCACGAAGCAACGCAGCTCGATGTTGCGCTTCTGGCTGGTGGAGTCAGCCCAGGGGGCAGCGCGGATTATTCCACCCCTGGCGGAACCAGTACTTTCATCTGGCGATGCGGCGGGGACGAAAGATCGCCAAAGTCGCCATGGCCCGAAAGCTGGCGATTCGCTTGTTCTGGATGATGCGCCAGGGGTGGGAGTACGAGCAGGCAAAACAGTTCGGTTCGCACGCAGGACAGCTCGGAAATCGCGATGGTGTGTAGTGCAACATCGAGTAATTGATTGGGCGTCCTGCTCCTCGTTTATTTAAGAGGAGTTTGAAGTAGTAATCATGATCCAGGTTTGGATCGAAGAGATGCATGGGTCGGATCGAGAATCCTGACCTGAACGATTACGGAGCGAGCCTTGGTTGGCACGGTACTTGTTCAGCTAGAGCGAAATGGCGCGCTCTTCGGAGTGCACGGCTTAGTACGCTCAAAAAACACTTGACACGCCCGACATTGTCAGAGACGCCTGTTAACGACACTTGAATGCAACGCAAACATCCCTAACATCGGTCGCACACTCGAAACCCGGCCGGGCACTCGCTGAGAAGCAAGCATTTCCCCCTGACTCAGACTACTTGTGTGCGGAACGCCGCGATCGCCTCGTCGTTGTCCTTGTATACACGGAACAAGGTGTCTAAATGTGTTCGTCGAAACAAATCCTTAACATGCTCTCGGGGAGAGACCAGCTTGAGCTCGCCCCCCCGGTTCCTCGCTGAGATTGAGAGTCCAACTAGGATGCCCAGTCCCCCGCTGTCGATGTGATCCACCCCATGTAGGTTAAGCACAATTTTCGGCGTTCCGGTCAGCATGTTTCCGACTCTTTCGCGCACGACTGCGCCTTCATCGCCAAACACGATGCGACCATCACAGCAGAGAATGACCACGCCGCCAGCTATTTGAGTCTGTATTTTCAACGCCATTCAAACTGCTCCGAATTGATGAAGTCTGCTCTCACACTAGGGGTTTGTCAACGAAACTGGTTTGTCGGTAGTGTCCTAATTCGCTGGTTTCGGGCACTCGCCCAGAGATATCGTACTCTCAGGCAGAATGCTTCTCCATGGTCGCTAACCAGAACCGGCAGTGCGCGGCCTCAGATTCCGGCCGGGCGTCCCATCAGACTGGTGCGGAAGGATACACTACGATGTTCGAACGGCGCCTCCGGGAGAGGAACAGATAACATGTCGTCTCCAGAGAAGGATAGGTTACCTGCTGAGGCGATGCAATGCTGGGCCGATTTCCAGGAACGCCTTTCTTCAGGCAAGCAGAAATACCCCGTGCAAGAATTCCGAGCTTTTTGGGCGGTCACAAAACGCTACGCCGAGTTGTTGACTAGGTCTGATCCTCTGATTCATCGCAGTGTCGCGGGTGCTGTTAATGGACTTCTCGATTTCCTCGAAGCGGAACGTAAGTGCGTTCCAGGCGACGTTCTTCGAGATGCTGAACGCCTGGAGTGCCTCCTGTTTTCCGGATATGACCCGCATTTCGAGGGGGATGAACCAGCGGGCTTGTAAAGACTGTGCAGTGGCGTTTGTCACCCATGTCCAACCTCGAACAGGGCTCGCAGAAGAGAGCCCATCCGCGACCAGATCGTGGACGGATCGCCCTTCACTCGATCAACGTGCGATTCGCGGAACCTTTTCTCCTGCCAGTTCGTATTTCCTCAGCACAGTGACGTTCAGCGCCAACGGAGCTGGCAGCGACGCCTCACAAGCGGGCAGAACAGGTGCTTACGCTAGCATTTTAGCGGGGAAACAACTCTTGTCATCATCTTGATAAGGAGCCGGTATGAAGTTGTTCGCCGTTGTGTTTACGCTGCTTTCCTCAGTTGCAGCCTTTGCTGGTTCCGCTTCAAACCAAGGGGCGAGCCAAATCTGGATCACTGACGTCACTATCATCTCGCCGGAGAATCTCGATCACATCGCAGAGGGTAACGTGCTGATCGAAGACGGACGCATTGTCAGCGTCGAGCGCAGAAAAGGGACGAAGAAGCCTGCCGGCGCAACCGTCGTTTCCGGGAAGGGGCAATTCCTTATTCCCGGCCTCATTGACTCGCACGTCCATCTTGCTTCCATTCCCGGCGTGCAGTTCGAGATGAGCTTGGGTCCCGATACAGCCAAGTCGGTGATGATCAATGAATTCCTCATGCAACTCCCGCGGTCCTATCTGTACTTCGGTTACACCACGCTGGTCGATTTGGCTGTGGTCGATCGCCGAGTGTTGGATGAATTCAGGCAAGCCCCGCTGCATCCTGATTTGTATGACTGCGGGCAATCTCTGCCGATCGCCAATGGGTATCCGATGTCGTTCGCACCCCCGGCAACACGCTTCCAAGTCTTTCCCAACTTTATCTACGATCCTAAGCAAGCCTCCAGCATCCCTCCTGAATACAGGCCGGAAGATCACACTCCGGCGGCAGCCGTAGCCAGGGTGAAGAACTCCGGCGGGATTTGCATCAAAACCTATTTCGAGCGCGGCTTTGGGAGGGAAAGGAACTTGCCTGTCATCAGCGCCGATAATATCGCAGAGATTCACAAGGATGCGACTCAAGCCGGCCTGGTGCTCATGATGCACGCCAACTCATTTGAAGCCCAGAAATTTGCCGTCGACGGGGATGTGGACGTTATCGCGCATGGCATGTGGAACTGGGGGGATCTCGGCAACCAGTCCGAACTCCCGGCCGAATTCAAGAGCCTCCTGGATCGCATCGTGGACAAGAGGATTGGCTACCAACCGACGATTCAGGTTATGGGAGGACTGCGCGCGTATTTCGATCCCCAATACCTGACCATGCAAACAATTCCAAAGGTCATTCCTGCGGAAATGCTGGAGTGGTTCAACTCTGCCCAGGGCAAGTGGTTCAAGAAAGAAATCTCTGAGGACGATACACCGGACGCAGCTGTGCTCGAAGGATTCGACGGCGGCCCTCTCCGGCGCGTGCGCCAAGCAGTTAGCTACCTGGCGTCCAAAGACGCCAACTTTCTCTTTGGCACGGACACTCCCTCGGCTCCGACCTACGGGAACTTGCCTGGACTGAACGGCTATCTAGAGATGCAGCAACTCAAAAAGGCTGGTCTGTCTCTCGAACAGATTTTCAGGGCTGCCACCATCAACAATGCACGAAAGTTCAAGATCGATTCGCAGGTCGGAACGATTGGGCCGGGCAAAATAGCGAATCTCGTCCTGCTGAAGAAATCGCCACTAGAAAGTGTGGACGCGTACGACAGCATTGTCACGATTTGGGTTCATGGAAAGCAGGTTTCCCGCGCCAGTCTAGCAGCAAGTGCAGACAAGTAGCCTGGTACGGCGGAATGCTTCTCGGCAAACCTTGCCTAATCGGTAAAGTAAGGGTTGCCCGTTAGAACGAAGCCGCTGGCGCGGCGGACGCTGCCGCGTGGGTGAGATCGACAGCTGTGGTTTTTAGCCCCAGGATAAATTGAGGGTCACAAGGAGGTCGTCCCTGTGACCCATCTACGAAAAATCATGCTGGAGGAACTCCAGGGTCGAAAATCACTGCGCTTGTGCTTGGCTTGGTTGAGGATTCGGGGTTCGATCCGATAGCCGAGGTTTCGGAGTTGCCGAATCATCTTCCAAGTGCGCAGTTGCTTCGATCGATTGGTGACCGCTGGGCCGCGTTCCTCGTAACGGACTCCTTGGTGCAGGATCAGCCAGATCAGTCGACACTGTCGATGGGCAATGGCTCCGATGGCTTGATTGTGTCCCAGGCTCGGGACCGAGCGGCGATACACGATCTCGAATAGGCTTCCTTTGGTCCTGGCTGCGGCATTCGCAGCTTGATTGAGTATGCGTCGCATCTGACGGTTGCCCTTTGGAGAGCGGTGGCTGTAGTTCACGCCTGCGCTCTCGTCGTCGCCCGGGCAGGCACCGACCCATGAGGAGAGACATTTCTCGGAGGGAAATGTTGCTGCGGTGGGGCCGACTTCTGCAATGATCTGCTGTGCTGAGTCGACTCCCAGACCAGGTACCTCTGCCAGTCGCTGAACGGCGTCCTGGTATGCGCTGAGCAGGCTGGCCATTTCCTGGTCTAGTCGGCCGATCTGCTCGTTGGATGTTGAAATAGGCGTTAGCACTCCGTCGAAAATCCTCAAAACCCCGTCAATGAGTATTATGGCGATGTTTCAATAGTTACCATTCTGTCCGCGCCCGTGATGGCATTGGGTTTCATGCTACATCTTGCTGCGTGTTGCTCTTGTGCGTTGACAGCGGCCTCTGCAAGGGGAGAGTGGCGTAAACTTTCGTGCCGGAATCGTCGGACTCAATAGTCAAATCGCCGCTAAAATGGCGCACGCGCTCGCGCATTCCTCTGATTCCCACCCCCGTGCCTTGGGACTGAATCGCAGCTAGGCGTTCCGGGGACATTCCCCTTCCTTTGTCTTCAACCCTTATGTGGACAGAGTTTTCTTCGCGCGCAACTCTAATCAGCGCGGTCTTGCTACCCGAGTGCCGATGAATGTTTGTCAAGCATTCCTGCACAAGTCGGAATATGACGAGTTCCATTTCGGGCGGAAGTCTTCCGAAGTTCGCGGAAACCTTCAGGTCAATCGCTAGACTGCTGCGTTCCACAAGGCCTTGCACGTACCAACCTAGTGCGGACGAAATACCGGTTTCATCCAACAGCGGTGGGTGTAGAAGATAGGAAGTTGTACGTATTTCTTGCGCCAAGTGCTGGACCAACTCCTCGGCGTTCTGCGCGTTCTTGGAAAGAACGGGATCGTTCTTTGCGTCTTCGCTTATTCGTGCAAGCTGCAAACCGAGTGCGGTCAATGTTTGTCCGGCGCTATCGTGCAGTTCCCGTGCGATGTGCCGCCGCTCGGCATCCTGAGACTCCAAGAGCCGCGCCGAAAGCTCACGCAGTTCCGAGTTTATTCTCTCAAGTTCCCGGGTACGGAACTGCACTTGCGTGTCGAGTGCATCCGCCAATGTTCGGTAACGTTCCTCGCTGTCACGCAACTCTCGCTCAATCCGTTTACGCTGGGTGATGTCCCGAGCAATTTTCGACGCTCCGATAATCTTCCCGCCGGCGTCCCGAACAGGCGAAATTGTGAGGGAAATATCGAGCAGTGTTTTGTCCTTACGAATACGAACCGTGTCGAAATGTTCGAGTCGTTCGCCTTGCTTGATTCGTTCGATGATGACCGTTTCTTCGTCCTTGCGATTGACCGGGATTATCATCGAAATGTGCTGGCCTACGGCTTCGCTCGCGGTATAGCCAAACAACCGCTCTGCACCTGCGTTCCAACTGGTGATGATGCCTTCCAGCGTCTTGCTGACGATGGCATCCTCCGAAGAGTCCACGATTGCGGCGAGCAAGCCAATGGCTTTATCCGCCTTGAGGCGTAAGGCTGGCAACTCATTCAAGAGCAACTCGCTGACACTGTCCCTGGCCTCCGGATCATTAAGGATGCAGTCCGCCAATGCTTCATGGGTCGCCAGTAGTTTGTTGATGTCATCTTCAAAGGCGATTTGAGGATGTGTTTCAGTCCAATAGTGCGCTGCCCTGACAAACGCTAAGAACAAGAGCAAGTATTGAAGGCGAGCCGGCCCAAACAGCCGTGTCAGTACGTCAAGACACAGCAAATAGTCAGGAGTCTTCAAGAACACGTGCGCTGCCAACACAAAGATGGCATCTTCCATCTGCGTGTCGGCCATCGACATTTCAACTATGGGTGCGGGGCAGGATGCACACAGCGATAGACGAGATTGAAGTTCTTATCCGCGTGGAAAGGGCCGTCGAAGGAGTTTAACGACATCTGTGACACTTTGTGTACGCACAGTCGGATCGCCAGCGGGACGGCCAAGCCCCACTAGGAACCCAACATGACGAGCAATGCAGTAGCGGACGGCGCAGAAGCGCGACAGGTGGATGAAAAGTCGCTCCTTAAAAACGGAGGGCAGAGGATTGTCGAGGTAGGCAGCTTCTGCGAATCTCCACAGTTTCTCGGCGATCTCGGGAGTCTCACGTGCGAGGCGGAAGAAATTAGGAAGAACCCCGAATCGCTCCTCTACGCGATTCTTAAGGTCTGACGCTGTATCGCCCACTGATTCGCCACCTTTTCACGGCAGTGGTGATTATACGACCACGCTGGCTGACTGGCGATCAGGCGTTTACACTCCGTCGAAAATCCTCTCAAAACCCCTCGCGCGCACGCCCATTCGCACAGTGAGGCCCAAGTTTCTAATTCTAATCCTTCCCCACGCGCGAGTGGGCCCCGGCCCAAGGTCAAAAACCCGGAATCGGCTGTGGTGGGGGGAGGGAGCATTTGCCGTCGCCTTATACTATCCCCGCAACCGTTCCAGGCCGGTCCTCATAGGTCCACGCGCCGTCGCGGCCCGTTGTGACAGCTCGGAAGGTTAAGCAGAAGAAATGTGGTATGGGGGTCTAACACGCCAGAACAGATCCGGCAGACCACCTAGGGCGCCGCTACCCCAGTAACTGTCGCAAAAAGATAGCGCACAAATAACCCCAGTTGCTTAGTCTCGATACGCTCGTCATTGCCGTGTACGCCCCGATTCTCTTCTTCGGTCTTGGGCACGCCTATGCCATATGCCTGAACGCCTTTTGCTCGCAGGAACGAGGAATCAGTGGCCCCCGTTGTCATCGTGGGTAAGGTAATGGCCTCGGGACTAACTTCCTTTTGCGCGCGTTCCAAAGCGGCAAACATTTCCGTGCCTAACTTGCTGGGAGGTGCCGCCGGCATGGAAAGCGAAACATCCTCGGCCACGACTCTTACTTGCGGATCGTTGATGATCTCCGCCAGCATCTCGCGGAACCTTCCGAGGTCTTCGTCGGGCAGTGCGCGTACGTCGAGCGTTGCTTCTGCCGAAGGCGGGATTACATTGGATTTGTAACCCGCTTTCAGCATCGTGGGAACGACCGAGGTTCGCACCATCGAGTAATACTGAGGTTTCTTGCGCTTTAATTCGTCTTGCACCTTCGCGTCCAGCACATTTCGATACCACGCGGCCTCCTCGGGCGCTGAAATTGTGGCCAGGCGCTCAAAAAATGTGCGCGTGGTCTCATTGAGACGGGCGGGAGTATCCCAGGTTCCGGCCTTCGCGACGGCAGCGGCGAGGTGGACGACTGCATTGTCGATTCGGGGCACCGACCCGTGTCCACTGCTGCCCGTTACTTCCAGACGCAAACCTCTGGGGAGCTTCTCTGCGGTCGCGACGCCAAAGTACTTTACCGTCCCATTCTCGACCAGCGATCCGCCTCCTTCGTTGAGCGCAAACTCACAGTCGATCTTGTCCCAGTATCGATCGACGATAGTGGCCATGCCCGCGGGCGAGGACATCTCCTCGCTGGCTTCGGACAGGAAAATGACGTCTCGATCGAGCGGTACCTTCATGCGCTTCAATTGCAGGAGAACCTCCAGATTCGCGGCCACCATCGCCTTATCGTCGGACGCACCGCGACCGTAGATCACGCCATCGCGCTCGTTCGCGGCAAATGGGTCAACCGTCCAGTGCGATCGATCGACGGGAACAACATCCTCGTGTCCCATGAGCAGCAACGGGCGTTTTTTCCCGTTGCCCCTGAGCCGCGCAACAATACTGGCACGGCCCGGCACTGGTTCAAGGATTTCCGACTCGATTCCTTCGCTCTTCAGCACGCCTTCGATATAGTGCGCGACCTTAGACTCATCGCCCGGAGGATCCTGAGTGTCAATTCGTACAAGGTCGACAAGAAAATGTACCGCCTCGGTTTGGGCTTGCTCAGCATTCAAAGAAAAGCGCTTGAACTGTGCCAGGTGCACGGTTGCGGTCGCGAACACACAGCTTCCCACGAACATCGCGAGGATCGTCGGTCGAATCAAAGCAGCGCCTCCAGGCGAGCGATTATAGCTTAGCCTCAGGAGCCCAGAAGGCTTTCCGGGGAGCAGAAAAGTAGAGGTTCAGAAAGCTGGGCTGCAGACTAGCTTTCATCATCGGCCTTCCGCCAACCCCGATGAATGAGTTTCGAGAAGAAACGGATATAAGCCTTGATCTTTTACTTATACATGCGTATACTTTTAGCATGAATATTAAGACATACGAAGCGGATTATGAGGCTACCATGACGGCTCTTCAGGCCGCTATACAGAAGCGCGATCAAATAGACGGGGAGATTGCGTCCTTGTCAGATCGAAAGGAAGCCCTGGAAACCCTGATACGCGCAGCCTACCCACACAAAGGCCGTCTAGTCCTAGACGAGAATATGTCGTCGGTGTCGGCAGTGGCCAATGTGGCTCAGCCAAGAGTGACGGAGGCAGTCAAGGGCATCTTAATGGCTTCCAAGGAACCGCTTACCAGCGCAGAAATTCACGAGAGGTTGCCACAGTTCGGTTGGAAACTGGACCCAAAATCCAATCCTTGGGCGCTTATACACGGCATTGGCCGGAGGCTCGTAGACCAGCAATTTGCCCGTGAAGTTGAAAAGGGCGGTCGTAAAGCGTGGGTCCGGGCAAGGATCTAATTTTTTCATTACTTAATTGACTATTTGTATAAGTAATATATTATACAAACTCGAAACAGCAATGGACTGGCGAAATTACAAAGCGCATCCGGCGGCTGACATTTTCCCGCGCATGGTTGGGTCTGACTTGGAAAGTTTGGCGGCCAATATCAGCCGTAATGGGCAGTTGTTCCCCGTCATCGTGGGTAAAGATGGCCTTGTATGGGACGGGAGGAAACAGGCTTGCAGCGTTCAAGCTGGAAGCGTTGAAAGACATACAACCGTGGATCGAAACCTACAACGGGACATTAAGCCCCTTAGATTTTGTCCGCGCTGTTAATTGGGAACGGATGCACCTTAGCCAATCCCAACGCGCCGCGCTCGCCGTCCCGCCACTTCGGCATTTCTTTGCGCGGGCATCAGGTCGCATCTGCAGAGGACGCAACGCATGGCGAGAGTATAAACAAAGTGCGCGTAAGCTGGACACTTGCTGTTCGTGCAGACCTTTGTCATCATCTCAAACCCCTGTCGGCCGGCTCGAAAACTAGCGCGAACCAGAGAAGTAGCCGTGAAGGTAGCACACCCGCTGTTGGCGCAGACACGCATTTTCCGCAGCAGCCCATCGGATTTTCCTCTGTTTACGCGTAACGGTCTCGATATAACTGCTCAACTATCACATTCAGCGTCATCCCTGGGTGAGTTGAACGATAGTATGTTGTAAATGCTGGGTTTCGGGGGCCTGTTCCAACGAGAATGAGAAATTTTACGCTTGGACGGGAATAAAACTGGGCACCATTGGTTTACCCTTGTGTGCGTGTCGCAAGAGAGCCTGCCATCGGGGACGTTCGAGCAGCTGGCGATGCCTCATTTTGACCGGCTCTACAACTTTGCCTGCTGGCTGACGCATGACCGGCATGAGGCCGAGGATCTTGTCCAGGAGACTTATGTCAAGGCACTGAAGGGTTTCTCATCATTCCAACAGGGGACAAATTTCCGCGCCTGGATCTACCGAATCTTGCGGAACGCGTTCCTGACGTCGCGCACTGGCCTGAAGGCGACTGCGACCGTGCCGCTCGATCTTGACGGCGAGGGCGAAGGGGAGGTGTTACCCGCAGTCAAGGAAACGCCGGAAAGCATCCTGCTGCAACGTTCGGATCGGCAAATGGTGCAGCAGGCTTTGGAGCAAATGCCCGTCGCCTTTCGTGAGATATTGCTGTTGTGCGAAGTGGAAGAGATGTCGTATCAGGAAATCGCGGGCACTCTTGGCATCCCGATGGGCACGGTAATGTCACGCTTAAGCCGCGCACGCCGGGCTTTGCGGACCGTTGTACAGCAGATGCAGCAGAAGATGCAAGGAATTGAATCCAAAGGTTAACTCATGGTTTGTGAGAATAGGCTTGAAAAACTCGACGTATATCTCGATGGTGAACTTCCCGCTAACGAAGCTCGGGAGCTGAGCGAGCATCTCCGAGGATGCGCCGATTGTGCAGCGGAAAGCTTGAGCAGAGTTCAGCAGCGGCGTGCGGTGCATGCTGCCGGACAAAGGTATACGCCAGATCCTGCTTTTCGCGCCCGCATTCAAGAGAGCATAACGCCGCGCCGAACTGCGCGCTGGAATTGGCTCCGGCTCCCCGTGCTGGCAACCGCGATGGTATTAGTGATTGCCGGGACACTTTTTCTTACACTGAACACTAGCCGAAGGAGTGAGCAACACTTGATGAGCGAGTTAGCAGACCTGCACGTCGCTATGCTGGCCAGTTCGAATCCCGTGGATGTTGTTTCCTCTGACCGCCACACCGTGAAGCCCTGGTTTGCTGGGAAGATTCCGTTCACGTTCAATGTGCCCGAGCTGCAGGATTCAGCCTTTGTGTTGGTCGGAGCCAAGGTGAGCTATCTAAATCAATCGCCCGGTGCGGAACTGATTTTCCGCGTGCGACAGCACCAGATTTCGGTCTTCATTTTTCAGGAACGTGCTGTGGGCGACGTGGGTACGCGCGATGCGGTGCAGAGCGCGCTATCGTTCAACGTACGCAGCTGGAGCCAGAATGGACTCAGTTATTTCGTCATCGGCGACGCCAGCCCTCAGGATCTGGATAAGCTGAGCGAGCTAATGAAGGCCGCGGGCTGAGCCCTTCGCTATTTGGCGAGGATCTTCTCAATCTGCTGCAGGTGATTAATATCATGACCTGCGAACATGCGAACCATGTGCTCAATTGTTTCCTGCCCACGCTCGGAGTGCATTCCATAGTGCTTCCACTGTTCAGGCGTCAGTGACTTGAGCAGCGCGAGATTCGCCTCGCGGACCGCGCGAAACTGCTCGACGGATTTGCGCGGATCGCGCTTCGCGTAGTGTCCGCTGGTCACCCAGGAATCCTGATCGAAGGCCGCGACCGGAGTTCCTGGCGCGCCCAGTATCAACCGCATGCGGAAACCGCCGACGATTTCCGCATCGGCGAGATGAGCGAGAATCTCGCTAACGGACCACTTGTCGGGGGCGGGGCGCTTGCGCAGTTTGCTTGCGGGAACGCCTTCGATCAAGCGCTCTAGCTTCTTTGGCGTCGCGGCCTGCACTGCCAAAGGCTGCCTGCCTTCCGTATACTTAACCACTCGCTGGGTGTATTGCTGTGGGGTTTCCTGCATTGCGTTTGCCTCCTAAACCAGCTTAGCGCCGCCGGGCTTCGCTGAGGCAGGACAGCCGAGGCGGCTGTCCCTACCCGAGTCGAGGCGCTTTACTGACTGGCTTTCTCGCCCGCTTGAAACATTGTCCAAGGACCGGCTTTCATATCGTGCAGCAATGGCTTTTGCCACGAATATTCAGGATGACGATCCAGAAAATCTGTCGCGACGAAATCTGCGCCGCAGGGATGCCCAGCCCGCGCGACGAAGCTCATGTTCGCAGCCATCTTGCTGTCGGTGGCTTTGCCCTGCACGGCGCCGCCGGGATTATAGGCTTCCCAACCCCACTCCTTTACCCCGCGCGAAGAAGCATCTACATGGCCGCAGAGTGAGCGCTCGTTCGGCTGCGGCTTTTCGGCGCCAGAAGCCGCTTTGTCGAAGCTGTCAACGTGATCGGACAAAAATTGCTCGGCCATCGCAACATCAATCTTCCCTTTCGCCTGCTTCATAAGTTCGTCCCAACGTGCGTGACGCGCATTCATCGACGACGACGCATCGTTCGGGTCAAAACCGCTTGTCTCTTCGCGAATGAGCTTGGGATCGCGGGCAAAGTTCGAACTGACGAAATATCCATCTTTCGTGCGCCATAGTGGCGTATTCTTCAGGCCGAGTTCAAGATAGGCGATTTCACCAGTCTTGCGGTCTCCGATCAGCCAGTCGTTGGCGTAGCCGCCATTGTTTCCTTCCTTGATAATGCGCACATACTCATCGATGCTGCTGGCATACTGCAGTGCCTTGCGTGAGCGCATGAATTCAGGCTTGCCGTTCGGGTCCCAGCCTTCAAACTGAGTGATGGTTGTTTCAGTGATCATGATGCCAGACGCGTTCACCCCGAAATCATCGTCGCTGGTGATCACTCCGGGAAAACCATCCATCAGAATCCGCTGGCCAGTGGTTGGCAAAATATCGAAGATGATCACCCAGCGCTCACCCGCCAAATAGCTGGTCCAGTTGTTGTGGGCGATGACGATCTGATGATCTTTGGTGTAGGCGCCGGTGGCGATAAATGCGCTGCAATTCCCTGGGGCCGCCAGCTTTGGGGCTTTCGCCGACTTATCCCGCTTATTGAGCCACGGCACATAGTAGTCCGGTACTTCCTCGAAAGCGTTCAGGGCGACGATATCGTAGACATCCAGATCGACGCCATGCGCCTTCACGCCGTCGGCAATGCCCTGGAGTTCCTGCTGATACTCGGCGTCAATGTGTGGCCAAAGCATCTCGCGGGCCGTCTTGCGGAAAAATTCCCAATCGCGCTGCGTTTGGTGGGTATCGAAGAGCTTGATTGTTTCCAGAGCATCGCTAATCTCAGGAGCGAGCAAATAGCCGTGCTGAAAGCCAATCTCGGAGGGCGAACCCTCGAGGTGGACGTATGTCCAGCCACCTTGCTGAAAGCGATAGCTTTTCTTCAGCCACGGGTCGGAAGCTCCGGCAGGAGCCGAAGATGCAGCTAAAACGGACGCAAGCTGAGAAGCCGCAGCACCAAACGCGAAGAGGATGACCAAAAATCTCAAAGATAGAAGGGCAAACCGGTTACGCATTAAGCGGATCCTCTGGTTTTGAGTGAATGCCATTGTAGACGAATCCACGCACAAAAAAGCGGGGCGCATTTCGCGTCCCGCTTTTTTGTCCGAGTATTCAATCCGCCATCAATCTAGCGGCCGCCGTGGCCTCCACCACCGCCACCACCGTGGAATCCGCCTCCGCCTCCTCCGCCGCCCTGGAAGCCTCCGCCGCCACGAAATCCCCCAGCGTGCGTTTCACCTCCGAAACTGCCACGCGCCATCATGGGTCCGGAGTGGAAGCCGCCTCGCAAAGCGCCGGCGCCGTTGTAAACGCCTCCTGAATAGCCTTTGCTGGTGGCATAGTGCGGCCCTGGTCCCCAGGCATGAACGTTCGCCGCGTTAAAGTTGTGGAAGTAGTGTCCACCGAAAAAAGGAGCGCGATAGACAAAAGCCGGCGAATAGAATCCCCAGCCAAACGGGCTGTAGAAAATGCCACCCCAAGGCACGAACGTATATGCGGAGAACCAGGGATCCCATCCCCAGCCTCCCCATCCCCATCCAGGACCCCAGAAGCCAGCGCCCCATCCGGGACCCCAGGCCTGCGACGCCAGCATGTTCGCCTCATCCACATTTGCTTCGGCTAGATAGGAAGAACGCAAACTGCTCCAGTTGTAGAGGTCGCCGGTTGCGTAATCTTTCTTGTTGAACTTTTCCGCTTTAACTGGCGCGTTCGATGCCAGAGTCAGATCGCGTCCCCCCTTCACTTTGACCTCTTTATCGCCATCCTGCACCTCGACCTGCCCGTCAAATACGTGGATTTGATCTTGCCGCAAGTTGAAGTCGTATAGCCCTGGCTTCAACATTCTGACAGTGGCGTTACCTTGAACGATGCGAAGGTTATTCTGCGGATAGATGTCATCCACCTCCACCAGAGCGTGACCCTGCGTCAGTCTCACCTTTGTGTCAGTCAGTCCAAC
This sequence comes from uncultured Acidobacteriota bacterium, assembly GCA_963720155.1. Taxonomy (GTDB): domain Bacteria; phylum Acidobacteriota; class Terriglobia; order Terriglobales; family Acidobacteriaceae; genus Sulfotelmatobacter. The sequence continues at coordinate 375,002 of CAVREP010000018.1, forward strand.
CGCGTCCATCGTCATGGAAGAGTTGTCGCCCAGGCGCAGAAACACACCTGGAGTTAAAAGTATCTCAACCTTGCCCTTTTCCGTGGACAGCGATTGGGCGGCCTCGAGAGTGGTTTTGCCAACTGATTTTTGGTCGAGAGGCTGATTGGCAATATCGGCTTGCCCCTCGACATAATTTACCGTTCCCGGCACAGCTGAATTTGAGCTCGCGTTACTCCCCCATGCGGGCACAGATAAAACCGCTGCCAGGAACAGGCCTACTAACCCCTGTACCTGTAACAGCTTCATAAAAGCATCCTTCCTACGAATTCGTAATCTATTCGCTAATCTATTTGATGGCCCAGGCGACGCATACGATGCCCGCGCTCACCGCGTTGAGCCGGTGCGGGTTAGCCTCGCGAGCATTCGTTTCAGATGTCAGTGCGGGGTTCGCTATGACGCTGCAGATACCAGCAAGGGACGAGTCCACCTTGCGGGAAAAGCGAATGGACGCAGGTTTGCGCTTGCGGGGGATTGAAAATAAATTGGGTCTTGCCATTTTTCTGCTGCACGGCGTCGTAACTGGTCACGGTGATTTTGCCGAAAGGCTGGCGATTGGTCGCGACGCGGTAGCGAAATACACAATAATCCACGACGAACGCGAGCAACGTTAGGCCCGTCACGGACAAGAGGCCTACGATGATTACTCGCTTCAGGAAATGTTTGATTCGCGCTCGCAGCACTGTACTCACGGGGTGCGATTATACGCGGAGCTTCGCGGCGCCAGCCTGCGGTTCTCTGCGGTTCTCTCCTCCGCGTTGACAACTCCCTGCTTCCACAGGCAAACTACCGCATCTGCTGATTGTGGGCTGAGGCTGGCCTGTATCGGCAATTCAGAGGAACAGGTGCGGGTCTAACACAGTATTCATCGGCCATGGAGCAACCAGTCTCCTACACGCTCGACTCCACTTTGGAAACCGTAGACCATGCGGAACAGAAAGCCACCCGCATTGCTACGGAATTGGGTTTTGGGGAAGACGAGGTAATGCAGATTTCCATGGCGGTACGCGAGGGGGCAGTGAACGCCGTCCTGCACGGCAACGCGTATGCCCCGGACAAGAAAGTTGTGCTGGCATTCGAGCGCACGCCTGAAGACCTCGTCATCACGATTCGCGATCAAGGTACGGGCATCAACTTGAGCGAGATTCCGAACCCTCTGGCGCCGGAAAATTTACTCAAGACTTCGGGACGCGGCATTTTTCTTATGCGTTCCTTCATGGACGTGGTGGAAATCCGCCCGTCTCAGACAGGCACAGAAGTGAAATTGATCAAGCACGTCCACGGGCCATCCGCGGGCGGCAAGGAGGGGTCTCAGTGAGCATGAAACTCAGTACTCGGCAGGTTGACGGAGTCACCATTGTGGACTGCAGCGGCCGCATCACCCTCGGCGAAGGCAGCGTCATGATGCGCGACACCGTACGCGACCTGCTCTCCAAAGGCAACAAGAAGATTGTGTTAAACCTCGGCGATGTCAACTATATCGATAGCTCCGGTATCGGCGAACTGGTCAGCGCCTTTACCACCACCAAGAACCAGGGCGGCGAACTCAAACTGCTCCATCTCACAAAGAAGGTGCACGACCTGCTACAGATCACCAAACTCTACACCGTCTTCGACGTTAAAGAGGACGAAGCCGCCGCAGTCAAGGCCTTTAAGTAAACTTCTGTAGCAAGAATCCGCGTCACAAATGATTTGGGAAAGGCACGGCTTCAGCCGTGCCACCCAGAGCCGCTAACCGGGGGTTGTGCAGTCTGCTTAAAAACTCGGGATTCGTATCAGGGCGTCGCTTCAGCGATGCCGCAGGTGCCGCAAAAACAGACCGGCTTTAGCGCTGAGGAGCCTTCTTGTTTTGCCCCGACCTCTTCAGATCGTAGGCCGCCTGCAAGACCATCCACACTTCCAAATAACCGCTAGAGTCAGCCCGAAGCGCGGACCTTAGCGCTTCCACGGCGTAAGAATATACACAGCGACTCTCCGTGACATCCAACCTTGCTCCGCCCCAACAACTCACTCGATAATTGCCCAAGCAGAGGGAGTAAGTTCGGCGAACACGAGAAGGACGCTCGCGGCTAAAAGTCGGGCCATAACTCGTTAATTTCGATCACGGATTTTGCGGAGAAAACTTGCTAAGGTGATGATTCCAAAGATTGAGGGGGAGGGGGTTTGATACCCACTAGCAAGGTAAACAGTCATCAAACCGTAAATTCATCCACAACCCGGAACGGCGCTCGTTTCCTATGTGCACGATAGATAATTTCGCGGTGCTGCTGATCCTGCTATCCGCAGTCCTAGCCGCCGCTTCCGACTGCCTCCCAATTCGTGAGGCCAGCCAGCATGTCGGAGAAACCAAATGCGTGACCGGAAAAGTTTTGCGCGTGAAAGCCGGAGCCAAGGGTGTGCACTTCGTGGACTTCTGCGAAGATCAAATGGCCTGCCCGTTTACCGTCGTGGTCTTTGCTTCCGACCTGAAAGATGTGGGCGACGTGCGCCGCCTCGCAAGACGTGTCATCGAGATTCACGGCCCGGTGAAACTCTACAACGGGCGTGCGGAAATCATCCTGAACCGCGTCAGCCAGCTTACTGGCGGCACGACGCTGATTCCGCCCCTGCCTAAGAACTATGATGTGGAGAAACAAGCCACTACAGCGCGGGCAGGATGCGTCCCCCCGGCTGCCGCCGCAACCTTCGGCAACGAGGCGGATGCTAGCGAGCCGCCGCTGTGAACCCCGATTGGCAAGCTTCGTGGGTCTTGGATAATCACGCTGAAGCACCCTCATCGCGAACTTTGTCAACCTTACGTATTGTCGAAGTTGCGCTTTGCCGGTACTCTGGCGGCAGGCCGCTGTCGATCGCGTTGCGAACCTGTTCCATCAAGCATTCCCGGCCGCCGAAATTGGCAGGCTCGATCGGAGGATGAAAAATTACTGTTACCACTCCGGGTTTGATTGTGAATCTGGCCTTCGGCATCACGGAATGCGTGCCGGTAATCGTAACTGGAACTACGGGAACTCCGCATTCCATCGCCAAATAGAATGGTCCCTTCTTGAAAGGAAGCAGTTTGCCATCGAATGAGCGTTTGCCTTCCACGTAGATGGTCATGTTCAGGCCTTGCTGTACGACCTGCTTTGCGACCCGCACCGACTCGATACCCGCGTCACGATTGCCGCGATCTACGGGCACGAGCGAACCCATCCGCATCGCCTTGCCCAAGATTGGAACGTTGAACAATTCCCTTTTCACCATTACCGACGAGCGCCGCGGAATCAGCGGAATCGTAATCGGTGGGTCAAGGTTCGAAATGTGATTCGACATGAAGATATAGGTGCGCGCCGGATCAAGTTTACCGAGCCCGATGGTCTGCACCTTCACTCCGGTCAGTTGTACCCCGGTCCAGGCGCCAAACATGAATAAGCGATAGAGCAGGCTGACGTCTCCCGTGACGAACGTCCAGGGAAATCCAATGAGCGCCGCCACGGGCGCAGCCAGAGCCCAGAAAACCAGCATCGCAATGGTGCGGATCATTTGTGTAAATGGAGCTTATCGCGAGCGAACCTCTGCTGCACTCTGCGCTTCGCCCTTCAGCCACGCTGCGCGGTGCCAGCGCTGCTGGGCGGTAACGGTTTCCAAGTCTTTCATCTCGTATGAGGTTTCTTCGCGGCTACCCATTTTCCATTTCAACTCTCGATCCCCGCCAAGCCGGCCGCGGATTTTCACTGTGATCGTATCGCCCGGCGCGAACCTTGCAAGGTCTTCCGATGATTCCTCACCGGGCACGTTCCCGTTGACCTCCAGAATAGTATCGCCGACTTCCAGACCGGCCAGCTCAGCCTCGCTGCCCGCAGTCACTGTCTCCACGATCATGGGAGCGTCAAAGTTTCGCGCGGCTACAAATCCGGCATCAACAGTCGTGGTTTTCACCTCGATCAAACGCAGACCGACGAAGCGGAAGAAATCGTTCCATGGGATCTCCTCCGTGCCCGCGACGTATTTCGAGAAAAACCATTCCAGATTCGAATGGCTCACCGCCTCGGCCGCCTCGCGCACTCCGTCCGAATCAGAGAAGAATCGGCCCTTTTGAGCGTAATTCTGATTCATCCATTGAAAGACCTCGCGCAAGGATGCCTTGCCGTGGCTACCTTCGCGCACAGCTAAATCCAGCGTAATACCCAACAACTCGCCTTTGTTGTAATAAGAAATGCTGCGCTCCGGACGCCGGTAGTAAGGGTAGCCCTCGAGCCACGCATCCAGACTGGATTCCTCCGCCGACTGCGTGAGGTGCGCGGGACGGCGCTCTAGTTCCTCAATGTCCAACGCCAACCCTTCCTCGAAGTGGCGTTCGTCGAGCAAGCCCCCGCGTAGCTGAATGAAGTCCGCCGCGGCGCTGGTGCATCCCTCGTTGAACCAGAGTGCGCGGGTGTAATTTTCTCTCGTGTAGTCGACAGGCTCGAGCGTCTGCGGACGGATGCGCTTCACATTCCACAGGTGAAAAAACTCATGCGCTGTCACCGAGGCGAGCACGCCAGGATCGCGAGCCATTGCGTCCGCATTCACTGCAATCGCTGTGGAGTAGGAGTGCTCCATGCCGCCGCCTGCTGGCCCTCGCGGAAAATGATAAAGAAACATGTAGCTATCGAACGGACGATCATCCATCCAGCTGGTCGCGGCCGCCACGATCTTATGCAACATGGCGATAATCTTTTCCATATCATAGTCGCCAGATTCGGCGTCCACGATGACACGATAGTGGCCGCCGTCTTGATCGAAATCGGATTCTTGAAATGTTCCGATTTCCACGGGCGAATCCACGAGCCGGTCATAACTTTCAGCGCTGAACCTGCCGTCAGGCACTGTGGTTAGCGGCGTAGCAACGTGCCATGGCTCGGGAAGTTGATTAAAGCGCACGACCATAGGCCCATTCCGAGCGTCTACCGGATACATCAGAATCTGCGCTAGATTAAAAAATGCGTGGTGCGAATTGAACTGTGCTCCAAAAGGCCCGGGTGAATCGACAAATATCTGATATTCGATGATGGCACCGTCCTCGGTGCCTGCGATCTGCCACTTGCTCTTATCAATCGCACCAACCCCCAGCGCGCGGCCCGAACGGTCTTTCGCGCGAACCCAGTTTACGTGCTTAGCAAAGTCGCGCACCTGATACAGCGCGTTCCACACCGGAAGCTGCAACTCCCGTTGCGACGGCCCTTCGGGCAGCGAAATCTGGACGTCCACTAAGTGCTGGTTAGGATCTGTCAGCGAAATTGTGTAGTTCGTTACAGCGTAGCAACGCGACAGAGCTATGCACAGAAGCGAAATCAAGCGGAGGAGGTGGCGCGCCCGTTCGCCGGCCAGGGTCGAAAGCCTCATCGCTTGCCTGCTGCGTTCGCCGAATTGACACTCGATTCTTCGACGGCCAGACCTTTCAGTCGAGCGGGCAGTTTCTCGTAGATCCCGCCAAAGCCGCCGTTCGACAAAATTACCACCACATCTCCGCTGCTCATTTCTGGAGCGACCGTCCACACAATCGCGTCGGCATCGTCCAGCAAGCGCACCGGCCGTCCATGCTTCTGAATATCCGCCGCCAGTTCGGGCAACTCCAGTCGCTCATTTACAGGGACAGCGTCGGAGCGAAATACCGCCGCCACCACTACTTCGTCCGCGATCGCCAAACTTTGCGCCAGATCGCGTTGCAACACACGCCGCCGCAACGTGTTCGAGCGGGGCTCGAGAATCGCCCACAACCTTGAGCCCGGATATCGCGCGCGGAGTGCCTTCAGCGTGCCCGCAATTGCGGTAGGATGATGTGCGAAGTCGTCGATAATAGTAATGCCATTGACCTGCGCCTTCACTTCGAGGCGCCGCTTTACGCTCTTAAAGGTCTTCAAGGCAGCCGCGATCTCTTCCTTGGAAATTCCGTAATTCGCAGCCATGGCCGCTGCCGCGGTCGCGTTCCACACGTTATATTCGCCTGCCAGCGGGAACTGCAGTTCTGCCCAGCGGCGGGAGTTGTGTGATACGGACCAAGTTGTTCGTTCCTCCTCGAAGTTCGCGTTTGTGATTCGCCAATCGGCGTGTGCACTGGCACCATAGCGCTCCACCGGGCAAAATGCCTTCTGCAGGCAACGTTGCAGGCTGGCGCTTTCCGATGCCGACTCAACTGCTCCGTCGAAAGCGATAATTCGGCCGCGTCGTGGAATCAGGTTTACTAACCGCTTGAATGCTGTTTCCACCGCGTCCAAGTCTTTGTAGATATCAGCGTGATCGAATTCTACCGAGGTCAGAATCGCTGCGTCAGGAAAGTAATGCAGAAACTTCGGTCCCTTGTCGAAAAAGGCTGTGTCGTATTCGTCACCTTCGAGAATGAAATGTTTGCCTTGTCCCAGATGAAAGCTGGAGCCAAAGTTTTCGGCTATCCCGCCGATCAGGAACGAGGGCTGCATTCCTGCCGTATGAAAAATCCACGCCAGCATCGAGGTCGTGGTTGTTTTTCCGTGCGTCCCGGCCACGACTAGCACCTCCTTGCCACGCAGAAATTCATCGTGCAGCAATTGGGGCAGCGAACAAAACGGGATACGATGATCGAGAAGCTGCTCCAGTTCCACATTCCCTCGCGAAATCGCGTTACCCACCACTACGAGATCAGGATGCGGTTCCAGATTCCGCGCATCAAAAGGCTCTGCCACCGGAATTCCAAGTTCCGCCAGAAAAACGGACATCGGAGGATACGCCGCTGCGTCGGAACCAGTGACCCGAAAGCCACGCTGTTTCAGCATTCCGGCCAACGAGGCCATTGCCGTGCCGCAGATTCCGATTAGATGAATGTGTTTTTTGTCGTCCATGCTTTGGTCGCTGTGTTTGAGCTCCTGAATATTTTGCGATTACCTTTTCTGTGGCAGGGCGGTCACCGCCGCTTCTAAAATCTCGAGACTGACCTTTCCACCGCGCACCGTCATAGCGGCCGGCACTCCGATCGGCAGCGTAATGTTTCCAGTCGATACATGTCCCGACCGCACGCCATAGGCCACGGGCACTCCTAACCCACCCACGATGCGTAGCACGACTTCTTCGAGCGTGTATCCTTGCTTCGCCGTTTGCAAGCACTCCCGCATCTCTCCGAACATAACTCCCCGCACGCCTGCGAATTTTCCAGCCAGCTTCAACTGGATGAGCATGCGATCGATTTGATAAGGTTTTGCGGCAACATCCTCGAGAAACAAAATTGTGTTCGCGGTTTTGAGTTCGTAAGGTGTTCCGAGAGAAGCCACCAAGATGGAAAGGCATCCTCCGTAGAGAGTCGCCTCGGCTCTCCCGTCGACCAAGCCGATCGCTCCGGAACCCGGGCCCAGATTGAGTTTCCAGCCCGCCGTTCCGGATAAGGCCGCATGCCATGAATTCAGATCAACTCCTCCGTCATGCGCCCAATCTTTCGCCACCATCGGACCATGAAACGTTACCAGGCCCGTCGCGTCCGCAAAATAAGTTAGCAGTGCGGTCAGGTCACTGTAACCGACAAAAATCTTAGGATGAGTCTTGATTTTTTTCAAATCCAGACATTCGAGCAGATAATTCGAGCCATAGCCGCCACGTGCGCAGACAATCGCTCGCACATCTTCACGCGCAAACATTTCCTCCAATTCGCGCGCGCGGCGCTGGACCGATCCCGCAAAGTAAAGATCCTGTTCGAAGATGGAATCGAAATAAAACGGCCGGTAACCTGCGCGCCGGAGGCCCTCGCATCCGGCCTCCAGATCGCCGCGATTCACGTTGCTGGCCGGCGCGACGATGCCGATCGTATCGCCCGGCTGGAGGGCTGGCGGCTTGATACGCGAAACTGTGGTGGAAGACATGCAGTGAGAAGCCTGTTTTGAATAAATCGCCAGCGCAGAACAATTTCCGTTTTTATCGGCGTGAATGCACAGCGCTAATTCAGAAAGAACTCTCCCCGGCAAACCAGACGCGCCGTCCCACGCAGAAATACTTGGTTCCGATCGACGCGCACGGTCTGGGTTCCGCCGGAAGCATGCACGCGAACCGGCGATTCCGCCCTGCCCGTCGAGATCGCGGCGAGCGCCGATGCGCAGGAACCCGTCCCCGACGATTGCGTCTTGCCTGCTCCTCGCTCGAAGAACCGTACCTTCACATCATGTCTTCCGTCGATAACGACCATCTCAATGTTCACGCCTTGCTTAAACTGAGGACTACGTTGAATGTTCGCAGCTTCTTTCTGCCAGTTCGCGGAAAACTCAGGCACGAACACAACATAATGCGGATTCCCCATTGAAACCGGAATGCCGCGCACCTCATCAGCGCCGAGCTTCAAGGCAAGCTCGGCCCCCACGATAGCTTCGCCCATCTCAGCCTCGAACTCGTATTCTGATTCGCTCCTTCGCGTTAGCACACAAGTCTTTAACCCAGCCCCGGTTTGGATCGTGATCTTCTCTTTCCCTTGCTCCGCGCAGATATACGCAGCCACGCAACGCGTGCCATTGCCGGAGATTTCCGCCTCGGAGCCATCGGAATTAATCAGTCGAATTTCAACATCCGCCGACGCGTGCGGATACATCCATTCCACTCCATCCGCGCCCACTCCCTCGTGCCGGCCGCAGATGCGGTGCGTGAGCTCGGCACGTTGGGGAACGGCAATCTTGTCATCAATCTTCCCACCATCGATCAGCAGAAAATCATTTCCGCACGCACTGGCTTTTACAAACGGAATTACCACGGCTTCTCGGCTCACTCCACTTCCACCGGGCCCAAGGAGATGACGCTGCCAAACAAGCTGGATGTTTTCAATTCCGCAAGCAACTTCTTCTGTTCACGGTTGCAACCAGGCACCTCAAACTGCAAGCGTACATGCTCACCAGTATTTCCGCTCACGACATTCTGCATCATGCGATGGCTATGCTCCAGAATGCGATTGACTTCCTGGGTGATTTCTTCGATGGTGTGGCCCGTGATTTCGTAGCAGACCAACAGTGTCTTGAGGCTAAAGGTGACCTCGATGTGGCCTAGGGCGAACAACGCGATCAGAACTGCCAAGGTAGCGAAGACAGCGGTCAAGTAGAGGCCGCCCCCTGTCGCCATGCCCACCGATGCCACCACGAACAAGGTTGCCGCCGTCGTGAGGCCCGTGGTCAGTCCGCGGGTGTGGAGGATCGATCCTGCGCCGATGAATCCGATGCCAGGAATAATCTGCGCCGCGATGCGAGTGTGATCGCCCAGGTGTTCCACCGCCAGCGCATCCGAAAGAATGGTGAACATGGCCGCGCCGAAGCAAATGAACATGTTGGTGCGCAGCCCCGCTGGGCGATGTCTGAGTTCCCGCTCCAGTCCGATGATCCCGCCAAGAATCGCTGCGAGTCCCAGACGCGCCAGAGAGCTGGCAACCAAGCCACTCGCCATCTCCGCGTGCAGCAAATCGAGAATATGTTGCCAGTTCATGCGTTTGCCGTAGCCCGGAAAAAACGCTTCAGATGGCCGGATTCTATCACTGGAAGCTGGGGCCTTTGCCGAGCCTCGCGTTAACCCGCCTGATTACCGCATTGTGAGGAATTCTCATCATTGCCCTGGCGTACGCGTCTGAAAGATTGTCGCCCGCGGTTGACCTGTGGTGTGAATCTCGACCAACGCCAGTAGATGTTGACCTGTGGCCGCCCTCCAAACCGGGTCGGCATCAAATCCAATAGCGTAGTCGGCGTATTTTCCAGGATCCGCGAGCGCACGTTCCCACAGGCCTTCAGGATCGGCCGGCTGTATCCAGACGCGATGATTGCCTTCATTGATGACCCGCCACAACGGAATTCCGATCTGCTCAAGCGCACCCACATGCTCGCCCAGATACATAAGCAGCATTGAATCCGCAGGCAAGCGTTTAATCCAACTAGCGACCTGCGTATCCAGCGCCACGCGCCCGCGACTGTTGACCACAGCCTCGCGATGACAGATTGGGTCCGCGCGCCAAATTGCGCCATAATTTACCGCACCCAGAACTATGGCGCCCAGCAATGTTGCCGCGCCGGACCAGCGGCGCCACGCAACATCCACACGAGGAATTCTAGCTGCGGATTCTACGATGACAGCGATCCCCATGGGCACAAAGACGGCGAAGGTGGGAAGCAATTGCAAACCGTAACGCAGGTTATAGTACGAGAACGGCCACCAGATCGGCACAAAAATTGGAACGCTCCCGTACGCAATGGATACTGCGTAAAAGGGCAACGGCGCCCACAGCAACAATAACGCTCGCGCACGACCGCTAAAGGCCGCCTGGAGACTTCCAAGCAGAGCCAGAACGAGCCAAAGCCGCGCTTGCCAGTTCGCCTCGCTGACATTCAGTTCGGCTGCCTTCACAAAGTACGAGCCGGCAGCCCACAGATTTCCTTTTGCTGGATTCACCGTCGCGGTCTTTTGCTCGATTGCTTTTGCCGAGTATGGTCCGTTCGCAAACTCCAGCGGATTGCGGTAGACGACGGCGTTGTACGCCAGCCAAAACACGGGAGCAACCGCCGCGACCAAGACAAATTTCAAGAGCATCATTTGCGATGGCGTCACAGGAGATCGTTTCACGGCAGATCCGGCTGCCTTTTCGTCGTCTGCTTTGCGAGCGCGGAAGGTTACTACCACCGCCCCAATCGCCAGCACAGCAGCCAGAAACCATCCGTCATATCGGGTCAAACATGCAGTGGCAAGGCACAGTCCGCACCTAGTGAGCGATCGGAACGCCTTTGCCTCGGACCTCACAAACTCGGCGAAATAAACTACGGCCCAGATAAACAGCGCCAGGTACAGCGCCTCGCCCATCGCTGTCGCCTGCATGTAACTCAGGTTCGGATTCGCGCCGTAGAAGATCGCCGCGGCCCAGGCAGCCACTCGCGCCGCACCATCGACTTCCCCGTCGCGAGTCAGGGCCGTCCGCACCAGCCGGAATATGCCCAGCACTCCCAGCACGTACGCCGCCATGGAGGGAATGGAGCCGCCGGCGCCGCTCTGCCACATCTTTGTCGACACGATGAAGGGCAGAATCAACAGATGCGGCAGCGGCAACCACACGGTCCCCAACTGCAGCAGCCCGGGAGTCTTCGAATCAAAGACACGCCGCGCGATGTTGATATGCGCCACAGCATCGCCGTACAGCAGCACATCTCCATGACGCTGGTAGAAAAGAAAAGAAAACACCGAGACGAAGATCGCCAACCACACCAGTCGCACGGTCTGTATTTCGGAATACGGCCTCGGCGGCTTCTGGGGCTTCATTCGAGATGGGTGAGTTCACGGAAAATCTGAAAGCGGGCGTCGATCGCCTCGCGCGACAGCGATTGCAAACGCTCGGTGCCGAAGCTTTCCACGGCAAAGGACCCCATTACTCCACCATAGAACAGTGCCCGCTTCAGCACTTCCCGATTCAACTCCTGCTGTGATGCCAGATAGCCCATGAATCCTCCGGCAAACGAATCGCCCGCTCCGGTGGGATCTTTCACTTCATCGAGCGGTAAGGTCGGCGCGCGGAACGGATGACGGCCGATCCCAAATGCCCCTTCGCGAAAGAAAATTGTCGCCCCATATTCGCCATGCTTGATCACCAGCGCCTGCGGACCCATGGCCAATACTTTCTGCGCGGCGCGCGGCAGGTTTTTTTCCTCTGCCAGCATCTTCGTCTCAGTATCGTTGATCAACAGCAGGTCCACCAGCTTCAGGGTTTCGGCCAGCTCCTTGCGCGCGCCATTGATCCAGTAATTCATGGTGTCGCAGCCGGTCAGCCGCACTCCGTTCATCTTCCTGCGCACGTTAGCCTGCAGCGTCGGCTGGATGTTAGCCAGAAACAGAAACTCGCTGTCGTCATATTCTTTGGGAATGCGAGGTTGAAATTTTTCGAAGACGTTCAGATTGGTGAAAGTCGTCTTAGCCTCGTTCAGGTTCTCGGCATAATAACCGCCCCAACGAAACGTCTTCCCTGCGGCGCGTTCGATTCCGCGGGTATCTACTCCGCGTTTCTTCAGGACGTTTTCGTGCTCCGCGGCAAAGTCGTCACCCACCACCGCCACCACTCGCACCTGAGTGAAATAGCTGGCTGCGAGCGAAAAATAGGTAGCTGCGCCGCCCAGAATGCCTTTCACGCTGCCTGAAGGCGAGGCGATGTCATCAAACGCTACCGACCCGACGACGACAATACTCATCGTGAACGCATCCTTCCTTTAATAGTGGTCAATGCTCAGTAGAGCCAATGGAAACGTTGGTTCTACCGATTATTGATCATTAACTACTGACCACCGCCTTTTACATACTTGCCGATGATCAGCTTCAGTTTTTTCTTTGTTGCTGCTGGAATCTTTTTGTGATCCGTCAATATCGCATGTGCCAGTGCCGACCCGCATTTGCACGACCGTTCCCGCGGCATCGCGGCTACCGTTTCGCGCACAACTCTCGTGGCATTCTCCGCATTCTTCTGGAGCACAGCCACAATCTGATCGACTGTCACGGAATCATGATGCGGATGCCAGCAGTCATAATCCGTCACCATCGCCACCGTGATGTAACAAATCTCCGCCTCGCGCGCCAGTTTCGCCTCTTGCAGGTTGGTCATGCCGATCACATCCATACCCAGCCCGCGATAGACATTCGACTCGGCCTTAGTGGAAAACTGAGGGCCCTCCATGCACAGATAGGTTCCTCCACGCTTGCCAGTCACGCCGGCCTTCGCGCATGCAGCCTGCACCACGCGCGCAAGCTCTCCGCATACAGGATCGGCAAAGGCGATATGAGCCACAATGCCGCCACCAAGAAACGTGTCGAGGCGGTGACGGGTGCGATCGAAGAATTGATCGGGGATCACGAAATCCAGCGGCTTGTGTTCTTCCTTCAACGACCCCACGGCTGAGACTGAAACGATTCGCTCGACTCCAAGCTGTTTGAACCCGAGAATATTCGCCCGGAAATTCAGTTCGCTCGGAAGAATACGGTGCCCACGCCCATGCCTGGCCAGAAAGGCGACCTTGCGTCCCTCCAGGATGCCGCAAACATAGGAGTCGGATGGCGCGCCAAACGGAGTCCTCAGGCGTACCTCTTTCACCTTGCTCAACCCCGGCATCGAATAAAGGCCGCTGCCGCCGATGATCCCAATCTCCGCCTGCGCCACCACCCCTCCCGAGTCCGCGTCTCACAGACATCTCGAAACGCGCGAGCCAAACTCGTGATTATACAGGAGCGAAATTTCAACCCAACTACAGCCTTCGCTCGGAAGAAACTACAATGCCCTTATGAAACTCCTGGCCGTGCTTTCACTCGGACTCGCTGTCTTCAGCAGATTTGGTATCGCGCAGGATGCTCCCAAGCCCCAAGCTCCTTCCCAGCCCGAACCAAGGTTTGTCACTGTCCCCATTACCCTTGATCACGACCGCGTTGTCGTCGACGTTGACCTTCGATTTCACGATGGAACCACGCAGCGCGTTCGCGCCTGGGTCGACAATGGCGATCCCGATCTCTACCTATCGCAGCGGCTGGCCGAACTCACGGGGGGCTCGGTCTCTTGTGACGGACAACTCTGCTCCGCGACTCCGCCGGTGGAGATGAACATCGGTGGTATGACGATCACTCTGGGCGGACGAATTCCAGGAGCGGGGATCAAAGTGGCTAAATTCCCGGCGGGTGGCGCTCCGATCGCTCTCGGCATGTCGGTAGAGATCAACATTCCCTCCACCGTGCTCAGCGGTTATGACGTGCTCATCAATCTGCCCGAACGCAAGTTCAGCATCGGACATCCTGGCAGCCTGAAGTTCAGGGGAGTGAAGGCAAAGGTAATCGTGAACCCCGCGAACGGCCTCATCCAAGTACCCAGCCAGATTGAAAATAAGAAATACAACCTCGCTCTTGACGTTGGCTCGTCCATCAGTTTCCTTGCCGACGACGTCTTCGACAGACTTGCCTCTACTCACCGTGACTGGCCGCACATGACGGGCGCCGTCGGCCCAGCCAATATCTGGGGACTTGCAGACGAACCAAAGTGGAAGCTGATGCGCATCGCCCGCGTGCAGTACGGTCCGCTGTTCTTCATTGACCTGCCTATGGTCGACTTTCCCAAGGATCGCATGAACTACTTCGAAAAGCGCGCCGGCATTCTCACTGCCGGACTGCTGGGAGCAAATGCCCTGATCAACTACCGCATTGGCATCGACTATGCCCACTCCACGGTCTATTTCGACGTCGGTCGCCTATTCAACTCGCCCGACTTCGACGTTATTGGCCTCATACTGCGCCCCGAGGACGACGGACGCTTTACCATCCTCGGCATCGCTGACTATGACGGCAAACCCTCCGTAGCGGAAGGCCGGGGCGGCGTTCAGGTCGGCGATCATCTAATTGCAGTTGACGGCATCCCTACGGCTGGTTCGACCTTGGGACAAGTGTGGTCCATGCTGGGAGGCGAAGCGGGAAAAGAACGCACGCTGAGGGTTGAGCGTGAAGGAAAGCAGTTCAACATCGTTGCCAAAGTGCAGCGCTTCTTGGCGGAGACGGAGGACAGTTCGCTTGGGAAGAAATCTCTAAACCACTGAAGATTGATATTTAGTTTCCGAAAACCTCCCGCTCTAGCGTAGCGGTCGTGGCCGGATCTAAACTTTCGCTCACCAGAACCGTGTCGCCTTTCTCTTCTATCACCACCGTGCCTTCTTCGGTGTTCCATACGTGCCGGCCCTGCAAAATAGCGACTTTGGAGCCTGAGTCTTCCGCGGCAGTTTGATCGGCCGAAGCTGTTTTTACTTCTTCCGCTTTTTTGTACCTTTCCCCGAGCGAACGTGCATAAATCTCCGCGAACTCGGAAGCCTTTTCGGCGCTCGACCATCGCGACGCATAAAGCAGACCTAGCGGTGCAGCGGTGTCGTTCTTCGGCCGCGCCGCGTAGTAATAGCCACCCCGCCACCCCGGATACAGCCGTTCCGACAGTTCCTTCCCGGCGTATTGCTCGATCAGCACCGCGACATCGAACTCTCCCATCGCACCGATATCGAACTTCACGTAATCCTTGAAGTCTCGCTTAAATTCCGGAACGCGCATGGGCTCGATTTTCTCCCCCGACAGGTAAGTCTCGGGCTGCATAATCTGCCGCGTGGTATGTGGAGGATTTGCCAGAACACTGGCAAATGCCTTTTCCTTACCGCCCTTCTCCATGAGCGCCACAATGAACTTCAAACCATAACTGTAGGGGAACGTGAGCGACTCACGCAGAAAGATGGGAGCATCCTTGAATACGGTGGAGTCGTCAGTCCCATCGGACATTTGCGATTCCATGGCGTCCACTAACTCGGGCGAGCTCACGATCGACCGGCCCACAGGCGCGAGCTCATATTCCAGCATCATGGCTTCGGCCTGACCCTCGACTACCGCCTCGCGCGAATCGTCCATTTCGTCGTTCTCAATGTCGGCGGGCGTAGGATCTTTCTTGATCTCGCCGAGCTCTTTCTCCCCCTTCTTCATAAATCGGTTAAGATTAATTGACTGATCCTGAAGCGCGTGGGTCAGCTCGTGCGCCATCACTGGCTCCTGTTGATCCATCGGAACCCAGTCGAGCAGGTTCACCGTTTTCGTTTTCGGATCGTAATATCCTGCGACCTGCTCGCGGAGCAATGACACCATTAGTTTTTCGAGATCAAAATCGCGCGGCAGGAGGCCAAACTTTTTTAGAACCAGCTCCGAGCGTTGCAGGCGTTTCACATCTTCGTCCTTCATGTGCTTGGTGAGATATGCGACCACCTCGTCGCGGCTGGTCAGGCGGCGCTTGACTTGTTTCTTGATAGGCAGGCCCGTGTGTCTACTGTCAAAGGCCAAAATCTCATCGACTGAGTGAAAAAGCTCTTCCGCTTCCCGGGGTGAGATCTTGACTTCTTCCTTCGGGGGCGCAGCTGGCGCTTGAGTAGGAGATGTCTGTGTGGGGCGGACACTTTGGTCCGCCTGCTTTTGATCTTGGTTTTGGTTTTGATCTTGACCTTGTTGTACCTGTGTAGGAGTCTGCGTCTCGTCTTGTGTCTGGGCAAAGATCGTACCCCCGAGCGCGAAGCACAGCACAATCGCAAAAAGTGGCCTCAGAAACCTGCTACCCAGCAGATTAACCGTATTCATTAGGAACGAGTCTATCCTGTTTTCCTATACTTTCTTCAAGCAGAAAGCTTCACGCACAAAGTCTTATGCACAAAAGAGGGCCGACTCAAACGATGACTACGAATGCTCCCATTAATCTCTCGACTTCCGCGGGCCACGCGGCTGATTACCTGGGCCGCGCGAATTCCATTCCTCACCGAACCGAAGGGGAATCGGCGTTTCTCGAATTCATTCCAGTGAACACACGCCGCATTCTCGACCTCGGGACCGGCGACGGCCGCCTGTTAGCCCTGGTCAAGTCTGATTTGTCTAGACCCGAGTCTGCGCCGGATATCGACCCCGAAGTAGCTGCCATGGCCGTCGACTTCTCGCCCGCCATGCTCGAAGCTGTGCGCAAGCGCTTTGCCGCTGATTCCTTCGTTACTATCGTCGCCGACAATCTTGACCACCCGCTCCCCGCTCTCGGAAAGTTTGACGCTATCGTCTCCAGCCTCGCCATTCATCATCTGCTTCATGAGCGCAAGCGCGCGAGCTTTATGCCGAGATTCACAGCCTGCTGAACCTGGGCGGAGTTTTCTGCAATCTGGAGCACGTAGCTTCGCCCTCGCCGCGACTGCACGAGCAGTTCCTACACAACATCGGTTACACCGTCGAAACGGAAGATCCATCGAACAAGCTGCTGGATGTCGAAACACAATTACGGTGGCTGCGAGAGATTGGATTCGTTGACGTGGATTGTCACTGGAAGTGGCGGGAACTCGCGCTGCTAGTGGGGCGGAGGGAATAGCATGCAAACTATCATCCTGGCTATTGGGATCCCTCGACACGCTCAGGATGACAATCCTTCCTGCTCATCCACGGCTGACGAGGGTCGACACCCACTCGCCCGCTTCTCGCGTCCCGAGCGACCCGCCGATGTCCTGCGTGGTCTTCTTTTGCCGAACCGCCTCTACAACGGCCGCCTCGATCTTTTCGGCCTCACGTGTTAGTCCCAAATGCGCCAGCATCATGGCCGCAGTCAGAATGGCGCCGAACGGATTCGCTATATTCTTCCCCGCGATCGGCGGGGCGGAGCCGTGTACCGGCTCGAACATCGACGTCTTGGCGGGATGAATATTTCCACTGGCCGCCATGCCGAGTCCGCCCTGCAGTCCGGCGGCGAGGTCGGTAATAATATCGCCAAACATATTGTTGGTCACGATCACATCGAAGGGCCGAGGATCACGGACCATCTGCAAGCATAGTGCATCCACGTACATGTGCTGCGTAGCAATCTGCGGATGTTCGCCGCTTACTTCCTTGAACACGCGCTGCCACAGACCGCCGGCGTGCGTCATGGCATTCGACTTGTCGCACATCAGCACCCGCCGGCGCGGCGAGGCGTCCAGTTTAGGGTGGCGTTCGCAATATTCGAACGCGTAGCGAATGATGCGCTCCACACCTTTGCGGGTGTTGATGTCTTCCTGTATGGCGATCTCGTCCGGCGTTCCCTGTTTGAAGACTCCGCCGGCGTCGGTGTAGACGCCCTCCGTGTTTTCGCGGATGACAACAAAATCCACATCGTTAGGCTCAATGCCTTTCAACGGGCACAGGGCGGCATCGAGCAACCGCACCGGGCGCACGTTAGAGTAGAGGTCCATCTTGAAGCGCATGCCGAGGAGAATCTCTTTCGCGTGAATGTTGGTCTTGACTCGCGGATCGCCAAAAGCGCCGGCGAGGATGGCGTCGAAGTCGCGGCCAAGCATGGCGAAGCCATCGGGGGGCACGGTCATCCCATCGCGGAGATAGCGATCGGCGCCCCAGTCGAGGTCCGTGATCTCGACGTTGGCCCCGGATGCCCGGATAACTTTGAGAGCCTGCGGGATTACTTCTTGTCCAATCCCGTCTCCGGGAATAACGGCGATACGCTTCTGTGAAGGCTGTTGCGTGTCCACGGCAGAAAACTTAACACAGGGCGAGCACAATGAGTAAATCTTGCCGGGGCTAGGATTGGGCAAGCCTTTTCCATTTGCAAGGTTCCAATCGCGAACGAGTGAATGGACAATCCGCGGCCGGCGATTGAGGATGAATCTCACCGCCATTCGCTATAATCAATACTTCCATGGAAGCGACTCCACTCCTAGACGCACTGCGAGCGCAGATGGGCCGAAAGGCACAATCGCTGGCCTCAGCGGATTACCGCGGAGCCACAACAGCAGCGCGTTTTGGCGATACTCAGCAGGAGTTTTCTGTTCTGCAGAATGGCTGTGGGATTTATGACTTGGGCTTTCGCTCCAGAATTTCGATCACCGGCAGTGATCGCGTGCGCTGGCTCAATGGCATGCTGACCAACAACATTCGCGACCTCGCCGCAGGTCGCGGGGTATACGCTTTCCTGCTCAACCCGCAAGGCCGCATTCTCGGCGACATGTACGCCTACAATCTGGGTGAGGCGCTCGCCGTGGAAACTGATCGCAGCCAGGTGGAAAAGATCATGGCTACGTTCGACCATTACATCATCATGGACGACGTGGAAGTAGCGAACAGCGGCGAAGAGCAGACTGTACTGGGCCTGGCAGGACCCAAATCTCACGCGACCCTAAAGGCTGCGGGGATTGAAGTGCCCGAGCTGCAAACGCTGCAGATGGTCACTCCGCAATGCAACTGCGAATGCGCCTGCGTGGAGTGCACTGTGATACGCGGCGAGAATGCGCCCCATGAGTGCTACGAGATCTGGCTCGCTGCCAAAGATGTTTACCAGACGTGGCAGGCGCTGATCGCTGCCGGAGCGACGCCCGTGGGCAGCGAAGCTTTGGAGATGCAGCGCATTGTTGCGGGCATTCCTTTGTATGGCGTGGACATTCGGGAGCGCGACCTGCCACAGGAAACGGAACAGATGCGCGCACTCAACTTCAACAAAGGCTGCTATGTAGGGCAAGAGATTGTGGAGCGCATTCGCTCGCGGGGCAACGTGCATCGCAAATTTGCCGGCTTCTTAATGGAAGGCGCGGCGTCGATCGCGGGGGGAGCCAAGATCTTCTCTAGCGAAAGAGATGTGGGCGAGGTCACTAGCGTCGCGACACTGCGCACGCCGTCAGGCGAGCGCACCATTGCTCTCGGATACATTCGGCGCGAAGTAGGCGTCCCAGGGTGTCAGGTAAGGATGGGAACCACCGAGGCAAATGTAATTCCGTTGCCGGTTGACAGCATCGCAGTGCCGGACGATGCCATGCTGCATAAAATCTAAAAATGGTTTTACAAGGACAGACTGCTATGGCTGAAAAGAGACCAGAATCAGGTTTTACAGTAACCGACCGTCGTTTGTTCACAGAGGACGGAGAGTTGCGTAAAGATGTTCACGAAGAAGTAGAACCACCGAAGGCTGCCACGGCTCCGCCGCCGGCTCGGCCCGCCGCCAGGGAAACTGCGCCCGCCGGCAGTTCGGGCGTGCCGTTTTCAGGCTCTGCGGAGGGAATCGTCGGGGCAGACGTGCCTCCGGCACCCACTGCAGCCGAGCAAAAGGCACAGGCCGATGCCTATCGCCAATCCTCGAAAGAATTGGATTCCCGCGTGGAGCTGAGCGGCCGCTCCGCGAAAGAATTTGAGATGACGTTCGAGCGCTTTCTGGCATCACTCTATATGACGGCGATGCTGCAGTTAGGATTGATGCATCAGCAGGGTGAACAGCCTCGCATGGATATCATCGGCGCTCGCCAGACGATCGATACGCTGTCACTGCTTGCGGAGAAAACCAAAGGCAACCTTACATCCACGGAAGAGACGTTTCTGCAGAACAGCCTCTACGAAGTGCGCATGGCCTACGTGGAGGTAACCAACGCACTGTCTCGTCCGCCGCAGCCCGGAGCGGCCACGGGAACCAGCGGTCGATGAGCAAGAAGGCTGGCGCATGAAGGCCACGCTCACAGTGCTGGGCAGCGGCACGTCTATGGGCGTGCCCACCCTGGGCTGTGATTGCGTGGTCTGCCGCTCCGCAGATCCACATGACCGCCGCACCCGACCCTCCGTGATGATCGAGTATGCGGGCAAGGTTGTGCTCGTCGATACGACGCCGGATTTTTACGCGCAGGCCATCCGCGAGCGCATCACCCGCGTGGACGCGGTGTTTTATACGCACACTCATGCCGACCACATTCTCGGCATCGACGATCTGCGTCCTTTGAGTTATTCTCACAAGCCGGCGAGGCTGCCGCTCTACGCGCGCCCCGACGCGGCAGCTTTCCTGCGCAAGATGTTCAGTTACATCTTCGACGCCGATTATAAGTACGGCGGCTTGCCGCAACTGGAGTTGCGTCCGATTGACGGGCCGGTGGATCTTTTTGGGGCACGCTTCGAACCGGTGCGCTTGATTCATGGCGAAGCGGAGATCTATGGCTTCCGCTTCGGAAGCGCGGCGTATCTGACGGACCACAGCGAAATTCCCCAAGCTTCGTTCCATCAGTTAGAAGGACTGGATATTCTTTTTCTTGATGCGCTGCGGCACAAGCCGCACCCCACACATTCGACAGTAGAAAACTCGTTGCGGATTGTGGAGCGCGTGAAAGCGAAACGGGCATTCTTTACGCACATTTGCCACGATCTGCCGCATGAGGCAACCAACGCTGCTTTGCCCCCGCACGTGCGGCTGTCGTATGACGGGATGAAGTTGGAGTTTGAAATCTGAGATCTGGCCGCGGATTTACACTGATTTACACGGATATTGCGGAAAAGCTGTTAACCGCCAAGGTCACAGAGTTCGCGGAGAAGGTTAGGCCTTACGGCTTTTTTGGAAAAGCTTCTGCCTATCTGGGCGATCTCGGCAGTGTAATTTCTGACTCATGCATGTTTTTCACAAACTCGAGGACATTCCCGCAGATTTTGGACCTTCGTTTCTAACCGTGGGTAATTTCGACGGCCTCCACCGGGCGCATGCGAACGTGCTCGGGGAAATTGTGCGGCGGGCGCGAGGGTGTGGAGGCAAGTCTGTGGCGGTGACGTTTGAACCGCATCCGGCGCGCATTTTGCGGCCAGACTCAGGACTGAAGCTGCTTACTCCAGCGCCGGAGAAATTGCGTTTGCTCGAAGACACTGGAATCGATGCAGTGCTAATGCTGCCCTTCGGGCGCGACCTCTCGCTGATGACGCCGCGGCAGTTCGCCGAACGCATCCTGAAGAAAAAACTTCATGCCCGAGAGGTGCATGAAGGCTACAACTTCCGTTTCGGGCACAAAGCAGCGGGCGACGTGAATCTGCTGACGCAACTCGGGCAGGAGATGGGTTTTGAAGTGAAAGCGTATCCGGAGCAGAAGTTGCGCGGGGAGCCCGTTTCGAGCAGTCATGTTCGAAAACTGATTGGCGAGGGACGGGTTAGCCGGGCGCGGCACCTGCTAGCGCGCCCATTCTGCATATTAGGCGCACCCGGGCGCGGGCGCGGGTTGGGGTCGAAGTACACAGTCCCCACTATCAATTTGGCGCGCTATGAAGAGCTTGTGCCCAAGGATGGCGTCTACATCACATGTACTCGCGTAAGCGACGAACGCTTTGATTCTGTCACGAACGTGGGCAACCGCCCGACGTTCGGGGCAGATTCATTTGCGATCGAGACGCACCTGCTGAATTTTCATCCCATTGAACTGACACCTGAGAGTGAAATCGAAATTTGGTTTCTCGATCGATTGCGCGATGAGATCAAGTTTCCGTCAGTGAAAGCGTTACGGGAGCAGATCGGTCGTGATGTGAAAAAGGCGCGAAGGTATTTCCATCTCTTGCGGAGGAGATGACAAGCCATACGCACTTGTTCGGGGTGAAAACGATTTGATCCCCACCTTTATCCGCAAGGTTGACCTTTACAGGCCGCTGGGCTGTGCGAACGGCGTTAGCGAGACTTCTGCAGGGTGAGTCCTTTAGGACCACCGCTAACGTCTGGCACTTCTTCGCCGAGGGCAGTGGCTAAATCGATTTGGTGATCCTGCTCCTGCACGAGGATCTGGCGAACCTGTTCCGCCAGCGCGTACTCTCCCAGCGCTTCACATTGCCGGATGCGATCTCGATAATTGCGAATGGTTTCGTTTTCATTATCGAGATCAAACCGCAGCATTTCTTTCGGGTCTTTCGACGTGCGTACTGGCTTGGGTGTGACCACAGGCATTTTGCCGAGATAGTCAATCTGCCGCGAAATGATCAAGGCATGATCGAGCTCCTGCTTGGCATGGATTTCGAGCTCGTCGGCGATGTCCATGTATTGGGCGCCGCTGAGCACCTGGGAATAGACTACGTAGGCGATGATTGCTTGATATTCACGGGCAAGGTCTTCGTTCAACAGCTCCGCGAGACGGTCGCGGGAAATTTCGTTTTCGTTGAAGCTTGCGATGGGTTGGAGCTCAGCTATTTGATTCCTCCCTTGAATTGAAAGGTTGAAATTTTCTCCAGTTCGTACTCGATCACACTGCCGGGTCCGCGTCAAGCCGCGAATGTGAGACGGATGGCCCCATGCGCGAGTGTGTGCAACGTGAGGTTGAAGCCGACGGCGGCGGGTGCTGCGTCTTCCGTCACGTCGAGCCGCTTGTACATCGAGTGCGTGCACGGCGAATACGTAGCGGTGCGGACGATTTCCCTTCGGCGGCGCCGCTCCGCCGTACGCTCGCTCGCCGTAATCGTTCCGGACATGGAACGCTCCTTCGGGGAGGCCGCTGCCGAGGCCGGCGCCGCGCGCTAACTCGGTGATGTTCGGCGGCAACCCCACCAGCACCCAGTGCCACCAGCCGCTGCCGGTGGGGGCGTCCGGGTCGAAGCAGGTCACTGCGAAGCCTATGGTCTCTACCGGAAAGCTCGACCAGTGCAGCTCCGGCGAGATGTCCTTGCCGCCGAGGCTCGAGTGGGCAAACTCGAGATCCAGTGGCTCCCGGTCTTCGAGTCGTTGCTTTCAAGGGTGAATGAGAGGACCTTCGGCAGCAAATCGTATGGGTCTGGGGCAATGGCTCGCTCAAGCAACATCGCATTGCCCCTGGCACCCTTCGTTCCGCCTTTGGTGGTGATCGTGTTCATAACTTTCTCCCTCAGGCTTTCGTGTATCTTACTCATTTTTGGATGACCCCAGGTCTTCTACCAGCCTCCGCCTGCAAGAATCATTCGAGGTTCTGTGGAGTACGTAATTCCATTCGTAGGGCGTCAATGCAGGTTGGCGGCGACCAGATCCTCCACTTCCTCCATGTTCCCGTCCAATGTTTCCTTCAACAGGTAGAGGCTGAATCCCCTCGGCTTGTTCTTTTGTGATCTTGGGCGGCAGGGAAAGCTCGTAAGGACTGGTGACGACGTCCCACGAGCGCTGGCCCTTTGTGCGCAAAGGCCTGTTGGAGGGCTGCGCGAATGCCCCGGGATCTTCGACGCGGATGGCCTTGATTCCCGCTGCGTCGACGATTTTGGCGAAGTCGAAATGCTTGAAATCCGGTGCCATAGTGGGGAACGCCGGCCACCATCATTTCGAGTTTCACCATGCCCAGCGTGCTGTTGTTGAAAACAACAATCTTCACGGGCTGATCGTATTGAGCCAAGGTCAGGAAATCGCCCATGAGCATGGCGAATCCACCATCGCCGCAGAAGGCTACGACTTGCCGGTCTGGCTATAACAACTGTGCGCCGATGGCCTGCGGGAGGGCGTTCGCCATCGAGCCGTGCCGAAAAGAACCGATTAAGCGCCGGCCCTTGGTCATCCTCAGATAACGCGCCGCCCACACCGTCGGCATACCAGTCCGCGGTGAAGATTGCATCTTGGGCAGCGGCATCATTCACCAGCGAGGCGAGCTACTCGGGATGAATTGGCTTCTTATTTCCAGCGGCTTCGGCTTTCGCGAGCATTTTCTTCGTGGTCTCGCTGTAGTGCCGAAGAGCATGCTCGAGATGAGAGCCATTGGCATTTGGCTTCAACTTCGGAAGCAGCGCGTCCAGCGTCTCCCGAATGTCGCCCACCAAGCCGAAGTCTAATCTAGAACGCCTTCCGAGATTCTCGGGGCGGATGTCAATTTGCACGATCTTGGCGTGGTGAGGATAGAAATTGTCGTAAGGGAAATCGGTTCCGAGCATAAGCAGGAGATCACACGTCTCGATGGCGAGGTATCCGATTCGATGGACGCCTGCGTCTACAAGAGCCGCAATCAAAGTGTCAGCTACAGAGGCCATTGGAGTTCCTTCCTCTCGGAGAGATTGCGCCACTACGGGCGGAGAGTTTCGCAAATACGAGAGTGGGACGAACGACGGACTGGATCAATACGTCAGGAGTCTTACGAGTATCTACGCCTTCATAGGATGACTCTTACGTGCGCTTGTACCCAGCCCTGGGTCCGGGGGAGACAGGTTCGCGCTAGTGCGGCAGATAGCCTGATTCCATGGGCAGCTTGCCATCCACTCGCACAATGTTGATGGAGTTGTCGACGGAGCGGATATCCACGAAGCCAACTGCGCCGGAAGTCGATTGCACAATCTTCAGTACTTCGGCGTCCGAGTCTGCAATCTGGATCGAGTCTTTGTGAGCGGCGATCAGCGCCTTCCATTCGCTGGTGCTCATCTTGTTCAGGCGCTCCAGAGTTTCTGTTTCGCCAGCAGAGTCTTTGTGCTGGACAAGGATAACGTTCTTGCCGTCCGGCCACTTCTTGATTTCCGAGCGGAAAATCTTCGCGAGGTGGACAGAAGTGATGTTGCCGAGGTTGTTGTCCTTGTTGACCACGACTGCCATGTGGTGGGCGAAACAAGGGGTAAGGAAGGTCAAGAGGAAAACGGGGAGCACAGCATACCGCAGAAATCTCATAGGCACATCCGGTTCACGTTAACGGAAGATCCACATGATGAGGCTAACCGAGAATCGCGGCGGGTGAAGTCAAAACATTGTAAAAGCACTGGAAAAAGTATCTGAAGAGGAAACATCGAGATCTGCAACAAGAGCTGGAAAAAGTGGGCAAAATAGGAAATTGACAATTCCTAATCTCACCTTACAATCCCGGCTGCATGGCGATTGGACCCATCCAACTGATTCTGCAGGCGACACCGGCGCAGCGGCGGACCCTGTTGGCGGCGGCGCTAGGCTGGGCGCTCGACGCGTTCGATGCCATGCTTTACGCGCTCGTGCTGGCGCTGCTGATGCACGATTTGGGTATGAGCAAGACGACGGCGGGACTGCTCGGCACGCTGACTCTGCTCGCTTCGGGCATAGGCGGCGTACTCTTCGGCTTTCTTGCCGACCGTATCGGGCGAAAGCGCGCGCTGATGGCAAGCATCCTTACCTATTCGGGGTGCTCATTCGCGTCGGGCTTAGCCACGAGCGTAACAACGCTGGCGGCGGCGCGATTCGCGCTCGGCCTGGGGATGGGCGGCGAATGGAATACGGGCGCGACGTTAGTAGCCGAGAGCTGGCCAACGGAATTTCGCGCGAAGGCAATTTCGATTGTTCAGAGTTCGTGGGCATTCGGTTTTGCCGCAGCGACGCTGGTGGCAGGGCCGGTGGCTCGGTACTTCGGATGGCGGGCAGTATTTTTCGTAGGAATTCTGCCGGCGCTGTTGACGTTGTGGATCCGGCGCGGAGTGCCGGAATCGGCAATGTGGGAGCAGCGGGACGGGCAAAGCAACGCTATCACCGGCAGCGTTGCTGACCCCAGCAAAGATGCAACCACTTACGTTTCTACGAGCTTCTCGGTGCTTTTTCGGCGGCCTTATCGGCAGCATACCTTCGCGCTGCTGTTCTTTAATTTCTTCTGCTTGTTCGCCTGGTGGGGACTATTCACCTGGATGCCGCCGTATTTGTCGCTGCCGGCGTCGCAGGGTGGGCGTGGCTTCGGCGTGATCGGCACAACCACATTGCTGGTCGTATTAAATCTGTTTGGGATGTTTCCTGGCTATATCAGTTTCGGCTGGGTAGCTGATGCGCTTGGGCGACGCAAAGCGTTTTTGATCTACAGCTTGGCAGCAGCACTTCTAATTCCACTTTACGCCGCCGCGCATGCCCCGGCATTCCTCATGACCATGGGAACGATGGTAGCGTTCTTCGGAACCGGACTCTACTCCGGCTCTGGGATTATGGGCAGCGAGATTTTTCCCACTAGCTTGCGCGCCCGCGCTCTCGGATTCACATACAACGGTGCGCGAGCGATGAGCTCTGTGGCTCCGCTAGTGATTGGGCGGGTAGGCCAGAGCAAAGGTTTGGGCTGGGCGTTTTATTTGTGCGCAGGAGCGTACCTGCTGGCCGCGTTGATGACGACGCAGTTGCCGGAGACGCGAGGGAAGAATCTAGAGTAATGAAAAAGTGAGCATTCAGCCGGAATTCTACTCGATGGGATCAACCACGAGGGACTCCTCGGCAATGGCGCGGCCTGGCCTTTGTACGATCACGATGGCGGCCAGCACAAAAACGATCCCAAAGGTCTGGATTGGACGCAGCACTTCGCCTAATAGCAGGGCGGCCAGGAGAATGGAGAACACGGGCTCGAGACAACTGGCGATAATGGCGCGAGTAGGTTCGAGATGCTGCAGCCCGAGGAAATAAAGTGAAAACGCTCCAAGAACCGAGATCATGGAGAAGACGAACAGAAACAGCCACTGCGCCGGTACGTAGTGGGCGCCGGCGATTTTCCAGGGAGGGTTGACGACGAGCCAGAAGGCTGCGGCCGCAGTGAGCGTCCAGACGAGTACGCGCCAGCGGTTGTAGTGAGCGAGGATGCGGTGTCCGGCGACATTATAAAAGGCGAAAGAGAAAGAGGCGAGCAGTGCCGCGATGAGGCCGTAAGCATCGAGGCGAAGCGTCGCGCCGGAATGGTTTCCTAGGAGATCGATGACCAGGGCTATTCCGGTGACGGCGAGAACGACGGCAACGACTTTTTGTAGCGTCAGCTTTTGCTGGCCGTGCGCCACTACATACAGAAGAACCCACACTGGCGCAGTGTATTGCACGATGATTGCGGTAGCGACGTTAGTTCGTAGAATCGCAACGTAATAGAAATAGTTGGAGACAGCCACTCCGAGAACGCCGAGAAGTAGGCAGTAAGCGAGATCGCGCGCGGGCAGCTTGATGCGCTGCCAGCCTCGCGTGCCGATGAGAATGGGAAATAGCACGAGCAGCGAGAATGTGGTGCGGGTCTGCGAAAGAATAAGAGGATCGATTGGCCGCAGCGCGGCGGCGCTCAAGTGAAGCTTTCCGGTAAAGACAGCGCGGCCCAGAGCGGCGGAGACTCCCCAAAGAAAAGCCGCCGAGGCGATGAAGAAGTAGCCACGCAGAGGATGCGGGCGCGAGCTTTCGTGATTTGGGTTGGGGATGTTCAGCCTCGCGAATCGTTTCGATCTTAAGTGAACAGAAAAATTCCCAGAGTCACGTGTGGGACCGTTCTATGCGTCTACGTATTCAATCTCGGCGGTGATCGTTGCGGTCTTTTCGAGCATGGCGGAGACTGAACAATATTTTTCCTTCGAGAGTCGGACCGCGTCCTCGGCAGACTTGCGCGAGACTTTACCACCGATGCTATAGATCAACTTGATCGCTGTGTAGACCGACGGCGGCTCGGCGGCGCGCTTGGCCTCGGCGCGGACTTCGAGGCTGGTGAAGGGCTCACGTTTCTTCTGCAAGATTGAGACCACATCGTAGCCAGTGCAGCCACACAAGCCAATCAGGATCAGTTCCATGGGACTGTTGCCGGCAGCTTTGTCGCCGTCGACGACAATCGTGTGACCGCCGTCGGCGACGCCGTTGAAACGGTGCTTCTCAATCCATGTGGCGCTGGCGCTATTCATGGTCGCTCCTACTACGTTAGATTAGCGAATCTCCATTCTGTTCATTGTTACCTATCGATCTCACGCGGAGCAAACTTCATTTAAGATGAAATGTTTACTTAAACACCAGAAGCAGACTCTTATATGGTCTCAATCGCCGACATCCGTGCTGCCCAAGCCCGTTTAAACGGAATCACTTTCCACACCCGTCTGATCCAATTCAAACTATGCGCAGAGGACCCTCGCCAACTCTTCCTGAAGCCTGAAAACCAGCAGCCGATCGGCGCCTTCAAACTTCGCGGCGCCTATAACAAGATCGCCTCACTTTCCCCGGAAGAAAGTAAGCGCGGCGTAATTTCCTATTCCAGCGGCAACCACGCACAAGGCGTTGCTTACGCAGCGCGGGCACTGGGCGTGAAATCGGTCATCGTCATGCCGGACAACACTCCGGCGATCAAGCGCGAGGCGACGGCGGCGCTGGGCGCAGAGATCGTGTTTGTGGGCCCGGGAAGCGCCGAGCGTCAGCTCAAGGCCGAAGAACTGGCCGCGCAGCATGGATATGTGATCGTGCCTCCCTATAACGACGAGCAGATCATTGCTGGTCAGGGCACTATTGGGTTGGAGATTCTCGAAGACCTGCCGGAGGTCGAAACAGTTTATGCGCCGGTCGGCGGCGGCGGCATGATCAGCGGTGTGGCCACAGCCATTAAGTTGAGCAAGCCCTCGGTCAAGGTGATCGGCGTCGAGCCGGAAATGGCGGCAGATGCGCAGGCCAGCTTGCGCGCAGGCAAGATCGTTCAGTTCCCTGCTGGCGAAGTATCTCGTACTATCGCCGATGGACTGCGCACGCAAAGCATCGGGCCTATCAACTTCGAGCACATCCGCCGCTATGTGGACGATATCGTAACCGTATCCGAAGATGAGATTCGCGAAGCAGTCAAACTGCTGGCGGCAAATCCCAACACCGTAGCGGAGCCCAGTGGAGCCGTGGCGGTGGCCGGATTCCTGTTTCACCGCGAGCAGGTTCCGAAGACAAAAATAAATGTCGCCATCATTAGTGGCGGAAACATCGATCCGAAAATGCTGGAGGATTCCCGCCGCCAATTGAAGCGAGATGGAATAGGCGACTCGAAATTATGTTGAACCCCGCGCTTTTGCCCAGCGCACGATGGCGACCACCGACCAGACGGCCTCGACTAACCCGAACGGCCACGCTCCCTGCAGAAATCCGTAGATGGAGCCGAGTGCGCAAGATCCGGCAAAGGCCAGGACGAACCATGGGCTGCGTGCTTCGAGGGCATAGCAAACGAGCATCGCCGTCACCGAAAACAGGCCGAACATTGATAAAGGTGTCATCGGGAAGGAACCCGCCGAGCGTCGGCAATCTTACCAGTTGGTTTGGTATTCATGTGGCGAGGGTGATCGGGATCGAACGCTCGTCATCACGATGCCCACCACTCATCTTCTGGATAGCAAACAATTGGATAGCAAACAATAATTTCACACGCCGGCCTCACGGGGACTTGTCCCCAGAGGCTTGTTCTGGGCTAACATAACTCCTGGCTCCCAAAATATTATGAAACTGCGATTCGGAACGCTTGCCAGCACACTTGTCGCCAGCATTCTCCTGGTTGTCCCCTTCGCCTTCGCCGATGCCTTGCGCGGAACCCTTGTGCATGAAGAGAACATTCGCATATCCCCCAGCACAGACGCGGCCAAGTTGGTTGAGGTCGGGCGCGGACGCGAATTGATCATCATTGAGACTGGACGCGACTGGGTTCACGTGCAGGCAATTCTGACCCAGCCTCGCCACGACGACGATGCTACGGAGGAAGAGGAGGAAGGCAAGACGATCACCGGTTGGGTCCCGGCCAAAGGGGTGGTGACCGCGACCACGCAAGACGGCGATCGGATCATTTTTGGCGAAGCCGCGGATTCGGAAGATCAGGCGAGCCGCCGGCGCGGACGGCGCGATGCCGCGCAGGATGCGATGCAACTCTACTATCGCGTCTATGATCTGATGCCGACCTCGCCACTGGCCGCTGAAGCGCTTTATCGCGCCGCTGATATTCGCTGGCAAATCGAGCGCTCTGACATTATGACGCGCCCTTCCGCGCGCGAGCGTGAAGCATACATGCGCGGCCAAATGAAAGAAGAATGGATGAAGATGGTGATCAAGAAATATCCTGGCACTAAATGGGCCGATCTCGCCGACTTTCGTCTCATTGAGAACAAGCTCTGCGGCGAGTGGGAAGGTATATCGAAGTGTCCAGAGAAAGAAGCGGACTTATACGAGAAATATGCCGGCGAGCACCCGCAATCTCCCGCAGCAGCTGAAGCGTTGTATAACGCTGCCTGGCGCCGGGCTGCGCTGATCGAGATTTACAAGACCGAACCTAATCAGAAGAAGTCGGCCGAATCCAAGGACCGCGCGGTGAGTTTGACGCAGAAAATTGTTAGCCAGTATGGCCAGAGTGATTGGGCCTTGCGGGCGCAGCGGCTGATTTTCTATCTGCAGCAAGGTATCCCGACTTATGGAAACTCCGGTGATTAATCAAGTACTTAGATTGATTAACCGCAAAGGAACCAAAGTTAAGCGAAGGTGAGAATACCCGTTTGTTTCGTGGTTCATTTAGGACGCGTCGAAGCCTTTCCATTAATTTCTGATAAAGCTTTTCTGCGATACTGTTTCCCTTATTTCGGGAGGGTGATTGAACGACTACCTGCTGTCGTTTGTGTTGGGGATTGTCGAGGGTCTGACGGAGTTTTTACCGGTTAGCTCAACTGCTCATCTGAGGCTGTCTGAAGCGCTGCTGCATATCAGCCTGTCGGACGGCTATTGGAAGATGTATTCCATTGTCATTCAACTGGGCGCAATCGCCTGCCTGCCGGTGTATTTCCGCAGCCGCATTGCGAAGTTTGTCTCCACCTTCCCGCGCGGCGAAAGTGCTGACCGTACTGCCCTCACGCATCCACTGAGTTTAGTCATGATCGCGTTTGTCATAACGGCGATTCCTTCGTTCCTGCTGACTAAGGTGATTGGCAAACACCTGGAAAACTTGCGCATCATCGGCTGGTCGCTGCTGATTGGCGGAATCATAATGTGGATCGTCGATGCCATGAACGCGAAGTCGGAAGCCGCGGGACCGTCGGCCAGCGGAGGCCGCATTCGCACCTGGAAGATGGAAGCCATGACTCTGGGACAAGCTATCTGGATTGGCTTCTGCCAGATCTTCTCAGGAGTGTTTCCCGGAACGTCGCGGTCCATGGCGACCATCGCCGGCGGCCAGCTTGCCGGTATGTCGCGCGCCGCAGCCCTTGAGTTCTCATTCTTTCTGTCGATCCCAACCATGGTCGCCGCCACCGGATACACGTTGTTCAAGTCACTCCGCGGCAAGGGCGAGAATCCGATTGGCGTTTCGCAGATTGACGCGCACGGATGGATCGTCCTGGCCATCGGGTTCGTGGTTTCGTACCTCGTTGCGTATGCCTCTGTGGCGTGGTTCATGGCCTACGTGCGCAAGCACGGATTCGTGCCGTTTGCCGTCTACCGCCTCATCGTGGGAACGCTGGTGCTGGTGTTCGCGTCGAGATTGGCGGGATAAGTCAAGTCGATCAACCACAAAGGACACGATGTTGCACGAAGGTAAAATAGAAATGAACCTCTTTGTGATCCTTCGTGTCCTTTGTGGTTGTTCCATCTTTTTCGCAGTAATCCAACTGTACACTCCCGCCAAACTCCGCCATTGCCGCCAGGTCCGCTTCTTGGCATAATGATGGGGCTCTGGCCGATTTGCGCCACAGGACTCTTTTGCGTCCGGTGTTAACGACGGCCTAAAATGCGTTTTCTGGCAAGCATCTTTGTCCCCACGGGCAATCGGCGGCTCAATGAGCTGATCGGATTCCTGTTGTGCGTCTCTGCTCTCCTCCTGTTCCTCGCGCTGGCTTCGTATTCACCTCTCGATCCGTCTTTTGATAGTGCCTCTGTACTCACCGGAACCCATGTTGCCCGCAACTGGATTGGCATGGTCGGAGCGATCCTCGCCGACCTGATTCTGCAGTTCTTTGGAATCGGCGCCTTTCTTTTGCCAGTATTCCTCAGCCTTTTAGGAATGCGATGGTTCGCTTCCCGGAAAGTCCAATCTCCAATTGCTAAGAGCCTGGGCGGAATCTGGCTCATAGTTTTCGTCCCCGCCCTGCTGGCGCTGGTGCCGGGTCATTTTCGCTGGTTCAATGTGATTCCGATCGAAGGCCTACTGGGGAGAGTTGTCGGCGATGTGTTGATCCACTACTTGAATCTTGCGGGCGCTTACATCGTGTGTGCCAGTGTGCTCGCAGTTGCGCTTTATTTGTCGACGGCGTTTTCGTTCTCGTCGATCCAGCTCTGGGTGCCGACGCGCTTTGCCGTTGTGACTGCGCTGTGGAATCGCTATCAGGATTGGCAGGAAGAGCGGATTAAAAGACATCAGCAGAAGGAATTGGAGAAGCGCCGAAATTCGAGGCCGCTGGTAAAGGCTCAATTGATTCCGTCGCGGCCGACCGGCTCTGCCGACCCTCCAGTTCAGATGCGGCCTGCTCCAGAGCCCCGCCGTACAGGCATCGAACGCATGATGGAAGCTGAGATGGCAGAAGACGTTCCGGCATCGAGGGGAGGAATTCTAGCGGAATCACTGGCTCAAGCGGCGATTGACCCGCAAGTGACTGTTCGCGCTGACGGTGACCACAAGGCCAAGACAACCATGCCAAAAATTGCGGGGGGCTACAAGTTGCCCTCGAGCAGCTTGCTGCAGCGACCGGACGAACAGCAGGTTGTGGACGCCGACGAATTGAAGTTGCTGGCGCAAGTGCTCACCGAAAAGTATGCGGAATTCGAGGTGCACGGGCAGATCACGCAAATCAATCCCGGTCCCGTGGTTACGACATTCGAGTTCAAGCCGGATGCCGGAATCAAATACAGCCGCATCACCAACCTCACCGACGACCTCTGCCTGGCATTGAAGGCCGAAAGCATTCTGATCGAACGCATGGCGGGAAAATCGACCGTGGGTATTCAGGTACCGAATCGCCAGCGCGAGATTATCTGGCTGCGGGAGAACATCGAGTCGCAGGAGTTCGTGGGGCAAAAGTCGAAGCTGACGATGGCCCTGGGCAAAGACATCAATGGACGCATTGTGGTCGCGGACCTCGCCGGAATGCCGCACTTGCTGATTGCAGGCTCAACTGGCGCCGGCAAGAGCGTGGCGATTAATGCCTTCATCATGTCGATTTTGTATAAGGCTACGCCGGAACAGGTGCGTCTGATCCTGGTGGACCCGAAGCGGCTAGAACTGGGCAACTACGAGGGCGTGCCGCACCTCTATACGCCGATTATCACCGAACCGAAGCTGGCGGCGAATGCTCTCCGTAATGCCGTGCGCGAGATGGAACGGCGGCTCAAGCTGCTGGCTGCGAAGGGTGTCCGGAATATCGACCAATACAACCGGCTGTTCGACAATGGCGGCACGCCAAGCCTGTTTGAAGAGGAGTCCGACGATAAACCGATTCCCTATATCGTGATTATCATCGACGAACTCGCCGACTTGATGATGCTCGATTCGAGCAATGTGGAAGAGTCGATCACGAGGCTGGCTCAGATGGCTCGCGCCGTGGGCATTCACCTCGTGCTGGCAACGCAGCGTCCGTCGGTTGACGTGATTACGGGATTGATCAAGGCCAACTTCCCGGCGCGCATTTCCTTCCGTGTAGCCACTAAGGTTGATTCGCGAACCATTCTCGACGCCAACGGAGCCGAGGCCCTGCTCGGCAAGGGCGACATGCTCTACCTGCCTTCGGGATCCGCGCGAGTACATCGGCTGCATGCGCCGCTGGTCACTGAAAAAGAAATTGCGGCGGTGGTGGAATTCTGGAAGGCGCAAGGTTCTGCCGAATACCAGCAACAGTTCCTTGAAGCGCCAAAAGAAGAACGCGAGGCCGGAAGCGGCGGAGGCAGCGGCGACGGATCGACGGACGGCGGCGACGACGATCCTCTTTATCAGGATGCCGTTAAACTGGTGGTTGAATTTGGCAAGGCATCCACTTCCCTGCTGCAGCGGAGGCTGCGCATTGGATACGGCCGTGCCGCGCACCTGATCGATCTGATGGAGCAGGATGGAATCGTGGGCGCCGCGGATGGTCCCAAGCCGCGCGAAGTGCTGAAGCGTCCTGACTGGATTTCCGAGATCGAAGAGACGATGCGCTAGCGATTTCGAGAATGTCCGACGTTCCGCCGAATCTTAACCCTTCAGTGAGTTTCAGGTTTTCGCCAGGAGCGAAGATTCACGGCGTAGAGCGCAATGCAGAACACGTTTGCCGGAATGAAGCCGAATTGTGCCGTCCGGAATCCGATGACACAGATGACCACGCTATTGATTCCCGCCAGAATCCAGCCCTCCCAATAGCGCTTTCCCAACAAAACGGTAGAAAAGATCGTAAGAATACAGGATAAATAATCAAGCCTGAACAGCACCGAGGCCTCCACGACAATCTGAGTATGCAGCAAGACGGGCGAGTTTTCTGTGATTCCAGTGGAACGAGGAGTAACGGAAGTAATCGTCCAAAAGTTTCAGGCGGCGCTCGGTTAGAATCTTGCGTAAGCAGGCTTTACCCGATGAAAATTGCTACCGAGTATTTAAAGTTCCATACCAAGACGCACCGAGCGTATGTGCACATGACTCCTCAGGTGGAAGAGATCGTGCGCAAAAGCGGAGTGAAAGAGGGTATGGTTCTGGTCTCCGCCATGCACATCACGGCGGGCGTATATGTGAATGACAATGAAAGCGGTTTGATTGAGGATATCGATCAGTGGCTGGAACACCTGGCTCCCTTTCGCAAGAACTACAAGCATCACGAAACCGGAGAAGACAACGGCGACTCGCACCTCAAGGCGCTGCTGATTCACCACGAAGTAATCGTGCCGATCACCGCGGGCAAGCTTGATTTGGGAACATGGCAGCGCATCTTCTACGCCGAATTCGATGGGCAGCGCGACAAGCGGGTGATCGTGAAGGTAATGGGAGAATGATCCGTTTGCCGGCTCTTCACCTCGGCGTTCGATATTCATCGAAGTCAGATCTGTGTTTGCTTGCCAAAATGGCGAATTCGTAACATCGAAAACTTGCGCCGAAATTCTAAAGGAAAATTCTCACCCTGGAGAATCAATGAGTGCTGACGAGCTTCAAGAACTACAGGAGAATGCTGAACACGCGCACCACAACCCCAGCCTGGCTCCGGTGTCATTAACCATGGCCGTGCTAGCTGTGCTTGTAGCGGTAGTATCGCTACTGGGACACCGGGCGCACACTGAAGAAGTTGTGCTGCAGGCAAAGTCTTCCGATCAATGGTCCTATTACCAAGCTAAAAACATTCGCGAGCATGAGGACGAATTGTTCAGCGCAATGGCTGCCGTAGTGGCTAGTAATGACGCGGTCGCAGTGGCCAAGTCCCGAGAAAAATATAGCCAGGAAGCAGAACGGTACAAGCACGAAAAGGACGAGATACAAGACGAGGCGCACAAATTAGAGTGTGAGGTCGATACTGAAAGAAGGCGCGCCGACCGCTATGACCTGGCAGAAGTATTTCTGGAGATTGGGCTGGTAATTACCTCAATCACGCTGCTTTCCGGCCGGCGAATCTTCTGGCACCTGGGGGTTCTATTCAGCGTGGTTGGAGTGGCCGTTGCAGTCAGCGGAGCGATGGTGCACTAGCGCCCCAAGGTAGGAACTGTAGCTACGGCAGAAAAGCTTTCATGCAAAATAAGCTGCCGCCGGCTTTTTCGAACTCCGACGTGTCGAGAATAACGGGCACGAGACCCTCTTGATGAAGTACGCCTTCAAGGTGCGGCGTGATGCGAGGAGTAAGGTAGCGTCGCCCGGCAACAATGCCGTTGCCCATGAACGTGTGGGCTTCGTCGGAAGTGAGTTCATGTACCCGCTTCCAGTAAGCGCGTAGCGTCGCAAGCGATTCCGGAACAAAAGCACCTGAGAAAATGAGTACGGCTTCGTTGTTCAGCGGGCAGAAGCAGGTATCGAGGTGATAGCAGAAACGGTCAATCAGATGAAGAGGGACGACCGGGATTCCCAATTTAAACATGGCATCACTAAATTTCTTGACACCGCCCTGGGTCGAGCGAAAGCCGTAGCCCGCATAAATGCGAGACCAGTCGGGATGCCAAAGGAGGTCGCCATGGCCTTCGAGGTAATCGTCACCGAGATCAACGTCAACAATCTTGAATCCACGCCGGTGGTACCAGTCCACATATAGTGGAACCTCACGCTGTCGGGACAGGTGCAACATGTGGCTGGGCACGATGAACTTCCCCACTCTTTCATGAACACCGACAAAAACCTGGTTGGCGGCGAAGACCATATCTTCGAGGCCTGGGATGGGAGCGACGGTTTCGACCTCATATCCGGCTTGCTCAAGCGCGGAACGGAGAGCCCGCCATTGCCGCTGGGCCTTCTCGTGATCGACGGGTGCATTCGCCGACATGTAAGGATTTTTTTGGTCGATAACGTCAAAGAAATCCGGGGAACACAACAGGACGCGCTGTGCCATTTCAGGAATGGTAGTGGGGCGTCGAGCTTCGGGCAAGGCACGACGCCGAAGATTCGTCAGAGTGTCGATGAGTCGGCACGTTGAACGAAGTGCCAGCGGCGTGGAATTTGCGAGTTAGGCCAATAGTCTGTGAACCTAATCTTGGTATCTGACATGCAGATGCTGTGCAATCTAGCCGCTCTGTCGAAGGGCTCGGTGAATATTGCTGAGCGTTGTACATCTGATTTTGAGAGGGCAGTCCGGCGGAGGATGTTATGCTCAGCCACTGTGCGAATCCGCAATGCTCAAGACCGTTTCTTCGATTAGGCGAAGGCAAACTCTTTCTGTTGGAAACAGAGGTTGTGGCCAAACCGGCAGACCTGAAACTTTCGCCCTCGCGTGATAAGCGGCGTCCGCCCCGGCGGCTGGAACGGTACTGGCTGTACGATCAGTGCGACGGGCTTTCGACGCTGGTTCACGACGAGCAGCGCGGAATCGTCTTGATGCCACTTCCGCCTGCCTCGGGACGAGCTACAGCAGAGGAGCGCAGAACATCAGCATAGACAATCGAGCAGCCGCGTAAAGAATCTGCAATTAGGCCGGCGTGCATTCCGGTAATGGATTAGGCGCTGCTCATATGGCGTTGGGGAGCGCGGTATCCCATCCCCATGGAGATGTGGCGCGCCGCGTCTTTCAGAGCCTCGAGAATATGGGGCATGGTATGCGGACTCACCTGCTGAGTCGTTCCGCTTAGTCCCAGGCTGGCGAGAATGGCGCCCCGCTCGTCGAAAATAGGAGCGCCAACACACCGCGCACCCAGATTGTTCTCTTCGTCGTCGACGGCGCAGCCTTGCGAGCGCACCTTTTCCAGTTCCTTGAGCAGGCGGGGCAAGGTGACGATTGTCTTGGGAGTGCGCTTTTCCATGCCGCTCTTGCGCAGAATTTGCTCCAGTTGTTCCTGAGGAATGTGGGCGACGATCGCCTTGCCAACGCTGGTGGCGTGCACGCGCATACGGCGTCCGACCCAGGTGTCCATGCGGATAAAGCCCTCCGGCTCCACTTTCTCAATGTAGACGGCCTCAGACCCGTCCAGCACGGCAAGATGGCACGTGAGGCCAGTCTGCTGCATCAGCCGTCGCATGATGGGCAGCGCCACCCCGCGAACATCCAGTCCGCCCAAAGCGCCGCGGCTAAGACTCAAAATCTTCAGGCCTACGCGGTACTTTCCCGACTCCGCGTCGCGAGCCAAATATCCCTGAGTTTCCAAGGTGCGGAGAATGTAACTGGCCGAACTCTTTGGAATGTTGAGTTTACGGCTGATCTCGGCATTACTTAATCCATCGGAGGCTTGGGCGACAGCTTCCAGCATCGCCAAAGCACGTTCAACGGCAGCAGAAGGAGAATCGGAAAGCCTTTTCGCCATGATGATAGAAAAGCCTGTAGTCGGCCAATAAAGTGAATGTATGTTCATCATACTGAACACCGCCCTTGACCCGCAAGTTGAAAGTGCACTACTCTTCGCCAGTATGGTGAATATATGTTCATTATATTGAACACGCCCGAAGAAGCCGACCGCCGAGGAGAGAGCACTTATGTCTGCTAAAGAAAATGAAATGAAGAAGGGGTTCCAACAACATTCCATGAGCGACGAACAGCAGATCGCACAGTACGCTGTGGCGCAGGATTGCCTGAATTACGAATGGAAAAATAATTCGCGATGGAAGGGAGTTGAGCGCCCGTATACGGCGGAGGATGTGCTGCGGCTGCGCGGTTCGATCTACATTGAACACACGCTCGCTCGTCTTGGGGCAGAGAGATTGTGGGAACTATTACAGACCGAGCCTTACGTGAAAGCCCTGGGTGCGGTCACCGGCAATCAGGCGGTGCAGCAGGTGCAGGCGGGCCTGAAGGCAATTTATGTGAGCGGGTGGCAAGTGGCGGCGGACGCCAACAATGCGGGACAAATGTATCCCGACCAGAGCCTGTATCCGGCGGATAGTGTTCCCAACCTGTGCCGTCGCATCAACAGTGCGCTGCAGCGGGCCGACCAGGTGCATCATGCGGAAGGAAAAGTTGCCCCCACCGAGACTTGGTTTGCGCCCCTTGTTGCCGACGCTGAAGCAGGTTTCGGCGGGACGTTGAATGCATTCGAACTGATGAAAGGAATGATCGAGGCGGGTGCGGCCTGCGTGCACTTCGAAGACCAGCTTTCCTCAGCAAAGAAGTGCGGACACCTGGGCGGCAAAGTGCTGGTTCCTACCAACGAGGCAGTGCAGAAGCTGGTAGCGGCGCGACTCGCGGCGGATGTGATGGGAGTTCCGACGCTAGTGATGGCGCGAACCGACGCGGACAGCGCGCATCTGCTGACCAGCGACGTCGACGCGCGTGACCGCAAATTTTGTACGGGTGAGCGTACTTCCGAAGGTTTCTTCCGCATTCGAGGTGGCATCGAGTCAGCAATCGCGCGCGGCCTGGCTTATGCGCCTTACGCGGACCTGCTCTGGTGCGAGACCTCGCATCCCGATCTCGAAGAAGCGCGCCAGTTCGCCGATGCTATTCATGCGAAGTATCCACAGAAGATGTTGGCCTACAACTGCTCACCCAGTTTCAACTGGCGCAAAAAGCTTGATGAAGAGACGATCGCCCGCTTCCAGCCCGAACTGGCCCGCATGGGTTATAGGTTTCAGTTTGTAACTCTAGCCGGGTTCCACGCGCTCAACCTCAGCATGTTTGAGCTGGCGCGCGGGTACAAGCAGGCGGGGATGACTGCTTATTCCCGTTTGCAGGAAAAAGAGTTCAGCCGGGAAACTCAGTACGGCTACGAAGCGGTAAAGCACCAACGCTTTGTGGGGACGGGCTACTTTGATCAAGTACAGCAAGTAATCAGTGGCGGACTGGCCTCAACGACGGCGCTGACCGGTTCGACCGAAGCTGAGCAGTTTGGCGGAATAAAACCGTTGCTCCGGACTGAGCAGGGTCCGGACGCGGAATGCCAGACCATTCTCGGCGGTTCTCCGCACATGCCTGTTCAAATCGAGCCTGGTCCCGAGGAGATGCTGCTACCCTCCGGAGATTAAGATCGGTGATTAATGCCGTAGGCAGTCGAGGGGCGCATTTTGTGGGATTAGTTACGATTCAGACGATGCCGGAGGCATCAAGGCGGGAATGTGCGCGCCGAGTGGGCAGCTTCCTTCTGCTATAATCCAAGCGCCCCCTGATGGTTTCGTTTCACATCCGTGCGGAAGTGGTGGAACTGGCAGACACACCATCTTGAGGGGGTGGCGCCGAAAGGCGTGGGGGTTCAAATCCCCCCTTCCGCACCAAGTTTTCAATCACTTAGCAGGCGCCAACCAGCCTGTTAGCGCTCGAGTCGCTTTGCTGTTCGCTGCTGGCGTGGAACGGTTTCGCAACCGGTCGCGAG
Source organism: uncultured Acidobacteriota bacterium (assembly GCA_963720155.1). Lineage (GTDB taxonomy): Bacteria > Acidobacteriota > Terriglobia > Terriglobales > Acidobacteriaceae > Sulfotelmatobacter. The sequence goes on from CAVREP010000018.1 coordinate 414,837, forward strand.
TTTCCATCACAATTCGCTGACGCTACCACCCGCCCATCGTCATCGCGATGGCGCTGTGATGCAGCGCCTGCTATCCGAGCGGATCAATCCTCGGAAGGGGTTTTCCGGACAACGTCAGGTGGTTTGATGCTGCAATCGAGGGGCGCGCGCGGATTGACAGGCTCTCACTGGGTCACTAGACTGCTTCGCACCATAAGTCGCAACTTCCGCTTTCGATCTCAACCCCGAGGTGTCTCATGCTGGATCGTCGCCGGATCGCTCCAAGTCTTGCCTGGCTTCTACTACTCGTCGCGACTTTCACCCACTCACAATCGAGTGAGAAGAAGAAAGTCACCAGTCAGGCTGACCTGCCTCGGTTCAGCTATCCGCTGGCGGTCCCAGCCTCTGAGTTGGTGCAAGCGGACGACGCCACTTTTAATGCCTTTGCGACCAAAGTTCGCGCCGACCTCGACACAATCTTTCGTGATTACGCGATAGACGACAAAGCTACGCTGCGAACTCTGCTTTCGGTCAAGCTCGAATTACAGGAACTCGCCGGCGAATACCAGGGCGGGTTGCAGACGGCGGAGGCCCTGCGCGCTTTGCAGCAGAAGCCCGCAGCCAAGCTGCTCGCCTTCCTTTACCCGCAAGCGATGTTGCAAGCTGCCATCGACACCCACACCACTGGTGGTCCTGCTTACGAGCAGGCTTTTATTAAGCATTACAGCGAGGCGATCGCCCCACTGCCCTGGGACGTCGTTCAGGATGATACGAAAGCTTCCTATGCCAGCTCCCGGCTGTACACAAAATCGGTTGCTCTCGGCGCGGTGATGACCGAGCTAGATCCCGCAGTCCAGAAGTCAAGTGCGCTGGATAACCAGGAGGCGTGGGAGTTGATCTCTGCGCGAAGGGACTTGCAATTCTGGATTCCGCTACTCCCTGCCCGCGGCCAGGTTCTGAGGCAGTACATCGCGGCTCATAACATGGTGAAACCCGATATCTGGGCTGCCCGTGAAGTCACCCTCAGCAAAGATCAGAATCTGGCTCCTGTGTTGGTCGCGATCTGGGACTCCGGGATCGACGTTGCGCTCTTCCCCGATCAATTGTTCACCGACCCAAAACCAACTGCTAGCGGCACGCATGGCCTTGCTTTTGATGACCGCGGCGATCCATCTACGACGTGGCTGTATCCGCTTACTTCCGAGCAGGAAAAGGAGTATCCGGATTTCCGCGAACTTCGACAAGGACGTTTGGACATTGAGAATGGTATCGACTCGCCCGCTGCGGATGCGGCGCAGAAAAGGTTCAGTACTCTATCCGCGGAGCAAATCCATCAACTCTTCGAGTTGGATAAAGTGCTCGGATTCTATTTGCACGGAACGCATTGCGCCGGAATCGCGGTGCGTGGCAATGCCGCCGCCCGCCTGGTGGTCGCCCGGTTCAACGATCAGTTGCCCGACCTGCCGTTTGCTCCCACGGCCGACTGGGCTCGCCATCTTGGCGCTGACTTCCGGCAGATGTCCGACTACTTCCGTACCCGGAATGTGCGAGTCGTGAACATGAGCTGGGGAGATGAGCCGCAGGAGTTCGAAACCTGGATTTCCAAGACCGGTGGTGGCGCCGATCCTGCAGAGCGCAAGAAGCGGGCTGCCGAACTCTACGCTATTTGGCGAGCTGCCATCGAGACCGCCATCAAAAACGCGCCGAACACGCTGTTTGTCACCGCCGCCGGTAACAGCGACAGCGACAGCGGCTTCATCGACGACGTCCCGGCCTCGCTACATCTTCCCAACCTGATTGCGGTCGGTGCGGTGAATCAGGCAGGTGATGAAACCTCGTTCACCAGCTACGGAGCCACGGTGGTTGTCGATGCCGACGGTTACAACGTCGAAAGTTATGTTCCCGGTGGGGCGAAGCTGAGGTTGTCCGGCACTTCGATGGCTTCTCCGAACGTGGTGAATCTCGCGGCCAAACTATTTGCGCTCGACCCTGCGCTCACACCCGCGCAGGTCATCGAGCTCATCAGGCAAGGCGCAACTGCCAGCGAAGATGGCCGACGCCACCTGATTGATGAAAAACGGTCCGTCGCTCTTTTGCACGCGAAGAAGTGAATGCGCCATCGTACACAGAATCAATGACATCAGCTTTCATTTGTGATTACGCCCTTCGCTTGAGACTTCTTAAGACTGATGACCCGGCAGAAAGCCTATCCGTCCCATGCGACAAAATATACGCTCCCTTTCACCATGCCTCGGCGCTTCCTCTAAGCTTCCTCCTCGCACCGATGCCGATCAAATTTGCTGAGAAGGTATTTCTCCGCTCCAACCGGATCATAAGAAAATGTGTCCAGGGTAAAGAACCTTCGCTGACACTTGGCGCGGACGCCATCGCCGGAATCTTGCCTTTGTACCTGAGAATGACGAAGCTGCGCTCTGCCGGTACGGACATGGGCGTTGTCACACCCAATGAAAACGCGATTCCTACGAATCGCTCTCTCCGATGCCGAGCTTTGATCCGCCCAGACCTGTGAGGCGAGCGATAGAGTTCGCAGACAAAAGCAAACTCTCCACGAATCTAGCTAGCCTTCTGGAAGAACCTGCGGCGTCTCCTGCTTCAATGCCACATACATTGCGTAGCACTCCTGATGCACGGCGCGTCCCCGCTCATCGATCCTGCAATCTTCAAGCGGACATGGTTTCCCACATATCCAACAAGCGGGAACAGCAAATAAGGACTCCATGTGTCTCCAGGGGTCTGAATGCCGAGAAAACAGCGACTGGAGTCTACAGCGCACGGAGGACACAGTCTGTTCCAAGTTGACTGTGTGCGTTACCGCACACGGGGGTCGCCTTCTCGGTCTGACAAAAGCGGCAGGGCTACTCACCGTCAGCGCCGGTTCACGTTCTTCGGTACAAAGAGTTTTCGTGACATGGCCTGGATGCACCGTAGACAAATTCGGGTTTGAGCAAGGTTCCTCACCGTTGTCGCAGCCGGCCCAGTCTGGGAGAAAACTTGATCTCCAGACACTTCGAACAAGGGCACCTGAAAGCCTTGTCGTTGAGAAAGATGATGTGGCCGCAGCCCTTGCAGATCAATCGCCCGTTGGATAAATCTGTCATTTGGCGGAACGTGCCGTTTACCACACAAAAGGGACAGCGGTCTTCCTTCGACATTCAGGGCTACTCATTTCGCAAACATTGGATGGTCGGCCGACATGCCGACAGAAATTTCCAGCACGTTCTCATTCAGAGTGTCGGCTATCTTCTTTGCCTGCTGCAGAGACATTCCGCCCAAAAGGTTAAAAGTCAAGGCAGCATTCCTGAGCACTCGAACTGTGTTAGAATACTTCAACTCTAATGACCGCGTTTCCTCTTTCGCGCTCCGCGACAAATCGGCAAGTCCCCGGCTCAACTCTGCTTTCAGTCATCGTGGAACTATTTCCCCTCGTAACCAAAGAACTATTCGGTGCCGAACGAATTGTTGGATACCGTTACTTGGGGAATTTCTTCTCATCGAGTGTGGCGACTAGCTGATGCACCAGCCGGGTCATCTTTTTTGGATCCTGCTCCTGTTGGATTCGTTGCGCCAGTTGACGCCAGTCTTTTTGAGAAGAAGTGACTTCGTTTTGCGTCTCAGAGCTCAACCTGTCATTTTCAATCGCACTGCTCTCAGAGAGTTCCGTAGCAATTTGTTTCACGGCCTCCACCGAAATCTGCTCAAAATGTGTTTTTGATTCTTGCATTCAACTACTCCTCGTAATGCCCCAACGTAGCAGTCCAGAAGGGGTACGGGTTATATCTTTTGGAAAATCTTTCCTCCACTTTAGCGTGTTAAGTTGCTCAATTACTGGGACTTACGAATAGTCTATTTGACGCCGCGATCACGGTTGGCAGCTTCGCTTAACGAATCGATTCCGCACTTGCACGAATCGTTAGTTCTGCGTTACGATTGCATGACGTTATGGCGACGTTTTAACCTCTATGAAGGAGCATATCCGATGAGCCGGGTCAGCAAACCGCCGATGAACTTCAAGACCATGGCGCAAGTCGATGTTCCGCAAGGTCGAAATGGAAAACATAGAGAGATCGTGACAAAGATTCTCTCCGATCTCGACCAACTCCCCGAAGGAGTGGCTCTGAAGGTGCCATTGGCGAACTTGGAGGACAGCAAAGAAAATGTGCGGGCCGCGCTAAATCGCGCCGTTCACAAAAGCGACCGCAATGTTGTGACCGCCAGCGACGCAGAATTCTTGTATGTGTGGAACGAGAGCCAACAAGTGCGTGGTCGCAGTTTCCGCAGAAAGTTGCCGTTGCACTCATTGACTGAATCGTCCAATTCTCAATGAGTGCTGTCTCCTATATCGTCGCTCATCGCTCTGTGAGAGTTGTACGGAAAGGGAGTGCTCCATTCGTGACCGGCCCCTGCACAACCGTAACCTGCACAGCAAGCGGAGTCCCAATCAAAATGGGACGATGTGGATTCGGCGGAAACCTCCGATTGCGATCTTGCTTCTTGGACTTGCTCTGTGTATCTCGTGGGCGCAACCAGAACCTCGACAAACCGGAGCTTCGACCATAGTACGAGAGGGCGCAAATGGGAATCATGGGCGAAAGACCGATCGCACTCTTACTCCAGACGATGGTTTGTCCGTGATCGCTGCTGCACTCGATTCCAAAGCACGACTATATTCAGTGCACGACTGTTCTCATCTGGTGCATGCCATCTACGAGCGAGCTGGCTTTACTTACGCCTACGCGAGTTCCTCCGATCTCTACGTTGGGGTCGAAAGGTTTCTACGAGTTACGCGGCCTCAACCCGGCGATTTGGTGGTGTGGCGTGGGCACGTGGGAATTGTAGTCAGACCGTCCCGGCACATCTTCTTCAGCCTCATGCGTACAGGGCCAGGGATTGACGATTACGAAGCCCCATATTGGACCAGCCGAGGACGCGCTCGGTTCTATCGTTACCTGAAGAATGATCCTTGCCCAGGATGTGGCCATAGATAGGATGAGAAGGTCGATCCCCGATCACGGATGGCTTTAAGCTACCGGTGATCAACGCACTCTAAGGTGCAATCACAGTGAATAAGCGATTTATCGAGCACGGCATCGAACCTGATCCAAAGGCCAAGATGCGACACGCTCGGAGGCTGGCGCAAGCGCTTCGCAAGCTCGGCTACCAGGTCACAATCACACCCACAAACCTTGCTTCCGGAATACAAATGTAAATCTAGAGGAGGATTTTCGAGGGAGTGCTGGTCTATTAAGATCGCGCCATAGATGGCAGCCCCAACAATCCCAGGTCTGTCACGGGTAGGGATGGACCTGGGTTTAGATCGGACCCCAAAGTGCACCGGGCCCGGCAGCGGCCCACTCAGAGTGCGGATAGAAGCACGGCAACGGTGGATGACGTCGACCAGAGTTTCTAGCACTTGGTTAGTTCGGAAAATATTAAGGAGGGGCCGCCACGTCGGCCTTGACTTTTATGACCTTCTCATAGAAGCACGCATTGACCCGGATCGGCCAATTCTCAATTAATGTAATTGCCTGTAATCCCGAGTTCTGGATTCCTCCGTTATCTAAGCACGATCGTCGGCACATTCGACTCCGCGCACTGCACTTCGAGGAGCTTTTCGTAAGGACGATCTCGCTATGCTCAAGGTAACGTCGCAACACTCTGAGGTACATTGCCCAGCACTGCAAAACGCTACCGCTGTTTACAGTCCGTTGGCGGTGTTTTACAATGCCTTAGCGGCTAAAGAGAGCGTCCCGACCCTCTGCAAGTCGTTGACGATGCGTTTGTGGGGCATTTCAAATCCCCCTTTCGCACTATCGCACTCACTCTGAACAGTTTAGGACCTCTGGATTCCATGATCATTCTTGTCACCATCATTCACGTAATCGTTTGTCTATTTCTGATTATCGTCGTGCTGTTGCAAAGTGGTAAGGCGGGAGACATCTCTGCGGCGTTCGGTGGTCAGGGTAGTCAGGCCGCCTTCGGACCGCGCGGCGCGGCGACAGCGCTCTCCAAAGCTACGACAGTTTCGGCTGTTCTGTTTATGTTAACTTCAGTGACTCTTTCCATCTATGCTATCAAGCACGGCGGGCCAAGCTCCGTGTTGCAAGGAGTGAAATCAGCTCCTGCCAAGAATCAGCCGACAGCACCCGCCCCCGCAACCCCTCCGAAGCAAAAGTAGAAGTCAGCGAATTAGAAAGAAATAGACGCTGCTCTTCTCAAAATCCGTTCTTCGAAGCAAATCTTCGCTGGCCAAGAATTATTCGGTTGCTGTTTTCCACTCCGCGGTTTGCGGGTTTTGCTGTAATTGAATTTCGCCCATGCGGGTGCTACCATCCAACTATCGGCACTTATAGCCGGGAGGTATCAGATATGTCGGATCACGATGGAAACAGCTTTGTGTGGTTCCTGGCGGGATTGGGTGTAGGTGCTTTGGCGGGAGTCTTATACGCCCCACGGGCAGGAAGCGAGACTCGGGAAGCACTGCGCGCTCGTGCCGAAGAAGGTCGCGACTATATGAAGACCAGGGCGCAAGAAGCCCGCGAACAGGCGTCTGGATGGGTGGATCGCGGCCGTGACGTGGTTAAGCAGCAAAAGGATCAGTTCCGCGCCGCGTACGAGGCCGGACGTCAGGCATACCAAGAGGCCACGACGGAGACTGGAGCTGGAGCCGGAGCGCCAAAGAATCTATAGTCTCTTCGTCTTCGCGGCTTATGTTGCCGCTCAACCGTGTCGGATCTGCTGGCCATGAGAGCACTCTATTATGGACAACAACCTCATTCCACTATTTATCGCCCTGACGGGAGCGGCCGTGCTGCTGCAAGCCGGGCTGCTGGCAGCTATGTATTTGGCCATGCGCAAGACCAGTACGCGCTTTGAAACGCTGGCGAACGAAGTTAAAACCAAAGCCCTGCCTGCAATCGAAACGGCGCAATCGATCCTGGCTGAAATCCGACCCAAAGTGCAAGTGATTGCCGATAACCTTACCGAAACTACTACTGTCGTGCGCGACGAAGTACAGCGTCTCGACGCCGCGGTGAACGATGTGGTGGATCGGGCGCGCCTGCAGGTCATCCGCGCGGACGACTTGCTCAGCCGCACGCTCAACCGGGTGGAAGCGGCGTCCGAGATAGTGCACAAGACAGTAGTCTCGCCCGTGCGCCAGGTTTCAGGCGTGATCCAGGGGGTAACGGCCGGGGTTGAGTTTCTTCTCGGGCGCGGACGCAAGAACGGACGTAGCCGCGATGCGCGACGGCCTGTGCCGCAGGACGAGATGTTCATCTGATCATTGACTGTGATTTCAAAAACCCGAACCATCTTCCACAACAACCCCTCCGCTGACAGTCTGCGATCAAGGATTGCTTTTCATGCGCTATCTTGTTCGAGCTCGCGTAAAGTCCGGTCGCGAAGACGATCTGCTGAAAGCGATTGAGAGTGAGGCGCTGGGCCAAGGGTCCGTCGCCGAAGGCGAATACCTGCGCAACATGAGCGAGGCGCGGATTTGCGGCGACCAAACCGTCCGTTGGGTAGAAGTCTGCTACTGCCCTACACCTCTGCAAGAGGAGCGCCCTTATTGGGAAGAGTACTTCGACCTCGCGCGAGTGCAGGACGCCCATGACCGGCGGAAGTGCCGTGACGAAAACGGAAGCGAACCATGGGCATGTGGCGACTGCGATTGCACGGCGCGCCTGGAGCAAAAACTGAAGGCATCCGACAGATCGTTCCTTAATTGCCTGCGCGCAGGCCGCGAGTCATTCCGGAATGTATCATCGGCAACGGCGGACACATCGCAATCGGATTACACAATCCAGGCGCCGCCGACGACTACATCGTCATCGTAGAACACGGCGGCCTGTCCCGGAGTGATGGCGCGCTGGGGCTTATCAAAGGAGACTACGATCTCGTCGTCGTTAATTTTCTCGAGCACGGCCGGCGCGGCCTCGTGGCGGTGACGAATCTTCACGGACACACGCATGGGCTCGCGCAGATCGTCCACGGAGATGAGATTCACACGTCTCGCGCGCAGGCTGCGCGAATAAAGATGTTCGTCGCCGCCGACCACCACCTGCTTGTCGGCCCCATTGATCTGAATTACGTACAGGGGCGAGCCGGTTGCCACACCTAAGCCCTTACGCTGGCCCACAGTGAAGTTGTGAATGCCGTTGTGTTCGCCGATCACTTCCCCGTTTGCGGTTACGAGTTCACCCGCAGTGTCGGGCAAGGCCTCGCCGTTTTCGGCAAGATAGGCAGCAATGAAACGCTTGTAGTCGCCACCAGGCACGAAGCAGATTTCCTGTGAGTCCGGCTTCTCGGCCAGCGCCAAGCCCTGCTTGCGGGCCATCTCGCGAACTTGGGGCTTAGTCATTCCACCCAGCGGAAAGAGTGTACGGCCGAGTTGCTGCTGGGTAAGGCCAAAAAGAAAATAGGTCTGGTCCTTGCCGCGATCGGTAGGACGCTTGAGCAGCCAGCGCCCACGTTCATCGTCATATTCCACGCGAGCATAGTGGCCGGTGGCAACGCAATCGGCGCCGATCTGCTGCGCGACGACCAGCAACTGATCAAACTTCAGGTGATTGTTGCACAGGCTGCATGGAATTGGAGTGCGTCCCGAAAGATATTCGGCGACGAAGGGACGCACGATATCGCGCTCAAAGCGATCTTCATGGTTCACGACATAATAAGGAATGCTGATGTGCTCGGCCACGCGCCGAGCGTCGTAAACATCATCGAGCGAGCAACAGCGGCCAGTCACCTTCTCCGGCATACCCTCGCGTCCGGCAAGACGACGCTGGTTCCAGAGTTGCATGGTGAGACCAATGATGTTGTGTCCCTCGGCGCGGAGCATGGCCGCGACGGTGGAAGAGTCCACTCCGCCCGACATGGCTACGGCGATAGTTCGAGGATCTGACATGTTAATGGCCAACCGTTTGCTTCCGATACACCGGTGACAACTCTCGCAACCGAGCCACCGTCTCCGGCACGAGCGCCCGCGCGATGTCGACGTCTTCCGACGTGTTCTGCTTACCCAGGCTGAAGCGGATGCTGGCTCGCGCCCGATCACCTCGCAGCCCCATCGCGGTAAGCACGTGCGAGGGCTCAATCGCGCCCGACGAGCACGCCGCGCCTGTGGAAACAGCCAGGCCTTTGAGATCGAGCGCGATCACCATCGCTTCGCCGTCGATGTGATCGAAATAAATATTTGAGGTATTGGGCACGCGCGGCGCGCCGTCGCCGTTCACGCCCGCTTCCTCCACCTGGGCAAGAATTCCCTGCTGCAGCCGGTCTCGCAGGTTGGAAATTGTTTCGTGATCGCCACGTACAAAACCCTGCATGGCTAACTCTGCAGCCTTGCCGAGAGCGACTATCGCGGGAACATTCTCCGTTCCGGCGCGGCGCGAGCGTTCATGCCGGCCGCCATAAAACAGCGGCTGAAGGCGAGTCCTCTTGCGAACGTATAGCGCGCCCACACCTTGCGGGGCATGCATCTTGTGGCCCGAAATCGAAAGCGCGTGGCAACCGATCCGCTTTACATCAATCACAACTTTGCCCGCGGCCTGGACGGCGTCAGTATGGAAATAGACCTCAGCCTCCGCGGCAATCTTTCCGATTTTTTCAACCGGCTGTAGCACCCCGGTTTCGTTGTTCGCCATAATGATCGAAATTAACCTTGTGTTGGGTCTAAGTGCCCGCCGCACATCCGCGGGATCGACCAAGCCGCTCCCATCGACCGGCACATAAGTTACTTCGCAGCCTGTCTCCTCCAAATGCCTGCAGGCATGCAGCACGGCGTGGTGCTCGATCGTGGATGCAATGACGTGATCGCCCGCGCTGGTCAATCCCGCAATCGCCAGATTGTCGCTTTCGGTCCCGCCGCTGGTGAATACAACTTCTGAAGACTGGCAGCTCAGCAGCGAGGCTACTGAATCGCGCGCGCGCTCCACAGCGGCACGAGTTTCCTGCCCGTGATGGTGGATCGACGACGCATTGCCAAAGCGCTCGCCGAAGTAAGGGCGCATGGCTTCGAGCACTTCCGGCAGAACCGGCGTGGTGGCGTTATTGTCGATGTATACGCGCAGCATTCTCTTACTATTCTACCTGCATTCTGCGAGAGACCTTGGCAATCATTCGCCCGAAAACGAAATGGCGCCTCGAAAGGCGCCAGGGTTGAAACCGCAACTAATTCTACCCTTAAACAGATTAATTAATCGGTTGATCGATCAGCGGTTTGGCATTGCTACGTAATGATTAGGATATTCCGGCCCCAAATATTCCGCTCGCGGACGGATCAAGCGATTGTCGTCCAGTTGTTCGATGACGTGCGCCGCCCACCCGCTGATGCGGGAAACAGCGAACACGGGGGTAAATAGATCTTCGTCAATGCCCAGCACGTGGTAGGTGGAAGCAGAGTAGAAGTCCACGTTGGCGTTCAACTTCTTTTCCGACTTCACGAACTTCTCGATTTTTTTCGACATCTCATACCACTGCGGCTGCCCACTGGAACGTCCAAGATCTCTCGACATCGCCCGCAAGTGAGTAGCCCGTGGATCCTCGGTGTGATACACACGATGCCCGAATCCAGGAACTTTTTGCTTTTGAGCGAGCATGTTGCGGACATAGTCGACGGGATCCGCCCTCTTGCTATCGATCGATTCTAGGATGCGGAAAACTGCTTCATTCGCCCCGCCGTGGAGTGGTCCCTTCAGCGCGCCGAGAGCCGAGGTAACGGCCGAATGCATGTCTGACAAGGTCGCGGCGGTAACGCGAGCCGCAAAGGTGGACGCGTTAAGTTCGTGGTCGGCATGCAGAATCAATGCGACATCGAGCGCATGCTCGGCGGTAGCACTGGGCTTACTTCCATTCAACTGCAGCAGGAAATTAGCGGAGTGCGACAGCGACCGGTCCGGTTCAACGGCATCTTTGCCTTTGCGGATCCGGTCATAAGCGGCAACAATCATCGCAATCTGAGAGGTCAACCGGATGGCTTTGCGAACGTTGGCGTCGTGATCGTTGTTCTTTTCGTCCCCATCGTAGAAAGCCAGCGCCGAAACTGCCGTGCGCAGAACATCCATTGGTAGCGCGGTCTTTGGGGCATTGCGCAACAATTGAATGATCGCCGGATCCAGGTGGCGTTCTTGCACGAGACGGTCTTGCAGATCTTTCAACTCGCTCCGATTCGGCAAATGGCCAAACCACAGCAAGTAACACGTTTCTTCAAACGTTGAATGATCCGAAAGTTCGTGCACATCGATTCCGCGATAGGCAAGAACGCCACGGTCGCCATCGATATAACAAATGCTGGAGTTAGTGGCAACGATGCCTTCCATGCCTTTGGGGCCGAGGGTGCTGGTCAGGCTGGACATAAGATCTCGCTAAATCGGATTGATTTCCGTTGCGAAGTCCGCGGGAAGGTGTGTCCGCGGGGTATGCAACTTTCTGTTATACCGCAAAAAGCATTTTCGTTCCATAGGCCTTCCTGACTTGGTTCGGCAACGTCAATCGGGCCAGAGGCTGAGCGCTGTCTTGCTCAAAATCTGCTCTTTCACAGCCCTTTCCAGCGGCAGCGCGCAGAATTCATCAAGATTTTTCTTGACGTCAGGCACTCCCGGCCCCGGCCAATCCGTGCCGAAAAGAGTTTTGTCGGCAATTTCTTTGAGCCGTGGAAAATACTCAAGCAAAGTCTTGGGTGGTATGCCACTGAGATCGAGATAAACATTGGGATGCCGGCGGATCAGAAAAAAAGCCGTTTGCATCCAGAGCGGGCGGCCACCGTGCGCCAGCAGAATTCTTAGTTTCGGAAAATCGACGGCCACGTCATCAACATACATGGGATCGCCGTATTTGTTGCGAGCTCCAGGAAAGATTGACGTCCCCGTGTGAAACATCACCGGTACGCCATTGGCCTCGGCAGCGCGGTAAATTATTTCCAATTCCTTTACGCCATTCAGGTAGTCGTTGGGAAACAAAAGCTGATGTGGAGGATGGATTTTGATCATGCGGATTCCCAGCCGCAGAATCTGCTCCATATCGGCGAGAACATTGTTAGTGTGTCTCGGATGCAGGCTGCCGCAGGAAAGCAAACGCTTCGGATCTTCCTTGACGTAATCCGCGATGAACTGATTTACGCCGTTAGTGAATCCAATCACTTCGGGTGCTACGTAGTTGATGAGCACAGCGCGGTCGATGCCACATGCATCCAGATATGCGAGAAATACCTTGGGAGAGCGGCAGAATTCGCTGATCTGCTCGAAGTTCGACCGCTTCTTTTTCATCAGTTCGAGCGCGGGAGGTTTGAACATCTCCATCGGCTGAATATGAATGTGGCAGTCGGTAATCATTCGATCAACGATTTTTTCCATCAATTGTTCGCTGCAGCCAGCACGGCCCTCTTGGTGAATACCCGAATCATCTCTCTCCGGTACTCCGGTGTGAGGGCCGATGTGGTCAGAGGCTTGGCGGTGCGCGCGGCGAGGTCTCCCACGGTTGCCGCCAATGCGTCGTCCACTGCCTTCCCAATCAACATCTCTCCGGCCTGCTGCACCAAGACCGGCGCCGGATTCACCGCAGTCATCGCGATTCGCGCATCTGCCACATGTCCGTTCGTCCGCTTCATCACAACCGCGACCCCCGCTAGAGGATAGTCGATTGATCCGCGAACCCGGAGCTTGCGATAGATGCCTCGATAGTCCGCCGCTTCCGCAGGCAGGAATATTCGCGTGACCAGTTCGGTAGACAGCAGCTTGCGGTAGTTCTCCCCATCTCCGGTATAAAAGTCTCGTAAGGCGATGCGTCGCGCACCTTTCGAGCTGGCGATTTCAATCTCTGCGTTAAGACAGAGTAAAGCTGGCGGAGTATCGCCGGAAAATGCCGCCCAGCATTTCGTTCCGCCTGGCGCGACATGGCAAAGATTGCCATCCTTCTTGATGCAGAACCCGCAGCCCTTACGCCAAGTGAGTGACTGGTTATACCAAAGACAGCGCGTGTCGAGGCAGATGTTTCCACCAACGGTGCCCATGTTGCGCAGCACCGGCGAAGCTACCGTCGCCGCGGCCTCGGTGAGAACCGTAAAGTGCTGGCGCAGGTAAGAGGATTTCTCGATGGCGCTGAGTGCAGTGAGTGCGCCGATTTCGACCGCCCCGTTGGTCTGCGGGCGAATTCCGCGCAGGTTGCCGATGCCGCGCAGATCCAGCACATACTCTGGCTCAAACAGCTTTTGCCGCATCGACGGAATCAGATCGGTTCCGCCGGCCAGCACCCGGATGTTGCCCGCGTGTTTGGCCAAATACGCAACAGCTTCATCGACCGCGCGTGGCCGCAACAACCGGAATTGCGGAAGGCTCAATCCGCACCTCCGACAGAGGCTTGGGGTTCGATGCGCGCTGGATCGAGCGGATGTCGTTGCGGCCCCTTATCCTTAAAACAGAGCGACCCGCCATGTTCGCGAAAACGCGCCGGCGCTGTTGGATCCACCCCCTCGGTCAGGTTTAGAGCCTTGTCTTTTCTCTTCGCCCGCATCGCTGCCAGCACCCGTTCCGGGGAAAACGGGGATTCATGCAGACGCACGCCCACCGCATCGTAAATCGCATTCGAAATTGCCGGGATCGTCGCCGCCAATGATCCCTCGCTGCATTCCTTTGCGCCAAACGGACCTTCGGGATCAATGCTCTCCACAATGATCGGCTCTACTTCGGGCGATTCCACCGATGACGGGCTGCGGTATTCGAGCATTCCCGCATTCATCAGCATGCCATCTTTCCAAATCATTTCTTCGGTGAGCGCCTGTCCCATTCCCATCCAGACCGAGCCAATGATCTGCCCTTCCACTGAGACCGGATTCAGCGCGCGGCCACAATCGTGCGCAGCCCAAACTTTGTGGACCGTTACTTCGCCCGTGTCTTCATCCACACTAACCTCAGCGACCTGCGCCGAGTACGAATACGCCGGCGAAGGCCCCACGCCCCCGCCCTTATGTTTACCGCCGCGCGCTTCTTGAGGAGGTGCGTAAGAACCAGTTCCAGTGAGCGCACCGTGGAAATCGATAGCTGCGACTACGGCTTCTTCGAACGTCATCCATTCCTTCGGTCCTTCTTCTTTGCGCTTCTGTTGCAGTGAGCCGCGCAGAATCTGCCCTTCCACGCGCCCGCTCACTGAGGCGCCCGCTTCCGTTACTTCTTCAACTTGAGCTTTCTTAGCTGCAGGCGCAGCACTTCCCTTCTTTAGAACGAGATCGTTACGGAACACGATGTCTTCCGGGACACAGCCCATCTTGCTGGCCGCCACCGCTGCGATTCTCTTCTTCACGTCCTGCGCTGCTCGCAGCGTCGCATTGCCGGCCATGAAGGTCACCCGGCTGGAATAGGATCCGATATCGATTGGAGTCAGGTCTGTATCGGCGGCAATTACTCGCACTCGCGCCAGCGAGCAGCCCAGTACTTCAGCCGCAACCTGCGCCGTCATCGTGTCCGATCCCTGCCCTATCTCGGATGCGCCTGTGTATACGACCACCCCGCCATCCCGGTCGATTTTAATGTTCACTGTCGAGTGCGGCATGTCGGAGCGGATGATTGAATTCGCAGCCCCACTCACGTAGTGACTGCATGCAATGCCCAAGCCGCGCCCCTTGGGCAGTTTGCCCTTGCGCTGCTTCCACCCCGAGCGCTCCACGGTCTTCTCGATGCACTCGGGCAGACCGTAACTTTGAACTCTCAGGCCGTTCACCGTGAAGCAGGGCGGCTTCAGCAGATTGCGCTGCCGAATTTCAGCCGGATCCATTCCAATCTCGGCGGCAAGCTCGTCTAGTTGTGATTCGAAGGCAAAACGCACGTTGACGGTTCCATGGCCGCGCATAGCGCCGCAGGCAGGCTTGTTGGTTAGAACCCGGTAGCCGTCATATTGAATGTGGGGAATGTCATAGAGCGCGCCAAGCAAAGCGCCCGAATAGAGAATCGTGACTACGCCGTAGGAGCAGTATGCTCCGCCATCCTGCACGACGCGCGCTTTCACGGCGGTGATACGGCCATCATTTTTAATGCCGGTCGTGAGATCGATTATGGTCCGCGGACGCCCGCGATGCGCCCAGAAGACCTCTTCGCGGGTATATGTAATCTTCACCGGGGCTTGGGCCTTGCGTGCTGCAACCGCCGCGATGATCTCGAGGGGAATCACTTCACTCTTGCCGCCGAATCCGCCACCCACCAGCGGCTTGATCACGCGAATCTGCGACATCGGCATCTCCAGCACCAGCGAGAGCTTGTGCTGCAGATAGTACGGCACCTGTGTCGACGACCATATAGTGAGACGTCCGAGCTTGCCTGTATGGGCATCAAGTTGGAATGAAGCCAGCGTGGAATGCGGCTCCATGGCGGCGTGTGTCACCTCATTGGCGATGAAGCGTGCGTCGGCTATGTGGTCCGCCTCGGCAAATCCGCGGTCGGGTTCGCCAAAAACGTGGTGATAATCTTTTTCCAGATTGCCCGGCTTGTTGTCGTGGATAAGATCGGTCTGCGCCTTCATCGATTCTTCGGGATCGAAGTACGCAGGCAGAACCTCGTATTCGACATCGATCAGTTCCAATGCTTTCTCTGCGGTCGCTTCAGAAATTGCCACCACGCACGCTACGTTATCGCCGACGTAGCGTACCTTGTCCAGGGCAAGCGCATGCTCATCGTGACCGACTGGGAGAATTCCATACGGATTGGGCGCGTCTTTGCCAACGACCACCGCGACTACGCCTTCGAGCGCTCCGGCGCGACTGACATCAATACGGTGAATGCGAGCATGCGGATACGGCGAATGCAGAATCTTGCCGACCAGCATGCCCGGGACGCTGAGGTCGTCCGTGTACTTGCCGCCGCCGGTGGTCTTTTCCGCCGCGTCGACCATAGCGGTGCGCTTGCCGATAATGCTGAAGTCGCTCATTCGTGTTCTCGCTAATCACTGCCCGGAAGCGAGAGCTCCCCGATGCTGCGCACTAGTTGCCGCTCGGATCGCCTCATACATCTGCCTGTAGCCCGTGCAGCGGCACAGATTGCTGCTCAAGGCAGTCCGAACATCCGCTTCAGACGGATCAGGATTCTCGGACATCAGCGACTTCACCGTCATGATGAATCCCGGAGTGCAAAAGCCGCACTGCGCGCCGCCCCAATCTCCATATGCTTTTTGAATTGCGGCCAGACTGCCGTGTTCGCTCACGCCCTCGATCGTCGTGATTTCCTGCCCTTCGCAACTCGCCGCTAGCAGGGTGCATGACATCATGGCCACGCCATCGACCAGCACGGTACACGCCCCACACGACGATTCATCACAGCCGCGTTTCGAACCGGTCAATCCCAAGTCCTGACGCAAGACATCAAGCAGCAATGCGCTCGGCTCGATAGCCAATTCGTAGTTGCGTCCGTTAATTTTGAGTTCGACCAGTTCTTTTTTCATGAGATCAAGCAACTAGCAATTGGTTGAACAATCGAACATTGTGGTTTCTACCAGCCTGGTTTGGCCACTTGCCAATTGCCAGCTGCGAGCTGCTTCAGTACACCAGCACACTGCGATCCACCTGCCGCGACCACGCATCGATGCCGCCACGCATAGACTGAGCCTTCTCGAAACCCTGCTGCCGCAGCCAGGCGGTCACATTCATGGAGCGCACGCCGTGATGGCAAACCACTACGATGTGATTTTCCGGGTCCAATTCCTGATGCGCCCTTGATGGCACATCTCCCATGGGGAGCAGCTTCGCTCCAGCCATGTGCGCCGTTTCAAACTCCCAGGGCTCGCGTACATCAAGTAAAGTGAACTCTTCACCACGGTCGAGCTTCGTCTTCACTTCTTCGGGCGTGATTTCGTAGTCCATGCGTCAGCCTGTTGATGCCTACTTCCCCGCCCATCGGGGTTCACGCTTCTCCATAAACGCACGGATTCCTTCACCTGCGTCCGCCGTCTTCATCAGTTCTTCGAGATAAATCTTCTCAGCGCGCGCCAGGCCTTTGTCGAAATGCATCGAGTCCCAAGCGTAGACAGCTTTTTTTGTCGCTGCCAATGCGGCGGGACTTAGCTTTAGCAAACCTTGAAGAGTACTGTCTACCTTTGCCGACAGCTCTTGGTCGGGAACGGATCGATTCGCCAGGCCGATATCCGCCGCCTCGGCGCCGCCGATTGTGAGCCCGGTCAAAATGAGCTCTGCAGCCCGCTTCTGCCCTATCAGCGCAGCCAGCGCCGTACATGCGACGGGCGGATAACATCCTAGTTTGATCTCTGGAAATCCCCACTGCGAGGATGCGGTCGTGTATACAATGTCGCAAACCATCGCCAGTTCCGCTCCTCCGCCTAGACAGTGGCCTTGAACTGAGGCGATGGTGACTTTCTTGCTTGTGACCAGGTGGCGAATGACCCTGTGGAACTTGAGCAGCATTTCTTCCACTTTATCGGGAGTGTGATCCGCCACATTGACGCCAGCGGAAAAAGCGTTGCCGTCGCCCCTCAAAACGATGACCGAAATATCAAAGCGCGCCTCGATTTCTTCCAGCGTCCGCGCTAACTCCTCCATCATCGGAATGTCGATGACATTCAGCGGCGGATGACGTAGCACGATCCGCGCAACCGAAGAATTGATCTTCAGCGTCAGTCGGTCGAGCTTCGATTCCACGGCAGTCGTCATCATGATTTCGTCAGTTTTTGGACATAATTGCCTTGGATTGCGTTTCCCTCTACAAATTAATCGCTGACTTCCTGACTTCGCCGATACTTGCCAGCGGATCACGAGCGCCGGTTTTTTCCACGATCCACTTCTTCTCGGTCTCAATGATTTCGAGCAGTAACTGTCTGTCCGCCGGACCCGGCATATATTCCTTCAGATGTTCTTCGTAGGCGCGATCGTCGAGCGGTTCGCCGCTCTGGGCATGGAATTTCTGCCCCGCCCACCGTCCGATCTCGCGATTAAACTTAATATGGGGCGCGTACAGCTTCGCTTGGCCCGGCTTCAACGCCGAGTTGAAGCGCTCAATCAGACCCGCCACCTCATCACGATAGAGGTTACGGTTATAGTCGTTAAGATCATCGAGATCGGGGGCGTGCTCGTTTTTCGGTTCATCGTACCGTCCCTTCATGCCCCAGACGTAGGCCCAGTGCGCTGACGACGAATGGTCAGTCCCGAAAAGATCGTATGAACTCGAAATCCATTTGTTGAGATATCTCTGTATCAGCCAGCCAGGAATTACGCCGGCTTCCACGATGCGCCGTAGGCCGTCATTGCCCGTTCCCATGTGAAACGCCTCTTCGCGCAGCATGTATGACATCGAACGCCCCAGCGGAGCGAATGCCGAGTATTTCAGCATCTGCAACTGGAATTTTCCATCGCGATCGACAAAGTCGGTGTAGGTGAAGAAATCCATCCAGTTATCAACTTCGACGTTGAATGCGCCCAGCAGTCGTTTGTTGTCAAAGGCACGGCGCTCCAGCATTTTTTGCGCTTCCACTTTTCCAGAATAACCAAAGTGATCCACCAGCAAAGCGCACATTTGCCAGCCATGGCGCATCTCTTCGATCATTACGCGTGTGATGGCCCGGCGGTCCCAGTCCGTCGGCGCGTTTTCCAGAAGATTGCGCTGTTGCTCGACGCTGGCAAACTCAGTATCGCCCTGGTAGACGATCATGTTCATCAGAGCGTCGCGCATCTGCTGCGTAGGAATCTGGCGCAGATTCTCCCATTTGCGCCGGCCCTTGTACGAACCGAATTCAATCTCCTCGGTCTCGATCGCGCCGTAAAGCGTGTCGAAGTGGAAAGCCTCGATGTCTTTCGTGTTGACACCGATATCTTTGCGCCAGTCGTTGAACATTCCGACCCAGTCACTAAACGTTCCTATTTTTGCTACTTTTCCCGGCATAAACGCCACTCCTAAGCCATATTCAGCCAGACTGTTTTTAATTCCGTGTAATGCTCAATTGCATGTGCTCCAAGCTCGCGGCCGAAGCCTGAGCTCTTGTAACCTCCGAATGGTAGCGACGCGTCCATCAGGCCATACGTATTGATCCACACCGTGCCGGCTTTCAGACGGCGCGAAACGCTGTGAGCTTTCTTAATGTCGCGCGTCCACACCGCCGCCGCCAGCCCGTAGGGATTGTTGTTGGCTTGCTCGATGACTTCATCGATGTGGTCGAAGGTCAGCACCGAGAGCACTGGACCGAAGATCTCTTCCCGGGCAATCTTCATGTCGTTTTTCACATCACCGAAGATTGTGGGCTCAATGAAAAAACCCTTGCTGCCATCTACCGAGACGCGGTTGCCGCCAGCCACCAACTTTGCGCCATCTTTCTTACCGGCCTCGATGTAGCCCAGCACGGTCTGCATTTGCTCCTGGCTGACAATCGCTCCCAGACGTGTCTTCGGATCAAGCGGGTCCGCCGGCCGCATTTTGGCCGCGCGCGCCACCAGTTTCTCGGTGAATTCGTCCCTAACCTTGTTTTCGAGAAACAGCCGCGAGCCCGCGTTACAGACTTCGCCCTTGCCGTAGAAAATTCCTGTAATCGCGCCTTTCACGGCATTGTCGATGTCGGAATCGGCGAAGACAATGTTTGGCGATTTCCCGCCGAGTTCCAGCGTTATCCGTTTCACGGTATCAGCCGCGCTGCGCATGATTTCCTGGCCAACTGCGGTCGATCCGGTGAATGCAATCTTGTCGATGCCGGGATGCTTTACCAGCGCGCGACCGATTGCGCCGGGGCCGGTCACAATATTGATAACGCCCGCGGGCACGCCTGCTTCAACTGCCAACTTTCCAAATCGCAAAGTGGTCAACGAAGTCTGGCTGGCCGGTTTCCACACGATCGTATTACCGCACGCCAGCGCAGGACCAACCTTCCACGAGGCCAGCAACAGCGGGAAGTTCCAGGGAACGATCAATCCCACCACTCCGACGGGTTCGCGAAGAGTATAGGTAAACGCAGTTTCGAGAGTGTTGACGGTCTCGCCGTGAATCTTGGTAGCTAAGCCCGCGTAGTAACGCAGAACATCGATGACCATCGGCATGTCGACGTAGCGCGACTCAAAGATCGGTTTACCGTTGTCGAGAGTCTCGAGCTCAGCGAACTCATCGATATTTTTTTCCAGCAAGTCGGCGAGTTTCCAAATCAAGCGCCCGCGCTCGCTGGCAGACATTTTTCGCCACGCGCCGTTCCGATCTTCGAGCGCACGGCGGGCCGCCTCGACCGCGCGATCAACGTCTGCAGACGAACCTTCCGCAATCTGCGTCAGCACTTCGCCCGTAGCTGGATTGATGGTATCGAACTTTTTCGCCCCATGCACCCATTGGCCGTCGATCAATAACTGCCCGGGTTCAATCTTCACTTTAGCTGCGAGCATCTATTTCGCCTTGAACACCGCTGGCCGCTTCTCCACATACGCGGCCAGGCCTTCCTTCGCATCTTCGCTTTGGAAGAGCAGTTGTTGGTTCTCCCGCTCCACCGCCAACGCTGACTCCATGGGAATCTCCCATCCGGTCTGCACCGCGCGCTTGATCCGTCCTACCGCCTTAGCCGCCTTATTTGGCGGACAGAACTGTTTGGCGTACTCGATCATGTTGTCCATGAAGCCGTCGCGCTCGTAAATGTCGTTGATGATGCCGAGCTCTTGCGCTTCTTCAAACGAGAACGTGCTGCCCGTCACCATCAGCTCGATAGCCTTGCTCTTCCCCACCAGGCGCGAGAGTCGCTGTGTGCCGCCAGTGCCGGGAAGCACGCCCAGATTCACTTCCGGTAGACCGATTTTGCCCGCATCTTTGCGCGCGATGCGGATATCGGCGGCCATTGCAATTTCCAGCCCGCCACCCACGCAATGCCCATTGATGGCCGCGATTACCAGCTTGGGGGTATGCTCCAGGCGCAGCAGCATTTCGTTGGCGTGCAGGCAAAAGTAATACTTGAAGGTCGGATCGACGCTCGACAGCATCTTGATATTGGCGCCCGCCGAGAAAAACTTATCACCGGCCCCGGTCAGCAGAATCACGTAGGCGTCATTCTCCATGCGCGCGCGTAGGATCGCCTCATCGAGCTGGCGATTCATTTCATAGGTGTAGGTATTGGCCGGCGGATCGCACATCTCGATGATCGCTACTCCGCCGTCCCTGCGGTAGTTCACTAGCTGCTTGGTGGTTTCGCCGGTCGTCGGCTGCATTGTGGTCGCCATGTATGTGACTCCTTATCTTTGTGATCTTTTGCTAAGTCTCAAACTTTTCATCTACTCCCCATTACACCGCGCAGAAAGATCTCGTTCATTTCGCGCGCGAGTTCCGCGGCATCCGCATCGATCCTCGGGTTATGCCATGTATAAATCCAGTTCATCATGCCGAACAGGCTGAGAACCGCAGTACGCGGAGTAAACTGCAATCCCTGAGTACGCTTTAGCTCCTCCAGCAAGCCGACGCAGATGCGGTAGTATTCGCGCTTAATGGTCGCCACTTCCAAAGCAAATCCATTCTTGAGCGCGTCCGCCTCATGCGACAAGACCTTCATGCTGGCGGGATTCGCCAAGAAATACTCAAGGTGATTGAAGATGAAAATGCGGATTCGCTGCTCCGAATCCGAAACACCCTGCAGCCTGGTTTTGAGCCGCTGCACGATTGTTGTGAACGTGTGCTTTTGAATCAAGAAGAGGAGCCGCTCCTTGGATTCGAAGTAATAATAAAGCCCGGCCAGCGACATGCCGCTGGCGCGAGAGAGATCGCGCATCGACGCCCCTTCGTATCCCTTCTTACAGAAGACTTCTGTCGCATGCGTGAGGATCTCGGCCAGGCGACGGTCAAAGCGAGTGGCGGAAGGAGTAGCGGCGCGGTGCCGCCGTGCGGAAACTCGGGCTGCTGTTGACGGACTCGCCATAAGTCTCGGAAGACTCACCTAATTCGAACGTTCGTTCGAACCAGTATAGCGCGATGTAATCTTGATCACAAGCCTTGTTGCCTCCAGAGCCTCCAGAACTCAGCTCTGCTTTTTTCTTTTCGCAGCCGCCTCGTAGGTCCGACCGAGCCAATTCAGAGCGTCGCGCAAATCGGTGGAGGCGGTCGCTTCAAACCTAAACCAGCGCACCTTCCGCATCTCAGTTGAGTCAACACGCGGATCAAGGCGTAGCTGATTGAGAATTTATGGTTTCGGAGATTCCAGCTTGAAAGCCAGTGAATTCGACGTTGCCAGGGCGCGAGTGCGCGGCAGAAGGGCAAAGATTCGTTCACGCCGGTAAAGAGCAGTAAAACCAAAGAACGCACGCGTCGTGACCTGTGGCCAGCCTGCTGCCTCCGTCGCCAGCGAGGCCGACCAAGCCTTCATCTCTTCCGAGGCTTCGGGAAGCGTGGGACGGCCCTTCCGCAACTTATTTGGTTCGGACAGTGTCACATCTTCCGCTCAGTTCCGCACGTCCGCCAGGAGTTCTTCAACTTCGCTCTTGACTTCACCCGTGAGTGGCAGCAGCGGCAGGCGCGCCGGACCGCCAAAGTAACCGTTAAAGTCCATCCCGTACTTGATGCCAGGAATTCCCAACTCACCGGCGATGCGTTCTGCCGCGCGAGCGATGCGTGCCTGCTTCAACCGCACCAACTCCGCGTCACCCTCTTTCCACGCGGTGTAAATCTCGTAACAGGAGGTTGGCGCCACACAGGCGAAAGCAAGAATCGCTCCCACCGCTCCCGCATCGAGCGACGGATACAGTTTCTGCGCCGAACCCACCAGCACCTGAAATCCCGTTTCCTTCTGCCTGGTTTTTATACTACCGACGACCGTGACGGCCGCGGAAGAAGGCTTCGGCAACGATAAAGATGAAGGCTCCGAACCCGCCAATGCCGCAACGGAAACCAACTCCCCGCCATTGCCAGTCGAACTCGCGGCCGCCGCGAGCATGCGTGGCGTCACCGCCTCGAACGTCTCTGTCACCGTAGCACTGCGGCAGATGTCACGCGTACCTTCCACCATCTTGCGGACCTTTTCCACGTCCCCGCTCGATTCTTTGATCCCGATCAGGTTGGGATGCTGCGCCAATTCGATCACCACTTCAGCGGGAATGTCGTAGCCCGTGGCTTGAGGAAAGTTGTAAATAATCACCGGCAGCGGGGATCGATCGGCGACCGTGCGGTAAAACGCCAGGATGTTGGCGGGCTTCATCTGCTTCTTGTAGTAGTGCGGAGTGCGCACCATGGCAATGTCATAGCCTAACTCGGTGGCGTACTCGGTGAGCCGCAGCGTCTCGATCGCCGACTCAATGCCAGTGCCGGCAATGAGGACTTTGTTTGGCGCAGCTGCTTCGCGCGCGGATTTCAACACATCGCGCCGTTCCTGATCGGAGAGCAGAATAGATTCTCCCGTCGAACCAAGCACGACGATGCCTGCGGCCGGAGTGCGCGAATAGCGCTCAACGTTGCTCTCGAGCTTTTTGGAGTAGACGTTGCCGTCGGGATAGAACGGCGTAGTAATGGGAGGAAAAATACCGTGGAGGAGCATAGGAGGACCTGTCTCTCAGACGTGAAGTCGCGCTACTTGGTAACCAGCACGGGCGAATCAATTCGATAATTAATGAGCGATGGATGATCTCCAGCTCGCCAGACGAATTGCTCGGTTGCCGTACCGTTCGCAAATTGAGAGTTATAGCTTAGCGTAACAGTTGAGCCCGAAGTATTGAAGTTAAGGTTAAAACCTCGCTCGTCGGAGCGCCGCACTCGGCCAAGCTTCCGATGAACGGCAGCGAGAAACTCTGTGATCTCCGCCTCACTCCCCGACTTTTGAAACTCTGGACTCGATTGAACGTAAATGTCATGGTATTGCTCGGCATCTAGCCGCGAATGAAATTTAGTGACGGCACTCTCAGCCTCCTCTTTTGCTTTTGAGGGAGAACAGGCCAGCATCAGGAAACACCGGGTAAGCAGTGAAACGCCAATGCACAAACTTCTTATACCGCCTTGAAGGAGATTCATCGCTTTTTCTATCGAAGCGCCACCAGGCGCCAACCTTGATTTATTGCTTTGCCGTAGCTCTCTCCGCATGCAGCTGCTGCAGCGCCCGTATGTTTACTTCTCCGCGCTGCAGCGCCGCAATCCCCTCCGCGGCAGCGCGCGCCGCCGAAAGGGTAGTGATGGTAGGAATACGAGCCATAACCGCAGCGCGCCGGATCGCCTTCTCATCAAACCATGGCTCAGGACCCGTCGGAGTGTTAACGATGAGATGAATGCGCTCGCCTTTGATGAAATCCACCACGTTCGGCCGGCCCTCTTTTACCTTGTAAACGCGTTCGACTTTCATTCCGGCAGACTCGATCACGTCAGCCGTGCCGGAGGTCGCTACCAGTTTGAATCCCATTTGCACAAACTTGCGCGCGAGTTCGGCGACGTAACGCTTGTCGTGGTCGGTTACGCTGATAAAGACCGTGCCCTCGGTGGGCAACTTCTGGCCAGCGGCCAACTGTGCCTTTCCAAAGGCTTCGCCGAAGCTGTCGCCCACCCCCATAACCTCGCCGGTGGATTTCATTTCTGGCCCTAGCACCGTATCGACGCCGGGAAACTTGTTCCAGGGAAATACCGGCGACTTCACGTAGTAGCAGCTTCCCGTGTCAAGATCGGTGCCCCGGTCGATATTTTCGGGCAGGAATTCCCGAAGCTTGCGCCCGGTCATCAATCGCGCCGCAATTTTCGCCATGGGAACGCCCGTTGCTTTCGAAACATATGGCACGGTGCGGGAAGCTCGCGGGTTTACTTCGAGCACATAGACTTTTCCACCCTCCGCGCCGTTTCCCGACCCGCTGCCACTGCCGCGCGGAATAGCAAACTGAATATTCATCAGGCCCACCACCTTCAGAGCCCGGGCCAATTTAAACGTGTAGTCTCGCATGCGGTCCATGAGCGGCTGTGGAATATCTACCGCCGGCAGCACGCAGGAAGAATCACCGGAGTGAATGCCGGCTTCTTCGATGTGCTGCATAATTCCCCCGATTACCACATCCTCGCCGTCGGATAGCGCATCTACGTCCACTTCAATGGCATCTTCGAGGAAGTGATCGATCAGCACCGGGCGATCGTGCGAATACTCGACCGCTTCTTTCATGTACCGCACCACTGACTCCTCGTCGTAGGCGATCACCATGGCGCGGCCGCCCAGCACGTAGGAAGGCCGCACGACTACCGGATATCCAACGCGCTTTGCTCCTTCGATGGCCTCATCAAGCGAAGTTGCCATCACTCCGGCGGCCTGCGGAATCTGTAGTTCTTCCAGCAGTTTGTTGAAGTGCTTGCGGTCCTCGGCGAGGTCAATCGACTCGGGCGATGTGCCGATAATATTTACTCCCGCGGCTTTCAGCGGCAAAGCCAGGTTCAGCGGAGTCTGGCCTCCGAACTGCACGATCACACCACACGGCGCGCCCTTCGACGTCTCGTGCTGATAAATCGCCCACACATCCTCGAACGTAAGCGGCTCGAAGTAGAGGCGGTCGCTGGTGTCGTAATCTGTCGAGACGGTTTCAGGATTGCAATTGATCATGATCGTCTCGTATCCGTCTTCGTGTAGTGCAAACGAGGCATGACAGCAGCAATAGTCGAACTCAATTCCCTGCCCGATGCGGTTGGGTCCGCTGCCCAGGATGATGATTTTCTTTTTATCTGTCGGCGCAGCCTCGTCCTCGTCTTCGTAGGTCGAGTAAAGATACGGCGTAAAGCTCTCGAATTCTGCCGCGCAGGTGTCTACGCGCTTGTACACGGGCAACACTCCGTGCTTCTTGCGGAGATGCCGAATTTTTTCTTGCCCCTCCAGCCGCCAGACATTGGCGAGCCGTCCATCGGAGAAGCCCATACGCTTGGCTTCGCGCAGCACCATGGTCGGAATCGACTCGATCGGATGCTTCTCCAGCTCGAGCTGCATGTCATTAATTTCTTTGAGCTGATAGAGGAACCATGGATCCATCGAAGTCATTTTCGCGAGCTGCTTCACGGTGTGCCCTTGTCGCTGCGCATACTGCACGTAAGCCAGTCGCTCCGGGTGCGGCGTTACCAGGCGCTGCGTGAGAATCTTCGGTTCAATCTTCTCGCCACCAACTCGCTTGCCGGTGTCGAGCGAGCGAATTCCCTTCATCAGCGCTTCTTTAAAGGTGCGGCCGATCGCCATTACTTCGCCGACCGACTTCATCTGAACCCCAAGGTTCTCGTCCGCTCCCGGAAACTTTTCAAACTGCCACTTCGGAATCTTCACGACCACGTAGTCGAGGCTTGGCTCGAAGCATGCCGGTGTCTTGCGAGTGATGTCGTTAGGAATTTCGTCCAGCGTGTACCCTACGGCGAGCTTCGCGGCAATCTTTGCAATCGGAAAGCCCGTAGCCTTCGATGCCAGTGCCGACGAGCGTGAGACGCGCGGATTCATCTCGATCACGACCATCCGTCCGGTCTCGGGATTCACTCCGAACTGAATATTCGATCCGCCCGTATCCACGCCAATCTCGCGGATCACCGCAATCGACGCATCGCGCATAGCCTGATACTCGCGGTCGGTGAGCGTCTGCGCCGGGGCTACGGTGATCGAATCGCCCGTGTGCACACCCATGGGATCGAAGTTTTCAATCGAACATACGATGATGAC
The DNA here is from genome assembly GCA_963720155.1 of uncultured Acidobacteriota bacterium. Classification (GTDB taxonomy): domain Bacteria; phylum Acidobacteriota; class Terriglobia; order Terriglobales; family Acidobacteriaceae; genus Sulfotelmatobacter. The sequence continues at coordinate 441,411 of CAVREP010000018.1, forward strand.
GTTGTCTTTGGAATCGCGCATCACCTCGAGTTCGAATTCCTTCCATCCCAGCACCGATTCTTCAATCAGCGCCTCATGCACAGGCGACATGTCCAGTCCTCGGGTAAGCACCTCGACCAGTTCTTCGCGGTTATAAGCGATGCCGCCTCCCGTTCCCCCGAGTGTGAAGGACGGACGCACGATAACAGGAAAACCAATCTTGCCTGCGAACTCCAAACCATCCTTGGTGCTGTTCACCAGGGCAGACTTAGGCACGTCGAGTCCGACTTTCTGCATCGCGTCCTTGAAGAAGAGCCGGTCCTCCGCCTTCTTGATGGCCGCCACATTCGCGCCGATCAGGCTCACGTTGTATTTTTCCAGAACCCCACCGTCGGAAAGTTCAATGGCAAGGTTAAGCGCGGTCTGCCCACCGACCGTCGGCAACACTGCGAAACCCGCACCCGGAGACAGCTCCCGCTCGATGCGGATGATCTCTTCCAAGTATTCAAGAGTGAGAGGCTCAATATAAGTGCGGTCGGCAATCTCCGGATCGGTCATGATGGTTGCCGGGTTGGAGTTGGCCAGCACCACCTCATAGCCCTCAGACTTGAGCGCCTTGCAAGCCTGCGTGCCGGAATAATCGAATTCCGCCGACTGCCCGATAACGATGGGCCCGGAACCGAGAATCAGGATTTTCGAGATGTCAGTCCGTTTGGGCATTTACGCTGCGATCTTCCCGGGGCAACGCCTGTACCAGATCGTGGCCGGATATGAAGATGCCAACGACGCCGATCGTTGGCGCCACGATCCGACGTTGCCGATCGTCGCCGACCACAAGTTAGGCGACGCGCTCGGTTCGCAGCCCACGCTCAGTCGCTGGGAGAACTCGCCTTCCGCTCGCGATCTGGTGCACACCCACGACCGGCTGTGCCCGCAGTTCATCCGGATCTGCGGCGACCAGGTCCGCCAGCGTGACCAGATTCTGCTCGACCTCGATTCCACCGACGATGCCACTCACGGTCAGCAACAACTCAGCTTCTTCAACGGCGCTTATGGCCAGCACATGGATCCCCCCATGTTGATCTTCGAGCGTCACACCGGATGCCTGCTGGCGGCGCGCTTGCGTCCGGGAAATGCCTCCCGCCATGCCCGCATCGTGCCCATGCTGCTGCGCTTGGTTCCGCGTTTGCCATCTGCCTTTCCCGGGGTCAAGAGCAAGCTGCGCGGCGATGCCGGCTTTGCTCTACCCCTGCTCTACCAGTTCTGCGAGTTCTTTGATATTGCGTACGTTCTTGGCCTCCCCGCCAACTGCGTCTTCAAGCGCCGCGCCCAAGGGCGGCAGAAGCGGTTGCAACGGCGCGATCGCCGCACCCAATTACCCCAGCGTAGCTTTTCCAGCTTCCGCCATCGTGCCCACAGTTGGCCACGCCAGCGCCGTATCTGCTACAAGGCCGAGCATACCATCGCCGGAACCAATCTGCGCTTCCTCCTCACCAAACTGTCACGGCTCTAGAGGGTTTGCTTTGAAAGGGCGCGGCTGCAGTCGCGCTCGTTCAAATCTGCTTTCCTTCACCCTTTCCACTCCTCCATCATCGTTACGAAATCCTTGAACAAATAGTGCGAATCATGCGGCCCTGGCGCTGCCTCAGGGTGATACTGAACGCTGAACAAGGGTAAGTTTCGATGCCGCAACCCTTCCAAAGTCGAATCGTTCAGATCCATATGAGTGAGTTCAACTTCGCTCTCAGGCAGCGAATCTGGATCTACCGCAAAGTTGTGGTTGTGCGCCGTGATCTCGATCTTCCCTGTCGCCAGCTGCTTCACGGGATGATTCCCACCGTGGTGTCCAAACTTCAACTTGAAGGTCTTACCGCCGAGCGCAATGCCGACGAGTTGATGTCCCAGACAGATTCCAAAGATCGGCTGCCGGCCCATCAGCCGCCGAATCGAATCAACGGCATACGTGCACGGCTCAGGGTCTCCCGGACCATTCGAGAGAAACACTCCATCCGGCTTTAGCGCGAGTACATCTTCTGAGGTGGTTTGTGCGGGAACCACAGTTACTCGACAACCCTCACCACGTAACTTACGTAAAATGTTATGCTTAATACCAAAATCATAAGCCACCACATGAAACCGCTCTGGATCGTCCTTGACGCCCACCTGGGCCACAGGTTCATGCGAGCGCTCGCCCACTTCCCACACATAAGGACGCTTCGTGCTCACCTCTTTGGCCAGGTCTGTACCATCCATCTTGGGGATCGAGTTGGCTTTGGCCACCAATTTTTCCGCATCGCTCTCGATTGTGGAGACCACACCGCGCATCACCCCGTGATCGCGTAGATGCCGCACCAGTGCGCGCGTGTCGATGTCGGACAGCACAGGCACTTTGAATTGCTCCAGGTATTCTTCCGCCACCTGTTGCGACCGCCAGTTCGAGCTCACTTTCGAAAACTCGCGCACGACTAGCCCTTCAATCCACGGACGGGTAGCTTCGTTGTCTTCCTGGTTAGTGCCGTAATTTCCGATCTGAGGGTTGGTCAGGACAACAATCTGTCCGGAATAGGAGGGGTCGGTGAAAATTTCCTGGTAGCCGGTGATGGAAGTATTAAAAACGACTTCGCCGTAGCATTCGCCTTTGGCGCCGTAGCCTTTGCCTCGGAAGACTCGCCCGTCTTCCAGCGCAAGGATAGCCTGCATTCTCGCTCCGATGTGTGGATTTCTAGAATTTTATCAGGGATTGTCGTCAGGACCAAGCATGGAACGCGGCCCTCAGTGTGGAAATCTCGGAACCCGAAGATCGGCTGTCAATTCCTTCTTGCAAGCATCGTCCTGGAATTCATCGTCCAACCGCCTGCAATATGTAGTCAGTCAGCAATTTCTCCGTCTGCTGGTGCATGCCTTGCGTGTTGTAGTTTGTGCTGGTAGTAACGACGACCATATCCAGGCTGGGAAAAGCGGCAACTTTATTTCCGCCGTTTCCGCTCATGAAAAACGCCGGGTAAGCCTTTCCATCGGACGACTTGAATGACTTGAGCCACCAGAGATAGCCGTACTCCGTATCTTCGTCGATGCGCGCGTGAGGCTCGGTCGAGGTTCGCACCCACCCTTCGTCGACAATGCGTCTTCCCTGCCAACTTCCACCGTTCAAGTAAAGCTGCGCAATCTTCAGTAGATCGCGACTGGTGAGACGAAGGCCACCTCCGGTCTGCGGAATATTCATTGGGGAGTAGACCCATTCCGCATTGGTAATGCCAAGAGGTCGGAAGAGCTTCTCATCCGCATAGTGATCGGTACGCACTCCCGTCGCTTTCTGGATCACTTCGCTCAAAGTGAAGACTCCGCCAGTGCAGTAACTGAAGTATCTTCCGTAGGGCGGTGGATCGATCTTTTCTCCCACGTGCATGCGGCCACGAATGGGCAGGTCGAGAATAAACTGCGCCCAGTCTTCTACCCCGTACATTCGCTCCTCGTTGCCTCGCGAAGCATCGTTCCAGTCATCGCATTCGAGAGGTGAGCTCATGGTAAGAAAGTCTTCTACCGTGATCTTGGTCTTTCGCGGATCAGCGTTCTGCAGTTTGCTCGCATGCTCTGGCAGCAACTCCAGCACACGCGCATCTACGCCGCTCAATTTCTTATCGCCAATGGCGATGCCAATCAGCGTGTCGGTGATGCTCTTGGTGGCCGAACGCGTATCGCGTAACGAATTCGCCCCGCCGTCGAAGTAACTTTCATAGACTAATTTTCCATGCCGAGCAATTAACACACTGCCGATCTTCTTGAAATCTCCGCCCCGGATTGCGCTCTCCATGTCGCTCAGCAGCTTGGTCGAGAGTCCAACGGACTCCATGCTCGCGGTGGACCATCCGCCATTTTTGTTCTCCTCGCGAACTCCTCCAGCGCTACCCTGAGCGCCGACGAATGGCACGTTTCCCAGGACCACAAACAGTAACGAAGAGAAGACGATCACGCCGATGGCGCGCATTCGCGGCATCCTCCAATCATTCAGACGACAAGCTTTCAGACGGATGGGAGAAAGAAAAGGTAGGTACACATCGAAGAAATGCTCAGAACACGAAGGGAACAAATCGCTTAGTACGCCGCATGTATTCCTGATAACGGTCGCCCAGATGTGCAGCGAGCGTCTGCTCCTCGACTCGCACCCGATAGAGATAAGCTGCCCCTCCGGCAAAGGTAATAATCAAAGCGCTCAGCCAGTTGGTCAGCGCGATACCCGTGCCCATATACATCAACATGCCGCCGGTATAAGAAGGATGCCGCACCCAACGGTATGCGCCACGGTCAATCACAGGCTGATCTGACGATGCCTTCACGTCGCCGGTGAAATGTTTGCCCAGCATGCGCCAGCAGTGGCGGCGCAGCAAACTGCCGCCGAGCACCGCAGTCAGGCCAGTCACGAACCAGAACATCCGCCCATTTGCGATGGCGAGGCTTTTAATTCCGGCGACCGCGAAAGCTCCCATCATCCCGAACCAGCTCGCCAACATAATGAACGCCATCGACCCCCGGTCCCTGTTTTCTCCCTTGGCAGGGCGCGAACGCGAAACGAGCGCAAACTCAGGCAAATAAGCAAACACGAAGACGGCCCAAAACAACCAGCAGTAAGGCGAAGTGTAGGCTAGTGGTTTCGTAAGCGGAAACCTTCCATCTCTGCGGGTCAGGTGAGTTTAACGCTTGGCGCTGCAGGAAGCTTATCGAAAATTAGGACGCGATGAAACCTACATCCGTTCTAGCGCACTCTGCCAACCTTATCCATCGGCCAGTAACCGAACACCGCCTTACCGTAGATGTAGCTCTGATTCACCGGACCGAAATCGCGGCTATCATTCGACATCGACCTGTGATCACCCAGCACGAGATAGCAGTTCGGCGGCACCACCGTCTCTGGATAAGAACGGGAATCGGTATAGGCGGGCGGAACATAATCCTCGTCCAACGCCTCGCCATTCACGTAAACTTGCCCACTATCAATGCGGATGCGGTCTCCAGCCACTCCGATTACCCGCTTGATGTAGCTCTTTGATGGATCGCGCGGATAGCGGAACACCACAATGTCCCCCCGAGAAATCGGCTCCAGACGGTACACGAACTTGTTGACAAAGATTCGCTCCTGGTCTTCAAGCGACGGCATCATGCTGGTGCCTTCCACCTTCACCGGTTGATAGATGAAGACAATGATAAAGGCCGAGATTGCTAGGGAAACAATCAAGTCCCGCAGCCATACCCCCAGCGACGGCCGCAGGCGACCTCCAGACTCCGCTGCTTCCGCGCGCGCCAGCAGCGGCGCCTGCTTGTTCGCTGATTCCATAATTGGGGGCTCCGGCATGCGACTCTCTATTGTATACAGATCGCATTCACCCAGCAGCGAGTTGTATCGACTCACACCCAAAGGTCTTCGCAAGACACTTTGCCCCGGCGCATCGGCAGGTTAGAATATAGCGATTCTCGGAGACTTCGATGACGTTGAGCCGTCTGCGCAGGAAGTACGCCCATCGCGCCTTAACCCTCTTTTTTCTGTTCACGGTTACGCTGACCTTGTCAGCGCAATGGACCGCTCAGGAGGAGGAAGGAGGAATTCCCGCCTACAACGCCGGGCCACCGCCGAAGGGCACGAAACTTCCTGCCATCATGGGCAAAGGCGAGCTTTGGGGAGCCGATGCGCAGTACCCTTACCAGACGCACGCCTACGACCTGGCGTCGAAGATTCCAACTGTGCTCCACCAGCAGCCGTGCTATTGCTATTGCGATCGCATGGGTCACAACAGCCTGCATAGTTGCTTTGAAAGCACGCACGGGGCTCGCTGCGCCACGTGTCTGAAGGAGCTCTACTATTCTTATCAGCAACATCAGCAGGGCAAAACCGCAGCTCAGATTCGCGCCGGCATTATCAAGGGCGATTGGAAGCTGATCGATCTGGCATCGGCCGCCACCATCAATTAGTACCCGTCTCGAATTCTAAGCATCGAGAAATAAAATCCTGTCCGGACCAGCGCACGCGTTTGCAGTTCGCAACTGGGTACTCGGTATTCGCCGAATTGCCCTATACCCGCTCTTTGAGTGATACTTGTGTGGGGGCTCTTTGACTTTTCAGAGCCCAGGAGTCTCTATTACGACGAGCACAGGAAAAATTCTTCACATGGCTCAGAAGGCTAACCCAAAAAAAGCAGCGATCGCGGACGACCCACGCGTCACGCAGGCCCTGCAGAATTACGAAGCCGGGCTGCGCGCCTTGCAGGAACACAAATTCGAGAAAGCAAAACCATTGTTTCAAAAGGTGCTCGCCGGTCCCAGCAAGGAGCTCACGGACCGAGCTGCCATACATCTCAGTATCTGCAACCAGCACCTTGAGCGTTCGGCCACCACACAGTTCAAGAGTGTGGAAGAGCACTACGACTATGCCGTCTCTCTCATGAATGTCGGTGACTATGTCACCGCGCGCGAGCACATCGAAAAACTGCTTAAGCAGGCGCCGAAAACGGATTTCGTAATTTATGGCTTAGCCGCGCTCGATTGTCTCACCGGCCATGTCGAAGACTCCCTGAAACATCTCGACGAAGCTCTTCGCTTGAATGCCAGCCTGCGCTACCAGGCGCGCAATGACTCAGATTTTCACAATCTGGCCGAAGACCCTCGCTTTACTGAACTGTTGTACCCGGATCCCGCTGCCGATCTTGCTTCAGGGGAAAGTTCCTTCCGGGAAGACGAATCGTTTTAGTCATTCCGCGAGAGCCTCGGATGGAGCCCAGAGTCGCCGATCTATTGTCGTTGGAGAGGGCCACGCGCGAGCGTGGCCTTCGGGTTGTCGCCATCGGCGGCGGCACCGGCCTTTCCACCCTCCTGAAAGGCCTCAAGCGCTTCGCTCTCACACCTGCGGAGTTAGCCGCGGCGTCCCCCGACTCTCCAATCATTAGTTCTCCGATCATTAGCGACCTCTGTGCCGTGGTCACCGTGAGCGATGACGGCGGCTCCAGCGGACGCCTGCGCAAAGAACTCAACATGCTTCCTCCCGGCGACATCCGCAACTGCATCGTCGCGCTGAGCGAGGATGAAGCGTTGCTGTCTCAGCTTTTCCGCCACCGCTTCGCAAAAGGCTCAGGCCTCGAGGGTCACAGCTTCGGCAATCTGTTTCTTGCCGCTTTAACAGACATTACCCAGGATTTCTCCGAAGCCGTGCGCCTCTCTTCAGAAATTCTGGTCACCCGCGGCCACATTCATCCTGCTACCACTTCCAATATCGAACTCGAAGCTCTGATGGAAGATGGAACCCGCGTTCGTGGAGAAACCAAGATCACGGCCAGCAAAGTTCGCATTCAGGAGCTTTCCCTGGTTCCGCCGAATGTGGATCCTCTGCCGCAGACGCTCGATGCTATTGCCCGCGCCGATATTATCAGTATCGGTCCCGGCTCTCTATTTACCAGCCTCATTCCCAACTTGCTGGTGCACGGCATCGCCGATGCAATCGTCAACTCGCCGGCCACCAAGGTTTACATCTGCAACCTGATGACTCAGGCGAACGAGAGTCTGGGCCTTACCGCCGCTGATCACATCCGCGCTCTCAATCGCCATGCCGGCCAACAAATCTTCGACTATGCGCTGATCAATCGCACACCGGTTTCCGACGCACTCCAAGCGAAGTACGCGTCCGAAGGCGCATGCCAGATCGTTGCCGACCTGGATGCGATTGAAGCCCTCGGTGTGATCCCTGTTCTGGGAGATTACCTTGAAGAGGCTGGCGTCGCCCGTCACAACACCGCTCGGGTCGCCAGCGACTTGCTGCAACTGGCCTCTGGAGCCGAATGTAAGACCCGGTCCGTTGTGAAGCCCTAGCATCGCATGCTTTTACTTCTTCCTTTCCCACGCCTCGCCTAGTGGTTAGAATGTCGGGATATGAAAACGGGAAGGATAAAAATAGTCACGTGGACGATTGTGACTCTGCTATCGCCTTTCGCTCTCATCGGCTCAGCGTGCGCGCAGCGCGATACGGATGACGAACCTACTGCGATCCTGAATTTTCTTGTTTTGAAAGAAGACAACGGCAAGCCAGTTCGCAACGCCGCCGTGATCATGCATCCAGTAAATTCGCATGGAAAACAGAGCAAGGGCGACCTCGAACTCAAAACGGACGCCAACGGCAAGACCAGCTTTGACGGCGTTCCCTACGGCAAACTACGCGTGCAGATTCTGGCCTCCGGCTTCCAGACTTTCGGCGAAGACTATGACGTGAACAAGCTCAAGATGAATTTCACCGTCAAACTGAAACGTCCGCAAAGCCAGTACTCGATCTACGAGGATCATCCCGGCGAGAAGAAAGACGATAAGGCGCCGCCTCCCGATCCGAACGCCAAACCCCAGTAGTTATATTGACCATCTTGAAGGTGACAATGCCAATCCGGCTCAAAGTGTTCCTCATTTCGCTGTCGGTTCTGCTCTCAATTTTTACGCTAGCAGCGGCCAATCCGGAATCCACCCAGACGATCCATGACCGAACTAGCGGAATGAAGGCGACAGATGGCCTGTTCCCTACTGCCTGGGACGCAAAGACTGGACATCTCTTCCTCACCCTCCGCAAATTCGATCAGGATTTCCTGTTTGTCGTCTCGCTGCCTTACGGGCTGGGCTCGAATGACATTGGATTAGACCGAGGCCGCCTGGGCACGGAACGAATCGTGCACTTTACCCGAGTCGGGCCGCGCGTCTTGCTGGTTGCGCCCAATCTGCAATACCGATCGTCTTCGGCGAATCCCATGGAGAGCCTTGCCGTCCGACAGTCATTCGCCGAATCTGTTCTGGCTGGCTTCAAAATCGAAGCCGAAGAGGATGGCGCCGCCCTGATCGATATAACCGATTTCCTTCAGGGCGATGCGTTTGGCGTCGCCGAACAACTCACCGCGCGAAAACAAGGGCCATACAAGCTGGATAAAGACCGCAGCGCGATTGCGCTCGAGAATACGAAAAACTTTCCACTCAACACTGAGTTCGAATCGATTCTGACTTTTTCCACCGATCACCCCGCGGAAGACTCGCTGGTTGCCACGATCACCCCCGACGCGCATTTCGTTACGCTCCGGGAACACTACTCGTTTATTCAACTGCCAGACGCTGGGTTTCAACGCCGCGCTTTCGATCCTCGCTCTGGCTTTTTCGACGCGAGCTACCGCGATTATGCCGCACCTCTCGGCTCTCCCATAGACATCCGCCTCATCCAGCGGCATCGCCTGTTTAAGAAAGATCCCGGCGCGGCACTCAGCGAACCCGTGAAGCCCATTGTCTATTACGTGGACTCCGGGGCGCCGGAGCCGATTCGCAGCGCTCTGGTGGAGGGCGCAAGTTGGTGGAACCAGGCTTTCGAGGCCGCCGGATTCAAGAATGCTTTTCGTGTCGAGATCCTGCCCGAGGGAGCCGACCCTATGGATGTGCGCTACAACGTCATTCAATGGGTGCATCGCTCGACCCGGGGCTGGTCGTTCGGACTTACGGTTTCCGATCCACGGACCGGCGAGATCATTCAAGGCCGAGTCAGCCTGGGCTCGTTGCGTGCCCGCCAGGATTATCTGATTGCCGAGGCACTGCTGTCGCCCTACGAAAAAGGCAAGGCCGCGCCACCGGAGATGCAGCAGATGGTGCTAGCCCGTCTTCGGCAGCTCGCCGCCCATGAAGTCGGTCATACTTTAGGGCTCGCCCACAACTTCGCCGCCAGCGCAATCGCGCCGGGAACTTCTGTCATGGACTATCCGCATCCCTGGATTACACTCGACGGCGGCGGCCGGCCTGGCCTCTCGCAAGCCTACGCCACTGGAATCGGCGCGTGGGACAAAGTATCGATCCAATATGGCTATTCACAATTTCAAGCTGGAGCCGACGAGCGCGCCGCTCTCGATAACATTTTGGGCAAGGCGCAGGCCAGTGGTCTGTACTTCATTACCGATCAGGATTCAAGACCGATTGGCGGCGCCCATCCCCACTCGCATCTCTGGGACAATGGCCCAGACTCCGCGGCGGAACTCGAACGCATCCTCAAAATTCGCTCCGCCGCACTGGCGCGCTTCGGCGAGAATGCTGTTCCCGCTCACACGCCTATGGCAGAGTTGGAAGACACTCTGGTTCCCCTCTATTTGTTGCATCGCTATCAAACCGAAGCCGCAGCCAAGGAGATTGGCGGCTTGGACTACCGTTACGCACTTCGGGATGACGGGCAGCTGGTGAGCAAGATTGTGACTGCGCCAGATCAGCAGAACGCTCTCAATGCCGTCCTCAAAACGATCGCGCCTGAAACCCTGGCGTTGCCCGAATCGCTGCTCACTCTGCTGCCTCCCCGTTCCCCGGGCTATCCGAGGACGATCGAATCGTTCCGCGGACACACGGGCCTGACATTCGATCCGGGCGGCGCAGCCGAAGCCGCCGCTGCTCTTACCTTCAAACTGCTCTTCGACCCGGAGCGCGCCTCGCGGCTGGTGGAATATCACGCTCGGGACGCAGCGAATCTCAGCCTTACCCAAGTGATTGATGGAGTCGTCCGAGCCACATGGAAGGCACCGCGGGCCACGAATTTGCAAGGCGAGATCCAGCGCATCACCGAAGCCGCGGCGGTTGAACAACTGCTCGCGCTGGCTTCGAACCACAATACTTCATCGGTAGCTCGCGCCTTGGCTCGAGTCGAGGCCCTGAATCTGCGATCCTGGATATCGGCGGCAGTCACTCAGGCCCCCGAAGAAAAAGCGGTGCGGGCGGCAGCTGTCGCGCGGATTAACGCATTCGAAAAAGATCCGGAGAAGTTTACTCCGGCAAGCGATGTTGCCATCCCTCCCGGGCAGCCTATCGGAGACGATGGGCAGGAGTAGCAGGGGACGAGTAGAATCTTGCCCATGCCCTACCTTCTCAAGACCGAGCCCAGCGTTTATTCGTTCGCCGACCTCCGGCGCGAAAGCAACACGATTTGGGATGGCGTAACCAATCCCGTAGCGCTTAAGAACCTGCGTGGCATGAACGCCGGAGACGGGTTAATCATCTATCACACCGGAGATGAGAAAAGCGCGGTAGGAACTGCAACCGTGGTCTCGATAGACGCCAGCGATCCCAAGAATCCGCAGGTGAAAATCAAAGCCGGCAAGCCGCTGCTCAAGTCGGTTACGCTGGCAGAAATTAAGTCCAATAAACTGTTTGCTGATTCTCCCCTGGTGCGGCAAGGACGTCTCAGCGTCGTTCCCTTAAACGAAGCGCAGTATAAATTCCTGACCAGCCACTGATTCGCTCGGTGCCACCACCTCAGTGTGCTTTTGCATCCCGCCGGATCAACGCGTGATCCACAAAGCAACCAAGGCCGATTGCCAGAGGAATTACCCCAAAGGTGGCCGCAATCATCGCATCAGGTTCCACGCGTCCGATCAGCACGAAGGTTGCAATGTATCCGAGCGCCCCAGCCACCAGCAGAATTCCTGATCGTCGTGAACGCGCCACCTCCGACAGTTCCGGCTGCATTGGTACATCTCCCCCTCGCGCAATCGCAGCCAGCCGCTCCTCGCTGCGCAACTTGCGGACCCGGTAGTACGTATACATGCCAGCCATCGGGATACCAAAGATCATCACCACTGCCGCCAGTCCCACAAAGCTGCCATCCATAGGGCCTCCTTAGTTCTTGCAGGCTGTTAATCCCAGCGCCTTCTGATAAGTGATTACGGACGCTAGTGAATAAAGTTCCGGCTTCTTTTGGTCCTAGGGCGGCCTTATCTGTTCGGATCGACTTACAAAACTTTGCAAAACTCTCGCTCTCACCTAGCAACCCATCGCTTACCCTATGGTTCTTATGCGGATGGTGACAAATCCCAGCCCGATTCTGTAAACCGTCACGCGGTGCGAGAAAGTCAAAAGGGGATTTACAAGATGAAGCCTAAAGTGGCGGAAATAAAATTGTCTTCTCGGCTCTGGCGACCACCATTCACAGTCGTCGTCTGCTTCTCTGCGTTGTTGTTCATGGTTCCCGCACAGGCGCAAGAGACGCAGGAGAAGGTCGACGTGGATAACGTTAGCCGTACCTTCATGGTGCATCTTCCCCAGGGTTACGACAAGCAGCAGCACTATCCGCTCGTAATTCTTTTGCATGGCCAAAATCTGGACGCCGACGACATGGGGCGGCTCACGCACTTTAGTCAGTTCGCCGAAACCAAGGGGATTATTGCGGTCTATCCCAACGCATTGCATGGCCGGTGGAATATCGGAGTGCGGGCCGAGCAATCATCGGAACAGGGCCTGCGTCCGCGACGCGGCTATGGGCGCTCGGGAGGATACCCCGGCGGTGGAGGAGGATACCCTGGCGGTGGTGGCGGAGGGTATCCGGGCGGTGGAGGAGGCTATCCCGGCGGGGGCGGAGGACGAAACCCTGGGGGTGGGGGCCAGGGAGGCGAGAATCCGAACGAATCCAGGAACAGGCCCGAGCCCGCGGATGACGTTGCCTTCCTTAATCAAATGCTGGATCAGCTCGCCCTCAAGTACTCACTCGACACTCATCGCATCTACGCCACCGGTTTGGGAGATGGCGGCTTCATGGCTTTGCGAGTTGGCTGCAACATGGCCGACCGTGTCGCCGCGATCGCCCCAGTGGGCGCGGCCTTTCCAAAGACCATGATCTGCCTGCCGTCGCGTCCCGTGTCGGCGCTGTTCATCAATGGCACCGATGACCCAATCGTTCCTTACAACGGCGGTACCTACAAGCCCGGCCGCTTCCGTGTGCTATCTGCCGAGGAAAGCCCCAAGACTTGGGCCAAGTTCGACCACTGTGGAGAAAAACCAGCGCAGGACAAAATCCCACCGCTAGATAAAGATAAAGACAAGGGAGTTAAGGAAACTAAGACCTTCACCTACAGCGGGTGCCAGGACAATGCTCAGGTAGTACTTTATAGCGTCAAGAACGGCGGCAATACCTGGCCCGGCGGCGAGCAATACATGACCGAGAAAGAAGTCGGGAAGGTCAGCAACGCCCTTAATGCCAACGAAAGCATTTGGAGCTTTCTTTCGACAGAGAAAATCACAGATACCGCTGGGCAAAAATAAAGCTTACCCTCACTCCAGATTCGGGTGCGAATCCGGATAAAACTTGGCGATCATTCGTCCTGTCATCATTCCGCATTCGTATTCCGGAATGATCACTTCGTCCGCGCCCGAATTGCGCATCGCCTGCGCGTAACGAGGTTGTGCGGCGCGCGTGATAATTCGCGCCTTTGGATTCAGGGCCTTCGCCGTAACCGTGTGTAAAGATTGTCCGCATTGTTATCGATTACAATGCAGACGCCCCGCGCGCGCTCAATCCCCGCCGATTGCAGCACATCGTGCCGTTTAGCGTCGCCCTGGATGCTGAGCACTTTTTCTTTCAACAGCTCCCGGCACAATCCCTCGTTGGTTTCGATCAGCACAAATGGAATCTTTAGCCGGCTGAGTTGATCCACCACCGTGCGGCCCACTTGCCCGTACCCGCAGATGATGAAGTGATCGCGCAGTTTATCGCGCTGACATCGTTCACCATGGTTCTCCAGGCCTCCACCCCTTGTCGCTTGAAGATCGTGACCGCGACACGCTCTGCCACCCAAATTTGAAACCCAAACACACCCGCATACACAAAGATCGCGAACAGCTTGGTCGCATTGTGCACCCGCCGGGTTTCGATGGCGTGGGGATGAATCATCCAGAACAGCGCATCCTGCCAGCTCAGACCCTCCAGCCACTGGTCTACCAACACACACAACACACTGAATCCCGCAAAGACGGCCAGCGGCAGCCATAGCCGCCGCAAAAACAACAGCAGGATTCGGAACATGAGGCAGAGATACTATCCCAAGTTCCAGTAGAGAACAACGAGAATGCAAATCCCAAGAAAACCGATCGTCCGCATCGTTTTCTCGACTCTCTTGAAAACAAGAAACCCACCTCCGCGGAATCATGCGAAAGGCCAAAATAGCGTAAAGCACGCTTTTCTGTGCTTTCCTTGCTCACCGAATCAACTGCCGCAGTTCGCGCCGGAGGATCTTTCCCGAAGCCGTCTTGGGAACGACCTCCACAAAATGCACCTCCCGCGGTTGCTTGTAATGAGTTAATCGATCGGCGACGAAGGCGCACAACTCGTCTTCCATCTTCCTGCAAGTTACAAATCCGTCGCGCAACGCAATGAATGCCACCGGAATCTCGCCCGCCGCGGCGTCAGGACGGCCCACCACTCCGCACTCCAGCACCGCAGGATGTTCCAGCAACACCGCCTCCACCTCCGCTGGCGCCACAGGAAATCCTTTGTACTTGATCATTTCCTTGCGCCGATCAACCACGCGGTAAAATCCTTCACTGTCCCGGGTCACAATGTCGCCCGACCAATACCACCCGTCGCGCAACACGGCCGCAGTCGCCTCCGGCTCCTTCCAATAACCACGCATGAACTGTGGCCCCCGCATCACCAGTTCCCCAGGCTCGCTTGCCGCAAGCTCTGCCACACTGCTCGCCGGAGCTGCCAGATTGTCCGCAGCAATCACTCGGCATTCCGTCTTGGCCAGAGGATGCCCGATCGAATCCGGTCGATAAAGTTCCGGCTCCAGGTAACCCACGTGCGTCACCGGCGAGGCCTCTGTCATCCCATAACCTTGGCACACCAGAATGCCGGTCAGCGCTGTAAATCTTCGCGGCAGTTCCGGCGCCAGCGGCGCCGCCCCAGACTTCACCCACCGCAATTTGTGATCTTTCGGAAACTGCCCCGCCTCCGCCGCCTGGCACAGCGCGTTCATCGCCGGCGGCACTAACGGCATCATCGAAATCGATTCTTGAGTGAGCAAGCCGCTCACTTGACACACATTGAAGCGCGGTAAAAGCACCAACGTTGCCCCCAGAATCAAAGCCGGGTTGAGCATCACATTCAAGCCGTAAATGTGATACAGCGGCAAAAAGCAAAGCACATTGTCATGGAGGTTAAGTGGAGTTGCGTGCGGCCCCAGAAACTGATAAACATTCGCCACCAGATTGTGATGAGAAAGCATCACTCCTTTGGGCAATCCGGTGGTGCCGCTCGAATACGGCAGCGCCGCTAACGTTTTCTCGGACGATATTCCGGGCAAAGGCAGCGTCGCGCTCACCGGCTTCATCAGATCAGAAAAAGGCTCAGCCCCACCTCCCTGCTCTCGTGTGCAATAGACCCGACGTAAACTCGGCAATCCCGCCAGATCAATCCCCTCAATGTTCGACCGATTCGTGATCAGCAACACTGCGCCCGAATTTCCCAACTGATGCAGCACTTCCCGTTCCCGGTAAGTCGGATTCAGCAGCGTCGGAATCGCTCCAGCCAGCGTGGCCGCGTGATACGCCGCGCAGAACTCCCAAGAATTGGCCAGAAAAATGGCGATCACTTCTCCCGACTTCACTCCAGCCGCAACCAGCCCCCGCGCCAGCCCTTCTACCGTATCTCCATATTCGGCATAGCTGATCCGGCGCCCACACGAAACATCCACCAGCGCCGTCCTCTCCCCATGCTGCCCGCAAGACGCCAGAATGGCGTCGTGTACAAACACATTGTCGGGATCGGCATAGAGTTGGGTACGCAACATGGCGGGATGATTGTAGCGGATAGTACCGGAAATCGGACTCGGGAGTTTTCGAATTGGCGTGCGGGTCGGCCCGTAATTGGCGCAATGGCGACGTCAGTCCAACTATCGCCAAACTCCATCTACATTGAGGTTGCCTGCCCAATGGCTCTCGCCCTGGCCCTGAGAGTCCCGACAAAGCGCCCCACCGATTCCAGTTTCCGGAGATCTTCGGGAGTGAAGTCCGGCCCCGCTGCGGCCGGGCGCGGAGCCTTGCGGGAGACTTGAATCACGCCGTCTACTTCCCCGTTCCGCGCAAGCACGGGAGCAGACATGAGTTTCTGAATTATTTGATCGTCCAATCCTGTGTCGCCCAGTTTGACCAGCTCAAAAACGCTGGAGTGCTTCACCTGCGTGAAACCGTTGAACAGCTCTGCCTGCTTAGTCCGCGCTGTGCGGGCCGCTACCGCTGAACTGGAAAGCGGAATCGCCCCCGCCGTTCTTAACTCAGCCGGGTAAAGAAAGTTCAACATGCTTCCGCTAAGCTCCAGAAGCGCGACTTCCGTTGTGGTTACGCGGAAAATCTTGGCCACGCAGGCGCAAATCGACGCCGGGGTGCATTCCTCCGCGCCCAAGCCTTCGAGCTGTTCGATTTCCCACATCTTCCGAGCATGCCTGCGAAGACGCTGAGCGACAAGGTAACCAACGTGCCGCTCCTTACTTCCTGCGTGTCAGCGACTTGGACATACACCACAAAGCCGGAGATAAGTGGACACCGGTTCCAAAGTAGCTCTTCGTTTTAACCCACCAGCTTCCTCAGAAATTCCCGCTCATCCATGCGGTACTTGAACGCCTTGCGCCCGTCGATGAATACGACCGGCACTTCATCATTGAATTGCCGCCGCAGTTCGCTGTCGCTGTCTACATCCACTTCCCGCCACGTGAACCCGCCGCGGCGCGAGAGCTTCGTGAGGCTCTCCTTCACCACTTCGCAGAGGTGACAGCCTTTCCGCGAGTAAACCACCACTTGCCGGGATTCTGGCACGGTGGGATTGTAGCCTTCCCCGCATAGCCGATTCCACTGGGAAATAATTAGAAAGGGAAAAGAAATGCCAGGATTCGAACCTTCCTGCGAGTGGTCAACTCAGGCGTCGATTCGCGGTAGAATTCCGCATGCACTCAGACCCAGCCCAACCTCTGCGCGGCAAGGTCTGCCTCATCACCGGAGGCGCACGTCGTCTCGGACGCGCCTCTGCTTTGGCTCTGGCCCGGGCCGGCGCAGATGTTGCCATTACTTTTCGCACTTCCGCCCGCGAAGCGCAGCAAGCCGTCATCGATCTGTCCAGCCTCGGCGTCCGCGCCTTCGCTCTCCACTGTGACGTGACCGACGAAACCAGCGTGAAGTCCATGATGAAAGAGTTGGGGCGCGAACTGGGACATATCGACATTCTCGTCAACAACGCCGCCAACTATGCCACTGCCGACTTCGAACGGCTCACCGTTCGCCAGTGGGATGCGATTTTCGCCTCCAACACTCGGGGACCGTTCCTGGTGTCCCGCGAAGCCTTGAAATGGATGCGCCGAAAACGCCCTGGAAGCTCCGAACGAATCGAAGCCAGGATCATTCACATGGGTTCCCTCGGTGGGCTGCGCCCCTGGGCTACGCACGCGCATTACTGCTCGTCAAAAGCAGCCTTACACATGCTGACCAAGGTCATGGCAAAAGCACTCGCTCCCGAGATTGCCGTGAACGCGGTCGCTCCTGGCATGATCGATCTGGGTGAGAAATCTGCCGCGCCTTTCATGAAACGCATGGCGAAACAGACGCCGATGAAGCGCAACGGCCGCGCCGATGAAATCGCCGCAGCAGTATTGTTCTTCGCTACCGCTCCGCAATTCATTACCGGCCAGATACTCGCCGTGGATGGTGGACTCGGTCTGTAACTAATAATCTGGATCACGCTCCGCCGAAGTCGGGTCGATCATGCGCTTCACCCCGAGACCCGGTTCGCCAGAAGCCCCCGTGCTTGGCGTGTTCCCGCACCATCGCTTCATTCGGCGCAATGAACCCCGCGCATCTCTTTTGCACCGTCCCGGCTCAAGGTATAGTTGAAAAAATGAAGAAATTTGGGAACACAATTTCCTCGAAAACGTCCGCGACATCCGCGCCGCGCGTCGCCATCGCCATCATGGCTGCCGGCAAAGGCACGCGGCTCAAGTCGCAACTGCCGAAAGTCCTGCATGAAGTCGGCGGCAAGCCGCTGCTGGCACATGTTATCGCCGCCGCCGCGCGCGTGGTGCCCCCAAACGATATCTTCGCCATCATCGGCCATGAAGCCGACCGCGTTCGTACCACGGTCGCCGGGACGGGCATCAATTTCGTCCTTCAATCCGAGCAGCGCGGCACCGGCCACGCTCTCATGGTGGCTAGCCACGCGCTCGCAGCTTATGACCATGTAATTGTTCTCTCCGGAGACGCCCCGCAGATCACTCCCCAGACCATCGCCCGCCTGCTGAACTTCCATCTTGACGAGCAGGCTGCGATGACCTTGCTGAGCGCCGAACTCGGCGACCCCACCGGCTATGGCCGAGTCATTCGCGGGAAAGCCCGCAACAAGGCCAGCAACGCCGAAGTCCAAGCTATCGTTGAAGAGAAATCAGCCAGCCCCGCGCAAAAGAAGATCCACGAAATCAATGCCGGCTTTTACATTTTCTCCGTGCCGCAATTGTTCTCTCACATCGAGAACCTTTCCACCGCCAATTCCCACGGCGAGTACTACCTTACCGACATGGCCGAGGTTCTGCGCAAAGCCGGGCAGCGCGTGGTTGTCTGGCAAACGGAAAATTCCGCCGAAGTTCTCGGCGCTAACACGCGCGCGGAACTGTCATTGATCGACTATCAGATCCGCACGCGCAAAAGCCATGACCTTATGGCTGAGGGCGTTACCATCTTCTATCCCGCAACCTGCGTGATCGATAGCGATGTCGAAATCGCCGCCGATACCGTGATCGAACCTTGCGTCCAGATCCTGGGCAAATCGCGGATCGGCGCGGGCTGCCGCATCCAGTCTTACTCGGTGATTAGCGATTGCGAAATCGGCTCCGGAGTCGTACTTCGTCCGGGATGCGTTCTGGAAGGATCTCGAATCGGCCCCAGCGCCATTGTCGGCCCCTTCTCTCACCTTCGTCCCGGCAGCGATATCGGAGAAGCCGCGCACATCGGCAATTTTGTTGAGACCAAGAAGATCAAATTGGGGAAGGGATCTAAGGCCAACCATCTCACCTATCTGGGCGACGCCGAAATCGGAGCCGGCGTCAACATCGGCGCCGGAACCATTACCTGTAATTACGACGGCGCTCACAAACACACCACCATCATCGATGACGGCGCCTTCATCGGCAGCGACACCACTCTGGTTGCACCCGTGCGGGTGGGCAAAGGTGCATACATAGGCGCTGCATCATGCATTACGAGTGATGTTCCCGATGATTCGCTTGCGCTCAGCCGCGCACAGCAGGTAGTGAAGGAAGGCTGGGCCCGCGAGAGGCGCGCCGCGCGCAAAGAGAAGTAGATTCACCACGGAGGCACGGAGAGAAGACGCTTCTCTAAGAAAGAAAGGCACCAAGATCCAGCTTTCTCTGTGTCCCAGTGCCTCTGAAAGTTTGCTTGTCTTAGTGTGAAACCGCCGCGAACAGTTCCGAGTGCATCAGCGACTGGAACTGCTGGTCGCTCGACTTAAAGTGGAACTGCACATTCGATCCGTCGGAGTCCACACTGGTATTGTCCATGGCAATTTTTTCTGGACCGCTGGCGCTCATCTTCTTATATAGCAGCCCCGCCTTAACCAGCGAGGACAGCGTAGCCGCGCTGACCGAATCAGAAGCGAGTACCGTGAGATCGAAATTCACTCCGCTGGCAAAACTCATGGTGTAGCGCGAGCCGACCAGGCGCTTCTTGATGGTGTCATAGTCGGCGACCTTGGCCGCTTCTCCAAGCGCGGACCGCATCACATTCTGCGTGCCTTGCTGGTCAAGAATGCTCCAGACCGGCGCCGAATCCACGTCCGACATCATATCCGACATGGTCGAGTTCGTGTCCACGTTCAGGATCTCTCCGTCGCGTGTGTCCAGAGCCAGCTTCACCGACGAAAGCTCGCCAAACAGCAGCGTGCTGTCATCCAAAAACACCATTACCATACCGCCGTCCATGGGATAAATATTCGAGGTCCGATATTTCGTCGGCTTGATCTTGCGTAGCGTCATCTTCTTTACCACGGTCTTCATGGCGAAGGGTCCGGCAGCCACACCCACGGATTTTGTCCCCCCCTTGGTGGTACGGAAAGCGGCGAATGCCAGCGAATCCACGTCCTTGTCAGGATCGATTCCGACCCCCTTCAACGCACCCTCAAACTCTTTCAGATTGTCGGGCAGCACCTGCTGCTTTAATTGCATCGCTGTCGAGGAATCCTTCAGCGCCCGGTAATCTACTGAAATCAGCTGCTGCACATCCGCGGGAACCACCGCACGCGCCGACGAATTCAGCGGCATGGCACTCGCCATGCCCACGCAGAGAACAGTCAGCATCACAGCGGTCAGACAAACCTTGACAGTTTTCATAACACCTCGACCTTCGATAATATTTTCCTGAAATTAAGTCCTGAAACCAATTCCTGAATCCGATTCCTAAACAATGAACGGAAGACCAAACCGCGCCTTGCACATTAGATGCGATTTCTCGTCTTCCCGTTAACTGCGGTGTCCCTATTCTAAGCCAGCATCCTTGGCCCATGCCAAATCCGAAAGTGCTAGCCCCATAACCAATTTGGGACCGCACATTCCCCGCCGGTGACGATTTAACTACCCGGCACTGGAACGAAGTAGAGTATGATTACCCTTTGTTCGCTACCGCACACACAAGCCTCACTGCTTTGAAGTCGAGAAATCAGGGGACTATTGAAAATTCTACTGTACAACCCCGACAACGGGGTTACGCGCAATTTCATGCCTCACCTTTGGATGTTCCTCTTACAATCTCTAACCCCTACAGAACATAAAGTTGTGCTTATCGACGGCAATGCCGTGCCCATGGACGAAGCAGGAATCGCTCGCTATGTGCGCGAAGAGAAGATTAATCTGGTGGGCATCGGCGCTATGACTCGTATGATCGCGAAGGCCTATCGCATGGCCGACGCGGTCCGCGCCGCGGGCGTCCCTGTGGTGATGGGCGGACCTCACGTCACGGAAATGGCAGACGAGGCCCTGGGCCGCGATGGCGGACCCCGCCATGCCGATGCAGTAGCTCTGGGAGAAGCCGATAACACCTGGCCGCGCATTGTGGAAGATGCGGCGCGTGGCGAGTTAAAGGAAGTATATGCGCCGGTCGATGCTGCTGGTAAAGAACTCAAGCCTTCGCTGAAGCCCTATCCTCTTATTCCCTGGGACATCATCGATCTCAGGCAATTCAATCTCGTGCCTAAGGCGGCAAAGCGATGGCTGCAGAGGATCGGCGAAGGATGGGGAACCTTCCGCATTATTCCGGTTGAGTCGGGACGAGGTTGTCCGTACGGCTGCGAGTTCTGCACCGTGACCGGATTCTTCGGAGACTCCATCCGCTTCCGCACGAACGAGAGCGTCGTTAACGAACTGCTGCTGCTGAAGGCGCGAGCCCGAAAAGAGCGCGGCCAGATGGCCGTTTTTTTTATCGACGACAACTTCGCCATCAATCTTAAGCGCACCAAGTCCCTGTTGCGCGACATTATCGCCGCGGGCGCGCAGGTGAATTGGGTAGCCCAAATCAGTGCCAATCTCTTGCGCGATCAGGAACTCGTGGACCTGATTTCTGCCTCTGGCGGAAAGTGGGTCTTTATCGGTATGGAATCAATTGATCCCGCGAACCTGAAAGACGTGAACAAGGGATTCAACAAACCGGAAGAGTATGCCGCCGTTCTGCAACGTCTCGCGCAGCGCAATGTCTATGCCATCACGTCCTTCATCTTCGGAATGGATAATGACACCGTAGGCGCAGCCGAGCGCACTCTCGAGCAAGTGCGGACCTGGCCGCCCGGTCTGCCTATTTTCGGACTGCTCACGCCGCTGCCCGGCACTCCGCTCTACAAACGTCTCGACGTCGCCGGCCGCTTGACTCGTCCCAAGCACTGGCAGGAATTCATCCCGTTCGCCATGGCGCACACCCCCCTGAAGATGACGATCGACGAAGCCCACGCTGAAGTGAACTACGGCTGGTCCCATTCCTATAGTGCAGAAGCGCTCGCTAACGCTGTCGCCGCGCTCGATGATCAACCGCTAGGCTATCGCGTCAACATCTTTCTCGCGCGCCTCTGCTTCCGCGGAATTTACTTCCCCATGCTCGGCCGCTTTGCCTGGTGGAAAGTGATTTCGGAGAACCGGGCGACAATAGTCAAATTGTGCAGGCAAGGATTCCAAGCGTGGTGGGAATCTAGATCCAGAGCGGAAGCCGCTCCAGCCACCAGCGCGGGAGATTAGAACTCATCGATAATCACCAGCAGTTTTGCCGCCGCGGCTGTCCGCCCTTTTCAGCACCCGGTATCCCCGTTGACCCAAGCACTCGCACCTGATTGTGTTGGCCCCAGTCCCGGGCGCGAACACTTCAGGGTGACAGCGCGTATCTCGGCGATGTATCGTGTCTTTCTTTGCGGCTCAACTGAGGAGGAAACGATGCCACACTATCGCCTGCAGGACGACGAAAGCCAGCCTCAACCTCATCGTCACGCCTGCGGGAATCTTTTCGGATGCGGCGAAGAGAAAGGCACTGGCGTTTTACGCGAAGATATCAAAGATGCCGCCTTCACAAAGTGGGCCGCAGACCGCCTCATGCACATGGACGAGATGAACCAGGAGCAGCTCGACGGCTTCCTGAACGCTCGCGGCGTTTCCCGTCGCCGGTTGCTGCGCGCCAGCAGTTTCATGGGAGCGCTGGCGGGCATCGGGCCGTGGTTTAATAAACTCGCGCGTGCGGCCGATGCATTGGACGCTAGTACAGTAACCGGTACGGCAGCGCAGAAAAAAGATGATCAAGGCCGCGTCCACGTGGTCGAGTCCAACGATAAGACCGTGCGCTTAGGCGTCTACGACACCACACTCGAGCCCATACTCAAGATCGATTCCGGCGATACCATCAGCTTTCCCAACACCTGGTCTCACTTCTTGAACCAGATGCAACCTGGCGTTCCCATCGAGACCATGGCGAAGCTTCGCCTCAGCAATCCTGGACACGGGCCACATTCGATCATCGGGCCTATTTACGTCAACGGTGCCGAACCCGGCGACGTCCTCGAGGTTCGCTATAAGCTCATTCGTCCGTTTGACTGGGGCGCTGTATTTAATAATCCGGGATCGATCGGGACCGGGCTGCTGGCCCAGGATTTCCCCGAAGGACAGGTGAAATATCTGAAAATTGACTTTCCCAAGATGACGGCCGAATTCAACCGAAACATTCATGTACCCATCAAACCCTTCCAGGGAACTTTGGGAGTGGCTCCCCCGGATGGCTTCTATCCGCCGTTAAGTCCAGGAGTGACTAGTTCCGTTCCTCCCGGCCCTCATGCCGGCAACACCGACCTCAGCGAAATGGCCGAAGGCTCGACTATGTTCATACCAGTGTGGAAGTCGGGAGCTTTGATCTTCACAGGCGATTCCCACGCCGTGCAGGGCGATGGCGAAATTAACCTTTCAGCTCTGGAAACCCGGATGCAGGAACTGCGCATTCAAGTGGTCCTGCACAAGCAGAAGAATTTTTCGTGGCCAGTAGCGGAGACTCCGACTCACTGGATTACCTTGGGCCTCGACAAGGATCTGAACGTGGCCATGACCCTGGCCGCGCGCAACGCTATCAATTTTCTTAACGCCCACGCCGATCTCACCAAGCTCGACGCCTACGCTTTGTGCAGCATCGCCGTTAGCTTCCGAGTGACGCAGGTTGTAGACATAGTGCGCGGGGTTCATGCCATGATCCCCAAGAATCTTTTCGCGAGCGATCTGCGCAAGCAGATCACCGTCGTGTAGCCCTCAGTTTTGGAACGTCGAGCCGGTTCGGAGTCTTCAGAGATGCCTTCAGACCCTCGCTGCTTCTGCCCTTTTTCGCACGTCCGCCGCGAAAGCTTGATCCTTCAAGGACGCCAAATTGATCTCCACATTCGCCAGCGCCCCGGTAATCGCCGCCCGCGCCAGGGCCTCCGCCGTCGTCAGGTCCGACTTCATATTCGGATTGCTGATGGCAAACAAACTCTCCGTGATCTGCGCCACTTCGTGCGCCTTCTCCGCCACACCGAGCGGAACCTTGGTCGCGAGTTTCAGCGCAGCGTCAATCAGCGTGTCCGCCCCTGCAGGCTGCCCTTTCGCCAGCTTATAGGCCTTCATCACGGCGTCGTAAGATTCCGCATCGGCATCCACCGCCGCCTTCAACTCCTGCCGCAACGGCTCCAATCGCCCGATCGCGGCGCTCAGCCGCGTTTCATACTGCAAGTACGCCTTCTTCCCTCGCGACATCGACGCCACCATCACCGCCAGGCCCGCCGCCATCGCCCCCGCTGCCGCCGCCGCACTGCCGCCACCGGGCGTAGCGGTTGGGGCTGCGAGCTGCTCGACAAATGGCTCGACTCCCGCTCGCAATCCCTCCACCGCCGTCTTTCCACTCATCACCGCCATCAGCCGATTCTCTAGAATCAATGATGAATCGAAATTCTCCACCTGCAAGAACCACTCCGCCGCCTGCTCTAGCGCCTTCTTCGGAATCAACCCAACGATCTCGCTCGACACCGGCGTCACCCCATATCGCGCTGCCTCGCGCTTCACCATTTCAAATACGCGGTGCACCGGCGTCTGCTCGAAATCGGTCAGATTCATCGAGACCTGCGCCAGCCCGCGGACCAGAAATCCTGCACCCTTCACAAAACGCATCCCCCCGCTGGAAAATCGCACCGCCTTCGCAATCTTCTTCGCGATCGCAACATCCGGAGTGTTCAAGAACACGTTGTAGGCAATCAAAAACTTCCGAGCCCCGACAACGGTCGCACCCGCTGTCGGATGCACTCTCGCTTCGCCAAAATCCGGCTTCCGCGCCGCATTCGTCGCAATCTCCGCCCGGATCCCTTCAAACTGCCCGCGCCGAATATTCTCCAGATTCTGCCGCTCCGGCGTCGTCGCCGCAGCCTCATACAAATAAACTGGAATCTGAAATCGTTTCCAGATCTCCGCACCCACGTGCCGCGCCATGGCCACGCAATCTTCAAGCGTGACGCCATCAATCGGAATGAACGGCACCACATCGGCCGCCCCCATCCGCGGGTGCGCTCCTTTGTGCACACACAGATCGATCAACTCAGCGGCCTTCCCCACTCCTCGAATTGCCGCCTCCTGAATCGCCTCGCGCTCGCCCACCAGCGTGATCACGCTCCGGTTGTGGTCCGCATCCATCTCGCGATCGAGCACGTAAACGCCGTCCATCTTCATGGCATTCACAATGGCGTCAACCTTAGCCTTGTCGCACCCCTCCGAAAAATTCGGCACGCACTCCACTATCGTAGACATAGGTCAGAAGAATATCCGGGCCACTGCAACTGAAGCAAGGCTCTCAGCTGATCGCTAGTGTCCTAACATGGCGATGAGTACTACCGCCTGCTAACAACAACAGTTACTGTCGCGGTAGGACGACCATCACTGATCGCCCCCCGCACAGATCCGTACGAGCGCGTTTACGCATACGGCTCTTACGAAGGATGAGTGGCGTAAGAAGCGTGTCACTCGGGTGCAATCGGAAAAGTGAGCCCTTCCACGGGCTCGAATCCCTGGAAGCAGGTCTGGAGAGGAGATTCGGCGGCATCGCGCGGACCATAGGCGTTTACCGCTGGCTCCCCCGTAGCTCACTTGACTTTGCCTCCCACGACCACCACAATCCTTGTCGTCTGGGGAGTTCCCCAGAAAAGTTCGCTGAAAGAGAGCACAGCTATGAGAGTGTTCAGAATCTGTGGTTGCCTGCTGCTATTGGTCCCGCTGATTGGCATCCTCGGTTGCGGCGGTAGCTCCTATGTCAGGAAGGGTCCCGAGACTAAAACGAACATGGTGAAGATCAGCAACTGCAAAGCGGATCCGGATACGGTGCTAGTCCCCAAGAACGATACCCTGACCTGGACCATTGACCCACCCGACGGGCACAGCTATTCAATCAAGTTCCCCAAGAGCGCGCCCGTCTCCTCGTCCACGGTTCCCACCGGACAGGGCCAGAAAATCAACGGGGATTTCTGGTGCAATACCTTTGGTGGGATCAGCACAAGCCTGTGCGTGTATCCGTACAACCTGGTCCAGGACGACACGAAGATTATTTGCCCCGATCCCGGTGTTCATGTCGTTCCCGGGCCCTGAACTAGCTAAAGGCTGATGCAAAACCCAGGGCTCAACCCCTTGATTGACGCAGGTTGCTGACGCAGCGGCGTGGCAGATCTGCAGATTCGCTCATCTTCATTCGCTAATCTCCGACAAATAAAATCGCGCGGCTTCCACTCTTTTTCCTTGACAAAATCTTATCTTACTCGATACACTCGAGTACGATTATGATCGCCTCCACTTCCCACCAAGATTGGCTATTCTACTTTCCCTTGGCCCGGCAAGCCGAACTGCTCAAAGACGATTTGCTCGATCCTGTCGATCAGCTCCTCGAGGATCCCGCTCTGGTTGACTTGGTCCGCCAATGTCTGGCCACACGCAGCCCGCTTTCGGAGCGCACCGGGCGAACCGGAATCGCCCCTGATCGTCTGCTGCGCTGCTGTGTCATGAAGCATCTCAAGGGCTGGAGCTTCCGCGATCTGGAACGGGAGCTGCGCAGCAATCTGGTCTACCGTCGCTTCACCCACTTCGATGCCGAGGCTACTCCCGATTCCACTACCTTCAGCCGCACCTTTGCCCTGCTGAGTCCGGCGGTCACCGAAGAGATTCATCAGCGGGTGGTCCGTCTGGCCTGCGAGCAAGGCGTAGCCCAAGGACTAAAACTTCGCACCGATACCACGGTCGATATGGCGACATTGTGCTACACCTCGCTATCTCTCTGAAAATAGGGCTTCTTGCTCGTCATCGTGGTGATTTTGCGGAACTCGCACTCGATTCTTGATATTCATAGCCTGTTGACGGATCACTTCTGAATCCAATGCTTCTACTGGAATTTGCCAAGGCGCACAAACTATCACCTGACGAGCTGGGAGTGCCTTTTCTTCGATCATGCGCCGTACAACCCATTCGCTCACGTTAAGTCGCTGCGCTGCTACTTTGACAGTTACCTCCTTGGCTTCTTCGTCTTGACTGAAAGCTGGCAATTGGTAGTAGCTGCGTGCTGAACGCACCCGCATCTCGTTCCAGGAGTTACCCACTCCCGTTCGCAGTCTGAGCCGATTCATCGTGGCGGCGATCTGCCGGTCACTAAATTTTCCAGCCATTTGCCGAAGGACCTCGATGGCTTCCGGGTCCGTGCACCGTCGACTCCTACCTGTTGCAAACTTTTTGACGCGGAGTTCTGAATGGCGACCGCCCGCCCAATGAATCACCCAAACAACCTCTCTGCTTTTCTCCTCCACATCAACGATGATCTCGCGAATCAGGATTCGCACGATTCGTTGTTTCAGTCGCATGTCGGTCGAAGGCGAGTTCCAAATTGCCGGCAGATCTTGTGCCAAACTCAGAAGCATCTGTTTACTCGGCGCCGGTACAGATTGGCTTTCGTGGTCGAAGTCATGCAATTTACTTTCAAGCCCCTTCACTTTCTGCAAAGCAGTATTCCAGCGAGCTTCCAATTCTGCAGCGACCAGCCGCTGATCGGGATCGACGGATTCATATCGCCGAGCTGCCAAACGTGCTTCGTAGCGAGCCTGCTCGAGCTCCAACTCAATGGCAGTGCGCAGATCGTGTCGCTTCTGCTGCATTTGTTCCGCAGCTTCCACAGCGGCCTGAATTGCATTCCCGCTGACTGCCTCTAGCACCTCTTTCGACACAGCCGCATCAACTCGCAAGCCGCCAAAGGAAATGCACGTCTCCTCACCGTATCGGCTGTGCCCAGCATCGCACACGTAGCGAATCATCGTGCGCGGATAAAAAACGTGAAGCATTCTTCCGCAACGTCGGCAACGCAGAAGACCAGAAAGCAAGGCTGCACCGCCACGGCCGGCCTTCGGCTCTCCACCCGAGTGCATATGGGCATTGGCAGCAATCATCGCCTGATTTCTTTCATACTCGTCCCAGGAAAGATACCCGGGATGATGATCCTTGATCAAGACTCTCCATTCGCTTTGTGGCTTGCGGTGCCCCGTTGATTTACGTGCGCGGCCTTCTACAATTTTGGTCCGTGTCTCGCTTTTGCCGTACGCGTAAGCACCTGCGTAGATTGGCTTGGTGAGTATCGAGTGGAGAGTGGTGTAGGAGGGCAATTTCCAAACCATCTTGCGTTCGCCAGGCTCATGCGGAAATGCTGGGAGGCAAATGTTCTCCTGCCGAAACCATAGTAGAGTTTGGCGCACGCTGCCCAATTCCTTGAATTTACGGAAAACCAGGTCAATCGCCTGCTGCACGCGCTGGTCAGGATCCTTTTCCAGTTTCCCGCTCGGTGCCCAACAGAAACCGACGGCGATCGAAATCTGCAGTTCGCCACGCGCGGCTTTCTGACGAATGGCTTCCATCGACCGTTGGCGAAAGAGACTTAACTCGAATTCGCTGATTGTGCCTTTCATCCCCAGGAGCAACCGATCGTTGGTTAGAGCAGGATCGTAAATACCATCCAGATCTATCACGACAGCACCAACCATTCCACACAACTCAATCAGGTGATGCCAGTCGCGACCATTGCGCGCTAATCGCGACGCCTCAACACAGAATACGGCACCTACTTCGCTGCTACATACTTCCGCAACCAAGCGTTGGAATCCAGGACGATCGACCAAACCCGAACCCGTGCGTCCCACGCCGAGCGCTTCAGCAGAAATCAGAGGAGGGCCGAGCAAGAGTTGCGAACACTCAGGACTCAACATCCAACTCGGAACGGGATATATTTTGCCGTCTGACTCGCAATAGATACGTTGGCCGGCGCGGTCTTTTCGCCGCATTCGAACCGGCAGAGTCAATCCGAAGAGGGGATGCCATCGGTAGTAGATCGTTACATTCTCGACAGCATACGCATTATGTAGCTCGATCGGTTGTTGAAAGCAACGTGCACTACCCCACCGACAGCTCGCTTTTGGGCGACGGCATCCGGGTGCTCAGCCGCAGCCTGCAACGCATCGCTGGCGAGTGTAAGCAGGGAGCCGTGGAAGTAGTGCATCACGCACGCGCGGTGAAACATCGTCTGTTGGAGATCAGCCGTGCCGCCAAGTGCCTCACGCAGGCCAACCAGCAGCGCATGCGGGACAGTTACCAGAAGTTGTTGGCTCTGACTCGGGGCGTGGTGCGACAGGCCAGCGACGTGATCCAACGCTGGGCGAAGAAGCGACTGAAGGTGGTAGGCAAGCGGCTGCGGGTGGAAGTGCAGATTGGCCAGCTACGACACTTTCTCCCCTTGGTCGAGCAGGTGATCACCCAAACCAAGAAACGGGTGTTGGGCGGCGACAACAACGTGGATGGCAAGGTGTTGAGTCTGTTCGAGGTCCACACCGAAGTCATTCGCAAAGGGAAAGCGCATAAGCCCAACGAGTTTGGTAGGCTGGTGCGGATTGACGAGGTGGAAAACGGGATCGTGAGTGGCTACCAAGTACTGACCGGCAATCCGGCCGATACCACGGCCTGGGTGCCGGCCCTGGAACAACATCAAGCTTGCTTCGGGCAAGCGCCGGAGATGGCCACCGGCGACCGCGGATTTTTTTCCGCCAAAAACGAGCAGGAGGCGCACGCCCTTGGGGTGAAGAAGGTGGCGCTGCCGGCACGCGGACGACTCTCGGCGAAGCGGGCCGAGCAGCAGAAGCAGCGCTGGTTCCGGCGAGCGCTGCGCTGGCGGGCCGGCGGTGAAGCCACCATCAGCACCTTGAAGCATCCCTTCTCGATGCCCCGAGCCACCTATAAAGGAGATCGTGGATTTCAGCGCTACGTAGGTTGGTGTGTGATTACCAAGAATCTGTTTTCCGTGGCTCGCCATCAACAGCGTCGGAGGGACCATGCCGAAACCAACTGAGGGTACTGCCCAACGCCGCAAGCTGCTGGGCACGATCGAACGTCTGGCCGAGATCGCCGTCTTTGGAACGCTCTCGGAAACCTACCGCACCTGTGGACGCGAAGGTTGCCACTGTCAGGGCGATGGACCCAAGCATGGTCCGCATCTGAATGTGAGCTACCGCGGCGAGAAGGGCAAGACCACCGGCTACTATGTTCCCAAGGGAGCGGAGGAGGCTACGCGAGAAGGGGTGGCCGCTTGGCAAGAAATGCAGCAATGTTTGCGCGAACTGGCGGAGTTAAATAAGGACCGTAATTTGCAGCGCGCCCGCGAGGCCGATTCGCAATGACACCCTGGTTCCGTCTAACCCTTGTCTGCTGCGTACTGCTGGGTCTGTTACTCGGCCTTACTCAGGCAGTCGATTGGAATTACCAGCCTGTCGTCAGCTCGGGATCCTTATTCGATCGAGCGACCAACGCCTCCGACTCGCCCACGAGTTCAGTTGTCGGAAGCATGGCGTTCGATCTGGCTCGCGGGACCTTTCGGATCTCTGGTCCTGGATTGTGGATTGACTGCGGGCAATATTGGTCCACCCGGCCAGGAGAACCACGGGCCACCGGAACCGATGGGCCTTAGCAAGTTGCCGGTCAAGCCGGCAACTCAAACCAACGCCATCGAGCAACCTTACCTTGTCCAAGAAATTATTGGTTTTCAGCCGAAAAATTGAAGAGTCGGGGTTTTGCATCAGCCTTTAGCTAGTTCCTTGGCACGAGAGCGTGGAAGTGCGGGTCGCCTTTCAGATGGTCGAAATCCGGCGTGTCACGAATCACAGTCCTGGAATAGCCGGCCGCCACCGACTTGATGAGGAATTCCATAGTCTTTTCCGTGTCTCCGAAATGGTTGTGGAGGATAGCAGCGCGAAATAGGACATCGGCGTCGGTCGGTGCGATCTCAAGTGCCCGCGCAATCTGTTCGCGCGCCTGCTGCTCTTGCTCCACCATGGCGTAGTAGTCCGCAGTAAAGGCCAGGGCCAAAGAGTCCTTGGGGTTCACCTCAAGCCGCGGCCGTGCCAGTTCAATCGCCCTGCGATATGCACTGAGCGCGTCCCGGCGCCGAGATGGAATCTCATACAACGCGTCTCCCAGGTTACCCCAGTTCAACCAGTCTTTGTCGTCGATCTTCAGTGCCTGCTGCAGATTCTCGGCAGAGTCTAGGTAGCGCCGCATGTAGAAGTATGCCGCCCCCAGGTTCCCGTACGATTCAAACGACGGACGCAAAGCGCTGGATTGTTTCAGAGCATTCACTGCTTCCTCATACCGGCCGAGCAGAAGGTAAATTGCGCCCAAGTTGGAGTATCCGCGAAAGTTCAGCGGCGCCAGTTTGATTGCCTTCTGAAACATCGCCTCTGCGTCTGCATAGCGTGCCTGGTTGTAGTAAAAAGTGCCGAAGGCGTTGTACACATCCCAGTAGTAAGGACGGAGCGATACGGCCTTGCGGTAGGCTTCTTCCGCAGCCGATTCCTTGCCTTGCTTCTGGTATGCCGCAGCCAGCAGGCGCAGCGTCTCGTCACTGGTGCGGTCGAGATCGAGCGAGCGCTGGAATTGCTGCACCGCCTCCTCGTACTGCCCGGTGGAGAAATAGACGTTGCCCAGGCAAGTGTGCCCTTCCGCCAGTTGCGGTGTGATGGCGAGCGCGCGCTCGCATTGAGTCTTGGCCTTGTTCAGCCAATCCTTGCCGCGGTTTTTCCATTGAAAGCCGGTGGTATAAGCCAGTCCCATCGCCGCGAAGGCAGGCGCATAGTTTTTGTCCACAGCAATCGCTTGTTCGAACTGCGCAATAGCGCTCTCGATGTTGTCGGGGTTCTGGTAGTCCTCCAGGTACCCCCGGCCGCGCAGGTAGAAGTCGTAAGCGGCAGGTTTTGTATCTGGACGTGCTAGCAAAGCCTGTCGCCGCTCGGGATCGACCGCCTGCGGCAGTTTTTCTAGCACTTCATCGACGAGCTTGTCCTGCAATCCGAAGATGTCGTCGGCGTCCCCAGTGATGGTGTTTGCCGCGATCTGAGTGTGCGTGTGTGGATTAACCAGACTCCAAGTGATGCGGAGGCGCGCGCCATCTTGTTGCAAGCTGCCTTCGAGCACCAGGTCGGTGCCGAACTCGCGTCGCGCATAGTCGGAGGTCTTTACGCCTTGCGCGATCAGTTCGCGCGTCGAGACCAGTTGTAGGTGTCCTCCACCGACAGCTTGCACCAGTTTCGCGGTCAGGGTCTCGGTCAGCCCGAGGCCCAGGGCGTTCGTCGGCGCATCGTTCGCTACCGATTCGAACGGCAGAACGGCCATCATCCTTTCTACGGGCACGGAGGGCTCCCTTCGATGACGCTGCCACCACGCCCCGACGCTGACGAACACAACAACGGCCGCCGCGATCGGCAACCAACGCCGCCAGTTCCGCGAGGACACGTGTCTCGGGTAGGTCGGCATCGTCCCGGTCGTCAGGTTGGCGAGGTCGATGCGAAGATCGCCCGCCGATTGGTATCGTTCCTTAGGATCTTTTTGCAGCGCCCGCAGAATCACCCGCTCCAACCCTTCACAGATCTTCGGATTCACCTCCCGGGGCGGCGCCGGCGCCTGTTCGAGGATCGCGGCAATCAGAGGCGCTCCGATCAAATCGCCGAAAGGTCGCTTACCCGTGCTCATTTCGTACAACACCACTCCCGCCGACCACACATCCGCTCGCGCATCCGGCTTCAGGCCTTTGACCTGCTCCGGAGCCATGTAAGGCAATGTTCCCGCATCCGAATAAGTTTCGGTAAGCGAGACCGTAGCGATCGCCTCTGAGGTCTCAGTTTTCAACAGGTAGGCCAGCCCGAAATCCAGAATCTTGAGCCGGCCATCCGGCGTGACCTTCAAGTTACCCGGCTTCAGGTCGCGATGAATCACGCCCTCTTTGTGCGCGGCCTCCAAACCAGAGGCGAGCTGCTTACCAAGTTGAAAAACTTCCCGTTCCGGGAGCGGACGCCCCGCGAGCATGGCGTCGAGGGTCAGGCCGGGGACATACTCGGTGACGAGGTAATCAATCCCGTTGTCCTGGCCAAAATCGAATGCCATCGCGACGTAGGGATCGGTGATCCTGCCGAGGCTCAATGCTTCGCGGCGAAACTGACGCCGCGCTGGTTCGCTCAGCAGTGGCAGCTTGGGCAGAGTCTTGAGCGCGACATCGCGATCCAGCTGCTCATCGCGCGCGCGAAACACCACTCCCATGCCGCCGGCGCCGATCTGTTCGACGATGCGGTAATGACCCAGCACTTGGCCAATGGTGGGAACAGGTATCGTCATTGAGCGGATACTAGGCTGGCGAATTACAAAGGTCAATCTCGGGGCAACCGCCATCGTCCGCAGCAGACACAAGGCCAGCTCTCAAGGATGACTGCAACTGGATGACGCGGCGTAAGAGATAGAATCGCTTCTATACGCTGTTCAATTGTCAGCCGGTATAGGGTCTGCTGCGGTGGCCGTACGCGACATTCTCAATTCGGGGTTTCTGTGCAATAACTCCCGGTTGGTCAGCCAAACGGAAGCGATAGGTGCCGCCACCCTGTGGGAAATCGTCTCTACCCGAACCAAGGCTCCCCTAACGCAAATTGTCATGCTGAGCGAAGTAAGTCCTTCGCGAATGCGAAGCACTTCCGACGTCGAAGGACCGCTTGAACGACGGTACAACCAGAGACTCCTCAAGGCGTTCTCTCGGGATTCTTGCCCCCACTCGCCCGCCGCCTTTGTTATATTCCGCAACGCATCTAAATGAGCCACCGCCGTATGAGACTCGGCCTACTTCTTCCAAAACCTTCCCACTCCCACTCTCACCTGAACCGTATTCAGCCCAGGGTTGAACCTCCCCAAACCTGCATTCGAGATATGCAGGTACCGCACCTCGATGCTCCAGTTGTATTTTTCACCAAGAATGTGTGTCCCCACCGCTGCGCTGGGACTGAAGTTCACCGTGTTCGTGTACGTGGGAATGTCGTGATAGCTGAACAGCGCCCCGCCGCTCAACTCGAAAAATGGAGAGAATCGTCCGCGCCGCTCGAAATTCCATTTCAACCCCAGCGGATCGAATCCGGCCGCATACGCCGTATTCGCCGGCTGAAAAATCAAATAAACCGGAATCGCATCCACCGTGTACTCGAATCGCCCTCGCAAAAGTTCCGGCCAATGAGGCCCGGTAATTACCCACCCGTAACGTAGTCCGACATTAAAAGGCTCTGTGTTCGAAGTTCCGCCCGGCACAGAGCGTCCGCCTCCAGCCCAAATCTGTACTTCATTGCCGCCCTCTTGCGGTCCGGCCTCCGCCTGGCAAAACGCTAGTCCCTTAGTCACAATCACTGAAGACAACAGAAAAAACGAGTAAAGAAGAGAAGAGAGCACGAAAGAGGTTTGCCGCCGGTTCATCCGCGTCATGGTCTAACGAGGGTGCCCGACATACGCCATTTTTGCAAGTTAGCTCAGCCGGCTTTGCACAGTGTTTTGGAATTTAGAGCGTCTATTGACTGGCCAATGTGCGCTCATTTTTCGGTACTGGTGAGGTGATCAAGTTCGCGGTGGATGTTGAGCAGGCGCTGAGAAAGTGGTCGGAGTTTGCGACGAGCCTTGTCATCTTCCAGCTGGAGACGAAACATCTCGAGAAGATGACGGGGGGCGGCGATGGCGTCGCGAATGGCGGGTAGATCGGCGCGCAGCGAGGCTATGGTTGGCGGGAGAGGAAGCTTGGGGATGAGGTGCAGTTGCGCCGTGTTCAAGCGGGCGCGGTGAAATTCGCATTGCAGGTCTTGCGGAGTGACTTGTACATAACGCAGGGTCATGCGGACGTCTTTGTGTCCCAACAATTGCATGAGAGCGGGCCGGCTGACGCCGAGGCGGAGCATCACCGTTGCGAAGGTGTGTCGCAAGCGATGCGGGGTAATCCGGGTGGTACAACCTGCGCGCCGCGCGGCGTGGAGTAAGGCGTGGCGGAGAGACTTGCACAAGGCCTGATGCCCGCGACGGCGGGGAAGCAAGAATGCGTGGGAGTTGGCCAAGCAGGAAGCAGGAGCCAGGGTGCGCAAGGCCAGAATGCGAGCCACGATGCGTTGGAGTTCCTCATCGACTGGCACTAAGCGTTCGGTGTGGAGCTTGCTGAGCGGAACATGAAGCGCCCACTGGTTCTGTTTTAGCTGGCGAAGGCAGTCGTGCTGTCCGCTCGCGCCCGATGTTGTTACTTTGGCAAAGCCGAAATCGAGCACCTTAGCGTGGCCTCGTTCAATGACGAAGATGTTGGCCGGCTTGATGTCACGATGAACGATCCCTTTGGCGTGAGCCGCTTCGAGGGCATCAGCTATCTCGAACCTAGCGAAAACAATGTCTCCAACTCCAGCGGTCGAACCCCGATGAGATGCTTGAGGGTTTGGCCGTCCAGAAATTCCATGGCGATGAAGGGCTGCCCATCTTGCTCGCCGATCTCATAAATGGTGCAGATATTGGGATGATTGAGGGCCGAGGCTGACTGCGCTTCCCGCTGGAAGCGGGCCAACGCTTGCGTGTCTTTGCCCACGTCATCGGGCAGAAACTTTAGCGCGACAAATCGGTGCAGGGTGATGTCTTCGGCCTTGTAGACCACACCCATCCCGCCGCCGCCCAGCTTTTCGATGATGCGGTAGTGCGAGATGGTCCGACCGATCAATGGAAGAGGCCGCTCCGTGAGCGACCATAGTAGAGGGCCAAACTCCGGCAAGTCAATCCATTCTGGTCATCGCTCTTAAACTAAAAATCATCCGTGCGCCGACTCGCAGAATCAATAACAGCAACCAACTTCTCCTTCGAGGTGCTTGCATGCAACTTAAGCCCTTCCTGCTCGATGCCTGGCTCGACCAGTACGAACACGACATAGAATTCAACCTCGCTGCGAGCACCGGACCGACCTGGACGGTAAACGACATCCTCGCCCTCGCCGACGACGAAACGCGCCACCGCTTCCTGACCCACAACCTGGTCTACGGCCGCCCCGCCGGCGCCGACAGTCTGCGTGAGGCGATCGCTGAAATGCAGCGTGTCCGGGTAGAGGCCGTCCAAATCGTGACCGGCGCCTCCGAGGCCCTCGTGGCCCTGATGTGGCTGGCCGCCGAGCCCGGCGCGAACGTAATCATCCCGGTGCCTGGATTCACTACTTTCTCGGCGCTCCCGGAATCTCTTGGCCTGGAAACCCGCTTCTATCGCGTGCGCCGCGAAAACGGCTTCCGCATCGACCCCGACGAGATCAAGCGGCTCGCCGACTCGAAGACCAAGCTCATCCTGGTCAACAGCCCGCACAACCCCACGGGCACGACCATCGGCGACGGCGAAATGGAAGCCCTGCACGACTTCACCGCCCAGCGCGGAATCCAGCTGGTGAGCGACGAGGTCTACCATCCCATCTACCACGGAAGGCAAACGAAATCGGCGGCGGGTCTGCCGCACGCCACCGTGATCGCCGACTTGTCGAAGGCATTTTCGATTGCCGGCGTGCGCACGGGATGGATGATCGAGCACGACGCCCAGCGCCGCCAGCAATGCTGGACCGCGCGCGCCTACTTCTCGATCTGCAACACCAGCACCGGAGAAATTCTTTCGGAAATCGCAATCCGCAAACGTGACGTCGTCCTCGGCAAGGCCCAGGAAACCGCCACCCGAAACCTCAAGCTCCTCGAGCGCTTCATGGCGGACCATCGCGACGTACTCGGCTGGATTCCGCCGCAAGGCGGCATGACAGCGTTCCCCTGGCTGTTGAGCGGAGAGAACGCCCGCCCGTTCTGCCAGGCCGCCACCGAGCGTGGAATTCTGCTCGCTCCCGGCGATTGCTTCGATGCGCCCTCGCATTTCCGCCTGGGCTTTGCCGCCGCCGGAGACAATTTCTCCAACGCGCTCGACCGCTTCGGAGCATTCGTAAAGAGCTGGTCGGCGAAGATGGTCACAGCATGACGGGAACTTGCTGCGTCGCGATCGACAGCACTGAATCTTGTCATTCCGACGCCGAGCCAAGCGCAGATGGAGGAATCTGCTTATTGTCGTCACTCCGACGCCGATCGAAGCGAGGCTTGCTCGCAGCATAAGCGCATCTCCGGACAGCTGGACTCAATAACGAACCAGCATAGGCGTTTGTCGTCGAGAGAACTAATGCTCACGCAAAGTTGCGTAAGCAGAGCCGCATTCGCTGTACCTGGAAATCGGACATCCTCACCCATCTGGCAGAGTCACAACCTCAAGCCGCACCGGGTGAAAACCGTCAAGCTGTCGCGGGATGCTCTGGAAAATTAACCGAGGTGGTGGGCCTCTATCTCAATCCTCCGCAACAAGCCATCGTGCTCTGCGTGGATGAAAAGAGCCAAATCCAGGCGCTGGATCGCACGCAACCGGGCTTGCCCATGAAAAAGGGACGCTGCGGAACCATGACGCATGACTACAAACGCAACGGAACGACCTCGTTGTTCGCCGCTCTGGAGGTCTTGCAAGGACGGGTGATCGGACAGTGCTATGAGCGGCATCGCCACCAGGAGTTCTTGCAGTTTCTGCGCCGCCTCGACCAGGAGTTCCCCGGAGAGGTACGCTTGCATCTGGTGATGGACAACTACGGTACGCACAAGCAGCCCAAGGTCCAGGCCTGGCTGAAGCGCCACCCTCGCTTTGTCTCGCACTTTGTGCCCACCAGTTCCAGTTGGCTGAATCTGGTCGAGCGCTTGGTTTGGCGAGTTAACCAGCAAGCGAATCCGCCGCGGTTCCTTCCGCAGCGTGAAGGATCTCGAAAAGGCAATCACGGAGTTCATGGCCGCTTGGAATGAGAATCCGAGACCTTTTGTCTGGACCGCCACCGTCGAATCCATCGTCGAAAAGCTATCGCACTGTCGACAAACCTTGGAACAGATTCGGCCCGGCTGTACCCTACCCCGAAGGCGAAAACCGAAATCTTGAGTTGGCCAGTTATTTATCGGACGCTACACTAGCAACACTGTCAGTCGCTGTCTGTACCATATTTGACTTGCGTGCCAGGAAAATCTCGAAATTCGGGACTAGAAGTGATTCTTTTTCCCACCTTTGCCTGAATCTCAACCATCTGCTTGAATGGATTTGACGTGGAACTCTTGACGGTTGCGCCGCTGGGGTGGCTGAGATTGTGATCCTGGCCTAGACGAAACAGGCCCGTTGTGGGAAAGGGTAGCAGAGAAATCTTGGTCTTGGCCTTGACAACTGTAGGCTCACAACTATATAATTAGCACTCAATAGGTGAGACTGCTAACAGCTCCGCCTATCCACCTTACAATCATAGGTTTACGCAACATCAACCTTCTACCCCAACCTTGAAAGGAGTTGCAACTATGGCTAAATTCAGCCCGCTACATGACCGCATTCTCGTACGTCGTGTGGAAGAAGCTACCACCACCCGAGGCGGCATCATCATCCCTGACACCGCAAAAGACAAGCCGCAAGAGGGCGAAGTCATTTCCACCGGCAAAGGCCGCACCAACGACGAGGGCAAGACTTTTCCTCTCGCCGTTAAAGAAGGCGACCGCATCCTGTTTGGCAAGTATTCCGGCACTGAGATCGTTATCGATGGTGAAGACTTCCTCATCATGAAAGAAGACGAAGTCCTCGGCACGCTCAGCGGTGCATCAAGCTCCGCCAGTTCCAGCAGGAAAGAGACTGCTGGCGCACGCCGGTAAGTGATCGTAAGACGTAACTTGTTACGTCTGGCATCACTGCAGAACTGATCAGGCCGAAGGCTTTTCTTAGTGATCCTTCGTGCCCTTTGTGGTTGACAATTTTCATCTCTGAAGGAGAAAAGAATTATGGCAAAGCAAATCGTACACGGAGAAGAGTCCCGGCAGGCAATTCTGCGCGGCGTCAATCTTCTCGCCGACGCGGTAAAAGTCACACTCGGCCCCAAGGGCCGAAATGTTGTCATCGAAAAGAAATTCGGTTCCCCCACCATCACCAAGGACGGCGTCACCGTGGCAAAAGAAATCGAACTGAAGGACGGCCTCGAGAACATGGGCGCCCAAATGGTTCGTGAAGTTGCCAGCAAAACTTCCGACGTCGCCGGCGACGGCACCACCACCGCCACCGTTCTCGCCCAGGCAATTTATCGCGAAGGCGTGAAAACCGTTGCTGCCGGCGCCAACCCAATGGCCATGAAGCGCGGCATCGAAAAGGCGGTTTCGCTCGTCTGCGGCGCCTACGACAAGAAAACCGGCGAACGCGGCAAAGGCGAACTCGACAAATTCTCCAAACCCGTCTCCGGCGAAATGATCGCCCAAGTCGGCACCATCAGCGCGAATAATGATGAGACGATTGGGCACATCATTGCTGAGGCGATGAAGAAGGTTGGGAAAGACGGCGTCATCACCGTGGAAGAGTCGAGGACTCTGGAGACGCAGTTGGAAGTGGTCGAGGGCATGCAGTTCGACCGCGGCTATCTGTCTCCGTACTTTGTTACCGATCCCGAGCGGATGGAAGTTGTGCTTGAGAACGCTTACATCCTGATCTACGAGAAGAAGATCAGCTCCATGAAGGATCTGCTTCCGCTACTCGAGCAGATTGCCAAGAGCGGCAAGCCACTGGTCATCATCGCGGAAGACGTCGAGGGTGAAGCGCTGGCCACGCTCGTGGTCAACAAACTGCGCGGGACGCTGCAAGTCGCAGCCGTCAAGGCTCCTGGCTTCGGCGATCGCCGCAAGGCCATGCTGCAGGATATCGCAATCATCACCGGCGGCAAGGCCATCACGGAAGATCTTGGCATTAAGCTCGAAAACGTGCAGGTCAGCGACCTCGGCCAGGCCAAGAAGATCACCATCGACAAGGACAACACCACCATTGTCGAAGGCAAAGGCAAGCACAACGAGATCGAAGGCCGCGTGAAAGAAATTCGCAGCCAGATCGAGAAGACCACCAGCGACTACGACCGGGAGAAGTTGCAGGAGCGGTTGGCGAAGCTGGTCGGTGGCGTAGCCGTAATCAAAGTTGGCGCCGCAACCGAAACCGAAATGAAAGAGAAGAAAGCCCGCGTGGAAGACGCCATGCACGCAACCCGCGCAGCCGTGGAGGAAGGAATTGTCCCCGGCGGCGGAGTGGCACTGGCGCGTTGCGTCCCGGCTCTCGACAAATTGAAGCTCGAGGGTGACGAGCAGATTGGGAACAACATCGTGAAGCGCGCTTTGCAGGAGCCGCTACGCCAGATCGCCGAGAACGCCGGCGAAGAAGGCGCTGTGGTTCTGGGCAAGATCAGCGAGTCGAAGGACATCAATTTCGGCTACAACGCGCTGACCGGCGAGTACGAAGACCTGGTCAAGGCGGGCGTGCTCGATCCGACGAAGGTTGTGCGTACGGCACTGACCAACGCCGGCTCGATTGCGGCGTTGATGCTCACCACCGAAGCCCTGGTCGCGGAGATTCCGGAAAAGAAGGAAGCTCCAATGCCTGGTGGACACGGCGGCGGCATGGAAGGCATGTACTAAGACGTAGCTATTAGCCGTTAGCTTGAATCAAAGGCCCCACTCGTGAGAGTGGGGCTTTTTTTTAGCCGAGAGCCCCGAACGCGAGGATAAGAGAATGCCAAATAGGACGGCTGAAGCCGCTCATTAGCGAGACTAATGCGGCACGAGTACACTCGTGCCTGTCCCGAGCGTGGCGGGCTTTCGAGTTTGTAGTTCGGCGGGTCGTGTCAAGGTGCACTTCAGCGGCAAGCCACGCTCGTATTTCGTGACTTTCTCCACCTGGCAACGCCACAGGCTCTTCGTTGTTGAATCGTACATACGGCTCCTTCTCAAAAAGCTCTACGGCTATCGAAGGCAGGGGCGATTTGAGCTGCACGCATTTCCGTGTGGATTGAGGGAGCGAGTCGGCTTCAAAAGCGCACCTCAGCGGGTGAAGCCGCTCTTTAGCCAGACTAATGCGGCACGAGTGAACTTACGATTATTTACTTGACAAAAGCAGTACAGCGGGTGAACGCTCCGCTGCCAGTGCATTTGCATCGCTGCCGAACTGGCTGCGCAGACGCGAGAACAGGGGCTTCTTAAAAGAAAATACGAACGTCGCAGTTTCGCTGGGCGTGAAACCCTGTTGCGCGCGGCTTCGGGAAATCTCTGCCATCAATTCACGCATAGGCTCCCAGGCCGCAGCTTCCGGGTCTGTACCGCCAGTTTCTGCTCCCTGCCGCAAGAGCTTCAGCAAAAGTGCGCACTGGCTGCGCAGGTCGGATTCTTTGATGAGGTCACTGCGGCGAGCACTGCTACTCATTTCTTTGAACCAATCCTCTAAGAGCGAGGATTCATCCTTAGAAAGAGTTTCTCCTAAAGTTGCGGTGCGATGTTGCAGACCCTTACTCATCTTCTCGCTCCTTAATACAAGTGTGAATACTCGTCCGAGACTACGGGGTTTGGCGGGCGATCCGGCCGCGCCAACAGGCCAAAGCCGGACTTAGAGACCAAAATATTATAGCAGTCTCGTGTCAGATGACTTCCAACTTGGCGCGTTGGTTCGATAGCGAACGCCACGCACGGAGAGAGAGGATCTATTGGTTGCGCTCTTGCACGAGCGATTGGCCGGTAAGTTCCAGGGCAAGGGCGAAGGCATCACGAAGCGTTGCCTTGGTCGTAATATCCAGGAGATTGATCCCGAGGTGCACGATGGTTTGCGCAATCTGAGGACGGATTCCGCTAATGATGCAATCGGCTCCCATCAAGCGCGCTGCCGTGACCGTTTTCAGAAGATGCTGAGCCACAACCGTGTCCACCGTAGGAACGCCTGTAATGTCGATAATTGCAACCTTGGAATTGGTTTGCACAATCGCGTCCAACAATGTTTCCATCACAATCTGCGTGCGTGCGCTATCCAGGGTTCCGATAAGCGGCAATGCCAGAATGTTATTCCAGAGCTTCACCACGGGAGTCGAAAGTTCGAGCATGTCCTCCTGGTGGCGCCGAATCACGTATTCCCTTGACTTCAGACACACCTCGACCGCGTAGAGGCCAGAAGCGTCCAACAGTTCGGTCGCGTCCCAGATCTGTGAGGCGAGGACTTCTGGCGCTTGAACAATCTTTCTCAATCTCTGAAACAACGGTTCCTTGAGTGAGAGGACGAATCCAGTTATTTCAGTCGCAGTAAAACCTTGCAGGCTGTGGCTCTTGGAAATCTCGGCGAGCAGTTCTCGGAACTCATTCCAACGTGGATCAGAAAACTTCGCCGTGCTGTCGCCCTCGAATCCGATTCGAAATGAGTCGAGGAATTTTGAGCACTGTTGGCGGAGCTCGACTTCGGGTATCGACGAACGGATGCGTCTCGAGGAATGAATACTGGCGAGCCACTGTTCCAACAAAGCGTTCTTATGCTCGTCGAGAATATCGGAGATGACACTACAGGTACTTATGCGTTCGGCCCCTTTTCTCCCCGCGCGAAGCACAAGTCCCGCCGGCCCCCTTCTTTCCGGTTTCCAGGAGCGTGAGGCTGAAAACTGAAGGAGCATCCCGGTTTGATGGCTCAGTCTACGCTTAGTCTGTCACCGCCGCAATGCTCTGCGTTATGTAGGGTTATGTAGGGTTGACTGAAAGGCCATGCTACTTCTTGGACCGGTAAGTGTTTGAAATTTAGGCAGAGAAGCCTGTAAACCCGGGAACCTCGGGAAGCATCCTAGTGGGTCTCTCCGCTACTTTGTCCTTGAAAGAACCAAGAACGTTATCGCGTATAATGACCCAACTCTTCAACAATGATGATGATGGTACCTCGGCATATCGAGATCAAGTCTCGGAATCTGCGGGGCCATGCGTTACAGTGAA
Organism: uncultured Acidobacteriota bacterium; assembly: GCA_963720155.1. Classification (GTDB taxonomy): domain Bacteria; phylum Acidobacteriota; class Terriglobia; order Terriglobales; family Acidobacteriaceae; genus Sulfotelmatobacter. Next base: position 483,940 of record CAVREP010000018.1, read on the forward strand.
GCTTGATGATTGACTGTTCCATCTCGATTCTGACCAAGAATGAGGAGCGTAACATTGGCGCCTGCCTGGAAGCGGTCTACTCGCAGAAGGACGTTGGCAGGTTCGAGGTTATTCTTGTCGATTCTGGCTCAACCGACGCAACTTTGACGATCGCGCGGGGTTATCCCGTACGGATTGAGCAGATTGCCGCCCATGCTTTTCACCATGCGCGGACACGAAACCTGGCTGCGAGTCTGGGGAAGGGTCCGATACTGATCAATCTTTCCGGGGATGCGATTCCTGCTTCGGAGTCGTGGCTGCATAACATGCTGGCCAATTTTAGCGATCCCGGCGTTGGCGCCGTGTATGGCCGTCAACTGCCGAAACCAGGCTCCACCATGGAACGGTGCGACACCTTCGACACAGTTTATGGAGACCAGAAGATTGTAAAAGATCCGGCTCACCGCAATGGCATGGGATATCGTTTTTATCATTTTTCCGATGTCAATAGCGCGATTCGGCGAAGCGTTTGGGAAGCGGCGCCCTATCCCGAGAACCTCAAGATGTTCGAGGATTTAGCGATCGCCAAGCTGATCCTCGATGCGGGATGGAAAATTGTGTACGAGTCGGAAGCACCTGTCTTCCATTCTCATCATTACAGCGCGGCGCAGCTTTTCAAACGCTACTTTGACATTGGCTACACGCTCAGGGAATTGGAGATTTGGGATGCGCCGGGAACACGTTCTTCGTTGTTGCGGGACTTGCGTAAATTATTGCGCCGGCAGCTCGTCCGCGTTACGGAAAACGGAACGCGCGACCGAGCGCATGCGGTCGTGGGACAGAGCTTTGCCAAGTCAGCGGGATTACTCTTGGGCCTGAACCAGCGCTACCTTCCGTTGGCTGTGAAGAGACACTTTAGTTCCTATGGAGCCTTTGAATAGACTAGACAAAGAGGACGTGGAGGGGTTAATAATTGCTCTTCCGTAGGAGAAATAACCGTTCCGTATGATCCGCAGTCGCCTTAGTTATGTACGCTTCTACTTGAGAATTCTCACCCTGCTGTTGCCTGCCTGTTCCTATTTCATTGCGGTTAAGCTGCGCTTCGGTTTCAACTTCTTCATGTCGCGAACCCCTCCCGCAGGATTGCCTTCCTATTGGGGGATCCTTCTGCTTACCACTATCGTGTGGGCAATTGCGGCGGAAGAATCAGGATTGTGGAATGTGGAGCAACTTTATGCTCCGGGTGGAAAGAGTCGGCGGCTGCTAGAGGCCCTAGCATTCACCTACGCGGTCGTGATGGCCGTTGGATTTTTGTACCGGCAGGCCAGTTACTCCCGAGTTGTTATCGGTGTCAGTGCTGTCGCTCTCTTCGTGCTGGCCACCATTGCCCGTATCGCTTTCCGGGTATTTCTAGAATATCTGCGCGAGAACGGCAGGAACGAAGTCAAAATTCTCGTGGTGGGAACTGATCGCTTCGCTCGCAGGGTTGGGACGTCGTTGTTGCACGGCGAGGTGCTGCCTTGTAAGGTTGTAGGTTTCGTGCGCCTTCCCGATCAGGAGGTAGCGGTCGAGGGCCCCGTTTATGAATTGGATCAGATCCCCGCTTTTTCCAACGGGAATTCAATCAACGACATCATTATTGCTTTACCAGCCGCGCGTCTCAGCGATGTTCAGAAGATTGCGCCCACCCTCGAGAAGCTTTGCGTGCCTACACGGGTTGTGATCGACTTGGGAGAAGGAGTCGTCCTCCGCGATCGTTTGATCGACCTAGGCGGGATTCATATGCTCGATCTCCGGCCGACTCTGGCGGAAACTGGTCCTTATCTGTTTCAGAAGCGCATTTTTGATATGGCTTTCTCGATCTTCATCCTCCTGCTAACGCTGCCGGTTACGCTGTTTATCGCTGCGGCCATCAAACTTACCAGCCGTGGACCCATCTTCTTTGCTCAGGACCGCGTCGGTCTCAATGGACGGGTCTTCCGCATGCTCAAGTTCCGCACCATGAGAGTGGGGAGCCGCGAGGAAGGCGACACGCGTTGGACCTGCGACAACGATCCGCGGCGGACTCTGGTCGGAACTTTTTTGCGCAAGACGAACCTTGACGAACTCCCACAGTTTCTCAACGTGATCAAAGGGGACATGAGCATCGTTGGGCCTCGTCCCGAGCGGCCATTTTTTGTCGAACGCTTCCTCGAAGAATTCGACCGTTACAACTCCCGACACATGTTCAAGGCTGGCATCACCGGCTGGGCCCAGGTGAACGGCTGGCGCGGCGACACCTCGATTGCAAAACGGGTGGAGTACGATCTCTATTATCTCCGGAACTGGAGTCTTACTTTCGATTTGCAGATCATCACCATGACGGTGGTTCGCATCTTCAGCAGCAAGAACGCGTATTAACCGCCTCTCGGCTGACGTTCGTGCTGGCACCCGCGGCTATCGCAGCCCTTCTTTAGCTAAATCAGTCAGTTATCGTAAAGAATAATGAAGATCACAACCCGCGCACCAAATTATCCGCCCACCCTCGCCACGCGCGCCCAACTAGGCGGCAAATTGCGTTCAACCTCAATGGCTTCGAAGGTTGAACTCTCCCGAGCCCCATTCTTTTCCACCCAATCCGCCATCATCTGAACCCCTCTCTCCAAAGAGACTTTCTCCTTTTTGCCAAATACCTTTTCGGCCTTGGAGTGATCGGAAAAAGCGACCTTTACTTCATTTCGCGGATCCAGATGTTCGATCCTACAGGATTTACCCATGGCCCCGGCTACTACGTTCGCAAGGTGCTTCACTGAGTGGGGAACATCCGCGCCCACATTGAAAATCTGATTCCTGGCCGCCGCATGCTCCACGCAACTGGCGACGATCGGTGCGACATCGCTAATGTGAGTGAAAGCGCGCTGTTGGCTGCCATCTCCGAATATTGTCATGGGCCGTCCCTGCAACAATTGGTTCATAAAAATTCCCACCACGTTACGATAACGATCACCGATATTCTGTCGCTCTCCGTAGACGTTATGGGGGCGGAAGACCACATAGTTGAGGCCAAACATTTCGTGAGTTACCCTTAGTTCCTGCTCGACCGCAAGTTTAGAAATGCCATAAGAGTCTTCCGGAATCGGCAGCGTGTCTTCCTTCATCGGAACCTGGCCAGCGCCGTAGACTGCAATTGACGAGGTGAAGACGAAACATTTAACCCCGTGATTCACCGCGGCATTGATCAAGTTCACCGAACCGATGAGATTATTGTTGTAATTGAAGCGCTTAATAAAGTGGCTCAGCCCTTCGGCGGCATAAGCAGCCAAGTGATGAACGTACGTAAAAGAGTGTCTGCGAAAAAGATCGTCCACAAGTTCGTGATCCAGGATGGATCCTTGCACGAATGCGGCCCCGGCCGGCACATTCTCCGGAAAGCCGCCGCTGAGATCGTCCAGAACTACCACTTTGTGCCCCATTTCCAGCAAACACTCAGCGACATGGGACCCCATGAATCCTGCTCCGCCCGTGACCAAAGACACTGACATTCAAATAAGCTCCTTCGAATGGCTTCAGATAGTCAGATTATACATCGAGATTTTCCACTGACTGGAGCAGGGGCGGCTTCCGTAACTATCGTTTGCGGCAGGCATAGGCGGCCTCGGGAATACTGCGACGGACGAGTGTCATTTATCTGATGATGGTGAGTTTGTCGGAGACCGACTTTGCAGGATCGTACGCCTGTTCTGTGCGAATCGCTCCTCAGAATTACTCGCCCCGGCAAATTCGTCTACACTCTCGATGAGGAAGTGAAAGCGCTCCCCGCAGCGTTTCCTCTAACTTCTTCAGGAGGTCGATACGTGTCTGCCATTCATGCCATTTTTTGGGATGTTGGAGGAGTGCTGCTCACCAACGCCTGGGACCGCTCCGAACGGTTGGCAGCGCTCGAACATTTTCATCTCGATGAAGAAGAGTTTCACTCGCGGCACGAGATGGTGGTCTCTTCGTTTGAACGCGGCAAGATCACGCTCGACGAGTATTTGGAGCGCACCGTGTATTATCGCAATCGTCCCTTCACTCGCGATGAATTTCGGGACTACATATTTTCGTTGTCGCAACCAATACCGGAAGTTCTCGCCTTCGCGCGTGCCCTGGCCAACTCCGGCAGATACTTCATGGGCACGATTAACAACGAGTCGCGCGAGTTGAACTTGTACCGCATCGAGAAGTTTGGCTTGCGGGAAATTTTTCGTCTGTTTGTCAGTTCCTGCTTCGTCGGACTTCGCAAGCCTGAGAGTGGCATATATCATCTGGCGATTGACATCACCCAGATCGATCCGCACGAATGTTGCTTCATCGACGACCGCGCGTTAAACCTGGAGTGCGCCGCCAGTCTGGGCATGCACACGATCCAGATGCAAACGCTGGAGCAATTGCGGACCGAGTTGGAAAAGCTTGGCGTGAAGCCCTGAAGAGAAGTTTTTGCTACCCTAAATCTGCGAATCGAGAAAGGATAACAGCTCAGGGCCCCAACTAACTCCGGCGCGGCTGAACCTTCGATCCCGGAGAAATCACCGCTTTCGGAATATCCAATTCTGCCGTGGTAAGAGTCTGGTCGCTTGACCAGCATTCGGAAACCAGCTTCCAATCGCCGTTCGCTTGTTTGGCGAAGACCCAAAGATACTTGCCGCGCTCCTCCCGGCGTTTTCCGACAGTACCAGGAACCAGCGCGCTGTAGCGTCCCACTTCGTGAGCCAAGTCTCCGGAAACCTCCACGCGCATGGGTTCGACTGCCACTTCTCCCAACCCAGCTTCGAGCGAGGCGAAGAAAAACTCCCTTACGGCCATCGCACCGCGAATGGGAGGAAGGTTCGAGCGCAAGACCAGCGCGTCTGCGGCGTAAAGTTCGATTAACTCATCAAGCTGCCGCGTGTTACAGGCCAAAACCCATTCTTGCGTGAGACGCCGCACCGCGGCCTCGCTGCGGCTCATCGGCTCGCCCTTAGCTGCAGCCGCGACTCGCAGGCGGTCGGCTTCCCGCGCGCTCTCTGGGGCGTTGGAACGAGGCGCCGCCGCAAAGTCCGGTCCCCCCTGGAAATAGTGGTGATGGTAATGGTGGTGATAGTGATGCGCGGCGGGGGGAGCGCCCGGCGCAGGATGAACCTCATGCGCCTCTGCCAAGGGCGGCGGCGGAGTGCGGCGCGGAGCTTCGTCGTCGAGAGCGGCCACCGAAGATTCGTGAGCAGGTAAATCAGGTCCAAGTGATGCCAAGGGAAGCCCGCACGCGCCGCAGAACTTGTTGCCCTCACGATTGTGATGTCCACAAACACCACAAGTTATTTGGGCGTTAGGCGTGGTTTCTAGCCTTTCATCCTCTGCTGCGGCTTCGGAATCCGCCTCCAGGGCAAGACGCTGCATGGCCTGCAGAGCTGCAGCTACCGCTTCCTGATTCGGCTTGGGCCGCCGCATTTCCGGATATGAACCCTGATAAATTTCCGCGAGCGCCGGATTCTCGGGTCCAACGTTCGGCGGAGCACTCTCAGAATCCGACGCTGCACCAGAGCGGGATGGTTTTACCGATTTCTTGTCTTTGTCTCTGTCCACGATTCAGACCGCCATGCTCATGGGTCATTCTAGCCCAAGTGCACAAAATCTCAACGGCGGGAAAATTCGATCTTCCCTTCCGCTTCGGTTGGTGCCCCGTTGCAGGTTGTGGGGCGATACCCCATAGGCGCTAACCTAAGGCCGCACTCCGTTCCGGGCCGTCACGCCGTGACCCCCCTCCTTTTGCTTGTACCGAATCTCTCATCGCGATGCGCGGGACCACATTAGAATTTCAAGGTTTAGTCCGTGAAACTAATCGCGCCGAGATCTCACTCTTCGCGGAGAGCGCGAGCGGGATCCAATCCCGCAGCTCGACGTGCCGGTAGCCACGATGCCATGGAGGCAACGAACAGAAACAGGATTACAACCACGCCGAAAGTCGCCGGATCTGTGGGCCCAATGCCCACCAGCATTGCGCGCATAAGGCGCGTGAGCAGAGATGCGCCAATCAGACCTGCGACGATCCCGATTGTACAGAGGCGGAGTCCTTGTCCAACAACAAGATGAAGAATCTGGTTTGGCGCCGCTCCCAAGGCCATACGTACACCGATCTCGGTGGTGCGTTGCCGCACCGCAGTCGCAAGCACGCCATACAATCCCACCCCAGCAAGCACGCCCGCGATGATCGCAAAAACGCTTATCAGGATCAGGGCAAAACGCGTACCCGCTTGCGCGTGAGCGACCAGAGCTTCAACCGGCTGCATCTCCGAGACTAGAAGATGCGAATCCACCTCTTTCACTGCGGCGCGAACCGCGTTTCCATAAGTTGTCGGATCGTTACCGGTCCGAATCGCCCACCAGTCCACTGCGCCAGAGCCTACGAATGCATCGGTAAAGTAAGTCTGTTCGCGTTCCGGTTCTGTCAACGAGACCGCGTGCTGATGGGCGACCACGCCAATTACTTCGACCCACTCTGGCTCTGGCGTGCGGATGCGGATCAGAATGCGCTTCCCTATGGCGGATTGTCCGTGGAAAGCCTTGGTCGCAAGGACGTCGTCAATGACCACTACGTCGCGCCCGGGCAGGTTGTCGGAGTCCGCGAAAAAGCGGCCAGCCAACAGACGCATGCGCATGGTTCCAAAGTAGCCCGGGAGAACGGTTTGGTTATTTGTCGCTTGAAATTTGCCGGCGTCCGAAAGAGCTTCTTCGGTGCCCCACCGTATCGGATTAAAGCCTCCCGCAAGCGGAAAAGGATCGGAGGCCGTCACGCTCTCGACGCCCGGGATCGCGCGCAAACGCTCCTGAAGTTGACGGATCAAAACCGCTCGTTTTTCCGGCGAATCTCCGCCACCATTGCCGGCTACTTGAAACGTCAAGAGCCGGTGTGGGTCGAAGCCAGAATCGACCCGCTGCAGGTCCAGGAAGCTCCGGAACATCAATCCCGCACCGGCGAGCAGTACGAATGAGAGAGCAACTTCGACCATGACCACGGCGTTGCGCAGAGTGCTGCCGCCCAACAATCCGACATTTCGGCCAGTGCCGCGCAACAGCGTCGTAACCCCCGGCTTCGAGGCACGCCACGCCGGCAGCATGCCGAACAACGCCGTAGCGGCCAGGCATGAAATGGCCGTGAAACCGAGCACGGCGGAATCGAGCCGGACGGTTTCCAGGCGGGGCAGATTGGACGGGGCGAGAGCACGCAGTTCCCGAATACCGATCCAAGCCAAGGCCAGACCCACCAGCGTGCTCATAGCGGTGAGCAAAAAGGCTTCAGTTAGGATGGAAATAACCAAGCGCCAGCGATTTGCTCCAAGAGCCACTCGCACTGCGAGTTCACGCTCGCGCAACGAAGCCCTTACCAGTATGAGGTTGGCCACGTTCGCGCAACCAATCAGCAGCAGAAAAATCGCTGAGCCCATCAATGCCAGAATCGCGGGTCGGACTGCGGCAACCAGATGCTGCCGCATGGGCTCGACGTGGATGTAATATCCAGCCGTTCTCTCAATCAGAAAGTTCTTGCGCGCTTCTGCCGCCACGTTATCGGCTGCTGCTTGAGCCTGTTCAATCGATACGCCAGGCTTCAGTCGGCCCACCGCACGAATGGAGAACGTATTGCGTTCGGCTGCATCGTAACCCAGACGGTTGGCGAGCCAGTAGTCGGGCGCGGATTCCTGATTTGCTTCCGGCGGGAAGTACAGATGAAACTGCGGAGCCAGCACTCCGACAATGATCGGACTGGGTCCGCCACCCGCAAGCATGGGATGGCCGAGCCTTGCGGGGTTGCCGCCGAAGCGCCGCTGAAAATATTCATAGCTCAGAATTGCTATGAAGGGCAGCCGCGAGGGCGGCTGTTGACCCGTCACGAGGGGCGGTACAGGTTGCGGAATCCCGTCTTCTTCATTGAAGTCGCGGCCGAGAACGATTCGGCCACCCAGCAGGTGGAAGAAATTCGTGGTGACGAATGCGACGCGAGTCTGCTCCGGCGTGCCGTCTTCGAGGGCATCAACATTGCGGAAGGAGAAAACACCGGCCAGATCCTCGAAAACATTTTTGGTCCCGTCCCGCAAATCGATGAAGTCAGCATTAGAAAATGGAAGATCCCGAACATGGCGCTGGCGCAGATCCATTCCTCCGACTACGATCCGGTCAGGATGTTTGTAGGGAAGAGGCCGCAACAGTACGCCGTTGGTAACGCTGAAGATCGTCGTGGTGGCACCCAGTCCCAGCGCCATGGTCGCCACTGCGGTTAGGGTAAACAACGGGTTCTTGCCCAGAACCCGGATTGGGATCTTGAGATTCTGCAGCACCATGCTCGCTGCTCCTCGGCACGTGTGGCTTTAAATTGGTATCCCATTTATATAACAACAGGAATGCAATACCGTTCGGTCTGATAGTCAATTGCTATACGCTTCCCGAATCACCGGCGATCCGGAAGTAGTGTCTTCAAATTTGGCCCGATAACGCCCTTCGGTTTCGGAACCAGGAATGAAATCTCGGCCAACCTGAAGCTATCGAGGAAGTTGGCAGACTCTGAACGGAACGAGCTTAAGTTAGATGGGATGAGAAGGTCGATTCCCGATCACGGATGGCGTTAAGCTGGCGGTGATCAACGCACTCAACGTGCAATCACATGAAAAGGAGATCGACCGCGAAGAAGCATACCAATTCTGCAAGGAAGAGTGAACCGACATCGAAGCGGGCGAAGTCGCGGGGCCCAGTGCAGCGGGATACGAAGGAAGTGCGGGCGGAAATGGTGGAGACACTGAGGAAGCAACTGGATCCGAAGGTGGAAGCAGGGGGCACAGGAGAAGAGGATCGGCGAGGTAAGTTTCGCCCCAATCTCGACCGTCTGACGGTGGGCGTGGATCTGGGGAACCAATGGAGCCACTACTGCATTCTGGGTCTGGAGGGAGGAACGCTGGCGGAGGGACCGTTGCGTACGACGCAGCAGCACATTGCCGAATTCTTTCAGGCATTGAATGCGGCGCGTGTGGTTTGAGGTGGGGACACACTCTCCCTGGGTGCAGGAAGTCATCGGCGGTTGCGGACACGAAGTGCTGGTGGCCAACCCGCGGTTAATGGAAGGATCGAAGCGTCGCAAGCGCAAGAATGATCGAATCGATGCCAACAAGTTGGCGCGATTGGGACGCGTCGATCCGCAATCGTTGCACCCGATGCGGCACCGGAGTCGGGAAGTACGGCAGGACCTGGTGGTGTTACGAGCCCGCGATGCGTTAGTGGCGGCGCGGACCGAGCTGATCAACGCCACGCGAGGACTGGTAAAGAGTATAGGCGCACGGCTCCCCAAGTGTTCCAGCCCGAGCTTCGCACAAAAGGTAGAGGAGGCAGTGCCCGTCGAGATCCGCGAAGCGCTGCTGCCCTTGGTGCGCTCGGCGGCGGCACTGAGTGATTGCATTCAAGGGTATGACGAGAGGATGGAAAAGTTGGGCCGCGAGAAGCATACGGCGTTATTGCGGCAGGTGAAGGGGGTAGGACCGATCACGGCGCTGGCCTACGTATTAACCTTGGAGAAACCGGAGCGATTCGTGAAGAGTCGAGATGTGGGGCCGTATCTGGGATTAGTACCGAAGCAGGAAGACTGCGGGGAGAGCCAGCCGCAATTAGGGATCAGCAAAACCGGAGACACGATGGTGCGCAAGCTGCTGGTGGGAAGCGCGCAGTATATCTTGGGGCCGTTCGGACCGGACACGGACTTACGACGATATGGGCTGCGGCTCTGCGAGAGAGGGGAGAGTCTTCGCGGTCTCTTTCATGCTGGTGCCTGCACATGAATGCCAGTTCCCAGGCACCAGAATTGCATCGTATGGCACTTTTTCATTGCGGGGACTCCGTTCCCATTGTTGAACTGAGACACCGACCTCCACGCCCCATCGGGAGGCGCTCGCGCAACTCGGTGCAGAAAATGCGACGCAAGTTTTGAGCGCATTCTAATCTCTGAAACTAACGTAACTGGAAAACTAATTGCGATCACGACTATCCTTACTCACCAAAGCGCCATTCCTTGCATTCCGGGTACCGCAAGCGGCTGCTTCATCGACAACAACTTGGCCACAAACACCGGAACTAACGGTAAGAGCGGTTACAACTTTGCCATCACATTCGGTGGTACGGTGACCACTGGGTGGACCTTCTACACAACCGCAACTCCGTGATCGAACGTCACGGGTGGTAAGGCTTGTTGTGCGGTTAATGACGGTGTGTTGCGCACCCAAGCAAATGGCGTCATCACTCTCGTCGCCAACTACGGTGCATGTCAGGCTCTGAACCCTCTGCAGAACTAATTCCGCTTTGCAAAGCTGTCTGACTCTTCCTTGGAGCCTTGTTCAAACAAGGCGGGAAGGTCGAGACCCTGAAACTCTCTTGTGGAGAATGACAAGAAGTTCTAGAGCGTTCTGGGTTGTTTCACGTTTCACGATAGAGAGTTTATAGAGACTTCAAGAACTCGATGAGGGCCTCCTGGTCTTCCCTCTTCAGTTTTTCGAATTGCTGACTTACATGGCTTGCCTCGCCGCGATGCCGCTGGATCGCGTCGCGAAGCGTCAGGGATGCGCCATCGTGCATCAATCGCGGACGCAAACGGACTCCCCACAAAGGCGCGGTGCGCATCTTGCTCCGACTGCTCTCGAAGTCCTGTTTCGAAAGATACCCCGCCATCATCTGAAAGACTTTGTTCCCGTAGTGTTCCCGGGTCGCCTGCAGGATTCCGTCGCCAGTACCTACGTCATGCATCAAGAAATCCCCCCACGGATGAAATGTGATGGACCCGAGTGCGACTGGAATCGTAAACGTTCCGCCGTCGATCTTCGTTCCAGCGGGAGCAGTGGTCAAGCTTTCGACGTGGCAAGTGGCACAACCGATCTTGTCAAATAAGCCTTCACCCTTCTTTGCAATTGCGATGCTCGCGAGCTCGGAATCACGCGCAGGCGCTTTCGTGGCTCGGATAAACCGGGCGAAGTGATCAATGTCGGAGAGGCCGTCCGGTCCCGGCGTGTCATTCGGCTCCGGAACGGAATTGCAAAGCTTGGTGACTTCGCCCGGTTGAAGACGATTGGTGATGCCGATCTCATTGAGGTAAGCATCGCCGGCAAACGATAGCAGGCTCGCGTGCTGGTCTTTCCAACCGAACCTACCTACGCTCATCTGTCCGGGGGCTTCTACGATGGGGACCTGGAGAACCTGTCCGCAGATCCTCCGATGTGAGGATTTGCATTGTTGTTCGGCGAGATCGATAAGCGTTTTATCGGCTAGCGCCTCGACGAAGCCATCTCCCAACAGATTCAGCGAGAGGCGAAACGTCCGGATCGTCTCGGTCTCTGGAACTCGCTCTTGAATCTCATTGGCAGGAAAAGCAGCATTCGGACAAATAGCGCGATCATTCACGAGAGATCGGCCAGAGATTACTTCGGCTCCGTGAGCGATCGGAATTTCCGGATTGCGGAAGTGCCCGTCCGGCGCCTGATGACCGACGCGTAATTCTGCGACTTGGGAGGCGGCACCAGAAACCGGACTCTGGTGGCATTCGCGGCAGGACTGCGCGTTATAGAGCGGTCCGAGGCCATCACTCAGCTGCTCGATTTCTTCAAATTTCATTTGATCGGCTTGGTGAGTCGCATCGTCGGTGATACCGTTACTCTTGTTGTCAAAACCGGTAGGTGCCTCCGTCGAGCGGGAGGTAGAAGAGGCAAGGATAAGACTGAGGATCGCACTCGGGACGGCCAAAGAGATCAAGAATCGCATGGCTTATTCCCCTTTTCTAGGACGGTCTCGCAACAGGCGCTTTTGTGCTGAGGACTTTGTTTCCGCTCGTTGAACGATCAGGCCGGTGTATCTCCGCTGTTACATGCGAGCCCGTACGCCGACCCAAAGGAACGAATTTGCATTCATGAATACCACCTTTGCCAGCTTCTGTCCAAGACGAAAAAGAGATGTCGCACGCGCCCTATAGCTTACCCTTGTCTCTTCACATCGGATTTCAGGTTGAGGTTCCGGATTAGCCGGTGCAAGTACTTGGGGTGAATTCCCAGAAGGCGGGCGGCTTCGACGTGGCTGCCCTTGGTTTCGTCCAGCGCCGCCAGAACGAGTTGCTTCTTCGTCTGGTTCAGAGTGTTGTGATACCGCGCGGCGCCCAGTTTCGACGACTGTTCCTCCAGCAGCGCGCTGGGCAGATCTTCGGGGAGAATCTCGTCGGTCAGTCCCATTACGATCGCATGCTCGACAGCATTCTCCAATTCGCGAACGTTCCCCGGCCAACTGTATTGCATCAGCAAGGCACGAGCTTCGGCGGCGATGCCTTTGAAGGCGCGATTGCACTTAGCAGCGTACTTACTGGCGAAATACAGAGCCAGTAACGGAATATCCTCGCGATGCTCGCGCAGTGGAGGCATAGCTACGGAAACCACATTCAGGCGGTAGTACAAGTCCTGCCGGAACTCACCTGTCTTGATCGCCTGCTCCAAGTTTTTGTTGGTCGCGGCAAGAACGCGCGCGTTAAACGGCAGCAAGCGGTTTCCCCCGACGCGTTCGAATTCACGTTGCTGCAAGACCCGCAAAAGCTTCGCCTGCAATAGCGGAGCCATCTCCCCGATTTCGTCGAGAAACAGTGTGCCGTCCTCGGTGGCTTCAAGCTTACCCTTCTTGGTCCCGACTGCGCCAGTGAAAGCTCCCTTGTCATGGCCGAACAGCTCGCTTTCGAGCAACGCTTCCGGTATCGCAGCGCAGTTGATTGCGACAAACGGCTTGTCAGGGCGCAAGCTGTTGGCATGTATGGCGCGGGCCACGAGTTCCTTGCCGGTTCCACTCTCGCCGCGAATGAGCACCGTGGAATCGCCTCTAGCCACTCGCCCAATGAACTCGCTAACGCGCTGCATCGGCCTGCTCTCCCCAATGAGGGCGCTGTCGGCTTTAGCCTCCGCACGGAGGCGCTGGTTCTCGGCCGTCAAAGAATCCAGCCTCGACATGTTCTCTAGCGTGACTGCTGCGATTCGGGAAACGGCGCTCAGGAAGTAGGCATGGTCTTCTCCAAAGGCCGGCAAAGAGGCGGGGGAGCTCAGATAAATCACCCCGAGGATTCTCTCAATCGCCACCAGGGGGACGCACAACACATGCTCGGCGGAAGCGGTTTCAGGCGGAGCCGCTGTGACGACGGTGCAGCGCTCCCAAGTCGCCTGTTGCACAAGCTCCTCCCGGATGAGCATCTCTTGCGGAGCGCGGCCCTTTCTATTCCACGTGCAGGGCAGACTGGGGTCCTCATTCGCATTCGGCTGAAGCACGATTGCGGCCTGTGCCGCCGGGATCACTTCGCAAATCAGCCCAAGCAACTCGCTCTGCAACGCTTGCACGTCGTGAGTGGAGTTGATCACATTCGTGATCCTGAAAAATGCTGTCAGGTCGCGAGCCATTCGGCCGACCCATGAGTCATCGGTCGGCAGGCCGGAGCGATCGAGAGACAGCGTTTTCAATTCCGAGCCCATCGCATGGTTGCCGGGAGGCGATGAGAGTGGAACGGTTTCCTCATCAGGACCGGTAAAGAATACAAACTCGCTGCCCCCGATACGAATCCGGTCCCCGTGCTGGATGGTCTTACGGCTCATTTGCGTTCCGTTCACGAAAGTTCCATTGTGACTGTCGAGATCGGCGATTTCAAAAACACCAGTAGAGACCTCGCTCACTGAGCAATGCTTTCGTGAAACCGCGGGGTCACCCACCTGTACCTGGTTGGAGGGGTCCCTTCCAAGAATTAGCGGGCCATCCTTCACGACCCAGACCAATTTCTTGGGGAATCCGGAAATCGCCAGCAGTCTCGGGTTGATCAAGTCATTCTCCGGTTGTCAGTTTAGCCGAACTGCCGGAGAAGCATCGCCGAATTGATCCGGCTCTGCGGAACCAAAAAGCTACTTGCGGGTAGCCGTTCAACTACCACTTGGCTTCCCTGCTGGGAGTGCCGGCGAGGGAAGCCCGGGCTTATGTTGTTGCCAAACCAGCAGAACGGAGCGAGAAGGACCACCTTTGGGCTTTGGCACGGCGCATGCAATATCTCAACGCATCACAGCAAGCTTCAGCGATGGCGCAGACGAGCTTGAGTGACAAATCAGTTTGGGTTCCACTGCAAGGAGCCCCAAGGAGCATGTCATGAAACGCAACCTTATCGGGATCCTGTCGCTAGTGGTGATGTCGGTGATGCTGAACGCCACGGCTAATGCTCAGGCCCTCGCAAAAGCCAATGTGCCGTTCGCCTTCAAGGTTGGATCGGCAGAGCTTCCGGCCGGCAACTACGAAATCCAGGAGGTCAACTCGGGCGCAATCGTGATCCAGAACCGTCAAGCCCATAGGTGCGCGGTGTCGGCGGTCCGGCCTGAGTATCCCCGCAAAACGGGCACCAAGTTGGTCTTCCACCTCGTAGCTGGCCAGTACTTCCTGGCGGAGATCTGGAGAGGTGCGGGAAGCACCGGTATGGTGATCCCTCGCTCCAAACAGGAGAAGAACCTGGAGAGAGAACTGCAGCTCGCCAGCGGCCAATCGACAGGCGGGGAAGAGGTTATGATCGCTCTTTACTGAGGGCTACCAACACCCGAACGAAGAGCCGGAGCCCGGGGCACTCCGGCTTTTTCGTTTTCCGCCGGTTATCGAGATTGGCAAGTTATTCCGGAGGTTTTGGAAAAGCGTCCAGGTCAATGGCGGAACGTTCAATGTTCAATGATCATTCCGTCAATCTGGCGCCGACGTACGGACTCCGGTCTCGCCTCGATTCGTTTATCACTCTTTACCGGAGACGTTGCGCGTTCGGCTTCGAGAACTGGGCCCGGACGACCTGCGCATGTTTCGATCCGATCGAGTGCAGCGACACCGCTTCCTGCAAGTAATTCTGCCGCGGCCCGGTCGCCCAGCTTCAATGCGATCTCGCCAGCATGAGCGAAGATTTTAGAGTCGCGAATTCCGACCGCCAAAGCGGTCTCGATCTGCTTGCGGGCTTCTGCGTCTTGACCGTTGACGTGCAGCGCCCAAGCGTAAGCATCGAGCGTGTACACGTCATGACGCCACGCGTACTCGCGCTTTGCCACGTCCAGCGCCTTGGCCGGCTGGTGCGCCTGGTCAGCATAGTAGAAGACAAGTTCGAGGTTGGAGTTTTGCTTCTTGCTCGATTCCTGAAGCGATTTCATTTCGAATTCAGCAAACGCTTTTTTTGCTTCGCCATCGCGTCCGGCCAGCTGGAGGGCTTCGGCCAAGTCATAGAGATTCTCGCCACGTGGTACGGCCTGATAGCGTTGCTGCAAGAGGACCACCGCCTCCGCGTGACGGGTTTGCGTGATGCGAACCTCGGCCAGGTTTCCCAGCGCAGAGTCATAATTGGGAAAGGCTGCCAATGCCTGCTGCAAAAGCTTTTCCGCGGCGTCAGGATTACCAGAGCCCAAACGAAGATGGCCCATCCGAGTGAGGATCCGTGCACGTTCTCCGGTTTCGGTCGGGGGCGTCGACTGATAAGCCATCTCCAACAGTTCATATGCACCCTCCGTATCCCCGAATAGCTCGCGCAAGTGTGCCGCCCTGGTCAAGGCAGGCAAATTGCCGGGGCGAAGGTTGAGCATCCACTGCGCTGCAGTCTCTGCATCCTTGTAATTGCCGAGTTCCACGTTCGCATCGGTCAACAATCCGTAGACCATTACGTCATCAGGGACTCTCTTGTTCAATGTCTTAGCAGCCTCCAGCGCAGCAGGATACTCATGTTCGCCCAGAAGGATCGAAACTCGTATTTTCTGAGCCTCGAAATTGTTCGGAGCTATTGTCAACGCTTTCCTTACCGCATCCTCTGCTTGAGCGTAGAAGCCAACATCGGAAGTTTCCTGTGCGCGGCGAACCAGCGCCGTTGCGAGCAGGCTGTACCCCGTAAATTCCGTCGGCTTGTCACTGATTGCTTTGCTGGCTGCTGCGATGCTTTGCGCCGCGGGTGAAAGATCCTTACTTGCGGAGCCGGTTGTGCTTTGAGGAGCAGCGATCGTAGCAACGGTCATCATCATGAACAGCATCATGCACAGCGCCGAAATAATTCTCTTCATGGCACGCCTCATTTTCGAAAGAAATCGTGGCCGCCGCATTCAGTGCGACGGCCACAAGGGCTCGCTAGTCCACCGGGCAGATACTGCCGGGTTGTCCGGTGCAGCCTGCCTGTCCGGGTCCAGTGTGAGCGCTATTGCGCCCACTGTTAGCCGGCATCACGTAAGGGAAGGAATTGTTGAAGCCTTCGGTTTTGGTGTTTACGCCATCTCCGAGCGCCAACCCGAACTTCTTGGAATCCACCAGGATGCCTTCGATGGCTCGGAGAGAAATGTCAAACACATCGTCGATCGGTCTGCGTCCGTTGGGGTAGCCGGCCACGTCGCCGGCGATGAACCCGAGCCGCTTCTGACTGCCGACCGGCGTTGCTGGAATGCCCGTGTTGAGCCGCAGGAGATCGGCCACAGGTCCCGTGTCTTTTGGCCCGCAACCAGGACAGATGGGAGGCTCGTACTGCACTAGAAGTAGCAAGTCAGTGCGCGGGTTAGGCGGAACCGGAACACCCAAGGAGCTTAATACAGCTGCCGCCACCGGCTCCAAAACGAAGTTCGCGAACTGCGAGTCGTGAATCGGGAAATCCATGCTGAAGCGATCCTTAAAGCCAGTGCCGATGATCGCTTCGTTAATCAACGAATTGCCTTCACGGTTAACTTGCTGAAAGGAACCCAGGTTTTGGTCTGGATTCGGGGAGCGCCGCACTGTAATTTCATGCCGGGCCGTGCTGCCATAGGTTCCGATGACAGCTCGCTTGTCGGTGGCAGGATGGATTTTGCCGTCCACCGTCAGCAGCGAGATGGGAACTTCCATGACGATGGAATTGACGTTGTAGCCGCCCACTGCGTCAGGAGCGTAATTGTGCGTATTGTCAGCGTCGATTGTCGGCGACAGGACCGGGCCGGTTCCTTTGCGAAAATTCACCGAGTCAAAGAAAGCTCCCAGATCGATGAAGAATGGGTCATCTGCCGTTCCCGCCCAGACCTTGACTCCATCGCTCAGGTGGTGAATCCCCTGGTTGAATAGTTCCTGGTAGTCGGGCATGGTTAGCGGACCGACGTTCGAGGGAACTGCGTAGAGCGTTCGTCCACCGTTCAAGCACGTAGATTTGCCATTCTTGACCATGGTTACGGTGTAGGTCTGGCGCAGGCTCAAGCCCTCAGAGCCCGGACCGCTCAGTGAGGTAATCGGAGGAATTCCTGCGATGCCGCCAACGAATCCGGTGAACAAGTTGGGATCGCGGATTTCGGTATTGAACCGGAATTGGAAGACGACGTCCGGAATTCCGTCTTGGTCGTTGTCGACAAGCATCTCGTAAAGAACGCTGGGATCGAAAGGAAAATAGTTGGGTCCGTTGGCCGGCTCAAGCAGAGGATCAACGTTCAAAATGAAGGTGACTTTTTCGGGATTGTCATAGCTGACAAAGGCGTACCAGTCGGTGACATCCGCGGAACGGTCCAATGCCGTGATGGGTGCTTCGCGATGGCTGGACGCGAACAGACTGGAAGGTGCCAGCATGAACAACGACATCGCGAGAGCCACGATCGGTTTCAGCTTTTTCATGGAAATGCCTCTTTGCCGAATTCGTCGACATCGCCGTGGATCTAACTGTTCGTGAGTAAACCGTCGCAGTCCCTCCGGCTAGCCTACGTATCCCAGTTACGTTGTCACCGGGGCAAATGGATTTCACAAATTGAAAATATTTGTGGCGCTACTGTGGATACGTCGAAGACAGCACAACCCACGAAGGCGAACATGTGGAGTCATATCGATCCCGGCATTCACTCCAACTTATTGGGGGATCCAGTGCACCTGTGCAGTAAATAGCCCGTCGACAAAACCGATGTGGTAGACAAGAAAGATGCCGAAGGCCATGCTGGCAAAACCCGAAATCACCATCAGGTGCCGGTTGATCTTGAAGAATCTCTTTCCTGTATAGACCAGAGGTATCGAGATTGCGGCGGTCATGAGCATCATTCCCACCATTGTGCCGAAACCAAAAACTAACAGATAAGCTGTTGACCAAAGTGGACTCCTGATGGTGGAAAGGACTAATAAGGCGACCGCAGCCGAACCGGCGAGGCCGTGAACGAGACCGACCACTAACGGTCGGATGGTCTGATAGAGTCCGAGTTTTCCGATCGTCCTATCAAGAAAGCGTTCAATGCGGCCCGACGCCCTTTGGTTTGTCTTGCTAGGATCGGTGGAGATGCGATCCATGCAAACAACTGGTTGCGACGTTGCCGGAACCCTCCTCACCGGAGTAAGGCGCTCCGTGATCCAACGCATGACACCGGTCAGATTTAGGACCCCCAGCAGGATGAGCATCAAGGCAACGCAAAACTCCATGGACAGCCCAAGACGAGGCGGTATCACTACACCGAAGATAATAATTGCGGATCCGACCAAGAAAATCGTCAGCGTGTGTCCCAGTCCCCAAAGCAAACCAATTGTCGCCGAGCTTCTGATGGAGCCTTGGCGGCTCACAATGGTGGAGACTGCAACGACGTGGTCGGGGTCTGTGGAATGACGCATTCCCAGGAACGATCCCAGCAGAATTACGGTGACGAAAGGAACCAGTTTGTCTTTGGAGAGAAGGCCATGCGCGATGTGAACAGACGCGAAAGCAGATAGTGTTATTCCCGCGCCTAGCACTACCATGAAGGCAGATGACAAAAAAGGAAGATATCGGAGGGCAGTGTTGCCAGCTCGCATCCGAGACGACATCATGCGTTTGGCATACACCATGATTAGGCCGACGATCACCAGGACCGCTGCCAGTCCAATGCTGAATGCGGTGATCAAGAAGAGCCCGAAACCTATTCGGTGAAGAGAGAAGGCACTCAGGAGCACGACCAGCGCCGCCGGGCAAGGCACAATGCCCCCAGTGATGCCCAGCATGCAGAGTTCGCGCAATGACAGAACCCGCTCGACTGGTTCCGAATCGGCGGCGATCGCCGCGTGATTCGTTAGTTCTGGGGGCTCAGCTCGGTGGATCGCAGCTTTCTTGAAGATGGAGAGAAACCAGTGCGAATGCTGCTCTTCCGAGGTATGGGAATGCTCTCCGGTTTCTCCAGTCCAGTGTCTGAGGAAAATGAGAATGCCGAGTCCGGCAACGCTCAGACCGGAAATTGCTCCGAGCCATGGATAAAGCTGCTCGGGAACGATGTACCGCGACGCATAGAGGGTTACGGCCCCTAACGCATATACGCCCGCAGTGTGTGCACCGGTAACGACGATCCCGAGCAAGACAGCGTGTCTCGCGGTGCCGCGTGAACCCACCAGGTAGGCGGCAACGATCGTCTTGCCGTGTCCTGGCTCCAGCGCATGAAGCGCGCCCAAACCTGACGCGATCAAAGCGGCCGAGAACAATACCCAAAAGCTCAACTGGCCCTGCGTCGAGATTAGTTCGGTAAAACGACTGCGTGGCGTCTTCTGGGTGTGGGCTGCGCGCGACATCGGAGCCATGGTGGTTGCGGCGACGCTGCTGGAAGTCGCGCTCGAGTCGCTCGCTTGCGACGAAGGAATTGCGCCTAAAGGACCTGCACGCTTCGATCGGCGCTGTATTTGAAGCGCGGGCGCCTGATGTGCGGTGTTTGTTATACGAGGGATCGCCCGTTCGGAAGAAATCCCAATTACCGCCGCTGAAGCAGTCCTCACCTCAGAGAGTGAAGTCCTGAAGCCGACCAGAGCAGATAGTTGCTGTGGAGGGCTGTTCAACGCATCGCTGGAGTAGTTGCTCAGTTCCTGGCTGCGATCGGTGCCGGGGGCGGAACTGTTCAGAATCGCAACTCCATCGCCCTGAACCACTACCTCTTTCCAACCTGCTCGCCCCGGAAAGTTGTTATCGAGGTAGGACAGTTTGTGAGCACCCCTTGGAATATCAAGTTTGCCCTGGAACACGAAACCCATCTTCATCGTAGGGAGAGCACCGGCGCCGTCAGGAAATGTCACCCGGCGAGATATCGTATCCAACCGCACAGGCCGGCCATCGCTCTCCACGGAGATTCCTTCCTTTAAGAGTTCCTGCTGCCTGTCGAGGTAGCGGGAGGCGCTGAGGTCGTCCGCCTTGGGCGTAATGTCGAACTGCCGAATCTCCTGAAAAGTAGGAATTTCAGCCATATCGATCAGATAGAGGATTTCAATCGACCCTTGCTTGATGGTGACCTTCGAGTAGTGATTGACACTGAAATTTCCCATGGGATGCGCGAAGGCGGTCGCAGAGCTCAAGATCAGCACAAACAACAGGGCGATTCCCGGCCAGGGATGATTTCTCTTATCGTTATCTTTGCGCATTACTTGACGTCAGATCCCGCTTGTGTGATTGGTCGATAAGCTCTAAAGTGTGGGTCGCTACTTCGGCTTGAAACAGGTGGAAATGCCGGTTGGCTTTTAACGCACGACCCAGAAAGTCTTCTGCATCAGAATCTTTGGTCAAGCTGTGATAGATCATGCCGGCATGAAACAGGAGCAGCGAGTCGTTGGTATGCAATGCGAGAGCTTTGTTGATCGCTCCGGACGCTTCCTGGAATCGGCCATTTCTGTAGAGGACCCACGCCAGGTTATCCCATGTGTAAATGTCGTGCCGGACTTCAAGCTCTTTTCGAGCAAGCTCCAGGGCCTCCGGCAGCTTGATCCCTCGATCTGCATAGAACAGTGCCAGCTCCCGATTGGCCAGCACTTGATTTAATTTGCTGAGGTGTCCGATGTACTCGACCAGGTCATACTGCTGCTGAGCTTCCTTCACACGTCCCACTTTCTTGTAAACATCGCCCAACTCAGCGACGTAGACAGGAAACGGAATGATTGCAATGGAGCGTTGATAGAGTTGAATAGACGTTTCAAGTTTCCCTTGCGCGGCTCGAACCTTTGCCAGACCGGCCAACGAACGATAGTGATTGGGATCGGCTCTTATGCCTGACTCATACGACAAATCAGCATTCTCTAAGTCGCCGGTTTGAAAGTAGCGCTCACCTAGTTCGAAATAGAGCCATGCGAGACTTTCTCGCGGCACATTGGTTTGAAGCGCGGCCGCGATGGCGGTCTTCATCAGGCGGATAGCTCCCGCGGGGTCTCCACGCAAGTAGCACAGATATGCCATGCGACTGTCGCTCATGTATGCAAGCGACAAGGGAGACAAGATCGTCCGTCCTAGCGATTGCACCGTGTTATAGGCCGCTGCTGCCTCGTCGTAATCGCCCATATCGGTGTAAGCGTCTCCTTCGATGGCAAACGCTGCTAGATTTCCGGAGCCTGTGCCGATCGCCTTCTGTGCATAGGCGAGGGCGTCAGAGAAACGATGTTCGCCCATATACACCAATGCCATGTGAACTAGGGGATCCGCGGCTCGGAAGTCTTGCGGCGCAAGAGCGAGCGCCTTCTTGAGCGTTTCCTCGGCCAGGTCGTAATAAGCAATGTCGCCGGTCTCTCTGGCCTTCTGAAAGAAAGCGGACCCTAACCCGTCGTATCCGGCGTAATCGTCCGGCGCTCGCTTCACATGATCTTGCAGCGTCTGAATCTGTTTGTCCGTCTCCGATGTTGGGCCGAGGCGTTTCAACCCCACGGATTCAAAAGGCTGAGTTTGAGACCGTACGGATGCGGCACTAAGGATCAGAAGAGCTAGTAGCCACTTGGCCATTCCAACCTCACTGTGTTGCAAGTTATTAGGATCAATTTTGGTTAACCGCCGTGGCGCTGATCAGTTCTCTGCCTACGTGATGGAGTACGGGCGGGAATGCAAATCGGATTGCTCGCACCTGCGTGCATTTCGCTGAATCCGATTTTCGAATCAGTTCGTAATTGTAGCTGAGCATCAAAATTCAATCCTGAAGGGATGAGAGACTAATGAACAAGAAATTTGCGGTTCTGATGGCGGTAATTGCAATCACCGTAACTTCAGCCATGGCCGGGATGAAGAATCCGGTCGTCGGTGGCCAAGAGATGTATCCCACCAAGAACATCGTTGAAAACGCGGTGAATTCGGCCGATCACACCACTCTTGTGGCTGCAGTGAAGGCCGCTGGATTGGTCGAGACACTTGAAAGTCCTGGACCGTTCACAGTGTTCGCACCGACCAACGAAGCATTCGCCAAGCTGCCTGCCGGCACCGTGGACACGCTATTGAAGCCCGAGAACAAAGCCACGTTGACCAAGGTGCTCACCTATCACGTAGTTTCGGGACGGTTGAGCGCATCGGATCTAAAGCAGCAAATCAAAGCGGGCAATGGTAAAGCAGAACTTACGACCGTGGAGGGTGGCAAGCTATGGGCATCACAGCAAGGCAATCACATCATCTTGAAAGATGAGAAGGGTGGCACTGCACTCGTGACCATCCCGAATGTCTTCCAATCCAACGGTGTGATCCATGTTATCGATTCCGTGGTCATGCCCAACTAATGTTTCGTCCGAATGATGTTTGTGCGAACCTGGCCTCAGCAAGGTCGTAGTCATAGAGCCGGACGATTGCGTCCGGCTTTTCTATTTTCTTGGAGCGAAGCTGCCGCCCCTTTCTCGAAACTTTGCAACCGTGCATGCCTATTTCCGTTCGGGTGTACTACTGGACGAGTGCCATTACCTTGCCTCCCGTCGGTTAGACTGCTATGTTCATTGAGCCGTGGACCGCGGGCTATTGCCCACTGGAACTTACCGCAAACCAAAGGTCATTCTGAGACGTACTTCAGGAGGATGAAGATCGGCGTGCCGAGCGCGGACCCCAACGCGATAACGTCCGACCTGAAGCTGGTAACGGCGATCCGGTCTGCCGACCAGGCTGCCATGGCGGCGCTTTACGACCGCTATTCGAATATTGTGTATTCGGTGGCACTGCGCGTGCTGCAGGATACCGGCGCGGCCGAGGACGTGTTGCAAGATATCTTCATGCAGCTTTGGCGCAATCCGGAAGCTTTTAACGCGAGCCGCGGCAACATGGCTGCATGGCTGGCAGTGATAGCTCGCAACCGGGCGATCGACGCCCTGCGCCGCCGTCGTCCGGAGAACAATATCGAAGATGTAGTAGTTTCTGTCCAGCACGATTTTGCCAGAGAAGCGGACCGCTCCCGCATCATGGAAAAAGTTCGTGGAGCGTTGCAGGAGATGCCCGCACCGCAACGGTCTGCGCTCGAAATGGCGTATTTCGAGGGATTGACTCATTCCGAGATCTCAGGAAAAACCGGCGAGCCGCTGGGCACAATTAAAACCAGGATTCGCGCCGGATTACTCGCGTTGCGAAAAGTGTTTGCCGCATGAGCCTTCACGAACAATTCGCGGAAGACCTGGCGCTGTACGCGCTCGGATCGCTCGATGGCGCGGAGCGCCACGCGCTAGAGAAGCATCTCAACCAGTGTGCCTCCTGCCGTAGCGAATTAGAACTGCTGCGCGGCGACCTCAGCCTGGTCGCGCTGACCACCGCCGGACCCAAGCCTCCCGTGCGTGCTCGGCAAAGACTGATGTCGGCCATTGCCAACGAGCCGCGCTTGCCTGTGGCCGTGACCCCGCATGCCTCGGAAACTCCGCAGCGTTCCTGGTGGACTGCTCTTGGATGGCCTGCTCTTCGGTGGGCAGCGACAGTTGCGCTCATTATCCTCGGCATCGCTTTACTGCGGCAGAATTCCACGCTGCAGCGGGACCTGGCTTCGCTGCGAGCGCAGCTCACCGACCAGGGAAACAAGCTCGAGCAAGCAAACGAAGTCGTAGCGACGCTGTTGGATCCAGACGCAAAGAAGATCGAACTGGTCGCCGTGGGCAGCAAGCCACAGCCGAGAGGTAAGGCGATCTACCAGCGGCGCAATCGCAGCCTGATTTTCTTCGCCAGTAATTTGCCGCCTCTGCCCGCGGAGAAAACCTACGAGCTGTGGCTGTTTCCCGCCAACGGCGGTGCGCCCATCGCCGCGGGCCTGTTCAAGCCCGATGCTCGGGGCAGCGCGACGGTTGTAAACCCACCGCTGCCCGTGGGCGTCGAGGCCAAGAACTTCGCAGTTACGCTGGAGCCCGAGAGTGGCTCGCACGAATCTCCGCGCGGGACGCCTGTGATCGTCGGCGTCGGCGAGTAAGGGCGAAGATTCATACCCACACGAAGCTTTCTCGTAGAGGGATAGAGGTCAGCCAGCATTGGGCGTGAAAGGGCTAGGTCCATCGCGGCGTAGTTCCAATTGCGTCGTCTTCAAACTATTCAAGGTTTATCTTTGCTAAGGATCACATCCATATTGGCCGACTATTCGCTCACAAACGACATAGCCGCCTCAACTTAAACGCGCCTGCGTGACACTTCGTCGATATTCCTTAGGTGCCACACCTAAGACACGTTTGAAGGCTTTGCTAAATGCCGCGTCAGAGTCGTAGCCAAGCGACTTTGCTACCTCGAACAGCTTCCTGTGATTTTCCTGCAACAATCCGGTCGCCTTGTACATTCGCCAGTTCGTCAAATATTCGAGAGGCGTTTCCCCAAGCAGCTCTTTAAATCTCAATGCAAAAGCTGAGCGAGACATGCCTGCCGCCTCGGCCAGCGTTTCCACCGTCCACGGACTTTCGACTCTCTCATGCATTTCCTTAAGCGCCGCCCCGATCTTTGGATCGAAGATGGCGCGAAGCCATCCGCTTTTACAAGTGTCGGAGCTCGATGCTATGTGGGCACGGACACATTGGATGAACAAAATATCCGCTAGCCGGTTGACCATTACTTCGGAGCCAGGCGCTGGCTCTGCCATTTCCGATGCCAGCAACTGCAGAGTCGCGTGCAGTGCGAGGCTTTGCGCTTGATCTGCCTTTACCAGTATCAACTCTGGCAGCAAACGTTTCAGGGGCTTGACGCTCATCTGGCCAAAGCTGAACCATCCCGAAATTACAGTGGTCGGGACGCCGCCTCCGCCGTAATGGATCACGTTGCTGCGGTTTTTGGGTGCAACCTCACAGTAGCTGCGCGCACGAGTGCGTGGGTTGTCCCGCAATGCGTAGGTGCTGGCCGGTGCTAAGAGGAAGCAGTCTCCGCCGCTGAGCGGAAGTGGATCCGGCCTGCCTTCTACGCTCAGCCAGCAATTGCCACGCGAAACCATGCCGAAGTGAGCGAACTGGGACGGCAGATTCCTGAGGGCAGACGAATGCGCCACTGCTTCATTCGCGTCCTCAGCCCCGCGCCTAAGACCCCAGGGTGCAGTGGCCTCCAAGCGGGAGTGCACTACGCTGGCCACGTGCATGGTATTGAACAGATCTGTAATCGGGTCCAACCTAGGGCTCCCTTCTGGACGATTAGACAACTTATGTGGACTAAATGACAGGTCCCGTCCATTCTAGCGGACATCTACTCTATCAGCTTGGATGAATCGTACGGCTCAAGAGGTGCTTATGAAACTACTTAAAATTGATTCCAGTGCCCGATCCAGTTCAATAACTCGGCAATTGACCGCGACGTTCGCTGAGCAATGGAAAAAGAATCATCCCGCTGGCGAGGTCATACAGAGAGATCTCGCTACAACCATGCTGCCGCACATTACCGATGATTGGGGTGGGACACATCTCGACCCATCTCAGCTAAGTCCTGCTCAGCGGAATTATCTGTCCACGTCTGATCATTTGATCGAAGAACTGCAGGCAGCGGACACCATCGTAATTGGCGCGCCGATGTATAACTTCGCGATTCCTTCCTCACTCAAGGCGTGGATCGATCAGATTGTGAGGATGGGGAAGACGTTTGGCTATGGACCAAGCGGTGCGCGCGGACTTCTAGGCAAGAAGAAAGTGATTGTCGTCGCGGCACGAGGCGGCGCCTATGAAAAGGGCACTCCAGGCGAGAAGTTCGATTTTCAGGAACCTTATTTGCGTCACATTCTTGGATTCATCGGTCTCACTGATGTGACATTCATTCACGCTGAGAACCAAGCGCGCGAGGGAGCTGGTCCATCGTTGACAGCGGCGGCTGAAGAAATTGGACGCCTGGTGGCGGAGCAAAGCCACCAAGCTGCTTATTGAAATAAGGAGAGAAAGGATACATGAATGTGACGCAAGGTTCGAATCCCGTCCTCGAATCGGAATCCACAGAGGTCGCCATGGAAATCCAACGTCGTATTGCTCGGGTCGTCACCGTTCCTCCACTTACGCCAGGATTTGTTGGTCCTGGGCACCTGGCAGCGCAGGTCGTGTCGCCTGAAGATTTCCTTCTCAACGATCCGTTCATCGTGCTGATGGATGACCATCTCGACATCGGCGACCGCACGGTGGGCGAGCCGCACCCGCACGCGGGATTCGAAACGGTAACTCTCCTCCTCGACGGTGCTATCTACGATCGCGATGAAGGCGGCGTGATCGAGGCCGGCGAGGTGCAGTGGATGACGGCCGGACGCGGAATCATCCACGGAGAAAACGTGGCGACGAAGGGAAAGGTTCGTCTGCTCCAGTTGTGGTTGACGCTGCCGAAAGACCGCCGATGGACCACGCCAGGGATTCAGACGATTAAAGCAAATGCTGTACCCGTCCGCCGTGAACCTGGTGCGGAGGTCCGGATATACAGCGGCGCTTCAGGAGGCCTGCGTTCGAGAACGGGGAATCATGTGCCCGTCACGATAGCAGAGATCACGATGGACCCTCACGTGTCCCTGAATCAGGACGTTCCGACCTCGTACAACGGATTTGCGTTCGTGATCCGTGGCTCGGTCACGATTGGTGAGAAGGCTGCATTGCTCAAGACTGGCCGGGTCGGATGGCTTGATCGTCCCAACGGCGAGGGCTCGAGTGTGCTGCACGTGGTTGCCGGCGAAGAAGGCGCACGCTTCGTAGTGTATGCTGGCCAGCCCCAAGGGGACCGAATCGTCTCGTACGGGCCGTTCATTGGAGACTCGAAGGAGGATATCGTTAGGCTCCACACTGAGTACCGCGCCGGGCAATTCGTGCGCACGAGCGATCTCGCCAAGTACGACGGATGAAGCGAGTAACATGGGCACGTATTGGAGGTTCGGCGCCGTGATATTCAACACAGACTCAGTCAGGCCAACGGGAAGCGCCGAGCACGGCCAACCCGCTAGCGTAGATGCCCGGCATCGGTCTTGACATGCTCGAACGTTAGGTGGCTCGTTCAGTGCAAGTTTTCGACGGTGTAAAGGACCGACGAGTATCTGGGAAAAGGATACGCGTAATATTTCAAGTCCGGTGTCGCAACCAAGAACTGGTTTGCGCGCGAGCTGTAGTCATCTGGAATACGTTTCCACGTTTCGCGATGTCCACTCGCCAAGTCAATCAGGGTGAGCGCCACTTCGCCACCGGTCTGTTCCGCCACTAACAACGCTTTCCCGTTTTTTACGAAACGGATGGGGTACTCGTTCTCAGACGCCGCTTTCACCGGGACCGGCTGGCTTTCGTTCCCGTGATAAAGAAAAATTCCGCCGCGCCCCTCCCGCAGCGCCACCGTATCCCCGCTCGGCGAGATTACAGGGTACGTATCGCGGGCATCGGTCTTCACCAGAACGGGAGGCCCTCCCCCCACCGCTTGCTTATAGATGTTCCACTTGTTCTCATCAGTCTCACCCTCGTAAACAACCTGGCGACCGCCATCAGACCACGCGTAGTGATCGAAGGCAACCAGCCCGGGAGTTGGAAGGTTTTTTGAGTCACCTGGACCGATGGGCTGAAGCTGGAGTGGCAGCTTGGGGTTCACGTGATTTGACGCGAGAAGAACCCATTTTCCGTCAGGCGAAATCGCCGCCGTGCCCACGCCCAGCCGTACCGCGGGTGAACCGTCTGTGCCTCGGTAGTATGCCAGACTGTTATTCTCAAGATAGTAGGTCTCTCCTGCCTCATAAATAGAGATAAACCTTCCGTCTGCAGAAATAGCGGTCACTTCGGTATCGTCGAGCCATGAATAAGGATGTTCCGCCTTGTCTCCCGGAAACAGGCCCTTGATTTGTCGTCGCCAGGTTTCGTGCGACAAAAGTACGCGCCCCTCTTTCGAGATATCGTGCAAGCGTACCGAAGGCAAGCTGAGGATTGTTCTTTCCTTGCCAGCGGGCGTTACCGCAAAAATGGTGTCGGCCCACCCCGACGTTTTGGTCCCCGCAAACCACACCTCCTTGCCGTCCGGGCTCCAGGCCAAACCTTCAACGCTCAAGTCTGTCGAAACAACCGTGTGGCTCCCATTCATATCCACCAAGTCGACGGACCCATCGTCGTTTCCGAGGATCGGGTGATTTTCGAACGCGATCCTGCTGCCGTCAGGAGAAAAACGAGGATGACCAATCCAACCCGCCCTTTGCTGAAACAGCACATGCCCTGGAGGAAATTCCAGCCGCGCGCCCTCGGGAGTCAAGACCGAAATCACCATCCGTTTGCCATCCGGATGCCAGTCGGCTTGTGCAACGTGTTCTGCCAGAGTGCGCGGCGATCCTCCCGCCAAGCTCACCGTCGCCAACGTGCCCCCGCAAGTTAAGAAGTAAATCTCTTCACATCCCAGAAACACAGCCAATTCATCCGAAAGGGAAACCGCAGCGACCTCTGCCGACGGAATCCCTAGTGGCCGCGACTCTGGGCTACCTATTCGCGCGACCGAGATCTGGGACCGTTCTCCTTCCCACCTCCCGCTATAAACGATAGTCTGTCCGTCGCGTGAAAAGCGCGCGCCCGAAAGCGTTCCGTCGCGGAAGCTGACGTTTGTGTAGTGCGCGATAGGCCTTTCGCGTTGCCTCAGAAAAAGCGCTCCCCCAGCGACCAGAACGACGGCTGTGACAATCCAAGGCAATGCTTTCGCCGAAAGTTTCCCCGTTTTCTCCGCACTGGGAGCCTTAACCTGAGGAAGGTCTTCTGCGATCCACTGGAGCTCAAGCCTGACATCGTGTGCAGTCTGAAACCGATCGTCCGGATTCTTTGCCAGGCAAGAACTGACCACGCGCTCGAACGCCGCCGGAGTTAGCGGCTTGATGGTCCGAATGGGCGCAGGATCCTTTTCGAGTATCGACGACGCCAGGCTGAGCTGGCTTTTCCCATCAAACGGCCGCTTGCCGGTCGCCATTTCGTAGAGCACCGCTCCCAGCGCAAACAAATCCGATCGTCCATCCGCTTCCCTGCCCTCGATCTGCTCCGGCGACATGTATTGAATCGTGCCAATCACCATTCCGGCACTAGTCAGCGGCGACAGCGGAGTGGCCTCGCTCATAGTCTGGGCCGCCGACAACAACGGAGCGCTAGAACTCGACGCCAATCCCGAAAGCGCCGCCTTCGCTAACCCGAAGTCCATCAGCTTTGCGCCGTTCTTGGTCAGCATGATGTTCCCTGGCTTCAAATCGCGGTGAACGATACCAGCTCGCTGTGCCGCCTCTAGCGCCTCGCAAACTTCTATCCCAACCTTCAACGATTCCTTCAGAGCCAACGGGCCCTTTTTCTGCCGATCGGCCAGCGACTCGCCTTCCAGACACTCCATCACCAGAAAGTCGACGCCATCCTGATGCCCGACATCATGCAACGTGCAAATCCGCGGATGATTGAGCGATGAAATAGCCCGTGCCTCCCTTTCAAAGCGCTGCTTCAGATCGGGATTGGAAGAAAGATGATGTGGCAAGACTTTAATTGCTACCGTCCGATCAAGGCGCGTATCGCGCGCCCGATACACCTCGCCCATACCGCCCACACCGAGCGGGGATTGAATTTCATAGGGGCCAAGTTTTGTGCCAGTGGCGAGGGGCATGGGTGCGCGCCATTATAACGTGCGAGGCAGGTTTTGGGGGACACGCCGATCCTGGATGGTTGGTCGGCAACCCTTCTCCAACGAGCCCCGCTCAAGAATTAGGCTCGATGCCAATGCGATCATTGATGGCTGATCGGATCCGCTGCTTGCATTGCAATCATGAGTGCAAGAGGAGAACTCTAAGAAGAGGCACAACTAATATCGCTATCTACAAGGATTAGATGGTCGGCTTGAGGCTCGCCCGCCGGCTGGCAAAGTTAAAGATGTCCGCGCGTTTTCCTCGAGCCTGCGCCACTCGCTGTCACTATTAGTTGACAGGCCCAAGGTAGCGGTCGAGCCAGTCCAAGACTTCTTTTATGAGCATATCGGCCGGAGGAACGTGGCCAGACTCGAACACTACATGCCGCTTGTCTCTTTCAGGCGTGCCCAGCATGCGGAACATTGGGTCTTGCGTGTTTTCCTTGGGGAAGAAGAAATCGTAGCGACCATTGACCATCAGCACCGGCATCTTCACGTAGGGAGTGAAATTGAATGGGTCGACCTCGGGAAAAGTTTTCTCGTACTCGAATCCACCACCAACCCAGAGCGCCGTTTTAATACGTGGCTCCGTGGCTGAAAAGATGGGTCCTAGAGCAGCGCCCCAGCTGAGGCCGTAGTAGGCAATGCGGTTTGGGTCGAGATCGCTCCGCGTCTGGATGTAGTCGAGAGTCCGGGCGAAGTCTTTGTACCAGTCGAACACATGCTCGCGGTAGAAATCGGTGCGGCTCGGTTCATCCGAGTTCATGCTGTCGCCCCGTTCGAAAGTGCTTTTATAGATCGGAAACATCACAGCACGGCCGCTTTTGACTAGGAAAGCCAGATAACGCATGGCCGGCAGATCGTGGCTAGAGCGCTGGTAGATGACATTTGATCCGGGAAACACGACGACCGTCTGGTAGGGCGGATGTCCCGTGCGCGGCAAAAACAGGTAGGCGAACATGCGTTCGCCGCCATACGCGGTATTGAAAGTGACTTTCTCCTTACGCCAGCGTTCGTCGCTGTCATCCTGAGAATCGACAACGGCACCAAGGGCGGTCCGGTCATACGTGTAGAGGCCTCGAAAGACGCTGAACACGGCGTCGGGAACGGGTTTCTCGTTGTTGAAATCGCGATACGGCCATTCGATGGGAGCAGTGGCGGCAGCGGGCAGTTCGCCACTGAATTTGACGAGCCGGAATCCGAAATTGTCGCCACGAGAAAGAGGTGGCTGGGCATCGGCGTCGTTGAACATATAGGTTGGCTCGTCCCAGGCGCCGCCGAGGATGTAGCGTCTCTCGCCGGTCGCGTTCAGGCACCATTCCTTGGCATTTCCGGCCATATCGAAAGTTCCGAACGGGCCGATGCCGACGTAAGAGGTCGCGGCAGCAAGGCCCTTCCCGGAAAAGTTGCTGGCGGGCACTACCTCCGAAACCATGGGAATGCCAGCAGCCCGGCTCCAGTGATAGATAGTGGGCAAGACCTTGCCCGCGAACTCGGCGTAGGCTGCGGCCTCATACCAACTCACGCCCGTCACAGGATACTCGCCTTTACCTTCGGGAAAATCCCCCGATTCCCAAGTGGCCGGCCCGGGCCGACCTGTGCGATCTCGCAAGAGCTTCATGGCCTCGCCAAAAGAAAGCTTGCGGCCCCCCTGGATGAATTCGTGCTTCCAAAACCGGGGGTCGGAATAGCCATTGGCTCGCACAAAATCCCGGAACTGGCGATTGCTGACCTCGTACTTGTCAATCCAGTAGTCGTCCAAAGTGACTCCTGGAGCGTCGCCAAGGCCGGTGAGATCCAGAGTCGAGTTGCCGCCGTGCACGGGCACCATGCCGGCGAGGGCGGTGCCCGCTGGTTGCAGTTTGAAGTGCAGGTCGCGAGTGCCGAATTGAGGCGTGATGCGATCGAGAGTGTCGAAGCCCGCTTTCTGCAGACGCCAGCGCACGAGGCCTACGGGAACGCGAATCTTGCACGGAGTTTTGCAGATGTGCTGCCAATCGGCGTCGCGACCTTTGTAAGAGTTGATTGAAACGTCGGCGCCAGGAGGATCGGATGTGAAGTCCTCGACTCGGGAAACGTAACCGATATCCGTTTGCAAACGGATATCGTTGGGAATGTATGCTTCGGCACGCTCCGCCAGGCGCCAGGCATCGATAAATCGCCCCTGTTCATTCAGGGTTTCGATTTGAGGCAGGGCTTGTTCGCGAGCCCACCGGACCCGCCCATTCGCGTAGACTCTCCAGCCAATGAAGGCCGCTAAGGCGAGCAGGGCTGCCAGGCTCAACGCGACGGCGCGGCGGTTGCGCAGCGCAGCGCGTGGGCGGAAGGCGGGCAGGGATTGGGTGCTCAGTTCGAGTTTGACGCGCTCGAGATCCTGTCTCAGTTCCGCCGCCGACTGGTAGCGCGCCTCGCGTTGCTTTTGGAGGGATTTGGAAATGATGGGCTGAAGAGAACTGAGCGCCTCCCGATTCAACTCCCCGATGGGCGCTGGATCGTGATGCAGGATGTTGTCGAAGATCACCGCTGCAGTAAGGCCATCGAATGGCGGCCGCCCGGTACACATCTCATACATCACAGCCCCGAATGAAAACAGGTCGGAGCGCGAGTCCAGTTCCTCTCCGCGCGCTTGTTCCGGCGACATGTAGGCGACAGTCCCGAGGGTACTGCCGGGCGTTGTCAGAAACTCTTCGCTCATGCTGACCGTGGGCCGGGCCGCAGCCGGCTCGGCCAATGCTTCAACCTGCATCTGCCGCGCCAGTCCGAAGTCAAGGATTTTGGCCTTGTTCCGCTGCGTGAGAAAGATGTTGGAAGGCTTGATGTCGCGATGAAGGATGCTTTTGGAATGTGCGGCCTCTAGTGCGTCGGCTAGCTGGATACCGATATCGAGAATCTGCTGGCTCGGTAAAGGGCTGCCTGAAATGCGGTGATGGAGCGTCTCGCCCTCAAGAAGTTCCATCACGATCACGGGCTGGCCTTGATACTCCGCGATCTCGTGAATCGTGCAGATGTTGGGATGGTTCAAAGCCGAGGCTGCGCGAGCTTCGCGCTCGAATCGTTTGAGGGCGAGCGGATCATTGGCCATGTCCGCGGGAAGAAATTTGAGGGCGACATGCCGGCCGAGTTTGAGGTCCTCGGCCTCATATACGACGCCCATGCCACCGCCGCCCAGTTTCTCGACGATGCGGTAGTGAGATATGGTCTGGCCGATCATTCAAGAACGCTTGTCTTTCGCGTCGCCTCATCTTAAGGAAGCGGCAGTGGCTAGTCAACGAATCGCGGCCGTGACAAGGTCGCGTCGAATCACTCCCGTCGGCAATTCGGAAAAGTTAAAATCCAGCCGGGGACGCCAATCAATACCTTAGGAGAACTATCTACTCTTTGTGTAACAAGAGACTCGGAAATCGTGGGTTCGTAACCGGATGATTGACGGTTGATGAGGCGGGTCGACTTTCATCTTGTAGACTTACTACAAATCTGAGGTGGGAGACCGCGTTTAACTTTTGTGGAGCCTTTCACCAAACTGACTAATTGACTACGGTGAACTCCACCTCAAAGAAGTGGCGAGGTTTTCTTTGATGTGGATCTATAGCAACTTAATCTGCGAAGGGACCTGAAACCCCTGCTTGAAGTGAGGTGCGATCACGACCCATAACCAGGCAGAAGGACGCTGCTGGCTGGGCGTTGATCTGGGCACACAGAGCGTTCGCGTAGTTGGCGTGTCCGGCGCCGGCCTTCTCGTTGGACGAGGCCCGGCCGGCGCGAGGGTCCCCGTCACGAGCAGGATCCGGAGGAGTGGTGGCGTGCCACGGTGTCTGCCTGCCGTGCAGCCACAGCCGGTTTGCCGCCTTCATCGATCCATAGCATGGCCGTGGATGGCACTTCCGGCACCGTCCTTCTTGTCGATCGGTCCGGCACACCGCTGACCCCGGGCCTCATGTATGACGATTCCCGTGCCGTGAACGAATCGCGGATCGCGAATGAAGCCGGCGCCCCTACATGGGCTTCACTTGGATATCGCATGCAGCCCTCATGGGCATTGCCTAGCTAAGCTACTCTAGCTGCTGCGCGAACATCGTGGCTTGGTTGCGTCCGCGCGCCTGGCTCACCAGGCCGACTTCATCACCTTCCGCCTCGCCGGACATGACGTTGGATCGGACTCAAGCAACTCCCTCAAGACCGGCTACGATCTGATCCGCTACACTTGGCCGCATGACGTTCTTCAGACTCTCGGCGTTCCTGAACACGTCATGCCTGCGGTGGTGCGTCCGGGCACGCAAATCGGAGAAGTGTGCCGGGAGGCCGGGGCCCTGACCGGCATCGCCGCCGGAACTCCGATCATCGCTGGGATGACGGACGGATGTGCCGCACAGATTGCTGCCGGGGCACTGGGCATCGGCAGTTGGAACTCTGTGCTGGGGACCACACTGGCTCTTAAAGGCGTCACTTCTGAATTGATCCGCGACCCTGCGGGCGTCATCTACTCGCACCGCTCTCCCGATGGCAACTGGTTGCCCGGGGGCGCGTCCAGCGCACGAGCGGGAATTCTTACACAACGCGACCCGCGACGATCTGGTGGGCCAATACGTTGGCCACACCGCGCCCAAGACGAAAGAAATTCTGAAGAAGGCAATGGGAGGGGTGCTGTTTATCGACGAGGCGTATTACCTCTACCGGCCCGAAAATGAACGCGACTACGGTCAGGAAGCGGTTGAGATGTTGCTCCAGGCCATGGAAAATCAGCGCGAAGATTTGGTTGTGATTCTAGCCGGTTATCACGAATGGCAACCTTCTTTCAGTACAATCCCGGGTTTCGGTCTCGCGTGGCGCATCACATCCGCTTTCCCAATTACACGCTGGAGGAGCTCGCGACGATAGCCGAATTGATGCTGCGCCAGCAGAATTACAGTTTTGATGCCGAGTCGCGATCGGCGTTTGTCGAATACCTAGAGTTGCGGTCCAAGCAAGCCCAATTTTAGAATGCCCGCAGTGTGCGCAATGCGATCGACTGAATAAGACTGCGTCAAGCCAGCCGGCTGGTCGAGAAGGGCGGATGCATTGGTAAAGAGCAACTCGTTCGTATCGCCGCGGTTGACGTGCGTCAAAGCCGGGTCTTCCAAGGAGGGCTGGACGGTGAAGCCGAAGCGCACAGCCCAAGCGGTACGCAACCGGGGCGCGGCAAGGAGGAAGGATGACAGGACGACCAATCTTGCTAGGCATCGTGGGAGATAGTGCCGCCGGCAAAACAACGATCGCCCGCGGATTGAACTCGGCTGCTTGGCCCGGAGCGTGTGACCCACGTGTGCGCCGACGACTATCACCGGTACGATCGCGTCGAGCGAGCGCGTCTGAACATCACCGCGCTGCATCCCGACTGCAACTTTCTCGACATTCTGGAGTTGCACCTGGAACGCGCGCACTACGGGCAAGCCATGCTCAAGCCGGTATAGGACCACAGCACAGGCTCACTGGTGCGGCCCGAGTACGTCGAGCCTCGCGAGTTCGTCATTGTGGAAGGACTGCTGGGATTTCATACGCCTGCAATGCGGCAATTCTATGACGTCAAAGTCTTTCTCGATCCTCCTGAGGACATGAGGCGCCTCTGGAAGATCAAGCGGGACACCGCCAAGCGTGGTTATATACCGGAGCAAGTGTTGGCGGAGATGGAGAGGCGCGAGCCTGATTCGCGGGACTTCATCCGCCCGCAGCGGGAATTTGCTGATATCGTCGGGCGCTTCCATCCCGAAAGCGGCACGGGATCCGATCAGGCGGATGGGCATTTGAACGTTCATCTCGTCTTGCGCCCAAGCATTCCTCATCCCGACCTAACTTATCTGGTGAACCATACGAACGGCCAGCCTGCAGCCATTCGCCCTGCGCTGGGGCGCGACTGCGGACGGCCAGTGGAGTTTCTTGAAGTGGACGGCAACGTGAGCCGCGAACAGGCCGCCCAATTGGAACAAGCGATCTGGAAACATCTTCCCGATCCGCGGCCGTTGCGTGCCGATCAGTTCGGCGATTACAACGACGGCAGCGAAGTCCGGCACAGCGATCCGCTAGCCCTCACGCAACTGCTCATCACCTATAACTTGTTGTGCGCCTACAGCAAGGACAGCCCTATGCCGTTCGCGGCCGGTTGCCGCCCTGAGCCGACTGAAATCAGTTCCGAATGAAGCACCTGCAAAGGCAGTCACCAAACGGTGAGCCTGCCACTTCGTTTGCGCGCACATCTTCTGTCCGGCCCCAAACTTGATCCTGTCGAGCCACATTGGCGAATGAAACTTATGGGCATCTTCGGCCATGATCTCGGAACCGGATGGCCTATCCACATCAGACTGCCGCGCACCCGTTTTACCGGATAGGTCGGCGGCTCGAACCTGAATCGAAACGCCGCTTGTACGGGACACTGTGTTAACACGCGACTTCTCCCGCATTGTCGGCATCCAGAAGTGATGACTCCATTCGAGTACTTTGAAATTACTTAGGGTTTAGACGTCATCCGCCCGGAATCGTCGGCAAGCATTCATGACCAACCTCTTTGTGCCATCGATGAACAATGGGCGACGTGAAAGGACTGTTTCCAGCTTCGGCAACTATTGCAGCTTCGTGTACTCCGCCTTGGCTTCTTCAGGATGGGAACTTCGGGGTCGGGGTCTTTCCGGAGAGTAAGACAATCCTGGCAAGCGGGGAAACACTCAGCCTTTGGCCCATTCCCGGTTGTGCTGATATGTCCGCCGGGTTTCAGCGTTATCCAGGTAACAGCTTTGTTGGATATGGCGCGAGTGCGCGGTAACGACGGTGTAGCGCGCGCCCAGGAAATGCTTGGCGACGATTCCGGTTATCTCGATCCCATTAAAGTGTTGCGGTTTAACCTTCGTTAAAATTCGTTGCATTGCATTCTGGAGCTTCTTCGCCCCAAGCGCGCCCCAGAACATCACCTTGACTTCAGCCGCCATGAAAAAGAAGTTCCAGCCCGCGACATGGATGTTGCGATCTAGGTCTAAACCATCCAGCACATTGATCAGGCTCCAACTCCCCGAGTAAGTCTCACTCTGTAGGCCGAGCAACTGCGTCATCATGGGCGAATCATTTGTCAGAATTGTGCCGACTTGTATGGTTGCCAACATAAATTCTCCAGAGATACTTAAAGGATGTAAGGTTGTACTCGCGTGAGCGAAATTACGACGATCCACACAAGGAGAATAACTATCGCCACGCCGCTACCCACAAGCACAATTTCACTCAGCAAATCGCGTTTCATAAGATCTGCGCGCAGCATGTCGGCTCTCCCGTGCGGACAAACGCCCTGACAACGTACCGTCCACTGGAACGCGAATCGATTGCGGATTCTGGCGGAATGAAGATCCGGCAATAGCCCGCGAATCACTTTGTCCGGTCGAGTCCTGCCTCAAGGATGTAGTAGGCCGTGTGGTTGGCGGATCAACTTTCTCTTGAGCTATCAATATATTCGCTCGTTTGCTTTCGAAATACTGTGCAGAATGGATCACTGTGTCCACCCAAATGGGAAGCTGCGGAATATCCCCTACGAAGAGGATCTGGGCGACCAAACGTTCAACTCCACTGAAAAGAGACTGGCCTGTCTGCTCTATTACTCGCTCATCTCGGCAAGGAGGGCATTCCTCCAACGCCTACCTGCAAGACAAGTTGCAACATGTCGCATAGAGAGGAACAAATCCGCTGACTACCGCTGAACTTCCTTTCGCAGAGGTCCAGACCCTCGTGAAGGCTGCCGAGCCTTGACCCGTGGGCTCATCTGCGTCGACTCCCACGCGCTGGTAATATTCGAGGTTTACACCTCGTTCTATGACGATGTCATCATCCCCGGTAACCGGGTTCTCAACCGCAGAATCCATTCTTCGGTCGCGAACACTCGGGTCGTCGAGAGGTGCAAAGGTTTTGAAGCTCGCTTTGGAGCAGATTCTGCGGGCCCACCCGGCCGAATTGAATCCTGCGGGAGTCTGGCACCATCCTCAGGAACGGGGTGTTATGAACTCCAAAGCAGGAAAATTGTTGGTGGCGGAGTCTGAGAGGAGCCTCCGGGACAACATCGTCGCTGTACTGAACGATGCGGGATATGAGGTCTCGACCGACTACCGGGAGGGGATGAAGGCAGTCCTCGCCTTCGATCCGGACGTAGTTGTCCTGGGCGCTGATCCGCCCCAGCTCGATTGTTGTGACCTTCTTTCCGAAATCAAGGGTTCCGAGCACACTCACAACATTCGCGTTGTAATGCTATCTCCAGGGGGATCAGCCGAGCGCACTCGGGGACTGGATCTCGGGGCCGACGATGTACTGTCACTGCCTTTCGACTCACACGAATTGCTATCGCGAGTTCGTTCGCAATTACGAAACAACTATATCGCGGACGAATTTCGAGAGCGACTGCGCCTTGCCGAGGACAATCGAAACTCCGCTGAGCAGGTGGTGACAGCGGTCAACGAAGAAAGGCGGACGCTTGGGGTTGGCGGCCTGGCCGCTATTGCTGTGCTCATTGTTGCGGCCCTGGTCTTTATGTCTTTCTACCACCGAGGCCAAGAACAGAATACCCGCGTCTATGCGGCGATCACTCGATTGCAGACGGGCGTGCTGACGCAACAACAGTTCATGGAACCCTCGCGTCGGGCTCTAGACGACGGGCAGCGCGGTCCATCCTCCGTGAGCGATCCACAAAAGCTTCAACTTCAGAAGAAGAGCGAAGACTTGAGATCGCAAATTGCAACCAGCAACACAGGAAATTCTTCCACCTTGCAAAGTCAACTGGCGGCTGTAGACAGTCGGCTTCAGAAGCTCGAAACCGAGGGCAAGGTCGCGCAGACAATTATCCGGTCCTATGAGCCGAGCGTCTGCCTCATCCATGTTGTGCTGGCCTTCCGCGACCGAGTTCGGCGGGTCGAATTTTGCCACTCCTGTTGGCTACGGGAAGTCACTTCCGAAACCTTAGCATGTGCACGAAGGCGAAACTCGCCCCATGCCGGACGCTGTACCTAATGTTGTGGGTAACCGTCGTTTTCGCTGTCTTTCAATGTCCTAATAGACACGCACACACTGAACACTTTCCCGTTTGTATCCTGTACTTCCCGGGATGGCTTTTCGAGACCTTGTCGGAAAATTTCATCCACTCTACATTGCACTTAGCATTTGTCGTGGTGAGTTAGTGAGATGAATCCCAGGTCCTCACAGCGACACCGGGCTGTCTTCCTTCGCGTCGACTTCTGAATCAGCCCACATTTAAGGCCGACTCAAATTTTGGGACCACGAACCTCCCCCATCTCCCATTAAGGAGAATCTGCCTAGCGCCGAAGTGTGTCCGAATCTGTGCAGGAGGAGGAGTGTGTCAATGAAACCTCGCAACCTATTTCAAGCCTTGTCTTTGAGTTTTCTCCTAATCGCGACAGGAGTGCTCTCCGCCCAAAATCCCAACTGTACGATCATCATCCCCGCTGCTCCGCTTACCGCGGCGGGACTCGCGACGCCTTACCAGCTAACCGCCACGAATCCCGCTCAGGGAGAGTGTCACGAAACAAACACGGCTTCGTCGGCTTTTGTTCAAGCTGCCATACTCGACCCGGCTAGCGGCCAAATTTCGATTTACAACCCGCTAGTGATTGACGCGGGTTCCCTGCCCGCCCCGGGGGCGGCCCCGATTACCCCGACGCTTCCGGATCACGCTATCGTGGCTCTTTGGTTCGGATACAACGGGAACAACCTTGTGCAACAGGGTACCTCTCCGGGCGTTCTGGAGGCCAATGTTTGCGTGAACGGCCTGCCGAATAATGTATTCGGACAGTTCTCGTACTGTAACGCGCCGGCTTTCTTCAAAGCCGCCAACCAGGCGATTCGCAGAGGTCAATTGCGCGTTCCGCATTTGGGGTTTGGCAGCGACGGCCGCGTCTGTCAGTCAGTCCGTGACTTCTCTGTTGTCGATCAAGACCAAAGCGACAACTTGCCCGTCACCTATCTGATTAGCACAAGTGGGCTGCTCGCTCAAAATACAGTAGCAAACACCCTTGCACTGCCCGGTGCCACTACACTCGGCAACCCCAGTGATAACGGCCTGCTCGATCGGTTCCTGGATCCTGCTCTCGGCTGCACGCCCTGGAAGGTACCGGACCTGGCCAACCCCGGTCAACTCGCTGCTGGTTTAGCTCTCAACGAATTACAGGCGCGGGAACATCAGAGAACTCCTATTGCGCTGCTTCCCGCAGGCGATCCTATGGTTTTGAACGGCGATGGATCAACCAGCCTTGCCAAAGTAAATGCCTACCGGCGAGGTGTGGACCAACCTGAGGCGCGGTCTCTGGAGAACGCTGACACGGCACGTTACTGCCGACGCATGTTGAGGATCGCACCCGACAGACTCTTGCGGGACCAAACCTTGCTGCTTGCTGGCCCGTCCCCAGTCACCGATGCAGCGAATTCCCTGTTTACCTTCATGGCGCAACGCTTTGTAGCCAGTTACAACATCCTGGGTTGCGCCGCCTTGGTGGACATACCCGACCCGGTATCTTTCACACAGGATGCCAATGGCGTTGCTATCAGCGCCACGATCGACTTACCAAACTATGAGAAATGCAGACGGAAACTCGATCGTTATAAAGCCCAGGATGATGCAGCCGACGAAGCCGATAGAGCAGCAGCAGCAACGGATTAGTGTTTTTCGATCGCCATAGTAGGGGCGTTGACGGGTGGCATGCTCAGGGGACAAAGCAATCCTCTGAGCGTGTTATCCGAGACTTCAAACCAAGAGTCGAGCGCTTACAAACGTCAGCGATGTTCCGTGTTGTCGAAACAAAAACTACGGTTTTGAACACTCTCCTGGTTAATGCTATTTGCAATC
This sequence comes from uncultured Acidobacteriota bacterium, assembly GCA_963720155.1. Taxonomy (GTDB): domain Bacteria; phylum Acidobacteriota; class Terriglobia; order Terriglobales; family Acidobacteriaceae; genus Sulfotelmatobacter. The sequence goes on from CAVREP010000018.1 coordinate 524,529, forward strand.
TTGCGAAACCAGGAATTCTCAGGTGCATTGTGCTGGGGATCTTGTGGACCTCAATTCCGGCGGCGGGACAGATCTCTCCGGGTCCTCTGTCTCGCGCCCACGAGTCGATCAATGGCGTGACCGACTGCTCGAATTGTCATGAACTCTCAACCGGAAAACCCACCTTCAAGTGTCTGTCCTGCCACGGAGAAATTGCATGGCGCATCGTTGCGCGAAAAGGGCTTCACGCTACGTACAACATTAAACCGGGTTCGAGTCTGGAATGCGCAAGCTGCCATCCCGAACACAACGGCGAAGATTTCACCCTGACAAATTGGGACGTTAAAACCTTCGACCATGAGAAGACCGGCTACAAACTTGAGGGTAAGCATTCAGGGCTTGGCTGTGGCCGCTGCCACACGCCAGAGCACATATCCGAGAAAGAACGCTTCACCGTCAAGGTCAAGGATCTGAGCAAAACATTTCTGGGAGTTTCCCCCGCCTGCAGCAATTGCCATCAGGACCAGCATAAGGGTCGGCTCGGGCCCGATTGCCTGCAATGCCACAACTTCTCCCAATGGAACGAGATCAATATTCGTAAGTTCGACCATTCGCTCACCCTTTATCCCCTTACCGGTTTGCACGTCAAGGTTCCCTGCCAGCAATGTCACACTCCGGGACCGGACAAATTGCCGCGCTACACGGGAATCCCATTTCGAAGCTGCAATGATTGCCATGCCGATCCCCATCGTGGTGGTTTTTCGCAGACATGTCAGTCCTGCCACGGCACCGCAGGATGGAACAAGACTCTAGCGTCTGAGATGAATCGGACGGTTGAGCATTCCAAGACGAAGTTTCCTTTGCTTGGCAAGCATGCCCAGGTGGAGTGCGTACGGTGTCACGCCGGCGGGGACTTCAAGAAAGCTCTGGCATTTCAGAAGTGCGCCGACTGCCACCAGCAAGATCCTCATGGAGGACAGTTCGCCAAGCGTGCAGGCGGAAGCGAGTGTTCAAACTGCCACTCCGCTGACGGCTTTAAACCCTCTACCTTCCGAGTGAAAGAGCACGCGACGACCGCCTACCCGCTGCAAGGCAAGCATGCCACGCTGCAGTGCGCACAGTGCCATATTCCGAAGGGCAAATCCACGGTCTATGCGATAAAGTTTCGATACTGCACGGATTGTCACGCGGACGAACATGCCGGGCAGTTTGCCGCTGCCCCCCTCCTCAACCGTTGCGAACAGTGCCACAATCTGCAGAGGTTTCTACCATCCACATTCGGCCTGCGCAGACACAACGAAACTCCATTTCGTCTGAGTGGAAGTCACATGGCGGTTCCATGCAGCGACTGTCACAAGGAGTCTGCGAATTTCAAGCCGAAATCCACTGCGCAGTACCACTGGCAAGGACTGGCTTGCCAAAGTTGCCACGCAGATCCACATGAAGGGCGATTTAACGGATTCATGCAACGATTGGAGCAGAATGGAACGGCGCTCGTATGTGAGGTTTGCCATTCCACCGAGACCTGGGGAGAACTCTCCCGTTACGATCATTCGAAAACCGCCTTTCCCCTGATCGGTGCCCACAAATCTCCGAAGTGTGCCGATTGCCATAAACCTTCAAACCCCAAAACCGGACTCATTCACGTGGATTTTAGGGCGGCGCCTTCGAAATGCGAAGCATGTCACGCGGATGTCCACGGTCGGCAATTTGAGAAGGCCGAAGGCACGACTTGCGGCGGCTGTCATGACACTACGAGATGGAAACCTTCCCTGTTTGACCATGACAAGCGGACCGCGTTCGCATTGCAAGGCGCACATCGCAATGTGAGCTGCGAGAGTTGCCACAAATTAACGCGAATGGTCGAAGGAAGGGCCGTGCTTTTTTACAAGCCCACGCCGAAGGCTTGTGTGGAGTGCCACAGACCCGGCGTCCTTGGAAAAAGCAGAACCATGAACTGAAAGTTATCAGGTGAGACTGAGCGATCGCCATCTGAAAAAAAAAGGGAGGAAGACATTGACGGGCAGTGTGTTGCTAGTCCAAGCACTCTTGCTGTTCCAGGTGGCCGCCGCTGTTCCCGCCGGGCAGAAGGTTGCGAACTCTGCGTCTGCTGGCAGTCCACATGGCCCTATGCAGGTTGCTTGCGAGAAATGTCATACCGCCTCTGCATGGAAACCGATCCGCGCCAAGCTTGATTTCGATCACAACAAAACCGGTTATCCATTGCGCGGCCTGCACCTGGGCGTGACCTGCGAGGAATGCCACGTCAACCCGGTATTCGCCAATGTGGGTAGCAATTGTCAGGACTGTCATGCCGACATTCACCGGCGGAAAAACGGAGCACAATGCGATCTCTGCCACCGGGTAAGTGGCTGGCAGGTCTTAATCCAGTCCATCAACGAGCATCAGGATCGTTTTCCACTGATCGGCGCACACGCTGCGGTGGACTGCTATTCGTGTCACAAGGCTGGAGCCGTGGGGCAATTTAACCGTCAGGGGCTCTCAACCGACTGCGTCAGCTGTCACCTAAAAGCATTTCAGAAAACGACAGCGCCCAATCATCAAGCGCTGGGATATTCGACGGATTGCCTTCAATGCCACAACAGTATGGACAGTTGGATGACCGCGCTTTTTCCGCATGCAAAAGTGCGAAGGTGATGCCGAAGATACATGCAACAGGTCGAAGGAACAAAGATCGAAGCAATGAAAATTAGAGAGACGGAGACCGGAAGGATGGTTGATCGTAGGAGCAACGCAAAGTGAGAATGATCGCAGACCTCTGCCTATTACTGTTATTGGCGTCTGCGTTTGTTGCTCAGGGGGTGGCGGCCGATACAGCAGAAATCCGTAAGGTGAAGGTCGTCCGGTCCGGCGACAAAATAAAGCTCGAGATCATTCTCACCCACCCGATAAATCCTAAACTCACGATTGCGACTAACCCCGATCGCTTGGTTTTGGATCTCCCTGCCACCTCGGCCAACTCAAGACCGCAACGGATTGTTGTGAACCGAAATGGCGTAAAACGGGTTCGGATAGGGCTAAACGGCGCCAATCCGCCGGTTACGCGTGCCGTCGTAGATATCGATAGCGTCCACCCTTACAAACTCGTTACGGCGGGCAATACCGTTACGTTAATTGTGCTACCCGCAGGCGTGGTGGCCGACCTCGGTCCGCATGGCGCGGGTGCTCTTCCGTCGGCCAATAGCACCTTGTGGGAAAGGCTGCGGCCCCGGCGAGGCACGCCTAGTAAAACGGGGAAGCCGTCATTGCCCGAGGCAGCAGAGGAATTGTCCGACACAAATCTTCATGTCAGCTTCAAGGTAAAGTACGTCGCCGAGGGAGCTGCTTACTTGATTGGTGGACGCAGCTCCGGCTTGGCCGCAGGCATGAAGCTTTTAGTGCATGATGTCGACCCGTCCTCGCCAGATTCCCCAAATCCTCAAGGCACGGTTGTTGCCGAGTTGCAAATCGTCTCGGTGGCAGAAACATCGGCGGTGACCGAGATTCACAACACCAAGCGGGATGTGAAACCCGGCGACTGGGCTGAACTTTCCGAAGCCGATTACGCAAAGCTGGGAGAAAAACCGGCCACAGACGCGGCCCCCAAGAATCCCTCGCAGCCGGTGACTCCAGTCAAGCCATCAAAAACGGCGCAACTTGAGGAAGCCTTGCGAGAGGAGAGTCGGATCCGTGCCCGAATCGCCTTCGACTACAGCGGAATCACCAGCAGCGGCTCGACAGCAGGGCGGAGCAGCTCCATCGGATTGGCATTTCGCACGGACACAACTCAAATTGCCGGCACTCACTGGAACTTGCAAGGCGATTGGCGAGGAAGGCTGACAACGAATTCCCAGCCCAATGAGGAAACAATGCAGGACTATTTGGACAGAACCTACACCATCCAGTTGTTTTACGACAACCCGAACTCCAGCTGGGTTGCCGGCGTGGGACGTCTCTATCTGCCCTGGGCAGTCAGTCTGGACACGATCGATGGTGGATACGTCGGACGCAAGCTCGCCCATAGCGTGACTGCCGGGGTCTTTTTCGGTTCCACTCCAGATCCGACATCCTGGCACTATCGTCCGGATCAGCAAATTGGAGGATCCTTCGTCAACTTTGAAGGCGGTAATTACGATGACTTCCATTACACAAGCACTGCCGGGATTGCGCTCAGTTTTGTGAAGTGGCAGCTCGATCGTCCATATCTCTTTCTGGAAAACGCGCTGTCTTACAGGAAATATATTTCTGTTTATCACTCCTTCATTGTGGACTCGCCGCAAGGCGTCAGCACGGACGGAATCACCCCGGGAACGGGAATCAGCCGCAGTTATCTCACCGTGCTCGTTCAGCCAGAAAAATGGATTTCCTTCGAAGTTTTTCACAACTACTTTCGGGATGTTCCAACTGCTGCGACCGCATTAATCGGCACTGGCCTGGTGGACAAACTTCTCTATCAGGGTGTGAACGTCGCCGTGCGAGTGCAGCCAGTGCGCAACTTCGCCGTCTACAGCACCATTGGACAGAGCGACAAGACTGGAGACGTAAACCGAAGCCTGAACCAGATGTACGGGGTCACATGGAACGAGATCGGGCATACAGGTGTTCGCGCGGACGTTCATTACTCGAAATTCGACAGTTCTTTTGCGCGCGGAGATTACAGGGTTTTTTCCTTATCGCGCCCCTTGAGCAAACGAATGACCTGGAGTGCTCAAGCCGGGAGTCAGACCCTCGACTCCGCGTTCACCGTGAACCAGCACTCGGTATTTGTAGACACCTCTTTTGACACCAACCTGGGCGGTCGTACGTTTCTGCAAAGTGGTTACACCATCGAACGTGGCGCGCAATTGAACTATGAGCAGTGGCACCTGAGTTTGGGATATCGGTTCGATATGAAAGGTTCAATGAAATGAATGCACACACCACCACCTTTGTGCCAACAAGAGCAGTCGTGAGTACTGCGGAGAAAAAACATCAGAGGTTCGTTACGCTCATGTTGCTTGTTGCGATCGGGGCGATTATTGCGCTCATGTTTTATGGAGCGGACTACTATCGACTCAGCCAGGCCGACCGGGCGTTTTCCCCAAAGCATCATCTGTTGCGCCCCAGCGGCATTTTGGGGATCAACTTAGGCTTGTTGGGTGTCTTGATGTTGTGCGGAATCTTCTTGTATCCGCTGCGTAAGCGCTGGGGGTGGCTGCAAAAACAGGGAAACTCGAAACACTGGCTTGATCACCACGTTGTTCTGGGCGTGGCGGCGCCAGTATGCATTGCCTTTCATGCATCATTCAAATTTCGCGGTGTGGCCGGTATGGCCTTCTGGGTCATGGTAGCAGTTTCTCTAAGCGGCCTGATTGGACGCTATCTGTACGCCCAGATTCCGCGCCAGGTGGCGGACGCCGAGTCGTGCTTGCTCGTGTTTCAGACAGTGCTCGAGCGTCAGACGATTGTTCCGCAGGCTGTTTTGCAACGGCTGGTGTTCCACTTGCCCGATCCCAACCGGGTGTCGCATTGGTCGGCGTTCACCGCGCTGGTCTACATCGTGGCCTCCGACTTGGCTCGGCCGTTTCGTGTCGCCCGTCTTCGCGTGAGCGTTTTGGGAGTCAAATCAGCGATTCGTTCTCTGGGTGGGTTTCTGCCAGCGAAGAATGTTCGGCTTGAAGAAGTGATTAGTCTCGCCCGCAAGCAGGCCTTGCTTTCCCGTCGAGTCATATTCCTTTCTCACGCCCAGCGCGTGTTCGAGTTATGGCACGTTGTACACAAGCCGTTTAGCTATGCCTTTGCCGTACTGGCGCTCGTTCACATCGGAGTGGCGATGTTGCTTGGATTTATCTGAGCCGGAGCTGATGATATGGACACTCTCTTTTCAATCCTTGTTGCAGTCGCGATTGTGATCTTCTTCGTGCGGGGCTATCTGAAGAATTTGAATGAGAAGGAAAAACAGACACGCCTAATCGTGGAGAAATCGAGTTTATATTCCGAAGGCCCTCAGGGCCTGCATCCCCACATTGACGCTACCCGCTGCATTGGCTGTGCGACTTGTACAACCGTCTGCCCTGAGGGGGACGTACTCGCAATGTTGGGAGGGAAGGCAGTCATTGCCCATGGACAAAAGTGCATCGGACATGAGAGTTGCGCAGAAGCATGCCCGGTCGGCGCCATCAGCATGGTGATGGCCAGTCCAAGCATGGGTGCGGACACGCCATACCTAACGTCTGAGTATGAAACCACGGTGGAGAATTTATTCATCATCGGGGAGCTCGGCGGACTGGCCTTGATCAAGAATGCCGTAAACGAGGGACGCCAGTGCATCGACATCATCACGAAAAGGATCAGGGACCAGCGGGTGTCCCGATCCACTCACGGCGTCTACGATGTTTTGATTGTTGGAGCCGGCCCCGGCGGCATCAGTGCCTCCCTGCGCGCCATCGAGAACAAGCTTAGCTATATCACTATCGAGCGAGACGAGGTTGGAGGCACGGTGGCGAAATTTCCCCGTCAAAAAGTGGTGACTACGACTCCATTGGAATTCCCCATGCAACTAAAGCTGAAGAAAACCGTGCTATCGAAAGAGCACCTTCTCGCCTTCTGGGACATGGTGCTCAATCGAGTCGAGTTCAATGTTTGTGCCGACTCGATGGTTAACGACATCAGAAAATTGCCGGATGGGAGCTTCGCTGTCATGACCCCAACTCAGCGATATCGCGCGCGCACCGTAGTCCTGGCTATCGGCCGAGCGGGCAATCCAAGGAAGCTCGGCGTAAACGGAGAGCATCTCCCCAAGGTGATGTACCGTCTGATCGAAGCGGATCACTATCGGAATAAGCGCATCCTGGTTGTCGGTGGCGGCGATAGTGCGGTTGAAGCGGCCATGGGGCTTGCGCAACAGCCCGGCAACCAGGTAACACTGTCTTACCGAAGACAGGAATTCAGGCGTATCAAAGAACGAAACGCCCAGCGTATCAGGGAGTTTGTGGGTACTGGGATCATCAAGGTCATCTTTAACTCGACGCCGGTCGAGTTCAGACCTGATTCTGTCATCCTTGGAATTGGAGGAACGCTGCAGACCATTCCTAACGACTATGTCTGGGTCTTTGCGGGAGGTACTCCGCCTTACGACTTTCTCAAAAAAATTGGAGTCGGCTTCGGAATGCGTGACATGACGGTCGACGCCAGCGCGGAAATACAAAGTCCCTGCAATCGCGACCAACAAACTCTTAGGACCATGTGTTAACCCCGCCAACGGAACCAAATCGAAAATCCGAAATACTATGAGCGCGCTTTACAAGCAGAATGCGCAGGCCCCACTCTTCCGGCTGCACTTTCAGAGGACGGAGGCGAGATTTCTCTTCCGCCCAGCGCATCGCCGGAATCCCCCCAGTCGCACGGCAGGGTCGCTCCTGATTCACCTCCTCAGGCCAAGCCCGCAGTTGCTGGCGAAGATCTTCCGCATCGTGAAAGCGACGCACCTTGAAGAAGGAAGACTTGACGAAACCGACCAGGTTCTCCACGCTTCCTTTTTGCTGAGCGCGATACGGCCAACACAACTCCACCCCCACTCCCATCTCCAGCGTGGCGTAGGCAAAGACCGGATTCCATTCCGTCACTTCCCCATTTTTCCGCCACTTCAGGGCGATCGTCTTCGGCCGATCGAAAACGCATTGCAAAGGAACCCCACCCCAGCTGGCCAGATGCTCGGCCTAGGTTCGTACCAAACTCTCTACCGCCTCATCCGGGACCAGACTGACGCACATGAAACGCGAGTACTTCAGACGCGAGGCGAAAAAATGGACGCGCTGGCTGGCGCCATCGACGAACTGCACTTCGATCTGTCCAAAATCATGCTGACTGAACTCCCCGGGCAGTCCTTCGAAACGAACCAGCGGCTTGGTCGACTTCGGGCGCAGCGAGGCGACTAGCGCGTACAGGGCAGTCTTGCCTCCCTCATAGCCTGCCTCCCGCACTCGCCGCAGAATCTCCAGCGACGCCAGATCGGGCGTATGCTGCAGAATCTCCAGGATTGGTTTCCGGAAATTCGCCACCGTGCGGGGACGGCCGACCTGTCGTTGGGCGCGTTCCGCCGCATCATCGACATGCATCACGGGTCCCTCTTGCGCGATGCGCTTCACCGAACATAGCGACACTCCGGTCAGCCGGGCCACCTCCGTCTTACGGTGGCCCGCCTTCAATAGAATCTCGACTTCGTGACGCTTTAACATGCTCAACATCCTCCTCTCCCTTCGCCTCCACCGGTCCTTGGACCGGCGGCAGGCATAGGGAGAAGTTCTACCGCATATGACTATTTACTGGGTGGCTCAGAATTTCCGGAATTAGGTGGGTCAGAATTTCCGGAACTCACACCATCATCCCCTAGAACCGATGCCAAGTACGGAGATCACTGCTGACAAGCCCACTTATGAAGACTGATATTTCGGTTCGTGCACCAGGGCGCGAAACCTTCCAGCAAAAGGTATATATCGTGGCGGGCAAGACTTTGAAGCTGCATCCGGACCTCCGCGTGCAGAGCATGCCATAACGTACTGATCGCTAGCACACTCTCGCGCCGCCGTTTTGAGACGGTCTGCCTGGCCCGTGTGATCGCAGCATAGTTCTATCCCTTCGCCGACCTCCGGGCCCACGCGATAGGAGCGTGCCAGAATGTTCTTCTTTGGCTTTCAGTTCGTCATCGACAGCATCTTCGATGCAGCTCTGCCAGACTGGATCGCTAGTTTTTACCTTCTCCCAGAGAGAAATACGCAAAAAAACATTCGCGACAGAAGATGCGCACACGCCTGAAACCAGCTTGTCAGATGCCGGCGTACCAGGCATACCCTCCTTCTGGAGCCGCGGAGCCCAAACCTTTACCGAAACCTTTCAGACTATCGGTGACCGTCAGGTGGGTGACGTATTTCACGCTCTTGTAGCCGAGCTGGCGTGGGAGCCGCAGGCGAAGCGGCCCGCCGTTGCCCACAGGAAGTTGACCGCCATTCATCCCATAGGCGAGAAAAGTCTGCGGATGCAATGCGTCGGCCATATCGATGCTTTCCCACCAATCGGGATCGATCGAGAAGTAGACCACGTATCTGGCTTGCAGTTGGACTTCCACAGCTTGCAGGATTTGGGAGAGAGGCACGCCGATCCACTCGGCTATATATGACCAACCCTCTTCACACTGCAGCATAGTGATCTGGCTCTGAGACGGGTAGCTCTTCAATTGGTGCAACGAAAACGAGCCAGGCCGGGCGACCAGGCCGTTAATCGAGAGCCGCCAGTCAGCGAATCCTCCGGCCTGGAGGCGCTTGAACGCGTCATTGAAGGGCGGAATTTCGTTCGCAAACGGAGGCTTCGAAATCTGGCTCCTGGAGAACTCACGGGCTAAAGAGTGCCTCGTCAGCAGCCGCTGGGAAGCGTAAGTCAGCGTTTCGCCGAGGCCGTAAATCCCGCCGTGATCGGGAGGGACCAGTCCATACCTTTGCGCAATACGTGCAGCCGCGCCCAGGCCCAATGCACCCGCCGTGGCCGCGAGTCCGGTTGTGATCAGTTTGCGGCGTGACAGTTCGCGGCGGGATGGTTCGCGGCGGGATGGGTCGCTCATGTGCGCTCCTTGTTCGAACCGGCGCGGCCCGTGATCATCGCGCGTATGCGGCTGCTGAACCCGGCAATACAAACCATCCCAACGTGGACCAGAAGGAAGAGCAAAAGAGACAAGGAGACGAAGAGGTGAATCGTGCGCGCCGATTGCTGGCCGCCAAGCACAGTGACGGCCGCCGGAAACGCGGAAACAAACGCGGGAGACATCGCCAAGCCCGTCCAGATTACTAAGGGAAATAGAAAGAAGATCACGAACAGATAGGTAAGCCGCTGGAGCAAGTTATACGACCAGGCTTCTCCCTCGCTCGCCCGCTTGAAGCGCAAATGGTTAGTGATTGCGATAGAGAACGCCCGCCACGAAAGATCGGTCCGTTGCGGCAGCAAGTTTCTCGAGAAATGCCCCGTCAACAAGCCGGAGATCAAATACAGTGAACCGGTCAACACCACAACCCATGCAGCTTGAAAGTGGAGATACCGGCTCCAGCCGTTCTGGTCCGGCAGCACGTATCCGTAGCCGGTCGGCACCAATGTCCTGGAGGCAGGGATCGGAAGCTTGAACAAAGGTGGAGTCAAATCGTTGCCGGTTTCACCCCAATAGAAGCGAGGGTGAGACATCGCGATTTCAACCCCGCTGACGAGCAGGGCAAAAAAACACAGGGTGGTGATCCAGTGAGTGAGGCGGACGAGGGCAGAGTGGCGCGAAGTCAGCGTCGTAGTCGGAACGGCGGCTGGGACGGCCGATGCAGAACTTGGAACGCAAGCGGAATCGCTCACACGGGAATCGTATCATGGGTCCCGCACATCCGACATCCTCGAATCTGCCCGGCAGTGTATTAGAGAAACAGGAATGTTATCGCCCTGTCCAAGCGTGTAACACCTCGTCACCGTATTTTCGCCTCTGCCAAGCTGAACACGATTGCGGTCTACGTTGTAGTCCGATGGGATCGTGCTGGCCGACGCCCTGGCCTCCGGGTACGAGAAGCCTGATTCCTTCTGCTTCGCAATGAAGCGTCGAACTTCGTCTTCCGATGGTGCCGTCAGGCTGAACACGCGAGCCGTTGTCTCCTCAACTATTCGGTTGCAGCCACACGTGCCAGGTAAACAGCCCTAGGCAGCTTGCGGCAAGCGCAAGAAACAGGAGGGTCAGGAGTGTGCCGCACAACAAATGCCTTTCCCTTGGGCCAGTCTGCATGGGAAAAGTAAAGCGTGTCCACGAGAAACCGAGCAGTCCAGTAAATCCCGATAAAGCACGCAAGTCCTAAGGCCGCAGGGTCGCCCCGGAGCATTTCCTTGTGCAACACTGGAGCATTTCCTTGTGCAACACTAAGGTCAAGGTGCCAAAAGCAATGATCGTCAGTACGGTGAACCCACTCTGCACCCAAAGCAGTTTCCGGTTGAAGGGGATCAATTGCCGCAAGTCCTGTTTCCACCCCAGTCGGTATGGCACCTGAAAGCTCGCTCACCGCGTGTGGAACTATGACACGAACGGAAACTAATCTGGGAACCATGAACCTGAGTGAGAGGATCACCCTCGGTGACGGTGGCAATACGCAAGGCGGTTCCTTCACCTTGGATTTCTATGACCCCTCCGGCCAGTTTTTCATGGAGGTATCACGGGGAAAACGCATTTCTGTTGAGTAAGCGAAGTGTGCGCGTCTCAGGTGAGCCGCAGCACAACTGCGGCTCTTTCTGTTTAGCGAAATTCTTTCGGTAAGGACCGTTAGATCTTGCACACAATTCGCACACTGAAACGCTCATGACCCCCGGCGGTGCATGGCGTAGTCTATAAAAGCTAAGGACATGTCGCCGGCACTCTTACCGGAAGGTGCAAACGGTCTCTGACGTTCTGACGACGAACATTCGGAACATAGGCAAGACACATGGATTTCGCATTGGGCAAGAAAGTCGAAGACCTGCAACTCCGTTTGCGGGCCTTCATGGACGAATACATCTATCCCAACGAGCAGCGCTTCCAGGATGAGATTGAGCGCAACCGGTGGTCGCCGCCCGCTGTGATGGAAGAGCTTAAGCGGAAAGCTCGCGAGGCAGGTCTCTGGAACCTTTTTCTGCCCGATGACGAGCACGGAGCCGGGCTCACCAACCTCGAATACGCACCTATATGCGAGATCATGGGTCGCAGCCTGATGGCTCCTGAGGTATTCAACTGCTCGGCGCCCGATACTGGAAACATGGAGGTGCTCGCACGTTATGGCACGCCGGAGCAGAAGGAGCATTGGTTGAAGCCCCTGCTCGCCGGTGAGATCCGCTCATGCTTTGCGATGACCGAACCTGCGGTTGCTTCGTCGGACGCGACGAACATACAGGCGAGCATTGTTCGGGAGGGCAACGAGTACGTCCTTAACGGACGTAAGTGGTGGACTTCGGGAGCAGGCGACCCGCGTTGCAAGCTCGCAATTTTCATGGGTAAGACCGACTCATCGGCCCCGCGTTATCAACAACAGTCGATGGTGCTGGTGCCCATGTCCACGCCGGGCGTGAAGATCGAGCGGTTGCTGACGGTATTTGGATACGATCATGCGCCTCATGGACACGGTGAAGTCGTGTTCCAGAATGTCCGCGTACCAGTCTCGAATATGTTGCTGGGCGAAGGGCGGGGCTTTGAGATCGCGCAAGGGCGGCTGGGACCGGGCCGCATCCACCATTGCATGCGGTGCATCGGGGTGGCCGAGCGCGCGCTCGAAATCATGTGCGAACGTGTGCAGTCGCGTATCGCCTTTGGCAAGCCCCTGGCTGAACAAGGAACCATGCGCGCCCACATTGCCACATCGCGCATGGAGATTGAGCAGGCTCGTCTTTTGACTTTGAAGGCTGCCTATATGATGGACACGGTCGGCAACAAAGCGGCGCAGGCCGAGATCGCCATGATTAAAGTTGTTGCGCCGAATGTGGCGTTACGAGTGCTGGACAGGAGTATCCAAGCGCACGGTGGCGCCGGCGTTTCACAGGATACTTTTCTCGCTGGCGCATGGGCGATGGTTCGCGCACTGCGGCTGGCGGACGGCCCGGATGAAGTGCACACGGAAGCGGTTGCCAAGCTGGAACTCGGAAAGCGGAGTAAACCGCGTGCGCAATCGCCGCCACACTGATCCGCCTGGCCTCAAGGAGAATTCAATGCCGCCACTGGTGGTGGAAAACCTGCATTCGCTGGCAGGTTTCGTGGGTCGCGAAATCGGAACCACGGAATGGTTCTCTGTCAGCCAGGACCAAATTCAGCAGTTTGCGGAAACCACGGAGGACCGGCAGTGGATTCACGTCGATCCCGAACGCGCACAGCGCGATTCACCCTACGGCAAGACGATTGCGCATGGCTTTTTGACGCTTGCCCTGCTGAGTCACTTCCTTCGGCAGGCAATTCAGATCGCAAGCGGCGTGCGGATGAGTGTGAACTACGGTCTGAATCGAGTCCGCTTCCCTTCCCCCGTTCCTGCGGGCTCCAGGATCCGAGCCCGTTTCACGCTGCTGGCGCTCAAAGACATTGCCGGTGGTACGGAAGCTACGTTTTCGGTAGTCGTCGACGGTGAGAATTCAGAAAAGCCCTGCTGCGTAGCGGAATGGGTGATCCGCTATTTACGTCTAATCCGATAGTTCTGGTGATTTTTGATCCATATAACGATCAAAGCGAATTCTCCTCGGCTGACCACAGGGCCGCACGCAGCGCAACCCTGATGACCTCGGGCAGCGAGGCGAAGCGAGCGTCTTTGGTCAGACCGTGATGATAGCGGTAATAAATCTGCTGGATGATGACTGCCACCTTGAAGAGAGCAAGAACGCGGTAGAAGACCATGTTGCTGACATCATGCCCGGTCGTCTGAGCGTAGCGGCGGACAAGTTCTGCGCGCGTCAAAGTGCCAGGCAATGTTGTAGGCCCCCAGCGGATGCGCTTCAGTTCTTCGGGGTCTTGCGGGTCGACCCAATAAGCCAAGGCAGTGCCGAGGTCGGTGAGTGGATCACCGATGGTGCACATTTCCCAATCGAGCACGCCCACAATCCTGGTGATATCGGTTGGATCAAGCACGATATTGTCGTACTTGTAGTCGTTGTGAATCAACGCGTAGGAAGTCTCGCGAGGTCTACGTTCGTTCAGCCAGACAGAAATTCTCTCCACTTCGGGCAAGTCGTGAGTGAGCGAACCGTGATAGCGCTCGATCCAGCCCGCGACTTGACGATCCAAATATCCTTGTGGCTTCCCCAAGTCCGCCAGGCCGATAGCTGCGTAGTCCAAGCCATGGAGTCGGGCGAGATTGTCCACAAACGCCTCGCTCAACTCGCAAGCGATCTCGGAGGTAATCACCAGCTCTTCAGGAGGATTTCTGCGCAGGATGATTCCCTGCACCCGCTCCATCAAATAGAAGGGTGAACCGAGCACCGACGGATCGTCACAATACAGCAGCGCTTTCGGAACTTGGGGGTAAACGAGGTGCAGTTTCGAGAGCACGCGGTACTCCCGACTCATATCATGCGCGCTCTTAACCTTGCTGCCGAACGGAGGACGGCGCAGCACCATCTGGCGATCGCCCATATGTACTAGATAAGTCAAGTTGGAATGTCCACTCGGAAATTGTGAGACGCTAAGAGTGCCGTCGGCGTCGGGGAAATGGCTACGCAAGTACGGTTCAAGCTTGGACAGGTCGAGCTCTTCGCCTGCTCGCAGCGAGGTTGGATTGTCTTGAAAGTCAGCCATATCAGGCTTTCACCGAACGCTATCGATAAGTCAGCAACGATGGGTCGTCCAGATGCGGAAACGAATTAAACGTACTCAGCGTAAAGCGAACCTTGGAAAATATGAACTCACTGAAGGAACTATTCCGGACCATCCAGGTTGCTCGAAGCGTGTCTTGCGATGAGAGGTGCAATGTGCGCCGCATGGCTACGCCGATTAGTCCAGCCGAGCAGAAAACCGCCAGTTGCCGGCCGCGACCATTCGCGGACATACATTGCGATAGACCGCGGTCGGCCCGGTCACAGAATTCCGGCCACGACTCCACCACCGGTAACACGACCTCTCCGTCGACCCACTTGGTAATCAGCATCTCGAACATCTTCTCGAAATTCGCCAGTCGCCGGTCAGGACTCGTCGAGTTCTGAAACGCTCGATGCAGTTTGCGAACCTCGCTGTCGCTTTCCACCAACTGGGGAAGCCCTTGCTTCAGCACTGCTTCGGCCTGATATTCGTCGAACTCCGGGATCACCACCGGCTCGGGAAAAGGGATGCTTGCCTCGCGGTAGACGGCGCCCACAATCTTTGCTGTCTCCTTGTGCCTGACACGGGGCCCTGAGCCGACGCCATCGAACACCATTTTCTGTCGCGTCCAGTATTGACCCAATCGCAGGCCTTGCGTTTCCCCGATCGCGGAAAGTTTGTCGTAATTCTGCTCGAGAAAGGACGCTTGTGAATGCCGAATCAGAAGAAGGCGGCCCATGCGTCACCGAACGGTTTCTCGACTTGCGCACACGGAATTAATTTTCACGCGGCCGTCACACCCTGGAAGCTGATCACTCCGCCCTTGCTGGCATGATATCCAATGGCTGGGAGTGTGGGAGGAGCACCACCCAGTCCAGCCACTGAGGCAATATTAATAATCTTTCCGCGAAGTTGCTTAATCATGACCCTTCCCACGGCATGGGCGCACAGAAAAGTCCCGGTCAGGTTCGTCTCGATCACCTTGTTCCAATCCTCGAGGCTCATCCTCTCCACGGGGGCACCCCACGAAATCCCGGCATTATTCACAAGAATGTCGATCCGTCCGAATTGTGAAAAGGCGGCGTCGACCACTGCCTGAATGTCGGCCGGACTCTTTACATCACAGCCGAGCGCGAGCGTTCTTACCCCCAGTTGCTGCAATTCATCCGACGCTTGCTGGCAACGCTCCTTCTTGCGGGCGCAAAGCACCAGGTCAGCGCCCATTTCCGCCAGCCCTTCCGCGATTTGACGCCCCCGTCCGATGGAGCCCCCGGTGACAATGGCAACGCGTCCCGCCAGTCCCGGCAGGACTCCCGCGTAGCGTTGGCGACCTGCTTTAACATGCGGCTTTCTCCGGCTCGTCGATATCGCTGTGAACCGTCAGAAAATCCATGATCGCTCGATGGGCAACTTCTGGCTGATCGGTGAAGAAAAGATGACTCGCGCGCGGAATTATGACCAGCTTCGCACCGGGGATTCGCTGTGCAGTCAAGTTGGCGTTTCCTGGAGGAATCAATCGGTCGGACTCGCCATGGATCACCAGTGTAGGAGCGCCGATCTGGCCGAGGCGGCTGTATGCTTCCCAGCCGCGGATTCCCTGCAACTGCGCTGCGTATCCTTCTGGGCTCGGAAACCATGGCCTGCGAATCGCCAGATCTTCATCAATCCTTTCACGCAGAGTCGTCGGATCGTAGATAAACGGCACGGCGGCTTCGGCCGCCTGCTCAGGACTCATCTGGCCCCGTTTCATCAGCATCTGAATCGCTTCCGGTTCGGCGGGCACCGCTGTGGGTCCGCCCGCCGCAGTGCAGCCCAGGATCAGCGAACGCACTCGCGCCGGATATTGCAGCGCGAGTTCCTGCGCAATCATGCCTCCCATAGACACGCCGAACACATGCGCACTTTCGATGCCGGCGGCATCCAGCACCGCGGCTGCATCGGACGCCATCACCGCGATGGGATACGGTCCCTGTGGCACATCGCTTCGCCCCACGCCTCGGTTGTCGAGGGCCACCGTCCGGTACCGCGACGCCAAAAGGGGCCGTGTCCGGTACCACATGTAGGACGGGTAACCCAGTCCCATAATGAGCAAAACGGGCTCACCCTGGCCTTGTTCATCCCAATAAATCCTGGCTTTCTGATTTTCAATGAATGGCATTCAGTGCTCCCAGTCAGTGCTCCTCGTCAAAACGACAAGCGCACGCCGAGTTGCACTTGGCGTTTCGGAAAAGCGGACGTGAAAGCCAGCGTGCTGGGCGTAGCGGTTCCGCCACCCGCAAGGGTTCTGCCCGGTCGAATTCCACTCACGTTGAACGTCGTGAAGCCCGGCGTGAGGCCGAAGAGAGGGCTTACTTCGTTGTTTACGCTGGCAAAATTTGTCCGGTTCGCGATGTTAAATCCTTCCGCCGTGAATTGCAGGTTAGCTTTCTCGCCAAGTTTATGACGCCAGCTCAGCCGCATGTCGAAATCGACGTAATCAGGGCCCAGTCCGGTGTCGCGCGGAGCTCCGATTGGACGTTCGTTGGTGGTGTGATTATCGCCGTTCACTTCGCCGCCCGGGGCCAGCAGGTTGAAAGGATGTCCGCTGTGGTAGGAAAAAATCGGAGCCAGCTGAAAACCCGACAAGATACTCTGTTTCCAGGGGCTGTCGAACACTCCGGCGATCACCACTTTGTGCCGCTCGTCAAATTCGGAGAGAGCACGATCTAAATTGAGGTTCGTCGGATCCTGTGGCCCGTAGTCGGAGTTGTAATCCGTGGACGTGTCAAAGCCCTTACTGAAAGTGTAATTTCCGAACAGCGTGAAATGTTCACTGAAGCGCTTCTTTACTTCTACAATGCCCGCTTCGTAAACCGCGTATGCCTCAGAGCTGTATTGGTTGTTCTGCACAACCAGTGGATTCACAAAACATTGAGTGGCATTCGTGACCGGGTTATCGCAGGGCAGGCCACCCGGCTCGGTGCCCCCGAGCGGGTCGGCCCCTGCGGCCGTCGTATTCCAGTTGCGATAGGAAATCGTTTGCCCATTGGCCAGAGTTAGCGTCGTGAACGGCGCCGGCAGCAGATTGGTATCGATCGCGACCGGGAGTCTTTGTGTATGGGAATAGATACCGCTGAGAGAGATTGAGAGCCCAGGTCCGATCTCGCGTTCGATGCCAAACGATGCTTGTTGCGCGATCGGGGGACGGTAGCCCGGTTGGTTCACGAAAACCACTTGCAGCGGGCCGACGGGGCCACTATTCGCAACGTCGATGCCCAGCGGCGCCACAGCAGCCGGCGTGATGCACGCAGCATTCCCTGCAGCTGGCGTTGTGCACTGAACCAATCCCTGGCCAAAAAGTGTCTGGAAAACAGTGTTCGCCCCTTTTAGACCCAAGGCCGGAACCCCACCGAGCGGATCTACATAAATAGAAATTTCCCGGTTGCAAGGGCTGGAGCCGTTACCGGGGATTATCGGCACTCCAAACTGGGAGAACCCGCAAATCGCACTCAGATTTGCCACCTGGCTCTAGCTCCTGGCCTGTTCTCGACTGCGGATTTGTTGCTGTTCACAACCCCCAAACTCAAGTCAACGTCAGGGATCTGAACGTCCACGGGTCCGTAGAAGATTCCGTAGCCACCCCGGATCACCGTCTTGTGATCCTTGAATGGATCCCATGCGAAGGAAACCCGCGGGGCAAAATCCTTCTTGTATGTGGTCAATGGAGCGAATTGCGTGTCCAGTTCGTAGCGCAGACCGTAGTTCAGAGTGAAGCCGGGGGTGATCTTCCAGGAGTCTTCGCCATAGAATGCTGTCAGCGGCCGGGTGTAATACGGGTAGGTCGGATTTCCAAAACCCTGCTGGTAAACCTGAGGCAGCCCAAAAGATGCCGATTGCAACGGGTTGATCGTGGTGGTTGCAAGCTGCGGGCTAATCAAAAATCCGGGGAGTGACCCGAACACAAAGCGGCCGGGGAAAAAAGTGTGCGATTCGGTATGATTGCCGCGGAGCAGTTCATAGCCGCCAAACTTAAACGTGTGATGTCCCCGGATCACCGTTAAATTGTCCGTGAATTCGTAGCGGCGCAGGATGGTGATGTTGGGTATGAAGATATTCGTTCCCAGATTATTGATGAAACTGGGAATCTGAAGCCCCACCTCTCCCGGCTCGTTAGGAATCACGTTGAAGTGGTAGTAATCCCACTGCACCCGTGCCTCGTTCTGGACACTCGGACTGAATTGACGGTACCAGGCGGCTTGCAGATTACTATCGTAGTCGTGGATCGAACTTCTCGCCGAAAAAGCTGTCAGAGACTGCACGTCCGGCGACTGCTCCAGATCGTGCCCATACTTGTAGGTCACAGAAATCTCATTGTTCGCATCAAAGCGGTGATCCACGCGACCCGACGCCAGGTATTCTCTCGTCGCCACCTGCGACGGTTTCAGCTTGAAATCGGAGATAACTGTCTGCCCGATGGCTACGGGGACGCCCCTTCGAATCTCAGTCGCAAACCCCGATAGTTCTGCGCTGACGTCGTAGGTGGCCCGGCGACAGCCCTGCGACTCGGAACTGACCGGTGCCGTCCGCCACCACCGTGCGCTTCAGGTCGGTCTGTCTATCGAGCACATTGACAGTAGCCTTGGGCAAGGCGGCGCCAGAGGAGTCCGTCACAGTCCCGGTGATCTCTCCCGACGAGCCGCCGCCTTGCGCATGAGCCATAAAGGTTGCACACGCGAATCACACAAGAACGCATGCGAGTGACTTCATAGGATTCTCCTCCTGGAGACATAGGACACCGTCGACAGCAATCCTGAGTAAACCAACGTGGGCCCACTCATCCTAGATTGTGAGAGTTAGTATCACATAATAGTCACTAACGTCAAGATGCAAACGCAGCCAAGCTCTTAGTCGACTAGATGGTGGAGTCATAATCAAGGGGGCGAGTTTGGCTACCAGAAGCGACACTGCAAGCATCCCGCGTGCGGCGGACTTGGCCCGGGGGCAGCCGTCCTCAGGAAGAAGCGAGAATAAGACGACCAGAAACTTGGCCGCGGCGGAGTTGATCGAACGCGTCATTCACCTCTTCGAGCGGGCGCGCTGCCACTTGGCAGCGTACATGCCCGGCGGCAGCCATTGTCAAAACCTCCCGCAAATCCTGACGGGTGCCGACCGTGGAGGCTTGAATGCGGATTTCTCCCGCTGCCATCAGATAGCGGGAAAACAGATCGGATCAGCCGGCAAGCCCACTACCATGAGAGTGCCGCTAGGCCGCACACAATGGAACGCCGTTTCACAGGAGGCCCGCGCTGCCGACGTCACCAGCGCCACGTGAGCGCCGCCTCGATTGCGTAGTTCCTTGATCACATTGTTGGTGGAAGCGTTGATTGCGGCAGAGGCGCCTAACGATCGGGCAAGTGCCAGCTTTTCTTCGGAGATA
Source organism: uncultured Acidobacteriota bacterium (assembly GCA_963720155.1). GTDB lineage: Bacteria > Acidobacteriota > Terriglobia > Terriglobales > Acidobacteriaceae > Sulfotelmatobacter. The sequence goes on from CAVREP010000018.1 coordinate 544,214, forward strand.
TCGATCGCCGCCACCTCTACTCCCAGCGCCTGCCCAAACTGAACACCCAGATGTCCCAAGCCACCGATACCGAAGATCGCGAGGAGTTGCCCGGGCAAAATGCCGGAATGTTTTAGTGCCCAGTAGACCGTAACACCCGCACAGAAAAGTGGAGCAGCTTGGACGGAAGAAAGATTGTCGGGAATCCTGAGAGCGTGGCTCGCCGGCGCTTTCACGAGTTCGGCGTAGCCGCCATCGACGGTTACGCCAGTGATCTTTTGGCGCCGGCAGAGATTTTCGTTTCCCTCGCGGAAGAACTCGCATTCGCCGCAGCTCCAGTAAATCCAAGGTACTCCGACCCGATCGCCGATTTGCAGATCGTGTACCGCCTCGCCCTTTTCGACCACCACCCCGGCAATTTCGTGGCCGGGGATTAACGGCGTCTTGACGATCTTGGTGAACTGCGGCCAGTCTCCATCGGCAACATGCACATCGGAGTGGCAGACACCGCAGGCTTCTATCCGTATCAGGATTTCACTAGCTCCAAGCTGCGGCCGGCCGACTTCTTCTATTGCGAGCGGCTTCTTGAATTCGCGAAGGACGGCAGCCTTCATGCATTTCGCCTCAAATGCCCGGGAAAGGACAACAGCAGGGTGAGGCACTGGCAATCGTCAGGGCTGGACGCCGCGCAAGAAAAACTCCAAGGCACTATCGACGCGTTCCCCCAGCTGGTGGGGTCCGGTAAGATCAACCGCCCATTGCCGGACCACGGTCTGATAGAGTCCCTCCATGAATTCCGAAAGATGGAGCACCGGAAAACCGCGCGTGATTTCACCGCGTCGCTGGCCCTGGGCAAGAATCTCCCGCAGCAGCCCGACCGCAACTCCCTCGGGTTCGCGCATCTCCGGAGAACGCACGGGATCCATTGCGCCCGACAGAACCACCGCTTGCCACAGTGGACGGTCGGCTTCTACTTCCCGCGCCATAGCGCGATATAACCGGCGTAGGCGCGCCGCGGTGTCAGCCTCATTGGAGAGTTCCGACTTGAAATGCTCGACTATGCAGGCGAAGCCGCGCTTGCCGATGTCTCGGAGAACTGCATCTTTGCTGGGAAAATAGCGGAAGAATGTGGGCTGGCTGATTTCGAGAATATTGACTATATCTTCGATGCGGGTGTTCTCGTAACCCCGTTTGCGGAACAGTCTGAGAGCGGTCTCGATAATCTGCTGGCGCAGTCGAGCCTTTTTGCGCTCCCGAAGGCCAAGCATCTGGCGGGCTGGCGCTGACTTTTTCCGTCTTCTCAGGCTTCGTCGATTTGTCACGCTTCCGCGTGATCTGGCAGCATTGGCAGGGGCCATGATGTCACTCATCTCCTGAATCGACCGGGGGGCGTGATGTCGCGTGCCGCGGCACGGAGTGTCACTCTAACACGCGCTGACGCTCGTCACAAACCGAACCTCTAAAGCGGTTGATACCGATGTGAAGCCGGTCTGCGAGCGCTGGAACCCCCAGTTCTTGACTTGACGTTATCTACTAACAGATGATATAGACTAACACAATTTGCGAAGACGCCAGTAAGTGTCAGTTAAATTCGAAGCGCGGGGGCTGACAGATCGCACTCGCAACCTACTTCACGCGGAACTGACCCAACCACTATCGGGGTGAACGATGACAACAGCGGCAATAACTTCTTCCAAGATAAGCGGCGGTGCATTTCTGATCGAAGAGTTTTCGCCCGACGAGGTCTTCACCGCAGAAGATCTGAGCGAAGAACATCTTGCCATCGCGCATACGGTCGATGGATTCTGGGCGAACGACGTCGAGCCCCATCTCGATGCCATCCGCCAGCAAAAGCCCGGGGTCGCCCTCAGCGTGTTACGCAAGTCGGCCGAAATTGGACTCACCGCGGTGGCGATTCCCGAAAGATTCGGCGGAATGGAAATGGATCTGGCCTCCGTCATGATCGTGGGCGAGCACATGGGAAAAGATGCTTCTTACGCGTCCTGGCACTCGGCGCACACGGGCATCGGCACGCTGCCCATCCTCTTCTTTGGAACTGAAGAACAGAAACAGGGATATCTGCCCCGGTTGGCAAAGGCCGAGATCCTGGCGGCCTATGCGTTAACCGAGCCGTTGGCGGGTTCCGATGCGCTTGCCGTACGCACCCGCGCTGATCTGAGTTCGGACGGCAAACACTACGTCTTGAACGGACAAAAGATGTGGATCACCAACGGAGGTGCCGCTGATCTCTTTAGCGTATTGGCCAAGGTGAGAGGAGAAAGTTTCACGGCATTCCTAGTGGAGCGCGGCTTTCCCGGCGTCAGTAGCGGCGCGGAAGAACACAAGATGGGCATCAAAGGGAGCTCGACCACGGTCGTGTATTTCGACAATGTCCGAGTCCCAGTCGAGAACGTCTTGGGCGAAGTCGGGCGCGGGCAACCCTGTTTCCTCGGCTTTTGCCGTAATCTACGACGAGTTCGTTCCGTGAGGTGGCAAGATGACCCAGAAGAAGAGCGAGAACGCATGAATTGGCTTTGCACGAGAATTCAGGAAGAAAGAGACCCCGAAACATTTCACGCGCTAGTTCACGAACTGAACGAACTGCGGACTCAACACCTGTCCCGAGAACCAGAACTCGAGACAGTTAGCACGGATACGGACAACGGGGGCGACGGCGTTACTGCACCGCTACGAAGAAATCTTACCGAGGCTCTTTGTGGATTATGAGGCAATTCAATGCAACTTCTGTAACGACAAGTTAGAGTTAGAAGTCATGTTGATTCATCCAGACCGACTGTTTCCCGCCGATTCCGCTACGCGAAAAATGGCCAGAGCGCTATACGAAAGTGTGCGAAACCTGCCGGTCGTTAGTCCGCACGGGCATACGCAGGCGAGTTGGTTTCGAGCGAACGAACCTTTCCCAAATGCGGTCCAGCTTTTCGTGCAGTCCGACCATTACATTTTAAGAATGCTTTACAGCCAGGGTGTTTCGCTTGAGGAGTTTGGGATCGGGCAGAGGGAACCGAAAGACGCTCGGAAGAGCTGGCGTATTTTCGCTGACCATTATTATCTTTTTCGTGGCACGCCGACCCGCATGTGGCTCGACTTCACCTTCCAGAAACTTTTCGGGCTTAAGCAACGCCTGTCGCGAGAGACCGCCGATGTGTATTTCGATACGATTTCCGCAAAACTTCGGACGCCGGAGTTCTTGCCACGGGCTCTCTACGACCGGTTTAACTTGGAAGTACTGGCGACGACTGATTCTCCGCTCGAATCCCTGGCGGATCATAAAGCCATTCGGGAATCAGATTGGAAGGCGAGGATTGTGCCGACCTTCAGGCCGGACCCGGTTGTGGATCCTGAATATGAAGGATTCGCGGAGAATCTCGCCGAGCTAGCGCAGAAGACAGGCGAGGATACGTTGACTTGGACGGGTTATCTGAATGCGCTTCGCCAGATGCGAATCCGATTCCGCGAACTCGGCTGCACGGCAACAGACCATGGACACCCGAGCGCTAGAACCGCTAATCTCTCACATGAAGAAGCTGCGGATCTCTATCGTCAAGTGTTCTCCGGCACTTCCGATAGTCAACAAAACGAAAACTTCCGTGCGCAGATGCTAACGGAGATGGCACGCATGAGCCTCGACGACGGCCTGGTTATGCAGATTCATCCGGGGAGCGCACGAAACCACAATCGCCAATTGTACGAACAGTATGGGCGCGATATGGGTGCGGATATTCCTACGCCTACCAATTACGTGGACGCCCTACGACCTCTACTTGAGCTTTTCGGCTATGAACGCGATCTCACAATCATTCTTTTCACCCTTGACGAGTCCACGTATAGCCGCGAACTTGCTCCATTGGCCGGGCACTATCCGTGTTTGCGGCTTGGACCGCCCTGGTGGTTTCATGACAGTCCAGAGGGAATGCTGCGTTTCCGCGAGCAGGTTACGGAAACGGCGGGCTTTTACAACACCGCCGGCTTCAACGACGACGCTCGGTCCTTTCTCTCGTTACCGGCGCGGCACGACATGGCCCGGCGCATGGATTGTAGTTTTCTGGCACGGTTGGTCGTCGACCATCGGTTAGAGGAAGAAGAGGCTTTCGAAGTTGCGCAAGAACTTGCGTACGGCCTGGTCAAGAAAGTATATCGCTTGTAGGAGCCTGCGTGGAAAAGACTGCGAAGACCGTCGACCGCGCTTACCTGTTTGCTCTCGCTGTACTGCGCTTGCTCGCACCGGAACTCCAGAAGGTGGAATTCGTCGCATGAGCCTTTACTGCGCCATAGGCAGCATCGACACCGAGTTGTCGCCGATGCAGATGCACGATCTGCTACTCAAAAGCTTGGCAAAGCTGGGCGAACGAAAACGCGTGCTGGTTGTGCCGCCTGACCAGAGCCGGGTCCATTCGCGCGCGGGCGATCTGACCCGATACGCGTGGGAGAACTACGGCGACCGCGTTGAAGCGGTGCTGCCCGCTCTTGGCACACATGCTGCCATGCAGCCCGAGCAAATCGCGCGCATGTTCGGAGCGATGCCGTTACAGCTTTTCCGCGTTCACAATTGGCGAACCGATGTTGAGACTCTGGGTGAAGTTCCCGCGGATTTCATTTATGAGCAATCGGAAGGGAAGCTGAATTATGCGTGGCCGGCGCAAGTGAATCGGATGATTGCGCATGGAGGCTTCGATCTGATTCTTTCGATCGGCCAGGTCGTGCCGCATGAAGTCATCGGCATGGCGAATTACAACAAGAATATTTTAGTGGGAACCGGCGGCCGCGAAGGTATCAATCGCAGCCATTATCTCGGCGCAGTTTTTGGGATGGAGCGCATCATGGGCCGCGCGGAGAACCCGGTGCGCAATGTGCTCAACTACGCCTCGGATCGTTTCCTGAGGCATTTGCCTATCGTCTACGTGCTCACGGTTATCGGTCGCTCGGTTGATGAGCGCCTGGTGTTGCGAGGTCTGTTCATCGGAGACGACGCTGAATGTTTTCACCGCGCCGCCGCGCTCAGCGTTCGCGTGAATTTTGAAACGCTGGAGGGGCCGATTCAGAAGGCGGTGGTGTATCTCGATCCCCATGAGTTTAAGAGTACGTGGCTCGGCAATAAAGCTGTCTATCGCACGCGCATGGCGCTAGAGGATGGCGCTGAGTTAATTATTTTGGCTCCGGGCGTACGCGCGTTTGGTGAAGATAATGCTATTGATAGGTTGATCCGCAAATATGGATATCGCGGAACTCCGGCAACGCTTCAGGCTGTAAATGCGAATGCGGATCTTGCGGGTGACCTGGGCGCTGCTGCCCACCTTATTCACGGATCGAGCGAGGGCCGCTTCACGATCCGGTGGTGCCCCGGACACCTCACCCAGGAAGAAATCGAGAGTGTGGGCTATGAATACGGTGATTTGAAAGCCATGGCCGCGCGTTACGATCCGCGGAAATTCCGGCAAGGTTATAACAAGGTTGCTGGCGAGCACGTCTTTTTCGTTGCAAATCCAGGATTGGGTCTGTGGACTCAGCGCAGCAACTTGCATGTGGAGACAGAACGACAGGCAACTGTCGTCGAGAAGTAATAACTAATGGCAATCACTAACATTTTCAGCTTGGCAGGGAAGACTGCGGTCGTCATTGGAGGGACATCCGGAATAGGCCGGACACTGAGCCTTGGCCTCGCTGACGCCGGTGCCGATGTGGTCGCCTCCGCGCGGCGGCAGAAACAGGTTGACGAAACCGCCGCCGAGATCGAAGGCAGAGGACGCAAGACCTTGCGTCAAGTAACGGATGTTTGCAGGCGCCCTTCGCTCGAACAATTATTGGCGACATCGCTCCGAGAATTTGGCAAAGTTGACGTCCTTATCAACTGCGCCGGAAAAGTTAAACGCACGCCTACGCTCACCATGCCAGAGAGCGAATGGGACGATATCTTGAACACGAACCTCACCGGCACGCTACGCGCTTGCCAGATTTTCGGCAAACCGATGCTAGAGCGTGGTTACGGGCGCATCATTAACATAGCTTCTCTCAACAGTTTCGTCGCGCTCAGCGAAGTTGCTGCATACGCGGCCAGCAAGGCGGGAGTTGTTTCGCTCACTCGCTCGCTTGCTGTGGAGTGGTCGAAGCAGGGCGTTACAGTGAACGCCATCGCGCCAGGCGTATTCCGTACGGAACTTAACCAAGACCTGCTCGATAACACGTCGCGCGGCCAGGAGTTGGTGATGCGTACTCCGATGGCTCGCTTCGGCAAGACTGAAGATCTTGTCGGAGCCGCAGTTTATCTCGCTTCTGACGCCGCAGCGTTCGTTAGCGGGCAGACCCTGGTTGTCGACGGAGGCTTCCTTGCCAGCGGCGTCAATCAATAAGTGGAGTGGGCTTGAAGTCGAAGGACGCAAGATTCATGTTCCCTTCGGTGAGAATGTGGATAGTGAGAACGTTTTGTCCTGCGGGGAGATGAAGCTTCAAAAGATCATGAGCGACGTTCCAGTGGTGCGTGGCCGGCATCGAAGAGACGGTGACCGACATGGGCTATCACCGCGGTGCGGTGGTGAAGGGGATGAAGGCGTAGGGCGTGCGCAGTTACATCCCGGAGAAGAAACAGAAGGGACGGCGGAACTGGGCGGGCAAACAGGCCGAGCAGCAAGCGGTGTAGGCGAATCGGCGGCGGGTGCGGGGGGAGTATGGCAAGAGTTTATTGCGGCGGCGCGGCGAGTTAGTGGAGCGCAGCTTCGCGCATTGCTACGAGACGGGCGCGATGCGGCGCTGCCATCTGCGCGGACAGGAAAACATTTGGAAGCGGCAATTGATCCACGTGGGCGCGTTCAATCTAAGCCTGATCCTGCGCCAACTGCTGGGCGCGGGCACGCCGCGGGAGTGGAAGAACCGCTTCGGCAGACTTGTTTTGACCCTTTACCTACTCTTCACATGTCGGATAAATCAGAAGCGGTTTTGCAGAAGCCGAATCTCCGCGTCCGTTGCCAAGTGCTTTGTGAGATCGCGTAGCCGACTACGTCGCCCGACTTGCAGAAAATCCGCTACTTGCACCCCCGGCTGCTAGCGGATTGGTGGTGAGTTCAGATGACGAGGTTCGTCGAAAGCTCGCCCACGTCCTTCGGCAATGCGCGCTCGCCCCCCTGCTTGCTTCCACTGTGGCCGAGAGCGGGATGGTTCTGGCCGGGCACGAAATTTCCGTCGTAGTTTGCAATGACCGCATGGACAATGGCAAATACGAGGACATCGTGAAGCTGGTCGTCCGCTATGAAACAAAAGTGCCAGTAATTGTTGTTTCGCGGACGGGTGACTGGCCGGAATACCTTACGGCAAAGTGTGGCGGGGCGTTTGACTACTTGGTTTATCCACCTATTCCTGGGGACCTTCAAGAAACCATCAGAAATGCTCTGCTTGGGCAGTCAACGGAGAAAGGACATGGGCATCAGACCCGTAACAGTTCTTCTCGTTGGGGAAGGTGCGAGAAACTCTCTGCAACTGCAGCAACGGTTGAACCGGCGGGATGCCGTTGCCAAGTGGCGGAGTCTTGCCGGGATGCTTGCAATCGAGTGTCCCGCGCACAGTTCTACCGTTCGACCTCGTGCTTAGCCAGTACCAACTGCCGGACCGAACAGCGTTTCCGCTGTTGGACTGGCTTGTAGGATCTCCCGCGACTCTGTTTTTCTCCGCACGTGTCGAAAATGGCTTTTTGTGCGTTGAGCCAGGACATCTTCAGCCCAACGAAAATCAGAATAAGCGCCAAGCCATAACGCAACAGGTGGAATCTTGCAAGGGCACCGGCGAGAAGAAAATACATCGCGCGAAGGCCCAGAATGGCGAACACGTTCGACGGGTAGACAACCAACGGCTCGCGGGTGATCGCAAAGATGGCGGGAACGGAATCGACGGCGAAGAGAATATCGGTCGCCTCGATGAACGCGAGCACCAGTAGAATCGGCGTAGCGTACAATTTCCCATGCCGTCGCAAGAAGAAGCGTGGCCCTTCAGAGTCCGTCGCCACAGGCAACAGCCTTCGCACTCCTCGAACGATAAGGCTTTGTTCTGGTTGGATCTGGCGCTCCGCGGAGAACATGATCTGGACGCCGGTCAGAATCAGGAACACACCGAACAGGATCACGACCCAACCGCACTGGAGCAGTTCGGCGCCGAGAACGACGAAGACGCCGCGGAAGATCAGCGCACCCAGGATGCCGTAGAACAAAATGCGGTGCTGTAACTGCGCAGGAGTTCGGAAATAGCGGAACACCAGCACGAAAACAAACATGTTGTCGAGCGGAAGCGACCACTCGACCACATATCCAGTAAGAAACTCCACCCCGATTTGTTTCCCCGTGGTCGCCCCGAAGTTCCAGACGGCATATTTGTACAGGCCAGCGCAGAACAGCAGAGCCAACCCTGCCGAGACCGCAGTCCAGGCCGCGGCCTCACGGAATCCGATCACGTGCGCTTTCCGATGAAACACACCGAGATCGTGCACCAGAAACGCTACGACCAAGCCGGTGAAGGCCGCGTAGAACCACCAGTAGTCAAGGAAAGGAAACAGATGTCCAGTCATGCCAACGCATCACAATTTTCGTAGTGTAGGTCTCTCTTGTTGCCTCCCGGAAGGTAGCTCTGATGATCGTAACAAGTGGGAACCGTGACCTTTCCTTTCTCAGGGAAGGGCGCAGGTCCTACTGTTTTCCCCTGGCCTCCAGAATGTCCGATCTCCCACTAACCCGATCAACAACTCCTCGGCAATGAGTCACCCGCCCAACTCGTTTTGCAACTGTTGGAGTTTGCGCTGGGTTTTCTCGTAGTCCAGGAACTTGTCCACGGTCTGCTTCATGTCCTCCGAACTGTCCGCGATTGTCGTCAGATGGTCTCCGTATTCTGAGACAAAGAGACGATTTTGATTCTCATTCAAGTAAACGATGGCGGCCTGGGTACTGGCCGCGACCTTTGCCGCGTGAGAAGTCACCTCGGTGATGGCCTGCTGCTGCCAGGGAAGTACGGCGTAACGTATCTGCTGCAACTCGGCAGTGCGTTCTCCCACGGCGTTGATGTGGCCGTTGACTTTGTTCAAGTAAAAGATATGGCTCTGCCAGCTATACCGGGGGCTCCCGGCGAAGGTTCCCAGGGTGTCTGCATGGAGCCTTAGCCCTGTCGATTCCTTCTGGATCTCGGCGAGGAGCGTTGACGCCCGCTCTGACAGATACGCCAAATCGTCCATTTTCGGCGCTCCAGGCGATGGGGCTGGCGGAGAAGCAAAGACCGATCCGGTCCCAAGAAGCGCAACTGCTGCAAGAGCTATGATCATCCGTTTCAAGATAGTTCGCATTTTCGATTCCTCCATTTTTATTTTTTCTGACGCGCGGGCTGACCGATGACTTCCTAACAAGTGTTGACCAGCCCGTGCATCAGTGTTTTTCAACTTTCAGGGGTGAGCATAGAAGGGAAGGTGACGGGTGACTATCCCAACGAGAGGGTATTTAGAGGCCTCAAAATCGGTGACATGTTAGTTCGCCGCTCCGGTACGACCCGCGAATCCGCCCGCTTGAATGGTCCAAGTTGGAACTGAAACTTTCGCCCACCCTTTGCGCTTGGTCGCATACGGAGTCGTTCCGACCTTAGCTCAGAAATGGCAGTTCCGAATGGCCTCGATTTCAGAGGCTGCATAATTTTGGACTCCAAGGATCGTCTTCAACGTATGCAGAGAAAACAGAAGAGCGGGAGATTTTACAAGGTGTGGTGTTGCCCAGATACAACAGCCGGGCCCTGCCGAGTTTGCGGCAGGGCCCGGCTGCGGTTTAGTCTCGCACGTCGGAAGCGACCATCAGCTTGTTTTTCACGCTGAATACGCCGGGTACCGAGTTCGCCTGGATGTAGGCGATCTGCCGATCAACCTCATTCAGGACGACTCCGGCCAGTTCGACATTTCCGTTCTCGACGATGATTCGAATGGGAGCTTGCGGATCGAGCGCGTAGTTCTGAAGGCCGGAGTGGCCGTAGATAGCGCGCGCCAACCGCACGCGGAGTTCGTCATCGAAGTTGGAAACGGGAGCGACGTCAATTTCATCAGTGACGTCTTTCACGCCGGGAGTCGTTTCGACAATCACGATCGCTGAGCTGCGGTCCGGGTAGTCTCGCACCTTGCCGCCGATCGTGACCGCGCCATTCTCGACACCGACCATCAGGTTGTTGAAAACGATGCCGTAGCCGACACGGTCATAACGCAGCTTGTTCGCCAGCGTCTCCCGCAGCTCAGCGTCGGTAACCTCCTTGCCTGCAATCTGGATGTGATTCCTGACGCCGTCCACGTTCTTGACCTTGCGGACGCGCTTCTCTGCGTTATCCTTGTCAATAAACAGCTCCACCGTTCCGGCGAGCGTCACGATTCCATCCTCGACACTCGCCGAAACTCCCCGAAACTTCTCTTTCTCCCGTAACTCCGCCGTTGCTAGCTTCTGAACCTGCTGGTCTCGGGCACTCTGTTTTTGCTGGCGGTTTGCCTGGGCCATCACGGGCAGGGGCAGGGACACCCCGGCCAGGATCACTGCGAGTGCCAACCTGCTCCATATCATCTTCATCATCTTTCTTCTCCTCGTCATCTTGGAATTGCGTTGCAATCTGCTTCTTTGTAGTTTTCGCTGACGTTTCATTTCAACTTTTCAACGGTGAGCATAGAAGGCAAGGGGGCCAGCGGCTATCCCAACGGGAGGGTATTTTGAATCTCAACTTTAGCTAGCGGGCCGATGTGTGGCGGAGCCAAGTGACTTAACGTTGGCCCTCGAGCTTTTGCTTCTTACAGGAGCCTCATAACATGCGAGGAGTTTCTCTTCCTACGTTGTGGAAAGATGTCGAATCAACTCGGGAATCAACAGTGTCCTCTTTGTATGACATGACCTCAGCGTCCAGCAGCTTGGCGAGTGCTTCAATCAACGCGTTCGACTGCTGGTTAAGGATGCTCGAACGAGGCAAACGATGTATCGGCGCGCCGGTGCGGCTTGGGAGGGGCATTTCCCTAGCACAATATCCCTCGGTGTGATCGTTGGAGTCCTGGCAGCATCCATCGGGCTGTCGCTCGTTTTTCCAACTTCCCGCGAGCCGAAAGGTCTGCCAATTAGCCAACCGGATCAATAGTATAGTGACTTCCGCGAAATATCCTGCCACGCTTCAACGCGGCTACACCTGCTGGGTTAAAGACATCCCGCGCTCAAGGCTGCTATTCCTACCAGAGCAGCTTTATACTCCACGGTAGAGCACTCTGTTTATAGGACCAACACATCAGGCCCCCCATCGTGAGCGCGCAGAGGTAACCGCCGTCCATTGTACGTCGCCCGATTGCTCGTTTTTGGTGGATCGAGCGGCTGTAAAATATCACCGGCATAGCTAAATTTGTGCCTCAAAATACCCTCCCGTTGGGATAGCCCTCCGTCACCCTTCCCTCTATGCTCACTGCAAGTTGAAATGACACGGACGTGCGGTCTAGTAATCGGTTGGAGAATGGGGAGTCGGTATGCAAGAGATTGGAATCATTAAGTCACAGAACCCCCTCCGACGCATCACCGTCGTTGCTCTTGGGTGGATTCTTATTCTTGGAGGCATCGCCGGGTTGTTTGTTCCGATCATACCTGGAGCTCTTCTTATAGTTGTCGGCGCCCTCATGGTGAATCCCCAATGGGCGTGGTTGCGGCGAATGCTGCAGAAGTGTCGAGTGCGGTTTCCCGTCTTAGCGCCCGCCTTTAGGCGGTTCTCCGCTTGGAGCGAGAGTAGGCAAAGCCTCTTTAAGAAGAATCCGGCCGATTCTGGAGCGCAGTTCGAAATTGAAATGGCTCACCGTGGATGTAAGAAGGTTCCACCTGATAGGTCAAAGATGCGACAAGAGACGCAACAGAATGTAGGCGAGGACGAAACTCTATGCAGTATGCGCAACGTGCTGATCTTCGATGAAGACATCGAAGACTTGGCTCGGCACGCCGAACCTTTCGCGGCTCATGGGTTCGAGGTTCATAAATGTATGTCAGTTGAAGCAGCAATGCGCTCTGTCGAGAGAGAGGAGTTCGAATTCGCGCTGGTGGATCAAGGCTCCTCAGCTTTCGAGGGGCGTCGGGTAATAAGACATTTAGTTCGTTACAACTCACATACTCCCTTTGTTGTAGTGGCGCGCCGCAAGGAAATGGTGTGTTGTCAGCAGGCCCTAGCCCTCGGAGCTGCGGACTATTTGGAAAAGCCCGTTCCCAGCACGGATATGGATCGGATTATCAAATGCTATGTCGGAAGCTCATTAACGAAATATGTTGACGCGTCGGCGTGTGACGAACGTCCACGCAGATAACAGGATAAAGAACCGAAAAAGTGAGCGAAGGAGCACGTCGATGAAAAGAATCTTCTGGTTAATGTTTGCAATTCTCTTGGTTGGTCTACCGGCGTCTGCCCAAAAAGACGAAAACAATCGCATTAGGAATGCCGGCAAAGTTATGGTCGAGATTCTTAATGTTCCCGACGATATTCCGAAGGATATTCTGGGCAAGGCGGAATGCGTCATCGTTCTGCCTTCGGTAATGAAATTTGCGATTGGGTTTGGAGGCAGTTACGGTCGCGGCGCGATGACTTGCCGGAGCGCCAAGGATTTTAGCGGACACTGGAGTGCACCTTCCATGATGGCGCTCGAAGGTGGAAGCTTTGGATTGCAATTGGGAGGGCAAGCGACAGACTTTGTCTTGTTGGTAATGAATCAGCGCGGGGCCGATTCAATTCTCACCAGCCAGGTCAAGCTCGGCGGAGACCTGGCTGCTGCGGCCGGACCGAAGGGCCGCAGCGCTGCAGCCTCTACGGATGTCACAATGCGGGCAGAAATTCTGTCGTATTCGCGTTCACGAGGATTGTTCGCCGGGATTTCTCTTGAAGGCTCAACTCTCCGCCCCGATAACGACGGGAACGAGAGGCTCTACGGAAAAGGGACAACCGCGAAGGACATCGTGATCAATAGTGCGATTCACCCGCCTGCCTCGGCGAAGTTGCTCCTTGCCACTCTGAACAAGACATCTCCCAGGAACGAGTCTGATAAGTAGGGATCAGTTGGCGCAACACCAGCAGGTTAGACGGCTCTGCCTGTGAAGAGAACGAGATCAATAGCTTATGCCTTTACTTTAAATACTGATCGAAGAACAAACAATCACAGCGCACGAATACAGATTATCGTTCCAACGCTATGAAATTGACTTGTCCCCGCTCGCAACTAGTGTCGCCGGAGAATGAACTTTGGGTCGCCGACTAACATCGCGGGTCTCAACAGTCAACGGTATACAGCGTAATCAAAACCCTCATTGACGGCGGCCAGTTGCGGGACTACGTCACTCGTTAACGCGTGCGTGGTGGCTTTGGACTGCCACCGCTCTGCAGGAACCTGATGAGCCCAAAAGGACAGAACCATGAATTTCACTAAGTTTTACAAATCTCAGCGGTCTGTCCTCTGGAAAGCAACTCTCTTGTTCACTCTGGTGTCAAGCTCCTTGATTGCGGCAGATCAGCTATCGATTCGATGCGGGCTTGAGGGATCGCAGCGCATAGTGGACGACTTGCTAGGAGGTCTGATTGCAGGCTCAATCTTTCATTTGTACGAGCGCCATAGACTGCGGCGGCTCAGCGAACAGCTCCATGTGATCGACCTCATGAATCACCATATCCGAAATGCCCTTCAACCTCTTATGTTTACGCCAGACGAATCCGGAGGGAAGGCGCACGTGAAACTGATCGAGGAATGCGTTCGTCGTATCGACTGGGCGCTCCGCGAAGTACTTCCAGGTAAGTCCAAGGAACAATTTGGGGGGCACGAGGGCGGATTCGTTCGGAGCGCTGGCTCAAGCATCACATCGCGGGCGCCAAGTTGGTCGAAAACCCAGAATTCCGGACCCAAACCCACAACGAGGCAGCCGAAACCACTGTTTACCCAATGGCTCGATACCTGGAGGAGCCGGAATGAAAGAGCAAGTTAATGAATTTCGTGAAGCACTTGTTCGGACGAAGTCGCCAACGAGTAACGCAAGAAGTCAAGGCCGGTGGTGACTCGCAATGGCGGCCGCGCTTCCTATCTGAGGGGTGGGACCTGGACAATTTTGCGGCTGCTGGCTTCAGAACCGCCGAGACAGTAGGCGAATAGCGGGGGGCGAAACGACGAGTAACCCGATCGCGTCAACCGATTGGACTACAAGAAACGAAGACTGCGCAGATTTGGTGCGAGCGCAATCAGAGAGGCAACAATGGATAAAGGAAATAGGCTATTTCTTCATTCCTCCGTAGAACACATGTCACCAAACAATGTGTTCGCCAAAACTTTTTCCAACTCGGACTCGGATATCCAGGATAAGAGAGTGGCCCGGTTGCTGGTGTTACTGCAGCAACTCGACGAATCCGCGGGAGGATTGGGAGCATTCCCGGAACCCGAACTCCGTGAAGTCGTATCGAGCGCGGTCCGACTGTGTGGCTTTTTGAACCCAATCGAGGTCCACGACATGATTGCCACCGTTTTGGAAGCGCTCGAAACGCGAGATCCAATCCCGGAGCGTCCGTGACTTTGTTTTGGTTGAGACTGCAGTGAAAACTTCAGAAATTATTCGCGCATGGCGGAAAATTCTTAAGGGAGAACGGCCCTCACTTTCTATTGAGATCACGCGCGAGTGCCCCCTGGGTTGTCCCGGATGCTATGCCTATGATGACGCGCATCTAGCTTAGCTAAGCTAGGTGGCGGGATGACCTTGCGAAGTCTCCACGATCGCAAAGGGTAAGAACTGATAGACGGCGTCCTCGAGATCGTCGACCGACTCAAGCCTTTGCATCTGTCGATCGTGGGAGGCGACCCGCTTGTTCGGCATCGCGAGCTCGAGTTGCTCATCCCGCTACTGCTCGATCGGGGAATTCACGTCCAAGTTGTCACGAGCGCGTTCAGGCCCCTCGCACCGAGTTGGGCGACGCAGGCCCACATGAACGTCGTCGTATCGATTGACGGGCTGCAACCGGAGCACGATGTCCGACGCGCGCCGGCAAACTATGATCGGATCCTGAAGAACATCGCGGGCCAGAAGGTCACGATCCACTGCACTGTCACCGGTCAAATGATGAAGCAGCCCGGCTATCTGAAGAAATTTCTGGAGTACTGGACGCCCAGGACCGAGATCCGCAAGGTGTGGTTCAGCTTGTTCACCCCGCAAGTCGGAGACTCCTTACCCGAAATGTTGCAACCAGATGAGCGTCTTCAAGCCATCGTCGATATGTTCGCATTGCGAAGCGAATTTCCCAAACTGGACATGCCGGAGGGGATGATTCGGCAGTTCGCCACGCCTCCACACAGTCCCAGGGACTGTGTTTTTGCGCTCAGACTCAAACACTGTCTGCAGACCTGAAAACCAAAATCGTCCCTTGTCAATTCCGGGGAAATCCCGACTGCGGTTCGTGCGGATGCGTCGCCTCGATGGGCCTGGCTGCCATAGCGGCGCACAAGCTGGGCGGACTTCTGGGCACGCGCGTTGCCGGGACTGGTGCCGGGAATGGGTCTTCGGGAGGTCGGTCGCGAAGGCGATTTTTCTGTGCTGCAAGGAGGCTCGCCGGTTGCCGAATTTGTTTCTCTGACAGCGGAGCAGATGCGCGAACGAATTATCGAATCGGGAGAGCTTTAGTGTGGACCGGCACTTGGACTTCTTAGGTCGCCGGATTTTTGGCCATTCGGCGGCGGGGGCGTGGCGGTGTGGGGTCAACGCCCGAACTAGCTCAAGCCTCCAGGTCCTCTCACTCATTAGGTGGGATGTACCTTCGCAAGGGACGATTGTGGGCCCTCACGACCCGCGTTGGCTGACCCGCATTCTGGTCGAATGACAATCGCGTCCGGACGCTCTTACGACGCTCCCGGTCAATACAATCATAAAATCAACGTAGAGCTGCGACGTTGAGGTATGAACCGGGAAGAAGTCAACCTCTTCTAACAGCAACCATCCACCTGGGCGTAGGGCGTCGATCATTCGGCGAATTGTCAGCTCTGGTTTCGGAAGATGGTGGAGCAGCCAGCGACTGTGTACGAAGTCAAAGCCATTCTCGGGCGGACTATCGACAGTGATGTCGTCTTTTATGGCCTCAAAGTTAGGCAGCTTTATACCTTCGAGCAACTGGATGTTGATGTCGGTGGCAACAACTCGGCCAGTTGGCCCGACTTGCTCACACAGCCATGCTGCCACTGAAGCGCCACCAGCACCCACTTCCAGACACCGCAATCCATGGGAAATTCCGAGAGCTGTCATTCGCCGTTTAGTCATGGGACCAAGGTGTTGCGCCGAGCTCTGTCCCAGGAATTGTCGAGAGCGTAATCAGCCATATTGCCAAAGATTAAGAGTGCCCCTACTGCGACTGCATGCCAGCCGTCACGCGGGAGCGCGCAGCTTCGCGTTTTTCAGTTGCGGCAACAAGTTTTCCGACCTTACCGAGGCCATAGGGTGGCATGCCGCTGTATACGGTTTCGTACTGGCCGGGCTTGACGATGTAAGTCTCGTGCCAGATGCCGACACCGCCTCGGCTGACTCATGCGGCGGTTGAAATCGATCCATACAGTCCAGTGTTTCTTATCTTTGGCTCGCGCATAAGCTTCCAAATGCTCGAAGGAGCGCCAGTACTGGACGATAACGCGGCCGAAACCGTTGTGCCCTAAGAATCCAGATTCAGGATGACCTTCGAGCTCTTTCAGCAATTCTGGCATGGCGAGAAAAACGGGAATCCATCTATGCAGCTTCCAGGGTTTGTTGATTCTCATGCCGATGAGAAAGACTACGAACTCGCCTTCCATTTCGGCCGACATACGGGAATCAACTACCTTTGGCACAGGACCTCCTCTTTGCCGGAACTTCCAATCAAAGAGTACGGCTCATGGTCTCGCCTCGTAGACCAAATTAAACGGTGTTTCTGTGGCACGCCGAAAGCGGCTGAACCCCGCCGAATTCACGACTTCCCGCATCTTTCTCTCGCCAGCCACCTGACCGGAATGATTCGGTGATGCGCGGGACAGCTGCTAACGATCCCAGAGCAAGTTCAAATGCGCCCGGCAGATATGCTGGCCATCTTCCCTCGCTAGTGTCAATACCTGTTCCTCCGTCATGCCGAACTTTTGAGTTTCGGGATCGTAAGTGAGATATCCGCCGGCTGCCTGCGAAGCAGCCCACTCGCGGACGTAGCGTTCGTCGGTGGCGGTTTGCTTTGCCAATTCTGCCGCGGTCATCGCCTTCGTGGGGTGGGCTCTGTATAGGCCAAGGCGCTCGCCGATCACAACCATTCCGGCGTGGACCGCTGCGCCAAAGTCATTGACAAAACGCCCCAGGAATTCATTCATTTTGCTGCTGTCGACAGCCATAATTTCCTCCGTTCAGATTTGAGTTGTGTACGATTCATTCCGTGCATCTTGCAGATATTCATCGGTACGCAATGACCAAGCGATCGAGACCGATCTCCGGAGGGGCGAGCTCGACTCGCGCGAAGCCGGCACTCTTTGAGATGCTTTCGAGCTCGGCGAAAGTATAAGCGTCCCCGTTGGGCGTAGTCGCCAGCATCATCATGCTGAAGGCAGCCGCAGTGGGCGGCGTAAGGCGATCAGCGTTGGGAACGAACTCAGCAATTGCGGCGCGACCGCCTGGCTTTAGCGCACTTTGCACCTTGCGCATGAAAGTCGTGCAGGTGGGCGAATCGAAATGGTGCAGGAAATTGGCGATCAACACCAGATCGTAACCGCTGCCAAAATCGGTCTCGAATGCGCTACCGGCAAGCAGGTGATAGCGATCGGCAACTCCCATTGCCTGCGCATTCTTGGTTGCGACTTCGAGCACATTCTTCCAATCGGCTGCATAGATATGTGCAGCAGGATTCTGTTTTGCCGCGGCGATTCCGAAAATACCGTGACCGGCGGCGATATCAAGAATTTTCTGTGACTCGCCGCCTTTTCGGAGTTCAGCAGCCATGATCTCGGCGGGCATATGCATTAGCGGCATCATGGCCTGCGCAAACTTCACCCAGTCGGGATTTTCTGGCTCCAGTGTTCCTTCGCCCAGCGCCGTGCCGCCCCGGCGCACAGCCTCCGTCAGCCGCGCATGTCCTTCGCGTAAGCGCGAGGTGAGCAGAAAATCAACGGCGGCGCCGATATACGCTGGCGAACGTCGGTTTAGGAATAAGGCTGAATCCGGTGCGAGAAGGTAATTTGCTCCTTCTTTGGCCAAGAAGCCGTGAATAGTTAAGAAATCGCAAAGGATGCGCACTCCGCGTTCGGCAGCCTTGCAACGTTTCGCAATCGTTGCGGCGGTAGTGTTGCCTTCACCAATGGCGGTGAAGATTTCCAGCTCAACGGCAGCCTTCATTGCCTCGGTCTGCTCATAGGCATTTACGGCGTTGAAGAAGCGCTCCGGAGTGGGCTGTTGATGCAGCGCTGGCGTGGTCACAAATTTCTCCTGTGGTTCAGAGCATTAACTTACAAATGGCTGCCTGGCTCGTTGTCTCTCCGGCGTCCGGTGTCATCTGGTCATTCTCCTGCGGCTTGGGCGACACGATAACGATATGGACCCAAGCGGGCAATCAGCACAGACCCGAGCAGAGTTGAAGCCAAAAACACAATAAGAGGTCCTGCATAAGAACCGGTCCGGTCGAAACCGGCGCCCATCATCAGGGGACCCAACGCTCCCGCCAAACCGAACGCAGCGAAAATCGAGCTGTAGATCTTGCCGAATGCGCCCAGGCCAAAGTAACGGCTGGTCAAGTACGCAATGAGATCGACTTCCGCGCCCAAACCGAGACCCACAAGAAACGCGCCCACAAAAGCAACCGGTCGCGAACCCAACCAAAGCATCCCGATTCCAAGCGCGGCGGCTCCGAAAAAAGCAGCCGCCAGACGAGGAGCAAAAAGCCGATCAAGCAGATATCCAGTACCTACTCGGCCGATCATCACCGCAACTCCAGCGAGCGAACCAGCCAGGGCAGCAGTCTGAAGAGTCATGCCGCGGTCACTGAACATGGCTGCGATGTGAACCAGACAGCCTTGCACGCTCGCGCTAACCAGGAAGAATCCGCCAACCATCAGCCAAAATGTTCGACTGCGCCAGGCATCAGCCGCGCTCAGGCCCTGGTCAGAACCTCCGCTCGTGACTAGCGAGTCTTTTTCGAGCGCTCCGTCGGCCACAATCCCGGGGTCTTGCGGCTTTTCCTTAAGAAACGCCGCTATCATTGGTAAGGCGACGAGCAGAACTGCGCTACCCAAAATCGCGTATGCGATGTTCCAGCCGTATCGTGCAATGAGCTGCTGCGCTAAAGAAGGCATGATCATCGCGCCAGAACCGATCCCAACCATCATCAGGCCGAGGGCCAGGCCTCTGCGCCGGTCAAACCAGCGGCAGACAACGTAACCGTAAGGAATTGGGCCGACGCCGTGCAGGGCGACCCCAAGCAGCGCGTAATAGATGTAGAGCTGGCGGATGCTCGCCGAGAAAGCTTTGTTGCCGAGCAAAATCGAACCAAATAGGAAAGTGCCTACAAGGATGACTCGACGTGAACCGTAACGGTCAATGAGCCATCCTACAAATGGAGCGCTGATTGACCCTGCGATAAGGTGCAAAGTGAAAGCCATTGAAACCGCCGCACGGCCAGCGTGGAACTCGTGCATCAGCGGCTTGAGGAACACACTGAAGGAATAGACCGAGATCGGAACTCCCCAGAAAAGTCCTACCGCGGAGGTCAAAACGATCCACCATCCATAAAAGATGTGACGGTGTGCGCTGTTTGCGCCTTCGGAGCGCAACAGCGGTGTACAAGGGGTTTGCAGGGATTCAGCGGTCATTGGTCTTTCTGTGTGTCGTACTGCACGAATGGGAATTAGTTTCCTTTTGCCAGCACAATCGTCTGCGCGAATGAGTGATATGGTGCGGGCCGCTCTGCCAGTCGTCGTGCGAGCCTTTGTTCGAGTTCGTCCGCGAATCTCTGATTGTTTTGGGTGTCCTCAAGCGCTGTCGCCAGAGACGGCACGAAGATGGCGCGGAAGAACCCCACATGCCGCTTGACCAGGACTTCTGTTTCTCTGTCGCGTTCGTAATCAGTCCACGCCGCGTCAGGCAGCGGGGACAGTTCGCAGCGTTCCACGGTAAGCCCGCAATACTGATTGCCAGAACTGAATGGCGCCAGAAGCTGGCTTCGACGTCGCGGATAAGCTCCAAGCACCATTCGTGCGCGTTCTTCCTGTGTAATCGAACTCGCGGAGACCATCTCCGCGAGAACCTCATTGGCCTGGGCGAAAAGAGGTTCAAATCCGGCCTCGCCGTCATCATTGAGACCAGGCAGGACGACTACCAAGCGTCCGCCGGGTCTCAGTTCGTCCGCGCGCAAGGACAAGAAGAATTTCCAGTCCTCATCGGCCTGTTGATCAAAGGCCGCCCGCACCTCGCCGGTGCTGGCAAACGACACAAAATGGCCTGGGATCGCCATTGGAATTCGGCTCAACCAAACGGCCGCATACGACGACCATCCGAGATGAACGTATCCTTTCGGAAAGACCGTCTCGTAAAAGGACCTGCCAATCGCACTCGGAAATACCCGGGCATCGCCGACGGAGTAGCGTTCCGGGTCACTGTGAAGCACGCCGAAGAGTGTGTTGAAATCGTTTGCTGCCTGATCGATGTGCACGACCAAGATCGGTCGAGTCGGGCCGACACGTGCCCGCAAGGCCCTGATCGCCGCTCGCATTGGTGTGAGCGAGTTTTTCCCTTGCGAAGATCCGTAATCGGCTATAACCAGGGGACCGTGCCCTGCTTCAAGAGCGGTGTTTCGCGCCGCCTCTTCCAGAAACTGCAATGCTAATTCGCCGCCGCCAGCCGGTACCTTCGCCTGCAGGTTGTAGGAACCTCCGCCTTCCATGACGCCATGAGTGGCAATTGTTCGGGCCGCCATCTTTATCATCTCCGTACTTTGGTTTGCTTGCGGCATCGGAATTGGGTTGAGAAGCCGCG
The DNA here is from genome assembly GCA_963720155.1 of uncultured Acidobacteriota bacterium. GTDB lineage: Bacteria > Acidobacteriota > Terriglobia > Terriglobales > Acidobacteriaceae > Sulfotelmatobacter. The sequence continues at coordinate 565,195 of CAVREP010000018.1, forward strand.
CTATTGCAAGCATTTGTCTCCCGAGTGAACAGCCAGGGTCAATGCTTGCGCGTTGCTCTGTCGATCCTCTTCCAATCCCCCGATAAGACAATTGTTTTCAACGATTAATCACGCTCCCGCTTCCTGAGACGGAGTGATAAACTTCATCACAATGAGATGTGATAATTGTGCCGTCCACCCTTCCACAATTAGTTCGCTTCGCTGATTTCGAAGTGGACCTCCGCGCCGGCCAGCTGCGAAAACAAGGCCGCAAAATACGCCTCCAAGAGCAGCCCTTTCGGCTACTGACCGTTCTCTTGGAATCCACAGGTGAGGTAGTCACGCGCGAGGAGCTTCGCGGGCGGCTGTGGCCCGCTGATACCTTTGTCGACTTTGATCACCGCCTGGCAGCGGCCGTCAGCAAACTGCGAGATGCCTTGGCAGATTCAGCCGAAAACCCAAGATTTGTTGAAACTATAGGTCGGCGAGGCTATCGGTTCATGGTCCCAGTCGAATCCGCTGAGCGTGTTCCTGCCGATGGACAACGCCGAAGACACGAGGAACAGGTTCCTGCAGCCCAAATGAATTCCGTACAAACGGCGAGCTCAGATCGGTTCGCCGCGCCGCATCCGGCGACGCAATCCAGGAACAAGCGATGGGTCTTGTTCTCAGTCGCCATAGTCGCAGTCTTGATTGTCACGGGAATAGCAATTACAAGGACCCCGTACCTGATCCGACGCAAGATAACGCAACCTGCAACGCCGCGAAGCCTAGCGATTCTTCCACTTCAAAACTTGAAGCGAGACCCGAACAGCGACTTCCTGGGATTCTCGCTCGCGGATGCTGTGATTACGAAGCTCGACTATGTGAGTTCGCTGACCGTCAGACCCTCTGCCGCAGTGGAGAAGTATCGAGACAAGTCCATCGATATTCAATCCGTTGGTGCGGATCTGAAGGTTGACACACTTCTTGCTGGAAGTTTCATTCGTGACGGCGACAATCTGCGAATCTCCTATCAACTCATCGATGTCAAAAGCGAGAACATTCTGGGCCGCGGAATGATGGATCTGAAGTACGACGACGTTCTGCGAGTCCAGGATACCGTAGCCGCACAGATCATTCAGAAACTCGAATTGAGCCTGTCACCGTCGGAAGCAGAGCGGATCAAACCTGAGCCCCCAATCAATCCGCTCGCCTACGAATACTATCTGCGAGGAGTCGACCTTCATAGCCAACACAAATTTCCCATGGCGATCAAGGTGCTCGAAAAATCGACAGAGATTGATCCAAATTACGCTCTTGCCTGGGCTTATCTTGGGGCTTCCTACACCTCAGATGCTGCTTTCGAGCTTGGCGGCCGCGAACAGTACCGCCGCGCGCAGACGGCTTACGAGCGGGCACTTGCCTTAGAGCCGTCTCAACTCGATGCGCAGATGTTCCTCGCCAACCTCTTAGTCGATACTGGGCAAGTTGAAAAAGCGGTTCCATTGTTGCGCGACGCCCTGAAGGCGAATGGTAACTACGCGCCGGTGCACTGGGAACTGGGATACGCGTACCGCTTTGCTGGGATGTTGAACGAATCGGTCGCCGAATGCGAGCGTGCGCGCCAGATTGATCCTTCGGTCAAATCCAACGGTTCAGTCTTGAATACATATCTCTACCTCGGACAGTACGACAAGTTTCTTGCCAGCTTGCCGGACGTTGGTGATTCATCCTTCTTATTGTTCTATCGTGGCTTCGGAGAGTATTACCAAAAGGACTTGGAACGAGCTTCGAAGGATTTCGATCGCGCGTACGAAATTGATCCTAGTCTGTATGCGCAAATCGGAAAGGCTCTCAGCGAATCGATTGCCGATAGAGGGCCGGACGGACTGCAAATCTTGCACGGTCTTGAAGGCAAGATCACGGAGCGTGGAGTGGGTGATCCCGAGGCCGTGTACAAGATTGCCCAGGCCTACGCGGTTTTGGGAGATAAGGCTTCTGCCCTTCGTACGCTACGTCGTAGCGTGGAGTCCGGCTTCTTTTCCTATCCCTATATCGCAAACGACCCACTGTTGAACAGCCTCCGTAGCGAAGTTTCGTTTGGACGGACCCTGGACGTAGCACGCCAGCGTCATGAGGCCTTTAGGCGGACTTTCTTCTAGGTCAAGGGTGCTTCGAGACAAAAGGATTTTGACTGCATAGGATGGATTTGAATTGATCGTCCTAGTCTCCCGTCTCTAAAGTTTGTTTATATTTGTTGACTTTCCGGATGATCTTACCGGCGCTGGCGACCCACTGAAAGGGTTGTGGGTTCCGGTTGTAGCGCTGGACGTAATCTTGGATGGTGCCTTGATCAGGTCACGGACGCTGCGAAATGTGCCCCGGCGAATTCGTTTCCGTGTGATTTCGGCAAACCAGCGTTCAATTTGATTGAGCCACGAAGAACTGGTGGGCGTGAAATGAACGTGATAGCGGGACCGTGCCGCCAACCACTCCTTCACCGCCGGGTGTTTATGCGTTCCGTAGTTGTCGAGCACGAGATGAATTTGCAGACCGGAATCGACCGACTCATCGATCCGATTCAAGAATCGTAGGAACTCTTGATGCCGATGCCTGGGCTGGCAGGCAGCGATCACCGTGCCCTCCAGAACGTTGAGGGCCGCAGACAAAGTGGTCGTTCCGTGCCGCTCATAATCGTGCGTTTGTCGTGCTGGCAAGCCGGGTCGCAGCGGAAGAATCGGTTGCGTGCGGTCCAGCGCCTGAATCTGGCTTTTCTCATCCACGCTGAGGACGATCGCCTCGTCCGGTGGGTTTATATAGAGCCCCACAATGTCGCGCACTTTTCCAGTAAATTCCGGGTCGTTACTGAACTTGAAGGACTCCCCTCGATGGGGCTGCAGTTTGTGCTTCTTCCAAATCCGCTGCACGGTAGCGGGGCTGACTTTCTGGCTCGCCGCCATGGCCCGAACACTCCAATGCGTGGCATCCTTCGGGGTGGTCTTCATCGTCGCCTGCACAATGGCTTCTTCCTGTTCTGCGGAGATCTGCTTGGGGCGCCCGCTACGCGGCCGGTCCTCCAGTACGGCCGCTAAGCCGCCGCTGTTAAATCGCCTCCGCCACAGCAATACGGTGGGCAGAGACGTAGATAGGTTGCGTGCCAGAACGTGATTGGCAATTCCCTCGGCGGCCCCAAGGACAATGTCGACGCGGAGAACAATTCCTCGGGGTGTGCTGCGATGACGGCTGATCTCCAGTAACTGCTTGCCATCGGAAACGGTGAGGGACAGTTTGGGCGCGGGTGGAAGAGGCATATTGCCAGTATGCATTGTTCCTGCTATTAGTCAATACATTTAAGATACGGAAGACTAGCGGCCGTACTACCAATAAGGTCACGGTTGTAGCCTGTCGGCAGATGTGAAGGAACTATACGGCCCACGGTCGTTTTGTTCCTCTGGTGGCGCAGCCGTATATTCGTATACAGGAAAAGGTTAGCTATCCACTCGCTGCGCCACATCTACTTTTTGAACGGTGTTCACGCAGCAAGGCAAGTAACTCGGTTTGCACCTGCTCGCTTTTTCACGCTCTATTTACAATCGGCACTCACAAGAAATGCTAGACTCCCCGGCAGCAAGGAACTTCTGTTCCATGAAACTTCGCGACAGATTGGAACCCCAGCGTTACGAGCAAAGATTGCAAGAGACTCGAAGCAGGTAGAACGGTTATCCGCAATCCTCCTGAAGAGAGCGAGGTCCCCAAAGCCAAAGGAATCCCCGACAGGGCCGCTTAGTTTGTCCGTTTCGGTATACTTCTGAAACCTTCCCTACCGTCCCGAAGCGTTCCCGAATACAGATGCCGACCGTATTGAAGCACTGAGAAGAGTTGGCGAAACTGGTTGGCAATTTAGCCCGGCGCACAAACATCGCCCATCACTCATCGACCGGATCGGCCAATTCCTCAATCAGTGAATCTGCTGTTTCAACGGCTACAATAAAAAGAATGAGCGGAGGCGGATTGGTGAGCAACATGGAGGAGGTCGAGGCTGCAGAATCGAAAATGAACGCAGCTAAGGATGCGCTCCTCTCCTATATAGAAGGACGAGAAGCGATTGATCGTGACCGTCATGGGCGGCTCGTTGCTCAATTGAAAAAGGCACAAGCGGATTTCTTGAAGACAATTTCGGAATTGGGCGAGTAGAAACATCGGAATGACTGCTCCATACCGTGCGTTCTGATCGCGCACGAACTCGCGCCACGGGAAGCCAGACGTTCGGGGCGCCGCGTAAATAGGATAAATCAAAGTACTCTTAGGGGAGGTCACCGGAGCGTTAATACCATTTGAAACTCATTGAGCTGGCCCTTCCGACACTGGCGAAGCTGCTCCCTGAAGTACGGCCGGATGTCCCGACGAACCCCGAAACTGTGGAGTACGATTCGAATGTTGGGGCTGCTGATAGAGTTGAACAGCGACGAATATCCATGCGATCGTCATCACCAGACTCACCGCGGCAAAAGATCGAACATCGAAATGTAATGTGGATCCGACAAAGATCACGGCGGCCTGAAGGACGTCGCCCAATCGAACGCAGAAGGTGTCGATGGCCGCGTTCGCTTTGTACTTCGCCTCGCGTGAAGTCGGCAACAGGAGCGCCTGCCTTACAGTGTTTTGCAAAGAGTAGTTCGCGGAGTTCTCGCCAATCTTTAAAACTCGGACGACGCCAAGCACGGGATAGGCAAGAATTGATAGAAATGCCGCAAGCGAAATCGCTGGAAGCACAAAAAGAGAAGCGCGCACTCCGATGCGTTTGAAGATACGCGAAACCAGAAAACTCTGAATAAGAAAGCTGAAAAGGTTTATCCACCCATAGTAATTCGCATAGAATGCGCCGATGTAGGCCTTTCTAGCCTTCATGAGAGTGGCGGCCGTACCGACTACCTCATTCGCGTGAGCGACCAGCAGCTTGCCAAAAATAAAGTCGCCTGAGCCAATCACGATGTTGAGTAGAACCGTGAGAATGGCGATCAAGCGCAGGTAGGGATCCGAAAGGATCAACTGGAATCCTCCTTCCCTGCCAAGCGGTTCGGTGTTCTTTCGCTTTTCCGTTTCTCCTTGGCTCTTCGTGACCACGTATGCGGCAAGACGGGACATTAGAGCACAAACACACAGAGCAAATGTAGAGAGGAGCATGAGGTTGTATGGACCAAACGGCCGGATCAGCTTGCCGGCGGCCCATGCACCACCCACCGCACCGACTGACGCACCAATTCCCAGCAGTGGAAATAACCTTTGGCCCTGCTCCTCTGTAAATAAGTCGGCAGCAAAGGCCCACAACTGCGCTACGATGAAAACATTAAAGATGCCCACCCAGATGTAATAGACAACCCCTTCTCGAAACCCAGCGCGCCCGAAGGAGTAGAAGACAATCAGGTTTGAGGCAAAAAACAAAGTAGTCCAACGGATAAGCCGGTTTCGATTCAGATGAGTGGCGATCCACCCATACAGCGGCACAACGCCAAGCAAGACAATCGCCTGAGCCGCGGACGAGTAGGCTTTCACTTCAGCGCCGCTTTCCGCCAGAATCAAGGATTCCCGCACCGTCTTGAGCAGGTAGTAGGCGCCCAGAAGAAGAGCGAGGTCGAGCGTCAGAAGCAAGGCTCCTTGGCTTTCACCTGGCCGGACATCGCTTACGACTGAGAGCAGCCTCTCTAGCGGGCTCTTTTCTGACTTAGCCGTTATCATGCTCGACTTGCCTTTTGAACTCATTTCGCCCAAGCTGGCATTAAGCCGATAAATCAGTCTGCAAATGTTGGCCTCGCGCAAGGTGTCCGAACAGAGTGCCGCCCTCGAACTTCCGTTGAAGACGCCACCGCCGTCGGGCGCGGAAGATACCCGTGCACGCCCCGAACTCGGCGAGCACACTTATTCTTCAGTTGGTAAATCGGCGACTGGAGGCCCCCTCGGATGAGTAGCTCAAAAACGCTTCATCCTCCGCTCGCGCCGAGTTGCCGCAAAGTATATGACCGGACCGCCGGAATGTCAAGCATTCAACAGAGCTTGGGCGCGCGACATAAGAGTGGGTACTTGTGCAGTTCTTTTTTTGGGGCTAGAGTCCTAGCGTATATATACGTAAGGACAGCTCAGCTTATGCTCAAGGAGAGAACCCCATGCCGGAGTCCCTCGCCGATCTGGAACAACAGCGCAGCGCCGTCTTCCAGCAGCTGCTGCAACTGCCCGATTTTCGCAGTGGTTCGATCACCGCTACCCAGGGTACCTGCGGCAAACCGACCTGCCGTTGCCATCAGCCCAACCAACCTGGGCATGGGCCAAACTTCCGCCTAACCCGCAAGGTAAAAGGAAAGACGGTCACCGAAACGTTTGCCACGGCCGTCGAACTGCACAAGGCGCAGCGCGAAGTGGCGACCTATCACCGCTTTCGTGAACTGTCGCAAAAATTGCTGGAGATTAGCGAGAAGATCTGCCGGGTGCGCCCGCTGGAGCAGGAGCTAACCCGGGCGAAAAAAAAACCGCGGAAATCATCCAACAGGAAGTCGCTCGTGAAGTAGATCAGCTGTTACGCCTGGTTTTGCACCAGGACCGTCCTCTGGATCTGGAAGCAGTCGAGATGGCGATTCGTAGCAGCATGCACCAGGCCGGAGCGGCATTGCTGAGTCAGTTGCTCGCCATCGATCCCCCCAGCTGCGACCAGCGAGAAAGGCCCTGTGCCTGCGGCCATACGGCGAAATATCTGGAATTGTGCCCTAAAGCTGTGCTGACGGCTGTGGGGAAGGCCGAGTGTGAACGCCCGTATTACCTGTGTGAGCACTGCCATCGGGGTCAGTTTCCGGTCGATGTCGAACTCGACATCGAGAACACCGAACTCTCGCCCGGCGTGCGCCGCATGTTGGCGGCAGTCGGCCACGAAGCTCCCTTCCAGCAGGGCCGGGAGCAGATGGAGTTGCTGGCGGGGTTGTCGCTGACTACCAAAGCCGTGGAACGTACGGCCGAGGCCGTCGGAGAAGACATCGAAGTTCGTCAGCAAGGCGAGCTCAGGCGAGCTTTGCAGCTGGAGTTGCCGATCCCGATGGGACCACGCATTGCGATTCTGTATGTGGAGATGGATGGCACCGGCATTCCTGTGGTGCACCGAGAAACCGAAGGCCGCCTCGGGAAACAGGATGGCCACCCGGCGCACACGCGCGAGGCCAAGCTGGGCTGCGTATTCACCCAGACCACGGTCGATGAAGAAGGCTATCCTCTGCGGGACGAAGCCTCGACCAGCTATGTAGGTGCGATTGAGAGCTGTGAGGAATTCGGCCGCCGTCTCTATGCCGAAGCCTGGCAGCGGGGTTGGGCGCGAGCGGAGAAAAAAGTGGTATTGGGGGATGGTGCCGAGTGGATCTGGAATCAGGCCAGTCTACATTTTCCGGACGCCATCCAAATCGTCGATCTCTATCACGCCCGCGAGCACCTGTGGACCTTAGGCGCCAAACTCTATCCCAACGATTCGCCCCTCCAGAAACGCTGGGTGATGGTAAGGAAAGACAAGCTGGATGAAGGGAAGATCGAACGATTAGTGGCTTTGCTACGCTCGCAGGCAGCTTCTCATCCCGAACTGGCGCACGACCTCCGCACCGAAGCCAATTACTTCGAAGACAATAAAGAACGCATGCGCTATCCCAAGTTTCGCAAGCAGGGACTATTTGTGGGCTCGGGAGTGATCGAAGCCGGTTGCAAAACCGTGTTGGGCAGGCTCAAACAGTCCGGTATGTTTTGGACCGTGCGCGGAGCCAATGCCATCATTGCACTTCGGTGCTGTCAGCTTAGTGGGAAATTCGAGGACTACTGGGAGGCCCGGAGGGCGTAATCCTCACTTTAAAGTCGCGCACCCACAGAGCTTTCAGAGCTTTCAGAGCTTTGTCAAGCGACATTAGAAATGTCCCCATCCTTAACTAATTAGAAATGTCCCTTTTTTGTGTTGTGGTGTTTCTCGTTGGAATACCCACTGAAGCGAAGCCCTGTAGTTTAGGGCAAAGCGTAAGTGGGTATTCCAACGAGAGGTGGCGCTGCGATTGCCCGGTTCGGAACCCGTGGCCGCATGCTCTTATAGGCCTGCCGCCACGGATGGTCTTGCTTAGCTTTCCGCACCACCACGGGCCTGGCGCGCGGGGGAAGCGGCGCAGAGGCTTTCTGGGGCTGCTTCTTCAGCTCCGTAAAAGCGATTGCTTCTCCGCGGTAGTACACCTCCATGGTTCCGTCCTCCCACTCGCAGACCAAAGCTTTGCTTCGTGTGGGCCCATAGCGTCGTGAGCCGGGCTTCAGCCGCAGATTGCCGCCTTCATGCCGGATTACCCAGTCATTGCTGATTCCGCGCTCGGTCTCTAAGCGGAAGATCTCACGGAGTCCCCGAGCGGTCGGCTTGCGACCGTGATAGTCCTCCGGCTGAGCTGCTGGAACCGCAAACCGTCGGTTGTGCGCCGGCAGATATTCTTTTTCCAGATACTCGTTGGCGGCTTCGTAGCTATCGATCCCTTTCCGCCGCAGTTTCTTGACCAGCCGATCCTGATGGGTCCCGTGGTTCCGCTCCACCCGCCCCTTGGCCTGGGGCGTACTGGCGGCGACGATCCGAATGCCCAGCTTCTGGCACATGCGTCCAAACTGCGTAACCGGAATTTTGCCCCGCATCTGTTCCGCCGCAGTCGCTTTCCGTTTGTACACGTTCTTCCAGTCGGTATAGAGCACGCGAGGCACCCCATATTTCCCGATCCAGGCTCGTAACACTCCTACCGCCGCCCAGATCGTCTCTTCTTTCCCCAGACAAGCCTGGGTTTCGCTGGTGAGAAACCTTCCTCTTGGCTTCCTTCTCGGTATGCCGATTGTGAGGCCATGGGCTGCGGGTCCGGGGATGTAAACCCCTGGATTTCGTTGACCGAGATTTTCTGAAAGAGTAGTCTCTGCCCAATCAGAGCTTTGCCTCAGGGAGTTCGCGCATCGAGGAGACAGCCATGCGACATCTGGGTCGCTTCGGAATAATGTTGCTCGTTCTGTTTTCAGCAGCATTGGCGCGACCTGCTGAAGATTCGTCGTTGCCCCCGGTAATGGCGAACGACAACCGTACGCCTGCCGGGCAGCTCAAGAACGGTATCCTGGAGTTGCGGCTCGAAGTCCGCGCCGGCATCTGGTATCCGGAGGATGAGGGTGGCGGCCATCGAGACGTCTACGCGTTCGCCGAAGAAGGTTACGCACCACAGAGTTCTGGACCGCTGATCCGCGTGCCGGAAGGGACACAGATTCACGCCACCATCCGTAACACGCTGCCCTTGGCGGCCAAGATCTACGGCCTGCATCGCCATCCCGGAGATGCGAAGGATGCCCTGAAACTGGCGCCGGGCGAGACGCGAAAATTGGAATTCCTCGCCGGCGAACCAGGCACCTACATCTACTGGGCCACTACGTCCGACAAAACCCTCGAGCTCCGCGCGGATGCGGAAACATTGCTTTCCGGGGCGTTTGTTGTAGACACACCCGGAACGAAACCAGATGACTTCATTTTCGTGCTCAGCATGTGGACGAAAGACCCAGCCGCAGGCCTGCAAGGGACTATAGTGTCAATCAACGGTAAGAGCTGGCCCTCTACGGAACACCTAATCTACAAAATCGGCGAGACTACCCACTGGCGCGTGATCAATCCGACGGAATCGGACCACGCCATGCACCTCCACGGCTTTTATTTCACTGTGGATGGAGAGGGTGACGGGGAGCGTTACGAGAGCTATTCGCAGGAACAGCGACGCCGGGCGGTTACTCAGCACGTTGACTCCGGACATGTGTTCGAGATGACCTGGACCCCAGAACGTGCAGGGAACTGGTTATTCCACTGCCACATGCTGGTCCACATGTCACCCGCGAAGGCGCTCGCTCCCAAAGAAGGCCAAGTTGCCGCCTATTCATCTTCGCCGCTACACGATCACAGCATAGGGATGGGCGGGATGGTGCTCGGCATCACCGTGCTTCCAGGTCCGACCGCTCCAGCGAGTCCGGCCGCTGCAACCACCGCGCGCAGATTGCAACTTGTGATCTCGGACAATCCAGCAAAGATTCCGCTGTACAACCTTGAGGTGAACGATCCTCTAAAGCCGGCTGCGCCTGAGAAGAAAAAGCTGCCCAGCTTGCTGGGACCGCCGATTATTCTCACTCGAGGCGAGGCCACTGAGATCGAGGTCAAGAACCAGAGCAACAACCCAACGGTGATCCACTGGCACGGGATCGAATTGGAGAGTTACTACGACGGGGTTGCTGGCTGGACCGGCTCGGGCCAGCAGACTACCCCGCCTGTTGCTCCGGGAACGTCGTTCATCGCTCACATGACTCCGCCTCGGGCGGGAACCTTCATTTATCACACGCACTGGCATGATAATGCGCAGTTGCTTAATGGCTTGTACGGGCCGCTGATCGTGCTGGAGCCAGGACAGAAGTATGACCCAGAGCATGACCGAACATTCGTTTTTAGCGGGGGCGATTATGCTCCGTTCGGTTATCTGCTGCTGATAAACGGCCATCCCCAGCCGGATCCCGTCGAATTGTATTCCTCAACCCGATATCGGCTGCGCTTCATCAACATCACCGACAACGGCGCAGACTTGCGTGTGCGTCTTACAAATAAAGGCGCGCTGGTGCAGTGGAAGGTGATCGCGAAGGACGGCGCCGATCTGCCTCTGGCACAGTTGAGGTCCTCCGCGGCTGATATGGGAATCACTGTCGGTGAGACCTACGATGTGGAGTATCAGGCCGAGACTCCGGGCCTCGCCGATCTGGAGATTCGCCAGCCAGGTTTTCCAACTCCTGTGACACTGCCGTTGAAGTTTGTGGATGCCAAGTAGTGAGGTCAGTCCCGATTGGGAATGCACAATATTTGACGCGCTTCCACTGCACGGAATAGCTTTTCACTCCAGCCCAAGAGTTTTCCAGCGAGGGGAGAACATGCGGTCTTGGACTCGACTGGGGATCGCGATCCTAGGCTTACTTTCATCGGCAACGTTCGCTCAACCCGCTGAGAAGCCACCTTGCCCGAAGTTGCGGCGAACGATAACCGCACGCCCGCCGGACAGCTCAAGAACCATGTCCTGAACCTGCAGCTTGAACTATGTCAGGGCCGTTGGTATCCGGAGGATGAGGGTGGCGGTTATCGAGATGTCTACGCATTCGCCGAAGAAGGTCACACTCCCCAAAGCTCTGGTCCCCTGATCCGGGTGCCGCAAGGACGCAGATTCACGCCACCGTCCGTAACACGCTGCCCGTGGCTACCAAAATCTACGGTCTGCATCGCCATCCCGGAGATGCGAAGGATGCGCTGAGGCTGGCGCCGGGCGAGACGCACGAACTGCGATTCGTAGCGGGTGAACCCGGCACGTACTTGTACTGGGCTACCACTTCCGACAAGACCCTCGTCGAACTTCGCGAGGACGCCGAAACTATGCTCTCCGGGGCCTTTGTTGTTTACGCACCCGGAACCAAGCCGGATGACCGCATCTTTGTGCTCGGCGTCGTAAAAGAACTACCAAAAGGCCTTCCAGCGGAAATCTCGTCGATCAATGGAAAGAGCTGGCCCTACACGGAACGCCCAACCTACAAACTTGGCGAGACCGCCCACTGGCGTGTAATCAATCCGTCGCAATCGGACCACGCCATGCACCTCCACGGTTTCTATTTCACGGTGGATGGGGAGGGTGACGGACAGCGCTCTGCGAGCTACTCGCCCGAGCAGCGCCCCCTGGCGGTCACCGGCATATCGAATCTGGACTTGTATTTGAAATGACCTGGACGCCAGAGCGTGCGGGCAACTGGCTATTCCACTGCTACATGCTGACCCATGTGTCGCCCACAAAGGCGTTCGCTCCCAAGGACGGTGGTGCTGGCAATTCATCTTCCCCAGCACATGATTACAGCATGGGCATGGCCGGTTTGGTGCTGGGCGTCACGCTGCTTCCCGGTGCAACCCCTCCACCGAGTTCGGCCGCGACGACGGTGGCGCGCAAATTGCAACTCGTGATCTCGGACAATCCAGGGAAGATTCCGTTGTACAACGTTGAGGTGAACGATCCCACGACTGCGGCCGCGTCGGATAAGAAGCCGCCCAGTTTGCTGGGGCCGCCGATTGTGCTTACCCGCGGAGAGGCGACGGAAATCGAGGTCAAGAACCTGAGTAGCAATCCGACGGTGATTCACTGGCACGGGCTAGAACTGGAGAATTACCACGATGGTGTTCTCGGCTGGAGCGGCTACGGCCAGCAGACTACTCCCGCGATTGCTCCGGGAACATCGTTCATTGCCGGCATGACTCCGACGCGCGCGGGACCTTCATCTATCACACTCACTGGCACGATTTTGGGCAGCTGCTGAATGGGTTGCACGGGCCGCTCATCGTTCTGGAGCCGGGACCGAAGTATGACCCGGAGCATGACAAGACACTCGTTTTCAGCACGGGTAGGTATGGTCCGTTCCTTTTGCTGCTGCTGGTAAACGGCGATCCCCAGCCGGACCATATCGAATTGCATACCGGGACCCTGTATCGGCTGCGCTTTATCAACATTACCATTGCCCAAGCCGAGCTTCGGGTGAGGCTTACCAACGAGGGCGTGCCGGTGCAGTGGAGGTGATTGCGAAAGACGGAGCGGATCTGCCGCCGGCACAATTGAGGTCCTCCCCGGCTGATATGGGAATCACAGTCGGCGCAACCTATGATGTGGAGTTTCGACCGCCAATACACAGGAAACCGCTCCGATGATGGCAGCCTTGCTGCGCCCCACGGTGGTTTCGTCGCATCGGAGCCGGAACTACTGATCGTCGCAGTTTTCCCAGTTTCGGTGTCCCGCTTCAAACGCAACAACTCGGAACGCATTTCTTTCGCACTCTGATAGCGTAGCTCGCGATCCTTCTCCAGTGCTCGATTGATAATGTCTTCCAGCTTGGGCGGCACGCCGGGATTCAGTCGCAAGGGAGGCGTGGGAGCCGCGTCGAGTATGGCTTTGAAGATCACTCCTGAGCTTTCTCCACGGAAAGGCAATGTGCCCGTCGCCATTTCGTAGAGAACGGCACCGAACGAGAATAAATCCGTTCGGGCGTCTAGTTCCTTAGCACGGACTTGCTCGGGCGACATGTAGGCGATGGTTCCCAGCGTTGCTCCCGGACTTGTCAAATGCTCGGCACTCGATTCGACAGTCGCCTGCGACATCCCACCTGCTGCTCCTAACCCCGTGCGTCCAATCGGAATAACTTTCGCCAATCCAAAATCCAAAATCTTGGCGTGCCCACGGTTGGTCACGAAAATGTTTACGGGCTTTATGTCCCGATGCACGATCCCTTTGGAGTGGGCAGCATCGAGAGCGTCGGCAGCCTCAATAGCCAAGCCGAGCAAAACATCGGTCTCGACGGGCTTTCCAGCGATCCGATGCTTCAGCGTCACTCCCTCCAAGAACTCCATGGCGATGAAGGGCTGCCCGTCTTGCTGCCCGATTTCGTAGATCGTGCAGATATTGGGATGGTTCAGTGCAGAAGCAGCTTGAGCTTCTCGCTGGAAACGAGCCAATGCTTGGGGGTCTTTGGCTACTTCATCGGGCAGAAACTTCAGCGCGACGAATCTGCGTAGGGTCACATCCTCGGCTTTGTAAACGACGCCCATGCCGCCACCGCCCAACTTCTCGACGATGCGGTAGTGCCAGATGGTCTGGCCGATCATGTGATTAAAAGCCTCACTGCGGCAACCCGATCCGGAGCAGCAATTCGGCGAACCGGGGATCGGAGAGCAGCGGGTCCCAGAATCCGGCTAGGTGTGTCATCAACGTTTTGCCGTGATTGGCAATGTCTTGGTAGATCGGCACGAACTTCGGATCATCGGCCATGATGTATTGGCCGTTACTGTCCTTGATTTCCATCCCGATGTTCTTCCAGACCTTAGCCGCCACGGCTCCCTGTGCGAAGTCGCGGTCGATCTGCTTGATGGCATCGGCACTGAATGCAGCGCTATCGAACTTGTACGGATCGAAGGTCGTACACAGGGCAATGTGGCCGCGGCTCGACTTTACCAACGCCCGTGTGTCATCAATCTGTGGCTGCAACTGCTTGCGATAGGACTGCGTGTTGTCCATCACGAGAATATTCAGCAGTTTCAGGTTCAGCCGTTCGAGCATTTTCTGAAATGCCGGATCGGTCTTGACGACATGAACGTGGACATCAATGGGATGAAGCGCTGCGATGGCGCGGATCGCCCCTCGTTCATCACTGGGACCGGCAGTATCAGACCCCGAAGTTGGCATTTGCGCCGTGGAAGAAAAGGCGAGCGAGAGAACTAATATCACGTGAGCGATAGTTCGTGCCGAACTCGTCATCCGAAACCCCTTCTTTCACGGGCAGAGCCGCTTTGCTGACGGTCAGCGCAGAAGGTTACCCGCACGCCGGATGGATCTTGCCTCCGCGGCGTTTCGTTCCGACGCTCAGAATGAAAACTTCACTGCGAATTGAATGATTCTAGGCTGGGCCGTTCCGTAGGTATTGGAGGATGACGCTCCCGCCATTCCGGTAATCTCTCCGAAAGTGGTGCCGAGATCGGCGAGGTTACCGTCCGGCCTGCCGAAATTGACGTTGTTGAATGCGTTGAAGAACTCCGCCCGGAATTCCATCGAGAGCCGCTCGGTGAGCTTGGCATTCTTAACCGCAGCCAGATCGGCATCGAAAAATCTTGGCCCGCGAAGAATATTCTTTCTCGTATCGCCGAAGGTGCCTATTGCATTCGGCTGAAATGCATTCGTATTAAACCATTCCTGTACTTCGGCGGAATGGGAACGGCCACCACCGAGGACGGCCTGCTGAACACTCGACACTGCAAGATCGGCGCGATCCCCTAACATGCCGCTCAAAGAATTGTCGGCGCCACTGAAAATGGTGAAAGGAAATCCAGTCTGCCAGCTTGCGGTTCCGGAAAGTTCCCAACCGTTCACAATTTTGTCGAGGGCTTTCGGCATACTGACACGCGGAACCAGATACTCGCCGTTAATCTTGAAAGTCTTATTGAGATCGTCATCCGAGGGGCCGTAATCGAAATAGCGACCGCAGTAACAGCTATTGGTCAAATAGGGCGATCCTCCCGCCGGCGCGAAGTCATCGAGTTCTCTGGCCCAGGTAAAGTTGGTCAGGAAAGAAAATCCGTGTGTCATGCGCTTGGTGAGCGTGATCTGGGCGGCATTGTAGTTGCTATCGACTCCGGAATTGATGGAACCGATGGAACCATAGTTGGGATAAACGAGCCGCGAGGACTCATTGGCCTCGGTCGAGTTCGGGAGACCTGCGGAGTTGACACCGGGGATATAAATCGCGGGATTCAACTGCAGCAGTCCGCTTTCCTGGTCGCCTGTGCCGCTGAGATGGTGTCCGCTATTGCCCACATAGGCCACGCGCAACATCCAGTCCTGTTTGAACCCGCGTTCCGCCGTCAGGTTCCAGGACAGCACCATGGGTAAGCGGAAATGGCGATCGAATATCTGACTGAAAGAAATACCGGAAGAAGGGAAAATTGCAGTACTCGGAGTTGGATTGACGGGACCAAACTGCCCAGGAAACGGGCTCGCGACTCCCGCGCTTCCGTACGGATCGGCCACGGCCACATCGCCAAAGTTGACGATAGGAGCAAAAGGCGGAACACCCACCACATCTTCGAAGGCAACCGTGTTTGGAGCTTCGTAATAATAACCGGCTCCGCCGCGAATACTGGTGTTGCCATCTTCTGTAATCCGATAGGCGAAGCCCAGGCGTGGTCCAAAGTTTTTCGGATTGTTATAAATGGAAGAGTCCGGGCATCCGGGATCGTGATTCTTTCCGCCGAACAGCATGCCCACAGGGGCATTCGGGAAGCGCTGCGACTGTGCTCCAGGAACGAAGCATGCCACTCGACCATCGCTGTCCGTGTAGGGGAAGAAAGGATCCCAGCGCAGTCCGGCGCTTAACAATAAGCGGGAGGTAGCCTTCCAGTTGTCCTGCACGAAGAGGCTTTCCCTATATCCAGTAAAATTCAGGTAAAGTCCGCCGCCCTGAGTGAAAGAGGACACAATGCCGGTTTCGAAGTCTGCCAGAGGACTGCCGGTCAGATCCTCAAAGTCGAAGACTCCGCTTTCCTGGTATTGATTCCCCATGGGCAGGCGAACCCGTAAAATTTCTCCGCCGAATTGCACTTCATGCTTCCCCTTCATCCATGTTGCAATTTCACGCAGCGATTGATCGCCGCGATTCCACAGCCCATAGGGCGTCCCGGGAAGGAAAATGTCCCCGCCGACAGTTAGATTTAAGACAGCGGAATTACCCCCGCCAAGATTTGGCGGCATCGCGATATTTGATCCTGCATCGGCCATGCTGAACGGAGCCGAAGAAAGGGTTGTTCCATTTTCGCTGTTATATCCGAAATAGCTGCTCAATAAGAAGGTGTGGGAAATGGTATAGATATCGACAATGCTGATGTTTCTGAGAACCAGATGTTCAGCATCGCCGCGCAGTTCCAGAAGGTTCGTGGAAGGCGGAATAAAGACCGGGTCCGTATAATTCATCTGGAAGTAGTGACCGCTCAGATGGTGCTTCCCGAAATTGAAGTCGACCTTGGCTAAATATTCGTCGGTGTTCTGAGCATCCGGTCCACCGTTAAAGGTAAGCTGATCGTTGGGTCCATTCGGAAGCGGAATATGGTTCAGAATGTAAGTGGCGACAGGGCTTACCGGAATTTGATTATTGTTGTAGTTCGCCCCTGTATTCGGATTTATCAGCTGCGTACCAGGAAGCAGATCGGAAAAGTCTCCGGTACGTTCGGCCGCATCCGGAACCGAGGCAATCTGGCCATTCTGTGCGGTGCGGAACCGTGTGCCCTGGTAGCTCCCAAAATAAAATAGTCGGTTCTTAATAATCGGGCCGCCGATGCTTCCGCCGAATTGATTCTGCTTCAGCGGATTGACAACTCCTCCGGAAAAATAATTGCTGGCATCCAGCGCGTTGTTCTCGAGAAATTCAAATACATCTCCGTGAATCTCGTCCGTCCCCGACTTTGTGACGACGTTCACCACACCGCCGATCGCGTTCCCGAAGCTGGCGCTCATATTACCGGTAATCAGATTGAACTCCTGAAGAGCGTCAGGATTGGGGAAAGGCACGTTGGCATTGATGTAAGTGTCGTTTGCATCGACGCCGTCCAACAGGTAATTGACCCCGTTGGCGCCACCTCCGTTCACCTTGGCATACTGCTCGCTGGGAAAGACGCCTCCCTCGCAGTTGGCGGCGCAATAGTTGGCGGTCACGTTGGTGGTTCCCGGCGCTAGAAACACCAGCTCCTGTACGTATCGGCCGTTCAGAGGTAATTCTTCGATCTCTTTCTCGTCGATGAGTTGACCCACCGTGGCAGAATCAGTGGTAACCAGCGAAGAATTTGCGTTCACAACCACTTGTTGTTCGACCCTGCCCACCTGCAGCTGAACGTCTTGGCTGGCCGCCTGATTAACCGACAGCACTATCCCTTTTTGTACATAGCGGTTATACCCGGCCATCGAAACCGCGATCTGGTAGGTGCCGACCGGCAGGCTGGGAAACAGATACTGCCCGGCAGACGTGCTATTGGCGGTCTGGGTATATCCGGTGCCAACATCTTGAACCGTGATGGCCGCTCCCGCCACCACTGCACCCGATGGATCACTAACGATCCCACTCAGGCGCGCGGTCGTGTACTGGGCCCACCCGGGCATCGTAGACCCGAAAACCAGAATGAGTCCAAGGGAGAAGCAAATGAACCAACCCGCTGGCAATAGGTTCCGAAATTTTCTCTTCATTGTTTACCCTCCCTGGGAGCCAAATATCTTTGTGTTTTTCTGCTGCACTATTCGCCTGCTGGCTTTCTGAAAGATCCGTTTTGCGATTGCGCGAATCTACCCATAGTGTGCTCGTTTGTCAATTCTTTTGTTCGTTTGTGATCGATTCATAAAAACACCGCGCAGCCATCAGGCGTAAATCCTCACATTTTGAACCACCCGGCTGATGACGCCGCCGGGACTGGGCCGGTCCGGCATCAAGTTACAGCGCAAGGAGAAAAATAACCCCAGCAGCTGACCGAACAAGACGTCCACTGGCGGACGACAATCGTCCGGCACCGCTGTGCGAATGTTTGGCGAGAGATAGCGCTCTGCGAAACCATCCAACGGCAGCTCGGAATGCCCGCCCACCGCGAACTGGGTTCTCACGAGTCGCTTCTGCATGAGTTCCTGCAACACATCTTTTTCGTAGCGCGCAACCTTCTCATCGCTCGCAAGAAAAGCAACCAGCAGCGTAGTTTTATCGAGAGCCGCCATAGGACCGTGACGCAGTCCCATGGCGGATTCCGCCATGGTCAGGATTCTGCCCGCGGTCAGTTCCAGGACCTTCAACCCGGATTCAACCGCTACGCCCTCAAGCGAACCCGATCCTGCAAAACAGACTCGCTCATACGGTTCCGAGGCCAGCGCCGCAGCAGCATCAGCGGCCTGTGGAAGAAAAGACTTTCCCGCTTCTACCAGCCGGTGCAGGATAGGTTCGTATTGCGCGAGCTCATGAACATGAGCTATGCACTGGCCAAATACGACCATATTAGAAAATGAACTGGTCATGGCCAGAGCCCGGTCGTTAACCGCATCCTCGAGGGTCACGGCGAATGCTTGTGGGTGGCTCGCCGCGCAAGAAATCATGCGCCCTTCTGCATTACAAGAGACGACTATGTGATGAATATCGGGGTGACTCACTAGAGCCTTTTCTATAACAGACACACCTTCCGGGCTGTCGCCCGATCGGGAGAACGAAATCCAGACATACTTCCGACCCGGAATCAGCCACTCCTCCGCGTGAGTCAGGAGACTGGTGCTGGGAACGGCAATAACTTCACACTTCCAGAGCCGGCGAAACAGGTACATCAGAGTTCTGCCCACGTAGTCGGAAGTGCCGGCGCCGATGAGAAAAACAGTTGGTTTCGGAGCGGCGGAGTCGCCGAACCCGGCGTGCCCTAGGAACTCCGCCAGCCTCGCTCGATATTTTTGAAAGATAGAGAATGTCGACTCCCAGGTGGCAGGCTGCTGTGCAATTTCCGCAGGCGTGTATAACAGACCGCGTTCGATCTTCTCTTCTCTCGAAAGATCGATAAGCTTAGCCAGAGCATCCACGCCACACACTCCTCGTAAAAATCTGCCGAAGCCCCCGCTCGCTATCACGAAGCTGGTTTTCGGATCTATTTCGATTCATTATGTATATAAACGTTTACTTGCGATCCGCATAGGAAGTCAAGCGCAAAAATGCGAGGATGAAACAAACTTTGCGCCGAGGCAATGCCGGCATTCTTCCTTGGAGTCGATGGCTTCGACGTGCGCTGCGGCCTGAGTACGCCGAATATTAATGATAGCGATTGCTTGGGCAAAGCCGGAGTCATTTGCCGTCTGCGGAAGCACCGCTCGTCTTCGTCACCGCCCCTTTTTCGTTACGGTGATTGGCGCCGAGGTTGAGCTTCCGTACACCGTAACCGGCGGTCCTGATACCGGACAACAGGGCGCAATCGCATTCCCCGAGTACACGGCGGTTAACGTGTTGGCACCTGGCGCGAGCTGTGACGCGCTGAGTGGCAAACTTGCCGCAGACTCCGTGGCGCTGGTCGGCAGCAGCGTTTGCTGTGCCAGCAAGGTTGACCCAAGCATGAAGTTCACCGTACCGCTGGGCACACCGCCGCCACCGGGACTGGCGGAGACCGTGACCGTCAGAGTGGTCGACTGACCTGGCCTGAGAATGTACGTTCCCGAGGTCAGATTCACAGTCAACGAGTTGTCGATTGCGGCCCCAGTATTTTCGTAGGCGCCAATGTCAATGTTCGAGCCGTTCGTCCGAGGATTGCCGAGGAAGTCTGTGCTGCCATAAATGGAGTGGGGGGAACTTCCATTGGGATCGCACCAGCCAACGCTGCACGAGAGGCTCGTACTGCCGGCACCGATGGTCGGCGAAGAAGGGAGGGTATCAAAGTTTGGCGGCGTGTCGCCCAGATTGACGAACAGGGGATTCGCGCTCAGCGAGTTTGCATCTTCCCCGCTGCTGGTTTGCCAGTTTGAAAAACCCGTGAAGGTAGTCACGTTACCCCACCAGATTGACGTTCCTTCCACATAGCCCTCAGCCGAGTTGTACAGGTTCCAATTGAGCGTCGCCGGCGGAGCAGGGTACGCCTGCGAAAAGGGGACGTAGCTGAAGATCCAGGTGTTGTATGCGCCGGCGTAGACCACGTTGTTTTCGTAGATGTTCCCTTGCGCGCTGCCCACCTGGTACTGAATCTGGAATTCGCCGGTTGAGCCGCCTTCCGATTCGTTGCCGGGCTGGGTAGCGTTGTTGTACAGAGTGTTGTTGACGAAGACATCGTGGTAGCTGCTGCCTCCTCCATTACTCTCGTCGCCATTCTTGGTCGCGGCCGCGTAACCGCCGATGGAGTTAGCGCAGGCATTGGAATTGTAGAAAATATTGTTGCGCACCGTAACATATCGGCCGTAACACGGAGACTTGCCCTTCCCAGCGGTTCCGGTATTGTTCGGGCCAGACCATTCGGTGCCATTGGTTTGGCAGATTTGATTTTCGCTGGTCGTCTCGATGCCGTAGTCGGTCTGTATAATCACGTTCCGCTCGATGGTGACATAAGCGCAGCCGTCGCAGTAGAGTCCGTCAGCATCGTATTCGTAGCCCTCACCGGGATTCGTTATTCCGCTGATGTTATAGACCGTGTTCCCGCTGATTTCCCCATACATAGCCTCGTCATAGCCAACGGGACCGACGCCTTCGTATCCAATCGCGTCGATGCCGATGTTGTCATTGTCGTGAACCAGGTCATTGGTGATTTGAAAATAGGTCACGTTCCCATTCACGGTCAGCGATTCGCTCTCCCCGGTCCTCAGGTCGTAGACCTCGTTGCCACTGATGACCAGCTGTGTGATGGGAGTCTTTGACGTGCCGTAAACCGCCATGCCGAACGCATTGCCGTTCGCTTCCGACTTGGTCGTGATGTTATGCACGCGATTATTCAGAATATGGATTCCCGTGCCCGAACCCGTAATCCAGACGCCGACCGGAACACTGTTTTCGTTGTTCGTGGTGTAATTGCGGATTTCAAATCCGCTGATGGTGATGTAACTCAGGCGTCCCGTCATATTGATGAGACCCTGTGTGCCCGATGAGCCGCAGCAGCTCACGCCGGTCCCATCGATCACCGCAGTCTGTCCGGGATAGCTTCGGAATGTAATCGGCGCCGATGCCGTTCCAGACGCGGGAAAGTTCACGGACTCGTGGTAGACCCCGCCGAATACGTACACCGTGGCGCCGGCCTTGACCGTATTTGCCGCGTGCTGGATGGTTAACCAAGGCGCGCCGATTGTGCCAGGATTGCTGTTTTTGCCCGTAGTTGACACATAGTAGGTGGCTCCGGTTTGTCCGGCAAGCGACGGTACTAACATCAATACAGTCGCAAAGAGCGCGGCATGTACAACAGCGGAGTTCCGTAGAAGCGAGACCTTGCTTTGCATGAGTCCTCCTCCATGAAAATCCGCGGCGCGGCAACACTTCACCGGGCCGGCTGGTAGCGTTTGATGCTTTGAGGATCAAAGGTCGTCGGCATGTGGCCCGAGATGCGCAACTGGAAGTCGTCTTCCGCGCTGAGACCGCCGAGACCAGTGGCCGTCAGATGCACTTTGTATTCACCCGGCTCGGTATAAGCATGATTCACTTCACCGCCCTCCTGGGTCACGCCGTCGCCGAAATCCCAGCGATACGAAACCACCGCATCGCCGCTGCGGCCGTGCGCCGCAAACCTAAGCGCGGCTCCCGCATTCCCGGCAGAAGGGTGGTCCGTCGTCACGGCGGGAGCAACTGCGGGAATGTGCGCGTCGACTATTTTCAATACCCGCACCGAATGGGGCGGCTGATGAAGGGCCAGCACGCCAGCGACTGGAGCGGGGATCTCCCGATTGTCGAGAACATCTGTAACGTTGTACTGGCCCCTCGCAGTCAATCCGGCGGCTGTGAGATCGATCGAGTGATCCCTCTCTTTGTCCGTCCAGTTAAAAACAGTCAGGATGCTCTGCCGGGCATCTTCTTTGAGAAAGAAGACGCTCGGCTGCTCATCCTCGGCTGAGAAATTCATTAGATCCAATGGAACCGACGACTTTCCCAGACGAGTCATCTGAATCAGCTCCTGATTCTGAATCAGCGCGAGGCGCTCCGGAGCCTTCGACAACGACTGGAGTTCGTCTCCGATCTCGAACATTCCGCCGGAAACGGCGGCGAGCGCAATGGAGACTCCGGCCTCATCCAAAGTAACTGGCTTGTCGCTCTCGTGCCATGTCTGATCGGCGATGGTTTGCGTCGATACCGTAAACGCATCCGGATCGGCCACGAAAAAATTGCGATTCATGTAATATCGCGCGGCAATTCCCGGTGCGGCTTCTTTGCTGGCGCCGAATGTGTGCCCCGTATCCAGCGATATCCGCCCATAATCCACATAACCTACAGGGTTCAGCATGACGCTTCCATCTTTATCCAAAAATACATCTTCCCCAACCGTGTCGCGGATGATCTTCAGCCCGATCCTCTGGGCTTCCAGGGCGGTTGTATTTGGTTTGTAGTAGTAACCTTCGATCCCGCTATCGTCCATAAAATCCATCTTGATGTAATGCACGCCCCATTCATTCACCAGCGTGGAATAAGTCTTTCGCAGATACTCCTGAGCCCCCGGGTTGGTAGTGTCCAGCACGAACAGCGGATCTTTGTTATCCACGACTGTGCCGGCATGGATGGGTTGCCCTTTTGCATTTTTCACCAGCCAATCCGGATGATTCTCGTACACCCATGAGCGCTGCGATATTTCAAACGGAGCAGTCCATATCCCGGGAACCAGCCCCAGGCCGCGCAACTTGTACTCGAGAGCTCCCAGACCATGGGGAAACAAAGTTGCGTTCGGCGTAG
The DNA here is from genome assembly GCA_963720155.1 of uncultured Acidobacteriota bacterium. GTDB lineage: Bacteria > Acidobacteriota > Terriglobia > Terriglobales > Acidobacteriaceae > Sulfotelmatobacter. The sequence continues at coordinate 588,178 of CAVREP010000018.1, forward strand.
TGTACTCTCCCCGTGCGTATTGATAGCCTTCATCGATGTGGAAGATGTTATAGCCGAGTGATTTCAGATGCTCCGCTTCCCACTCGGCATTGGTCAGGGCTGCTGCCTCATTCAACCCGAAGTAGTAGGCCGTCCAGCTCCACCAACCCATTAATGCGGGCGCAGAGGTTCTGGCATGATGAATCTCTCGAATCAACGAACCATAAGTTTCCAGCTGCCGATGATAGTCAGTGCCCAGACTGAAGAGCACACGCTCGGAGGATAGCTCCGCACCGGCGGCGACCGGTAAGCTCAACTCCACCTGATCCTCTGCCGAGGAATGCTCCAGAGAATTTTCCTTCTCCATCTCGGTGGTCCCAGTTGAATCGACCTCGTAGGCCGCAGCGCGAGGTGCAGAGCCGGAAGAGCCGGCGAGGTGAAGCCGCAAAATGGTTAGAAACTTGTCCGAAGTGAGCGCGCCAAGAAACCAGCTCTCATGGCTTCGGCGATTGTAGATGAGCTGGCTGCCGACGGCTCGATGCATCTGCTTTCCGGTATCCGCAAAGTTGTGGATGGTAATGGCTGGCCGGTCCTCGCTGAAGCTGTCGGAGAGAACTCGATCGTCGATCACCGGTCCTCCCAGGACGATAATCGCTCCTTCATTCGCATCCACGGAACGAATGCTCTCGACATGAATGGTCCTCCCTGTGCTGTTCCGAACCGTTACTTCGATATCGCCGAAGGGCTCGCTTGAGTAGGCGCGCAGGTGATAAGTCAGGTCGGGCTGCCCGCTCAATCCCGAGTAAGTGACTTGCCAGTCTGTCGCGTCCCCCAGATATCCCTGAGCTTGCGAGTGCTCTACCGCATGCCGCGGATAATCGGACGCATGAAGCCAGTGCCCATCCACCTCAACCCCGACTCCCGCTCGCAAGGCATAAGAATTCGATCCTGGCATTGCGACGGCGTATTTGCCGTCCGCCGGGTTCACCATGATTTGCAAAGCGTGTTCTTGACCAGATGGTTGTGTCTGCTGCGCCGCAACACCGCCGCCGAAAAGCAGCAGAATTGCAACAAATCTGACCGTATCCATCTTCATGCTCTGTCTGATCCTGTAGCTGATCACCGGTTCCTCCGTTGAGTTGAAAGGTATTGCCGCAGTCGTCTGTTCATCCGCTGCGACAGCAGCGGGATCATACTGGCTGATCTGTAATCTCCTCGCGCCGCGGATCCCAGTACAACCTCTTTCCCGTCCAATACGACTGCGCAGCCATGATGCATACGATGGAATGGGAAAAGCCGTGATCGACAGTTGCGTTCGGCTCGCTACGCGTCTGCATTGCCTTAAGCCAATTCACCAGATGATTCACATCGTCATCGTCCGGCCCAAGAGAATTAGGCGGCAGCGCTCCCGGAACTTTCAAGGTGGTTGCTGCGTCGCCGGACGTTCCCACAATCGGTGCTTTGGTGTAGACCGGACCAGATTCCCAGGGATCGAATTCCTTTCTTCCACCCTCTTCGGTCGTGATGAAGAGTGACGCGCCCTCTCCACCGTAGTTTTCGATCGTTCCGTTCCGGCCCTGAATGCGCGAGAAACTCCGGTAACTATTTCCGAAAGTAGTCTTGTAGGTATACAGGAATCCTTTTGGATAAGTCACCGCCGCCACGCAGGTATCGGGATTTTCTCGTCCATCTTTCCAGGTAAAGACGCCCCCATTCGCCACCACACTCGAGGGGTAACTCTCGTCTGTCCAAAGATGAACCAAGTCGCTGCCGTGGCTGAGCCACTGGTCAAAGATCCCGGAAGAAAAATCTTTGTAGAGCCGGAATTCGAGATAAACATGGGGATCGAACGGCCGATCCGGTTTGCCCAGCAACCAACGCTTCCAATCCGTATCTTCTTCGCGGAGCTGCGACCTTCGGTCATAAAGCCAGTTCTTCCACTCCATATTCAAATCCTTCAACATCTCCGGCGAAACACCGGTATCTGCCTCTACAAAACGCCAGCGCTCCTCATTGACATTCCACTCCTGCTCGATCTGAACGATGGGTCCGACCTTTTCCGACCGAATAATATCCCGCACGGCCAGCGGATAAGTCTGGCTACGGTGCTGCGTTCCCATCTGCACGACCTGTTTTGACGCCTTCACGATATCGCGAACTTCCTTGGCTTCCGCCAGCACATTGGCAAAAGGCTTTTCGACGTAACAATCCTTGCCCGCCTGCACCACCTCAGAGCACAGCTTCGCGTGTTGGAAATCTCCGGTCGCGATCATCACGCCATCGATGTCTTTCCTGGCGAGCATATCCTCCGAGTACTGGTACATCTGCGGCTCAAGTCGGAAAGCCTTCTTTACTTGCGCGGCGCGGCGCTCGCGCGCCCGGTTCCACAGATCACATACCGCAACCGTCTCCACTGGAATTTGGTTCGCGGCGAGTTGCGCCATATGCACATGACCTGCGCTGCGTTCTCCGCATCCCAACTGTCCCAGCCGGATACGATCGTTGGCCCCGAGAATCCGGGCATAGGAACGCGCCTCCATGCTGCTAGCCACCAGCATTCCCCCCGCCCCTTTCAGGAATGTCCTTCTGTTGGTCCCGTCTGTATCTCGCATCATGTCCCGTCACGTCCCTCTTGCATCGATCACTGGTCGAACGCTCAGGGAAGAATTGCCTTGATTCCTGTAATATCGCAAAAATCGACCAACGCCGGATATAAATCTTCGCCGTAGCCCAGGCATGCATATTCATTAGTCCAATGCTGTAGCAAACCTTCGATGTCACAATGCGCGGTGACGAACCCGTGCGGCCAGAATGGAATGCCACATTCGTTGAGCCGACTTTCTATCTGATTCGCGGCGGGCTCGAAAATGCTGGCTCGGCTAATCACCATTTGAAACTCACCATTCACTCTGCCCAGCCGCGCCAACACTCCTTCTCCCACTTTGCAGATCAACTTTACCGACAGGCCGCCCGCTTCGCCTTCCGTGTGGATACCATGTTCCGAGAAACCAGCCGGGCCTAGCTTGCTGGCCAATGAAGGCGGACAAGCGCCATCCCCGATAATCTTGATCTCTCTTGCTTTTTTGTCAACGTGCTGCAAATCGCCGTAGTACACTCTCTCCTTGCTCAGTTTGGTGAGCAGGAGAACAGTCAAAGCAGTATTGAAATCGCCCAGCGTAGAGGTACCAACTCCATCCTCAAGCATCATGCTCTGCGCAAAACAAGTGGCGGCGTAATCGCTGGCCAGACCAGGAAAAGATTGAATCGTATAAAAGTCAAACTTCTCCTTCGCCACAAGTTTTTTCAGAGCGAGATAGAGACGGATCGAGCGCTCGGTGACTGCGTTTCGCTCGGGTTCCTTGCCGAAAAGCTGTTTCAGCCGCGGCTGCAGATCATCCAGTTCTTTTGCGCAGATCGCTTCAGCGGCTTGCTTCAACTCAGTTGTGTCTCGAGAATCGATATCGAGGCCAAACATCCTCATCCATTGAGAAGGATCGGCAGCGCCGCAGGTTTGCCCCATCCCGCGACCGCCGAATGTACCAATGGTGGACATGTTGAGAAAGTTTTTCAGATGTGATGCTCGCGCATAGCTGACGATCTTGCTTACGGTCTCTTGTTCCTCCAGACTGCCGTATACAAATTTGTGCGCGACACCGATTTCGAGCAACCCTCCGTGCAGCACAAATCCGCCAACCGGTCGCCAGCCTTGAGAGCCGGGGTGCGTCCACAATAGCAAGCCTTTGCCGGTTGCGCAGTAATCGCGAATAGCGCCGACTAGGTGAGCCGCCCAAACCCATGTCCCGGAAAATAGGACGACCGCATCAATGGCATCGTCGGATTTCATTTTCTTGAATGCGGCCCGAGCTTCGTCTTTGCTGGCAACAATAACGTCATGCTCAATAACTTTCAGACCCGCAGCAATCAGTGCGCTCTGGGCGCGCTGAACCAATGCGTCATCAATGAATGGTGTACCCATCGGGTCTCTTAAACCATCTTTGTGAACTCCAAACACTATGAGTCCGATTGTGGGCTGGATCACTATCCCTCCTGTTGGCCTGTTGAACTTTTAGTCGCAGTCAGCGCCGAACGCAAATAGCGGTATTGTTTGATTTGCTGCGCGTAAGCTTGGGCCATCGCAGGATCGGGCGATATAGTCGCAACCTCGCGGACCAAGAGTTCCATCACATCCCGCAAGCTCCCGTATTCTCCCGATGCAACTCCGGCAAGAATGGCCCCGCCCAGACACACTGCTTCCGGACACTTCATTACATGCAGCCGCCGGCCTGACAAAGCGGCCCGCAACCGCAGACCCAGAGCCGACCGCGATCCGCCCCCCGTGACGTAGACATCTCGAAAATCTCCCACCGCACTTGCCAGAGTTTCGCTCATCTGCGACATCTCACACGCCAGCCCTTCCAGGATACCTTTGTAAATCTGGCTGCGGCTGGTGTTCGGCCCCAAGCCGGAAATAATTCCGCGGGCGTGCGGGTTGAAATCAGGATTGCAGGTCCCGATCAGATTAGGAGTAACGCAAAGCCCCGTTGGGCCCGCTGATGCTTCCCGTTCGAGCGCCGCGTAATGAATAGACTCTGCCTCATATGGATCCCCATCCTGAGCGACGTCGCCTTCCCCGTTCGCTTCTCCATGCGCCTCTCCGTACAACAGATCGTGAAACCACTTGATCATGATTCCCGATGGAAAATACGCCAGTGTGACGAACCTATCTGCAACCACGTGACAATAAGAGTTGAGAGAAGCCGCTAGCGCAACATCCGTCAAGATCGGCTGATCGGAAGCCGCAAACAGACATTCGTAAGTGCCCATGGAATCGGCCACGCGGCCCGAATCGATAGCGCCAACACCCAAGGCCCCGCAAGGTTGATCGTGCCCTCCCATCACAACGATTGTTCCCTTTGATAGACCGAGTTGACTGGCAGCGGATCCATCTAGTTTTCCAGCAATCGTTCCAGCAGGTATAGGAATGGGCAGGCACTCAACATTTATTTCTGTGGCGGCGAGAATTTCTTGCGACCACCCCAGCTGCCGGATGTCAAACGCCAGATAGCGCGAGGCCAGGGAATAATCGATATAAGGTGGCAGTCCTAATCGCGAAAGAACATAACCGATCACACTAAGGAAACGAACCGAAGGAGTAAAAACGTCCGGCAGGTGCCTACGCAGCCAAAGGAATTTCGCAACAGGATACATGGGATGAGCGACCAGGCCGGTTATTTCGAAAAGTGTCTTTCTTCCAATTGTTCGTTCGAGCCACACCGCTTCTTCTGTGGCCCGATTGTCCTGATTGAGGATCGCTGGAGCGATTGCCTCATTGCGTTCATTTACCGGCACAAAAGTTTCACCGTGCGAATTCAGACACAGAGCTCGGACGGGGTCGGTAAGATTCTTGGATACCGCCTGCGAACAATTGCACACCGCCTGCCAAAAACGTTCGGAATTTATCTCCGCGCGCCTAGGAGCGGGGAACTCAGGCGCGTACGCGTAAGCGTGCTGGGCAAGTATCTCACCTGTCAGCGCGAACACCACCGCTTTGCACCTGCTCGAACCGATATCGATGGCCAGCAAACTCATGATGGTTTTCGATTCCCGCTTGCTTTACCGCCAGGTGTTCATCCGAATTGCCGGGACTCGTCACAACTCGCGCAAGGCAAGGCATGCGTTGCGGATTACTCAACTATCGGCGCCATTCACAGGAATTTGTCCGCCGCGACCGAAAGCTTCCGGCCATGGGCCCCGGATTCAACAACATCGATCTTTCCCTTAGCGATGGAAACACTCGATACGCCACGAAATGTCTCCGGCACCTCAAACAACAAAATCAGAAACCGAACTTGAGCCTTGGACTTGGCCGGAAGCCAGCGATACGTTCGCTCTCCGAACAGAGGACCTTGCTCGATGGTTTCGCGTCGCGGAATCGAGAACGGAGTCGTGCTGAACTCCAGTCCCCGGTAAACGTTTTTCCTCGCCATGGAGCTGAGGTCCGGTTGTATCGCTCTTCCCAATTGCCCACCCAAGGAAAGTCCGCCCGTCGAAATGCATAAATGACGAGAAGCTTCAGGCGCGGGTTACACACCGCGATGAAACGGTGTCCGTACCGCTGTGCCGGTGTCGTGCGCAAGTTCATCCGCTTGCGATCTTTTGTTGGCGCGTTGGGCCAGGCAAATTCGGCAGCCGGCTGAAGCGAAAATCGAGGGCTGTAACTGGCTGGACAAACCTTTGCCCGCGTTGCCGGCATGTCGAACCAGGTGGTTCCCGCTTCCAGAAATGGTGGCCCGAAGGTCACATGTTCGTTCCCCGAAATGGGCCGGTCATAATTACTCAGGCTGACCGCCTCTTCTTCGCAATAGATCACCGGATTCGGGCGGTCAAGAGTTAGCTTCCTGCTGAAACGGATCCGAGCTTCGGGAAGCGTCACACCATATTGCAATTGTGCCTTCCGCGACTGCGTTTGTTTCTGGACCTTCCACTTCAACGCGGGCGCTTCGCCGTGGGTGGTGAGACCTGCCGCCGTTTCGTCGACAGAAGGCGGCCCGAAGTGATCGAAGCTGAGGCTATGTCCCGCAAGGCCAGAGAGTAACCTGCCATCCGGTGGAGGTCCGTACTGGCGCGCACATTTCGCAGTCGTATACTCGAATGGATCGATCGTCGCCCATTGCGGACGCCATAGCGGGTTCACGCCGGAACATGCGTTGAGATTCAACTCGCAGATATGCCCTCCGCCCTCAAGAACGGAGACATGTCCCCACTCTGCCCGCAACCGGAACCCGGGGCGGCCATCCATCACATTCTTGTTGCGCCAACCCCCCCGCGCCTGCGAACCCGATGTCATTATCTTGTGAGCGCTTGAAATTCTGTCTTCGGGCTTCCGTCAAGCGCAGCCCGCGCCTGTTCAAGAAAGCTGCTCATGTTGTCGGCCTGGAAAACGTTGCGGCCAAAGAAGACACCGGCCGCTCCCGCAGCCGCAACGTCAAGCACCACATCAAGCGCGTGTTTGTCCGAGGCATGACGGCTTCCACCTAGCACCAGAATTGGTATGGGACAACTTTCCACCACCGAACGCATCGAGGCTGTATCCCCGCTGTAATCCGTCTTAACCGCATCGGCGCCTAGCTCGGCCGCCATACGAGTGTGCAGGTTCAGCCACTTGGGATCACCCGGATTCTGCACATCCTTCCCCCGTGCCAGTGATTCAACAATCAGCGGGATTCCAACTCGTTCACATTCGCGGGCGACTTCGGCATTGCGCCTGATCTCCTTCATCTCGAACTCGGCATCGCCAGTGCCTACGACTAGATAGGTGAGCACGGCATCCGCGCCGTGTCGCAACGCTTCCTCGGGACGTGCCAGAAGCGAGCTGTGCAGCGCACCGCTTCCGGCTTGTCCAAACGCCGACCAAACCGTCGTCCAATCCAGCCGGGCAATTAAAGCCGGTATTGCACCGGGTATTTTCGTGTTCGCAAATTGGCGCATGAGTCCAAGGTTTAGCAGCAAGGCATCGACGTCGGATTCAGCAAATTGTCGAATCTTTCCTAATGGGTCTTCCGTTCCAGGAATCGGCCCCAGTACCAATGCATGATCGAAAGCCACGACCAGAGCCCGGCGTTTCGAGCCTCCCAGCACACGATTCAAGCGGATCTTCTTGCCGCAATCGCTCACAATCCCCTCATTTTTTCGCTGCACTTAAGACGGACTCAAAAACTATCCGCCTCGTGACCGATTGTCAACCTATTTGTGCGAATGTGCTCGTTTGGGGGGTCCTTTACGCGTTTCTTGGCACTCCGCAACCACCACTTCGACCCCTGCTTCACGCAGCCCCTTGATGTATTTGGGGTCAGTCCCGGAGTCGGTTACGAGCACGTCGATGTCCGCCACGGGGCCCACGTAGGCGAAGCTTTGGGTACCAAACTTACTGTGATCCGCTAACGCAATTCGGGTTTTCGCAGCTCTCGTGATCATCTTCTTGATCTGCGCCTCGGCATGGTTTGCCGTCGAGACTCCATACGAAAGATCGATTGCGCTCACTCCCAAAATTGCTTTATCCAACCGGATTTCGGAGAGCGCACGTTGCGCCCATTCGCCGGAAAAATAGAACGTGTCCTTTTGCAGATCGCCCCCGGTGCAGAGCACAGTCACGCCTGAGCTTCTTTGCAACTGGCAAACGATCGTGGGTGAATTTGTCACTACAGTCAGACGATTCCGCTGATTCAAGCCACGGGCAAGCTCAAACACCGTGGTACTTCCCTCTAGAAAGACGGTTTCGCCATCCAGCACCAAATGTTCAGCCGCTCGCGCAATCGCATGCTTCTCGTTGCTATGGCTGTGCGATAACGTCTCATAGGAAGGTTGGAAGTTGGTGCTCGACATGCGGGAAACCGCTCCCCCGTGAGAACGAACCAGTACTCCATCCTGCTCCAGGGCTGCCAAGTCTCGTCTTACCGTTGCGGCGGTAACCCCCAGCGCGGCGCAAAGGTCGGAAGCGGTAATCGTGCGTTGACCGGAAAGAATCTCTCGAATGCGAAATCTGCGCTCTTCCGCGAGCATAATGTCTGCGCTCTCCTGGCTGCGCTAACCTTGTGTGGATCGGTGGCGTCGCGGCACCCATTGTATTTCGGATGGAGACGATTTGTATCGTCAAAGTATATCGATCGGAATCAAAATCGATCATAAACAAACAGACCAATTGACAAACGAGCAAACTATCGGTAGATTCGCGCCATTAAAAAATGAATGCCGCCACTCACGTCCGGGGGCACCATCTTGCTCGCGTACGGCAATGAAGACTGAAACGCATCCCCACCTGACGCGCGCTTTCGGTTTACTTCCTGCCACGGCCCTGAATATGGCCAACATGGTTGGGATCGGCCCCTTCATCACAATCCCACTATTGATGGCTTCCATGGGCGGCCCGCAATCCATGCTGGGCTGGCTGACGGGTGCGCTCATCGTAATTTCCGACGGTTTGATGTGGAGCGAACTGGGGGCGGCGTTGCCCGGCTCCGGCGGCAGCTACCATTTTCTTCGCGAGGCCTACGGCCATCAGAGTTGGGGCCGCCTGATGGCTTTTCTTTTCATCTGGCAATTCGTTTTGAGCGGGCCTTTGGAAATCGCATCCGGCATGATCGGATTCGGAAACTATTCTACATATCTCTGGCCGGGACTAAGCGGTAGAGGCCAGCAATACATAGCAGTGGCCGCAGGCCTGGTTGCGTTGCTCCTCTTATGCCGAAAGATCACGTTCCTTAGCAAGGTCACGCTCACGCTTTGGATTGGCACGCTGCTGGCGATGTTAGCCGTCATCGTGACCGGTTTTCCTCACTTCAATGCCCACAGGGCGTTCGATTTCCCCCCCGGAGCGATGGCCTTTAATCGTGGCTTCGTGCTTGGTCTGGGCAGCGCTACTCTGATCGCCGTGTACAACTATCTCGGATACTACGATGTGTGTTACATCGGTGACGAAGTGCAGAATCCTTCCTATGTAGTGCCGCGATCGATTCTGTATTCGCTTGCGATCTGCTGTGTAGGATATTTAGCGCTGCACCTCGCCTTGATCGGAGTGGTGCCGTGGCGGGAAGGAATTCATTCGAACTTCATCGTTTCTGACTTCATGGAGCGCCTATATGGCAGGGGCGCCGCAATCGCGGTGACAATTTTGATCCTCTGGTCGGCCTTTGGCTCCGTGTTCGCGCTTCTCCTGGGTTATTCGCGAATTCCCTATGCGGCTGCCATCGACGGCTATTTTTTCCGCCCGTTTGCGCAGCTGCATGCTACGAAAAACTATCCGCAGGTTTCACTTCTGGTTCTGGGCGGTGTATCGATTGCCGCCGCATTCCTTAAGCTTGATCAACTCGTCAGCGCTCTGATCACCACCAGAATTTTGGTGCAATTTCTCGGACAGCTGTTTGCCATTCCGCTTTTGCGGCGAAAGTTTCCGGACAGTGCGCGGCCCTACAAGATGTGGTTTTATCCCGTCCCCATTTTCATCGCGTTCTTTGGATGGGCCTACGTTTTTCTGACCTCGGGCTGGCTCTATATCGAGATCGGATTATTAACGCTGCTAAGCGGCGTCGTGGTTTTCTTCATCTGGTCGAAGTGGAAATCTACATGGCCCTTTAACCTCAGTCAGGATTCTGCATGAGGCTAAATCAAGATCTCGCGGATAACGGAAGGAATTCATGATTGGAAATAGTTTTTGTGGTTTTCGGCGCAAGGCTGAGATCGCAGGTTTCTTCATAACCTGCCTGCTGATCATAGTTGAAAGCTGTCTGGGCTCTTCTGACCCAGCCAGGGCTTCTCAGGTGGTTGCTTCAATCGAGGGGCTATCCGTGTCGGTTCAGTCAAGCGACGGCACCTATGAAATCCAAACAGGGAATGGCGGACAGAGCGTCATTCACGCAAGAGTGGCGGCGCAGATCGATCATAAGTGGATTCAATCGACCGATTATCCGAAACACGAGATATCTCAATCAACTTTTGACGACGCTCTCGGACACGGCAAGAAAATAACAATCATTTCGTCCGGACTTCAGAACCACCCGGATCTCGCATGTTCGTTACAGATCTACGAGGGGAGAGCTTTTGGCGTCATCGAGGCTGAGGTACAAAATCACGCAGGCGATGCGGTGACGATCCAAAGTATCCGAAGCGTCGAGGCCGTCGGAAACAAAATTATCGATCTCGGCGGCCCGCAGAACGCCGACCGCGTGCTTTCGGACAGCTTCAGCGAGGATTGGCCGCCGATCCAGATTTACGATCTAGGAAAAGCTCCCAAGGGGATACACCGTGCCGTAGGCAGCCAATTGATCTACAACCGGAATAGCAAGGAGAGTCTTTTTTTGGGAGCTCTCACTTCTAATCGTTTCCTCACCATCATTCATCTTCAAACGCAACCTTCAGCATCGGAAGGCCCCACCATCGCTTCATACACTATCGATTCAACTGGGACTAGCGAGATACAAGCTACCGATCCCGAATCCGGTCTGCGGGAAGGACCTGCGGAAAATCTTCTTGAATTAAACGTTCCACTTCCAGCCGGCGAATCAATAGCTTCAGAACGCGTGATGTTTGCTGCCGGAAGCGACTACCACTCGCAACTGGAGAACTATGGCGCCGTGATTAGAGAACTTCATCACAGTCGCGTCGCTGCGGACAACATGCTTGGATGGTGGAGTTGGACGGCCTTCTACACAAAAATCACTGAAGGTACTGCGCTCACGAATGCGCAATGGCTGGCCGAGCACCTGAAGATGTTGGGCTATGACTACTTTCACTTCGACCTGGGTTACTCATATTCACGCAGTGAATACGCGACACCCAATGCCTCTCAATTTTCTCGCGGTATGTGGGATCTAACTCACCGCATTTGCCGGTTGGGATTGCAGGTAGGAGTTTGGACGGCTCCCTTCGAAGTAGGCGAGCGCGCCTGGATTTACGAGCATCATAAAGACTGGCTGGTGCACAACGCACATGGCGATCCGATTTCAATCGGAACCGCCGAAGAGGTGGAGGGCGAACGTCTGTTCGTGTTAGATGTCACTCATCCTGACGCCCAGGAATATCTTCGACAGACCTATCGCACACTGGTCCGGGAATGGGGTGTGCGCTACATTAAGCTCGACTTCATGGATAACACGGCAATCGAGGCCTATTACCATCGCCCGAACACAACGGCAATCGAAGCGCAGCGAATTGGGCTCGAGATTATTCGCCAAGCCGTCGGCGAAGACGTGCTCCTCGATAAAGATGGCAGCCCGATGTTGAACCCAGTGGGGCTGGTGGATGAAGGACGTATCTCCCAGGACACAGGCCACGCGTTTCTCCGCAGCAAGGAAGCTGAGCCTGGCATCGCGGCGCGTTATTACATGCATCGCAACTTTTTCATCGATGACCCGGACGCGTTTACGGTTTCCCGGCAACTCCTGGAAGAGCGAACCATTCAAGCTCCACTTACATTGAATGAGGCTCAAGTCTCAATCGCTCTGGCGGCAGTTTCTGGAGGAATGTTCGAAATTGGCGACGACCTCCCAATACTGGGGAGCGATCCGGAGCGCCTCGCGTTGGTCAAGAATCCTGATTTGCTTGCCATGGCGAAACTTGGGCGTGCTGCTTTGCCGGTAGATCTACTGACTTATACAGAAAAGGATGAGCAACCGAGCGTCTTTCTGTTACGCGAAGACCAGCGTCAGTCCATTTTGGCGGTCTTTAACTGGACAGAGCAGCCTGGTTCTCACACTTTCACTCTTTCCGATTTGAAGTTCCCCGCAGAGCATTCGTACAAGTTATTTGATTCGCTCGCGCAAGATCAGCCGTTGGCAATGGACCACGAAACGCTCCGCCTGGAACATCAGCCTGCGCACTCAGTCAAGCTGATCAAGATTATTGATACTTCCATCCCTATGGCCGCGCCTTCGCTTACTTTCCGAGTATCGTCTCAAGCAAAAATTGGCGAGGAGCTTGAGTTCGCCGGCATAGTGTCTAAAGACGGAGTCCCCGCGCTTGCCTATCATTGGGATTTCGGCGATGGCGTATTCGCCGATGGCGCAATCCTCACTCATAGTTACACCGCTGCCGGCAACTACGCAGTGCGGTTGACTGCTGAGGGCCTTGATGGCAAATCCGCAGAAAAGACATTTTCGATTTCGGTCAGCGGATCGGTCATCATTCCCTCTCCTCGGCGTTACTCCGAACCGCACGAATAGCTTTCATTTTTCGCAACGCCGCCGCCGCCGACCACTACTGAGGTTTCGGCGTCGCGTCGCCGAGGCCTGAACCGAGCTGGACACAATTCTGTCTACAGCCCCGAAATTCAAAAACGCAAGAAGTTCTTAGCGGCGATTGCTCAGCCCCTTGGCGGGTCTTGGCAAGAATCGTAGAGAGCCCCGAGTGCCTCTTGTTCCCACCAGCTTGCCGTTAATGAATTCGTGATTTATACGGCTCTGGTCTAAAGATCGAGCATTATCCATGTTAGCGCATGGTCGCTAACGTTTACCTGCCCACGCGCCCATCGGTCTACACCACTGTCCACGAGCCGGTCCGACACCTTCGGCGAGAGCAGAAAGTGATTGAGTCGCATGCCTTTGTCCTTCGGCCATCCATGAACTGGGTTTGGTTCCTGACGATGTCCTGGTACTGGCCGACGATTTTGCTATTGCCAGCCTCCGCCGAGCGCTTTGTACAGTTGGACGAGGCTTCGGTATTCATCGCCCCGCGCGGCTGCAAGCGTCAGTTCTGCACCGTAAAGCGACCGCTGTCCGTCGAGCACTTCGAGATAGGTCGTTGTGCCGCCTTTGTAGCGAAGGGTGGAAATGCGGACCGTCTCCTGTAGGTCCGCCACTGTATCCTGCTGGCGTGTCCGGACCTGATGAAGTTTTTCGTAACCGATGAGCGCGTCGGAAACATCTCCAAAGGCTTGCTGGATCGCTTGTCGGTATGCGATCAGAGCCTGCTGGTGTTCCGACTCGGCCAGATGCAAATTCCCTTTCAGCGCGCCTCCCGTGAAAATCGGCTGGCTCACCTGCGCGCCGTAAGACCAGATGCCAAGCTGTGTAGTCATCAAGCTCGAAAAGGCACTGCTTCGACCGAAAGAACCTCCATCTGATCCGGTCAGCGACATTTGCGGAAAGAACTGAGCCTTGACTACACCGATGTTGGCGTTCGCGGCGATCAAGTTCTGCTCCGCCTCGCGAATATCGGGACGGCGCTCGATGATCGAAGACGGAAGGCCAGCTGGAACTTCAGGTGGGAGTGTCTGCTCAACGAGCGGAATACCGCGCGACACGTCTTGCGGATAATTGCCGAGGAGGATGCTAATGGCATCTTCTTCCTGACCGATTTGCCGCTCCAGGTCCGGAATCTGGGCATTCGCCGTATCCAGGACCTGCTGTGCCTGGAGTACATCGAGCTTCGTCGCGACGCCGTGCTCAAGGCGCAGTTTCGTGAGTTTGACTGAATCAGTTTGCGTGTTGACCGTCTCACGCGTGATCTGGAGCTGCAGATCTAGTTGCAAAAGAGTGAAGTAGTCGCTCGCCACATCGCCGACGAGGGTCAGAACGACGACTTGCCGTGCGTCTTCTGTAGCCAGGAGTTGGGCTCGTGCAGCCTCATTGGCTCGGCGCAACCGGCCAAAGAAATCCAACTGGAACGCCGCGTCGGCGGTCAGTATCAGAAAGTTGTACTTGGATTGTTCGAGATTTTCCTTGCCGCCGCTGAAGTTACCGTTACCCGAAACTTGCGGAAAAAGGCTGGAGCGGGTAACCGCAAGTTGCGCACGCGCAGCATTGATGCGTTCCGTAGCCAGTTGCAGGTCGTAGTTCTGCTTGAGCGCCGTGCGAATAAGTTCCTGCAGCTTCGGGTCCTGAAACACCTGCCACCAGGGAAGATCGGCATACGAGGCCGTTTGCTTCTGAAGCTGAGGATTGTTTTCCAGATCACGATAAGAGGCCGGAGTCTGAACCGCAGGGGAATGATATTTGGGCCCAACCATGCAACCGACCAACATGGCGGATCCCACAATGACGGTCAGCAATTTCCCGGTGTTCATAGCACTCGATTCCATTGAGCCCGCGTTCTCTTCGCAACCCTGCAGGGGTCTCAGTCTCCTGGCGCGGGTGAGGGCGCGGCCGGCAACATTCCGGATGCGGGTTCCTTACCAGCGCCCGACCGTTTCTCAACCATGTAAAAGATGCCGGGGACGAAGAAGATTCCAATCGCGCTGGCCGCAAGCATTCCACCTATCACGGCTGTCCCCATGATCTGGCGGGCTACCGAACCAGCGCCGCTCGCTGTCCACAGGGGAACGCAGCCGAGAATAAAAGCGAAGGACGTCATTAGGATCGGGCGCAGCCGCAACCTCGCCCCTTCCAGAGCCGCGTCCGCAAGCGGTTTTCCGTGTTCGTACTGATCCTTCGCGAACTCGACGATCAAGATCGCGTTCTTTGCCGCCAGACCAATTAGCATGATCAGACCGATCTGCGAGTAGACATCGCTTTCAATCTGCACCATGTAGGGCGGCAGAAAAACACCGAGCAGAGTGCGGCGCAGCCAAAGCACCGCAAAAGCTCCGAAGACCGCCACCGGCGTGCTGAGCAGTACGCTGAAAGGCAGCGACCAGCTTTCGTAAAGAGCCGCAAGAATCAGGAAGACGAACAATAACGACAGTCCGAAGATCGCCGCGGGGGGCACTCCCTGCCGCGCCTTCTGCTCTAGGAACGAGATTCCGGAGTAGTCGAATCCCATCTCTCGCGGCATGGTTTGTTTGAAAACATCTTCGAGGGCTGCGCTGGCCTGATCGGCGCTGAACCCCGGCGCAGCGCTGCCGTTGATTTGCGCGCAGCGGTACTCATCAAAACGCTGGGTGAATTCGGGTCCGAACTGCGATTTAACCGTGGTGAGCGTAGAGAGCGGAACGTTTTCGCCCTTGTTGTTGCGGACATAGAATCGCCCGACGTTATCCGCGCTGGCGCGATCGTCGCTTTCGGCCTCGACGTAAACCTGCCACTGACGTCCGAAGCGGTTGAAGTAGTTGATGAAATAGCCACCCATGAAGGCCTGGATGGTGCGGTAGACATCGGTAAGATTGACGCCCTGTTTCAATACTTTGTCGCGATCCACGTCGACGAATTTCTGTGGAACGCTAGGCAGAAAAGTGGTGCTCAGGCTGGCGATCTCGGGCCGCTTTCGCGCTGCTTCAAGAAACGTGCTCACATTTTTCGCGAGAAATTGAATGCTGCCGCCGGAGCGGTCTTCGAGGATGAACGTGAATCCGCCGGCGGTGCCAACACCCGGAATAGCTGGCGGCGAGAAACTGAAAGCAATTCCTGCCGACAATTTTGCGAGTTGCTGATTCAGATGCGCCTTGATGGCCTGAAATTGCTCGGCTCTGGTTGTGCGTTCATCCCACGGCTTGAGAGTGACTACAAAGAAAGCGTTGTAGCTGGTACGAACAAAACTGAGCAAGCTGAACCCGATGACGCTGGTCGTGTATTTCACACCCGGTGTGTTCGCCAGAATGTGTTCGATCTGTGTCGCGGCTTGAGATGTCCGCTCCAGCGAAGCGCTGTTGGGCAATTGCAGATTGACGTACGCGTAGCCTTGATCTTCATCCGGAAGGAAGCTCGACGGCACACGATTGCCAAAGAATCCGGCCGCGACGCAAAAGGCCAGCAGGAGCACAACCACCACAGCAGTTTTCTTGAGCAGGACGCTGCTCCACCCGACATAGCCGTCGGTGGCCCACTCAAAAACGCGGTTAAACCAATCGAAGAATCCCCGCAGCAGCCCGTGGCCCTCTTGGCGCGGACGAAGGAGTAGCGCTGCCAGAGCAGGGCTGAGCGTTAGCGCGTTGAACGCGGAGAGAATCACCGAAATGGCGATGGTGACTGCGAATTGCTGATACAGCCTGCCGGTGATTCCGGGAATGAAGGCGGTGGGTACGAATACGGCGGAGAGAACCAGCGCGATGCCCACAACAGGACCCGAGAGTTCCTCCATCGTTTTTAACGCCGCATCTTTCGGAGTCATACCCTCTTCGATATGGCGCTCCACACCTTCCACAACGACGATTGCGTCATCCACCACCAGTCCAATCGCAAGCACCAAACCAAAGAGAGAAAGTGTGTTAATCGAAAAACCAAACAATGGGAAGAAGATGAACGTGCCTACCAGCGAAACCGGTACGGCCAGCAGTGGAATCAGCGTAGAGCGCCAGCCCTGAAGAAAAAGAAAAACAACAATGATAACCAGGACGAGCGCGATCAGAAGAGTTTCAACGATCTCCTTGATACCCTGAGTCACGGAAAGCGTCGTGTCGAGGGAGACGGCGAAATCCATATCCTCGGGAAAACGCTCTTTCATTTGCGCCATCGACTTCTTGACCCCGGCTGCGGCATCGACCGCGTTCGATCCGGGCAATTGATACGCGGCAATAATGGCGCCCGGCTTGCCGTTAAAGCGTCCCGAGATACTGTAGTCTTGTGCACCAAGCTCCATTCGAGCGACGTCGCGTACTCGTACCGTTGCACCGTCGGGTGTTTCGCGGACAACAATGTTGCCGAATTCTTCTGGCGAAACCAGGCGCCCTTGCGAGAGAACAGTGTAGGTATATTCCTGACCTTTGGGAGCAGGCTCGCCTCCGGCCTTGCCGGCGGGGTTCACGGTGTTTTGTGCCTGAATCGCGCTGACGATCTCTGGAATAGTAATACCGAGCTTTGAAAGCGTATCCGGTTTTACCCAAAGGCGCATCGCGTATTGGCCGGCGCCAAATACCTGAACGTTGCCAATGCCGGGCGAGCGAAGAATCGGATCGACGATATTGATGTACGCGTAGTTGGCCAGAAACTTGGCGTCATACGTTCCGTGCGGAGAATAAAGAGCGACCCACATGAGCGGAGCGGTGACCGATTTTCGAACCGTGATGCCGTAGTTGTTTACGTCCGGGGGAAGCTGGGAGGCAGCCTGCGTTTCTCGAGATTGCGTGAGAATGAAATCGGTATTCGGATCGGTCTTAACGTCAAAATCCACGATTAGGCTAGTGGTGTTGTTCCCCGTGGCGTTCAGCGAATACATGTAATTCATGTTGTCCACTCCATTCATTTGCTGCTCGATAGGAGTGGCCACCGCTTGCTCAAGAGTCTGCGCGTCGGCCCCAACGTAAGTTGCAAGTACTTGAATTTCGGGTGGGGTAATGTTGGGAAACTGCGCGACGGGCAAGCTCAGAACCGTGAGGGAACCAACCAACACCATGACGATGGAAATCACCATAGCAACAATGGGGCGGTTGATGAAGAATTTCGACATGGAGCAGCTGTCCTTATCGATTCATCGATCTCTTAGCTCATCGATCCTTGGCTTCTGCTACGAAAGGCTTGGGATTCACGTGCACGCCTGTGCGCATTCTTTGAATCCCTTCCGCTACGACTCGGTCGCCGGGATTCAGGCTGCTCGCGATGATCCATCGGTTATCGACCCGGTCCCCCACGGTGACGGTTCGAACGTCGACTTTGTTGTCGGCGTCTACGACCGCGACCTGATATCCCCCTTGCAGTTCCGACACCGCGCGCTGCGGAACAAGCAGCGCCCCCAGTTGGGTTCGGATTACGGCGCGCACTTTGGCGTAACCGCCCGGTCTCAAAACATTGTTAGGATTCGGAAAAAGCCCCGCAATTCGAATTGCACCAGTGCTCTCATTGACTTGCCGGTCGGCAAAATAAAACTTGCCTTCGTCTGGATACGTTGAGCCGTCCGCCAAAATCAGTTGCAGCCGCAATCCTTTATCGGCCTCCAGGCGACTCGACTCGGTTGGAAAGCGTTTTCGCCAGGCCAGATACTGTGGCTCACCAACGGTGAAATAAACTTTGATGGGGTTCACAGTAGAAACGGATGTGACGACCCCGCTGCTGGGTGTCACCAGTGCGCCGACTTGCAGTTGGGCTTGGCCGGCAATGCCATCGATAGGCGCAACGAGGCGAGTAAAGTCGAGATTGATCTTCGCGGTTTCAACCGCTGCCTGATATGTCTTGATCTGAGCTTTAGCGGTTTCAACTGTCGCTATGGCCGCGAGGTTGTTCTGCACCGAATTGTCTAGGTCCTGCTGGCTCGCGGCCTGTTGCTCCGCTAGTGGCGTATAACGCTGGACATCAAGTTCCGTCCGGCGCTGTACCGCCTGCGCGTTGGCGAGAGCTGCTTGAGCCTGAGCAAGCTGGCCCTGGGCCTGATCCAGCGCCGCCTGAAAAGGCCGCGGGTCGATCTGGAAAAGGAGTTGGCCCTGCTTAACAAAAGCACCCTCTTGATAGCCTTGCTTCAACAGATAACCGGAGACCTGCGCTCTCACGTCGGCGTTCACCAGTCCATCGAGCGTACCAATCCATTCCGCATAAATCGGAACATCTTTCTTCTCGACTTGAACGACCTCGACATCGGGCGTGCTTGGCTGTGCTCCCAGAGCCTTCCTTGACGGACGCACGGCTCCAACAATCAGCGCGAGCACGATCAAGCCAAGGACTCCGCCGATCAACAGATAGCGTTTCTGGACCTTGCTCATGTTGTCCCCCGCAATGTTGCTCGCGCCTGGGCTGCGAACCGCATGTCCTGGATCTACAGTTCGAGGACACCCAGGACGGAACAGACCATCGGTCGTCGATTGCGAAAACAGCGTGTGAGGCAACCGCTCGCGCAATCGATTAACGATGATTAACGATATGGATGCGTTTTCACCACAGAAGTCACATTAAGTCTACAACGGTTTATCATACCGATTAACTTGACCTGCGGATTCGCAATAAGCGCAGCAGTTGTTTGCGCGAAAACCTTCTGCGCACGGGATTCTGGGCGGATGACGGGCAACTCTTCCCTAATCCGGGTAAAGGAAGGGTTGCCGACAATCGAGGCTCTGGGTGCTCGTGGCGAGCCAAGCCTGAACTTCCGAGTAAGTCAAGCGGCCGTTCTCCACCAATTTTCAATACCCGCAACTTTCCCAAAAAAAGCGGAAACTTTTCGGACTCGATGCGAGTATCCTGAGTAACACTCGACGAGCGATTCGCTGATCATCGGAAAATCGGAAAAGAGGGTGTAGGCACAGCCGAAGACAGCCCTCAACCGTGCCAAAAGCAGGCTAGTGCAGCGGGATTCATGGCTAACTAAGAGGAGTGCAGACAATGCGATTGCCGTTGTTAGTTTTTCACATTAGTGCCGGTGTCTTAGCGATGTTCATGGGCGCCGCTGCAATATCTTTCCGCAAAGGCTCCCGCTGGCATGGCGCGACGGGAAACATCTTCGTCGGAGCAATGGTGTGCATGGCGGCATCTGCCTCCTGCCTGGCGTACATGAAACACCAAACCAACAATGTGTTCGGCGGCATCCTAACGATCTATATGGTGACGACGGCGTGGGCGACGGCCCGGCGCAGAGATGGAGAAACTGGCATCCTGGATTGGGTTGGGTTTCTGTTTGCGCTGACCATCGGAGTCCTTAGCGTGATCCATGGGTTCCAAAAAACCAGGCTCAAGCAAAACAGCAGACCGGCGCCCACGACAGAAAAAATCCCGATCGGCGATTCTCCATGGTTGGGCAGATGCGTGGCACCGAAAGCTAGTGATAGCAGCACCGCAGCCCACCAGAAACCGACGCCTCGCGTCAGCGTAGATTGTAGATAGCCGCGCAAAAGCGACTCCTCGAACAAGGCTGTCAACAGAAAAGCGACACCCCACTGCAGCCATGCGCTCTTACCATGCAATGCTCGCCCATCAAAGATCAACCAGCCACTCATTTTCAAGGCGAGAACCAAGGCGGAGAGCGCCGCAACGCCTCCCGCAATCCCCAGCACGAATCGCGACAGTCGGCGTTTGTCCATGAATCCGTAGGAAAGCACCGGACGCTCTTCGATTTTTGCCATGATGGCGGTAGCGACTAGAACCAGAAGCGCCAAAATGCCCGCTGCAACCACGGGACTCCATGCCTCGAGACTCGGGTTATGCTTCATGGAGTGCAACAGGTGGTTGACCGGAACGCGGGTTACGAGGACTTCGACCACAAGAGTCATGATGAAAATCAGCATGCTCCAGCCGGAGCGAATTCCCTGGGGCCCAACGAAAGACGAGCGCAAAGTCCACTTAATCGAAGACGACCCAGACGCTGGCTCTCTCTCGATATCTTCCGAATCCAAGGTGCCATCACCTTGCCTGTCAAAACCGTTCATGGTGTTCCCTTGCTAACGGCCATCGCCTGAGCAGCAAATGGCGAACCTCGCACGGTCGTGTAGACAGCATCGAAGACGCTCAGTCCTTGGATATTCGCCACTCCACCGACAGTGATCGGAGCGGCGAGGTATTGGACCTTGCTCTCGGCGTTGGTGAATGCAGCCCACGAGGGAAGACCCGGGCCGTTCGGATCGCCGGACCTTGCGAAGTTGACCCAGTAGCTGGACATTTCTTCAGCCAGCTTCCGATCTCCCGCAGTCCAGTTCCACGGCGACTGGTCCAGGTGGTCGAAGACATACCAGAGCTCGGCGAAGTGGCTCGCGCCCCAACCGGCGTACACGGAGCCAGCCGGGAACGGCGGCTGCTGTCGAAACGAGTAGTAAAAGACAGGACTCTTGCCGGTTCCGGCTTGCAGCCTCGCCCATGCCCACATGTCCCAGCCGAAGCGGAGATCGCGTTCAAGGCCGAGTTGCGCCTGTCGTGCCTCCTCGTCGGTCGCGTGGGGATATGCCGCGACCAGCGCCGGGGGAAGTTGGCCAACGCTATGCTCCAGGTCGCTGTCGAACGTGGCGGCAGTCTCGTGGGAGACGTCCACCATCGCCCGCGCCTCTTCTGCGTTCGAACCGATCAGCAGCGGGACATCGTTCTGCTGCCCTGAAGCAAAAGCCTCGTAGGGCGAAAGGGGAAGCACATAGGGTTCGATCACTGCGTGGACGATGCCACCGGCATTGCCACTGAGCAGGGACGCAGACAGCCGGCGTAGTTCCTTGAGCGAGGGCGCACCCAGCGCAGCGGCGTACTTCTCCCCTTCGTGTTCCGCATTCGCCAGCAGGAATTTTGGTGCGAGTTGGAGCGGTTCAAACAGGCCGCCGCTCTCTCCGATGGCGCGCTGAAATAAGCCTTTGGCAAGGGGCGAGGCCATGAGGATGCTAACCGATATGGAACCGGAAGATTGTCCGGCGATGGTTACACATTTCGGATCACCGCCAAAGGCTGCAATGTTCCTCTGAATCCATTCGAGGGCTGCGATCTGGTCCATCAGGCCGTAGTTCCCGGACGAGTGGTGCGGGGACTCGCGCGTTAGCTCGGGTAGCGCAAGAAAACCAAGCGGACCAAGGCGATAGGCGATCGTGACAATGATGACACTTTTTTGAGCGAGCTGGTCGCCCCAGTACAGAGGCATCGAGGCCGACCCGTTGATGTATCCGCCGCCATATATCCAAACGATCACCGGCAGGCGCTCGTGCGCGGTCTTTGTCTCGGCTTTCGCCGGCGTCCAGATGTTGAGGTAGAGGCAATCCTCGCTCACCGCCGGAGGTGTCTCGCCCGGCATGGAGACTCCAACTTGTATGCACGCCGGGGCAAACGCCTCTGCCTGACGCGTGCCAGTCCAGGATGCGGCATGCGCCGGTGGGCGCCAGCGCAAGTCGCCGAGCGGCGGGGTAGCGAATGGGATTCCCTTGTAGACACTCAACCCATTTGAGTGAATCCCGGATACTGTGCCGGACTCCGTCAGGACTTGCTGCGCGACAGCGGTGCCCGCTAGCTGTACCGCCGCTACTAAAACACACGTGAACTTCCATCCGTTCCGCACGTGGGACTCCCCCTAGCTGTCCAAATCGCTGAAGATCAGGATTGCTCTTCTTAAGGTTGAACTACGATTGAGACTCTATCCTGAAGCTCTCCGTACGAGGACTATCTCCCTCCTGGCGTGTTGGCGCTGTGCAATATTGCTCAGGTGGCCGAAGGCACCCATCTCAAAGCGGATCAACGAACAGGTGAGGTTATGAAACCCCGCCTGCCACAACACGGCATAGTCGAACAGTCCCTCAACCAGAATCACCTCGGAGCATTGCCGCACCTGCTCCCAGGCATACAAGCCCCCCTTGGAGCCGAATGTTGAGCTCAACATTCGGCTCCTTGAACTAAACCGCTGCGCGGTATGAGCTGGCGCAGACGTTTGTTGCCCCTGTCTCGTTCCTGTTTCTGTTTCGAGTAGACACTTCTCGCCCTCTCGTTTCTTTTCTCCGCAGCCTCCTTTGCGAAACCATGGAACGGCTGCTTGCCAGCACATTCTATTTTCGCAAAGGAGTTCCCATGACAGCACTGCGACAACGCATGCTCGAAGACATGAAGATCCGCAATCTTGCGCTTAACACGCAAGACTCCTACTTGCGGCAGGTCTCTCAGTTCGCTCGCCACTTCGGTAAGTCACCCGACCTTTTGGGCCAGGAAGAGATTCGCTCCTACCAGATCTATCTCACACAAGAGAAAAAGCTCGCTCCCGGCTCTGTCACCATTGCCGTATCCGCTCTCCGTTTCCTCTATAAGGTGACCCTCCGCCGAGAGTGGAACCTCGACGACATCATCCCCGCTCCCAAGACGCCCAAGAAACTGCCCGTCATCCTCAGTCCCGAGGAGGTGTTGGAGTTCCTCAGCTGGGTGCCGGAAGGCAAACACCGCACCATCCTCACCACTTGCTACGCCGCGGGCTTGCGCATTACCGAGGCCGTTTCTCTCCAGGCTCACCACATCGACAGCCAGCGCATGGTGATTCGCGTCGAGCAGGGCAAGGGGCAGAAAGATCGCTACGTCATGCTCTCCCGCAAACTGCTGGACATCCTTCGCCAATGGTGGCGCGTAGCGCGGCCCCAGATCTGGCTCTTTCCCGGTGATCGCCCGGAACAGCACATTGGCAGGAATGCGGTCGAGTTGGTATGCAAGCAGACGCGACGTCTCTACCGTATTGCGAAACCGATCACGCCCCACTCCATGCGCCACGCATTCGCGGCTCACCTCTTAGAGCGGGGCGTTGACATACGCACGATCCAGCTCCTGCTCGGCCATCGCAGTCTGGCCACAACTGCTCGTTACTTGCGCATGGCCACCAGCAAAGTCTGCGCGACCCCCAGTCCTCTGGATCTATTACCGCAGCCGCTACCGCCAGCACCCAAGCCGACTCCACCTCAAGTGTTTTGAGAGCTGGCCTCCATGGAGCGCCCTGCGCTGGAAGTAGGAGACGTGTTTCGTCGCTACGGCGATGCCTATCGCCAGCAGCATGCCGGATCTTTGTCCCGTGCCCAGCTCCGGGTCATGACCGCCATCGAACGCTGTCGTACCTCCGCCCTCGGCGGCCATATCGAACAGTGTGATCAGTGCTCTTATCAACGCAACGCTTACAACTCGTGCCGCGACCGGCATTGCCCAAAATGCCAGTCTCTGGCTCGAGCCCAGTGGATCGAGGATCGGCAAGCTGAGCTCCTCGATACCCAGTACTTCCACGTGGTCTTTACCGTGCCGGAAGAGATGGCCGCCATCGCCTACCAGAACAAAGAAGTGGTGTACGGCATCCTCTTCCGGGCCACCTCAGAAACCTTGCGCATCATTGCCGCCGATCCCCAACATCTCGGCGCTGAGATTGGCTTCTTCGCCGTCCTGCATAGCTGGGGACAAAACCTCATGTTTCATCCCCACTTGCATTGTGTCGTGCCCGGGGGTGGACTGTCTCCCGACCACACCCGCTGGATTCCGTGCCGGCGTGATTTCTTCCTCCCCGTACGCGTGCTCTCCCGCCTTTTCCGCCGCTTGTTTCTGCAGTTGCTGGAAAAGGCTTTTGCCGATGGCCAGTTGCAGTTCTTTTCCGTCCTCCAAAAACTGCAGGATCGCAAAATCTTTCTCCGCTACCTGGAGCCCCTACGCAACCGCAAATGGGTGGTATACGCCAAAAAGCCCTTTGCTGGACCCCAGCAAGTACTCGATTACGTGGGTCGCTATACCCACCGCGTGGCCATCTCCAATAATCGTCTGCTCGCCATCGAAGACGGCCAGGTTCAGTTCCGGTATAAGGACTACCGCGATCACAGCCAACAGAAAACCCTGCCCTTGTCGGCTGATGAGTTCATCCGCCGCTTCCTCCTCCATGTGCTGCCCGAAGGCTTTCATCGCATCCGTTACTACGGTCTGCTCGGCAACCGGTACCGAAAAGAAAAATTGGAACACTGTCGGCGACTTCTGGGGATGGTTCCTCTGGAAGAAATCATCGAGGAAGCACCGCAAGATTATCGCGACCGTTACGAGGCTCTCACCGGTTCGTCTCTGTGGGAATGCCCAGTCTGTCACCGAGGGCGCATGATGGTGATCGCAGTGATCGAGCCTTTCGCCCGTCCGGCGTTAACCGACACCTCATGAGGACTGCCATGGCTTTCCATTCCGCTATCCCCCAACTTGGATCCGCCAAGGCGGCGGCGAAGTGTTCTCTCAGCAGTCTCCGATGTTCATTTACGAGTTCATTCCCCCATCCAGATTACTCGGCAATAACTGCCCCGCCAGCTTCTTACCCTTCCCTGACTTCCTGGCGAACATTCAATACCCATAAAAGGACCGCGCAGCGGTTCAGTTCAATCCATTTTTAGCCCACCGCCGTGGCTCTCAAGTTTCATCGCGTACGCCCACGTTCACCATGCCACGGCGCTGGGCTAAAAATGCTCTGCAGAATGTGAAGTTGTCAGTAATGTGGAGTTCGCGCGTCCAAAGCCCTGAAACATCGAGGTTCCCTGGGGTTCCACCTCCACATTTATACGTAGCATCGGAACGGCCGCCATCTAGCGGCTAACTCCACTTTAAGGAGATACCGATGCTACGTTCTCTCTTTCTCAAGGCTCACCTCAAGTTTCTATCCATGCCACTGCTGCCTGAAATCGGTGTTCTGAAATCGCTCTATCTCGGCTCGACGGCCCGAAGTGTGATTCATTCAGTTAACACCTCGAAACGCAATCGCGGCCGACGCGTCTGTATAGGTCAGCCACCCGCGTTTCTGTGACCTTTACCTGTGGTGAGCTCGCTGCGTTTTGAATAATGACGAGGGATAGAGGAAGGAGATCCCTATCTAAGAACGATGACGGTGCAAAGTGCGCACCACATTCTGGGCCCCTTTGGAGCGCGGAGGCAAGAATTGGAAGAAACGAGCGGTGGTGGCTCGGAAGCTGGCCATCCTGCTGCATCGCTTGTGGGTCAACGGCGAGGCCTACAAACCGCTTCGCAACCAGCGTGTGCTGAGCGCAGCAGCGTAAGCCCAGGATCCGAACTGCCGAGTTTCGACCGCCGAGTTTCGGTGACTGCGACAATCGCCTGACCCAACCCTCCTCTTTAAAGAGGGAGGCGAGGTCGAAAATCAGGTGGCAGCACCGACTGAAACGAGAACACCAACTTGCACCGAGCGAAAAAAATCGCTCACAATAGAGTGCGGATGGAAGGGTGGCGACAGTGGGCAGCACGGCCGGGAAAAACAAGTGAAAAACACAAACCAAGAAAAACCAACTTGACACTGACCGGCCTTCTCATGGAAGGGGTTAGCACTCACAACCGCTGGTTTGAGGGCTTAGTTGGTGAAATCGAGAGTTTTCTGTTCGGGGTGGATTTTGACCATCGGCATGCGCAAGGTCCGACAGAACCCGCGCAGCATGCCCTATATTGACACAGTAAGGCGGCTAAGATATCTTGCGCACACGAAGGTCGACATTGCATTTCCCCAACCGTGCAGGCAGAGTGAGCGCCACAGCAATGTTGTGGTCTGGAGTTCAATGGGAGATCTCGGTTCATGTCGTTTGCACGCTAATTGACCCACAGCAGCCACAAAATTGAAATGCTGCAGAAGAGGTCGCATGCGTGTTCAGAATGGGACTTCTACAATGCTTCCGGATGGCTCCGCGCTTGGCGGCAAGTTGATCGTCCTTACTGCTCCACTTACCGAGACCGTCGATCACGCCGGCTACTTTATCCAAATGGCTCTGGCATCGCTCCCAAAGACGATGGAAGGGTTCATAAACCAAAAGTATCCGAAGTGGCGAGAAGTGGAACGGAACGAGGACGGCTCAGCCCTCTACATGCCTGCGGGTTTGCGGCTGGTGGAGGCCTCCTTACTGCGAGCGTTCTCAGAAGAAGATATTGTTAGCTGCTATCCGCAAGACCTGTGGAAATTCATCGGGCCGCGTACTCGCGTGGTGGGTGTTTCGACCCACAATCCGCTGGGAGTGACGTTTGCGGCGGGGGTCTACGCCTCCATTTTTGGGTCTTCACGGGAGCCTATTAATTCGTACTACGCCAGGCAGATGTTCCAGACTCTCAAGGAAAATCCCTACCGTTCATTTTTCAAAGTAATTGTTGGCGGCTCCGGCGGGTGGCAAATTTCGCAGACGGACAGCTTTGACGACCTTGGCGTGGATTGTGTGATCGAGGGACGCAGCGAGTCAAAAGAAGTGCTCGAGCTATTCCGGCGAGCGATGCGCAGCGAATCACTGCCCCGCTTCGTTGAAGTGAGGCATCCCGCTCACCGCGAGGGGCTGCTTACGCCACGCAAACGCACCACCTTCGGCGTTGTTGAGATGACAACGGGATGTGGTCGCCGCTGTCGGTTCTGCTTACCGGATTTGAATCCGCAGCTCGATTTTCCAAAGCAAAAGATCATGGATGCCGTGCGCGCCAACATCCGCCACGGCAACAATCTGATCTCGCTCGCGACGGAGGACATGTTCATCTGGGGAAGAGTGCACACGGACACACCGTTCTATTTTCCTAACCGGGAAGCCCTGGTCGATCTGTTTCGTGATGTCGTCTCCACGCCTGGAGTGGAGCACCATTTGTTAAGTCACTGCACCATGGCGCCCGTAGTCGTGGACCCAAAACTTGTCGAGCAGTTGTCGAATGTGTTGCTCGATAAATGCCCGGTCAAACTGCCAACCGTAAGCTCACATCGTGAAGGGTGCATCTTGTCGCCACTGATCGGCATGGAAACTGGCTCCGTGAGAATGGCGAAAGAGATTATGCCAAGCAAATCCGTGCCCTTTCCCATCGAAGAGTGGCCGAGCGTACTCATCCAGGGATTGACGATCCTCAACCGAAATAACTGGTTTCCGGTGATGACGCTGATGGTGGGAAATCCGGGTGAAACCGATGCCGACTGCATGGCCACGCTCGATGTCTTGTACGAAGCGGAGCGGCGCGGGCTGTTCGCATTCTTCGTTCCATCAATTTTTACTCCGCTCGAGGGAACCGCACTCGGCAGCAGACAAGGTGTGCTCCGGAGCCGTGAACTGACGGCGCTTCAGTGGCAAATCATGCTGAAATGCTGGAAGATGAGCCTTAAACCGGCTCTGCACAGCTGGTGGGGACCGATGGCGTGGCGACTCGGGGCGCTCTTTTTGTGGCTGTGGAAACTCCGAAGAGCCAATGGTCCCAATTTTACTTGGCCGCTGCTGATGTTCTCCAGCGCGGTTCCCGAATCGACGATGGCGAACATGGGCAAGATCTACCCTGGCCGGCGGCTCCAGATCAAGAGCCGAAAGGAATTGCTGGCGACTATCAAGCCGCAGCACTGGAAATATCTACGAGAAGATAATGGTGATCTTCCAGACGGATGGGAGTCGATAGTGGCGCACGAACGAGCCGCGAGCTTGCGGGTCTTATCGCCCCGTCGACAGATCGGATGAGGATCTTCTGGTTCTTGCACTCTTATTAGTCCGCTTTAAGTTGTTTCCATCTGGTCGGATCAGGGTGCGCCTCAGAGCTGGTGAGGAGGAAGAGTGCGTAGAGTATTTCTGGTAAATCCGGCTCTTTGCACGGTTGGGTACAGCTTTATCACGCCACGCTGGTTATTCGTCCTGGCGCAAGCGACGCCAGTATCGCTCGTCGGCGATCCCATCCTGATAGATGAAACTATTGTGGAATTTGACCCCAAGGTCGTGGGAGCCGGTGACATTGTAGGCATCGGCATCAGTAGCGGGAATTGCCTTGCCGGTTACAGAGTCCTCCGCGATGCCAAAGCAAGGGGTGCAACCGTTATTGTAGGCGGCATCCACGCCACGATTTTTCCCGAGGAGCCTCTGGAGATGGGTGCCGATGCGGTCGTGACCGGCAACGGCGATCTGGTGTGGCCCCATGCCGTGGAGGATGCACTCGATCGGCAGTTGCGGAGGCACTATGCCGGTGGGCGGGTCGCCGGGGAGCAATTGCAGAATGCTCGTTGGGAACTGCTCGACCCCAGCAAATACATGATGGCCTCGGTGCAGACGGTTGCCGGGTGTCCTGAGAATTGCAGCTTCTGCTCGGTGTGGGTCACCGACGGCCGGCAACCCCGGCAGCGCCTGAACGAAAAAATCATCGAAGAGGCGAATCATCTCTATGATCTCGGATTCCGTTACATCGTTTTCGCGGACGATAATTTCAGTCCCGCCACACTCGGGCGCATCGTCCGCGAACCAAGCCCAGAAAAGCGCCGACAACTTGAGCGTATCCGAAAAGATCGATTGATGTTGTTCGACGAATACGATCGCAATGTCCCGAAGAATCTCTTCGCCTTCACACAAATGACCGCTGAAGTCATCACAGATGATGAGTATCTTTCTGCCATGCACGACAAGATGCGTATCAGGACGGCGCTGATCGGGGTGGAATCATTCACCCAGGAGGGTCTGCAGACCGCGAACAAGCAATGGAACCCGGTGGGAGAGGCCATGGTCGAGACCATTCAGAGAATTCAAAGCAAAGGGATTCTGGTATTGAGTTCGATGATTTGCGGTTTGGAATCAGACACACCCGAGACGCTCAGGACGATGAGCCGGTTCGCTCGCAAGTCCGGCTCCGTCCTGGCGCAGTTCACGGTTTACGGACCATATCCAGGCACCAAGGACTACCTCGAGTTCATGACCGACCTGAAGAACCGAGGAAATACCACCTATACGCCGAAGCACGCTATTCAGGTTGTGGAAACGAGATATTGGCTGAGTCCGTGCAGAGTGATTGATCAGTATCGCCATCCGCGCATGACCACTACGGAGCTGTTGGCGGAAAACCAGCGCTGTTGGGATCAATTTTATTCTTTACGGGAAATCGCGTGGCGCCTCCGTCATGGCGTGGGCAGCTCCTGGCCCCTGGCGGGAAAGCTGACATACGTAGTGCTGTCTTTGGTGTTCAAGCGCGTTTACAAAGGCCATGGCGTTTCCGCCGATTGTGTGCAGAAGAAGAAAGGCATGATCACTAAGATACTGATCAACCTCGGGGCGAGCATCTACAGTCATTTCTTTCGACAGAAGACCGTGGGCCTGCGTGTCCCCCTGCGGAATTGAGTAGCACTCGTCCCTAGCCAACCTCGAGAATTCGAAGTGCAGCATGGGAAAAGAATCAGACGAAATGCGTGAGACGGTCCCGTCGATCCGAGCGGATCTAGTAGCACGGTTCGGCCACTCGTTTGCCGGGGGGCGATATCACCTCGAGCGGCTGCTCGGCGAGGGCGGGCAGAAATTGGTGTATCTGGCTCGGGATTCACGTCTTGATCGTGAGGTCGTGATCGCGCTGCTGAAAACCCAGAAATTGGATCCAAAGAGTGTCGCGCGCTTGTGGCGGGAAGCCAAGACTTTAGCGAAACTCGGCAGCCATCCGAATATCGTAACCATATTCGACATTGGTGAAGAAGAGGGTTACCCGTACGTAGTGAGCGAATACGTCGGAGGCGGGTCTGTCGAAGACCTGCTCAAGAAGGCAAACAAGAAACCGCTGCCCCTAGAGCAGGCGGTGCTGCTGACACAGCACCTGTGCCAGGCGCTGGTGCATGCGCACACCCGGGGGATTATCCATCGTGATTTGAAACCCGCCAACGTGCTGCTGGGTGAAAGCGGCTTGGTAAAACTGAGTGACTTCGGCTTGGCTGTGGGTCTGAACGTCCCCAATATAACGCTCGAGGGCGAAATGGTGGGTACGGTGGCCTACATGTCGCCGGAGCAAGCTATGGGCATACAGACGGAACCCCGCAGCGATATCTACTCACTCGGGGCCATGCTCTATGAACTGGTGACCGGCCAGCCTCCGTTCTTGGGTGACAGTCTCCTTGGTATTCTGACCCAGCACATCAACACGCCGCCAGTTCCGCCAAGTTTTGTCAACCCCGCGGTTCCTCCAGCGCTGGAGAACTTGATCCTTCGACTGCTTGCCAAAGCCCCGGCAGATCGCCCCGACGGCGCCGCAGTGCTGAAGGAGCTGTCTGGGATCGCGGCAAGTCCTAGAGCGCCCACGGGGGTATTAGCACGCGAGAAGTCCCTGGCTCGGCTGGCGGGCGGTGTGTTCGTCGGCCGTGACAAGGAGCTGCACCAATTGCGGCTTGCACTGCACGACGCAGTCTCCGGCAAGGGACGCTTGCTGTTGCTGGTGGGAGAGGCGGGCAGCGGCAAGACGCGGCTGACCGAGCAGCTGGCAACTTACGCCAAAATACATGGCGCGCAGGTATTGATCGGGCGTTGCCATGAAGGACAGGGCATGCCCGCTTTCTGGCCCTGGGTTCAAATAGTACGCGCGTACATGCAAGGAAAGAGAGCATCGCACCTGAACTCGGTAATGGGGGCGGCAGCGGGCGACATCGCGCAGATCGTGTCCGAAATTCGCGAGCGCCTGCCTGATCTGACGCTGCCGCCGGTGCTCGAACCTGGTCAGGCTCGTTTCCGGCTGTTCGATAGCATGACGTTGTACCTGAAGAATGCGGCCAAGTTACGGCCGCTTGTGCTAATTCTGGACGACCTGCACTGGGGCGACGCACCTTCACTAATGTTGTTGCGATTCTTGGCGCGGGAAATGCAAGACGCGCGTTTGCTGGTGGTCGGCACATACCGCGACACAGAGTTGGGGCGTCACCATCCGCTTGCACAAGCACTGCCGGAAATCGTGCGCCACAGTCTGACCACTCGGCTTAACTTAACCGGGCTGCCGGATTTCCAAGTGGCACGCTTCATCGAACTGACGGCCGGAGTTTCTCCTTCCCGGACACTCGTCGATGCGGTTTACCGCGGAACTGAGGGGAACCCATTCTTCGTTAATGAAGTCGTAAAGCTGCTGGTCGAAGAGGGTCGGCTCAAGCAACGATCGGAAGAGAGCTCAGTCAAGATTCCCTTGCCTCAAGGCGTACGCGAGGTGGTCGGCCGGCGGCTGGACCACCTTTCGGAAGCCTGCAATCGCGTGCTCACTGTGGCTTCAGTGATTGGGCGCGAGTTCCACTTTCGCATGCTCGAATTATTGGTCGATATTTCACCCGACGAATTGCTCAGGCGGCTGGACGAAGCAGTTGCGGCGAAGGTGATCAGCGAAACCTCCACGCCCGGACAGTACAGCTTCGTGCATACCCTGATTCGAGAGACACTCTACGATGAGCTGAGCGCCGCTCGTCGCGTGCGGCTGCACCGGCGAATAGGCGAGGCCCTGGAAACCCTGTATCACAAAAATTCTGAGCCGCATTTAGCCGAGCTTGCCTATCACTTCACGCAAGCTGCGGCGGCGGGCGACCTGGATAAGGCGATCGACTATTCAGTGCGAGCGGCCGAGCGTGCCAGCACCCTTTTGGCCTATGAAGAGTCTGCAGGTCATTACGAGGAGGCGCTGAACGCGTTGGCGCTTAAGGAAGCACCACCGGAGCAACGCCGCTGCGATCTGCTGCTGCGGCTGGCTGGGGCGCATACCAAATCCAGTAACATCGTAAAGGGCTGGAAGATTTTCCAGGAGGCGGCCGACATCGCACGGAAACTGGCGGCTCCTGAGCAGTTCGCGCGAGCGGCGCTGGGCAGTGGATCCTGGGCCATGGGGGTGCGATATGGCGCGGTCGATAAAACGCAAATCGCGCTGCTTGAAGAAGCGCTCGAGATGACATCCGGCCCGCAGAGTGCGTTGCGCGCCAAGCTGCTTGCCCAGCTGTCCTTGGCCTGTTATCACGTGCCTGGGGAACGGCGACTTCAGCTCAGCCAGAGTGCGCTTGAGATGGCACGTCATGCCGATGATCCCGACGCGCAACTCGCGGCTCTGTTCAGTCGTACGATTGCGCTCGAGGGCTACGAAAAAGCCGGCGAGCGGCTTGAGGTCGCAGCAGAAATCATTGCTATCGCGGAGCGGCTAGGAAATAAGGAAATGATCTTACGCGGCCATTTCCGCCGGTTAAGGGAGCTTCTCGAATTCGGCGATCTTGCCAGCGTGGATGAGGAGATCGAAACTTACAGCCATCTGGCGGATGAGTTACGACAACCCATTTATCTATGGCTGAAACCGTTCTTCATGTCCTCCCGCGCCCTGTTGGAGGGGCGCTTCCAGGATTGCGAAAGTCTGCTGGAAGAATCGCTAAAGATCGGACAACGCGCCCAGGACCAGAACTCGATCCTGTTCTATGAGACGAACATGACGACCCTGCGGCGGTTGCAGGGGAGATTCGAGGAGTTGGTACACAAGGTGAGGACTTTTGTCGAGAGCTACCCGTCTATTGTGGGTTGGCGCGCAACGCTGGCGCAGATTTACGCAGAATTGGACAAGGGCGAGAATGCACGCGCTGAATTCGAGTTGCTGGCGGCGCGCGATTTTGCCGATCTACCGCGCGATGGCGCCTGGGTTGTGAGCATGTGCCTGCTGGCACAGGTTTGTGCTTACCTCAATGACAGCCGCCGTGCGGCCATACTCTACAAAATCCTTCTGCCATTCAAGGGACGCAACATCGTGATCGGCAGCGCGGCTGCATTCTACGGGCCGGTCTCACGCCACCTGGGACTGCTGGCGGCAACCATGTCGCGTCGAAAAGAGGCGGCAGGTCATTTCGAGGCATGTATGGCATTATGCCGGAGGATGGGTGCTCGTCCGTTCGAAGCCTACGCTCAGCATGAGTATGGTGCGATGCTGGCCCGAGGAGGCGAAGAGGACCGCGGGAGAGCGAAACGCTTGTTCGACCAGGCACGCACGAGCGCTCGCGAACTAGGGATGGCCAAGATCGCGGACGTGGAATCGCGAGTACCTTCAGAAACCATAGATTAGAGTCGCATTAATGGAAGACCGAGCGGGCGGTCGAGCTTGATTCAGGAACTGCTATATTCAACTTCGCTACCGATCATTCCGGACCAAAGAAGAAGAAACTTTAGCAAACATACCTGCCATATTTTGCTCCAATCTTGGTCCGCAGTCCGAACATCCTCTGCGGTATCTCGAGGAGCCGAGCTTCATGGTTCTGTTCCAGACTGTAGCGATACACTGCCCGCTCACTTTCTACAAATGCTCCATGAATCCAGACAGGACGCCATATCACGGAGGCCACGGATACGGATCTCTCGCAATTCAGTACTATGGGTACTAGATTGTCTACTTGTACCAAGAGGACCGGGCCATCCACGACAGGTGCTTGTCCTGCACCGGGCCCACTTCCACACCCTGCCGGGATGAGAGACTGCAGTTTGTGGCTCGCCGGCTAGCCGGCGAGGCGATGGCTGAACTTTGCCGGGAGTTTGGGATCTCCCGCCAGACCGGCTACAAAATCTTCGACCGCTACCAGGAATGCGGGGTGCAGGGACTGACCGATAGAAGCCGGCGTCCGTATCGCTACGTGCACCAACTTCCCTTCCAGGTGCAAAACTATATTTTGAACGTGAAGCGTGAGCACGCCAGCTGGGGTGCCCGCAAGACTCGAGAGCGCCTGCTCCGCAGATTCTCCGGGATCCCCATCCCCGCCAAGAGCACCATCCATGCGGTGCTGGATCGTCATGCACTGGTCGAGCGCCGCGGTCGCGTGCGTCGTCGCGCGCAGGGAACTCCTTTATCGTTAGGCCAGCGTCCCAATGTGCTCTGGTGCACCGATTACAAGGGCGAGTTCTTGCTGGGAAATCATGGCTACTGCTACCCGCTGACCGTCACCCATCATGCCAGCCGGTATCTGCTGACCTGCGAGGCTCTCTCTTCCACCAAACAAGACTACGCTTTTACCGTGTTTGAGCGGCTTTTTAAAGAGCGTGGTCTGCCCGCCCCCATCCGCAGCGATAACGGCGTGCCCTTCGCTTCCGCGCACGCCTTGTCTAATTTGGGCAATTATATCCTTGGCTCACATCTATAATTGTCGTTGCCGTGACAGGGCTGCTAGGGGTGTGCCTATTCCATGTCATTGAACGTAGGACAGGCTTCAAAGATACCTTTCATGGAAATATGTCTGTTCAGCGTGCAAAACACGGTTTCATGCGGCTCTCCCCAAA
This sequence comes from uncultured Acidobacteriota bacterium, assembly GCA_963720155.1. Classification (GTDB taxonomy): domain Bacteria; phylum Acidobacteriota; class Terriglobia; order Terriglobales; family Acidobacteriaceae; genus Sulfotelmatobacter. The sequence continues at coordinate 622,886 of CAVREP010000018.1, forward strand.
TGTCATCGTAAGTGACGCGACCGTACAGAATGAAACTGCCGAGGGCTGGAGTAGTTGGATTGTTAAACATATAAGCGATTGGCAGACTGAAAGGAATATCTGGGGGCAACGCACCTATGGGTCGTATTTCAGGGATTTGGAGGCCACTATTTATGGAAGAGTGGGGAGGAAAGAAGCTAGGGTCTTCCAACAATTGTCCCTCCCTGCCTCCGGGACGATTTTCGATGCTCGTTATACCTTTAAGAAACCCAGATTTAGTCTTATCGAGAATTTTCTTCATCCACTTGTCATCTTTGATGAACAAATCGACAGGATTGTCTCGCGTCCATACGTTTCCAAAAACAACGGATACATTTCGTGCTGGAGTCCTGCCAGTGTTCTTGAAAATTGGAATGCTAAGATCGCTCCCGGTTTGGCCGTTAAGCTTAATGGCGTCCGGCTGCATTGGTTTTATTTCGGGATAGGAAAGACCAACCCAAGCCCGCTCATCCAATTTCATTGCTGTAATAGAATTTGCTGTCTGCTTCCGCATTTCACACACGGTATTCATGGCGGCATCGGCGCTCCTCTTCATTTCCTGATATTGCTGTCTCGAATAATGAACCGTGAATCCGAGCAGCGCCAAAGTGCCCAGGGAAATAACGACACTGACTATAACGGGACGCCAATCGGTCCAAGGTTTGGTGAAAAATGGCGTGCGGCGATTAGTGCCAGCTTGATGGTGGTTTCTCTGTTCCCCGGTTTCTGCGGTTTTTGGCTTGTATATACCAGTGGTCGAGTCGAAGATATATGTGTCATCAATATTCCGAGAATAATTGGCGGCTTCGCGCTGATTGGGGTGTTTTGGATCGCACATTCATGCCGCTTTAGATATCCTCGATATTGGTCAAATTTACTTGGAGCACTTAGTTGTATGAAACAACGTGAATACATCGAAGGCCCCGAAGCACTTGAGAAGTTTGAACGCGGCATGATAGCACTTTTCAAAGTTCCCAAGACAGCAATCGGGAAGGCGAGAAAGAAGGGCAGGAAGCTCACTGCCCCGCGAAAGAAGAAACGCTCCGACGACAAGGACTAGAAGGGGATTTGCGTTTCCCGCGTCCCTGTCGTTTCGTAGCGCGGCTATTCATTCTTGCCTGTGAGTTGACTGTAGGTGAGACGCTTGCCGCCGATCTGGGACATAGCGAGTTTGAAACGTTGGCCGTCATTCATGTCCTTGCGGGTATTGAAACGGAAGGTCTGCTCATCGAGGTATCGAAAAAGGTGGAAAGGTTCAACCGAAACATACGTGCCAGAGATGCCACGCTTCAAGAGCGACCAGAAATTCTCAAGGCCGTTCGTGTGTACGCGGCCATCCACGTATTGAACGGCATGATCTACAACCTGATGCGCGTAGTCGGTAGCGAGTCCTTCATAGGACAAAAGAGCATCGGAGTACAGTGCCGCGCCAGCTTCAACATGCTTGCGGACTTCGCCCTGCAATGCAGCCTTCTTGCGATTAGGTACGACCGTGGTGCGAATCTTTCCACCGCGCTCAAGGATGCCCATAACGGCAGTTTTGTCTTTCGTGCCAGTTCCGGTAATCCGGCGCTTGCGCTCACTGACGTGCATGTTTCGTGCCTTGCCGCCGATGAACGATTCGTCTACCTCGACTTCGCCGCCGAGTTTGCTTCCGAAGAAATCGTCTTGAATAGCAAGCCGAAGGCGCTGCAGCATGAACCATGCGGCCTTCTGTGTGATGCCCAGAGCACGGTGAATCTCCATACTGGAAACGCCGTTCTTGCAGTTGACCAGCAGCCAGAATCCGGTCATCCACTTGTCGAGTCCGAGTGGCGAATCCTCGAAGATCGTTCCGAGTTTCAAGCTGAATTGCTTTTTGCACTCGTAGCAGAACCACACGCGGCGAGTCTTGATGAACGAATGCTTTGCCTTGCCGCAACGTGGGCAGACAGCGTTTCCATCCGGCCAGCGCAGTTTCTTCGCGTACTCGAAGGCGCGGTCAGAATCGGAGAAGTAAACGATAGCTTCTTGGAGAGTATTTGGGGCGTCCATATATGAAAATATATCCTAAACCAACATGTGTGTCAAGGATATATTTGCCCTAATTTGAGCAAACTCGCCGTCTGGTGGCTGCGGCTGGGCATTGGCATCGAACGGATCAAGCCTGGCCATCCGCAACAAAACGGCCGCCACGAACGCATGCATCTCACCCTGAAGAAAGAGGCCACCCAGCCGGCGAGTGGAAACTTCCTACAGGGTTTAGGGTTTCGGGATGACTGCCGTGACGATCGGTGATTCCTGCATGCTTAGGATGTGCCAGCGATTTTCCGATTTGCGGCAGAGCATCATCCCTAGACCGGAGGTGTGCTTGGACGGCGTTTCAATCGTGTAGTCGTAGAGACTCCACGCCAACTCACCGACGGCGCGCTGATCACTCATCTTCATCGAGAGATGCGCGCGCGGAGTCAGGCTGAAGTACTGCTGAAAGTAGTTTACGGCCTGATCTCTGCCGTGAAGCTCTCCGCGCGGCGAACTCAGCGCGAACTCCGGATCGAAACAGGCACCGAGCCTTTCTGCGTCTGCGTTGTTGAAGGCTGTAGAACAGAAGACTATCGCCTTCTCCATCTCCGCGATGAGCGTCAGTTCCGAGAAGTTCCGGGGCGCCACACTCAGCCGAGCCACGCTGCGTTCCAGGTCGATTGTCACCTCCAACTGCTCGAGGAGATCCACTCCCAGAATTCCATCAAGCTGCCCGCCGCAGGCTTTCGAGATGGCGGTTAGGTCAATCGCCGGCAGTTCGACGTTCTGGATGATATGACTGCCCAAGGAGAGCTCCCCGATAGAAATATCGCTAGCGTGAAGTATCGTCGTCTCATTCCAGGAGTGGATCTGCACCTCCTCGGCGTGCCCTCCGATGAATGACTTCGCGTTTAAGAAGGAGGTCGCGGCCGTATCAACAAGAAAGCGCTTTTCCTCCTTATCCACTTGCAAAATCAAGACCGGCAGCCGATCGCAGCGCTGCATGGGAATTTCAGTCGCAGCGGTTGGGGCCTGTGCCGCGCCACTCAGCGCGGCGAGCGGGAAGATCAGTCCCACGCGGGCGCTGGCCAGCAGGCTGCGGCGAATGTGCATCACTACCTCGTGGGTGTCGCTTCCGTAACTTGTTCAATCCGGCACAGAATAGCGCTGCGCACCGAGCGAAAAATGCTCGCGTCGCGGAACAAACGCGAACTCCAATTTGCTCCCATCGCAAGCGCTTGAATCTCGAACGCAAGCTGGCTAGCGTCGGCCGCCTTCATGATTTCGCCGGCTGACTGGGCGTCGCGCGCGGCCTGCTCCAGACTCCCAAGCCACTTTCTCATCAGCCCTACAATCTGCTCGCGCACCCGGCCGGGCCGGTCGTCGAATTCAAGTGATGCTGCGGAAAAAAAACAGCCACCGGGAAACACCCTCTGCTCGCCGTACGCCAGCCAGTTCTCGCACAGAGCACGCAGCCGCTGCAGGCCCTGAAATTGATAGGCTGGACGCACCACCCTCTCGACAAAAATCTCGCGGGCTTCGTCGACGACTGCGCACTGCAAGTCTTCCTTGGACCCGAAGTGTGCGAATAGCCCACTCTTGCTGATTCGCAGCACGGACGCGAGTCTTCCAATCGTCAGCCCTTCAAGGCCTTCGACGGAGGCGATGTTCACCGCTTTCCGCAGGATGGCTCGGCGTGTCCGGAGTCCCCTGGGCCGCTGCATGCGGCCATGGTCCGCAGGGGGACTCTCATCGGCCTTCGCGTGCCGCCGGGAAGTGATGCTCGCTTGCGAGTGGGCTGTCATAAGCAGGGTTATAATAGCACGACCGTTCGTTCTACTTCAAGTGCCTCTTGGGCAGCCCACGGGATCCCGCGCGTATGCGTCAATTAATTCGACTAATCTCTTCCGTATCTCGATAGTCGCTATGACATGATAGTGACTAACGCAAGCTGATTCTATATAATCGCGCGTCATGTCAACTCAGGAGACGCTCTATAACGTAGCCAATCGAGTGGCCACGATTACTTTGAATCGGCCGGACAAACTCAACGCCTGGACGGCGCTGATGGAAAGCGAAGTGCGTTCGCACATGGAGAACGCCGAGCAGGACGACGAGGTCCGCGTGATCGTATTGACAGGCGCTGGGCGGGGCTTTTGCGCAGGCGCTGACATGTCGCTGCTGAGCGCGGTGGCGGAACGCGGCTTGGATTACCGGGATTTGGATGACCGGGGCCGCGAGCAGGTTTTGCGCGACGGCGCCAACCGCCGTGAAGGCGCGGCCCCGGATTTTCAGAAGAAATACTCGTATTTCCCGGCGATCGGGAAGCCGGTGATTGCCGCCATCAACGGGCCGGTGGTTGGCCTTGGTTTGGTTATCACTCTCTATTGCGATCTGCGGCTGGCCTCGGATGCAAGCCGCTTCAGCACCACATTCGCGCGGCGCGGGCTGATTGCCGAGTATGGAATGGCCTGGATGTTGCCTCGGATCATTGGAATTGCAAACGCGCTCGACCTGCTGTTTTCTGCCCGGACCATCGATGCCGCCGAAGCACTGCGCATGGGGTTGGTGAATCGAGTTTTTCCCCAGGAAACCTTTCTCGAAAAAACCCAGGAGTCTGCCCAAGAACTGGCTTCCACGGTGAGCCCGCGCTCGTTGCGCATAATCAAGCGCCAGGTATACGAGGCCATGTCGCAACCGCTCGCGGAAGCTTTCGACATTTCCGTGCGCGAGATGATGGCGTGTTTCCGCACAGAGGATTTCAAAGAGGGTGTCGCGCACTTTGTGGAGAAGCGCCCCGCTGCTTTCACGGGTAAATAGGAGACAGGCGGCAGACATGAATTTCTCGTTCAGCAGCAAAGTGAAGGACCTGCAACGGCGCTTGCAGGTTTTCATGGATGAGCACATTTATCCGAATGAGCAGCGCTACCACGATGAGATCGAGCGCAACCGCTGGTCGCCGCCGGCCGTAATTGAGGAACTCAAGCCCAAAGCCCGCGCCGCGGGCCTGTGGAATCTGTTCCTGCCGGATCGGGAGTATGGGGCGGGGTTGACGAATCTCGAATATGCACCTCTGGCCGAGATTATGGGGCGCAGTTTTATTTCTCCTGAGGTGTTCAACTGCTCGGCGCCGGACACCGGCAACATGGAAGTGCTCGCCCGCTACGGCACCGCGGAGCAAAAAGAGCGCTGGCTCAAGCCTCTGCTTGCAGGTGAGATTCGATCGTGCTTCTCGATGACGGAACCCGGGGTCGCCTCATCGGATGCAACCAACATCGAGGCGAGTATTGTTCGGCAGGGCGACGAGTATGTCATTAATGGCCGCAAGTGGTGGTCCTCTGGAGCGGGCGATCCGCGCTGCAAGGTCGCGATCTTTATGGGCCGAACTGACACGACCGAACTGACACAGAAAAGACAGATCGCTCGGCCGCGCTCCATAAACAGCAGTCGATGGTGCTGGTGCCGATGGATAGCGCCGGGCTCAAGATTGAGCGCATGCTGACGGTGTTTGGCTATGACCATGCGCCGCACGGGCACGGCGAGATCACTTTTGAAAATGTTCGCGTGCCCGTCTCGAACATGTTGCTCGGCGAAGGAAGAGGCTTCGAAATTGCCCAAGGGCGGCTGGGTCCGGGGCGCATTCACCACTGCATGCGCTGCATCGGCGTGGCCGAACGGGCCCTCGAAACCATGTGTAAGCGAGTGCAGGCGCGGGTGGCCTTTGGTAAGCCGCTGGCCGAGCAAGGCACCCTACGGGCCGACATTGCGCGATCCCGCATGGAGATCGAGCAGGCACGTCTTCTGACTTTGAAAGCGGCCTACATGATGGACACGGTCGGAAACAAAGAAGCACGCGCCGAGATCGCGATGATCAAAGTCGTGGCGCCGAATGCCTGTCTGCGAGTGTTGGACCGCGCGATTCAGGCTCACGGAGGTGCGGGCGTCTCCCAGGATACCTTTCTGACCGGCGCCTGGGCGAATGTGCGCACACTGCGTTTGGCCGATGGCCCGGACGAAGTGCACACCGAAGCTATCGCGAAGCTGGAACTCAGGAAGTGGAGTGTGCCGCAGGCCTTGGGTGACAAGAAATGACCCTTCGACAACTCCGCGATTCCTTAACCAGCGTGCCGTTCGTGGTGGCCCGTTTCCAATGATCTGCCCAACCCTGCACTTGGCGTTCAAGAAATCCTTCCGGCTTACCGAGGGCAATCAAACCGGTCCGGGAAATATCGATGGCGTGCAGGCGTATTAGGCAATCGACAAATCCCTGCTGGCTCGCTCCGCATAATTCGGCATCTTCGCCAGTTGTGGCGGAATTTCATCCCGCAATATAAGCCCGTGCCGCCGCTCCATAAGGAAGAACACAGACCCCAGCACTGCTGTATCCTCGCACAAGTGCAAGACGTTTGGAGCTTCTCGAAAATGCGGATGCACCATGTGAAGCACTCGAAACTCACGCCCCATGTCGTGAGCTTTCGGGGCGACTGGCCCCAGAGGGCCGCGCCTCAGGACGTACTCGAGCCCATCAATCTGCAGCAGATATGTAAGGTTCGAGTGCCCGCTCGGAAACTGTTCGAGCGTGATACCTCGTTCAGCGCCTGCGATTCGTCCGCGCAGCCAGTCGGCAAGCGAAGGTAGATTCAGTTCTTCCCCTGGGCGAACGGGGCCAGTATCGAGATGCAATCGAGATAAGCCTTTCCGACGGAAAGTGTCTCCCACGAGACGTCAACTCAACCAGAATGTGCGCATTCCAAACGCGCACCCGCTCGAGACTGGCAACGAACGGTTTCAAAGCTCCATAGAGGAGTACCGCAGCGAGCGCACATGCGACAGATGTCACGATCACCAGCGAGTATCGCACGGCGTCGTCGCTTCGAAATGCGTATTGCGTTAATGCTCCCACAGCGGTAGGTCCGATTCCGAGCCCGATGAGGTTGATGGAAAACAAATACACAGCCGAGGCCTGTCCGCGCATGGTGGCCGGCATCATCTGCTGAATCGCGGCGGGGGCGATGCCGAACGGAGCGGCCGCCAGTGCGCATCCGGGAACCAGCCAAATCGTGGCCCAAGTCGCAGAGGGCGCCAGGTACAAAAGACAGTTGACGGGCAGCCAGACTAATCCGATCAGCACACCTACGAACAAGGTCGCGTTGCCTCGGCCGCGTTTGCGCAAGTAATCAGCGAACCGTCCAGCACTGACGATTCCAATGCAGCCAAAGACCGCGACGCAGGAACCGTAAATTACGCCCGTGGTTCCAATGCTCCAGTGAAAGTGTCGCCGATAGAATTCCGGCACCCAAGCGGCGCTGGCGTATGAAGAGAGCGCGAGTAGCCCAAAACCAATATTGTGGAGCAAGAACGTCCGCCGGTTTTCGAAGATGTATGAGAATACCTGCCTCATCGGAACAGTCGACCGTCGGCTAGCTCCGCGGTGTACGGCAGGTTCGTTCACTGTGAAGAGTAGCGGTGCTACTGCAATGCCGGGAAGGCCAACCAGGAGAAAGATGATCTGCCAGGGATGCACGGCTCCGAGCAGGGGAATCGTCCACATGGCCTGAGTCGATGCGTAGGCAACAACCAGTCCGCCCAGCAAGTAAGCCATGCCAGAGCCAACGTAGATGCCCATCGAGTAGACGCTAAGGGCCGTAGCCAGCCGCTCGCGAGGAAAATAATCGGTGATCAGCGAATAGGCAGCCGGGGAAAGCGCTGCTTCTCCCACGCCGACGCCCATGCGCAGCAAAAGCATTGTTTCGAACGTTTGCGCCAGTCCGCAACTGGCTGTGAACCCGCTCCACAGTACCAGGCCGGCCGCGATGATCAGCCTGCGGCTGTAAATGTCGGCCAGCCTGCCGAGAGGGATTCCGAAGAATGTATAAAACAGTGCGAAGCTGAATCCGATCAGCAAACTCATCTTAGCGTCGCCGATGTGTAAGTCGCGACGAAGCGGGCCGACCAGCAGACTGAAGATCTGGCGGTCGATGAACGAGAATGCGTACAGAAGTGTTAGGACTCCGACGACGTACCACGCGTAGCGCAATGAATGCGCGGTAGAGTCAGCGGTGGTCTGAGCAGCGGCGGTTGTGGCTTCGGTTGACGTGGTAGCGGGCATCTTTTTGTAATTTCGTTTGCTTCAGATGATTGACGGGATCACCAGTTCCGGCTGTCCGCGCGGTTAGAGCAATAATCCTGCAGACAGACGCGCGAAACCTCCGGTAAGGCACCGCGCGCCCGCCTATTGCTCGCTGTTAAAAAGTGTCCCAAAACGTTGAGCACTGGTGACTACTGTCAAAGTTGGACTCGACCACTGGCACCGGTGGTATCAAAGATTGGAACTGGTCGGTCGACGCGCTGTACGGAGACCAGAGCGGCTCACCAGAAGAATTTGGGTCTCCCGTCTTCGCGAACTGCGTCCAGTAGCTGACCATCGCATGGGAGAGCCGCCTTTGCTTGGGCGAAAGTAACTCCGGCAGTCCGAAAACATTGCCGGTCTTGAATAGGTAAGGGATCTCTGCAGAATGGTAGGCTCCCAACGGGAACGTTAACAATCCGCCAAACTCAGATTGAGACGGAGGCGCGTTCTCATCGTTGAACTCATAGGCATAGGTCGGCACAAATTTCGCCAGTGACTGATCCGCAATGCGCGCCGCACAGCTAAAGACTCCGTCCGTGCCCGAGGCCCCCAATGCCTCACCGCCGGTCGGGTAACTGGCAAATGGGTACAAAGCAAGGACGGGCGGCGCCAGGGCCGGTCCCCACAAAGTAGTAACAGCACTATCGTACTCCGCCGAAGTCAGTATTGGATTTCCTACGAGGTCGTAGTCCAGAGCTACGAACAATCTGTATTCATCGTGATTGGTGCCCGAGATCACCGGCACTTGATTGAATTCTCCGCTGGCAAATGCTGCGCTCATCGTCTGTGTGAGCAGCGTTCCATCCACGAACGGATACAAAGGAAAAGGCTCTGCTGCGACCATGGTCGAGGCGGGCACGGAACGCAGACAGGAAGCTGTCTGGTTCGTGCATCCGACACTATCCGCAATGGCGGCGCCGGACGGCACAGCTGTGGTACCCTGCGTTTCCCCCACCACCAGCGTAACAATGTTCGAAAAGTAGTCCTGGAATTCCGCATAGGATCCGCTTTCCGATATCGCTCCACGGAACATGCCGGATGCAAGGGGGGATGCGAGCTGGGCATAGACGCTTTGTCCGCCTGCCGACTCGCCGAATATTGTTACTCGATCCGGATCGCCGCCAAAACTCGCGATGTTCCTGCGAACCCACCCGAGTGCGAATTGCTGATCCATCAACCCATAGTTGCCGTTGAGATGCCCTTCGGCATCTATCGCGGACTGGGCAAAGAATCCCAAATAACCCAGGCGGTAATTAATTGTGACAACAATCACCCCTTTTTTCACGAGTCGCTCGGGGTTGTAAGGGGTGCTGCTCCCGTTAATGAGTCCGCCGCCGGGAATCCAAAACATCACAGGTAGGCCGTGGCCTCTTCTATCACCCGATTCCGTCTGCGGCGTGTAGACATTCAGGAACAGGCAATTCTCGCGGCCAATCCCTCCAGGTTGCGTGCACGCACTACCGAATTGAGTCGCTTGGAGCACAAATCCGGTAAAGAATCCGTAGCGCTTCGGCGGCCTCCAGCGCAGCGCTCCCACCGGCGGAGCCGCGTACGGGATGCCGAGAAATTCGTTTCCCCCATCCGTCGTGGAGCCAATCACGAGTCCACTTTCGGTGAAAGCAATCGGGGGGTGGGATGAGTTGTCGGCAGATGCGGTCGCTACCGAGATCAGCGTGAAGACGCAGATAGCCGCCGCTCCAAACAGCAGTCTGGAAGTAAACCCACAGTGATCGAGCCGCTTGTTCGCCTTTTCTCTCTTTTTCATCTCTGATTCCTCCATCAGAAGTAGGATTCGGCAAATTAATGAACCGCTTCGAACAGACCGGCAGCACCTTGCCCGCCGCCGATGCACATGGTCACGATGCCGTAGCGCGCTTTCCGGCGCGCCATTTCATTGGCGAGCGTTCCGACCATGCGCGAACCGGTCATGCCAAACGGATGACCGATGGAGATGGACCCGCCATTAACATTCAACTTTTCCGGATCTATTCCCAGGCGGTCGCGGCAGTAGATCACCTGCACTGCAAAAGCCTCGTTCAGTTCCCAGAGGCCGATATCATCCATCTCCAGGCCGGTGCGCTTGAGCAGCTTGGGCACCGCGAAGACGGGACCGATACCCATTTCGTCCGGATCACAACCCGCAACTTGAAATCCGCGAAACACCAGCTTGTACGGCACACCCAGCTGATCAGCGCGCTGGCGGGACATCAACAGAGTGGCCGAAGCGCCGTCGGAAAGTTGCGAGGAGTTGCCGGCCGTCACGGTGCCCTCGCCGCTGTGCGGATCAAAGTGAGGCTTCAGCGCGAGCAGGCCTTCCAGCGTGGTGTCGGGCCGATTGCACTCGTCGTGGTCGCAGCAGACCTCCCGCGTCCCAACCTTCTCGCCAGTTTTCTTATCGAGGAGCGCCATCGTGACCTTCATGGGCGCGATCTCGCCCTCGAAAAAACCTTCTCGCTGAGCGCGAGCAGTGCGCTGCTGGCTCAGCAGTGCGTACTCGTCCTGCACCTCCCGGCTCACCTTGTAGCGCTTGGCGACGATTTCCGCGGTGTCACCCATGCCCATGTACAACCCGGGCAATCGTTTCTGCAGTTCCGGGTGAGGATTGCCGGCAGCCGGCGTCATGCTGATACTCTCGACGCCGCCGCCAATCGCCGCCTCCACGCCCTCGCTGATGATCTGGTGCGAGGCCACAGCAATCGCCTGCAATCCCGACGAGCAAAACCGGTTTATGGTCGTGCCCGCGACCGAAGTGGGAAGCCCGGCCAGCATGGCGGAAGTGCGGGCGATGTTGTGACTCTGCGGACCGTGTGGTTGTGCACATCCCAACACAACGTCGTCTATTTCGGCCGCGTCAAGCTGCGGCACCTTGCGCAGGACGTCCTTGATGCAATGTGCTGCCAGATCTTCGGGGCGGGTTATGTTGAACGAACCGCGGAACGATTTCGCCAGCCCGGTCCGTGAGCTGGCAACCACTACCGCTTCTCGCATATCTTCTCCCGCGCAGACAATCAAACGCCACGAGCGAAAATCCGCAACGCGTATCGTATCCGTGGCGATCGGGTTGCTAAGCTCGCAGTCGTGCTCTTAATTCTTACGCCATCACGGCCTGTTCCCGGTTCAGCTCGGCGAAGGTCTTGCCTTCCTCGGCCAAACGCTTCAACACAGGGGCAGGTTCCCAGAGTTCGCCGTGCTGTTGATGAAATTCTGAGATGCGGCGGTAGACCTTATCCAGTCCCACGGTATCCGCATACCACATCGGACCGCCGCGATAGGCCGGGAATCCGTAGCCGTTTAGATAAATGATGTCGATGTCGACGGCGCGCCATACGATGCCTTCCTCAAGAATGCGGGCGCCCTCATTCACCAGGGCATAGATACAGCGGTCTACGATCTCTTCGGATGAAAGCTTGCGTTGCGGGATGCCGGCTTCGCGGGCCCACCTGCGCACCATCTCGTTGACTTCAGGATCGAGAATCGGACGCCGGTTCTCGTCGTACTTGTACCAGCCCGCAGCGGTTTTCTGGCCGTAGCGCCCAAGTTCGCAGAGGCGGTCCTCCGCGAACGGCTGCCGCACTCCAGGCTTTTCAAGGTGCCGGTACTCTTTACGGATACGCCAGCCCACGTCAAGGCCTGCCAGATCGCCAGTAGCCATGGGTCCCATCGCCATGCCGAAGTCGAACAGCGCCTTGTCCACGGCTTCGATACTGGCGCCTTCCTCCACCAGGAACTGCGCTTCACGGCGATAGGGGCCGAACATGCGGTTTCCCACAAAGCCCCGGCAGTTGCCGACGAGCACCCCGACTTTTCCCAGTTTCTTAGAGAGTTGCATGCAGGTCGCGATCACTTCTTTGCTGCTCGCCTTGCCGCGCACGATCTCGAGCAGGCGCATAATATTCGCCGGGCTGAAAAAATGCGTGCCAATGACGGCATCGGGCCGCGAAGTGGCTGAGGCTATCTCGTCTATGTCGAGCGTTGATGTGTTACTCGCCAGGATCGCGCCTGGCCGGCACACGCGATCCAACTGGCCGAAGACTTCTTTCTTGAGCGCCATGCCCTCGAACACGGCCTCGACGACCATATCGACCTTGCCGAAATCGTCGTAGCTGAGCGTCGGCTTGATGAGTTGCAGGCGTTCATCCACGAATTGCTGCGTAAGCCGGCCGCGTTTAACCGAACTCTGATAGTTCTTCTGGATGGTGGCCAGTCCGCGATCAAGAGCCGGCTGGTCGGCCTCCTTGAGCAACACGGGAAATCCGGCATTGGCAAATACCATGGCGATTCCACCGCCCATCGTTCCGGCACCGACTACCGCCACCGAGTTCACCGGGAGAATCGCGGTCTCTTTCGGTATGTCCGGGATCTTGGCTACTTCACGCTCGCCGAAGAACGCATGAATGAGGGCCTTGGATTGATCCGAGAAAAGGCACTCGTCGAACAGTTTTCGTTCCACCTGGCATCCTTCTTCAAAAGAGAGCCTGGTGGCGGCTTCAACCGCATCGATGGCCGCAAGCGGTGCCATCATGCCACGCTGTTTGGTGTGAGCCTTTTCGCGCGCGGCAGCGAAGACCGATGCGTTCTGCTCGGGAATGCCGAGTTTATCTTTTTCGTTCCGCTCGCGAGTTTTGCGCAGTGGTTTCGCAGCGATGTCGCGCGAGAAAGCTATGGCGCCCGGCAACAGATCGCCTTCGATCAGATGATCGACGAGACCGAGTTTCAGCGCCTCCTGAGCGGTAATCGGATTGCCTTCTGCGCACATCTCGACGGCCTTGGCGACGCCCACCAGCCGAGGCAGCCGCTGGGTGCCACCTGCGCCGGGAATAATGCCTAGCTTCACTTCGGGCTGACCCAGCTGTGCATTCGGAGCCGCCACACGATAGTGGCCGGCCATCGCCAGTTCCAGCCCGCCGCCAAAGGCAGAGCCATGCATGGCCACCACCACTGGTTTTCGCACATCTTCTATCTGAAGCAGGAGCGGAAGCAGGCCCGCGCCTCGCTGGGTCTTGCCGGACGTGATCTTGCCGAATTCTTTTATGTCCGCGCCGGCGATGAACGTACGGCCGCCACCAATCAGCACCACGGCCTTGACGCCATCGTCCTGGCCCACCTGCTCGCAATGGCTTGTGCAATCGCCTGCGCGACCGCAGGGCTCAAAGCGTTCACTGGCGGGTTATTGATGGTGATAATTGCGACATCTTTATCTCTGGTAAGTTGAACTAGATCGTCCATGGCACTGAACTCTCTCTCCAGCATCTTCAAAGGTTCACTTGCGCGCCGTAAATTCGTGCGCGTTGTGTTCCTGTTCGCTCCAATACTTTTTGCGCAATCCTTTTTTCAGAATTTTCCCGGTAGCAGTCTTGGGCAAGCTCTCCAGGAACTCGATCGACCGCGGGCACTTGAAGTGCGCAATACGAGAGCGGCAGAATTCGAGCAGTTCCGCTTCCGTTGGGTTTGATCCGGGTTTCGCTACAACCAGCCCCTTGGGCACTTCGCCCCATTTTTCGTCTGGGACTGGAATGACGGCAGCCTCGTAAACCGCGGGATGCGCCAGGAGCGCCTTCTCCACTTCGAGCGATGAAATGTTCTCACCGCCGCTGACAATAATGTCTTTCTTGCGATCAGCGATGAGGATGCGTCCATCCTCGCTGATGGTGGCCATGTCTCCGGTATGAAACCAGCCACCGCGCATCGCTTCCGCTGTGGCCGCCGGCTGTTGCCAGTAGCCCTGCATCACACCGTCGGAACGAGCGACAATCTCCCCCATGGTTTTTCCGTCGCGGGCAACATCGTTGTCCTCGAAGTCCACGACCCGAAGCTCCACGCCCGGAATCGCGTACCCGGTCATCGCCCGTGCCACGTAAAGCTCTCCACCATCGAATTGCTCTCCCGGCTTCAGTTTGGCGGTGGAGAGAACCGGCGCAGTTTCCGTTAGGCCGTATCCGGCAAAACACGCGCAGCCAAGCTTTTCCTCGGTCTCGCGCACCAAGGTTGGAGAAGAAGCCGCTCCTCCGATCGAAATCCACTCCAGACTGCTCAAGTCGTATTTTTGCCGGTCTAGCGAATTCACCAATGCCGTTGCCATGATCGGCACAAGGCTCAGCGAGTCGACGCGCTCGCGCTGGATCAACTGGAAGACTTCCGCGCAGGTAAAGCGCTGAAGCATGACATGTTTCCCTCCCACGAAGGTGACTGAATGGGCAGTACCCCAACCGTTGGCATGGAACAGTGGAATTGTATGCAGATTTACGCTATCCGGCTTGGTCATGAACGTCACAATAACCGAGAGAGCGTGGAGATAAACATTTCGGTGGGTCAGCATCACTCCCTTGGGATCGGCGCTGGTGCCGCTGGTATAGAACAGTTCAGCCAAGGAGTTTTCGTCGAAGTCCATCACATCCGCCCGGTAAGGCGTCGCCGCCGCCAGAATGTCTTCATAATTTCTTGGCGAGAGCCAGGCTCCCTGCGGTGCAGCGTCAAGCATGAAGAAAGTCTGCACAGTTGAAACGCTTTGCCGAAAAGAATCCACGACCTCAGCGAACTCTTTTTCCAGGAAGAGCACTTTCACCCCGGCGTCATTCAGAATGTAGGCCAGTTCCCGAGGAGCGAGCCGGAAGTTCAACGGGAGCAACACCGCGCCGGCTTCCAGTACGCCGTAATACGCTTCGAGAAGCCGATGGCAATTCAGGCTGAGAAATGCAACCCGGTCGCCCGCTTTCACCCCCGCTTCGCGCAGAGCACCGGCGAGACGGCTGGCACGTTCACCGAACTGCGCGTAAGTGAAACGACGGTCTCCACAAACCACGGCGGTCTTGCCGGGGAACTGCTGTTCGGCATAACGCAGGAATCGTACGGGGGTAAGCGGAATATTCATGGCCTTATCTCGCCGCTTACCAGGCTGACTGACCTCCATCCACCACCAGCACGTGACCGGTGACATAGTTCGAGGCGGCAGAAGCGAGAAACACAGCAGCTCCTTTCAAGTCATGTTCATTGCCAAAACGCCGCAACGGAATGTGGGAGAGAAAAAGCTCCTCATGGTGCTCCAGGACGCGGTTCGACATGTGTGTGGGAAACCAGCCAGGAGCAATTGCATTTACCTGAATGTTGTGACTTGCCCATTTGCAGGCCAAGTCTTTGGTAAAACTGATGACTCCGCCCTTGCTGGCGTGATAGCCAATGGCTGGAAGTTCCGCCGGAGCCCCACCCAGTCCAGCCACTGACGCAATATTAATGATTTTTCCCGCGCTGTTCTTGCACGCGCTGTTCTCACCCCTGCCTTGGCGGATCATGACTTTGCCGACCGCCTGGGCGCACAGAAAAGTTCCGGTCAGGTTCGTCTCGATGACCTTGTTCCAATCCTCGAGCCGCATCTCCTCGACGGGAGCGCCCCAGGATATTCCCGCGTTATTGATGAGTACATCGATTCGCCCGAACTGGGAGAGGGTCGCTTCCACCATCTCCTGAATACTGTCCGGGTTCTTGACATCGCAGCCAAGGGCAATGGCTTTGACGCCGAGTTGCTGCAATTCTTCGGCGGCCTGATGGCAGCGTTCCTTCTTGCGAGCGCACAACACCAGGTCGGCGCCCATTTCCGCCAGACCGTCCGCCATTTGGCGGCCCAGTCCGATTGACCCTCCGGTGACGATTGCAACGCGTCCGGTTAGATCGAAAAGCTGCTTCACATTCACCGTGGAATCCCGCGTGGTGCTGGCGGCCTCCTTTAACATGAAACCTTCTCCTTCTCCGACCCGGCATCGCTTCCCGCACTTCCGGCCTGCTCGTTAAGAAATTGCAGAATAGCGTGGTGTGAAACTTCCGTCTGGTCAGTTAAGAAGAGATGGCTGGCATGCGGAATCATCACGAGCTTCGCACCTGGAATGCGTTCTGCGATTAATTTGGCATTGCCCGGCGGCACCAGCCGGTCGGACTCCCCATGGATCACCAGGGTGGGGGCGGCGATTCCGGAGAGGCGGCTGTACGCCTCCCAAGCAAGTATTCCCTGCAGCTGTGCGTGCCGTGTATGCTTCGGGCCGCGGAAACCACGGCCGGCGAATCGCAATATCCTCATCAATCCGTTCACGCGGAGTTGTCGAATCGTAGATAAACGGCACGGGCGCCTCGGCGGCCTGCTCAGGGCTCATTTTGTCACGCGTCATCAGCATCTGGGCAGCCTCTGGTTCGGCGCGCACCGCGGTCGGCCCGCCCGCCGCGGTGCAGCCCAGTATCAGCGACAGCACTCGCTTCGGGTATTGCAGCGCAAACTCCTGCGCAATCATGCCACCCATCGACACGCCGAAGACATGCGCACTTTCGATGCCGGCGGCATCCAGGACCGCCGCGGCATCGGAGGCCATCAGCGCGATGGGATATGGTCCCGGTGGAACATCACTACGCCCGATGCCACGGTTGTCGAGCGCCAGGGTCCGGTACCGCGACGCCAAAAGGGGCCGTGTCCGGTACCACATTTGGGATGGGTAAGCCAGTCCCATGATGAGCAAAACCGGCTCACCGCGGCCTTGTTCGTCCCAATAAATCCTGGCTCCCTGATTTTCAACGAACGCCATTGCGTGCTCCCGGTCAAAACGACAAGCGCACGCCGAGTTGGATCTGGCGTTTCGGAAAGGCGGACGTGAAAGCCAGCGGCGTGCTCGGCGTAGCTGCCCGCCCATTCACAAGGGTGCCCGGTCGAATTCCACTTACATTGAACGTCGTGAACCCCGGCGTGAGGCCGAATAGAGGGCTTACTTCGTTGTTTACGCTGGCAAAATTTGTTCGGTTCGCGATGTTGAATCCTTCCGCCGTGAACAGCAGGTTAGCTTTCTCGCCCAGTTTATGCCGCCAGCTCAGGCGCATGTCGAAGTCGACGTAATTAGGTCCCAGACCGGTGTCGCGCGGCGCTCCGATGGGACGTTCATTGGTGGTGTGATTGTCGCCGTTCACCTCGCCTCCAGCCAGCAGATTGAAAGGATGTCCGCTGTGGTACGAGAAAATCGGAGCCAGTTGGAAACCCGACAAGACACTCTGTTTCCAAGGGCTGTCGAGCACTCCGGCGATCACCACTTTGTGCCGCTCATCAAACTCGGAAAGCGCACGATCTAAGTTGAGATTCGTCGGATCCTGCGGCCCGTAGTCGGAGTTGTAATCCGTGGACGTGTCAAAGCCTTTACTGAAGGTGTAATTCCCGAACAGGGTGAAGTGATCGCTGAAGCGCTTCTTGACTTCCACGATGCCGCCTTCGTAAAGAGCGTATGCCTCAGAGCTATATTGGTTGTTCTGCACCACCAGCGGATTCACAACGCATGGAGTAGTGGCACACGGGAACACTCCCCCGGAAACTCGGTGCCGCCCAGCGGATCGGCCGCCGCGCTGGTATTCCAGTTGCGATAGGAAACCGTCTGCCCATTGGCCAGGGTTACCGTGCTGAACGGCGCCGGCAGCAGATTCGTATCGATCGCGACGGGGAGCCTCTGCGTATGGGAATAGATACCGCTGAGAGAAATTGAGAACCCAGGTCCGATCTCACGTTCGATTCCAAACGAAGCCTGCTGCGCGATCGGCGGACGATAGCCCGGCTGGTTCACGAAAACCACCTGCAGCGGACCGATGGGACCGCTATTGGTAACATTGATGCCCAGCGGGGCCACTGCAGCCGGCGTGATGCAGGCGGCATTCCCCGCGGTCGGGGTTGTGCACGCGATCAAGTTGTTCGGTGCTCCACCCGCAAAAAGTGTCTGGAAGACCGCTGGGGCGGTTTGTAAACCTGGGATACCGGTCGCGTGTGATCGGATCTACATAAATGGAAATTTCCCGGTTGCAGGGGCTGGAGCCGTTGCCGGGGATTATCGGTACTCCAAACTGTGAGACCCCGCAGATCGAGCTCAGGTTCGCGACCTGGCCTGCTCCTGAGCTGTTCTCGACCGCCGATTTATTGCCGTTGACAACCCCCAGACTCAAGTCAACGTCCGGAATCTGAACGTCCACCGGTCCGTAGAAGATTCCGTACCCACCCCGGATGACGGTCTTGTGATCCTTGAATGGGTCCCAGGCGAAGGAAACCCGGGGGGCGAAATCCTTCTTGTAGGTGGTCAAAGGGGCGAATTGCGTGTCCAGTGAGTAGCGGAGACCGTAGTCCAGAGTGAAGTTTGGCGTTATCTTCCAGGAGTCCTGCCCATAGAGTTCGGTCAGCGGCCGGGTGTAATACGGGTAGGTCGGATCTCCGAAACCCTGCTGGTAAACCTGAGGCAGCCCCAACGATGCCGATTGCAACGGATCGACGGCGGCGCCTGAGGGGGTGGTTCCTCCAGAACAAAGAGTCGCTGCGGGAGTGCCGGTGGGAGATAAGCACGGGCTCAGCGCGACTCCGGGAAGCGACCCGAATACAAAGCGCCCCGGGAAAAAAGTGTGCGATTCCGTGTGATTGCCGCGCAGCAGTTCGTCGGCGCCGAACTTAAAGGTGTGATGGCCGCGGATCACGGTGAAATTGTCCGCAAACTCGTAGCGGCGCAGGATGCTGATGTTGGGTATGAAAATGCTCGTTCCCAGGTTGTTGATAAAACCGGGAATCTGGAGTCCCACCTCTCCCGGCTCATTGGGAATCACGTTAAAGCTGTAATAATTCCACTGCACCCGGGCCTCGTTCTGCATCGTCGGACTGAACTGGCGATACCAGGCGGCTTGCAGAGTATTGTCGTAGGTGTGGATCGAACTTCCCGCCGAAAAAGCCGTCAGAGACTGCACGTCAGGCGACTCCTCCAGATCGTGTCCATACCTGTAGGTTACGGAGAGCTCGTTGTTCGCATCAAAGCGGTGATCCAAGCGTCCTGACGCCAGGTATTCCCGCGTGTCGTAGGGAAAGACTCCACCCTCGGTTTCAAACTGGTTTACCAGGAAGGCATTTAGCGCTGGATCCACGAGGCCCGGGATGGCGGCCGCATTCGGGTTCACGGTCAAGGCGTCCTCGAGGATACCGGCACAAACACTCGGCGGCACAACTACGGGGGGAGCCGGAGCCGGGGGTAATAAGCAAGTTACGGTCGGCACCGATGAGGTCGCGAGCGCGCCTAAAATGGCATTCTGCGCTGGCGTCGCACGAAAAATGTTGGTGTCGGTCAACAGGGGAACTGAGTTCTGCGCATCCTGCCGCAAGCCTTCAAACGAAACAAACAGAAACGTCTTCTCTTTCTTAATCGGGAAGCCCAGGGTTCCGCCGAATTGTTGGCGGCTCAAAGTATCCTTAATTGGCGAACCGAGAGTGTCCGGGTTGGCGGGATTGAAGGTCTGGCCAGGTTGCAATGCCTGGCTGAACGAAAATGGACTTGCCGCGTCCATGGCATCGTTGCGGAAAAAACCGTAAAGCGTGCCATGCACATTGTCAGTGCCCGACTTGGTCACGATATTGATCGACGCACCGGTGGCCGCCCCCAGGTCCGCGGCGTAGTTGCTGCGATTGATCTGGAATTCCTGCACATCGTCCTGGCTCACGGTCAGCCGTACCCCGCCGCTATCGCCCGAGGTCTCACCACCGTCGACCGTGATGCTGTTTCCTCTGCCATTGCTGCCGTAGAACGACAGTCCGCTTTGTGGGGTTTGCTTGACTCTGAAATCCTGGTCGCCCGCCAGCCGGCTGGAATCGGAGACCCCGGGCGCGAGCAACGTAAACGTAAGGTAATCGCGCCGGTCAATGGGCAGGTCGGCGATGTACTGTTGTGAGATTCTGTCCGCTTGGCTCCCGCGTTCAGTTTCCACCACGGGCGGCTGGTCCGTCACCTCGACCACCGTCGCCACCTGCGACGGTTTCATCTTGAAATCGGAGGTGACCGTCTGCCCGATGGCGACCGGGATGCCGCTGTCGAATCTCAGTGGCAAAACCCGGTCATTTGCGCACTGACGTCGTAAGTGGCCGGTGACAGCCCCACTACTCGGAACTGACCCGTACCATTCGTAACGGCCGTGCGCTTCAGACCGGTCTGGGTATCGACCACATTGATCGTGGCTTTCGGCAAGACCCCGCCGGAAGCGTCGGTTACAGTTCCGGTGATCTCTCCCGATGAGCCGACGCCCTGCGCATGAGCCATGACCGTTGCGCAACAGGAAGCACACAAAAACGCATGCGAGTGACTTCATAGGATTCTCCTTACGGAAGTATCTGCACATCGCACATTGGTCCGGAGTATTCCCCAACACGGAGCAATTCCCTAAAGCCCGCCCGCTGCCGCGACAACCCTGAAAGTCGGCAATTGTGATCCAGTGCCCATTTCGTCCTCGATCAAGAATTCAAAACTCGTGTCCAACCAAACCGCAGATTGTGAGAGTTAGTATCACATAATAGTCACTAACGTCAAGAAAGGAAACGTCGACATTTCCGCGGCGGTATGGGGCGCATGTTATCGCGCGCCATAATTCAATGGCGGCAGGGCGATGGTCGTTCGGAAATAGCGACGGTGCGCAGGACGAAACTCCGACCTCGTCGGATTCCCGCCGGCCAGCCCGTTTAGGGAGTCAGCACGATTCGGCCGGAGACTTCGCCTTTGCGCAACAGATCCAGCGCCTCGTTGGCTTCCGCAAGCGGCCGCTTTACCACATGGCAGCGTATCTTCCCGGCGGCAGCCATGGCGAGTACTTCCCGCAAGTCTTGCCGAGTACCGACCGTTGATGCATGGATCCGGACTTCTCGTGCTGCCATCAGAATCGGCGGGAAACAGATGTTTTCAGCGGGCAAGCCCACGACGAGTAGAGTTCCGGTCGGCCGGAGGCAGGAAAAAGCTGTGTCATAAGCTGCCTTTGCGGCGGAGGTAACAAGTGACACGTGGATTCCACCTTTGCGACGCAACTGTTTAGCCGCATCAGTGGTGGCAGCATTGAGCGTGTCGTAGGCGCCAGAGGATCTTGCGAGTTCAAGCTTCTCCGGCGAAATGTCGATCGCGGTCACCTCCGCGCCAAAGGCCCGTCCGAACTGCACTGCAAGGTGTCCCAGGCCACCTATGCCGAAAACAGCCAGGCGCTGACCGGGCACAATCCCGGCGCCCTTCAGGGCGCGATAAACTGTGAGTCCAGCACAAAAAAGCGGGGCGGCTTCGAGCGCAGAAAGACCATCTGGAATTTTCAGCGCGTGAGTCGCCGGCGCCTTCACAAATTCGGCGTAGCCACCGTCAACGGTGACACCTGTGATCTTCTGCCGGCTGCACAAGTTTTCGTTTCCTTCGCGGCAAAATTCGCACTCACCGCAGGTCCAGTGAATCCAGGGCACGCCGACGCGATCGCCGATTTGCAAATCGTGCACTGCCGGGCCTTTCTCCACTACGTGACCGGCAATTTCGTGGCCGAGAATCAGCGGTCTCTTCACGATTCCCGCCAGCTGTGTCCAATCTCCATCAGCCAAATGCAAGTCGGAATGGCAGGAACCACAGGCTTCCACCTGGATCAAAACTTCATCTGCTTCGGGATGAGGCCTTTCGACTTCCTCGATCGAGAGCCGCTGTTTGA
>CAVREP010000019.1:0-33728 GCA_963720155.1 uncultured Acidobacteriota bacterium
ATGAAGTGTGAGACGGATTTGATAATCAGGGCGGCACAAACCCAAAGTCGCTCAAACGGCGTAACTGTCTATCGATCAACATGATACCTCGTAAGTTCTAGTGGTTGTGCTACTTGCAAGATTCCGACCGCGTTTGTGCTGTTCGAATCCCACTCTCTCCGCCACTCCTGAACTTCCGGTTCGAAACCGCTTCTTTTCGACTCAAGTGCGCTAGTTGGCGTTGTTAGAAAACCCTCTCAAAATCTATTTTTTGGGACACGCATAAACATTGGTCCTTTCGCCTCCGCCGCACTGCGTTAGAAAAGAGTAGTTTTCTAATCCAAGTTGCACCAGCGCGATACGGGCGGAATCGAGGAATCGAGTCCGGCGACACGACCCATCACAGTATGTAGTAGCGTGGTCTGCATGACCATTACTCCACACCTCTTCGAGGCCTACCTCAAGTGCCCCACCAAATGCTTTCTTCGGTCGCTCGGCGAGACTGGAGCGGGGAACGCATATGCCGACTGGGTCTTTGCTCAAAACACTTTCTACCAACGCGAGGCGAGCAGACGGCTGCAGGAAGGAGTCGCAAACGACGAATGCGCTATCGGCCCGCTCGATAGAAAAGAGTTGAACTCCGCAACATGGCGCATAGCCACAGAGCTCAAGGTGTACGCGCACAATCTCGAGTGTACCCTTCACGCCGTCGAACGGTTGCCAAGCGACACGCCAGGCACACCTGCGCAGTTCACTCCGACTCTATTTATCTTCACCAACAAACTCGGTAGGTACGACAAGCTATTGTTGGCATTCGATGCACTCGTGCTCTCTGAAACGCTGGGTCGAGAGGTGGCTCTCGGCAAGATTATTCACGGCGACGACTTCGTCACTCTCAAAGTGAAGACCTCTGCCCTGAAAAGCGAGGTGTTGAGGATCACCGCGAAGATTGCGACGTTGATTTCGGACAAAAAGCCGCCAGACCTCGTTCTTGGGCGGATCAAGGATCAGACGAACCAACCATGTTCGCCCAATTTGCCGATGCCATCTGTGAATTGCCTGAGCTGGGTATGTCCTTGACTCAGGTAACCCCAACAGATTGTGCTTTGGGCTTCCCTGGGTTGACAATCCGGTAATAAGTGACAGGCTCGACGGCCACAGCTTGCTGCGCGAGACGAAAGAAGAGTTTGCCTCGACTCTTTGATCGCCGTCGGTTGAAGCGGAACGTGAACTCGTCCAGATAGTAGTCGAGATACTTATGGCTCACGGCTCCCTGATGGGTTCCCATCAGCCATCGTTTCAACAGGGAGATCACGCGGTGAACCCGCGGCAGCAGCTCCGATGGAGTCTTCTTCTTCCCTTTGAGAAACGTGACCTGATGCTCGTAGCCTTTGCTCTCCAAAGGCAGGTATCCCAGCCAGCCATCGGTGTGGATGACGCTGCCTGGTGCGACCGAATCCTGAACAAAGGGCATCAGGCTTTCGGCTGAAGCGTTTAGAATCTGGCGCATGCGAATTCGACCAATCCCCGGTCCATCTTCTTCAGCGGCAATGACAACCAGCGCTTTGTCCAAATTGAGTCGGCCTGGCAGGCCCTCTTCCAGGCCGCCGACATAGCATTCATCCACTTCGACTCTCCCGGTAAGCAAATCACGTCCCGGTCTTACCATGGCGCGTCGCAATCTATGAAGCATCGTCCAGGCTGTCCTGTATTGTTTCAGCCCCAGCACTCGTTGCAGTCCCAACGCGCTGGCCCCATTCTTCTGGGTGGTCACCCACCACATGGCGCGAAACCACACTGGCAAAGGAGTCCGCGTGTCCTGGAAGATCGTTCCGGCAGTGACCGAAGTCTGGCACCCACACCCCGCACACTCCCACAGACCTCGCACCACCCAAGCCTTCTCCGATCCACAGCGTGGACAGCGAAAACCGGCCGGCCACCGGAGTTGTGCGAGGTAAACTCGACACGCCTCCTCGCTAGCGAAGTTCGCCTCCAACTCCATCAGATTGCGCGGATACTCTTCCACCACCGCCGCATACTACATATTGGGGCTACCTGAGTCAAGGACATACCCAGCTTGCCTGATTTTCGAGTCCTGCATTTCGGGGGGTACGAAACCGTCGCATTGAAGAGGATGAAGGCGAGGATACCCGAATACCTCCATCCGAAAATCGATATGATTTTGGAGCGAGCGACGAATGTGCTGTCGGCCATCCATCCCCACGTCTACTTTCCAACCTATTCGAACGGCCTCAAAGAGATTGGGCGGTTTCTCGGATTCGAGCGGGCGGACGAAGACGCCATGGGACTGCATAGCATCGTGTGGCGGAAGAGCTGGGATGACAATCACGATCCAGACATCAAAGCCCGGCTCGTTCAATACAACCAGGATGACTGTCGGGAACTGAGACACATCGCTGACTTCATCCGTGGATTGACCTCAGCGGATTCCGCAACCGCTATAGTCCCTCCGACTGCTTTCAAGACCACCCGAACTGACGAATTGGGCGAGGACCGACCACGCTGGGAGTTATTTAGGCCAAAAGAGTACGCCTTGGAAGATCTTAAGAAGGTCGCCAAGTGCGCGTACTTCGATTACCAGCGTGAGAGGGTCTTCGTACACACGCATCCGCACTTCAAGACTGTTAACAAGAAGCACAGGAAGTTTAGACGAACCTTGATTCGTGTCAACAAAGTGCACAGCAGACAATCCCGGACGTGTCCCCGGTGCCGAAGTAGAAATATCGACAAAGGCGAGCCAATAAGCCATGATCTCTTTGATCTGAGGTTCTCTAAGGGTGGAGTAAAAAAGTGGATTACTCGCTTTGTGTCCTGGAAATACTGCTGCTCCAAATGTCACCACCAGTTCAGTTCCAAGAACATTTCTCCCTATCCTCAAAAGTACGGTCATGGACTGCTGAGCTGGTGGGTCTACTCCAACGTCGCTTGCGGTTTAAACATGAGCCGAGTAGGGAAGACTCTTGGGGATGTCTTTAGTCTTTGGATTCACGAGGACGGATTGTACAGGTTGAAGCGCCACGTCGTTGATCTTTACCAATCCCTTTACTCCGAAATCCTCAAAGGCATCTTGGCTGGCCAGCTCATCCACATCGATGAAATGAAACCACAGTGCGACTTCGACATCAGAAAGGTTACGTCTGGGTCCTGACCAGCATGGACAAGGTGTACTACTTCTACAAGCCGTCCCGGGAAGGAGCGTTTCTCAAAGATATGCTCGCCAAGTTCTCAGGCGTTCTGGTCTCCGATTTCTACACGGCGTATGACTCTCTCAAGTGTAAACAACAAAAGTGTCTCGTGCATTTGGTGCGCGACATTGATGATGATTTACTGAGAAACCCGCTGGACATGCAACTCAAAGCCATGGCCCAAGAGTTTGGCATCTTGCTGCGAGCAGTTATCGAGACGGTGGATCGTCGTGGCCTCTCAAGAAGATATCTGCACAAACACAAGGGGGCTGTAGGTCGGTTTCTGGATTCAGTTGCTTCCACCGAGCTCTCATCGCCGCTGGCAAGCAAGTACAAGAAGCGGTTTCAGAAGAGCGGCGAGAAGATGTTCACATTCCTGGATCATGACGGCGTGCCGTGGAACAACAACAATGCCGAGCACGCCATTAAACGCTTTGCTAACTACCGCAGGGACGCCGATGGTCGTTTCACGGAGCGCACCCTACAGGAGTACCTCGTTCTGGCAACCGTTTTTGAAACCTGCGAGTTCAACAATGTGAATGTTCTAGAGTTTCTACTCTCGCAGGAAATGTCGTTGGAAGGGCTGCTCAGAATGGCCGGGCATAAGGCTGGGATACCCGGGTTGCCTACACAGCCAAGTATGCTATCCGAATCACGCCAAAGCCTCGACTCGACTCAAAACTCCAAGCCGAAGGGAATCTGAGAAACCAGTCGGAAAATATCGTGAGAAAACATGGAAAGGAGGACGAGGTGCTGTGATGAAAACGTGATAGTTCTATGTTCAGAACCCGTCTATTCTGATCAGAACGCATCAGAACTCAGTTCTGGTAAGCGGTTGAAGAATCATGTACAGTAGAGAATTTTCATAACGCATCAGAACATGCAAGGTGATCTTCAAAACCGGAGGGCGGCAGGTGTGCCTAGCATAGCGAAATCTCATGTATAGAAAAGCCAGTTCAAAAATCGGTCGCCTAAAACCTGGCAAGGGTTGGCTCCGTATTGACGACCTCCACCCCTTCGATGTTGTGCTCTCGCGATCACCTCAGTTCCAGTCCAGCATAAGCGCTCGTCTTGCTGGCGGGGAGTTCTCCCATGCGGCGCTTGTGCTCGACGAGCATTTCTGGTTCGACGCTCAACCAGCGGGATGCGGTATGTACAGTCCAAGCATCGGTGCGATACATCGCGAACTGAATAGCCCTGCAAGAGAATCAGCATGCGCTACTGGTGGGTAAACCAGAACCAGACATATCGGCAGGAGATCGCGGGCGGTTATCTCTGGTCGCCGAAGCGCAATGCCAACGGTGCACGAAATCCATTCTATGAGTTTATGCGGGAGGTCGCGCCGGGAGACCGCGTCTTCTCCTTCGTTGACACCCGAATCGTCGCTCTCGGAATCGTAACGTCCTATTGTTATGAGAGCCCCAAGCCCGCCGAATTCGGTGGGGTCGGGCTGAATTGGGAGTCAATCGGCTGGCGTGTTCGAGTCAATTTTGCTTCTCTCCAGAACAAGATTCGGCCTAAAGACCACATCGACCTGCTCAGAGGCTTGCTGCCTTCGCGCTACTCGCCACTACTGGAGTCCGGGAACGGAATTCAGTCTGTCTATCTTACGGAGCTACCGCCTGCCCTTGCAGACGTGCTGATCGGTCTTATCGGTAAGGAAGCCTCACTACTGAGCCAGCAGAGTGTCGAATCGGCGCTCCAGAAACCCATGCAGGTCGAAAACGCCGATTTGGAAGTGTGGGAGCATCACATCGAATCCACTATCGAATCTGACCGTCAAATCCCGGCTACAGAACGTGAGGCACTGATCGTCGCACGACGTGGGCAAGGTCTATTCAAGCAACGGGTGATGGAGATTGAAACCCGATGCCGAATCACGGGCGTAACAATCCCGGTCCATTTACGCGCCAGTCATTGCAAGCCATGGCGGGACTCCAACAACGAAGAGCGACTCAATGGTGAAAACGGCCTGCTCCTGAGGAACTTCTTTTTCACCCGGCATTATCAATAACTTACGGAAGCAGAGTTTCTTACCGTTTTGACCCGCGCATCGCGGGTTGGTTACTCTTAACTCCCACGATTGACCATCTTTTTGATCGCGGCTTTATCAGTTTCGAAGACTCTGGAGTCCTGATTGTCTCGCCCGTCGCCGATGCTCCCTCATTGACTCGAATGGGGGTAGCGACCGACCGAATCACCAACGTGGGAACATTTACGGAAGGCCAGAGACAGTTTCTCGACCACCACCGGGAATCGGTTCTATTGCAAGCTCGTCACTGAACCCCGTCTTATCGAGGTAGGTTGTAGCCTCGCCAATCGCTGATTTAGAGACAAACGCTATGCTCAAGCGTTGACTCCCAAAGGTATGTGCTCGCGAATTCTACCCACAAACTTACCCACAACACCCGTGTTCTTGCGGTTCCTTACAGCGACTGGCAGCCCCCGCTGAGAACGTAAGTCGCTGAAAAGTCAAATACGCCTAGCCTGTCACGGCAGAGGCCCGTCGGAGAACGTACTCGTAGTTTGGGATATTGGAGTTCTGCTGGTGGGCGCAAAGTGTGCGCAACAGAGCTGCACAAGACTACTCCGAACTGAACCAATCTCGCAGCAGCGTCAGATGCAGTCGGAGAAAATGCTGGAACGCTAGGACTTGCAAACGTGCGGCATCACACTCAAAAGATGCTGGCAGCGTGACTGGAGGCGAGTGCCTGGGCTTCGCAAACGAAGAGGGCAAGTGTCAAGAATTTGACCTATTTTTTACCCATTCTCTCAAACTCCACCTAATCCAGCCAAACACAGCCAACAATAAAATCAATGACATATGGCAGCTCGGCTGCGTCGAAAACGATTGAGAACGTTCCGTCCCGAGTTTTCCCCACACCAGTTTTCCCAGTTTTTGCGGGCACGTTAGGGTACCCTCCCTCTCCCGGTCGGGGATGTCTACGGAGCGCCAAGCATGTCGCTCATGCGCTCCTCGCGCCGCGCCAGTTCGATTTCATACCCAATCTCTTGATCGACGCCTTCCGAATCGGCTTTGCCGCCGTTGCAAAAGGACCGCATCCAGCGCCGCGCCGCCACTTCGACGCTTCGGGCACTGGACAAAAAAAGCGTTCCTCTCTTTGAAGTATCGATCAATTGCATCCTTCGCAGCTTCTGCGGACGGGTAATCGCTGTTGTGAATGATTCCTCTAGCCATGCCACTGAAGACCGACTCGATTACGTTGAGGAACTGCGCACCAGCGGGCAGGGGTGCAGTCTTCACGATGGGGAAACCGTCTTGAACTGCCTGCTGGTTAACTTCATCCAGATGCGAGAACAGCTTTCTCGATATGTGCCATGAGGCCGCATCCCACGACAGATAAATCGCACGGCAGGTGCGGTATTCAGCGCGCAATAGATCCGCCATCTTGATCATCTCCTCGGTGTTTTTCTTCAGGGAGTAAAAGTCATTTGATTTCTGGATAGTTCGAGCGCAGCCGTGAGGATCAACCAGCCCTTCGATTTTTGATACTGCGGGACCACATAATCCTCGCCGGGGCCAACCCGCTTGGTCCCGCCCTTTCGCTTAATCGCAAATGGACCATACTCATCTATGGAAAAGAAGGCCTCATCCTCTTTCAGGTCCGATAGGATTTGCTTGATGACACCTACTTTGGTGTGGTACTCGAGACCGTTGCTGGTCAGTACAACCTTTGCCTTCCGCCATTTGAATCCGGCCGTCTTGATAAGGGCACGTATACGTTTCCTCGATGTGCGGTGACCACTCCCAACCATAATTCGGTGGAGATCATCCATCCTCCGGGAGGTTCAGTTAATCCCGTGAGCGGACGGAGGCGAGTGAAGCAGCGAGAACAGGAACTGATCGCGCTCCGGATCATCGTTCGGCTTGGTCCCGGTCGGTCCAATGAGAAGCCAACACAGGACCGTATTGTACAAACGGCACTTGAGATATTGGCCACTCATCCTGCTGGCCTCGGATTCTCGTCACTTGTTAAAAGACTTTACGAGCTGCTGCCCCACTAGTCAGAAAACACCATTCGGATTTATACGTGGAAGTTACCTGCCTGGCGACCGCAGGAGGTATACAAGCCGGCGAGAGGGATCTTTCGACTCGCTCGGTTTCGTGAAACCGAAGCTAGTGATGTTGAGATGAGCAGGATTGTCATGTAAAACGTCCGGGCACAACTCGGTACAATTCTGAGAGGCCCGGTTTCTTGCCTCTCCGTTACTTCCCTTTTTCCACCGCTTCCACGATCACCAGTAATGACAACACGGCTCCATAGTTCTTTAAACCGACGGATTGTTCCCAGATCTGGGCTCGTTCTTGTAAGCCTCTTTCATACAGCCAGGCCGAAGCTGGAACTAGTGCCAGTTGGTCGGGCACGCTTTGTTTCCGATAGCACTGGGCAGCGAAGCTGTTCTCCCTCACTTCACCTTTCCGTATCCAACGCACAAATCCCTCGGACAGCTTCGACCATAGGATCTTTTGGTTCTGGGACCACACCACTGCGGCTCGGTGCGGAGTGAGCGTAATCAGGCGTACGGCGGAAGCCGTCAAGGACGTGCCACAAAGCTGGGCGATCGAGCGAATCGACTCCAGCGAAGGTTCTGACTGAACAAACTCGGCCATGAGTCCCCGAGGCATCAGAATCTCGGCGGCAAAGCGGTTGGCTTCGAGTTCGGGGCGATAGAGATCCGCGTCCCAGTTTTCAATCCTTTGCTGCTTGCAAGGGGCAGAGATTTCCTGCTGGCCTAGTAGAACGAAGTGTCCGATTTCGTGGGCCAGAGTGAAGCGTTTGCGAGACTCCTCGCGAATCCGGGAGTTGATGACAATAGAGCCGCGTTGGGCGTCGCGGATGCGTAAGAGTGCGCCGTCATAGCTTTCGGCCGGCCGATAAAGGACCTCGATGCCAAATTCCTCGGCGATTTCCGTCAACCGATCGCGGCTGTCGAGGCCGAAGCGACGAAGAAACGCCTCGCTCACCAGGGCGACCAGGTCCAGGTCCGGAATTGTCTTCTTTACTCTCTCCCTCAGCTCGGATTCCAGCTGGTCGAGTTCCTGCTGATCGGATTTCGCAAGCTGGCTGCTCTTGCGGTAGGCACGGGCGGTTTCGAGATTGGAGGAAAATCGGAGAGGCGACACGAGACGGTTGAGCCAATTGTCGGCGATCCTGATGGCGGTGACGGATTGGCTTTCGGATTGGTCTTCAAATTGGTCTTCGGGGCCGTCTGCAGGTCGCGTCGCTTCGATTGCTTGCTGGAGAGCGAGAGGCACAGGTCGACTTGCGGCTTGTTCCCGTTTCGCGATTTGGGTGGCGGAGTGATGAAACCGGGCCCTCAGCGCATCCGGATCGATACCTTCTTCCCGTAGTTGACGGCGCAGTCCATCGACGTTCGCAACGGGGTCGTCCACGAAGGAGTCGGCGAGGCGCAGGATGTCTTCGGCGAGCGGCTGGTTGTTCGGCTTAGACATGTTCTTCCTCTTCGATCAGACGAGCGTCTGCTAACTTCCTCAATCTAAGGTTGAGGCGTCTCCTCCGGTGCTCGACTTCGACCACGGTTGTGTTCAGCCTCTCGGCTAGCTCTTGGCTCGAAAAGGCATTGTAGCCCGCCGGCTCCATCTGCAATCTCACGATCTCGAGAAGCTCGGGGTAATCTTTGAACTGCTCAACCAGCCAAACCAGACGCTCGCGCCGGAGGTGTTCGTCTTCGGGGTTCCCAAAGCTCGAAGTCCTCTGATCGAGGGAGGATACCGATAGGTCCTCGCCGGCGGTTCTCTCGTCATCCGGGTAAATGCTCGTCTTGGCGCGTTTCGATCGAACCAGATCGAGGAAGTCGCGTTTGAGTACCTCGCGCAAATACGCCAGAACCCCCGCGGTTGTGGTTGGTCCTTTGGTCGAAGACCAGGTTACGGATGTGTTCAAAGGGTCGAGGAGCTTGAGCAACGTGGCGCTGGCCAGGTCAGCGGCACTGTCTCCACCGGGCAAGACGAGTTCGTCGCGCCGCCCTAAGCATGCCGCTGCGGTGAACAGGCTTTGAGCGTGCAGCGCCAGGCGGTAGAGCACTTGTTCAAAATCGACTTCGGCGCAAGAAATGTCCGTAGCTTTCCTCTTCCTGTGGCGCGCATAGGTAAGATTTTCTCAGCCCCATCCGGAGATTTCCACAGAAAAAGTTTTGGAGCTGGCGAAAAAGTAGCCCAGCTCAATCGCACTAGGAGAAGAGGTCACGATGAACCTTCCCAAGAACGAACGATACCCCTCCGCACTCATTTTTCTGCTGCGGTCGGGAACAGTTTCGGGTACGCCCTGAATTCGCCTCGCCGGTGAGGGAAGGAATAAATCAAATTCGTGCCTGTCGCTTCTCGTGAGAAGCGTCCCGACCTGCGGTCCAGAAGTCGACGATGCGCACGGTCTATGTTTCGTCCGGGGGGTTGATTGCAAACATGGCCACGATTCCGAAACCGGTTGTACGTGCAAGCGATTGGCGTGAGAACGACCCCTTGCTCACGCCCCAGCAGGTCGCTGAACGCTTGAATACATCGCTCGATTGGGTTTGGGATCACTCATCAAGAAAGATGCCGCTCTTACCCGTCATACGTTTTGGCGATGGCCCGGGACGAGCAGGAATGCTCCGCTATAGGGCAAGCAAAATCGAAGAGTTCATCCTAGAGCAAGAACGATTCACCAACACTCGACCCAGAAACTCGGGGTGTAGAATGGCGCAACCCACTTGTTCCCCCACAGAAATTGAGGAATGAAATGGGTAAATCGCACCAGAGGGGCTGGATCGTTGAACGCGGAAAAAAGTGGTACGGCTACTACCGCCGGATCGTCCTGGACCCTACTACCGAAGAAAGGAAAACTGACGTAGTTTCCGTCATTCTTGGGCTCAAGTCTCAACTGACAAAAGGGGCGGCCCGAGAAGCACTGCAAAAGGAAATAGCAAAGCAGACGGGGCAGAATCTTGGCGGCAGGATCATGAAGGACGGCTCGGCCACTTTTGGCTGGTTCGTCCGCAACCGATACTACCCGCTACGCGATTGGAGACCTGAGACGGAGAAGGTAAAGAAAATTCAGATCGAGAGGGATCTGGTCGAGAAGTTTGACGGTGTTTCGCTGGAGGCCTTTGAGCAGTTCACTTTGCAGAAACATCTCAAGCATCTCGCCACATTTCTCTCAGAGGACAGGGTGAAGCATGCCCGGTCCTATATGAAATCGATCTTTGCTGAGGCCGTCGAACAGGATTTCCTGCTGAAAGATCCGACTCGTGGAATCAAGATTCCGCGGAATCTGCGGGAGAAAGACAAGACGACGTTGACGTGGCCTCAATTGCGGGCGGTGCTCGCCAGCGTAACGACCAGGGATCGCATGCTACTGACGCTTGAAATGACAGACGCGCTTCGCCCCAGCGAGTTGTTCGCGCTGCGGTGGAGGTCGTTCGACGGCAGCAGACTTACGATTAGCGAGACCGTCTACAGAGGAAAGATTCGACCGTTTGGCAAAACGGAAAAGAGCCTTGGGGACGTTCTTCTGCCCAAGGGAATGATCGATGATCTCTGGCTGTGGAAGCAGGAGTGCCCTGACTCGTCACCTGACGCTTTCATTTTCCCCAACACCGATGGTGGGTTCATGGATACGGGCAATTACCGGAACCGAATCCTGAATCCGCTCGCGGAGAAACTTGGATTGCCGAAACTGAACTTCCAGGTGTTGCGCAGAACGATGGCAACGCTGGCGCAGCGCAAGGGGTCGGTCAAGGATATCCAAGCTCATCTGCGGCACTCCAAGGCCGATACCACGGCCAACGAGTACATGCAGGAGTTGCCGGAGAGTGTTGGGCGGATGGTTGAGTCGATGTACGAGGAGTTAATGCACGGTCAAGCTACGGCGTCTGCCGATTTGCTACCAAATGCTACCAACGAGGATGGGAGCCCTGCCGCTATCTGTATGAAAGAAATGGTAGGCACGAGGAGACTCGAACTCCTGACCTCTACCGTGTCAAGGTAGCGCTCTAACCAACTGAGCTACGCGCCTACAGCGAGCCGTTTCAATAGTTTAGCAAACTTTTGCTGACGGCCGACGATGGAAATCACCTGTAAAACGTCACCTGTAAAACTCAGTTTACCGCGTTCGAACCGTTTCGCAAAATCGTGCTGAAGCTATGCGCGATGACATTTTCTCTTGAAACTTATCTTAAGTGCCCAACCAAGTGCTTCCTGCGATCACTCGGTGAAACAGGAACCGAAAACAGTTACGCGAACTGGGTTAAGGCACAACACTTTTCTTACTCGTCTGACGGAATCAAACATCTTGTGGAAGGAGTCGCACTGGACGAGTGCATCACCGGGCCAATCGACTCGAAGGAGACGTGGTCACCCAAATGGCGCCTAGTAAGTCCCCTGCTGGCGAATCTGTTTCTGCACTACGCTTTCGATTTGTGGATGCGGCGGAACTATCCGCATCTGCCGTTCGAGAGATATGCCGATGATGTCATTGTGCATTGCAGAACAGAAGCGCAGGCTCAGGAAGTACGGGCAGCTATTGCCTTGCGGATGCAGGAATGTCGGTTGGAGCTTCATCCGGAAAAGACGAAAATCGTCTATTGCAAGGATGAAGATCGAAGAAGAACGTATGCTCAGGAAAAGTTTAAATTTCTGGGGTACACGTTCCGTCCCAGACGCTCGAAGAACTCGAAGAATGGGAAATTCTTCATCAACTTCAGCCCGGCGATCGCTGAGAAAGCAGGCAAGGCCATACGAGATGAGATTCGACGCTGGAAGCTGCCAAAGCGCAGTGACAAGTCGCTCGACGATCTATCCCGCATGTTCAACCCGAAGATCAGGGGCTGGTTCCAGTATTACGGGCGGTACTATGGCTCGGCGCTTTATCCTCTCGTACAACATCTGAATCGCCTGCTGGCCCTTTGGGCGAAACGGAAATACAAGAAGCTGCGCGGACATTTCCGGCGGGCGAGGCATTGGATTGCGCGCATTTCGCGGCGTGACCCACAGCTGTTCGCTCACTGGCAGATGGGGGCGCGGCGGGGCTCTGCAGCGGGAGCCGTATGAGCTGAGAGGTTCACGTACGGTTCTGAGAGAGCGCGGGGGTGTGAATCCCCCGCGCTACTCACCGCAACATTTACGTGGGCAGCGAACGAGCGGGACAGCGAGTGATGGAGAGCATTACACGATTCATCACGCACAAACTCAAGCTCAAGGTAAATGAGTCGAAGAGTGCAGTGGCACGACCACAGGAGCGAAAGTTTCTCGGATTCAGCTTCACCGCCGGTCCCGAGGTCAAGCGCGTTCTAGCACCGAAGACCTTGGACCGATTTAAGCGACGGATCCGGGAAATCACGCGACAAGCCAAGGGGGTCAGCATCAAGACGACGATCGCGGAACTAGCTTCCTACATGCGAGGCTGGCGCGGTTACTTCGGCTTCTGCGAAACCCCTGAGGTGTTGGTCTATCTCACTCGGTGGATCCGGCTGCGACTGCGAACCGCGTTGTGGCGACAGTGGAAAACCTACCGTCGTCGCCGCGCGGCACTGATCGCACTGGGAGTGCGTCCGCGGCTAGCGGGTCACACCGCCGGCAGCGGTCGCGGTCCGTGGTACTTGGCCCGGTCCAAAGCTCTCTCGGTCGGGCTGTCGAATGCCTACTTCCAGTCCCTCGGTCTTCCGTCGTTAGTCGAGGGTTGCTAGCGTAACCAATCGAACCGCCGTGTACGGATCCGTACGCACGGTGGTGTGGCAGAGGTCGGTGGGTGACCGCCGCCCCTATGCCGATCAAGTCGGCTTCGGGGAGATTGCCATTGTTCTCCTCCAAGTCCGTTTGTGGACCGCGAGGACGAGACGCTGAAGGTCCCTCGGATTACATCCGCATTGCCAGCAGCTCGGAAGTAATCGGATTATTCCTCGCCCACGGGACAACCCCGCAACGGGGGGCCGTGCTGCTACAGGGCAATAGGGATGCGGGGCCTCAGCCCCTGAGGGACTCGGTCATTCCGCAGTCCGGCTCGCTGTGTGAAATGCTTTCTGGACGAGCGTGTAACGCGCCGCCCCGATCATGCCGGAGTCGTCATTCGCCACGATCTTGACCGGCACGTCCTTCAGGATTGCTTCCATGCGCCCTTTGTCCAGGAAACTTTCCAGGAACAGGGGATCCTTCATCTTGGGCACGATCTTTGCCGCAATGCTACCCCCGATGAAAATCCCTCCCGTGGACATGAAATTCAGCGCGCAGTTCCCAGTCTCCGCGCCGAACACGCTGACGAAAATCGACAAGGTCTGATCGCAGATCGCGGCCTTACCCTCCAATGCCATTTGCGAGATCAGCGCCGGAGGATCGGGCGCGGCGCTCAACTGCGTTCGCAACCATTCCGGCTCCTCGGCCTTGTGTGCGTCTCGCAGAAAATCGTAAATATTCTTGATCCCGGGCCCGGAGAGAATTCGCTCACAGCTGATGCGGCCGTACTTCTTCTGCAGGTAGGCCAGCAATTCCATTTGCAGATCATTCCTGGGCGCGAAGTCGGCGTGTCCTCCTTCGCAAGCAAAAGGATGATGCCGGAAGCCATCCCAGTAAAGCCCCGCCAGCCCAAGTCCAGTTTTGGCAGAGATGACGGCACGGTTGCCTTCAGCTTCTTCCGCGCCCTCGCTCAACGTGATGAAGTCTATTGATTCCAGACCATCGATTCCATAAGCGTAAGCTTCCAGATCGTTCAGCAGTCCAACCGAATTCAGTCTGAGTTGCTTGGCCACTTCCGGCGCATCGATGACCCAGGGCAGGTTGGAAATCTTGCTTCGTCCCGCTCGCACCGGCCCGGCCACGCCGAGGCATGCGCTGTGAACGGGAATGCCTTCGGTTTTTATGAAGTCAGCAAGAATGCCCGATAATCCGTCGTGCTGCTGGCTCATGTAAGTCTTTTCCACCACGCATTGCAGCCGGTTGCCTTCGGTTTCGAAAGCGGCCAGCCGGGTGCGAGTCGCGCCGATCTCACCGGCAAGAATCATGGTTCAATTCTCCTCCACTGGCGGCCGTCAAGTTGCAGCAGTTGATCGGCCTCCGTTGGCCCCCAGCTGCCGGATGCATAATTCGGAAACTTGCGCGGCGGCAGCGCTGTCCACACGTCCAATACTGGATCTACCACTCTCCAACCAGCTTCGACCATATCGGCGCGCTGGAACAGAGTTGCGTCTCCGATCATGCAGTCATACAGCAAAACCTCGTAGCCGGTATAGGCTTCTGCTCCGAAATACTTAGAATATTCAAAACTCATGTCTACTGACCCAATCCGAAGCAGAGGCCCTGGAATCTTCGCCCCAAAGCTCAGCGAAATTCCTTCCACCGGCTGGATTTGGATGACCAGCGTGTTGGTGTGCAGCTTGTGAAAGGGAGCGTTGCGAAACAGTTCGAACGGCATGCGTTTGAACTGGATGGCGATCTCCGTGTGGCGCTGCGCCAGACGCTTGCCAGTCCGGAAATAAAATGGCACTCCCGCCCAGCGCCAATTATCGATGTTGAGCTTCAGGGCCACGAACGTCTCAGTGCGCGATTCCGGAGAAACTCCTGGTTCCGCCCGATAAGCGGGTACTTTTTCCTCACCCAGCAGTCCCGGGCCATATTGGCCGCGCACGCTGCGCTGCAAAACGTCGTCCGAGCTCAGCGGTTGAATCGAATGCAAAACTTTAGCCTGCTCATTACGTACTGCGTCCGCCTGAAAAGATACCGGCGATTCCATCGCGGTTAAGCTGAGCAGTTGCATCACGTGGTTGGGAACCATGTCGCGCAATGTCCCCGCCGTGTCGAAGTACCCGCCGCGCTGCTCCACGCCTACGGTTTCGGCATTCGTGATTTGCACATGGTCAATGTACCGCCGGTTCCAGATGGGCTCGAAAATGGCATTGTCGAACCGGAAGACCATGATGTTCTGCACCGTCTCTTTGCCCAGATAGTGATCGATGCGATAGATCTGATTCTCCTGCAGCACATTCTTGATATCGCGGTTGAGCGCCTGAGCAGAGTCCAGATCGTGTCCAAACGGTTTTTCGATTACCACCCGGCGCCAGCGTCCATTCTCCTGCCGCGAAAGCGCGGCTGCTCCCAACTGCTGCACAATCTGCGAAAAAAACTTGGGTGCGGTCGCCAGATAGAAAAGATAGTTGCCCTCCGTATGTTGCTCCCCGTCTAGCGCGGCGAGCCGTTCCCGGAGTTTCGTAAACGTATCTGGATCCGCAAAGTCGCCGCGCTCGTAGAACAGCCGCTCACGGAACCACTCCAAGGCGTCCGCTGAGTCCGCTCCGACCGGCAGGAAACTAGTAACCTGGCTGCGAAAATCTTCCAGGCTCAAGTCGTCGACTGAAACGCCTATCACCGCGAAGTTGTCAGACAGCAGCTTTGCCTTCCCCAAATTGAAGAGCGCAGGCGCCAGCTTGCGCTTGGTCAAATCCCCAGCCGCGCCAAACAGCACGAACACGCAAGGACCAGCTGCCCTCTCGGCGTACCCGAGGGCATTCTCCAGATTGGTTTGCGTGGTTGCGCCCATCTCTGCAACTTCTGAACTAGTTGCCCATAGTAGATGACCGATGCCTAGCTTACTAGTCTAGGGGATACTGCAGAAGAGCGCAGGCCCGTCCGCTCCAGGGGTCTCTGTTCCTCACGCCTCTCTCGTGGGAACTTGGAAGCTCCATTGGCATTTGCCTCCCATTGCGGGCGGATGACGGGCACCCCTGAAGTTATACCCCAGAACAGACTCTCAACGACCCTGGCCAGAAGTTCGGCTTCGAGGATATCTGTTCCAAAATAGGTCAGGCGCAAAAAAAACACCGCGGAGCGATCTCCTCGAAGCCCGTTTCTGGGTCCCGGCCGTGAAGTTGCACAAGTGTGCTCGGGGGCCAAGCTTCTCGATCGATCTTTAGTGGCTCAACTCTGGCTGTCTATTTGTCGTGTATAAACGCCCCAATGCCAATAACCTTCCAGCCGACAAAGTCGCGGATCATGACTTGCCGCAGTGGCGGACAGGCACGGGCGCGGTGCAGACCTGGCAGCTGGCTAGTGACCGAGGTGTTTCAAAGAATGCGATAATCATGGGCGTGTACATCCTGGGTTTAAGGAAGTGCTATGCGTATCTTCCTGAGCTACGGGCACGACATATACGCATCGCTAGCTGCGCGCATCAAGCGCGACCTTGAGACACAACAGCACAGCGTTTGGTTCGATCTCGATCGCCTGAAGGCGGGTGGCGACTGGGAGCGTTATATCGAGGAGGGTTTCGACTTTGCATCGGCCGTTCCCGGAGCGGGGCGCTTCCTCTTATTGATGACGCCTCATTCCGTACGGCGCCCCGATGGTTACTGCCTGAATGAGGTCGCACGCGCCTTCGGTCGCAATTTGCCCGTGATTCCGGTGATGGTCTCCGACGTCGAGCCTCCACTCTCGATCTGTCGCCTCCAATGGCTCGACATGCGGCAATGCTTTCCCGCAGAGGAACATGAGGAGCAGTACACAAAACGTTTCGAACAGTTGGCAGACGCCCTCCACCAAAAACAGGTACCCTTCGAGGGCGTTCAACAAAGACTGCTGAACTACCTCCAACCGATCACCTACGCGGACGATCTGCGACGCCACCTATCACGTTTCACCGGTCGCGAGTGGCTGAAGGTGGATGTGGAGGGGTGGCTCGCGAGCACGAAGCAGACACTCTGGATCACTGGGGAGGCTGGCGTCGGCAAGTCAGCAATCGCCGCATGGCTCTGCGATAAGAGACCTGAGATCGCGGCCTACCACTTCTGCAGATTCGGCAACCGAGAACGCACAGATGCGCGCAGGGCGCTTTTCTCATTGGCTTACCACTCGGGACCCAGCTTTCCGTTTATCGGGACCGGTTGAACTCCTCCTCGCTCGATAAGGTCTCAGCCGAAACAAATGTGCCCGCAATTTTCGACGAGCTGTTTGTGAACCTGCTGAGGGACGCCGAGCCCATTACTGACAACCCGCACGTCCTGCTGATTGATGGGCTGGATGAAGCAACCAGCAATGGGAAGAATGAACTAGCATCCCTGATTGGCAGCGAATTCAAGCGGCTGCCTTCTTGGCTGCGGGCAATCGTCACCAGTCGGCCGCATGAGAAAGAGATCAATTTCGCTTTCCAGGCACTCAATCCTTGGAGGCTGGATGCCGGTCGGGAGGAAAACGTACGAGATATCCGTGCGTACCTCGATCGCGAACTGCGCCCGTTCAGCGGAGACGCAGCGCCACCGGAATTTACCGTTCAGCAAATCATCAACAAAAGCGAAGGCCTTTTTCTCTACGTTAGCTGGGTGCGCCAAGAGTTGGAAGATGGTCGTCTTTCTCTGAAGGACGTTGAGAAGTTTCCGCAAGGACTCGGCGGGATTTATGGGGAATTCTTCCAGCGGTACTTTCCTGATCTTCACGAGTACGAGACTCTCTGCCGCCCGGCGCTTGAAGCCATTTGTGCCGTTCGCGAGCCTATCGAGCGTGGCAGCCTCGCCTCTCTCCTAGGCCAATCCGAATATGAAATGCGAAAGCTGATTGCACGGCTCGGCTCGCTGTTCCCCGTAGTGGATGGATGTGTGAGACCCTTCCACCAATCTGTGCGGGACTGGTTGGTCGATCCGGATCGCTCTGGTGACTACTGGATCGATGTGAGTGCCCAGGACCAACGCCTGGCTGATCTCGCCTGGCGCGAGTATGTGGAAGGTGTGAATACGATGGGGCAGTATTGCATAAAACACGGTCCCTACCATCTTGCCATGTGCAGGAGAAAGAGCGAACTGAAGGACCTGCTTCTTGACCCTGGCTGGATGCGAGCAAAGCTCGAAGCCTCCGACGTTGTGGCCCTTTTGACCGATTACGATCTCGCGCTAAGTGTTTTCGCACCAGATGCGAGCGGTTCGACAGCGGACCCGAATTACCAGGAAGGAGATCTTCTCCCCGTGGTCCGGCAATCGCTGAGGGTTTCGGCACAAGTCCTGGCTCGGGACAAGAATCAGCTTGCGGCGCAGTTCCTAGGACGTATTCCCGAGAAAGAGCTGCGGAGGACGATTCTGCAATGGTCTTTGGCGATTCCGCAACCGTGGTTGAGACCCCTAACTGCATCGCTAGCAGCGGAGCAGTCGATACGTTGGCTAAAGCCCTCGGGAGAGACACTTAACGTTGTGGCTTTCTCAAAAGACGGACGGTGGGCTGCTCACGTTTCATGGGCCAGCCAGGAAGGAAATGTGGTGCTCTGGGATTTGAAGGAATGGCGATTGGTTGGCCCGCACTTTCGGACCCTGGCTCGGCTAACTCCCTATGCATTGGCGCTCAGCAATGATGCACGCTGGTGTTTATATGCCGACAGCATTGGTGGTGTACACCGGTTAGGGGCGGCTGGAGAAATGTGGGAGGGCCATGCGCACCGAAAGGTAACTATCGCGGTGTGCCTTGGAATCAGTACTGATGGCAAACGGGCGTTGTCGGCATGCCAGCACGGCCGCCTGGTTGCGTGGGACATTGACGCCAACCGCCACGAAGTCGTTTGGGACGAAAGCGACAACTACACGCGGGCCATGAGCCTTGATGCGACTGGAACGCGGGCCGTAGTCGCACGCGCTGATGGTTCAGTGGTGCTGCTTGAACTCTGGCCAACCTGCGTGCGAACTCTCTGCGCAGTCGACGGCGAGCCAACAGCACTCGCAATTTCCTTGGACAATTCTGTATTTGCGGTTGCAACCGCTAGTGGCAGAGTTGAAGTGCGTCTCGTGGAAACATCCAAAACGATTGTCAGCTTCTCCGTAGAAGAAGAGCCCACTGCGTTAGCGCTGTCAGCTGACGCCAGGTACGTGGCGGTCGGAACCGAGAAAGGCACGATTGATGTATGGAGTCTGACAGTAGCGAGGCGAACCGCACGGTACCGTCGAGCGCACACCTATGAAATCAAACAGATTGCATTCTCTCATGACGATGCCCACGTCGTATCGGCGGATAGTCTGCATATCAAGGAATGGTCGATACGTAGCAGCGTCGAGCAAGGAAGTGTGACCGTGGCTTCACCTGCAACGGGGCAAGTAAAGGTTACGACCGATGGCTTGCATGCGGTGGCAGTTTTGGAAAATGGACAACTGGGCGTGTGGAACCTGCGCAGTGGAGAACTGGAATCCACGCTTCCTCACCCGAGTGGACCTTCATTCGGCGATAATGACATAGGACCAGCAGAGCGAATTGCCTTGGCGTCCCAAGGGTCTGAGGTACTGGCTTGGAACAAGAAGCTGCTTTGTGTCTGGAACCTAACCACTGGTGCGTGTGTGGGAACGCGAAAAGCTAGCCAAGATGGCGAGCAGCCTTGGGCGGTTGAGATTCGCGATGCCGCTATCACCGGCGACGGCGCGGCGGTAGTCTATTTAGACGGAGTGGATGTTTCGTTCTGGAGCCCGGGGGAAGGCAATTCCCGCGTCCTGGGAACATACGACGAGGATCCGCCAGGGTATGTCGCAATCTCACCTGATGGAAAGTTCGCCCTATCATGTGGAGGTGACAGAAAGGTCCGTTTATGGTGCTTGCCTGGCCCTCCCAATCCGCACCTTGAGCTAATCCGAACGATCAAGAGAGGTCTGCGCCCGAAGAACTTCGACCCGGATGCGAGCTATTGGCCCGATTCCCGCGACAAACCGTCGCGTGTGGTATTTGTGGCATTGAACGAAGCTATTGTTACAACGGGGGACGGATCCCTGTACGTGGTCGTCATACACGACGACCCTCGAATTCCAAGACTGGAAGGATCGCGCATTCAAGGAAGCCACGCTCGTAGTGTATCCGGGATCGTAGTGGACGTTCAGAGTAGGCTCTTCGTAACCTCGTCTAACGACGGAAGTACTAGAGTGTGGAACCCGGGGAAGCGGTATAGCACGACCGTGCTCAATATTCATCCCGGGACTGTCCAACAACTGTCCGCCTCGGCCGAGCGTATTTTGATTAACACACTAGATGGAGTACTGAACATCGTAGAGGTTCGTGACGGATCATTGGTGGCTGCCTTTCAAGGAGACAAGCAAATCGTCTCGTCTGACTCTGATGCCGAGTTTCGGCACTTCGTCGCTCTGGACCAGAGCGGGCAAATGCACTTCCTCCGTTTGGAACCAGACTAGACTCCAGCACATTCGCGGGGCCCCTCTGAGTTTATGGCCACGACGATTCTCGACGACGCGGGTCCTAAGTCCTAGTGTTGTATCAGAAGCGACCGCAGAGGAGAAAATTCGTAGCCTCATCAGAATCTGCGGCGGTCGCTTTTGATACAACGACTTGAAGGAAGCCGCCCCGCGGTGCGATCGGGTGCCGATAACTATGGGTTTTCAATAGGGTCGATGGGCGGCATGAGGTAGGCGATGGAGCAGTGTGCTTGGTGGGAGAAGAGCAGGGTGGCTTGCACAGGTTGATGGGAGTAGAAAGTGATCGCGGTTGGAAGATTCTGGGTCAGGGACAAGAGCTTTTTTCGGGGGCAAGGCGCACGAGGGCGGATCGAGCCGAAAGATGGATCGAGGTTTGCGGTTTTGGGAAATTGGTTTCATGCGGCGACTCCGGCGATAGAGGGCGGAGAACGGAGTTGGATCTGGGCAGCCGTAAGTCTCTCGATGACTACCATGCGGCCGCCACATTGGGGACAGAGCGGAAGTGGGCTCGCTTCCTGGGCAGGGGAGGCTTCTGGTTCGGTGTGCGATGGCTGTAGGGCTCCGAGTAGTTGAAGGCAAAGCGGCAGGAAAGTGGCGCGTCGCCGGTTGGCGAGGAAGCCGAAGTGGCGAATGCGGACGAAGCCTTTGGGAAGCACATGCAACAGGAAGCGCCGCAAGAACTCATCCAGGGATAGGGGCATCAACTCGGGTTCATTGTGGTGAGCGCGATGGCGCCAGCG
Organism: uncultured Acidobacteriota bacterium; assembly: GCA_963720155.1. GTDB lineage: Bacteria > Acidobacteriota > Terriglobia > Terriglobales > Acidobacteriaceae > Sulfotelmatobacter. The sequence continues at coordinate 21,092 of CAVREP010000019.1, forward strand.
AAAGGTAACTTGGTCGTCGACCAAAGAAACGAGTCGATGATTAGAGATGGCGACGCGATGGGTGTAGCGGCCTAAATAGCGTAGTGCTTGTTGGGCTCCTCCGAAGGGGCGTTTGGAGTAGACGTGCCAGTGGTGTCGGTATAGGGTTCGCAACCAGGCGGAGAAGGCTTTGGGGTGTGCCAGGGGTTTCAGGGTGCCATGGAAGCCAATGTTGCCCTGACGGAAGTCGTGTTTTAGAGCGCTGACAAACTTGCGGCGAAAAACCTTTCGGAACACCGGGATGGGAAGAAAGAAGCGAGCGTGCGATGGAACCCAACGAGAGTGGTCGAGCGACAATCCGCCGGCGGGCACCACACAATGGGCGTGGGGGTGATGTTCGAGCTTCTGATTCCAGGTGTGGAGCACACTGAAGAAGCCGATTTCGGCGCCGAGATGTTGGGGATCGCGGGCGACTTCGAGGAGGGTTTCGGCACTGGTTTGCAGCAACAGATGGTACAGGATTTTCTTGTTCTGCAAGGCGAGCGGGGCCAGTTCATGCGGTAGGGTGAAGACAACATGGACGTAGCGCGTGGGGAGAAGTTCCTTAACGACGCGCTTCGAGCGGATCGCCCTCGTTCCCCCGCTGGCACGCAGCTTCTTGCTCCGGAGCCAATGTCGATTAATGATCGAGGAGAGATTGTCGGCTACGTATTGCTCGACACGGGCTTTCAAGCCTTTCTGCTGATCCCGTGCGACCCAGAGGAGTCTTGCGACGAAGTAACGACAACGGTCAGCCCAGCGCCGGATGCCGCGCACGTCTCTTTCAATTCTGCCGCTCGGCCTAATCTGACTCAGGCGGACGAGGTGGCTTTGTTGAGCGCCCAATTCAACCTTCACCACAACATTTCCGCCTTGAGACCGAGGGATTGGCTCACTGTGCGCTAGCGCCGGCGCAATGCGCTGGAGAAATGGCTGAGAGCAGGGCGAGAAGATGAGGGCTACGACCAGCCCTACCCTTATAGAAATGATTCGTCAGAAAGATTCACGGGTAAGTTCCGGCTCAGGTAGTTTGCCACAGGTGATGAAGGCTTGTCAGTCGCTGCGTAAGCCTGCTCGACTTGAATTCTCCCCGCATGTGGGAGGCTAGGCTGTGGTTTGAAATCGTCGAAGTGGTTACTACGGCGAAGCGGCTGTAGCGTGGCGGGCCGGACGCCCCCCGGACAGCCGGCGAGACGCCAGCGCTACCACGAGCTAGCACCAGACACCCGCAATCACGCCCTTAGCAACCGGACAGCTACTCCTTCAGACTGTCGCCAGCGCCCGGCCTATTCTCTGCAATCCCTCGCGGAACATTTCCGTGTCCACTCCCATGCCGACACGGAAGTGATTCGGCAGGCCGAAGAAATGTCCGGGCACGGCTGAGGTCTCATGCTCGGTGCGCAACCGGGCTAGGAAATTATCGACGTTGTCCTTGGCCAAGCGCAGAATAGCGGTTGTCCCAAATTCAGTGCAGGGAGCGGAAACGCCTTCCTGCTTGACAAGGAACTCTCTCAACAGCGCGCGGTCGGTTTCTACGATCTTACGTCCGCGTTCGCGGATATGGTTAAGATTTTCGAGTGCGACGACACTCAACAGCTCGGCCGGATGCGCAGGGATGGACGCGAACAGGTCGTTCAGCCGCCACATGGCACGAGCCAGGTCGGGCTTCGCCAGAATCCACCCACAGCGAAGGCCGCTCAGGCCGTAGACCTTGGTCAAACTGGTGGTGACGATAAACTCCGGTCCCAGCTGATATGAGGTCTTCGGAGTGTCGGTGTAAACAGCATCGAGATAGACTTCGTCGACCAGTACACGCGCGCCCACGCTGCGGGCCAGGTCCCCAATTTCGCGCAGCACGGAATCGGAAGCCAGGACACTGCTGGGATTATGCAGGTTGGTTAGCACAATTAATTTGGTCTTCGGCGTGATTGCGCGACGAACTTCAGCAGGATCGAGCGCATACCTGTTGTCTTCATCGCGGACAAAAGTCTTTAATGCCGCGCCCAGATATAAGAGCGTTGAAGTGAGCAACTCATAGGTTGGCTGTTCGATCAGAACCTCATCGCCGGGATCGATAAGCGTGGCCATGGCCAGATGATTGGCCATGGAGGTACCGGCGGCGGCCACCACGCAATCGGGATCGACTCCGCATTTCTTCGCGATGGCACGCTGCAGGGGAGCGTAGCCGTAAGCGCTGTCGCCGTTGATCTCCAACTGATCGATGGTTACCGGAAGGTTACGCAAAGGAAACGGACCCACGCCGCTAGTCGCGAGATTGAACTTCGCGTTGCTCTGTGTCTTTGCCCACAGCATGTAATCGGAATGTCGATGTCTCATAGGTTCGGCGCCGACAGGTTTCGCCGCGCACGACGGCTCCAGTACAAATATACCGGGAAGCCAGCCAGCAGAATGATCAGGCCGATGGCGGAATTCGCCGGGAAAGTGGCAACAGTCGTGATCACGATGGCGGCACAGGCCAACACAAAAAGAGCTGTGGTGTAAGGATGGCCCGGGGCCAGATACAGCTTCTGAGGCGAGGCCTGGATTTTTCGCCGGAACACAAACAGCGACGCCGCCGTCAGGCCGAAGGAAATGAAATCAACTGAGATCACGTAGTTCAGGATCTCCTCGTAGCGCCCCGAAAGCGCAATCACGGTCGCAGTCACGCCTTGCAGCCCAATGGCAACAACTGGAACTCCGGTGCGAGGAGAAAGCCAGCCCACACTCTTGAAGAAGAGACCATCCCGGGCCATGGCGTAGTAAACCCGCGGAGCGGTCAGAATCCCCTGGCTCAGAAAGCCCAGCGTGGAAATAGCGATACCCAACGCAATCCACTGTGCTCCTCGATCACCTAGAGCGGCGCGCATTACTGACGATGCGGGAGTACGGGTCGCGGCCAGTCCGTCCGGGCCGAGCACGCGCAAGCAAACAAAATTGACCGCCAGATAGAGGACTATCACCCCGATCACGCCCACCACCAGTCCGCGGGAGAGATCGCGGCGGGGATCACGCATTTCGCCGGCCACGAAACTTGCGGTCTGCCATCCGCCGTACGCGAACGCAACGGGAATCATAGCGGCGCCGATCGCGCTACCAAGTCCCGACGAAATCGGACGGTCGAACAAAGGCAAGGCGTGCACCGTGCCGCCGCCCCAGAGAATTCCCATCACGACCATGGCGGCGATGGCGGCCGCCTTGAGCAGCATGAGGACGCTCTGCACATTGCTGCCGGCCCGCACTCCAAAGCAATTGATCGCCGTCAAACCCAGCAGGGTTGCAGCCGCGATCGGCCCATCGCTTAGCGAGAATCCGGTGATCTCTCGATAGTACCGGCTAAACGTGACCGCGACTGCCGCCATCCCGCCGGTCTGCGTCACCAGAAGAAGGACCCATCCATAGATGAACGCGACCGACGGATGGTAAGCCTCGCGCAAGTAAAGGTATTGTCCACCCGCGCCCGGCAGGCGAGATGCAAGCTCTGCCCAGATGAACGCGCCGAGCAGGGCAAGGCCTCCACCCAGGAGCCAGGCGCCCAGAATCAAAAACGGAGTGTGCACGCGGAGGGCAACCACGTAGGGGTTGATGAAAATACCGGAGCCGACAATGCCGCCCATGACGATCATGGTGGCGTCGAATACTCCGAGCAACTGGCGAGGTTTGACGGGGTCCAAGAATCAGCCTTAGGAGCCGCTGACCAGTCGATACACATCGCGTCGGACAGCAGATCTGACCGCGATCACCTTACCATAGGTCTGGTGATTCAGCGTCCTAGCGAATCCGTCCTTCCCCATTCACAATCCTTACCGTCGGGTACAGGACGAACCTGCCTCTCTCGGCATCTGAGCGGCAGAGCGGGTGGGTTCTGAGGTGTGGCGCGACACACACACCCTTCATACACGACGCGGCTCTAGGGCAGAGAGCCCAGTCCGAAGTTCTTGAAGTAGACTCTGTTGGAAAGACGCGGATCAACCGCGTGGCAGATCGTACTCGGTTATCGTGTCCCTCGAACCATAAAGTGGCAGCACCCGGAAGCATGAAGCGAGGACAGCGTGCCAATTACTTCCCATTTGTTTGAAACCTATCTTAAGTGCCCAACCAAGTGCTTCCTGCGATCACTCGGTGAAACAGGAATCGAAAACAGTTACGCGAACTGGGTTAAGGCACAACACTTTTCTTACTCGTCTGACGGAATCAAACATCTTGTGGAAGAGTCAGCGGCGGCGTATTGCTTTTTTGCCGTGCGCGATCTTCGCGAGCGCCCGCGTGTAGGAAGCGATGGTTTCGGGGACGGCCTGGCTATAGACGAACTGCCCTTCGCGTCGGCAGGCGATCAGCCTCGCCTCGCTCAGAATCTTGAGATGATGAGAGACGGTAGCGGGAGTCACGCCGCGCATCGAGACGATCTCGCTACAGGTCATGTGGTTGGACGCTGAGATAGCCTCAAAAATCCTCAGGCGGGTCTGATCGGCTAGGGCCTTCGATATTTTTTCAACCTCAGAACGGTCCATGGCTCCATCTAAAGTGTAGCGAAGCATTGGCGTTACGGCCAGAGAGAACCCTATCCTCCCGCAAAGAATCCAGGTCCTGCATCCGAATACTTCGATAGTCATCTAAATATCTAACTTTTGACCGGTGCCGGAAGCGGTGGTAAGGATGCCTCCGAAGACGGCTCGCAAGATAAGTTGATAAAGAGAGGGAGGCTGACATGAAGAGACTCGAAGGAAAAGTGGCAGTGGTGACCGGCGGAAACAGCGGAATCGGACTAGCGACGGCCAAGCGCCTGCAGGAAGAAGGTGCCAGAGTCGCCATTTCAGGTCGAAGCAAGAAAACGCTGGATGAGGCGGTTAGAACGATTGGGAATGGCGTAGTCGCGGTGCAGGCGGACGTGGCCAAGCTCGCGGACGTAGACAGACTGTATGGGGAGGTTTCGCAGAAGCTGGGCAAAATTGATGTGTTGTTCGTGAACGCGGGAATTGCGAAGTTCGCGCCTCTTGCCGAGACATCCGAAAGTTCATATGACGAGCAGTTCAACATCAACATTAAGGGAGCATATTTCACGATCCAGAAAGCACTGCCGTTGCTGAATGAGGGTGCTTCGATCATCTTGAATACCAGCGTGGCGGACAGCAAAGGTACCGCGGGGACCAGTGCGTATTCGGCAACGAAAGCAGCGCTGCGCTCTTTGGCGCGAACGGCAGCTGCCGAACTGGCGGGGCGCGGTATTCGCGTGAATACCGTCGCGCCGGGGCCGATTGTTACGCCGATCTTTGGGAGGACCGGGCTTCCAAAGGACGCCGTTGACGAATTCGCGAAGGAAATCGTTGGGAAGGTTCCGATGAAGCGATTTGGACAGCCCGAGGAAGTAGCAGCTACGGTGGCGTTCTTGGCTTCGCACGATGCGTCATACATCACGGGCGTGGAAATCAACGTAGACGGCGGGATGGGACAAATCTGAATCGCTCGGGCGGTTGGCTGGACAGATAGGGGCTGCCCTTAGTCCGTTCATTTCCCAAGATAGGTGCGTGGAGGCAGAAGTTTTCAGGGAAAGGCGACGGGTTCCCCCTGAGTGACGGACTATGCGGAAGATTCCTTGTCCAGAAGTCGGCTTGGAGGAAACGGGCGCTGCGGACGAGCCCAGAGTTCCCCGAAACCCGTTTGAACGAAGCCGCTTCGCGGCAGACGCTTTCGCGTGTCAGGTGGCGGCAGTGTGTGTGAAGGAATAAAGTTGGGTCATAAGGAGCTAACCTATGACCCACCTTCGCAAAATGATGCTCGAAGAACTCGAGCGTCGTAATTACGCTCAGTCTACCATAGACTGCTACATCCAAACGATCGCGGATTTCGCGGGTTATTTCCGGCGCCCTCCTGATCAGCTTACTCCGGAGCACATCCGCGAGTACCAAGCGTATCTGTTCCGTGAGAGAAAGCTGGCCGCGTCCACCGTGACACAACGGTTGGCCGCTCTGCGCTTCTTCTACACGCAGACGATCAAGAAAGCCTGGAGCGTGGCCGATACACCTTATCCGAAGAAGACTCGACATCTGCCCAGCATCTTGAGCCCGGAAGAAGTTACCCACCTCATCGACTGCTCCCAAACTCGGTTTCATCGCATGGTATTGATGACGCTCTATGCCACGGGGCTACGGCGTGCCGAGTTGGCTCACTTGCAAATTCCCGATATCGACAGCCGACGCATGGTGATCCACATCCGCGGCGGGAAGGGTCGTCAGGACCGAGATGTCATGCTCAGCCCCAGGCTGCTGGAAGCCTTGCGCGACTACTGGCGTGGGCTGAAGCGTAAACCCACAGAATGGTTATTCCCGGGCGGATCCCGGCACACCTCCAATCGTCCCATCACTCCCCGAGCCGTGTGGTATGCCTGCCAACGTGCTGCCCGGCGGGCGGGCCTTCAGAACCGGGTTCATCCCCACACCCTGAGGCACTGTTTTGCTACTCACTTACTGGAAAACGGCGCTGACCTACGCACCATTCAACTGCTCCTGGGACATCACGATCTGAAAGAAACCATGATCTATCTCCATCTCTCGCGACGGCATCTCAACGCCACCGCGAGTCCTCTGGACTCGCTCCAGCTGAAAGGTAAGGTACCGCAGAGCGAATAAATGAACCGGCCACCCCTCGAGGTGGCCGATCTGGTTCGCGCCGCGGGACGCGCTTTCATCGAACGCAGCCGCACATGGATCACCGGGCAACACCTCAAGGTGTTGCGGGCCATCGCGCGCTGTCGCACCGCCGCCTTGGGCGGGCATCTCGATGAGTGCACCGACTGCGCGTACCGTCCGCCCATCTCCTACAACCGCTGCCGGAACCGGCACTGCCCAAAGTGTCAGGCCAACGCTCGCGACCGTTGGCTCCAAGCGCGCCGTCAGGAACTTCTCCCCACGCGCTACGTCCATGTTGTCTTCACCCTACCCCACGAGCTGGCGCCGCTCGCCTTGCAGAACAAGAAAATCCTGTACCATCTGTTGCTGCAAACCAGTGCCGAAACCCTCCTCGAAGTCGCTCGCGATCCCCAACATCTCGGTGCCGAGATCGGCTTCTTTAGCGTGCTTCACACCTGGAATCAAAAACTCGAACATCATCCCCATGCCCATTGTGTGGTGCCCGCCGGCGGATTGTCGCTCGATCACTCTCGTTGGGTTCCATCGCCCGCTCGCTTCTTTCTTCCCATCCCGGTACTCCGAAAGGTTTTTCGCCGCAAGTTTGTCAGCGCTCTAAAACACAACTTCCGTCAGGGCAAGATTGGCTTCCATGGCACCCTGAAACCCCTGGCACACCCCAAAGCCTTCTCCGCTTGGTTGCGAACCCTATACCGACACCACTGGCACGTCTACTCCAAACCCCCCTTCGGAGGAGCCGAACAAGCACTGCGCTATTTAGGCCACTACACCCATCGCGTCGCCATCTCCAACCATCGACTCGTTTCCTTGGTCGATGACCAGGTCACCTTTCGCTGGCGCGACTCCGCTAATAACAATCAACAGAAATTGATGACCTTATCCCTGGATGAGTTCCTGCGCCGCTTCCTGTTGCATCTGCTTCCCAAAGGCTTCGTCCGCATTCGCCACTTTGGCTTCCTCGCCAACCGGCGGCGCGCCACTCTCCTCCCGCTCTGCTTTCAACTACTCGGAGCAGTACAGCCATCGCAGACCGAACCAGAAGCCTCCCCTGCCCAGGAACAGAGCCCACTTTGGCTCTGTCCCAAGTGTGGCGGAAGGATGCTGGTCATCGAGAGACTTACCGCTGCCCAGATCCAACTCCGTTCTCCACCCTCTCTCGCCGGAGTCGCCGCATGATACGACCATTCCGATCTCCCTTACCCGGTGCCTCTCACCACCTGCCGCCGTCGTGCGCCCTTCTTGCCCCCAAACCAGCTCCCCATTTCCAACCTCGCCTCAAACTCTCGCCCCAACCCCACGCAAACTACCACCACACCAATCCTCTCCTGCCCTCTTGTTAACTCCATCTCCCTCTTCCCGAAGCCTTTCTCATCACCCCAACACCATTCAATTTGCATAATTGCCTCCCCACGGGCGGCTTCCTTCAAACAGCTGTATCGGATGCGCCCCGCACGACGTCCCGAACCTACCTGCCTTCTTGGAATGGGGCGCATCCGATACAGCACTAGCGTTTCTGGATAACTGCAGTCTCACAGCTGTTTCGGCCTAGACCAACGAGCGCATTGTGAACCGGCCTAGAGGGATGTGCATTTGGATACGCCGCCTTCAGCAGCGGCCCCGGCCAAAAAGAAATGGGGCGCGAATCCCCCGTCGCTCCCCATATCGGATGGCCCGCTCACTTGCGTCTGCGCAAGGTCAACAACGTTCTGACGTAATCTATGATTGCGAAGGCAACCGCGATTCAGAACACCGCGCCGATCCATGCTTGCCATCCTCTGGGATGATAAAACTGCATCACGACAGCAAGCCCCACGATGCACGCTGCTGCGAGCAGCGTGGCATTCGAGCGTGCAACTAGGTGCTCCAAGCGTTTCATTAAAGGATCGATATCTTCCACGCGTGTCCACACCCGCAGATTTCCTTGTTCGATCTCGCCAAGCTACGCGGTCGATACGTCGAGGTAGCGCGATGCTGAGCTCTGCGGCGTCTGTCACGGAATCCCGCAGACGGCCCAACAAATCAGGACCAGCAAATGCCTGGTAGATCAGCTTCTGAACCATCGGCTGCAAGTAATCCGCGAAACTCGAATCGGGATCGATGTTTTGTACTACTCCTTCGCACATCGCCAGCGCCTTGAAGAAGTAAACGAGAGTACCCGGCAAAAGCAGCCCGTGGCGTCGAACCAACTGGAGTACTTCGCCGATTGCCTCTCCGAATCGCAACTTTTCAAGCGAGACATCAACGTAGAGACTCAAGCACTCGATCAATCTCTCTTCCAATCAAAGCGCGATCTATCGGATGTTCTGGAGCAGTGATCTCGATAAGGCTATCGGCTAAACGTTGGCCATCGGAACGGGCTATGGCAAGAAAAAGATCTGCGGCGCGCCGTCGTGCTGTGGGCGTGAGGCGTCCTATCTTGCCAAAATCGATCACGGAAAGGGAACCGTCATCCTCCAGGAGGAGGTTGCCGGGATGCGGGTCTGCGTAAAACATACCGTGCTCAAACGCCGGCTCCAACACGAAGCGGGCGATGCGGCGCGAGATCACTGCCCGTCTGCGTTTCGGCACGTCAGCGACATCTGAAGCTTTTCGTCCTTTCACCCGCTCCTCTGTCAGGACACGGTTCTTTGAATATTTTTCTATTACTTCGGGAATTTTGAATCCGTGTTCATTCGCGAAAAAATCGCGGAAAAACTTCACATTCGCCGCTTCGTGGCCGTAATCGAGCTCTGCCAGCAGCGCATCACTGAACTCTCGTAACAAGCCGCGCGCGTCGTACTGCGTAAGTATCGGAAAACGCGGAGACCACTCGTCAATGAGACCTGCAAGAATATCGAGGTCGATTCGAACGAGTTCGTCTACCCCTGGCTTACGAACTTTGAGAACGACGTCGCGACCATCAAGCAGCCGCGCGGCATGAACCTGACCTATGGAAGCGCTACCCAACGGCTCTGGGTCGAAGAATGCGAAGAGCTCTTCGGGCGTTGCACCCAAATCTTCTCGAATGATCTGAGCAATTGCGCTTGCGTGCACGGGGGCAACTTCGTCCTGCAATTTCGCGAGTTCCGCACGATAGGCGTCGGGCAAACAAATCGCCGTGGGTCGAAAGCATCTGGCCGAGTTTGACGAACATGGTTCCGAGTTCCTCGCACGCCCGGCCCTAGCTAAGCTAGTAACTGTAGCCGCCGCAGTCTTGAGTGTAGTCGCGTTTTACACCCAGAACCGAGGCCCAAGAACCACTTTCAGAACTCCTGATCTCGGGGTGATATTGAGGGTAGAGCAAGAAAATAGGATGAGCCAAGAAAGGGGTTGTGGCCGAGGGCGGTGGGGAGAGAAACTGACTGCGAGATGCCGCAGCTTCAGCTTCCAATTTTCCCTGCCGATGTGACTCCGATCAACCAGCAAGTTGCGGTGAGCTGTGAAGCGGGGAAAGTGGTCTATGTACACGGGCTGTTGCCGGTGTTTCAGCACCAGCGCGAGGATCTGGCGAGCTTCCGGCTGTTTACCAGTCAGATGATTGCGAACGGGAGCGTGCGCCACAGCGAAATCGCGCGGACGTTTGGGGTGCCGCTGGCGACGGTGAAACGGTATGTGAAGTTGTATCGGGAAAAGGGGCGCAAGGATTCTTTGCCCCGCGCCGGCGACGATCGGCGGTGGTGCTGACGCCAGAAGTGAAGGTCGCAGGCCCAGGCTCTGTTGGAGGAAGGCAAGAGTGTGGCGGAGGTGGGGAAGGCGTTAAGCATTCTGCCGGACACGTTGCGCAAGGCGGTTGGGGCGGGCTATCTGCATCCCCCCGGTAAAAAAAAGAGTCGGTTCTAAGCACTGCGGTCAGCAGCAAAAGCGAACGGACGCAGATCGACAGCGAAGCGGAGATGGGCAATGGGGCCACGCGCCGGCTGGAGCGGGTGGCGGCGGCAATGGGGGATTTGGGGGTCGGCGCCGGCGCAGTTCGAGGCAGCGCGGGATGTGCCGCAGGGCGGAGTATTGTGGGCCTTGCCGGCGCTGTTGGCCACGGGGCTATTACGCTTTACGGAACAGTTCTACGCCTTACCGAAAGGCTTTTACGGCATCGACAGCATTTTTCTGTTGCTGGCGCTGATGGCCTTGGCGCGCATTCCCTCTCTGGAACAATTGCGCTATGTGGCCCCGGGAGAGTGGGGCAATCTGCTGGGGTTGGACCGCATCCCAGAAGTGCGGACGCTACGGAACAAGCTGGAAATCCTATGCCGGGAAGCGGGACGGGCGGCTCGCTGGCAGGCGGCCTTGGCCCGGGAATGGATCGCGGGGCTGTCGGGCGGGGATCTGGTGTTCTATGCCGACGGGCACGTGCGCGTCTATCACGGGGATTTGACTCCGTTGCCGCGGCATTACGTGGCCCGGGAGCGGCTTTGTCTGCGGGCCACGACCGACTACTGGATCAATGCCATGGATGGCCAGCCCTTCTTCTACATCAACCAGGAAGTCGATCCGGGACTGATTGCCACTCTGCGCCAGAAGCTGGTGCCGTTTCTGGAGGAGCAGGTGGCGATCTCTGCGGAACGGCAAGCGAGCCTGGACGCCAACCCGCGGCAGCACCGGTTCACGCTGGTCTTCGACCGGGAGGGTTACAGTCCGGAGCTGTTCGCCGAAATGCAAGCCAAACGGATTGCGGTGCTGAGCTATCACAAGTACCCGGGAGAAGACTGGCGGGTCGAGGAGTTCCTCGAGCGCTCGGTGGAGTTAGTGGGGAAAGAAACGGTATCGATGCAACTGGCGGAGCGGGGCACGCGTTTAAGCAACGGGTTGTGGGTCCGCGAAGTGCGCAAGCGGTCGGCGGGCGGGAAGCAGACGGCCATTCTGAGCACCAATTACGTAGCCGACTATGCCCGACTGGCGGCATCGATGTTTGCGCGCTGGTCGCAGGAAAATTTCTTTCGCTACATGCGGCAACACTACGGTTTAGACCGGCTGGTGGAGTATGGAACCGAATCGATTCCTGACACCGTACGCGTGGTCAATTCCATTTGGCGTCAGCTGGACAGCCAGATCCGCAGCTTGAGCGGCCAACGCCAGCGCAGCTTGGCCATCTTTGGGGCCCAGAGTTTGCAAGGGGAACTATCGGAAACAGCCGTGACCAGCTACCAGCAGAAACAAGCCCAACTCCAGGAGCACATTGAACACTTGGGGCAACAGATCGAGCAACTCAAGCAGCGGCGCAAGAAAACTCCACATCATGTCCGCGTAGCGGAGTTGCCGGAAAGCGAACGCTTCCAGCGTCTCCTCCCGGAACGGAAGCAGTTCTTGGACACCATCAAACTGATCAGCTATCGCGCCGAGACCAGCATGACATCGGTGTTGCGCGAAGTCATGACGCGCAACGACGATACCCGCGCCCTGCTCCGCCAAATCTACAACACCGAAGCTGATCTGTTCCCCGATGCCGAGAGCAAAACCTTGACCGTCTGTCTACATCACCTCACGCAAGCGGCACACGATCAGGCCCTCCGCCATCTCTGCGACGAACTCAACGCCACCGAGACGATTTTTCCAGGTACAGATCTACGCCTGATTTACAAAATCGGCTCATGTTAATTTCTTCGTAGATCAGGAGTCCTGAGTCTTTGATGTTTTAGCTGACATCCCAAGCGGTTAAGTGGTCCGGAATCGATTTCAAGGTTCCAAGGCAACAGACGGGGTGATCAGCGATTCGGGACAACATCATTCGTAGGTAGGCTCCGGATCACTTCGGTCAGTTTTCCTGCTCCTATCAAGTGCGGCTAGGCGGCATCGTGTTCATGGGTGCCCTTTTTGTGCGCGGTCATCTTCTGCCGCAAGGCGCTGCTCAAGCGGCGCGACCAGCGAGCGCTGGAACTCTGGCTGCTTGGTAAGAGCTAGTCGCAGTGCAGCTGCGTAGTAAGGCCGAGCCTCTTCTCGCCTGCCAAGCGCATCCAGCACGTTGCCCATCTGTGCATTCACTCCGGCCGAGTCGGGCGCGAGAG
>CAVREP010000020.1:0-25413 GCA_963720155.1 uncultured Acidobacteriota bacterium
TTGTGAGCAGGCCTGCTGGCGGCGGATTTGGTGCTGCTAAGCGTGGAGCGTCGAGTTTGCGGTCGCGTGCGGCGAGATCTGGGGTTGTCGGCCCGCCAGCATCTCTTGCGGCGCGACGAATCCGATGGCGCCGTTCAGCGGGACCTTGCAAAGAGTCACATACTGGGCACATCTGCCCGATCACGCCTGAGCCAGTGGGACAGAAGAGTCTGGCAACTCAATAGCGTCCGCAAGTCTGAATATTCTGGATTGCAGCCTCGGCCTGTGCGCGACGTGCAAACTGTGCAAAAGGCCGCAAGAGTTTACTGATTCGTTATTGAGGGTTAGAGCATAACCTTTCCGAAGCGGCAAGGTTATGCTCTAAGTCACAGCTGCGTCTTGAAGCTGGCGGCCTTTTGTGTCGTTGGTCATTTTGTGGCGGAGGGCGCGACATGGCGCGTGGAACTTTGTGGTTCACGTATCAAAAGGGCACATAACGTGTGATAGCTGAGACTTGATGTACATACGCGGCTGTGAGACCCCGTCGAGGCTGTTAGACTCGGCTAAACCTCAATTTCTGGTTTTGCTCGCTATCCATCCGCAATTGCAAACACGCCCGTGAACTTGCGAACGATGAGGAGGACACCTACTGTAATCTGAATGGCGGTCGTGGCACCAGCGGGCAGGTCGATGTGCCCCCGCCGCCCACTGAGCCGGAAATGACGACCTTTTCATAAATCTTCGCGATGCATTCATTTCCAGCGGATCACAATATGGAAGGCTTGCCAGAAGGTTGGGCGATCACGAGACTGCGAGATGCTTACGAGATCAATCCTCCTAAAGCGTCCAAGGACTCGTTACCCCCTGATACGCCTGTAACTTTCGTTCCCATGCCAGCGGTTGACGCTGAAGAAGGCGCAATCACAAGGCCGCAGAACGGAAAAGCCGCAATCGCAAGGGACCTGATAAACGGGTTGGGATTCGGCTCAACTGAGTTCCATGTTTTGCGCCCCAACGGAATGGCTCTACCTGAGTTTGTCTATCACTACATTCGACAAAATTCCTATCGTAGGTTAGCGGAAGCCGAAATGACTGGTAGCGTCGGCCAGAAACGCGTGCCGCAGACATTCCTTGAAACGACTGAACTCCCGGTACCTCCCCTGCCTGAGCAGACTCGGATCGTAAGAACCCTCACTGAACTCTTGAACACAATTAGAACATCACAAGAAAAACTAGGCCAAGTCCCCGCGATCCTCAAACGCTTTCGCCAAACTGTGCTAGCGGCGGCGTGTTCGGGGAGGCTAACGGAGGATTGGCGGCAACAAAATCTGAGTCTCCGACCCAAGTTCCATACCCCGGTCCTCGACCTCCCGAAAGAGAATGCTGATCTACCCGAGGAGTGGGGAGTTTCAACTGTTGAGGCAGTGTGTGAGGTGATCGTCGATTGTCCTCACTCAACTCCACGATGGACGACCGCCGGAGTGAGATGCGTCAGAACAACTAATTTTAAAGCAGGTGTCCTAGACCTTTCAGATGTTCGATTCGTTTCAGAACCCACTTACAAGGAGCGCACCAGTCGGCTCTCCCCAAAGGGTGGCGACATACTTTATAGTCGCGAGGGCGGAATCCTTGGTATTGCATGCATGGTCCCGTCTGATACGAGAGTTTGTTTAGGCCAGCGAATGATGCTGATGCGAACAAATTCAGAGTTTTGTGATTCAACTTTTCTGATGCACGTTCTCAACAGCCCCTCAACTCTTCAGAGCGTAAGGGACTTAACTGGCGGAAGCGCGTCTCCACACCTCAATGTTGCTAACATCAAGACCTTCCCCGTACCTCTGCCGTCATTACCAGAGCAACGGGAAATTGTTATGCGAGTTAGAGGACTCTCATCATTAGCAGAAAACATCGAGAAACGGATGGCCAACGCAGGTCGCTGCGTCGACAAACTCACCCAATCCATCCTCGCCAAAGCCTTCCGTGGCGAACTGGTTCCCACCGAAGCTGAACTGGCACGACGCGAAGGCCGGGAGTATGAGCCAGCATCGGTGTTGTTGGAGAGGATCAAGAAAGAACGAGAGGCACGGAGTTCTAGCAAGCCCGAGCGCACAGGCAAGCGCCCGAAGCGTGAATTGGCCGCTGCGAAAGTGTAAAGACGTTTTGACGGGGTTCGGCGCTTCGCGCCTTTCTGTGGCCGATGCTTTCTGCTTTGCTAGAAAACGCCATGGAAGCCGGAACTCAACCTCTCGACCACAACTAAGATACTCCTTGCCCTTAAATCAGTGCAGCACTATACTCTGGACGCCAAGTTCGATGAAGGGGTCTCGGATAGTCTCTTTGGGGGAGGAGAAATCCGAGACCCTTTGCTTTTTTCAACGCAGTATTAGGACACTACCTGAGATGTGAGTGGATGCTAAGAGAATTGCCAAGTGATCTAGAATTAGAACATGAGGGCGGTGGCGATAAAAAAGAGTAGTCGTGACAAAACACTAGGCTTACAAGAGATGGGAACGCTCAGGTGTGATGGTTGCGGCGAGGAATTCTTCATCGGACACAGTCCACAATCGGCGGATAAACTGGTCGCAGAAAGGCAGGCAAAGTGGCTGGAAAAAGTCTTGGCGGAAGAGCATGAGCGCGACAAGAAGCACTCCGACCGAATCGAACTACCGGACTAGCTGCTGAGCGGGAAATGATTGTTGTCGAGAACAGGCGTGGCTGTTGAAAAACTCAATCACCAGAAAATGGCCAAAAAAACTTTGCATTAGGAAGCCCTACAAACGACTTTCTCGGTTTGCGTAGACATTTTCTATCCCCCAAATTTCGGCTGGTTTGAGAAAAGTGGACTTTTTCAACAGCCACAGGCGAATCGCACCAACTGACAATGGCGGGTGATTGGATTTGCAAGTCTCCGTCAGAAATTCTGTTCTGGACGGGGTCGGCGCTTCGCGCCTTTTTTGTCGCCGATGCCTTCTCGCCACGGAAAGGTCTAGGATTCTGCTATCCGTCTGCCCGATGGAGCCTCCGTTTCTGAGCAACTTCGCGAATCGGAGAAGCCCATACTCAGTACATTCCTCCGCAGGACATCGGCGGAAAAACCCCGTCAGAGACGAGCCAGCGCCCCGTCCACTGCTTTCGTTGACTTCGCCTTCGCAGGACTCCTAACATTGCATCCTGAGTTCTCGCACCCCGATGATCGGTCAAACCATCTCGCACTACCGCGTTATCGAAAAACTCGGCGGCGGCGGCATGGGTGTAGTCTACAAGGCCGAGGACATAACCCTGCACCGATTTGTCGCCCTGAAGTTTCTCCCGGATGGAGTTGCGAACGACTCCCAATCGTTGGCTCGGTTTCAACGCGAGGCGCAAGCGGCTTCCGCCCTGAATCATCCCAATATCTGCACGATCTATGAAATCGGGCAGCAAGACCATCAGCCTTTTATCGCTATGGAGTTCCTCGACGGCATGACATTGAAACACCGTATCGCTGGCAGACCTCTGGAGGTCGAGACGGTGCTGTCGGTCGGGATTGAGATCGCGGATGCGCTCGACGCTGCACACGCAGAAGGCATTGTTCACCGCGACATCAAACCCGCAAACATTTTTGTGACTAAGCGGGGTCATGCCAAGATTCTCGATTTTGGATTGGCGAAAGTTATTTCGGTTGGAAGCACGGCAATGGGAGCGGCGGGGAGCATGTCGCAGGCGACTGTAGAATCGAGTGCCGAGCATTTGACGAGTCCGGGCGCGGCTGTGGGAACCATCGCCTACATGTCACCGGAACAAGTCCGCGCCAAGGACTTGGATGCCCGCACCGACCTGTTTTCTTTCGGAGTAGTGCTCTACGAGATGGCGACCGGGGCGTTGCCATTCCGGGGCGAAAGCGCGGGAGTCATTTTCAATGCGATTTTGGAACGCCCACCTGTCCCTCCTTTACGGTTGAATCCCGATGTGCCGCCCAAGCTGGAAGACATCATCAACAAGGCGCTGGAGAAAGACCGCAATCTGCGTTATCAAGCTGCGGCGGAATCCGCGCGCTCCTTGACTCTAATCAGCAAACGAAGTGGGACGAAATGCAGGCCAAGCGTGAGCAGCGGATGCAAAACCGTCGCCCGGGCCCGCCTGACGCCGGCCAGCAGAGCCCACCGCCCCAGCAATAGCTATCCTGGATCGGCGAAAGCCGGTCGTTCTCTCGCGTTGATACTCCGAGAAACGGCCGGCTCTCAAAAAGCAAGCTTCGATGTGAGCAAAGACAGCCGGCAAGTGTTCCAACACAGCGCCGGCCTTCCAGCCACAGCGGGCGGATAGGGAGGAAATGCTTTACGATCTGGGGGCGAAAGCATCGATTCGCCGCCGAACCAATTGAGAGGGGACGGAACGCCCATCGGTAAGGCTAAATGTATCTCCATCCAACCCCGGCAGGCGGGGAGGCTTCCAAGTGAAGGGACAGTCCTGCTTAGGGCTTTTCTGGGTCGCCTTAGGGAGATTACGTGAAATCTGAAACTTGGACGCAGCAGGAGTCTGCATTGCCATGTTGTTCATCACTTATGGTGCCCGGGCGCAGGAAACCAAAGAGAAGGTGACGGTCAGTGACGTGGATCGCACGTATCTGGTGCGCTTGCCCAGGGGCTACGATGCGAAGCAGAAATATCCGGTGGTGATCTTGCTGCATGGCATGAATCAGGATACCGATGACATGGAGCGGCTGACCCGGTTCGACGAGTTGGCGGACAAGGACGGCATCATTGCCGTTTACCCCAGCGCGCTGCACGGGCGCTGGAATGTGGGCGTGAGTGCGCCACAGCAGCCAGCGATGATGCCTCCGGGAGGACGTGGGCGCCACGGTGGGGGAGGGTATCCGGGTGGCGGTGGCTATCCGGGTGGAGGCGGTGGCTACCCCGGTGGCGGTGGAGGGTATCCCAGCGGAGGCGGGGGATATCCGGGCGGGGGCCAATCGGGAGGACAGGGGCGCAGTGAAGAACAAAACAGACCTGCACCGGCGGATGACATTGAGTTCCTGAATCAGATGCTGGACCAGATGGCGACGAAGTTTTCTGTGGACGCAGCGCGAATCTATACCACGGGACTGTCGCAGGGTGGGTTCATGGCGATGAAGATTGGGTGCGCGATGGCCGACCGGATCGCGGCAATTGCGCCCGTGGGGGCGGCCATGCCGAAGACCATGATCTGCGTGCCCTCACGTCCGGTACCGGTGGTGATGATCAACGGCACGTCCGACCCGGTGGTTCCGCATGGCGGCGGTACCGAGCACAATCTTCAGCTGCCGATCGTCTCCGTGGAAGACAGTGCGAAGTCGTGGGCCAAGATCGATCGCTGCGCCGAGAAGCCAACCCAGACCAAGTTACCCGCTCATGAGAAAGGCGGCATGGAGACGAAGGTCGAGACCTACGATGGCTGCCAGCAGGGCGCGCAGGTGGTTTCGTATAGCGTGAAGGGTGGAGGCAACACGTGGCCCGGCGGCGAACAGTACGAAGTGGAGAAGCAAGTCGGGAAAACGAGCCAGGATCTGAATGCCAACGAAACCATATGGAGCTTCCTGGTCACCAAGAAGCTCGCGACGAGCGGGACGGACAGTGGCCCGAGTGCGAAATAGTTTATAGTTTTGTGATTCGGACGAAACGGCGGAGAGCCCGACAGCGGAGCCGCGGTTTCTGGCCTTCGATGCCCATATCGAGTTCCATCCGGCCATGAACCTTGAAGACCTGAAGAAAGCCACACCCGGCATCGAGAAGGCGGTCAAGAATTACCGCCGAACGGCGCACGCAAAAGCGGCGTGACCTAATTCCCAGCATGAGCCCAACATTGCCCTCGAAAGAGGGCTTTCTTGTGGATTCAAAGTTTGAACTCCACGCTCGCTGGTCATGCTGGAGGTCTTGAGTCATTCATGGCGCACACGCCAAGTCACAAGCGTCCAAGCGCCCACATCGGGATCGCTGCCGTGCTCTCATTCGAACAGTTTCTCGTGGCTGACCTATTGTCGCCGTGGTAGCCAAAGTACGAGGCGTACCATTGGGCATGAGCAGAATACGTCAAGAAAACCTCGACCCAGAAATTTCTGATCGCTCGGTCGCTGCCGATGTCCTCTTTCGAGAAGAGCCAGACGAAGAAGAAGACGAAGAGGACGAACAGGACGAGGACAACGAGGAAGACGATGACGAGGGCTACTCGGAGTGACCCCGCCCGTCCTCGCCGGGGCTTGGGTAAAAGCCTGTGCTTGGGAGGTTTTCAACTCGGGAGGTCGATCATGGCAGCATTAACTGCTAACGAGAAGCGCACGTCGGTGCGTGGCCTTGGGGAGATCGCACTGCACGTCAACAATCTGGATGGCATGCAGAAGTTCTACGAGGAAGTCATCGGCTTGCCGCTAATGACCCGAGTTCCAAACTGCGCGTTCTTCAAGATTGCGGATGGCTACGGCGGTCACACCCAAGTGCTCGCCTTGTTCGACCGCTCCCAGAGCCCCAGTTATCGCGGGACAGACGCAGCGACCTCCACGATTGACCACATCGCATTCGAGATACCTCTTGTGTGCTCAGCGGTTCCGACTTGAAGACCCAACTCCGGTGTCATTAGCTTTCCTCGCAATCTCATTCTTGTTAATCCCCAGTTCGATGAGTGCCTTGACTAGTGTGTCTGCATCGTGTTGGCGTTCTGACCCAGCCTCAACCTGTATAGCCGGAGGATTAAAACCAGCCGCCAAAATCTGGGAGCATGTCGCGTGTTGCACCTTGAAGTCTAGTGTTGGACTGTTGAATGCTTCAACGAAGTCTTGGGTGAAATCCCTAGTCTCTGTTCCCCCATTCACGCACGAGATGAAAATGCTTTTCGACCTAAACATTGCGACCCTGCTGACAAGTAATCCCTTTTGCTGTGATGACAGTCTGCGTGGCGCGATTCTGGCTTGTAGCTTGAGGCGCTCCGTCCGTTCAATCTCCAATAGGCTACTGAGGTCGAGATTCTTAGCCTTCAGCTTTTCTTGTTCCCCAAGGGCTGTCCCTGCTGCTTTGTTTGCAAGCCCTGCTTTCTCTTCGATATTTGCAATCACCTCTCCCGAGCACGCCCACGATGGCGCGAGCAGCCAGTTTGCCTAGCGCGGTTGTGACTTCGCGGCTGACGCGCTCCGCCGCTCGGAGAAGCCCCAGCCCCAGCATTGTGCTGCACGACTGCAAGATGGCTGGGGTCATCTCTCCCGAGAAGACTTGTACTGGAAGAAAGTGCCAGAACGATTGAAAAAACGGATGGCAGAACTTGCAGAGTCTAGCCTGTGTCTCCCAGAGGTGGAGTAGCGTGGCCAACAGGATCAGCGTAGCGAAGAACACCAGCATCGACCTGCCTGCAACTTTCCGCCGACAAATGTTGGGCCATGAATTCTGCGCGTTGTCTCGAATTCTTCAGGAGGCTTGGTCGCGAATTCTGCGTGGTGATGGAGGGAAAACGTACGGCAGAATTCAGCCTACTTCTGAGCTGCTTGAACTGTTCGAAATGTCGGCGTGCGCCCTTCTGCGACGGTGAGAGCAGTGTGAACTTGGGCGCGAGCCGCTGCCATCCCACGATGCTTCTCTGTGTGGCGGAACGCTTTTCCAAGAACCTGTCGGCAGCATCAGGTTGGATCTTCTCTGCCAGCAGCGCCAGGAATTCTTCGCTACTCCCGGCGTGGTTCAGTTCGCCGCAACGCGCCGAGGATTACGGGCCGCAGGTCGAGGATGTCCTTCGCAGTCGCCTCATCACCGAAGGTGGAACCATCTACGAATCGGACATACTGGACACTTACCTCGGCTTCGGGATCGGCGGCGGGCCCAAGTGGATTTATGCGCAAGGCCGATGTTCGTCTTCCCGAACGTCCGCGTAATTCGAGTTTGACGTTTGAAAGAGGCGCGTTGCATTTTGGGCACAATCAGGCCATTGCGATTCTCGCTTTCTGGGGGAAGGCGAACGTTATACCACAAATTCCATGCCGGGACGCAGGACGACTTCTGTGTCAAGTGCATAATCATCGGCAAAAAGGAACGTCAGCTAATCAGCTTTTCCGCTTCGTCGATCAGATCGGTTAACGCCTCTGTCTTGATGCCTTCAGCGAATAGATTCTCTAATCGGAAGATCCCTTTAAGCTGGCCGGTTTTCTCTGATTTTGAGAGCTTGGGGAACCAAGGAGAACCAAGGCGTATCGATCCCTAATTTCGGTGTTCCCGGACGGGCATGAACTCAAATTCACGCCCTACTCGCCAGCTGAAGCCGATCGACGAACTCAAGGCGTGGCCATCGGCAAGTTTGCGGACGACGTTTTGGTGGCAGATGTGCGATTGGTTCTCGACCAGCTCCAGGAAATCAATTTGCACGATCATTTCTGGCATGGCCACCTGGATCTCTCCAAGATCGGAATCCATAGCCTGGTCACGCGATTGTCTGAGCTTAGAGCAGGCGAATGCAGTTCCATCAATGTTTCGGTGATACGGGTCCCAGGCAAGATGATCTTTGTGACTGAAGAGCTATAATAGTTCAATCCCTCCATCAGGCCGCCACACCTGTAACCCACTCTAAGCTCGCGCCGGACTTTCCCCGCCCTTCGCGATGCCCCGTCCCGGCTCCGGCTTCAACACCTGCTGTACGCCGCCATCATCGGGTTTTGAAGGAGACTTCATCGGAGGCAGTTCCTTGCCCTCCACCAGCGTCATCACTTCGGATGCATCCAGCACTTCCCGCTCCAGCAAAGCCATGGCAATTTTCTGAAGAGTGTCGCGGCTACCTTCCAGAACCTGCTTTGCCGTTTCGTATCCCTGGTTCACCAGCTTGCGGACCTCGCCATCAATCTTGATGGCGGTGTCTTCGCTGTAGTCGCGGTGCTGGCTGATCTCGCGGCCCAGGAATATTTGCTCTTCCTTCTTGCCGAAGGTGAGCGGGCCAAGATCACTCATGCCCCACTCACGCACCATCTTGCGCGCCATTTCCGTGGCCCGCTCGATGTCGTTTCCCGCGCCCGTGCTCATCTGGTTGAGGAACAATTCCTCGGCCAAACGCCCGCCCATCAGAATCGCCAAGTCGGTTTTTAAGTATTCCCTGGTGTAGTTGTGCCGGTCATCCACCGGCAACTGCATGGTCACGCCCAAAGCCATTCCGCGCGGAATGATCGTGACCTTGTGCACTGGGTCCGAGCCCGGAAGTTTCGCCGCCACTAGGGCGTGCCCGGCTTCGTGGTACGCCATGACCTTCTTTTCCTCGTCGGAAATGATCAGGGACTTACGTTCCACGCCCATCAGGACTTTGTCCTTGGCGACTTCGAAATCGAACATCAGCACAGCCTTGCGGTTCTGCCGAGCGGCAGCCAGCGCCGCTTCGTTCACCATGTTGGCCAAGTCTGCGCCGGAAAATCCGGGTGTGCCGCGGGCCAGCACCGAGAGATCGACATCCTCGGCAAGAGGAATCTTGCGCGTGTGCACTCGCAGGATTTCTTCGCGCCCGCGCACATCCGGACGGCTCACTACTACGCGCCGGTCGAAGCGTCCCGGCCGCAGCAATGCCGGGTCCAGCACATCGGGCCGGTTCGTCGCCGCCATGAGAATGACGCCTTCATTCGACTCGAAACCGTCCATTTCCACCAGCAACTGGTTCAGTGTCTGTTCGCGCTCGTCGTGACCACCGCCCAACCCCGCGCCACGATGGCGTCCAACGGCGTCAATCTCGTCGATGAAAATGATGCACGGTGCGTTCTTCTTGCCCTGCTCGAACAGGTCGCGCACACGGCTGGCCCCGACGCCCACGAACATTTCCACGAAATCCGAGCCAGAGATCGAAAAGAAAGGAACGTTAGATTCGCCAGCGACGGCTCGAGCCAAAAGCGTCTTGCCGGTTCCCGGAGGTCCAACCAGCAGCACTCCCTTGGGAATCCTGCCGCCAAGTTTTTGAAACTTCTGCGCCTCACGCAGGAATTCGATGATCTCGCGCAGCTCTTCCTTGGCCTCTTCCACACCGGCCACATCCTTGAACGTAACTTTCTTCTGCTGCATCGAAAGCAGACGTGCCCGGCTCTTGCCGAACGACAACGCTTTGTTGCCGCCCGTCTGCATCTGGCGGATCATGAAGAACCACAGCGCACCCAGCAGAATCAGCGGAGCCCAAGTCCCCAACAACTGCAGCGGCCAGCTTCCGCTATTGACGTCCTTGATCGTCACCGACACGCCTTTGTCGTTGAGCGGCTTGAACATGTCGGGATAATTCGCCGGAACCGTGCTATGGAAGGCGGAGCCGTCGCGGTACTTTCCGTGCACCTGCTGGCCGTCCAGGGTGACCTCGTGCACGTTTCCCTGACCCACGTCGCTCATGAACTGGGAAAAATTAACTTCCTTGTCCTTTTGCCCGCCTCGCCCCTGCTGAATCACGGTCCACAACAGAAGGGCGGACAGCCCAATCACGACCCAGAAGACTACGGTTTTTACTGTCGAATTCACCAAGAAGCTCCTGAAGAAAACGGGGTCCATCACTATGGGCGAAGCCCCGAGGCTCCCACCTCTAAGTTAGATGCCGTTCGGCCAATTTCGATAGGGAACTTCCCTAAAGACCATTATTCTTCTAAATCCCTAACCTCTTCCTCGGTCAAATCGTACTGACAGGGGAACTCCGTGGAAGAGATACCCCACATCCGTCATCCCCCACAAACGGAGAAACAGCGGACTTGCGGACAGGTAAGTGTAAAACATTTGCAGTTTCAATCACTGTCTCCATAGTCTTTTCCACCTTTTCCACGGCCCCAGATTTTCCTCAAACCAAATTCAGCCACTACCGAAAGCTGCCCTAGAATGACAGGAGGAAGGCTGCTCAATGTACAATGCCGTTTGCTGGGAAGTCCAAAACGAGAATGCTGGGTAAATCCTTACCGGCGGTCATTCCCACGGTCGTTTGACACCTTTACAGCGCGGTATGGATATCGAGGAAGGTTTCACTATGTGGCAGCCCCTGGACGTCCCTAAGAATTCTAAGGACTCAACTGCGCGGCCCGCGACGAACTCCAACTCGCCCGCAGCACAGCTTCACACAACCGATGAGCAGTCCACCATCGGGCCGTCTCTTGTGATTAAAGGCGAAGTAAGCGGTTCGGAACCGCTCTACATTGATGGTCAAGTCGAAGGCACCATCACGATTATCGAGAACCGCCTCACCATCGGACGCAACGGCTCCGTGACTGGCAATATTGCCGCCAAGGAACTCGTGGTGATGGGCAAACTTAGTGGCAACGTGAATGTCACAGAACGCGTGGACATCCGCGGCGAAGGTTCGCTCACCGGCGACGTTGTGGCCCAGCGGCTCAGCATCGAAGACGGAGCGTTCTTTAGGGGTAGCGTGGAGCTGAAGAAATCCGAGAAACCCCATATTGACGCTAAGCCAGCCAAAGTCGAGCCGGCACAGATGAGTGACAAGCCCATGGCCATGACTGGGACCGCTGGGAAGGCTTGAGTTCAACTACTTCTTCTCTCTCAGCTCCAGCGCCGCCGAGTTCATGCAGTAGCGGAGCCCCGGACGGCGCTGGCGCCACCCTACTGACAGCAGCCCGGACGATGAACAGCGCCGGCATAAGGCTGCAGCCACGACCGCCAAGCCCGCCAAAAGGTCTCACCCAACCCGCTGGGAACAAGGGCGCATAAAGACCACGCAGCAACAAGCGCCATCGGGTGTCCGGCCGCGCGCGGCTCGGCAGGGTCGGTCTTGCAATCACCGTACCAGGGGAATCTAATTGAATGAGGGGGCGCTCCCCCAAAGCCGTCGAGCTTCCTCAGGTCCGGCGGATGCTCAACGATCTTCACAAGTTAGAACACGAGCTTCGGACGGCGCTTTGCGGTTGCAAGAAAGAACTGCACAAACGATCTGCTCGCTGCCCACTATTGCGCGACCCGACACCTTACCGGAGAACTTGGCGGGGAGAGGGCTTATATGTTCGAACGCTACACGGAGAAAGCACGACGCGTCATCTTCTTTGCGCGCTACGAGGCCAGTCAGTTCGGTTCTCCTTACATAGAGACGGAGCACCTGCTGTTGGGACTTCTGCGCGAAGACAAAGCTCTCACCAACCGGTTCCTGCGTTCTCATGCCTCGGTCGAGTCCATCCGCAAGCAGATTGAGGGACACACCACGATCCGGGAGAAGGTCTCGACCTCGGTCGATCTCCCGTTGAGCAACGAGTGCAAGCGGGTTCTGGCTTACGCTGCCGAGGAGGCTGAGCGCCTTTCGCACAAGCACGTTGGAACCGAGCATCTTTTGTTGGGACTGCTGCGTGAAGAGAAGTGCTTCGCCGCCGAGATCCTGCACGAACGCGGCTTACACCTTCCGACCATCCGCGAGGAACTGGCCCGTACCAGCCAGGAAAAAGCTCAGCCGCAGCGTCAGCGCGAATCTTCCCTGCTGAGTGAGTTTTCCCGCGACCTGACCCAGGCCGCGATGGATACCCAGCTCGATCCGCTGGTGGGACGTGAAAGCGAGCTGGAGCGCGTGATTCATATTCTCTGCCGCCGCACCAAGAACAACCCAGTACTGATCGGCGAGGCGGGCGTAGGTAAGACTGCCATCGTCGAAGGACTGGCGCAGCGCATCGCCGATGGCGAAGTTCCGTCGTTCCTGGCAGATAAGCGCATCCTGGCCCTTGACCTGTCATTAATCGTGGCGGGCACCAAATATCGTGGCCAGTTTGAAGAGCGCCTGAAGACCATCATGAAGGAGCTGATGGAGTCGCAGAACGCCATCATCTTCATCGATGAGCTGCACACGCTGGTAGGCGCGGGTTCTGCCGAAGGTTCGTTAGACGCGGCCAACATCCTGAAACCGGCTTTGTCGCGCGGTGAAATTCAGTGTATCGGCGCGACTACGCCGGGCGAGTATCGCAAGTCGATCGAAAAAGATCGTTCGCTCGAGCGCCGTTTCCAGGCCGTCAAGGTTCCGCCGCCGGATGAAGGCGACGCCACCAAGATTCTGTTCGGCATTAAGGACCGCTACGAGAAGTTCCACGCGGTCACTTACACCGACGACGCCATCAACCTCGCTGTAGCGCATTCCACTCGCTATATTCCGGACCGCTTCCTGCCCGATAAGGCAATCGATCTCATCGATGAGGCAGGAGCGCGCGTGAAGCTGCGCCAGACCTCATTGCCTGAGGAGATCACGGAGGTCCAGAAGCGGATCAAGTTCATCGTACACCGCATGGAAAACGCCATCGCGAACCACGAGTTCGAGAAGGCGCGCTTCTACTCGGACGAGGAACGCAAAGAGCGCGAGAACCTGCGCGCCCTTCGCGAAAAATACCACCTCGATGAATCCTCCACCGGCGTTGTCGGTCGGGAGGACATCGAGGATGTGGTATCGCGCTGGACTGGCGTCCCCATCACCTCGATCAAGGAAGAAGAATCGCAGAAGCTGCTGCGCATCGAAGAAGAGTTGCACAAGCGCGTGATCTCGCAGGACAAGGCGATCACTGCCTTGGCCCGCGCCATCCGCCGCTCGCGTGCCGGCCTGAAGAACCCGAACCGGCCCATCGGTTCATTCCTCTTCCTCGGTCCCACGGGCGTCGGCAAGACGGAAGTGGTCCGCACGCTGGCGCAGTTCATGTTCGGCAGCGAGAAGTCGCTGGTGCGCTTCGATATGTCCGAGTTCATGGAAAAGCACTCGGTCTCAAAGCTGATCGGTTCGCCTCCGGGATATGTGGGCTACGAGGAGGGCGGCCAGTTGACAGAACGCGTGAAGCGCGCGCCCTACTCGGTGGTTCTGCTTGACGAAATCGAGAAGGCGCACCCGGATGTTTTCAACATCCTGTTGCAAGTGTTTGAAGACGGCCAGCTCACCGACGGTTTGGGCAACACGGTGGACTTCAAGAACGCCATCATCATCATGACTTCGAACATCGGCGCGCGCCACTTGCAGAAGCGCGAAGGCCTGGGCTTCCAGTCAACCAAGGAAGACATGATCTCCGACAAGGTCGAGGATCTGGTGAGGAACGAGGTCAAGCGCACCTTCAACCCCGAGTTCCTGAACCGGTTGGACGAAATCATCCTGTTCAGCGCGCTGACTGAGAACGACCTCATTCAGATCCTGGAGCTTATGGTCAGCCAGCTGAACCAGAATCTGGCGCAGAAATCAATCACCATGACCGTAACCGACGAGGCCAAGAAGTGGGTCCTCAGTCAGACACTCAGCGATCGCAGCTACGGCGCGCGTCCGCTGCGGCGTGCCTTGCAGAAGTACGTCGAAGATCCGTTGTCGGAGGCGCTGATCCAAGGCACCATCACCACGCGGCCGGCGTTCATCGAGGTCTTCCTCGAGGACAACAAGCTGTACTACCGTCCGGTGGACTCGCAGGAAACCGAGGGCGTGCTGCTGTACGAGAACTAGAGTTTGTAAGTTTAATTGGCAGAGGCGGACCAAGTGGGTCCGTCTTCTGCTTTTCTCGGCTCGCCGGTCAGTGATTCAGGGTGCCGAAATCTTCCGCAACAGTTTGAAGTTGCTGAGAATCTTGCCTGTGCCGAGCACCACGCTGCACAACGGGTCGTCGGCGATGCATACCGGCAGCCCGGTTTCTTCCCGGAATCGCTTGTCCAGATTTTTCAGTAAGGCACCGCCTCCGGTGAGGACGATGCCGCGGTCGCTGATGTCGGCGGAAAGCTCCGGCGGGGTGCGCTCCAGCGCCACCGAATAGCGCTCACAATAGTAGAGACACACTCGCTCAACGCCTCGCGGATCTCGCTGTCATCCACGGTGATCGCCTTGGGCATGCCCTCGATGAGGCTGCGCCCTTTGATCTCCATGATCAGCGGCTTGTCCAGGACATACGCCGAGCCTATCTCGATCTTGATCCTCTCGGCGGTGCGCTCGCCGATCAACAGGTTATATTTCCGCTTCAGATAATTCATGATGGCTTCATCCATCTGATTTCCCGCCATCCGCACTGACCGCGAGTAAACGATGCCGCTCAGCGAAATCACCGCGATGTCCGTCGTGCCACCGCCGATGTCCACCACCATGTTGCCGCTCGGCTCCGTAATCGGCAGCCCCGCTCCAATCGCCGCCACCATGGCCTGTTCCACCAGGTGCACTTCACTCGCCTTGGCGCGATACGCAGAATCCATGACCGCGCGCTTTTCCACTTGCGTGATCTCCGAAGGCACTCCAATCACAATTCGCGGATGCACCAGCATTTTCCGGTTGCGCGCCTTCTGGATGAAGTAGTTCAGCATCTTCTCGGTGACTTTGAAGTCGGCAATCACGCCATCCTTCATGGGCTTGATGGCCACAATGTTGCCCGGCGTGCGGTCCAGCATCTCTTTCGCCTCTTTGCCCACGGCCTCGACTTCGCCCGTGTTTTTGTTGATGGCGACAATCGAGGGCTCGTTTACCACGATGCCCTTGCCGCGTGCGTAGACCAAAGTGTTGGCCGTGCCCAGATCGATGGCCAGGTCGCTTGAGAACAAGCTGAATAACGACCTGAGGTTGTGAGAATGAGATGAATGAAATCCGTTCTTTGACATTGACGAACTCTTCTCGCGATCCACATTGATCGCACTGTTTCCGGGCAAACCCGATTTGCGCCATCCGGCGCGGAGGCATCCTCCCTCTAGTCTATGAGAGGCTACGCTACCCTGCCGGGACCGAAGGTACCTGAGTCTTTCCCGTCACTTCGATTACATGTCCATGCTGAATGAAGGGATCTGGTTCCAGGTCGATGGCTTCCGTCTGCTTTCCCTTGGGAATGATGGTGAAACGGTTCTTCTCGCTCTCCACCGACTCCTTCCCCGACGCTTCGTACGACTGTACCACCCAGTAGTACGCTCCTTCGCCGAGGCTTGTAACCGTAACATCCGCGGTGTTCACTTTCTTGTCTAGCAGTGTAGAAGAAAAGTAGGGGTTCCTCGAGATCCGCAGCCGGTAACCTGCCGCGTTCGCCATCGGTGTCCAGGAAAACTTCACATCCTTGGTCTTCTTGGACATTAACAGCCTGGCCGCAGTGCACGAGAAGCACATGCCCTCGGGGGCACACAAAGTTTATATGGTCCCCTTCCCACGGTGGGTATCACCCGACATCCGGCGTGTGGCCGAGAGGCTCTCCGAAGAGGAGGCACGTGTGCAATTGGGCGAGTGGATTAACGCCCACCTGCGCAGAAGCACACGACGGGGCTGAGCCTGAGCGGAAAATCAAAGCCTTTCCAAATTATGAGTTTGTGAGTTTTTCAGTCCTCAGGGTCTTCGCACCCTCAGAAGTCCGCCTCGCGGTCGAGCTGCAGAAAATTCCCTACGCGCCGATCCTGTGGACGACATTCAGGACTGGGGATTGGTCACCCAAAAAAAGCAGGTTGGAGTAGGAACGACATTTCACTACACCCTAACCCGGTTAATGCAGCTTGCCCACAGAGTAGAACAAAGAGGAGTACCGGTGGAGGGATGGCTCCATTTCTGTGTCAACGGCGTACATGAGCAGGAGACCGGGGCAACAGTCTACAGACTTAGTGTTCTAACTCCGAACGGCGCCATCAGCGCGGACATAAGGGGCCAGAAAAACTTAGCCAGGGTGGAAGGCAGAGAGTTTCAGAAAATTCCCTATGCCTCCCAAGCCTTCCATCATTAAAGACCAGCGGCCTTTCCTGGTTCTGCAGGGACGCATTCCAATCAAGACACAGACCGATCACTGGGCAACGTGCTTGATAACCGCAACATTTTCCATGTGGATTCCAGGATCACCCGAATTCTGCGCACTTCTTACTGTCACCGCCACACACGTCAGCGTGCGCCAGTCCGCTTCGTCGAACGGAAAGCCCCAACTGCACCATTCTTACGTAATTGACCAGCCTGCCCAGCAGGCGTACGAAATCGGTAGAGGCAATTTCTCATGGCCCTCGGCTCCGTACCCGAACTCTAGCAGATTGCGCTACGATGCCGATGCAAGAGCCTCTCCAGGTTCAACATGGGTCGAAAAACACGTATGCCACGAAGGCGCAGCTTGAGACGTTGGTGCTGTGGATGCACAGGACGGGCATCCTCTATTCCGAAGCGCTGGAAGAATTTAGAAGGCAGTTTATTCTTGTCGTCCTCCGAGAGGTCCCTCACGGCAAGAGCCGAGGTCCATCGCGATGACGGGCACGCCAGCGGCATTGGCTTCGACCAGGACAAGTCCGAATCGTTCCGGGATGGTGTTCAGGTGCAGTAGAACTCGGGCCCGGGCGAACAACCAGGTGAAGTGTTCAACACCGTGGCGATTCTTTGAACTGGATGCATCTTTCGGTGCAACTTCCACTTCGACGCCCGGTCAAAATCCCCGGAGTCCCCTTGGCCCTTGCCCCTTGCCCCTTGCCCCTGATGCCCTCCCTAGCTTTCGATCGTAGCGACTCCAGAGGCATAAACTATTGGTCCAGGCATGCGAGGAGCGGAAGTGACCATAGGTGCGCTGCTGGGCGACCTCGTCGCTCTTGTTGTTTTAGTTGTGCTTGTGAGTATTGCCTATCACCTGAATCCGGCGTCCGTGGGCTGAGTGGACGTGCATTCAGTCCTGTATTCATCGAGTTTCCAGATACTTTTTGCTACTCTGAGCCTTACCTCACTTTTGGTTAGGTAAGGCTCAGAATGCGAAGATCGCCTCGAAATCTTAGGATCGCCTGTAATCATGCTGGTTTGACGCACCTCGGCGGTATCTTTTTCTTCCACGAATTTTTGCGAGTGCTGCAGCTCCGTGATTTTCTTGCCCGCCACTTGGCTTTTTCTCGCAAAGGCCGATATTCAGTCTCGCAGATGATCTTGGCTCTCGTTTATCCTATTGTCCTTGGCTTGGATCGCATCGAGACCGCGTCATTCCTACGTTCCAATGGTACCTTCCAGTACTTGACCGGCTTCCCCAGCTTTCCCGATCCGCAAACGTTACGCCGCTTCTTAGTGCAAGCGCCACCGCGATTCTGGGAACGTCTCCACCGACTAAACGATCGACTGCTCCACAACTTCATTCATTTCCCCGACCATCGTTCTCGTCTCATCTTCGATCTCGACAGTACGGTCGTCACGACCTTCGGCCATCAGGACGGTGCCGAGGTTGGCTATAACCCCCGCTATCGTGGTAAGCGATCCTACAATCCCTTGCTATGTATCGAGGCCAGCTCTTCTTATCTTTGGGATGCTGAACTGCGTGCGGGGAACTCGGGAACCTGGGACGGCAGCATCGAATTGCTGGACACCAGCTTCGCTAATGTGCCTCCTGATATTCGAGAGCTTCGTGTTCGTGCCGATGCTGGCTTTGGTTTCAATCCCGTCTTCGAAGCCCTCGAATCCCGACCCGCTCGGTACGCGGTGGTCGCTCGCCTGACTCAGAGCTTTCGGCGTCCGCTGTCGGGGTTGCGGTATGAATCCGTGAACCAAAATTGGGAGATGGCTGAATTCGAGCATCGTTCCCAGAGTTGACCAAAGGCCCGTCGTTGCGTGGTCGCACGCCGATTCATTTCCGACCAAGAAGTGCAACCGACGCTCTTCGCCCTGGGCCGCTACGTCTATCGCGCCTGGGTCACGAACCTGGCTTTGACGCCGGCTGGTATTTGGCATTTCTATGACGGGCGCGCGACTATGGAAATCCGTATCCGCGAGTTGCGCGAGGACTATGCTCTGAGCAAGATCCCCACGCGTAACTTCCAAGCCAATGCACTCTATCTAGGAGTTTGTCGGGAATACATAAGCACAAGCTTTGACCTTGCGGTGGAGGTACATTGATCAGCACCAAAATCGGAAGCGGGAAACCGGCGTTACCTCATGTGTTGCCCCCCTACTCCCGCAAGGCCCTTTTTCGCAGCTCAGGCTTGGCTTTTCCCTCTTGATTCCTTAGGGCATCTGCAAGGCTCTCCCGGAGCGGAACAGCTTGAGCAAATTGTGGGTGAGACATATCAGTTTCCATTCCGCCCGCACCTTCTGCAATCCGCGCAGCAGGAACCGTCGGAACCCACGCCACTCTTTGATCTGCCCGAACACCGGTTCCACGATCGCCTTGCGCATCCGGTACAGCTCCCGTCCCGCTTCCGTTTTCAGCTTTTGCTTCATTTGCTCCAACAACGAAGCTTCTGCGGTTGACTCCGTCGCCTCCTCCTCCGCCGCCTTACTCGGCTCCCCATGTTTCTGCTTCCCGGCGGCCACGTGCAAGTCGATACCTTGGATCCGCGCGTCTCCCACTTGCTGCGCATTCCAGTAGCCGTTGTCGGCGCTAGCCGCCTGGGGCTGGGCACCCACATTCTTCTTCACCTGCTCCAGCATGGGCACCAATTGCTGCTTGTCGTTGCTCTGCTGCGTCACCTCGGCCGCTACGATCACCTGGGCTTTTCCATCCACCGCGATCTGTGCGTTATAGCCTTGCACGAAGCTGCCTTTGTGACTCCCATCGGGCATGATCCGGCTCTCCGGGTCGGTGAAGTTGCGTTGCGCTTTCGGGTCCGGCACTGCCTGCTCCGGATCGGGCACCTGCGGCTTAGGTCCGCTCACCTTCTTGCCGGTGCGGGCTTCTTGCTCCCGGCGCTGCTCCATCTGGGCTTCGGCGGCGGCTTTCTTCTCCTCGGCCTTCTGTTGGGCTTCGGCCTCCAACTCGGCTTTCGCCGCGCGAATCTTCGCCAGCCGGCTTTCCCGCCGCACCAACTCTGCCGGCAACTCCTCGCCGCTCTGCCCCTTCCCGTACTTCTCGTCCTCCGCCGCATCTACCGCGTCGGCTCGCTTCAAGATCTCTTCCACTTCTGCCTGCAGCCTCTTCTCCGTTTCCCCCATCCGCTCATAGCTCATCGCCTTGTGCTTGCTTGCATTGCCCGCGATCTTGCTGCCATCGATCGCCACGTGTCCCAGCTTCACCAGCCCCGCCTTCTGACACAACTGCAAAGCTTGGCTAAACAGCCCCGCCAGTGCCTCCAGATGCCGTTGGCGAAATTCCGCCAGCGTACTATGGTCGGGATGTTCGTCGACCGCCAAGTATCGAAACGCTACATCCTCGTAGGTCTTCGCTTGGATCTTGCGCGAACTGTAGCTCCCTGTGCAGTAGGCGTACAGTAACACCCGCACCATCATCGCCGGGTCATAGGCGGCTTGCCCACGCCCGTCCTTTTCCTCATAGGAATCGTAGATGGCCCCAAGATCCAAGGCATCGACCACATCCACCAGAAAGCGTGCTAAATGTTTTTCCGGCAGCCAATCATGCAGTGAGGGCGGCAGCAGCAGCGCCTGGTTCACATCCGCGGACCGAAAGCACTTTCCCATGACCGCATCTTAAGCTCAAACACCCTCTGGAAAAGCTGTTATGTTTGATGCTTTGGCGGAATCTATTCCCGACAGACTCCTAGAGATCATCCGACTCGCCTACAATCTGGTCACGGCATTCCAACGGTCTTGCCTAGAACCCGATTGGCACTCGCTGACCCTCCAGAAGCTTCGTTTCAAGTTATTCTTACTTCCGGGCGAGCTTACTCGTCCACAGAACCGCCCCACGCTCAGGCTGAAGGATTCGCCCACGATTCAAGAAACCGCTCATCAAATTCTTACCAGAATCGACAGGCTCACCCCGCTGCATGGATGAAAATGACAGTTTTCAACGCCGGATTCAGGTATCAGGCTATCGGCAGCGCGAGAGACAATCGCAGATTTCCGCCTCCCGGCCGAATGGTGGATGTGGGTGGCTATTGTCTGCATATCCATTCCATGGGTGAGGGTAGTCCAACTGTGGTTTTCGAGTCCGCGCTAGGTGGCTCCTCTCTGAGCTGGGCGCTAGTCCGCGCCGATGTGGCAGAGTTCACCCGTGCTTGCAGCTATGATCGCGCTGGCCTAGGCTGGAGCGACGCCGACCCGATGCCGCGAACGGCCCAGCGAATCGTTAAGGAATTGCACACGCTCCTGACCAACGCCAGAATGAAAGGACCCTATGTCCTCGTCGGCCACTCTTTTGGGGGACTCACGGCACGCTTATACGCCGCCCAGTATCCGGAGGAAGTGGTTGGGATAGTGCTTGTTGATCCCGCCCACCCAAGTCAATGGTTACAAATGACGGAGGAACAAAGGAAACGACTTGAAACAGGTGCACGACTGTCCCGCCGCGGTGGAATCCTTGCTCGCCTGGGGATAGCACGCCTCACTGCATTTCTGGTTAGTGCGGGCGCGTTAGGGATAGCACGCTTCTCAGTGTCCCTGGTGAGTGGTGGTGCCTTAAACCAAAGAGCCGAGCGCATCCTCGCCCCGGTGAAGAAGCTGCCATCAGAGCTTTGGCCAATCCTAAGGGCGCTCTGGGCGCAGCCGAAGTTTTTTGAGGCCTTGGCCAGCGAGATGGAATGTCTTCCCGAAAGTGCAGCCCAGGTTGCTGCGACCGGCGATTGCGGTGACATACCGCTGGTCGTTCTGTCGGCTGGCAATCCCACCACAGCCCAGATGATGGAGCAGGAGGCGGTGGCGCGCCTTTCCTCGACCGGCAAGATCATCGTTGTTCCAAACAGCGGTCACTGGATCCAACTCGATCAGCCCCAGTTCGTGATTGATGCTATTCGAGAGGTACTCCAATCGGCTCGTCGTTGATACAGGCGAAGAATTTCCGATACCGCGTGCCGCCAGATCGCTCTTGCGATTCGAGACGAGGTAGCCGAAAAGATCGCGCTGGCGGGTGTGGCGCGCCTGACCCGCGCGTGTCCGTAAACAGAAGCTTGCGGTCGTGGTGGGGCCAATGCCGTCTCATTTGACCGATCCTTGATCTATAGGAAAAACAAAAAATCCATTTCAAGATAGATAAACGGTTAGAGGCATCAGCTTCAGCCTTGTGCGTGTGCTCTCAGTGAAGTTGAAATGGGCTTGTTGAGACTGAAAGAGGAGAAAGAGGAAGCCTGTAATTTCTTGGGAGCGTCAAAGACGGTCGGATAGGAATCGACGAGAACCGCTTACCTGGCCACGGGTTTCAGTCGCCGGACCCAATGCATGGATTGACCGCGGGTATCAACAAGTGATACCGGCGCCCAGAAGAGGCATATCGAACCGCAACCCGAAGATCCCCACGTTGCCGGCAGTGGAGGGCTAGCAGTGCGTCAGCCAGTTGCGGAGCAGCTCCAGCGGAAGCGCTAGAGGAGCCCATGACGCGGTATATAGCGCAGAGGGCCTGGAGATAGCAACCCAGCGACGGCCTAGACTAGGCGGTGGGGTCATAGCGTGGATCGTTCTTGGTTGTGGGAAGGATTGCGTCATGGATAAGCATGTCGGGAGGGCACTGGATTGGCTGTTATGTGCCATCATCGCCGCTTTATTTGTGCTGCCCTTGGAAATGCCGGCGAAGCTTAAAGCGATTTGGGGACACATTCGCTGGGCTCTGGCGTGGCTATGGGAGAACTTGTGGTCTTGGCTGAAGCGCTACGCTATTCCAGCCCGATTTTGACGCGCCTGACGGGGAGTTACGTCTTCAGTGAGGCCAGGGGGAGCCAGTAATCGGCGTTTATCGCCAAAATGGTGGGTACAAGGGGGTTTACGAGGCATGCCGTAAAGATCATCGGTCAGGTCACAATGTCGTAGTCATGTGGGACAATAACGTTCGCATGACACTCGGGCGGCCTTGGATCAAAAAGGTTTGATCAATGAAAACTGCGAGACGCTACACAACCAAACCGATCAAGGGCGGGATCGCGTTCAAGTGCGTACAGTGCGAATATAGCGTCACCACTCTTGACTTCCAGAGCAAGGACGGCAACACCCGCACGCAAGCCGCGACAGCGGTCAATGAGCACGCAGTCTCTGTGCATCACCAACCCACGCTGGTTTCATCGCCGCATCAGCAACGTGGGTCTTAGGCGCAGTGCGCCCAGCGGGCTCCCGGAATCGGGCTGAGCAGCGTCGTCAATGAAAAGCCAGCCAGTCTCCTTGGCCGTTTGCCGACTCGACACGATCAAACCAGTTGGTGTTATGCGCTTCGATTGGGTAACGCGAGTCTCCCTCAACAATCTGCGCCCATTGTTGAGCTTGTTTTCCGTGGACTTGGCGATTGACTTGGGGACGACTAACACGCGGGTCTATGCCCGGGGTAGGGGCATCGTGGTCAACGAGCCCTCAGCCGTTGCTCTCGACAGTACCGGCGAAGTGCAGGCCGTCGGCAAGGAGGCCAAGGAAATGTTGGGCCGCACGCCCGGCAATATCATCGTTGTCAAGCCCTTGAAGAACGGCGTGATTGCCGACTTCAAAGTGACTGAGAAAATGCTTAACTACTTCATCCAAAAGGCGCACCAGCGCAAAACACTGGTGCACCCTTGCATAGTCATCAGCGTCCCTTCTGAGATCACCCAGGTGGAACAGCGTGCCGTGATGGAATCGGCCTACCGGGCCAAGGCCGCAGAAGTGCACCTGGTGGAGCAGGCGATGATGCGCGGTCTGCCCGTCACCGAGCCCGGCGGCAACATGGTGGTGGACATCGGCGGCGGTACGACCGACGTCGCCGTCATCTCACTCTCCGGCATCGTCTATTCGCGCTCGCTGCGCATCGCCGGCAACTACATGGATGAAGCTATCGTGAATTATCTAAAGCGAAAATACAACCTACTGATCGGGGAGCGCTCGGCAGAGCAGATCAAGATCGAGATTGGCTCGGCGTATACGCTGGACAAGCCGCTAACCATGGAGATCAAAGGGCGGAGTCTCATCGAGGGTAAACCCAAGGCGATTACGGTGGACGACAAGCGAGATCCGCGAGGCGTTGAGCGAGTATGTCTCGACCATTGTGAGCGCGGTCCGGGTGGCGCTGGAGCGCACCCCGCCGGAGCTTTCCGCGGACATCAGCGACCGCGGCATCGTGCTCGCGGGAGGCGGCGCCTTACTGAAAAACCTGGACAAGCGAATCCGGGAAGAAACCGGGGTGCCGGTATGCATCGCCGACGATCCGTTGTGCTGCGTGGTGCTAGGCACCAGCAAGATGCTCAGCGACTTCAAATTCTTGCGAAGGATTTCGATCGAATAGATGCGAGTGCGCGCTCTGGTTCGCCTTACGGGTACACTTTTAAGTAAAATGGGGTCTGGAAATCGGCTGACTTGGGCTGCGGTGTATGTCTACGTTGCGGGATATCGTTTACGAGAATGTCCGCGAGGGCGAACTTTACGAGAAACTTGACCGGAACCGCGTGCGCTGTTTTGCCTGTGGTCACTGCTGCCCCATCCCGGAGGGCCAACCTGGCGTCTGCAAGGTTCGCTACAACCGAGGTGGGACTCTGTACGTTCCCTGGGGCTACGCCGGTGTAGTGCAGTGCGACCCTATCGAAAAGAAGCCATTTTTCCATGCCTATCCTGGGGCACTGGCCTACAGCTTCGGAATGCTGGGCTGTGACCTGCACTGTTCCTATTGCCAGAATTGGGTAACGTCCCAGGCCCTCCGTGACCCGACCGCGGTTGGTTCCCCGTTGGGAGCCACCCCCAAGCGACTGGTGCAGCAAGCTCTTCATCAGGGCGCCAAGGTCCTGGTGAGCACTTACAACGAGCCGTTGATAACCAGCGAATGGGCGGTGGCAGTTTTCAAGGAAGCCCGTGCAGCAGGATTGTTGACCGCCTTTGTTTCCAACGGGAACGGCACCCCACAGGTGCTGGAGTACCTGCGACCCTGGGTTGACCTCTACAAAGTCGACCTGAAGAGCTTTGATGACCGCCACTATCACCAACTCGGCGGGCGGTTGCAACCCATCTTGGACACGATTCGCCGCCTGCATGAAATGGACTTCTGGCTGGAAATTGTCACGCTCGTGATCCCCGCCTTCAATGACTCGAATGACGAACTGCAGCGCCTAACAGAATTCATAGCAAGTGTGTCTACGGACATTCCCTGGCACGCCACGGCGTTTCACAAAGACTACAAAATGACCGACCCGGACAACACCAGTGCGGAGATCCTGATGCGCGCAGGGGAGATCGGCAGGAAATCAGGCTTGCGCTACGTCTATGCCGGGAATTTGCCCGGCGAGGTTGGGGACTTGGAGAACACACGTTGTCACAACTGCCAGCAACTTCTGATTGAGCGGTATGGCTACCTGATAGTGGGCTACCATCTGACTTCCAATGGCTGTTGCCCATCGTGTCGCATAAGGGTTCCAGGACGATGGGCCCTTGAATTTCAGGGACAGATCACCGCCCATCCGTTTGTGCCGCATGCGCGTTCCAGTTTGTTCTCGATTCTAGGTCCTTCGGTATCGATGTAAGCCCCTGTGCCAGGTTCTTTCCTGGACAGAGCCAGAGGGGCGCATGGTGTAGTTCCCTTTTCTTTGGAGGTCGGTTCTATGATCTTGGCCGCGTTTGGAAGGCATTGCGGCTCCACTCGCCAACACGACTGGGGAGTTCGGGGATGATTTTGCAGGACAATAAAGGCGAAATTGGAAGTTCTGGGTAGAGTCTCTGAGGAGGGCTCCTCCAAAACCCTCACGACCTCTTGTGACCGAGCACCAATGGGGG
>CAVREP010000021.1:0-28380 GCA_963720155.1 uncultured Acidobacteriota bacterium
CGCCTCATTGAAGGGAGTTTCGGGATCGTCCACCGGTAAGACAGCGGAGGCGAAGACCACTGTCGCCATTGCCAAGAGAATTAATGTCGAATGAGCGTGCTTCACAGCACATCACCCCAAGTTCCGCCAACATACCTCACCGGGCTTGCTGTGTCAAGAGGAAGGCCGCCGAAGCGCCGAAGGCCCTGGAAATGGAATAACAGAGCCATCCTCACCGGCGTCCTCGCAACAACACTAACCCTGAACAGGAGCGGCCACCTGTCGGCTCTCGTAATACTCAATCGAATTCTCGGCTCCAAATAGCCTTCGAGCATTCGTCTCGTTCTCGGTAAAGAGAAGCTCCGGAGAGCCTTCGCAATGGAGCCAGCAGGCACTGGACTGAGTTTGGTTCAGCGGAGGAAGGTTCAGTTCAATGACAGGATTGGGGGCGGGGCGCGCTTTGTGCAGCTTCGGGCGTCGTGCATGGTTTCCGTTTCCCCAGGACCGCGTATTGCGGAACCAAACTGTGGGCAGAACCCGAAGATTCGCGGCTTCCGGGCCACGGTTTGTGATCGTGATCTTGATCAGGATGTCCTCGACATCGGCCTTGGCATATTCCACGAAGACATCGAAGTAGCGATCTTCGTCGAATACACCGGTATCGAGTAGTTCGAACTCTGGTTGGCGCTTGTCGCGCCGTCGGTTTTCCTCCACTAGCTTCGCGTACGGAAACTCCGCTTGCGGATATTTGTAGAGATACTTCATGTAGGAGTGCGAAGGCGTGCTGTCAAGATAGAAGTAGTATTCCTTCACGTCCTCGCCGTGATTACCTTCGTTTCCAGTTAAACCGAAGATCCGTTCTTTTATTGATCTCTGCATAAATAATGTAATAATAGGGATGCTCTGTTCTCCGTCTGAACAGCTATGCCCAGACCCAAAGGAAGTGCCGATCTACTGGAAGACCGGCGCAGGCGAGCATTGGCCTTATTGGATTCCGGTTGTTCACTCAACGAAGTGGGACGGCGTATGGGATGTGGCGCCAGTTCGGTGATGCGCTGGCGGGATGCGCGGCGACGTGGAGGCGAGAAGGGTTTGCGGGTACGCTACTCTCCCGGCCGCCCGTTAAAGCTGAACCCAGCCCAACGCAAACGCCTGGTCCGTCTGCTTTTGCAAGGCGCGATGGCGCAGGGCTATCGCACCAATCTATGGACCACCGCCCGCATTGCCGAAGTAATCCAACGTAAGTTTGGGGTCCAGTATCACCGCGACCATGTCGGTCGTTTGATGCACCGCTTGCAATGGAGTCCCCAGAAGCCAGAACGGCGGGCCTTGGAACGGGATGAAAAAGCCATCGCGCGCTGGAAACAAAAAGACTGGCCGCGGATAAAAAAAACGCTGCGCGGTTGGGCGCCCACATAGTATTTGCCGATGAATGGGGCTTCCAATTGATTCCCAACGTGGTTCAGACCTGGGCCCCGCAAGGCCAGACCCCCATTCATCGCCATCGCCAAGGGCGGCGGGACAAGATCTCTGTCATTTCCGGGATTTCGGTAAGCCCCAAACGACACCACCTGGGCCTCTACTATCTACTTTTCCTAGATAACATCGGACAGGAGGAGGTTTGTAGGTTTCTGCAGGAGTTACTGCGGCACTTACGTGGCCCGGTGATTGTTCTGCTGGACAATTCCTCCACTCACCAAGGGGAACCCCTGCAGAAGCTCCTGGACCGGCACCCGCGTCTCCATCGGGAGCACTTTCCTTCCTATGCTCCGGAGCTCAACCCCGACGAAGGGGTCTGGTCTCTGGCCAAGCGCGAACTGGCCAATAGCTGCCCGGATCATGTGGATGAACTGATGGAAGATATCATCCGCTCCATCAACGGCATCCGCACATCGCCCCGGAAGCTACGTGGCTGCATAGTGCAATCCGATCTCCCTTCTTTTTTGCGGTAAAGCATTACATTATTTATGCAGAGACCAATAGAATCGGATCACGCTCGTTCCACGGTGCGAGGGCAAAGCAAATCATCTGCCGGCGATCACTGATTCCGGCCAGGCCGTCTTCGTTCCAGCGATAGGCACGCGAACGGGCCTGATCGTGTGGTAAGTACTCCCAGGCGTTCCCGTGCGCGCTGTAGTCTTCACGAACGGTGCCCCATGCACGTTCGCTGAGGTAGGGCCCCCAACGCTTCCAGTGCTTTTTGCGCGTGCCAGATTCGGCCAGTCGAATTTCTTCTTTCGTCATGAAGATTTTCGCACTTCAAATCAGGCTTAGGAGGTATGTAAACTCATCTTCAAGCAATCGCCCTGGGTGTTGAGGTTCCGTGGGCGGTTCGGATTCGGTTTCAGGGTCGCGAAAGATAGACGGCTCCCTGTATTCGAGTTCCAGAGCGAGTGCCGTGGTAAGTGCGTTGCGAATGATGCCGCTGTTCATCGGTTTCTCCTTGCTACTCCTCCTCGATTTCGATCGATGGCCAACTGGGTCACGCACCAGAACGGCGCGGTTGCAGCCAAGCTCTCCGCTTATGAATCTTCCTTCACAGAAGATTTGCTCTCGGTCTGCGTGTCCCGAAGTTAGGGTCTCACCGTGTTGTAAGCGGACCCGTGGAGAAACTAGAAATTAAACCGGAATTTTCCCCCGTCGTCATATGTAGAACCAAAGTCTCGTCATGTCGGGACCCTAGAATCCACACATCACCCGGTGATGAGACAACTCCAGCCCATAGGAGATCACAAGGAAATCCGCCCTTCGTTGGGCTGGGACTGGATGCGACTGTCCAACTGATCCCGTCCCAGTGCAATAGCAGTGTCATCTGGTGCGCCGATCCGTCGGCGGGGAAGTAGGAGCCAAACGCCCAGATGTCATTTGCCGAATTCGCCGTCAATCCAAGCAAACGGTTCGACTGATTCGCGCTATTCGGCCCAACATTCGGACTCGGTACCACCATCCAACTTGTGCC
The DNA here is from genome assembly GCA_963720155.1 of uncultured Acidobacteriota bacterium. Lineage (GTDB taxonomy): Bacteria > Acidobacteriota > Terriglobia > Terriglobales > Acidobacteriaceae > Sulfotelmatobacter. The sequence continues at coordinate 2,939 of CAVREP010000021.1, forward strand.
GTCAAAGTGCTCGATCAACGTCAGCGTGGCAGCCTGTTTGGGAGGCGCCACCGACGTGGAAAAGCCCACCGCCCACACATCGTTCGGCGCCAGCGCCAGCACGGCGTTCAACTTGTTTGTGCCCTCGCCTACGTTGGGAGTTGCCACACTCTTCCAGTTCGCGCCATCCCAGTGCATCGCTGAGGTTTCGATGTTGTCTGAACCGTTGAATCCCACCGCCCAGGCATCATTCGTGGCGTCGGCGGACGCGCCAAACAAGAACTCGTTGTTCGATTCCACAGTTGTCGCCGTCCATGCCGTGCCGTTCCAGTGCTCGAAGAGCGGCGAGACCAGCCCCGTGCCGAGGTTCACCAAGTTTCCGATCGCCCAAACGTCATTCGCCGAGCTAGAAGTCATGGCGAAGACATTCGCTTGGTCTTTCTTCCCGAACTTTGGACCTGGAAAAAGGCTCCACTTGGTTCCATTCCACTGCTCGATCACCTGCCCCGGATGTGCTCCGTCAGTCACGTTTCCCGCCGCCCAGGCCAGAGTCGGAGAAATAGCGACCACCCCCTGCAGAAAGCTGTTGTTGTCGCCTTTGATCATCGGAGCGGGAAACGCCGTCCACGTCGTGCCATCAAAGTGGATCGTCGACTGCCCCACCGCCCAGATGTCGTTAGGAGAAGACGCGGACGCCGCAAACAGTTCGCTGTTGAAGTTCTCGTTTGGAGTTGGAACTACCTGAAAAGTCGAGCCTGCCTCCGTTTGTCCTTGTGCCGGCGAGTCTTGAAACAAGGCAATCGTCAATCCGAGAAGCATTGCCGCGCCAAGTGTTCGTTTCACAATTCCACCTCAATAGTGCTGAGTTAAGAATGTGTCGGATTTTCCCCTTCACGAGTGGATAACTGGCGCGAGTCACATTTATTCCCGAGCTTCACGTTACCTCTTCGAATCACGGTCAGGCGTGCAAGCGCTTCTTCAAAACATCTCCCCGCGTGTTGAAGTTCTGTAGGACGTAGGGATTTACCCGGCGGTGAGCCAGATTAAGCTGCCACGACTACCGTTCCCTCGGCCCGGCTAACACAAGGCAGCACATAGCCAGCATTTTTCTGCTCAGCCGTCAGCCCGGCTTCGACATCCATTTGAACCGTGCCGCTCAGAACTCGCGTAGCACACGTGCCGCATAGGCCCTGGCGGCAGCCATACGGAATCTGCACTTCGTTTCGTTCTGCCAGATCGAGCAGAGTGCTCCCAGCGGAAACCTGACATACCTTCTGCGAGTGAATGAACACGACGGTTTCGACCGGGCGGGTTTCCAGTGGCCAGGACTTCGTTGACCGTTTGCTTTCTCCAAAACTCTCTTGAAGGATCCGATCCTGGGTTACGCCGAGAGTCGACAGAATCTGGCGCGCGTTGTCCATGAATCCCTTGGGACCGCAGAGAAAGAAAGTGTGTGCATCCAGATCGGTCACCTTCTCGGAAACAAATTCCTCAGTCAGGCGCCCGCTGCGCCCCCTCCAGGATGGGTCCGGTCTCGACAGGCACACTTCATATTTGAAGTTGGGAAGAGACCTGCTAAGCCTCGCCAGCTCGTTTTCGAAAATGATGTCCGCAACGGTGCGCACACAATATAGGAGCGTCACAGGAGTAGCGAGTTCGAGATCGTCGATATAACACAGCATCGAAATCATGGGTGTGATTCCACTTCCGGCCGCAATGAGAACTATGCTTTTGTGGAGTGTCTCGTCAAAGTAAAACCGCCCGTACGGTCCGCTTGCTTCCACCGCGAGGCCTGGCTTGGCCCGCTCATTGAGAAAAATAGATACACATCCATTTTCCATGCGCTTGGGCGTGATTTCCACATAGTTCTCGTGGACCGGCGAGGAGGAAATGGTGTAAGAACGCGTTACTCGTTGGCCATCGATTGTCCAGTGGAACGTCAGAAACTGCCCTGGCTTAACGCAAAGCAGTCTTTCGTCTAGAACCTGGAAGCGCAGCGTTTTGGTATCGTGCGTTTGCTGCGCGGTCTGTGACAGCAGAAGATGCACTGGGCTCTTCGAGCTCTCGAGGTTGTGTAATGGGGTTCCCCGTGCAGGAATCTCCGGAATACGCGATGCCCCTTCGGGAGCACGCGGCTGCTTCCTCTTCTTAAACACCAAGGCGCACTGGACAAGGCACACTGCAACAACCACGCCGGTCGCGAGCCTCAGCCCAAAGCTTCCAGAGGTCGCCGAACGAAGAAGTTCTGAGAACGTGGGAATGGCCACAAGCACGAACGAAATCACGAAAATGGTTATTCCTATTGCCTTCAGCGACGAATGGCTGTGCTTGTAGCGGCGTGCGATCAATATTTTGAGCAAAAGCAGAGGTACGAGGACGAGCACAAGCGCGATATGCAAAACCAGATGTGTAGGCAGGTGACCCGTTATTCCCAAACCAGCGAGTCTCTGACTCATGCTGTAAGCCATGATGCAGAGCAAGATCACAAACAAGTATCCCCCCACCCGATGAAAAGCGATCAACCGGGTTCTCGTCGTTATGCTGCGCGAGGGCTGAGCAGCCTCCAGCATCATCACTGCGTTGGCGAGAGCCAGTGTGACAAATGCAATGCCGGCCACAATAGCTGAAATATTCGACATAGGCTTCGATCCCTCTGCGCCGCACCATACGGTGCCGATGTTCTCTCTAGCCCCCGTGTTCTTCGACGTTGGCAGCCATTCGCACTCTGTTGGTGTCAACAGCATCCCACCACGATTTATTCCAGAACTGGATGCGTTTTGGTTTACGAAACACTCCTACGATCTTGCCAACGCGACGGCGTTCAAGACCAACGATTTACAAAAGGCCGCCCCGGTGATTAGGACGGCCTTTCGTTTCTTCCAAATCTCTCTTCCTAGCTGCCACCGCCGCCGGCTCGTAGGTCCACAACAATCGAGCCAACGATACAAGAACCGATCAGTAAAGGCAGAGCGCTCAACAATAGACCGCCCAGCAACCGAACAATGCTTGCCAACATTCGCTTTGGACGGCATCAGAAATCTCGACCGAGTGTGCGTTGTTCCGTGCGGCGCTGGCACTTATGCCCAACCCTCACCGGGCGGACATCTCATTTACGACGTGGGGAAACACCATATTTCTGTGTTCGTGTTCCAGGAACGCTTACTGCCGGCCAGGCTGGACGAAAATCCTATCTCGCCGAAGAAACAGCCGTTCAACATGGAAACATGGAGTCAAGGAGGCCTTCGCTATTTCGTGATCGGAGACGCCAGTACTGCGGACATCGATAGTCTTGCGAACTTGTTTAAAGCCACGTCGTAAGATTTGACGTCGGTAATTCTGATGCTTCGTACGGTTCTTCAGGATTCGAAACCCTATCCCGAGAACTCAGGCCAAAGGGCGGAAGCTTGTCTCTTTCTGCAGGGAAGTTAAACTCGGGGGACACCTCTGTCGCGCCGGCTCATTGCGCTGCTCCTGCTTAAGGCAAGAACTTATAACCCCGGCCGTATACTGTGAGAAAGTGTAGCGGGTGTGAAGGGTCGCTCTCCAGTTTCTGTCGTAACTTCAGAATGTGGTTGTCCACGGTTCGGGTACAAGGACAGTACTGGTAACCCCAAACCTTCTTGAGAAGCTCTTCCCGTGAGATCACACGTTCAGCGTTCTTGGTCAAAAATTCCAGCATCTTGAATTCCTTTAGAGTAAACATGATCTTCTCACCGCAACGGGTGATCTCCGTCTTGAAAAAGTCCACCGCCACATCCGCAAAGACATATACGTCTGCGTCCTCCGGACTGGACCGCGACGCACGCCTTATTAACGCGCGCAAACGCGCAACAAGCTCCCGTGGGCTGAATGGTATGGTCACGTAATCGTCGGCACCCATTTCCAGGAGAAGGACTTTGTCCGCGACGTCCACACTCCCGCTAAGAATTACAAGGGGCAAGCCGGGAATCCAATCCGCAATTTTCTTGCAAAGATCACACCCTGAAGATCCTGGACGCGGTAGATCGAGGATCATTGCGGCTGGCAATCCTTGACGAAGTCTCTCCAAACCACAAACGGCATCAGAGACGATATCGACCTCATATCCTTCCGAGGAGAAAAGCCGCTGCAGGATCTTTCGCAGGGCGCCATCGTGCTCGATGACCAAAATCCGCTCCGTTGGACCCGATTGGAGTTCGGATATTGGGGTGTTCAAGGTTGCTGCCAAGGTGGTGGCTGCCATAAGTTTTTCTTCTTTCTAGTGCGCCTCGAGGTGAAGAGACAAGTCTCTCGATTGTGGTGCACCGGGAGCGCTAAGGAGTGACTCGCGAACTGACTTCCGGGCTCTGGCCAGACGTGACATAACCGTTCCTATCGGGATCGACAGTATTTCCGCGATCTCCTGGTATGACATCTCCTCCACTTCACAAAGAAGGAGGGTCTCCCGGTAATGCACCGGCAGATCGTCGATGGCGCGCTGCACCAGTTGGGAATTAAAGCGATTCATTAGAATCGTTTCGGGAGTTTCCGTATCAACTGCCAGTTCAGGTCCGTCCTCCTCCGGGTCCATCGCAACGGTCATGCGGCGCTCGAGTTTTGAGCACGAACTTAGAAAGTTGTTCCTCAGGATTCGAAATATCCATGCCCGGAAATTGGTGCCTGCCTGAAACGATGCGAAGCTGCGTAAAGCCTTGAGATAGGTCTCTTGTACGAGATCTTCGGCATCGTTCGAATCGCGCGCCAGCCAGCGCGCGAAGTTATAAAGGGCATCGAAAAGGGGCATGGCTAGCTCTTCGAACCCTGCCAACGGTTGATCGTCCTGGGAGGACGAAGCCCCAAATCGGACCACCCCTAGTGAGCCCAGTCCAATACGACTCATTTGCCTTCTCCCTGAATCAGCTCGAACCCCGGTTGCAGCCCACTCTGACGCACCGGTCGTCCAGCGTCAATTAACTGAGGACTTTCCCCACATATCCAACTCATTACCTGTTAAATAGTTGGTGGCTAACGAGTTAGCACCGCGTATATCCAATCCGGAAGCCTCCTGGGCGCGAAGTGCTAGACTTCTGTGCGAACCCAAATCCGCTATGGAACCCTTAAGGCCCAACTCCGTCGTACGATTCGGAACCTATGAGGTTTCTTTCCAGTCGGGCGATGTGCGAAAAGCGGGTTTGAGAATCAGAGTGCAGCAGCAGCCGATGAAATTGCTGGAGATCCTGCTGGAACATCCGGGGGAGGTCGTCACCCGGGAGGAATTGCGCAGTCGAGTCTGGCCGAACGAAAGCTTTGGTGATTTCGATCAGGCTCTCAATATCTCAATCGGGAAGCTGCGGAGTGCTTTGGGGGACTCGGCTGAGAATCCGCGATTCATCGAGACTCTTCCAAAACGTGGCTATCGCTTTATTGCGGACGTGTCGGTTGTCGATGCAGACGCGCGCCCAAAAAGGCAAGAACCTGTGGCTGGAGATCTGCCGGCTGCAGACCCTGGGCTTAAGATCCAAGACGCTGGGTTGGCGGTTGCGCCGAAACGCCGGCTGTGGCCGACGCGTTGGGTCATCGGCGCGTTGGCTCTCGTCCTGAGTTTGCTGATTTTCTTCGCCTGGCGATTTCGTTCGCGGGCTCCTGCTTCCACAGGCATCCGATCCATAGCGGTGCTTCCGCTGGACAACCTTTCTGGCGACGCTTCCCAGAATTACTTCGCCGACGGCATGACGGACGAGTTGATCACTGACTTGGCCCAGATCAGCGCTTTACGGGTAATCTCCCGCACCTCCGTAATGGTATACAAGGGAGCACGCAAGCCTCTGCCGCAGATCGCTCGCGAACTGAACGTGGATGCCGTGGTAGAAGGCACCGTGCTCCGCTCCGGCGACCAGGTCCGCATCACGGCGCAGCTGATCGAGGCCTCTACGGACGAGCACTTATGGTCCCAGAGCTATGAGGGTGAATTGCGGGATACCTTGGCGCTCCAGAACCGCGTGGCTAGCGCCATTGCAGATCAAATTCGGATCAATTTAACTCCGCGGGAGCAAGCTGCGCTGAAAAGCGCGAAGGCTGTTAATCCGGAAGCCTACGAGTCCTATCTCAAAGGACGCTACTTCTGGAATAAGCGAACGGCGGATGGTTTGAAGGTCGCCCTGGCTTATTTCAAACAGGCAATCGAAGAAGATCCGAAATATGCCCAGGCCTATTCTGGCTTCGCCGACACTTATGCTTTGCTGGGAGACTGGCAGTACGCAGTGATGACCCCCAAGGAAGCGTTCCCCAAAGCCAAGGTAGCGGCGATCAAAGCTCTAGAATTGGATAGCGCGCTCGGCGAAGCCCACAACTCCCTTGCCTTTGTCCTGGACGGCTTCGACTGGGAGTTTGAGGCTGCCGGGAAGGAATTCCAGCGGGCCATCGAACTACGCCCAGGCTATGCAACCGCTCACCATTGGTACGCTTGGCACTTGAGTCTTTTGGGTCGGTATGACGAAGCGATTGCGGAAATGAGAAAAGCGCAAAACCTGGATCCGCTGTCTCTTATCATTAACGCCGATTTGGCAGAGATCCTTGTCCTTGCGCACTCTTATGACGAATCCATACAACAGAGCCGCAAGACGATCGAAATGGATCCTAATTTTGCTCTGGCACATAATCAACTCGCCCAGGCGTACCTTCAAAAACACATGTGCGATGAAGCGGTCGCAGAGCTCAAAACAGCGGTCCAGCTATCTGGGGGTAGCTCGGCATTCATAGCTAATCTTGCTCGCGCTTATGTCGCATCCGGCAAGAGAAGCGAAGCGGTAAAGCTTCTGGGCGATCTGAAGAAGCGCTCAAACCCTGGTTATTCGAATGCTTCGGAGATTGCCGTGATCTACGCATCTCTCGGAGATGCGGATCAAGCCATGAATTGGCTCGAAAAAGGTTATGAAGACCGATTTAACCCCGGCGTCCTGCTCCGACCGGGCTTCGATCCTCTCCGTTCCGACTCGCGCTTCCAGAACCTTGTGCGCCGCATTGGCCTACCCGGGTGAAATCTGCACTCCAAATGCCGTGACCATGGCCATTTCAGAGCTATCATGTGGTCGTATGGCGCAAACGACACCAAAGGAGATCAGCTTCGTATTCAAGGGAATGGAGTGCCCGTAGCAAGCTCCCATCCAATCCTAGCTAAACGAACGCCGTGCAAAATATGTGATTACATCGTATATTTTGCACATGTGGATTCCCAGAGCTGTTGAACCCCGCCTGCAACGCTCCGCGAAGACGCGCCCGGTGGTCGTGCTGACCGGAGCCAGACAGACCGGCAAAACCTCCACCTTTCTGCGCCTGTTCCCAAAACATGCGTTTGTCTCCCTCGACCTCCCCGCCGAAGCCGAGCAGGCTGAAAAAGAACCGGGCACTTTTCTCCAGCGTCATCCGCCGCCCGTGCTCATTGATGAAGTTCAATATGCACCGGGCTTGTTTCGGCACCTAAAAGTGGCGGTAGATGCCCACCGTACACGCAACGGACAATTCTTGCTCACTGGTTCGCAGAAGTTCACCCTGATGAGAAACGTTTCCGAATCACTGGCGGGCAGGGCCGATATCGTGGAACTTGAACCCCTTTCTTTTGCGGAGATTCAAGCAGCATTGCCGCAAACCAGGGTCGAAACAGCCGTCGTGCGCGGCGGTTTCCCAGAGCTGTACGCCAACCCAGACATTAATTCTGCAGCTTTTTACAACTCCTATCTCGCTACGTATCTCGAACGCGATGTGCGCTCCCTAACCAATGTTGGCAGCCTGCGGGACTTTGAACGATTTCTGCGCGCCTGCGCACTCCGTTCTGCAAACCTGTTAAACAAAGCCGATCTGGCGCGCGATGTCGGCATTGCCCCCTCAACAGCCAATCATTGGCTGTCCATGCTGGAAGCTTCCGGTCAGATCGTATTGCTAGAGCCGTGGTTCTCGAATCGAACCAAGTCCATCGTCAAGAGCCCCAAACTCTATCTCGCTGACACTGGTCTGCTTTGCGCTCTTTTGAATATTCGGTCCGTGGAAGCTCTTCAGCAATCACCGGCGGTAGGCGCAGTCTGGGAGACGTTTGTCTTCGCCCAACTTCGGGACCGCGAACGCCGCGGAGGACGCACAGGCAGCCTCTTCTTCTGGCGCGATCGAACCCGCGAAGTCGACTTTGTGGTGGATACGGGTGGACGCCTGGAACTGTTTGAAGCGAAGTGGACGGAACTGCCAGATGTCGGCGACACAGTAAACCTCGATTTCGTGCGCAACGTAGTGGGCAAATCACGGGTGGCCGCCGGTGCAGTCGTCTGTCGCACACCAAACGGCTTTCCACTAGCGAATGGATTTCGGGCGCTACCTGTGACTGAACTCAGATGAATTTGCGTCGTCGAGAATGCCAGGATCGAAGAAATCGTTAGGGTGTTACGAGGAAAAATCTGACATTCCCGGAATAGAGGAATGATAAGCCGAGGGCCGCTGAGGTCTGTGTCAAGACCGGGCGAAGCCCGCCGCGGACGCGGTCGCAGAGTCTTGACACAGACCGGCCCTCGGCTATGCTCTGGCTATCCTGGGCATGTCATTCGGGAATGCTGCATCACAGACCTAGACCGAAACCCTGATTGATCTGATTCGTGTGCGTGGTCTGTGGTTCTATCTTGTGCGCTCCTGGCTCTTGCTGAATCGCAGGAGAATGGGACACGTCGCGGCTGAGTTCTTGCCCGAGCGTCTGTGCGTTGTTCGTATAAATCTGGGCGTCATAGCGTCCACGCGAGACAGAAACGTATGCCATGCGGCTGTTGAGCCGCCCATCGACCCCATTGAAAACCCACAGCCACCGGCGCCCGACCACACCGCGGGGCGGCTTCCTTCAAGTCGTTGTATCAAAAGCGACCGCCGCAGATTCTGATGAGGCTACTAATTTCTCCTCTGCGGTCGCTTCTGATACAACACTAGGACTTCTCGTTACTAATCTCCCAACTTCCACCGATAGCCCGTCACCGCAATAATTCTGGGTTCGATGCAAGCACAGTCAGAGTTCGTTGACTCGCGGATGTTGCGTCCGTAAGATGAAGCGACGCGAAAGCCGGGCATTTCCTAAATGATCGGCCAAACCATCTCACACTACCGTGTCATCGAGAAGCTGGGCGTCGGCGGGATGGGTGTGGTGTACAAGGCTGAGGACACGCGTCTGCATCGTTTGGTCGCTCTTAAGTTTCTGCCGGATGGAGTAGCCAAAGATGTTCAGAGCCTGGTTCGCTTCCGTCGCGAGGCGCAGGCCGCCTCTGCGCTCAATCACCCCAACATCTGCACCATCTATGAAGTAGACGAATATCAAGGCCGGCCCTTCATTGCCATGGAATTGCTCACCGGCTTGACCCTTGCCTCCCGCATTGCAGGCCGAGCACTTCCAGCGGAAGAAGTCGTGGTGTTGGGCGCTGAGCTAGCCGATGCGCTGGAGGCCGCCCACTGCCAAGGGATTATTCATCGCGATATCAAGCCGGGGAACATCTTTGTAACCAAGCGAGGACAAGCCAAGGTACTGGACTTTGGACTGGCCAAGGCGGTGGCGCCGCGTCCCCCAGCCGAGGGAGAAACCGTATTATCGGCGCCGCCGACTGAGAGTCTGGAGGAGTCGCTTACCAGTCCTGGCCTAGCTGTGGGCACGATTGCTTACATGTCTCCGGAACAGGCGCGCGGCGAAGAACTGGACGGACGCACGGACATTTTTTCTCTCGGGGCGGTGCTCTATGAAATGACCACCGGGAAGAGGCCGTTCGCCGGAACGACAACCGCGATAATCTTCGATGGGATATTGCACCAGGTTCCTGCGTCGCCCGCGCAATTGAATCTCGCCGTACCTAAGGGCTTGGCCGGCATCATCAACAAGGCACTTGAGAAGGATCGTGAGAAACGATATCAATCGGCGCGCGAACTGGCCGACGATCTGAAACGATTGCAACAGCAACTCAGCTCAGGTCGCGTCGGCGCGGTACCAGTTACTCCGGTGATCCGGAAGCCGTTTGTCGTGGTTCCTGCTGTGCTCATGATTCTGCTGCTGGTGGGGGGTGCAGTATGGCTCGTCCGCCACAACGCCAAGGTTCGTTGGGCCAGAGAGCAGGCAATCCCAGAAATCTCGCGCCTGGTTGAGAATGGACAATACGTCTCTGCCTTCAATCTGGCTCAGCAAGCGAAACAGTACATCCCGAGCGATCCCCTTCTCGCCAAGTTCGATCGGAGCTACTCAGTCGTCGTTTCAATCCGAACTACTCCCCCTGGCGCCGACGTCTTCATGAAGGCCTATGCCGACCTGAATGGCGCGTGGCAGCCACTTGGTAAATCCCCACTCGATAACGTCCGGCTCCCGTTCGGATATTTGCGGTGGAAGATCTCGAAGCAGGGTTATGGCACTGTGGAAGCAGCCGCCGGTCCAAGCCGGGTAACCAACTTCACGCTCGATCCCGAAGGCAGCCTTCCGCCCGGAATGGTGCGAGTGCTCGGTGGCCATTTCCAGTGGGGGAGCACCAAACCCGTCGACTTGGCGGATTACCTCATGGACAAGTATGAAGTCACGAACCGCGAGTTCAAGAAATTCGTAGACAGCGGAGGGTACGGAAAGCACGAGTACTGGAAAGAGCCGTTCGTTAAAGATGGGCGCACCCTGACCTGGGACGAAGCCATGAAAGAATTCCGCGATCGGACCGGCAGGCCAGGCCCCGCCAATTGGGAACAGGGAGACTACCCACAGGGGCAGGACGATTATCCTGTGGGCGGGGTGAGTTGGTACGAAGCCGCGGCCTACGCGGAGTTCGCGGGCAAGAGTCTTCCCGCCGTTTATCACTGGTATAACGCAGCCGATGTCAACATCTTCTCCGACAGTGTTAAGTTCAGCAATTTTGGAGGGAACGGTCCGGTTCGCGTCGGCAGCCTCGGAGGAATCAATCCTTATGGGACCTATGACATGGCGGGGAACGTAAAGGAATGGTGCTGGAACCGTTCCGGCGACCGCCGCTACATTCTCGGCGGCGGCTGGAACGAAGCCGTGTACATGTTCGTGGACGATGATGCTCAATCCCCTTTCGACCGGCTGCCCACCTACGGATTTCGGTGCATGAAAAGTCTGGGTAATCCTGGCGCCAATGCGGAAGCGCTGAAACAGCCGATCGAGCACCTGACGCGGGACTACAACAAGGAGAAACCGGTCCCAGACCAGGTTTTCGAGATCTACAAAAGGTTCTACGCCTATGACAAGTCCGAGCTGAAACCAAACTTGGAGTCAACCGACGACAGCTCGGAATACTGGACAAAGCAAAAAATCACTTTCAATGCGGCGTACGGGGGCGAGCGAATCATCGCCTACATGTTTCTTCCGAAAAACGTCACCCCACCGTATCAGGCCGTCATTTACTTCCCCCACTCCGGGGCGGAGGAACAAAGGTCGAGTGAGGACCTGGATATGCGCTTCGATATGCGCTTCATTGATTTCATCATCAAGAGTGGGCGGGCGCTTCTATATCCAGTCTATAAGGGCACTTTTGAGCGACACGTCGATATCGCAGAAGACTCTAATCTATGGCGGGATGTGACCATCCAAAGAGCGAAAGATTTCTTCAGGTCGGTCGACTACCTGGAGACTCGCACGGACGTGGACCACGGGAAATTGGGTTTTTACGGCCTCAGCTGGGGAGCTAGCGCATGTTTGACATTTTCGGGAGGTCGGTAGCGGCTAAGCCTCGTGTTTTCAATATCTGATCACTCCAAAACAAAAAAAAGTAGTGACAACAAATCGTTGGGATGTGCTTATTTTTGTATTGAATATGCGGCTCATGCTGCGGTATATGTAGTGCCGCAGGAGGGCGCGCATGTTCCTTCGCTCGGTCAAGGCCCGCAATGGTCGTCACCAGTACTTGCGTTTGGTCGAGTCGGTGCGCGAGGGCCATAAAGTTAAGCAACGCGTGGTCGCCCATCTCGGACGCAAAGATCAACTAGCCCCCACCTGGACACACTGATTCGCCTGCTGCAAGACCAAACCCAGGCCCCGCGCTGGGTGCCGATCCAGGATGTCTCCGCGCCGCGCGCCTCCACTTGGGGGCCCATCCTGGTGGCGCGCCACTTGTTCAACCATCTATCGCTGGGTTAAGCATCAATAACTTACCGACAATCAGGCCCGCACGGAAGCAATCAGCTCTGGTATTGAAAAGAAGCGCTTTAGCGCACATGGGATCGAAGCGCACGGCACACTTATGGCACACCTTTTCGGGCTCACTCAAGCCGCTCTGGACAACTTCATCGGCGTCTCGCTTATGACCCCGCCAGGGAGGGCGATGGCAATTTTTCACCGACTTCGAGCAGGCGCTCAGGGTTGGGGTTTCATGGGAGCTGCCACTATCTAACTTCGGCTGTAAACGCTCGTGTCCATTCGTGGCCTTTCACTTCGAAAGTCTTCGCCGGTATCGTTCCAGCCGGCGTCACATCTGTGACGTGGATTCTAATTGCGAGCTTCCCGTCTTTTAAAACGTCGATGTGACGGGCTGTCTTGACCCCTGCATAGTCTTCGCACTCTAACCGCTGCGTCTCAATTCCATCGAAGTACGTCTTGACTAACAACCCCGTGTCGTCGAACCAATAACCGCGCGCTTGCTCCGGATCTAGCTTCCCCTCCCGGGCTTTCGTATCCAGCGAGCACCCGCACCGTGCGAACCCCGTTGACTGTATCGCGTCTGATCTTCCTCCACAAATGTATCAATTGCGGGAATTGGTTCCATTATCTTCATGACAAGCCGAAGCAATCCCGCATCCTCACCGTCTGTAGACTGGTAAGCCTTGTCCCCGTTCCTCGACCGCACATACCGGCTCTTCCCGAACCACACCTCGCGACGCCATTGCGTGTCGCTCAGCCAAGTGTCTCCGTACTGTCCTTTGGCGACGGCGCCGTCTCGGCCTTTTGCTTCGAACTCCGCGCGAAGTACATAAGCTGTACCGTTTCCAAACGCTGGAAAACCTAAGTGCCTCCCGTGCTCGAAGTACGTCCGGGCACTGTCAAAACTTTCTGTTCCTGACGGCCGCACGGTCTTAAACGGGACCGTCAGCAGGGACATCACTTGAACAGGTATTCCATCCACAAGGAACGGCTTAAACCGCAAGGCCAATACCGCGCGCCTTCCCGCGTCATTTACACCCAAGTTTTCGGAAACCAGCGTTCCGGTATCCCTCACCTTTCCTTCACGATCAACGATTACTTGAGTTGTCATATTTCCTTCGAGGGGCCCGTCCTGAAGTGGCGGCCACGACACGGGCTCCATCGGCAATAAATTCTTCCGTAGCGATATCTCATCCCATCAGCACTGTCTGCAATGGTGTGTCGCCGCCCTTTGCCGCCGTATCGAAAAATCCCGCCGGAATTTCTCCTAGGTCTTCAAGCGTTGTTATCTTGGCCGTCACCTGAGGTGTCCCCACGTTTACTGTCCGAGCGACCATTCTCCCGTGAAAATCCGCGTAATCCTTAAACTCGCCACCCCATCCCAAACCACCTGCATAAAGCAGCAGGCCTGTGCTGCTCTGCAAAGCAACCCATGATCGCAAAATATTGTGGATCTCTGCAGTCCCGCTCGGAGTCGTCCAGTTCAGGTTTGTCATCGCCCCGATTCGTTTTACTTCCGCTGCCTTCGCCTGTTCGAGAACCTGGTGCGGGAGGGAACATCATGCCTGAGAATGACACCACAACGACGAGGAAGGTGCCAACCCATCGCTCATTGACATTAATAGGGCTGCCTGCCAATGAACCATTCAAGTGCAACAGCCGCAACAAGGAGCTCCATATTGGCCAGCGGCCCCATAAACAGCAAAGGCACCTTTTCCATTTGGGAAAGAAACGGAATTGTTAGCGCGGTGAACAGGACGAATAGTGCTGCAATGACCGCCCAGAGACGCCAGTTCCTCCGGGAAATCCAGAACGCTTTTGGCAGCGTAGCCTAATGCAAAGCACGCACTCCCGAATCCAACAAACCAATCGTTCCTCAAATTGCGATGTATCCCTCTTTCTGTGTCATGTATCGTCACAGCGATAGCTATTGTGAGCGCCGCCATCGCGACTGCGAAATAGAGAAGGTTGTCCCTTAGAGAATGCTGTTGCACGATGTCGCCCTGCATTGCGCGAGCATTTTTGTCAGTTTTGTTTCCAAGCAATGCCCAAACTCCAAATGCACTTGCATACCAGGCAAGTAATCGCGACGCAGACGCCGGGCCAACCGGCCCCATGAGGGAATAATCGCGAGATTAGCAGCACAACAACGACGAATATAGCCACAACCACTACTGCGGCAACAAAGAGTCGCATCACTGAGGCTTCCTCAATCCTGTAAGAATGTACCTTCAACGTCCGTTGCAGTCGATGGCTGGCGAAAACAAGCAGTGGCGCTCACAACCCGGCTATCAAGAGTCTGCGGGAACAACGACATCGCCGCCCGCGTCTATTCCTTTATATAGGAGGCGTAATGGTCATCCGCTGGGGAGTGTTCTTCAGCAAAAGCAGAACGGCTCTGAAAACAGGCTGGCTTATTACGGCCGGAGTGGTCGCACTCTACTTGGGAGTCATTCAACCCCGTGACCAGGCGCGAGGCATCGCCTCGCAGAAGGCGTCCGGCCTTGCCGCCGTCAGCGGTGGTGTGGGTTGGGAGCCAATCTCGCTCTGGCGACAAACCTCAATTCTTCCGCACCTCAGATCCGAAGCCTACCTTCAAAAAGGCATTGTTGGAGGCGTTCCCGTGGACCGTGCCGTCGTCGCACCCGCCTCTCTCATGACATTTTCAGGAGGACATGCCGGCGGAGAGGAAGCCCTGTCGGAGGACCGTAGGCTAGTCCGAACGGAGTCCCTTAGTCTCATCGTCAAAGTTCCGGCCGAAACTGCTGAGAAAATCATACAGATCGCGAAAGGTGCAGGAGGATTCCTCGTAACCTCTAATGTTAATGGCGGCGCGGACGCGACCAGCGCCTCGCTCAGCATTCGCGTGCCGGCGGAAGAGTTCGACGAAGTGCGCGCCCAGATCCGAAAGCTCAATTTGCGCGTGGAAAGCGAAAGTATCGACGCCCAAGACGTCACCAAACAATATGTCGACCAGGAAGCACGCCTGCGCAACCTACGGGCTCAGGAACAACAGTATCTCGGAATCCTGCGTAAGGCTGCGACCGTGAAGGACACGCTCGAAGTCAGCGACAAGCTGAACGCGGTCCGCGGAACGATCGAGGAGAGGCAAGCGGAATTCGAGGCGCTGTCGAAGCAAGTTGAAACCGTAGCCATCAACATCACGCTGCGGGCTGAGGCCGATGCCCAAGTCTTCGGCCTCAATTGGCGTCCGCTGTATCAGCTGAAAATCGCCGCCCGCGAGGGTCTCGACGGGTTCGGTGAATACGCTGCCTCGATGACGACGTTTGTGTTCTACCTGCCGACGATCCTGCTGTGGCTGTTCACGATCCTCGTCGGGGCCGCCGTGGGCTGGCGCATTTTGAAATGGGCAGCCCGAAGACTGTTCAGTTCGCCGAAGACAACCTTACTTGAGAAAGCAGCCAGTTAGTGCTCACAGCCGTGCGCGCCTTGAGCGACATGGGATTTTTCGCGGAGTGACCCTTCTGTTCGGCGTATAGCCAAGGAATGGTAATCATTGGTAGCATTCGTTAACCAGCACCGAGAGGAAGAACGTGGAGAAAAAATGATAACGCCCTTCCGCTGCAATACTCATTTACCGTTCTGTTGCTTTGTGTTTCGTGTTTCGCCGGGGATGAACCTCCTACCGCAACTAAGAATTGGAATGTTGTTTCCTCGCCTTTTCGTCCCGTGAACATTGCAGCGCAGGGAGCAACAATCTGGGTATGCGGCGTGGACGAGATGATCTTAAGTTCCAGCGATGGCGGGGCGACATGGGAAACAAAACATCAAAATGTCAACGGCGAAGTGTTGTTGGATATTTCTTTTGTGAATGAGAAGATCGGCTACGCTGCGGGCACCGGCGGGCTTTTGCTTTCGACCGATGATGGCGGTCAAACCTGGAAGAGCCACGTCGCGCCCGGCGCTGTACGCGCCTTCTCCTTCGGGGACGCCATAAACGGTATAGTTGTTGTTAGCGACGGACACCCTAGTCCCAGAGTTTCCTCGTCTGACCAAGTAGCCCCCATCGAGGGAACTGTCAAAATCACCCACGACGGGGGCGAACACTGGGAGGATATTGCTGCCGTTAGTGCAGAGGAACTGCGACCATTCGTTCAAACACTCGCTGTCGCGGCGCTCGACAGTTCCCATTTCCTCATGCTCCGACGCCAGCCCGAGGTCGAGGATGTCTTTGTTGTCACCAAAGACAGCGGAAGGTCGTGGAAGATAGTTCATCCGCAAAACGACGCCACTAACCGAGTGCTGCCCCGGATGGTTTTTGTTCATCAAGGTGAGTATTGGGCGTTCGGCCACGAACTAGTCCACCGTGAAAAAGGTGGTGGTTATGGCGTGCCTCTAACATTACATCAAAAGACGGTGAGACTTGGGCGCACGGAGTCGCTGGCCCGAACGAGTTCGGCTCCTGCAACTCTCAGGGTTGTTATATGTGGGACGGCGCTGTGGAGGCGCTCTATGGAGAGCACGAACAGTTTTGGGCTCTCCCGCAAGACGGTTCGTTGAGTGGGAAGTGGGCTATTGCCGGAAGCGCCGGGTGCACAGTCGGGAGCACACTGAAGTGTGGGCGTGCCACCGTCACGGACAAGCCCGCCGACCGACCCGAGGTTCCGGGCGGGATTATCCATCTCAACACGCACAATGACTACTTTGCCGATGGTTGCCTGGAGTGCCACGCGGACGGGATCGTTCCGGACAAGCCGGGCCCACCTTCGATGCAACAGGTACATGTATCCATAGCGGTACGTCGGGATGGAACCGTAGCCAGTGTCTCGGTGGATTATCCGCCCAGCAATCGAATGCGCGATGACATTTCCCACCAGTTGTCGAAATGGCTATTCGAGCCCGCGCATGAGGGAGGGCATACGGTGGAGACAAAGAAAGATGTTTCGTTGCTTCTGATGTGCGCGGGGTTCCCTGGCCGCCCGGAGACTAATCGCTGCACCCTTCATCGTTCTGATGAATTTCTCGACGCTACCAGAATAACGACCACCACGGTGAAGCAGTAGCTCCTCGCTATTGTCGCCAGATCGTTCGCGAGAGAGAGGTTCGCCAACTGTCCGATAGGCGTTAGCGCTCAGAACCCGAAATTCCTTGTGGCGTTCACCGGTCGTACATCTCGTAATGTATGGAGCATGGCTCCAGTTCGAGTAGGAAATCCTTGTCGAAGTTGTAATATTTCGCACGCTGATGTCGTCTCCAGCGAAGGCGCGGATCGCCGCCTCGGATTCCCAGAACGTGACCATCAAAAATGTGCAGTGTCGCCCTCGATGCGACGCAGCGCGTAAGCGCCCTTGTTGCCTGGAGTCGAGCGGCGATCCTGGATGGCGACGGTTCGCATCAGGCACATAGCGCCAGACTTGCTCCGAACCAGAGATAGAGCGATAATGTCTCAGAGATTCAGGCGTCCAAGCGCTTGTAATTCCGAGACTCAACGTAGCAGCGGAGGAGATTATGTCGCCGATTGCACATAGCCCGATGACGTTGAGCCCGCTCGCCGCCGTCTAATCCAGCTGGTCGGCTGGGTTGGCTCCATCTTTCAACTCATTAGTTGAAGCCGCATACGCATTCGTGCGCCTGCCGGCTCTGCGCGCGTGCGCGCAAAAGGGAGCTTTGTGAAACGAACAAAACGTCGCGGTAAAGGAGCGGAGTTCGTGGACGCGGACTTCGCTGAAATTCTCTATGGAGAAGGTAGCGGCAGTCGGTCGGACAGCCGCCAAGTGCAGCGGAAGACACAACAGTTCTGCTGTCAAGTGCGGCGGGCGCTGAATCTCGCGCTCGCGGATTCAAACGTTGCTGGCATTGGCTGCGAACTGTTTGTAGATGAGGTTTCGCCAGCACCTGGTTGCGGCCATCTACTGGTCCATATCGTTGTGCAGGATGGCTACTCCGTCGTAGATGCGATGAGCGCGCTCCGGCGCGATGCATCGCGTTTGCGGTCCGAAGTGGCTATGGCGATCGCCAGAAAGCGAGCGCCAGAGCTGTCGTTTGTGCCGGTGTCGGTGCAAGGAGGCGACGATGAGTGATTCGTCGATGGCTCCGCTCCGAAGCTGGCTAGCTGCTCCACTGGATCGAGACGTGTCGGAGGCGCTTCAGCGTCTCCGGTGCGCCCCGGATGTCCAACAAATCGCGGTGATGCCCGATGTACACCTTGCCGCTGAGGTGTGCATCGGTGTAGTTGTCGCGACCTCTCACGTGATTTATCCCCAGGCAGTGGGAGGCGACATCGGATGCGGCATGCTGGCAGTCGCGGTTGACGTGGAGGCCTCCGCGCTGAAGAATCCGAAGACTGCCGCCCGGTTGCTGAACGAGATCGGGCGTGCGGTACCCTCGCGCAGGCGCAACCGGAACGCGGTCATTCCTCAACCTGCGGAGATACCAAGCGATCCGCTCAGTCATGCCCGCCTAGGGGCAATTCGCCAAAAGGAGGGCGAGATCGAGTTCGCGACTCTCGGCAGTGGAAACCACTTCCTTGAGATGCAGGCGGACGAAGAGGACCGGCTTTGGCTGATGGTGCATAGCGGATCACGAGCGCTCGGGCAGGTGATCCGCGACCATCATCTGGCGCGCGCGCAACCGGTCGAAGGGCGACTGCGTGCGATCGATGCGGAATCGGATACCGGCAAAGAGTACCTTCACGATGTCTTTTGGGCCCGGCAATTCGCCGCGGCTTCTCGCAAGGCTATGGCAGAGGAAACGGGCAAGGTGCTGACGCGAACCTTGAAGTGCAGCATCAGTTGGGAGACGATGATCGCCATCGATCACAATCATGTCGCGCTTGAGCGTCATGGCGAGCGCGAGTTGTGGGTGCATCGCAAGGGCGCAATGTCCGCTCAACAGGGACAGCCCGGAGTCCTGCCAGGGTCGATGGGCAGCCCCAGCTTCCATGTGGAGGGACGCGGCTGCGAAGAGGCGCTTTGTTCGAGCGCTCACGGTGCAGGCAGAGCTCTGAGGCGGGGCGCTGCGCGGAGCAAGTTCAGCGATCGCGATCTTCGGCGTCAAATGGAAGGCGTTTGGTATGACTACCGGTTGACAGGCAAACTCAGGGACGAGGCGCCTGCTGCGTACAAGGACATTCGTGCGGTCCTCAAGGCGCAGCGAGAACTGGTGAAGGTTATTCGCACGCTACGACCGGTGCTCAACTACAAAGGCACCTGAAAAATGTATGGGCTGAGAGTCCCCTACATTGGCCGTCCACGTGATTGAAGAAACGGGTTAGGCCGCGCAGGTCTCGGGTACCTGCGCGGCGGTTTTCCAAGGTACCAGCCAAGAGTAGACGAGATTGACATAACGTTCATAATAATGTACATTAATCAAGTTAGCGACCATTACTCTGGACGCTAAATATGAGGACAAGCCGATCATCCGTCGTACTGCCACTCCCGGTAAGGCATGCTCTGCGCAAGCTTGGCCGCGACATCCGTGACGCCCGGCGGCGGCGGCGCATCCCGGCGGCCATCGCGGCGCAGCGCGCCTCGATCAGCCGCACGACCCTCGTCAAGATTGAAAAGGGCGATCCCGGCGTCGCGATCGGGATATACGCCACGGTCCTTTTTGTGCTGGGCATGGCGGACCGGCTGGGCGATCTCGCCGCGCCAAAGAACGATCCCGTGGGCCTGCAGCTCGAAGAAGAAAACCTGCCGCAGCGCATTCGCGTGGCGCGCAGGCCGAAACGCACGAAAGACAAGTGATGGACAGAGAGGCTCTCGTATACGTGGATCTCGACGGCGTCCCGCACCTGATGGGGCGTCTGTGGGCCCGTACGCGCAAGAACAAGGAAAGCGCCACCTTCGAATACGACAAGACATGGCTGGAAAATCCCGCGCGATTCTCTCTGGAGCCAGCCCTGCAGGTTGGTCCCGGCCCGTTTCACACGCCGGCAGACACGCCCATGTTCGGCGCCATCGGCGACTCCGCGCCCGACCGTTGGGGGCGGGCGCTCATGCGCCGCATGGAACGCAGGCGCGCGGAGCGCGAGGGCGGGGCGCCGCGCACGCTCCAGGAAATCGACTTCCTGCTGCTGGTGGACGACGAGGCCCGTCTGGGCGCGCTGCGCTTTGCGGAAAAAGAAGGCGGACCCTTCCTGCGGGAGGAGGGCGTCAAGCGCATCCCCCCGCTGATCGAGCTCCCGAAACTGCTCTCCGCGGCCGAACATGTGATGGAAGAGAAAGACACCGATGAGGAACTGCGCATGCTGTTCGCGCCCGGCTCCTCTCTTGGCGGCGCGAGGCCCAAGGCTTCCGTCAGGGAAAAGGACGGCCATCTCGCCATCGCGAAATTCCCACGCAAGGACGATGAAATCAACACGGTGGTCTGGGAAGCGGTCGCACTGTCCCTCGCGCAGAAATCTGGCATCCCCGTCCCCCAATCCCGTGTCGAAAACATCGCTGGCAAGCCTGTGCTCCTCCTGCGACGCTTCGACCGCGACGGTGAACGGCGTATCCCGTTCCTCTCCGCGATGAGCATGCTCGGATCGAAAGACAGAGAAACCCGAAGCTATCTGGAAATTGTTGACGCGTTGCGCCAGCACGGTGCTGCGCCGCAAGCCGACATGGAAGCGCTGTGGCGGCGGCTGGTTTTCAACATACTGATCTCCAACACCGACGACCACCTGCGCAATCACGGCTTTCTGTACGAAGGACAGGCGGGCTGGCGCCTGTCGCCCGCTTACGACCTCAACCCGGTGCCAACCGACATCAAGCCGCGCATCCTCAGCACGGCAATCAATGAGGATGACAACACGGCTTCACTCGCACTGGCGATGGAGGTGGCGGGATATTTCGAACTGGACGACGGCAAAGCGCGTGACATAGCAAAACAGGTCGGCAAGGCTGTCTCGAAGTGGCGCGATGAAGCCGTGCGGCAAGGTCTCGCTAAAGGCGAAATCGACCGCATGTCGTCGGCATTTGAGCATGATGACCTGAAAGCGGCTCTCGCAGCGCGGTAAGTAGAAAGAGCAGCACGATGAAAATCTCGGAAAGAACTGTCAAGCGGCTCGGAGAAATCATCACGGGTGACAAGGGGATATCGCCCTACCGGGGAGGGCCAAAACTCGTCAGCTTCTTCAACGAGTGCGGCACCAACCATACCTATGGTCAAGGTTTTCCGTCACGATGGATGTTCGCCGAAGACTGCATCCGCCAGTTCAACGACACACCGACAATGAAGAAGGTCATTCTGTCCGCCGTTGACCCGCGGGATTTCATGGGAACGACGGTCTATGACAAGGAGACGAAGCAAGAGAAGCCCGCCAATCTGCAGGACGCGGTGACATACCTGAATGAGTTCTTGGCTTTCGAGGGCTACGAAATCGTGCCGCACGGCAAAGGCTACGATGTCGTCGACAAAACGCGCGGGGAGATTGTCGTCGATGTGAAGCTAGAGCCCAGTCATCTTTCGCACGCGTTCATCATGGAGCAAATCGAGAAGTGCCGGACGAAGATGAGTCAGGGTGACTACGACGGAGCCATCACGAATGCCCGGTCCCTGGTTGAGGCTGTTCTGGCCGCAATCGAGAAAGAATTCGATCCCAATGCGCCTGACTATGATGGCGATCTGCCGAAGCTATACAAACGGGTGCAGAAGCATTTGAATCTCTCGCCCGAAAACCCGAAGATCAGCAACAGCTTGAAACAGACGCTGACGGGCTTCATCAGCATCATCGGGGGACTATCCGGCCTCAGTAACAAAATGGGCGACCGGCACGTTCGCGAATACAAACCCGCCGCACACCACGCAGCCCTGATCGTCAATGCCGCCATGACGTTTAGTAATTTCATCTTTGACACTTATGCTTATCAGCGGACGCAGAAACCCTAGAGAGTGTCGGCGCTCCGCAGAAGGGAGAAAACAGCTTGTTCAAGATTCTTATCGATACCTGCGTTTGGCTCGATCTTGCGAAGGACTATCAGCAGCAGCCGATTCTGACCGCACTTGAAGAGCTCATCCGCATGGGGGATATTGAGCTGATACTGCCGCGCACCGTCCTCGATGAATTCGCCCGCAACAAAGGCCGCGTCGTCGAAGAGAGCAGCCGCAGCCTTTCCGGAACTATGAAGCGAGTCAAGGAGGCGGTTGAGAAATTTGGAGATCCCCGGAAAAAGAGCACAGTGCTTCGACAGCTTAATGACGTAGATCATCGGATTCCGACTTTGGGTGAAGCCGCAGTCGATACGGTCAGCCGCATCGAGAAGCTGTTCGCGCGCACACCGATTATCGAGATTTCCGATAGCGTGAAGGTGCGTGCAGCACAACGCGCAATCGACAAGCGCGCTCCTTTTCACAGGCAACGGAATGGCATCGATGATGCCATCCTGATCGAAGTTTACGCGGACGTAGTGGGAGCAAAGGCGACGGGAACGCGATTTGCTTTTATCACCCATAACATCAAGGATTTCAGCCACCCCGCTGCCAACAACAAGTTACCCCACCCGGATGTCGCAGTTTGCTTTTCGCGGGTGCGGTCGATGTATTTCATCACCCTGGGCGAGGCGCTGCGCCGCGTACAACCAGAACAATTTGCCGATCTGATGATCGAACAGGAATGGATAGAAGAACCAAGGCGACTGACTGAAATCTTGGATGCCATAGACTTGCTGTTCCATCAGGTCTGGTACAACCGGCACCAGATCACGCGCCAGAAAATCGAGCGGGGCCAAACCAAGATCGTTGAGAAAGAAACATTCCCGGTCAAGAACCACCTGCGGCGGCCGATTCAAAGCAATGTTTGGGAAGGCGCTCTCAAGGCCGCTGCGAAAGTCGAAAAGAAGTACGGAGTGGAGAATCTTGGTCCTTGGGACGATTTCGATTGGGGAATGATTAACGGCAAGCTCTCTGCGTTGCGCTGGGTTCTCGGTGATGAGTGGGACATGCTGGATACCTAGGGATTGGTCTCTTCTAGGCGGCCAGGTGGATGCTTGCTGAAGAAATGACGGCGGCGTGAGGCACGATTCGGACCGGACTGATTCGTCGGAAACCCTCTCCAATTGACCGGCGCGAATCTTTGGGAGCACAAGGACCTTAACAAAGATGATGGATAGCCAGGTAGCTCAGGGCTAAACGCCTACCTCGACTGGCAGACCCGCTTCATCAAAATCCTTGCATTCAAAACCGCCAAGGTTGCCGGGATATCCGCGTTGATTTGAAATGATCCGGGTCCGGCCGATCGTCTGATCGTCGCATTCATGCGTGTGGCCATACACCCAGAGGACAGGCTGGTGGGTCTCAATGATCTCCACCATGTCCAGGGAATTGAACGCCGGCGTGAGAGGGCCACCCTTGTATTTGGAGTTGGCATTGATAAGCGGTGCATTATGGCTGATGACCACGCGCGGACCACTTAGATTCTTGCCAAACCAGTTCAGCAATTTCGACGAGTAGCTTTTGTGTAGCGCAATCGAATGTGCTGGCGTGAAAGGCGTTTCGTCGGGGTTATAGATGAGGCGGTAATCATTCATTTGAGAGCGAGCGGTCTCCATGGCGCGCAAATCGCCGCCGTTGAAATCCGTCCACATCGTGCCGCCAAAGAAATTGACGCCGTCGATGGTGACCTCTTCATCAAGCAGCAGTTTCACATGCGGATGTCTGTCTTCGAGCCACGCCTTGAATCTATTGTCCTCTTCGTTCATTGGCCGCCGCGTGTAATATTCGTGGTTTCCCGTCACATATAGGACTGGTTTCTTCCACTTCCGCAGAATCTGGTCGAGCGGTTCATAATCCCTGAGCGTGACGATATCGCCTGCCAGGATCATGACATCTCCGTTGGCATCTGGCGGCAACATCCAGCCCGAGCCAAACTCAAGATGCAGGTCGCTATAACTAATGATTCTCATGCTCGTAGGAGAATGTTGTTTTGAACTCGTCTTTCTCAAGTCCCAGATCTCCTCCGACAGCGATTCGACTCGGCGCGGAGCCCCGGTTCGTGGAAGTAAAAATCTGACATCCCCCGGATAGCTGAATAATAAGCCGAGGCGCAAAGGCCAGTGTCAAGGCTCTTCGACCGCGAACGCGGCGCGCGAAGCGCGGCCTTGACACTGGCCGGGCCTCGGCTATGCTCTGGCTATCCGGGGCATGTCACTGAGAATGCCGCATCACAGACCTAGACCGAAACCCTGACTGATCTGATTCGTGTGCGTGGTTTGTGGTTCTATCTTGTGCGCTCCTGGCTCTTGCTGAATCGCAGGAGAATGCGACACGTCGCGGCTGAGTTCTTGCCCGAGCGCCTGTGCATTATTCGTATAAACCTGCGCGTCATAGCGTCCACGTGAGACCGAGACATAGGCCATGCGGCTATTGAGCAGATCCTTAGCGCCCAACTCGGTGTCCACGTGAATCAGGACACGGTCGGCAGTCTGTCCCTGGCTGGAGTGGCTGGTCATGGCATAACCGTGGTCGAGATGCGGATGCTTGGGCGGGTCGAGTTCAACCGCGCGGCCACCATCCATCCTCAAGCGCAGCCGCCCGTCTTCGTCAATGCTCTCGATGGTTCCCAACTCTCGGTTGGCAACTTTTGGCTCGTTGGCGGGCGCGGTGAATTGGATGCGGTCGCCCACTGAAAAACTCCGCATCTCCTCGCGGAAGACCGAAACTCCCTGCTGCCGGCGTGGATCGTAAGTGCGCCGCGTGCCGTCCTGCAGTTCGACTGTCAGCCGGTTTCTTGGCGCGTCGATGCTCTTCACTTGTGCGTACTCACCTTTCCCGATGCCGGTCTCTTTCGATGCGCGCGAATAGCGCAGCACGTCCCCCACCTGATAGCGCTCGGCCCATGTGCGGTCCGCTCCGGTGAGGTCTTGGCGCGGCACTAGCGTCCTGATGCGGTGCTCCTCGTTGCTGACAAGGCCACTCCGCCGCAATTCCGCATGGACGCGCTCGTTGATCTCGATGCGAGAGCGATTATCGGGAGAAATCACCAGCGTGTTCTCCGGCGATTTTGCGTAGTCCTTCGCAATAGCGGCGATGCGCTCGTTGTGGCCTCGAATCTCATGGACTCGGCCCTGCCGGTCAAGATTCTGTATTGCTTCCTGTACTTCGCCCCGCGCAAGCTGCTCAACTACCTGTTTCAGTTCTGGGTCTTTCTGGCGCATGATCTCTTCGAGCTTCACCGTCTTCATACCGGCGTCCTGGAGCTGCGCGAAGGGCCGCCCGGCCTCAACCGCCTCATGTTGCCGCCGGTCGCCGACGAGCAACACACGGTCATTCGCATGGAGCCGGTTCACAAACTCATGCACCTGCCTGGTGGACGCCAGTGAGGATTCGTCGAGTACATAGAGCCGTTTCTCGCCGGTATCCGGCTGCTGTCCACGCGTCAGGTGCTTTTGTAGTGTGGATGTCTCCATGCCAGCTTCCCCGA
>CAVREP010000022.1:0-15290 GCA_963720155.1 uncultured Acidobacteriota bacterium
GCTCGAAGAAGCGGCCTGAACTGAAGGGAATGGATCATGCGATACGCCAAAGGCAGCTTGGTCATCAGCGAGGAACGTGACATTCCTCTGTTGCGCCAAGTGCGCAATTCCCGCTTCATCAGTCATGATCAGCTGTTTGAGTTCATGAAGTTCGGCGGGGTTGACCATTGCCGGAACAGCTTCAACTGGCGCGTAAAGCGGCTCGTCAAGTACGGTCAATTGGATCTCTGCCGCGACGTTTACGGGGCGGGCTCGGCCGTCTACCGGATCGCTCGAGGCGGGATTGCCTTGCTCGAACACCACGGCCAGTTCACCAGTGTCCTGCACTCCAATTCCGAACATCTCCCGCATGTTTCGCAGGCGTTCCATTCGCTGGAACTGAATCGCATTCAGCTGGCATTGGCCCAGGCGAACCTGCTGGCGGGATGGCAGTCGGAGGTCGAAATCGCATCCTTCAACACCATTTCGCGGACGCCCTATCGGAAGGACTATGACGCCATCGTCGACGTGTGGGTTGGCGACAAGACCGCGCGCTTTGCCCTGGAGTATGAACGCACTCTGAAAAGCTTCCGGGAGTACGACCGCATTCGGATGGCGCTTCAGACTGAGCGTCAAGTCGGATGCATCTTGTACCTGACTTCGGGCGTCGAGGTTCTGCTCCAGCTCGTCCATGAACTGCAGCCCGTCAACAGATCCTTGGCGTTTGCCAACGCCAGAGACTTCGCGAAAGAACTGCTCGACACACCAGTCATGACCGGGCGGAATGCGGTGAGCGCCAGGTTTAGGGACCTGCTGCAATGAATCGAGAACCGGGTAACACAGTGCCGCGTCACCTTTGCCTCACCGGCGCCTTGTCCGCGCCTTGTCCGCGCCGCGTGCTCGCCGCGAAATTGACCTTTTGGGGGGGAAGTAACATGCTTCCGGTCAATGACTTGGGTTCTGACTCCCCCCTGTATTTCAGCCTTCTGGAACATCCCTGTACACATGACTTGAAGCTCATCGCCAGCCCTGTAGTCACGTTGGCCCTCTGGTTCCGCGCTCAGTCGTGCTGCCCGCAAACGAATCATCGACCCGGCGTCTCGGTTGAGACCGGAACTTGCACAAACCCTTCCACGGAATGCTGCTCGGCTAAGTGCTCACCATTGGCAAGCGAATCGCCACGCGCATGGATACAAGTACGCCGGTCGGTTCGGCAATTCCAGCTTCATCCCGACAGACAATTGGCGACTCGCGCCGCACATCGCCGCGCAAATCTGCGCGGCAACCTGACCTCGCTTCCCCGCGCGTTGGCGGCTTCTTTGTTGTCGCATGTGTGGTTGTTGAAAGTCCACATACTGTCCGGAAGGAGTGCACTTCGGGTCTGTCACTGTCTGGCGTGCCTGTTCGCGGACAACGGGGTAAGTCAGATCAAAGGAGGAGCACATGATGTCTCAAAGCAGAGGAGCAGTAAGTTTTGAACCGCTGTTTACAGCAGAGGACATTGGCCTGCGCAAGGAGGCCAATGTCGAACACGTGATGAAAGTCTTTATCACCCTCGGCGAGGGGTTGGCTTCTCGCTGGATTGAAATGCCGAAAGGCGTTTTGTTGCTGCAGACCGTGCCCGACGATCCCGCGTCCGGCGCTATTTACCTGTACGACCGCGAGTTGCAAGTCTTCTACTTTGTTGTCTTCGACGAAGGTCGTGACGACAGCCTAACTGCGGCCGAGTTCGATGACCTTGTCACGGAGTACAACCTTGTCTCGTGGACGGCACATCCGGCACTTCTGCGGAAGGCCATTGGAAAACCTGGGATGGCGTAAGTTGTATTCACAGCACCCGTACGCGTCCCGAGACACGAACGGCGAGCTCAGAGAGGGGACTTTTATGAAAGGAGTAGGCCAAGCGAGCGCGGAAATGGCATCGCGGTATTTTGCATTGTTCGTAAATCGCCTGGCCTACACCCTGCAGTCTCACAAACCGGGCGCGAACGGGAAGCACTACTACTATCGTCCGAAGCAGGATCGGCGATTGTCGCTCCAGACCATTCGCGAACATCTGAACGGTCAGCTGACCGCTGGCGTGTACGCGCTGAATCCGAATACGCAGCGCTCCAAGTGGGTGGCAATTGATGCTGACTATGAGAATGCGCTGGAGGATCTTCTTAAGTTGCAATGGGAACTGCGTCAGGACGGAGTTGAGGCTGGGCTCGAAAAATCCCGCCGTGGTGCTCACCTCTGGATCTTCGCCGACAAGCCATTGCTTGCAAGACACTGCCGGATCTACATCTACAACCTGGCCCGTCGCTTGAAAGTGCCGGTAAAGGGCGGCGCTGGTCTGGCGGAAGGAATCGAGGTATTTCCGCGTCAGGATCAACTCGGCCCTGACGAATTCGGCAATGCCATCCGGGGGCCGCTTGGGATCCATCGTGCCACAGAAAGGCGCTACTGGTTCTATGGCGCAGATTACCGACTCGATGCGCAGATGGAGTACCTGGAGCGCCTGCGAAAGATCACGGAGAGTGAAATGGACGGGTTCATTCATGGACTCGAAATGCCGGAAGAATTTCGTCCAAAGCCAAAAGTAGAGCTGCCTCCATACGACCCCACGCGCCCGCAATTCCGCATTCTCGATCACGTCCGGTCGACATGCAGAAGTGGCGGAAACTACTGGGCACGTTGTCCCTCATGTGCGGACCATGGACGTGATCGCAGCGGCGACAATTTGGCCATTTCAGTTTCGGATCCGCGCAAGTACAAGTGCTGGGCGGGGTGCACCAAGGAGATGATCCGCGCGGCTGTGGGACACCCGATTCGAGTCGGGAGGCAGGTTGAATATGGAATCTCAGCTCACGACGCACAATAGGCGGGTGGAGGCCGAAATCCTGGCACGACAGGGACTGCGGCTCCCACCGATCACGTTGAAGTGTCTGCGAACTGCCGGCATCTACTGCCAGCCCTCGGTATCAATCGAGCATCAGCACCTGGCAAAGAAGTACGTGCTTCGTGGAGTCGAATCAGGCGGGGCGGTCGCAGATGTTGGCGCGTATGCGAGCTTCGTAGATGAACAAGGCAACGCATTGCCCTGGCTGCAGCCCGTGGACAGCATAGGTGTAAACGGCGTGCACGCGATCGTGGTCGCGCCCGTACTGATCCGGGTGCAAATGCTTCGGATAGAGCGGACCTACGATCTGCTCATTACCCGGCACCAACTGGCAAAATCGGGGGATAGCCGGAAGCCACACCTAGAAAGCTTGATTCTCTTTTATGGCCGCAGAGGCGGTTTGGAGATGGAGCTTTGGGGGAAGGACGCGACGTTCCGCGGCACCGTCTGTCCGGTTTTCTACACTCGGGCGGGGGAACGTGTGGTGCTACCAAACGACTTCCAGGATGCTGCCACCCGAATCACATCTGCCGTGTGCTGCCTGGGCTGTCGTCATTGTCATTTGCTTGGACCTAGGCTGACTGACACGGGCCGGACTGGGAATCCCAACGCTCTTGATGTAGCCGACGAGCGGCGCGCAAGCGTGGATGCAGTTGCGGGGGGAGCGGCGTGAGGAGTCTTGGATGAGGAACGGCCCTACAGCAGGCGACCTACCCAGCATCAATGAGGTTCTTGTCGACCCTGCCGCTTCTTTTTGGCTTAAAACGGCGCTGCGTTCCGCTTTGTGTCGCGACCCGGTAGATGCCGCCCACGATTCGGAGATCCTGGCACGACTGCTGGAAGAAGAAGTTGTTCTGCCCCTGCGCACGGTTGCATTGTCGAGATCGTAGCGCAGTCCACAAAATCCACAAATCTGTTGTCCTTTATAATGTGCCGTCCACAACTCGGGCAGCTCTCGTGGCCGCACAACCCGGAACCACCCAGGTCGCCGGTAAAGAGGGACCAAAATGCCTGATACCGAAACCGGAAATCGCGGACGGAATAGACAGAAAATCCCCCGCATCGGACCGGAAGAAGCCGCGCGAGTCTTTGCACAGTGTGAGAACTTGCTGGATAGTTCTACTGTCTTATTAGTTGAGAACCTGCGGCAGGCAGGTTTCACCCGATTCCTGGCCCCGCTACACGAGGACTTCCTCAAACTCGCGGTGCAGCCGGACTCATGGGGCGAGCGAACCAGGGCGCGCCTGATCGCTGAACTCTTTGCCGGCCTAAGAGGGATTCCAGCTGAAGATGCGCGTGTGGAGGAAATCGTGCAGTTCTCAAATGTTGTGGTGCCCTGTTTCCTTCTCGAACTGGGACGCCGAAGACAGCACCTTGAGATCGAATTTCCTGCTAATCCTTGCGATTCCGCCGCGCGCTTTGCGTTACGCGCCGGGCCATCCTATCCGGTCCATTCCGTCAGCAGCGAGCAGCTAATCCGGCTAGTCGCTGAGGCCGGCGAGGAACTGGTCGGCCTTTGCTATTTCGGAGACCAGCGAAGCCGTGAACATATTGAGGAGCAGCTAGCTCTCAGCCGTTCCTCATCTTCTTCTAAAACAAAAGATTAGACCTACATCTCTTTTTTGAAGTTTGGCCTAACCCGCAGTATGATCGGGCAATGAAGTCCCTCGTCCTGACAGTGATGGCATGCCTCGGAGCTGTAGTTTCGTTCACCGTTATCAACTATGCCCAGTCAGATGAACTCCGGTACGTGAGGCCAGAAGAGGTCAAGTGGAGCAGTCATCCGGCATTGCCTCCAGGCGCTCTGATCAGCGTACTCTACGGTGACATGACGAAAGCTGGAGAATATGTCACGCGCGTGCGGGTGCCGCGTGGGATCAGAGTCATGCCGCACACTCATCCCGAAGGTCGCTTTTACACGGTGATTTCAGGCACTTTTTATCTGGGAATTGGCGACAAGTTCGATGAGGCGACACTTCAGGCTTACTCTCAGGGCAGTGTCATCTACTTGCCTGGGGGACTGAGCCATTTCCAGTATTCAAAGTCCGCAGAATACGTCATTCAGATCAATGCTATTGGTCCGACCGCTACAGTGTATGTAAATCCTGCCGATGATCCAAGACATCCTCAGTGATCATCCATCCCGTAACCGGAGCCACCGGTAGGTCGTCTACGGATTCACAGAAAGAAACTCAAAACTGGAGGACGTCCCTTAGACAGAATCCTGATCACCACGCCAATCGGAGGCCAGAACCTCTTCAAGACCTCAGTCTCTTTGACTAACTTACTTTGCCGTGACTAAACCCCCGCACGAAAGCAGTCGCCTTATTTCAGATCGAGAACGAGCCAACCAGCAGTCGCCTTGTCAGTCGTATCTTTGGGAACGATGGTGATTGCCTGAATCTCGCTATTCGCCGCCATGGCAGTGAGTTCAAATCTCAAACGCCAACTGACGGAGGGAAAACGGGCACACCGAATCTGATACTCGCGGACGGGCGCGGGCAAGAATGTGCGTTTTTCGAAGGAGTCAACGTGTGAGACGTTGGCTGTCCAGTCACGATTGTTCCACCAGGCCCAATCGGAATACGTGTTCGCCTGTAGTTTGCGTTCGCCTAGTTTAGCGGAGGCATGGAAGTCGTAGATTTCACCCTCCGCAGGCGACAGGTAAAGGTCAACGATTCCGGAAGCCTGTTTCGTGTATTCGACAGCGATATAAACAGATCCGGCCGATTGTTGGAAATAAAGCGTGGCGACGTCCGGAACCTCAACGCGCTTGGCGTCTTGCCACTCGCCTTTCGAGAGTACGCCATCAATCATGACCGCAGACGCAGTATGCGGTACTCGGATGTGAAAGTCGGAGGTGGTCGTGGCGGCCCACAAAGCGGGCGAGAGTACCGTCAGCGTTAGCAATGTGCGCATGCGACCAACTGAAACTGGGTGAACGGAGAATAATCGCATCACGAGTACGTTCCTCAATGTGTCCTTAGGTGGAAATGCAAAATGATTCTATCTCAGAGACTGAATCAACCTCTCAGTGGCGTTACCAGAGTCGCCTCGCCCGATTGCCTCAACCGTGGGGGAAGCGACTTGATCGCCAGCTCAATCAGCGCCGACAGCGAACCCTTGTGCGATTTGGGAGCCGCGCATTCGGCGCGGAGTTTCCGCTTGGAAGATTGTCGCGCGAGTGATTGATGCTGGAAGACGCTGGAGATGTGCGATCCCGACCCAACCAAGGTCGATCAGCGCAATCACTCGCGGGACAATCTGCCCACAAGATCTGTGCAAGGCTTGGCCCTGACAGGAATCGCGTATGCCGGTCGAGCCGGAAGATAAAGTCCGGGGCCTTCATCCTGATATCCTGATACTGTTAGAGTGTGAATCGAAGAGGGTGAAATGAGCCTTCCAGAAAATTCTTCGTGGAAAACACGACTGGTGGAGCGTGGGTTTCCGGATCGTTCATTTGACATTGAGTTTTGGCAGGAGCAGGGAGATGAGGCCATCTTTGCGGCGGCATGGGAAATGGTCGAATTAGCTGAGGAAATCAACCATGGCAGAAAACCCACACTACAAAGAACTGCTACAACTCTTAAACGAATTCGAGGTTGAATATTTGATTGTCGGTGGCTACGCAGTCATGAAGTACGGGGAGCCACGTTATACGAAAGATCTCGACGTGTGGGTACGCAATTCAGCGCAGAATTCCATCCGAGTCGTCGCAGCGCTCAAACAGTTCGGCGCTCCTCTGGATCATGATGGGATAAATGCAGAAACATTCGCCGGAAAGCAGGTGGTCTACCAAATTGGAGTCGCTCCCGTGCGCGTTGACATTCTGACCGAAATCACGGCCGTCGAGTTCTCCGATGCGTGGCAAAAGAAGGTGGCAAGTAGTTTCTTCGGTGTTCCAGTGCATTTCATCTCCCTGGATGACCTTGTAACCAACAAGCGTGCTTTAGGTCGCGACAGCGATCTGAAAGACCTTAAGCCGACTTCGAACGCAGCAAAACCAGAACAATAGGCTGCAACAAGCCCTCTTCCGATTCTGGCTCGCACACTCAACATCTGAACTGCCTGAGTGATCGCCAGCAGGGCTCGAATACCCGATACCCAACGGATATTCCATTCTGAAAGTCTGCGAGATCCCTGCCCATTCTTACGAAGGGAGAGAGCTGTCATGAGCCCAGCCAATCGACACGCTGACTTAACCACCCATTCTTAAACACGATCGCACCTGCGTTTTCCAAACCGACACATTAGACTTACGTTTGCGTTTTTGAAGTTGCCCGAAAGAGGCGTCCGCCCGTCCGCCCTCCTCTCTTCCGAAAGAGGTTCGTGCGGTCAAACGGCCTGTTTCGGCGTTGTAGAAAACTGGCGCGACGGACTCAAGCTAGGGCGATCAGTGAAATCGGTCTACAATAAGCACCTTGTATTGAGACCCGCAGCCACTGGCAAACACAAGGTACATCTCGAGCGATGAAACCTATCGTATTCATCCACGGAATTTTCCGGATGTTGAGTGGCCTGCCCGCGGCCCCGTTCTTCGCACCGCGCCCCGTTCTCATCCCCGACATGCTTGGCTACGGCACGCAAAGTGCCGCCCCGGTAGAAACTATCTCGGTTCGAGCGCAGGCGGATGATCTGGCAGCTCGAATCCGCGCGTGCGGATATGCCAAAGCCCATATTGTCGGGCATTCGATCGGAGGAGCCGTAGCGACACTGCTCGCCCGCCACCACCCACAGGTGGTGGAGTCCTTCATTAATGTCGAAGGCAATTTCACGGTGGAAGACGCATTCTGGACTGGCAAACTCGCAGCCATGACATTGCCGCAAGTCGACCAGTTGCTGGAAAGCTATCGCAATGACGTGGCTGGCTGGCTAACCGGCGCGGGCATTGAACCTACACCGGAGCGCATTGCTATTGCGGACAAGGCATTCCATGCGCAGCCCGCTACAACACTTAAGGTGATGGCCCAATCAGTGATTGAGACGACTTCCCAACCCGCTTATCTTGAAGACGTCAATGCCGTGCTCGATTCTGGCATTCCCATGCACCTGTTTGCCGGTGAACGCTCGCGCACTGGCTGGCACGTGCCTGAGTCCGTACTTCGCCGGGCAGCGAGCATGACAGTGCAGCCGGGGGTTGGGCACATCATGATGTTGGAAGCGCCAGCGGAATTCCTGGGATTGGTTGCACCCTTGCTGCAGCCGTGAAAAACCACGCCCGAAGCGGACAAACATTTGAGACGCGCACGACTGGCCGTTGTTCTTTTGTTCGGGCTGGCGTACGTGCCTCGCTTCAAATCTGATATTCCAAGTTAGAAACATTCGGGTTGCTACTACTCTCAGAGCCTCAATCAGACCGCTCATAACCAGCGCTGAATCTTTCGCACCGAGTTCTTGACGGCCCCAAAGTGGAAACAATCTCACTAACTGCTGGAGTGGTCTGGCCGTAGAAACTTCAGACCTTGGAGTGAAAACATGCCCAAGAGCGTAAACAAAGTCATCCTCGTTGGAAACGTTGGCAAGGACCCTGAGGTCAGGTATTCGCAGAGCGGCACTCCGGTCGCGAATTTCAGCCTCGCTACCAACGAAAGGTTCAAAGACCGCAGCGGTGAGTGGCAGGACCGGACGGAGTGGCACAACATCGTGGCTTGGCAGCGTCTGGCGGAGATCGTCGGCGAGTACGTCGCCAAAGGTTCCAAGGTGTACATCGAAGGCAAGCTCCAGACCACAAGCTGGGAGGATCGGCAGAGCGGGGAGAGGAAATACCGCACTGAAATCGTCGCCCGCGACCTGCTCTTGCTCGGTCCGCGGGAACACGCCGGCGGCGACCGTCAAGGTCCAACGCGCAACGAGAATGAGGACCAGCCTTCCGACGCTGGCTCCGGCGAAATTGTGGACCAGGATATTCCATTCTGAAACGCTTGGGAGATTCCTGCACATCCTTACGAAGGGAGAGCTGTCATGAGCCCAGCCAACGGACACGCCAATGACGACGCAAATATCCCCACCACAGCAGTGCAGCAGGTTGCTCCGCCGACTAGCGATACAAACATCCCCAATGCGCTGACGCTGACCGCGACAAAGATCAAGGAGTTGATCGCTAATCTGGAAGTACCCTTCCATCCTTCAGTGATCGAATGGCGCGTGACCAACACCAGCAAAGGTGGGTCGCCGCGTGGCCAGGTGATGCCTTACGCCGACCAGAGAGCTTACACAGATCGTCTGAACGCACTGGTTACTCCGGCGGGCTGGACACGCAGGTACACAATTCATACCAGCGCGAATTTCGAGCGGAGTAAGGATCAGAAGATCGTCGCGAAAGTGCTGGTCACCTGTGAGCTGATCATTTTCGGTTTGGGTTCGCATTCGGCCACGGGAGAAGAGTGGGCCGACGATGATAACGCTGCCACGGCTGCGGAAGCGCAATCTTTCAAAAGGGCCTGTACCTGTTTTGGACTCGGGCGCTATCTGTATTACTTCACGGGGACGTGGGTCGACCTGGATGATCGCAAGCGGCCTAAGACCGTTCCGAAACTGGACGGCTGGGCAACGCCTGAAGGATGGTGCCGTGGCCTTCGGCCCCGCGCGGAGGAGGATTCGAAGCCGGCCGAGCGAACAACTGCTGAAACCGACGGCCATGGCGATGGCCATCGCAACGGCAACGGTGCGAGCGACCAAGCCGGCAGCCTCGTTCGCGAGATCGAGCAGATGGAACAAGCGCTGGGGAAACGCATGTATCGCGGGTTGTTGAAGACCCTAGCGAGAGTGTGGAATCCGAAGGATATTCAGGACCCGGCGATTCAGCAAAAGGTCCTGGCGCACATGCAAGCGGCCGAACGCGGTTTCCGCCGGCTGGATGCGGCGCTCGACAGAGTCGGCCCGGAACCGCTGACACAAATACTCCGTTCTCTGAAGGTGCAGTCCATCGACCTGGTGGACAACCTTCAGACCTTGCGTGAGATCGTGCTTGCTCTCGAAACAGCCGCAGAAGGAAAGCAGTGAAGCGGTAGACCTCTCCACCAGAGGAGGTTTGCCTCGCGACAAGCTAAACGAAAAGCGCCTCACTGGCGCGTGCTCGGGTACACTTTTTGGCAGTCTCGAACATCTCAATTAAGATTGTTGGTAGAGAAACGAAATGACGAGCAATCCGAATCAACACATTAAAATTGGTGCGATTATTTTTCCAAACATGGACCAATGTGACTTTACTGGCCCATTTGAAGTGCTGTCCCGTCTCCCTGATTCGACCTTTCATGTTGTTTGGAAACGAAAAGAACCGATCCGCGACTACCATGGCTTAATTCTGACCCCGGAAACCGATCTCGCGGGGTGTCCCAAACTCGATTTGCTGATTGTACCTGGCGGACACGGGCAAGAGGCCCTGATGGATGATGAAGAAGTTCTTTCATTCGTCCGCACCCAATCGCGTGGGGCCAACTACGTGTTCTCTGTGTGCACCGGCGCTCTCATTTGTGGCGCTGCCGGTCTGCTCAAAGGTGTGAAGGCGACGACGCACTGGTCGGCATTTCACTTGCTTGAATATTATGGGGCCATTCCGACAAATGCGCGCGTCGTGGTTGATGGGAAGATGGTGAGTGCCGCTGGCGTGACCGCGGGGTTTGACGGGGCGCTCGTCCTCGCGTCGCTCCTGCGAGGCGAGGATATTGCCAGGGAGATCCAGCTCGCGATCCAGTACGCGCCTGAACCACCGTTTGAAAGTGGCAGTCCCGAAGAGGCTCGGTCCGACACTCTAGAGGCGGCCCAACGCTCTTCGAGCCGGATTACCGAGGCCCGTCTCGCCACCGCGAAACGTCTGTCTGCGAAACTCGGTAGTCAGTAGGAAAATGGTGACCCAAAGCTCCAGTCAATTGACCTGATGGACAACCTGCAAACATTGCATTCAGATTGTGCTTGCGCTCGAAGCAGCCGCGAGAAGAGTAGTGAGACCGTAGATCCTACCAAGTTCCGAGGAGATGCTTGAGATCCAATTTCCTGTGAAATCCTAGGAAATCCTCATATTGCCCGGATGACCAAATCGCTTACGTCTCATGCGATGAGAGCAAACAGTTGGCTGCAATCGATCTTTCTTCGGGGCGAGTAGAAAAGCTCATTGACGTAGGGGCAGGCGCCGATGGTCTGGCGTGGGTGGCGGCCAGTCATCAACAACCCACTTCGCAGTAGACGCTACAGCAGCCGTCGCACTGAAGAGTTATCGTTTGCGCTTGAACGAAATCTGGGTGGTAGTAACCAGTTTGGCCTGCAACTCGTCGGCCTCTCGCTGACCGAGTAAGCGCTTAGAGTGCGACGACAAAAGTTCCTCGTGAAACCCAGCCGGCAACTGGGCGATCGTCACGTTTCCGCCGGGATTTAGTTTTAGAAGGTGGGACAAGCTTAGGGGCTGAGTCCAGCGACGGGGCGCGTAGAATGACGACACCTCGGAACCCCTCGTCGCCAAAAAACGTCAACTGAAAGAAGTCCCCCGTGAGTCCCGACCATTTCTCGAGTTCCGACGAAGCCTTGCGGTGCGCCATCCGAATGCGTTTTTCAGTTTGAAACATAGTCTTCAATTCCATTATCCCCCCGGAAAGGGACCTGAGCAATGTAACGACGCTGACCCCGGCCCTGCCGTGTGAAAAACCAAAGCAGTGCCTGTGGCTGCCCCTACTTCCACCACGCAACGAGGTGCTCGGTTATGACCGCCGCAATAGCGACAACTGTGTTTGCTCCCCCCGATCTTCCTTCGTCTGAGAGCCCCATACTACTTAACCTGCTCATCGTGGACGACGACCGCCTGGTCCGCGACGCCTGCCGCGAAGCGGCTACCGCTCTCGGATACCACACAAGCACGTCTCAGTCTGCCGACCAGGCGTTTTGGGTGATCGACTCCCAAACCATCGATGTTGTTCTTCTCGACTTGAACCTGCCTGACCCAGGCAGGCTGGAGATCTTGCGCGAGATCAAGCGTCGACGTCCAGATATCGAGGTCATTGTCGTCAGTGCGAATGCCACGGTCGATTCGGCAGTGCAGGCGATGAAGAACGGCGCCTACGAGTACATGGCCAAGCCCTTCGGCCTGCGAGAATTGAAGCTCCTGCTGGAAAGAGTAGGAGCGCACCTCAAGCACAAGCTCGAAAATCGCAGATTCAGTGAGAGGATCAAGTCCGACAAGGGTTTTGGCAAAATCATCGGGCGTGCGCCGGAGATGGATACGCTCTACCGCATCATCGGTAAGGCAGCGCAGAGTGCTCACCCGGTGTTAATTCTCGGCGAGAGTGGCACTGGCAAGGAGATGGTCGCGCGTGCCATCCA
This sequence comes from uncultured Acidobacteriota bacterium, assembly GCA_963720155.1. GTDB lineage: Bacteria > Acidobacteriota > Terriglobia > Terriglobales > Acidobacteriaceae > Sulfotelmatobacter. The sequence continues at coordinate 12,170 of CAVREP010000022.1, forward strand.
TTACTCGGGACCTTTTCGTGACAAGCCATTTATCCCAGTGGACTGTGGCTCTCTGGTTCCTACCCTGATCGAGAGTGAACTGTTCGGATATGTGAAGGGCGCGTTTACCGGTGCCACGCAATCCAAACCAGGACTGCTGGCGATCGCCGAAGGTGGAACAGTCTTTCTGGACGAAGTAGGCGAACTATCCGTCGATCTTCAAGCGAAACTGCTGCGGGCTCTTCAGGAAAAAGAGATTCGGCCAGTCGGCAGCACGAAACAAGTTCCCATCAATGTGCGCATTCTGGCCGCAACGAATCGCGACTTGGAGCAGGCCGTCGCCCAAGGTGCGTTCCGCCGCGATCTGTATTTCCGCCTCAATGTCTTGAGCTTGCGAATTCCCCCGTTGCGCGAGCGGCGTGAGGACATTCCGCTTCTGGCGGAGACCCTTCTCGCCCGCGTTTCGCGTGTTTCCGGGAGGAAGCATGAACTGAGTGACGATGCCATGAAAGCGCTAATGGCCTACGACTGGCCGGGCAATGTTCGCGAACTGGAAAACTGCATTGAGCGGTGCTGCGCCATGAATTCCGGGCCAGTGATCGGCACCGCCGATCTGCCCGGTTCCATCCGGGGCGCGGTCGGCGCAACCGTCTAACGGAGACCCGGAAGGGAGGATTGCACCCATCTTCGATCTGGAGAAGCAGGCCATCCTCGGGGCCATTGCGCAGTTACACGGGGACAAGCTGACGGCGGCGAAGCTGCTCGGCATCGGTAAGACCACTCTCTACCGCAAGCTGAAAGAATATGGAGAGAGCACAGTAGCTCTTCAACGATAAGCAAGACTTCCGCCTGCCGAACACACACTCTCCGGTCTCACGCGCGCCGTTCCCCACTCCGTAGTTATCCAGCAAACATGCTGTCGACGAACAGCCAAAGGAGGTGCTTGTGAACACTTGCATCTCCGCGGTCCAACACTTACGTCCGCTTCGGGGCGGCGCACAGTCCCACCTGCTGAGGGCATCTGACGGGTGCCTGCTACGTCACCAAATTCCAGAACAATCCCCAACACATCCGAGTGCTCGCGAACGAGATGCTAGCCACTAACTTGGGTCTGGCGCTTGGGCTGCCGATGCCACGGGTGGAAGTGATTGAAGTCTCCGACTGGCTCATCGAACACACAGAAGATCTCCGAATCAGCCTGGGCGGCTCCAAGATTCCGTGCCGGAGCGGCAGGCAATTGGGATCGCTGTACGTGGGCTCGGAGAGTCCGGGCATGACATTCGACTACTTGCCTCGCGAGTTGCTTCAGAGAGTCGTCAATATTGGCGACTTCGCCCGAGTCTCTTGTCCTCGACAAGTGGACGTGCAACAGCGACGGAAGACAGGCGATCTTCTGTCGCAAGACGCTGCGAAGCCAGCGCCACTCACGCTACTTTCATCGACCAGGGGTACTGCTTCAATGCCGGCGAATGGACTTTCCCAGACTATCCGCTGCGAGGCGTATACGCGAACAATTGTGTATACGAGGGTGTCACGGGATGGGAGGCATTCGAACCAGCACTGACCAGAGCCGAAGAGATGGATGCGGACACCATCTGGCGGTGTGCTGCCGAGATTCCGGAAGAGTGGTACGAAGGAGATCGAGACGGTCTGCATCGGTTGGTGGAGGCACTGCACCATCGCCGTGGGGCGATTCGGAAGTTGATCACAGAATTTCGCAGGTCGAGCCGGAACCCATTTCCGAACTGGCGTGAATCGCCCGCGAATTCTGCCATGCCTCTCGCGGCAAGCGATCGATCGCTTGAGGCACAGCGTTTGTAATTGAGACCCGTGTAAGCTGACGGGTTTTCGGCACAAAGCACTAGCAAAGGAGGATCAGTATGGTCGAGCACAATCCTCCACCTCTTCTGCCGATAGCGCCCCGCCCTCCAGTGATTCCCCTGCCAGTCGCTCTCTATGTGTCCGGGGAACTCATTTTTGAGCTCTATGACGGGGGACAGCCCTGCCGCAGATTTTCGATTCGTTGGGAAAGGCTCGTTCCAGCGAAGGAAAACGAGCCAGAGGCAGCCCCTCAGAGTTCCCAAACGGGCTTGCGCACACACCAAGATTAGTGCCCGCGTTCAATGACCCGCCTAACGCGGACTTCCACCTGATCGCCAATGGATGAGAAATGAGGATGGCCATGAGAATTCGTGTGACCACGAGGGCCGATTTGTTTGAGGAACGAAAACAACAACATATCGAGCGCGGCTACCGAATTGAAGATGAGCGACCGACCCCTGTGAATGGTCTTTGCTCGTTCATCGCCGTGAGCGAGATAGCCGACTCAGGCGGAGTCGGAGACCTCGTGGCACAAGCGCTCAAAGGGATGGCGAGATGAGACCACATGGACAAACCAAGCTGGGATTTTTCCCGTTGCCCGTACGGGAGGCCGCACGGCTGAAGAATTGCCTTGCCTTCGCATCCGAGTTCTCGGCACTCGATCCCTGCGTCGGGGATGGCATGGCGTTCACTCACTTGCTGCATGGCGTCACCGCTCATCGCTATGGCATCGAGATCGACGCCAATCGGGCAGAACAAGCGAAAGGACTCGGAATCGAGACTTTGCAGGCCAACACCATGGATGTGAAATGCCCGCCGGAGGCCGTGTCCTTGCTTTATCTGAACCCTCCGTACGATTGGGAATCCGGGGAGAGCAACAACCAGAGATTGGAATCGGTCTTCCTGGAACACACCTATCGCTGGCTCAAGGCTGGCGGTGTGCTCCTACTCGTGATTCCGCAACTGCGATTGCCGAAATGCGCGAGGTTGCTAAGCGAACATTTCACGGATTTGCGAGTGTTCAGGCTCACCGAACCGGCTTGCCTGCAATACAAGCAGATCGTAGTGCTTGCAACGCGCCGCAAACGGCACTCCAAAGTCACTGACGCGGCCTTGTTGGATGCCGTGCGATACCTCGAAGCGTTGGCAACGAGGGCTGAGCTTGAGCCTCTCCGTAACACTGCTGAGGTCCGTTACGAAGTTCCTGACTCGGAGCCGGCTCTACTGACAAACATGGGCATCCCATTGGACGAAGTGGAGGACTTGTTGCTGGAATCCGCCGCATATCGTCAGGCGGGCCGCGTGCTTCTGCCCAAGCTGA
>CAVREP010000023.1:0-321353 GCA_963720155.1 uncultured Acidobacteriota bacterium
CGGCCTCGGGAAATTGCGTAATTGTTGGAAGAGGATCGCAGCATTTCCTCCGGGCCCGCGATGACACTTTGCGCTTCTTTCTCTACGCTTCCCGGGAAGAAAAAGTACGGCGCCTGGTTTCCGAGGGCAATACCGAGAGTGATGCAGAAACGCTGGTTGAGACGGTCGACCGTGAGCGTGCTGCCTTCATTAAGAGGTATTTCCACGCCGAGTGGCCCAACCGTTCGGTCTACCACGCCATGATTAATACCGCCTCGGGAGACGAAGTTGTGATTCAGGCGATCGTAAGCTTTCTCAAGCAATCCGACGAAGCGCTTCTAGGAGGCAGTATCTCAACGCGCGATTCCTTCCACTAGTTCTCCCACGTGACAAGTTACGAGAAACCGACTCACGATGCTGAGAACCCTTGAAACAGCGTCAGGATTGTATTTCAAATGGACGATGCGCAAGGAACCGAAATCTGCCAGCTCCAATTGCGATCTTCACGCCCTTAAAGCCGACCGCTTCAAGTCTGGCTGGCAATGTTCCTGGATCCACCAGAATCATTGTGTCGCAAATGTGGAAGATCCTCATCAAGATGGACTTCATGCTGTCGGTTCCGGCAAAGGCACCACCTGGTCTGAGCACCCGGTGAGCCTCCGCGAAGAGCCGATCCTGCAATGCAGGGGAGGGTATGTGGTGGAGCATCGTGAACGAGACTACGCCAGAAAATGCTTGGTCGGGAAACGGCATTGCCGTCGCATCGCCGCATTGCACACTGACATTGGTGTTGGCCATGCGATAACGGAGAGAGCCTGCCAATACCGGATCGATTTCGAGACAGGCGATATTCTCGCACTGATGCCGCAACCAGTCGGTCGTCAGACCGTGGCCAGGCCCCACTTCCAGAACCTCGTTCCCTAGGTCCACCCCGCTCAGCGACCAGGGCAGGATGTCCTGCTCGAACCCTTTGTTTCCAGAAACTCGATCGGCAGTACCATCGGTGCAGTCGGTTCATCAGACCTTGCTCGCTCCAATCGCAACCTCAGGTACGACCCGCACTTGTCTGCGACCAGCCATTTCCTCCGCAATCGCCGATTTCTCGGCGTCAGACAACACTCGGGCGGCCAAGGGAAAGATCAGCTCGTCTTCAACGGCGATGTGTTTTTTGTACATTGCTGCGAGGTCGCGAACCGCCTTGCGAAATTCGCCTGCTTCTTGACTGGATAGACTACCCGTCGAGAGATACCTTACTCCCAGGCGTTCAACTTCTGCATGTAAAGGGGCTGCCCAAAGATGCTCTTTCTCCAGTTCCTCCAGTCTTGAAAAAGCAGCCTGAATTTCAGCGCCCTGGATCTGACGCAGGCGAGGGAACAGAGACTCCTCCTCGTCAGCCGTGTGTTTGGGCGCGGCCTGTTCGAAGTAGCGTAAAGCAGACTCCATCGCTCGAGCTGTGTCCTCTGTCGGGGAGCGGTCTATGATCTCTGCCACCGCTACGAGCGTACCCAGGAACATCTCGATGCGCCGGTGACAGTCAAAGAGCAGTCCGGTGGGATCACTGAAGTTGCGCGCCGTGACTCCAATTTGAACGGTCATGTTCCTAGTCTACTGCGCGGATGGACGGCCGCCATGACAAAAGTCTCAGCGTGTCGCGGAGTACCGAATCGCCGTGCCTAGTCTCCGGTGCTTTCAGTAACAGTGGTTGCAAGGTGAGATTCAACGACTCTCGCAGTCGGGAATCTCCGTTCGTTCTTTATTCCCACCGGGGTCCTTGCGTTTCGTCGAATGCCGTGCTGCTTATAACGAACAAAACCGTCATTGCCACAATGCCGAAACGATGCCTGGATAAGGCTTTTCTTAGTCATGTTTCCTTTCCAAATTGCTCCTGAAAGCGGCGATCCGTCGGGGGTATGCTAGACCGGCTGCGACGGTGGACGAGACATGAACGTACACAACAAATTGACAGCCAGTAGCGTCACCGCGGTCAGTTCCATCATGGCGGATACGGGCAGCCCCGACCAGGCCCAACCAGCAAAATGCTGATACGCGAGAATCTCGGAGCTGACGCGCAGGAGACATCCGCTGGTGAGTAGCAGGAGCGACAAGAACATGAGTCGTGTGCTGAAGAGAAGGCGCATTCCAGAGAATGCCGGCAGAATTCTCTGCCCCACGCTGAACACCATGGTCGCCAGGAGGCCTACAGTTAATGCGTGTCGCGATGCACCCCAGATCCCGTAGGCGTCCTCGACCTTAGCAGCCCAGATTCCGAGCACTGCGGCAATAACGACCCAGGCGTATGCCAGGCGTACAAAGATAGGAAAGCTCGGGTGCACTCCCTTCACCTTTGCTGATTGCTGGGGTGGTTCCAGGAAGCGGAGTGCAGAAACAGCAACGATGATCCCGCCCAATAGCAAAAACACTGCCGATCTCATCCAGCCTCATTGCCGCGAGAACGCCGGCGGAGTTCATCGCGACCGCCAGTAACAGCACCCGCCCACGCACTGGCCGCAATCCCAGGAAAACCGGCAGCCATTTGGCACTAAATCCCCACACAAATGGAACCAGAAATCCCCATGTCTCGAGCACCAGAAACCGCTGGTCGAACTGGGTTGGGAGATCGGGCGAACTGCCACGGTAAGCAAGGAACAATGACGACCCCAAGTTGACGAGCATCGTAAGCAACAGACCTACCGCGGCCGCAATCACCACGAGTACCCATTCTTCTAACTTCTGTTTGCGGGAGTCCTGAGAACTGTGACCGGAAACCGAATAGAAGAAAATCGCAAAGGCGATGATCTCGAGTGCCGCAGAGACGGGTAGCACGACACGCCATTGCCACCGGTAAACTCCCGTGAGCCAGCGCAGCGCTACACCGGACGTCCAGAGCGCCCAGCACAACCATGCAGCCCACAGCGCGAACGGATTCATCCGCCGCAACTTGGGAATGGAATAGAAGCCAATCCCCAGAATCAACGTGCCGATCCAGCCGAAGATCTGCGCGTGCCCATGGGCCTGAATCCATCCGGCCGAGACAGAATTCGCAGCGTGGTGATTGCTGATCGCGAGCAGGTTCCAAACGCCCAGGAACGTTCCCGGTAGAAGCATGAAAGCTAGGCCAGTCGTGATATAGAGCATGAGCAAGCGGGACAGGCTGGCCTCCCTGGCCCGCGTGATCTCGAAGATCTCCCCGGGCGTGAGGGCTCGGCCCACCTGCGTCTCAATCCGCGTTGCTGTTGCAGGCATTCTCGCTTCCGGCATTCTTCTCAGTGTCCCCGTTCCATCGCGATTGCGCGCGGGAACAGGATATTGTTCTCCAGATGAATGTGCCGATGAAGGTCGGCTTCAAAGTGCGCCAAGGTTCTGTATAAAGTCTGATAGCTGATACAGGCATCACCCGGGGGCATATAACCTGCGTGGCCTCACGCATGCCGCGCAAGGCTTCGCTAGCAGAGTCGTGCTCGTGCATCATTATCGCCACCGGATTCTCCACACTACCAAAGGGTGGCGGCAGGAGCGGCTCCTTTTGGATGACCGCCTCCTCCACTCGTTCGATGTAGGGGAACAAGACCATCTCTTCCTTCATCATGTGAGTCGTGAGTTCCTGAGCGAGTCCGCGAAAGTTGGTGCGGACATGCTCCAGCTCTGGATGATTCTTGCCGTGTACCGAGCAAACCTTGTCGAGCAGCGGGCCCAACCGGGCAATTTCTTCACGCGTGTACTTGTGGTGTGTGCGGTTGATGTGGGTGATCACGTCAGCCAGAGGTTCCACCTGCCAATTGCGCTCCTTCTGGCTCGCTCGAGCCGCCTGTTCGGCCAATTCCAGCGAGTCCACTACCTCGTCGGCTGACAAGTTGGCAGCCGCGCAGGCCTCTTCGAGCGACTTGTTTCCACCACAGCAATAGTCGATACCTAGCTTTTCAAAGACTCGAGTCGCATTCGGGAACTCCAGTGCAAGTTCCCGCACAGTCTTCGCAGTAGTCGCATTCATCGGCATCTCCTCGGCACGGCCTGGTCAAACCTCGGAGGCCGCGCTCGTAGTTTGACCTTAGGCGAGGCCAGAGGACATTGCGATGACTTTTGTCACGGACAGTCAAGAAAACAAGGCTGCTGGAATCGGGTGGAGGTCGTAGGCCTCTAGTGGCCGGAAATGCTGATCTGGTGTGGTTTACTCCGCCGTCCGGCCTTCACCGTCCAGAGCCTTCAGATCGTAGATCACCACACTCCGGCCATTGACTCGCACGATTCCTGCAGCCTGCAACCGGCTGAGATTGCGCGAGACGACGCCGTTCTGCCTTCCCGTTCGGCCAGTCGCAGCAGAAACGAGGCGAGCCGGTGACGCACGGTTGTGAATGAAATCTCTTCGATGATCCCGACCAGCCGCCGCAACCGCGCACCGACGACCCGCAATACTTTGAGCGCGACCTGTGGATGGGTCAGGCACAATGCATGGAAGTCTTGCTTGCTCACGAAGAGCAACGTGGCGTCGTCGAGGGCCGCCACCGACGCCGGATAGGTTCCGCCGTCGAAGACCGGCAACTCAGCTACCGAGCTTCCCGGTCCGTCGACGCTGAGCACATGTTCCCGCCCTCTGGAGGAACTCTTAAAGATACGGATGTGTCCGGATTCGACAACGTACAGGCTCAAACAGGCTTCGCCTTCGCTGAAAACCATCTCGCCTGCTGCATACCGGTGCGGCACAGTATGCTGTGCGAGGAAGCTCAACTCGCCGTCCGCCAGTCCGGAGAAGATCGGGACCTTTGCGAGCGTCGGACCGTGATTGACTTTCGACTCCGTCACGATGGTTATTGTACCGGACACGGCCGCAGCGATTGATGGTCAGCTACCCTGCTGCCTTTTCCGTACTCGCCCTCTCGTATCCTTCGGCCACATAACAGATGGCCCGGTCGAAGAACTGATCGAGCAATCGCAGTAGTTCCATCTCGCCGTAAATTTCCACCGGCCCGCGCAGGAATCCTTGCTGTTGAAGAAAGTACCAGATATGCTCCTTCGTCAACACAATGGCCCAACAGAGATCGGCCAGGGAGATAGCTTGGGTAGCGCGGAGAGATCCCATCTCAGAATAGCGGCGTTCGATGTCGCCGTCCGACTTCGAGAGGAGCCACTCGCTCAAGTGGTCTCCTTGTCGAACTCCGTCAGCAACTCTTTTTTCCAGGACTCGGCCCAGGAGCCGCGCTCCTGCAGGTAGCGCTCCATAGCAGGAATGGGATCGCGAGATTTCCAGTACTCCAGTTCCTCAACCGTACGACATTTCGCAGGATCGATTTCCGAGGCCCATACCAGCGGTAGGTCTTGCACTCGATCAGGCTTGGCCCCTCGCCCCGGCGCGCCCGCTGTATGGCGTCCCGGGCGGCTCCGTATACCGTGATCACATCGTTCCCATCGAGTGTTATGCCGCGGATACCGTAAGCCTGCGCTTTGATACTGAAATCCTCAACCGCGCTCTGTAGCCTTGCCGGCACCGACTCCGCCCAAAGATTATTCTCCAGAATGAATACGATCGGCAGATGATGGACGCCGGCAAAGTTCAGCGACTCGTGCCACAGGCCCAGACTGGTAGAACCTTCGCCTGACAGTGCCACCACCACACTCGTCTTCTTTTGCATCTTGTTGGCCAGGGCTACGCCCGTACCGATCGCGAGTTGCGCGGCAATGGTCGACGAAGGGGTAATGATATTGAGCGGTGCGTACCCACAATGGGCCTGCGCACAACGTCCCTGATCGGGACTGTCTTTTCGCAGGAAGATATGAACGAACATGAATTTCAGCGGCGTCCCCTTCATGATGTGGGTGACGAAGTTACGGTGCGAGGGTGCAATCCTATCTTCCGGCAGGAGGTCCATGGTCGCACCCACCTCCGTTGCTTCTTGCCCCACCGCCGCGAAGTAATTGCCGGAGAATCGGCCCTGCCGAAACAAGAGACGAATCCGCTCCTCCACCGTCCGGCATTTCAGCATGTAGAAGTAAAGCCGCCGCAGGGTGGCTTCGTCCAACGGCAAACGGCGCTCGAACAATGGCCGGCGCTCGCTCGTCGTTGGTTGACGTTATGGATGATGATTTGGCCATGGTCATCGGCCCCAGTCGGCCCCGCTCGGCCCTGCTCGCAGCATCTCGTTTCGTGTCACTGTCCGGGCATGCGACGCGTACTTCCTGGACCTACGCTTCCAGTTTTTGTCTTGGCTGCATTTTCTGCAATGAGCTGTTTGTACCTGGATGCGGCACAACAGTCACCCTTCAACGTGAGCTGTTGTAGACGCCGGGAAGATGCTTTCAATCAGTACAAGGGAATCATTGCTCTTTCTGTCTCAGTCGGTCGATAAACAACGATCGAAGGAACAGAAGAACGTCCCCCTGTTTCTCGAGAAAACGACAAATCTCTGAATATGCTACAAGGACCTCGGCGTCATGACCGCCAGTGGGCGGGGTCCACGACTACTCCGTAGCCGTGAGGAAGCTCGACAACCTTGGAGGCGGGTGAGCGAATTGAGGTACACCAGAATCCTGGCAGGCTGCCGGTGCCGAGGGTCGCTGGGTTCGCTCGCAGCATGCGGCCTGCCAGATCCTTCGGTCTCCAGACGGGACATGCTTGTACTGGTTCGTGCGGTGTCTCGCACGCGCGAAACGCTGGTAGACACCTTTTGATCACGATTGCATGACTTGAGGTGATCCTCACTGAGCAATGAGTTCCGCAAGCTCCGAAACGCAGGCAGTACCTAATTGATGTCACACATTCGTCATTAGAGCGAGTACGGATGGTCTATTGCCGCGACAGATGAGCTGAACAATATTTAGACCATGGGGCCGTGTACGGATATCGATGAAGCGAGCGGTCCGTTGACATTAAGTTGACATTAAGAGGTACTAACAATGGCTGCGGACACATTTAGAAGCTGGAATGGATGGGCCATCGTAATCGCGAGAGTTTTTCTTGCGACTACATTGCTGCTAAGAACTTTCGACTGGATTTCGCACGTTACGTTCTATGCCGATCTCGTGTTCTTCCTCGAGCTCTTACTGGGTGCGGCCATTGCGTTGGGCTGGCTGATTCGGTATGCCGCCGCTATGGTGTTCCTTGGCACTCTCGCGGCGGCTTCACTGCCACCACATTTTCGTCTGGCTGTTCTTCCGTCCAATCCAGGAACGGTTGTTGCACTGTTGCTTGCCAGTGCCATCCTCGTGTGCTATGGCCAAAACATCGACAAAGTCGATTCTGCCTTCATTGACGAAAACAATGAATCATCCAGCGGACGCTCCCGCGCACTCCCTGAGGCGCTCAAGGACGTGGGTGTCGAAGTGACCATAAGACTCGAAGACGGCCATCTTCGTGGCCTCTGGAAGAATCGGTGTGTTGTGACAATCCACGATCGAGCGGGCGGGGTTCAGAACACCGGCCAGGAGGCTTGGTATGCCAGAGAGAACCGCTGACGATGCAAACGCACAACTGAGACAGCGGTCCTCATTGCGATCTAGATATTGAGGAGATACGTTCATGGTTCAGATATCACGGCAGGCTCGCGCCAGTGACACCAGTAGACGGAAGTCGAGAAATAATCGTCTACTCCTGGTAGTCGATGAGTCTTCGTCGGCAAAACACGCGGTGGAATACCTTGCGAGGGTCTTAGCAAGCCGACGCGGGTTTCAGGTATGCCTCGCACACTTCCTGCCGCCGCTGCCCTCAGAATTGCTGGAGTTCGGCGGCGCCGAGGATCCGGACAAGGAAGGGCAATTGAGTAGTCGGCTCAAGGCGGAGCAACGGCAATGGCTCGCGGGAGCCAGAAAAGAGGCACAACCGGCTTTGAACTGGGCGCGTACCAGACTACGGAGAGCTGGACTGCCTGCAAGTGCCGTGACGACACAGTTCTCGGATCCATTCAGAGAGCAGAACGGCGCGAGTGAGGAGATCCTTCAATTGGCACGAACCAATAAGTGTCGAACGATCGTGGTAGGGCGGCTCTCTCTGCCTTGGCTGCGCAGGCTCACGGCCGGGAAAGACTTAGCGGAGAGGCTGGTGCAGCAGGGGAAGGGTTTTACACTTTGGGTCGTAGAATGACACACGGTTCTCCCGACAAAGAACCGCGACTGGCCAGGATCGCCGTGCGCACCACCACGCGACACCTCCGCCATTCGGATCCTTGGGCCATGGAGCCCCCTGAAGAACGATTGTGCGGTCAGATGCGCATCACGGCAGAACCCGGGAGGAAATCGTTCGTTGCGTTGTATGTTGGACTGTTTGTGGCCCTGTTCCACTTCGCCGTGCCATTCGTCGTATTGCTTTCGCGTCCCTTCAAGCGCGATATCACGCGTCTGGTCTGGCTGGCGGTATGGCTGTTGTTCATGCGGTATGTGGATCTGTTCTGGATCATCGAACCCAGTTTTTCAACGACCTTCAAGGTGACCTGGTTGGACATTATCGTTCCGATCGCAATGGGCGGTTTGTACCTGGCGTGCTTTTTCCGCAACCTAAGTTCGAGACCTCTTGTCCCTGCCTATGACTTCTATGCGACGGAAGTACTGGAACCAGCACATGAGTGAAGACAACCACATCGACGGACGCAACGAAGAGGTGGAGTATGAGCGGCAAGATATGGCTCCCAAGTCGGTCCTCACCTTTTTTGTTGGGCTAGCCGTTGTGTGCTTGCTGGTTGTTTTCCTCCTAAGGGGAATGTTCAGCTATTTGGACACCTACGAGTCCCGTCACCAACCTCCCCAGGAACCATTGGTGCAGCAGCGTACGGCGGACACAAGGAGCGTCGCGCCGAGTGACATTGCGACATTTCCTCAACCGCGTCTGGAGAGCAACGAGCGGCTGGAGATCAACGATTTCCGGGCGCAGGAAGACAAGACGTTGAACAGTTATGGTTGGGTAGACCAGCAGACCGGTGTGGTACGACTTCCGATCGAGCGCGCCATGCAGTTGTTGGTGCAGCGTGGCCTTCCCACTCGGCCGCAGGCCGGCGCGCTGGCGCTATCGAATGGGAACGCGGCGAGAGAGGCGGACCGGCCGTTACGTATCCGCACTCAGACGCGAGACAAAAATGAACCTGACGTTCGGGGAGAAGCGAGGTTCAACGCGCAGAAACCGGAGAAGCACGGAATCTTCAAGCCTGCCACCGAAGGCTCGTATTCGAGAAGCTTCTGCCGCGAAGGTACCAGGCAGAGCCGAGAGGGTAGAGAAATGCCAGTTACTAGCTTTAACAATTCGAGACGGATTTTGGCCGCCGTATCTGTGGCGATTCTGATGTCCCTCCCTGCCTTCGGCCAGGGGATGACGCAGGGCATCATGTCGCCGCCTGCGAATGTGCGGCCGCCCGGTCTGCAGAACGTAGGCATCGAACAGCATCTGAACGAGCAAATTCCGCCCACGCTCATGTTTCGCGACGAAACCGGGAAAGCGGTCCAGTTGGGAGACTATTTCGGCAAGAAGCCGATGATTTTGAATCTGGTGTACTACCAGTGTCCGATGTTATGCGGAGAAGTACTGAGCGGCCTAGAGAGCGCTCTCCGGGTGTTGAAGTTTGATGTGGGAAAAGAGTTTGAGGTGCTCACGATAAGTTTTGACCCGAAAGAGACTTCGGAGATGGCAGCCAGAAAAAAGGCGGAGTTCTTGAAGCGCTACGGACGGCCCGGTGCGGCACAGGGCTGGCATTTCTTGACTGGGCCGCCGGCTTCGATTGATGCGCTCACCAAGGCGGCTGGTTTTCAGTATCAGTACGACTCGAAGAGCGGTCAGTTTGCCCATGCAACGGCAATCATGGTGCTGACACCCCAAGGCAAAATCGCGCAGTACTACTACGGAGTCGAGTTCGCACCCAAAGATCTGCGCCTGGGATTGATTCAGGCGTCCGAGAACAAGATCGGCACTGTGGTGGATCAGCTTTTGCTTTACTGCTACCACTACGATCCGGACACGGGGAAATACGGAGCGATCATCAGCCGAGTTCTGCAACTGGCGGCGGGGGCGACAGTGTTGATTCTCGGCACACTCCTTGTGGTGTTGTTCCGCCTCGGGTCGATGGCGGACCATCCGCGTGCCGGGCGAGCGGGATAATTTATGTTCGACAACTTTCCACTCTGGCCTGAACGCGCCTCCACTGGCGCCGGCAATGTAGACGCTCTCTACATTTTCCTGCTGGCGTTGTCGGCGTTCATGTGCCTGGCTATCTTCACCATGATCCTGGTGTTCGCGGCGAAGTATCGCCGCCGGCGCGGAGTCGAAGCGGAACAGATCGAAGGCTCAAGCGCATTGGAAATAACCTGGTCGGTGATTCCGTTCGGTATCTTCATGGTTATTTTCGTTTGGGGCGCAGTCATTTATTTCCACGAACGAACTCCCCCCCAGGGCGCATCCGAAGTTTATGTCGTGGCCAAGCAGTGGATGTGGAAACTCCAGCATCAGGAGGGTCAGCGGGAGATCAACGAACTGCACGTACCAGTCGGCCGCGACGTCAAACTGATCATGACCTCGCAGGACGTGATCCACAGCTTGTATGTTCCCGCCTTCCGCATCAAGCAAGACGTGCTGCCGGGGCGCTATACCACCGCGTGGTTCCGGGCTACGAAGCCCGGTGTCTATCACCTGTTTTGTTCGCAATATTGCGGGACGATGCACTCCGGCATGATCGGACAAGTGGTAGTGATGGAACCGGCGCAATACCAAGCCTGGCTCTCCGGCGGCGGAACCCCGGGATCGCTCGCAGCCACTGGCGAAAGTCTTTTTCAGCAATTGGGCTGCTCCACCTGTCACCGGTCCGACACGCAAGGCCGCGGGCCCAATCTGGTTGGAGTCTTCGGCAGGCCTGTACAGCTGGAAGATGGGCGCACAGTTGTAGCCGATGAAAACTATATTCGTGAATCGATCCTGAGTCCGAGTGCGAAAGTAGTGAGCGGATTCAAGCCCATCATGCCGGTGTTTCAGGGACTGGTGAGTGAAGAGCAGCTGAATGGGCTCGTCGCTTACGTGAAATCATTGAATCAGAATCCATCGGGAGCGGCGGGCCGGTCGGCAATTGTTCAGACCGGCGCGAAACCGCAGGAACCAAGGGTGCAATAGCAATGGCCACAACTGCAATCAGCGTCGAACGCGAGAATTATCTGAACCAGGAATATGGCATCAAGTCCTGGCTGTTGACCAGGGACCACAAGCGCATCGCGCTGCTCTACCTGCTCTCGATTACTTTTTTCTTTTTCGTGGGGGGTTTTTTTGCCCTGCTGATCCGGCTGGAATTATTGACGCCAGCCGGCGACCTGGTGCAAGCCGATGTCTACAACAAGCTTTTCACCATGCACGGCCAGGTGATGGTGTTCTTCTTCCTGATTCCGTCGATACCGGCCGTGCTGGGGAACTTCCTGGTGCCCCTGATGATCGGCGCCAAAGACCTCGCGTTTCCTCGCATCAATCTGCTCAGTTGGTATCTGTTCATCGCCGGCGGGACCCTGATGCTGCATTGCATCCTGACGGGCGGAGCAGATACAGGCTGGACCTTTTACACGCCCTTCAGCACCGCCTTCAGTAATACCAAGGTGATTGAGGCTGGGCTTTCCATCTTCATCGTCGGATTCTCATCCATCCTGACCGGGCTGAACTTTGTAGTGACCATTCACCGCATGCGAGCGCCTGGAATGACCTGGAACCGCCTGCCCTTGTTCATCTGGTCGCATTACGCCACCAGCATCATCTTCCTGCTGGGTACGCCGGTCCTGGCAATCACGCTTTTGTTGGTTATCTTCGAACGGGGCTTCCATCTTGGCATCTTCGACCCCACGCGAGGTGGAGACCCACTGTTGTTCCAGCACCTGTTCTGGTTCTATTCCCACCCGGCGGTCTACATTATGATCTTGCCCGCCATGGGCGTGGTGAGCGAGATCATACCCTGCTTCACCCGGAAACGAATTTTCGGCTACAAAGCCATAGCCATGGCAAGTATTGGAATTGCAGTCTTGGGGTTCCTGGTCTGGGCACACCACATGTTCGTGGCCGGCATTTCACTCTATTCAGCGATGATTTTTTCCATGTTCAGCTATATGGTTGCAGTGCCTTCGGGGATCAAAGTGTTCAACTGGACCGCGACCATGTACAAGGGGTCGATTTCGTTTACCACTCCAATGCTCTATGCCTTTGGCTTCATCGGCCTTTTCACCATGGGAGGACTGACCGGACTGTTCGTGGCCGCGCTGGGAGTCAACGTGCACGTGCACGATACCTATTTCATCATCGCCCACTTCCACTACATCATGGTGGGCGGCGCGGTCATGGGATATCTCGGCGGGCTGCACTTCTGGTGGCCGAAAATCTCTGGCCGAATGTATCCCGAAGGATGGGGCAGGCTGGCGGCGCTCATTGTGTTCCTTGGTTTCAATCTTACGTTCTTCCCCCAGTTCATCCTGGGTTATCTGGGAATGCCACGGCGGTACTGGCAATATCCGCCGGAGTTTCAGGTTCTGAATGTGCTTTCGACGGCGGGGTCGACAATTCTAGCCATTGGTTACCTGCTTCCTATGGTGTATTTCCTCTGGTCCATGCGGTACGGTAAGGTTGCGGACTCAAACCCCTGGGGCGCCGCCGGTTTGGAGTGGAAGACCTCTTCGCCCCCGCCGACCTTCAATTTTGAAGAAACGCCAAAGGTCACCTGGGAAGCCTACAACTACGAGGATATCCCTGCTCCCGAGGAGACCCATATTGCCGGATAGTTCGGTCATTGCCGATGCTCGAAAGCCAGTGCTGCAGCACCACTTCGTGGACATGCCGCAGCAACGCGCCGCCTCGTCACTTGGCATGTGGTTGTTTTTGGCCACCGAGATCATGTTTTTTGGCGGCATGTTCTGCGCCTATCTTATCTACCGGTTATGGTTATTTACCCGGAATTTGCCGCTGGCAGCAACTCGCTCGACATCGTGCTGGGAACGGTCAATACGGCCGTGTTGATCGGCAGCAGTTTGACGGTTGTGCTCGCGGTCCGCGCTGCGCAGCAGGGCAAACGATGGTCCCAGGTGGTCTATCTGGCGGTTACGCTGATTCTAGGGCTGGCCTTTTAGGGATCAAAGCTGTTAAGTGGAGCAGCAGGTTCAAGGAACACCACGTTCCAACAGCCACTTTTCATTTTGAGGGTACTGTTCCCGGGCATCCCGACGAGCCGGTGGACCAGGGGCATGCGCAAGTCTTCTTCTCGCTGTACTTTGCCATGACCGGCATGCACGCCCTGCATATGATCATTGGAGTCGGATTGTTCACTGTCTTGTTGTTTTATGCGTGGAAAGGACGCTACACGCCCGAATATCACACCCCCCTCGAACTCTCCGGCTTGTATTGCCACTTTGTGGATATCATCTGGATTTATCTGTTTCCATTGCTATATCTAATTGACCGCAAGAAATGAGCACAGCCGTGGCTGAACACATCGTTCCCGTTAGGACCTACATCTCGATTTGGCTGGCGCTGCTGGTTCTGACCGACTTAACTGCCGGCATCGCGTTCGTTGATCTGGGTCCGTTCAATACTGTCGTTGCCCTGGTCATTGCAACTCTTAAGGCGTTGCTGGTGGTCCTGATTTTCATGCACGTGAAGTACGCCAGTGATCGACTCACCAAAGTTGTGCTGGTCTCTGCGCTGTTCTGGCTGTTTCTTCTACTGGGCCTGAGTCTGGCGGACTACACTACCCGCACCATGCGGTGACCCAGAGATGTTACTGAGTGGCTAAGCGGGTGAACAAGGAAGGGCACGACCGGTGACCTGAAGGCTTGGTTTTTCCGGTCATTCGATCTCGCGGCCGGAGGTTCATTGGCGACACCCTCTGGATATCAGGAAGGAACAGTTCTTCGCGTGGCGGTTCGGCCGTTTCATTTCTCCTGTGAAGCTACGGCTTTACGATGATCTGCCCGATCATACGCTGCACTTCGTGGAGAGTGCAGACGTAGCGGTATGTACCGGGCGTCCTGAAGGTATGTTCATAGGATTGGGCCGGATTCAGGTACCCGGAATCAAACTTCTCGGCGCCCTTCGGCAGTATAACGTCTTGCGCGTTTGTTGCCTGGCCAGGATCGGCGGTTACCGTGTGTACCTCGCGCGATGAGTTCTTCCACACCAATGTCTGGCCAGCCTTGACTTCGATGATGGCGGGCTCAAACACCAGCAACGAACCTGTCATGTCGACGACGACCGCTGGTTGGGTCGGACCAGTTGCGGCGGGGGAAGCACTCGACGGTGCGGTCTGCGGCTTCTCTAACTGCTGCCGCAGGCGTGTAAGCGAGACGTTCTCGTCGCACGTCGGCGCCAGCTTGGCGATGGTCTCAACCATGAACACAGGAGAGTGATCTGGATCGTACATGTCGAAAAGAGGTCCCGGATGTCCGGTCACATGGACCAAGGCATTCACGTTGTTTGCGAACAGCAACGGGCTCTCCGCGAGCAACATTGATCTCGCCTCCAACCGGTAGATCTTGCGGGAGTGGAATAATGTGAGCTTCGGCATGAGCCCATCCGAGGTGGTCAGGCAGCCGTCCAGTTGTGTCCGTGCAGCCGACCCTGCGGCCTCTTTCTTCGACCTTATGGCCGCACTTGGTTCCGATGTTGCGGGTGAAACCGCGCTTTGGGTAAGCATGCCGGCTGGAGTCAACAATCCCAGCATGAACAGCATGAAGCCGCACACTGCTTTGAGGGTCACTCTCTCGTAGGAAGCCACCATTGCCATATGTCTTTTTTGGTGCGTGCGGGATCGCTGCCGTCCATCGTCCCAGCCGCCGTCGCCGCATGTCGGTCAGCGCCGGCCTCTCCATCATTCGAGGATCACCCTCCGCGTAGTGACGACTGGTGCGGAGAAGTCGGCGCCAAAACAAACTCGAATGCGCTCGAGTGAGCGTCAGGAAAGCGGACCCGCTCGAGGCATCGTTTTGTTCTCTATTTCAAATCCTGCTCCTGCTGTGCCGGAGTGATAAGCCAGTGGATGATGTGATAGTGCGGCTCCTGCAGGCCCGGGTGCCCGGGGTTGTAATTCACACTGGTGTGGTCCACCTTTAGGCCCAAATGCGCAATGTTTTGGCCCAAGTCATTCCAATCCTTGTGTTGATCAAGATCTTTGATTGAGATCATGTAGACGACATTGACCAGCTGACCATTATGGTTGTAGCCGAGATACGGGCCGGCAGGCAGCGTCGCAGGGTCAACGTACAGTGTCCCCAAACCCGGCAGCCAGTCTGGCAAGCGCACCAGAGTGCTCACCTTCTTGAAATTCGCAGGGGGATTCGGCGTGTTGCCGCCAGCGTTCTGCGCGAAAACGGATGGCGACAGCAGCAAAGCGGCAAAAGTAAATACGAGCAGCAAACTACGCTTCATGTGATAGCTCCTTTGGTTGAATCGAAACATCTTCTTTGACCTCGGAAACAGCTCCTTTGTATCCACTACCAAGTGTTGTCCGTTGCCGCGCGAATCGACAATAGACGGTTTGTACCAATCCGTGGGCACAATGTCAGAAGAACATCGAAGCGGTCTGCTCCAGCGAGGCCGAAGTCCGCGAACAAATCCGCCTGGCAGTCATTCATGAACTAGGCCACTATTTCGGGATGGACGAGAATCAACTGAAGGATGTTTAGTTAAGCACGGCTCAATCGGCCGGTTCATGGTTACTCCTCACAATGAACGCAATCGCTGTGTGATCGATCGCATAAGCCGCCGACTGTCAGACGGCCGCACCCGCAAGTATGGCTACGTCGTTGCCCTTGCTGCTGCAGCTTCCAAGCACGGCTGTGGCGGAACCGGCTACGCGGCGGTATAGAGAAGGGAAGCAGCTGAAAACGAACGACGGAGCATTGTCAGTCACCCTCGCATTGTTGATCTCCCCTTACATGATGCTCGTTTCTGTCACGAGTACGAACGGACTATTTCAAAGAACCGGCCGGAATGCGCAAATGGAGCGTGGAAGACGGTGGCAACGTGGTTCTCACCGGAGGAAACATGAAGACAGGTTGGAATAACCCAGCTGCAAATGCTGACCTCATACTTGTAAAAGCGAGCAAGGGAGGAGACCTGACCGCGTTCGACCAATTAGTGGGTCCGTACCAAGGGAAACTCTTCAGCGTGGCGCTGGGTATAACTCGAAATCGAGAGGATGCTGAGGACGTGGTACAGAAGTCATTGTTGCAAGCCTTTATACACCTGGACGCTTTTCAGGGCACCTCCAAGTTCTCGACGTGGGTGATGAGAATCGCCATCAATGAGGCACTAATGAATCTGCGCAAGAAGCGTCGATCGGCGGAGGTGTCGCTTGACGAGTGTCGCGAAATGGAGGAAGGCTGGTTGCTCCGGGAGGTGACCGACCGTCGTGCCACGCCAGAGGAGAGCTGCTCCCAGCAAGAGCTGTACCGTCTTTTGGCCGGAGTAATCGAGCAGCTCCAGCCCAGTCACCGGGTCATCGTCCACCTTCGGTATGTGAAAGGGTTTTCGGCGGAGGATACATCGCGGCGGCTCGGTCTTCCAGTGTCAACGGTCAAGGCTCGACTGCACCGCGCGCGATTGCAATTGCGCGAGATATTCAAGCAACACTCCCCAAGAAAGTCCGGTGTGCTCAAAGCGTCATCAGCATTGAATATGTATTTCCGCGAAAGGAAGAATTACGGGCACCGCACCGCCGATCCGTCACTCGTTTCGGCCGGATGTCGCTCATCCTGCTAAGGGTGATCGGATTAACCCAACTGATCGCGGTACTCCATAGACTGGAAAGAGACCCTGCATCCCAAGAATCGTCAGGCCAGGCTGCCTGCTCATACGTCCGACTGAATAATAGTTGTTTCCACTACCGGTACAAATGACCTATTGAGGTGCCTGAACTTCGAGACGAAGATTGGTTAGGAGCACAAGATCTAGGTTTAGAGCTTGCTGGTCTTTGGCACATCGTGCAGGCGTGTGGAGGAGGAGAAGGAATGAGCACTGCAGTTGCAGACTGGCCAAAATTTCTAGCAAAACTTAAAGATCGGCGCGAAGTAGCGGAACGCACCATGGCATTCCGCTTTGACAAGCCAGCTACCTTTCAATTCACTCCTGGCCAGTTCGTCGACATCACCTTGGTAAATCCTCGTGAAACGGATTCCGAAGGCAATGCGCGTGGGTTCTCAATCGCGAGCGCACCCTATGAGGACTTCATCATGGTGGCCACGCGTTTACGGGACACAGCGTTCAAGCGAGTTCTGAGTAGTGTCCCTTTAGGCACCGAGGTGAAAATCGAAGGCCCATTCGGAAACTTAAGGCTTCACAATGACAAATCGCGAGCTGCGGTGGTTTTGACCGGTGGCATCGGCATAACGCCGTTCCGCAGTATTCTCTTGCACGCCGCCAAGGAGAAGTTGCCGCACCGCATTTTCCTCTTTTACGCGAATCGACGTCCAGAAGATGCCGCGTTCCTTGATGAGCTCCAGCAACTGGAAATGCAGAACCCAAACTACAAACTGATTGCTTGCATGGCCGAGATGGAGAAATCGTCACGCTCTTGGTCAGGGGAAAGGGGTGTGATCAACCCGCAGATGCTTGCAAAATATCTCCAGGGAGTGACTTCGCCTGTGTACTACGTCACGGGACCGCCGACCATGGTCAAAGCCATGCATACGATGCTCCTGGATATGGGAGTGGACGACGACAACATCCGGATTGAAGAGTTTGCGGGCTATTCGTAGTGTGTCGAGGGCGACCCGCTTACGTCTCGGAACCGACAATCGTAAGAAAGTACAGAGGTACTGATCATGAACGCGAACGAGAGCACCTGCCATCCCGGCGACGGGATGAAGTGGCGTGGGAGAAGAACCGGACGAAGTCGAAGGTGCGGGCGAGGGTGGAGCACGTGTTTCAAGTGATGAAGCTTCAACCGAGATGCCCCAGACCTTCGCGACATGGCGGCAAGCTTCCGGATCATCGATCGACCGGTACCCGGTAACTGATCGCATTTCTGTCCGTGTTCGCGACCGCCCTGGCTGTGGCCCTTGCCGGTGACCATCGTGCAACCGGCACCTTCCCGTCCGATATTGCCCGTGGCCAGGCAGAGATTGATGATCGCGGTACAGGTTTCGACACCGTACGACTGGTGCTCTATGCCGCCGTGGATGGAGTGCGGTCGCGCGCTCCTCTTGCTGAACCATGGGGCCGCTTTCTCGATCGCCTCAGGAGGTGCACCCAGCGGTATCCGCTGCCATCCACCACCGGTGGAAACCACCTCGTGCTGCACCGTGAAATCCACTGGCAGTGTTGTCACGGAGGCCTTCTGAGCGACATGAGGAATTGTCGGGCTTGCTGGTGCCGGCGATGTGAGCCACCGTGTCGAGGTAGCGCCCCTACTCCGAGAGGTTGTTTGATCGCTTTACGAGATCAAACCCTCCGAAGTTGTTGAAGGATCACTTCACAAATGTTGTGGGCTCGACCTGTGCCGCTTTGCGATATCCAAAATACGTTTGATCTTGGTGTGATTTGTGAGTAATGAGAAAGAGGACTTTGGCCCGAGCTCTCATTACAAAGTGCGTTGGAAGCCAAACACCGTCGGCCACAGGAGCCTTGTCCAGCTCGAAGCGTGTACCTGGTTCCACACGCGCCAAAAAGCCCTCGATCGAAACAGGGCGCGTGACCTCTGCTTCCACTCTTACCCATTGGAAAGTGGCTTTGTCGATCCAGAGCTTCCCCTGCATGCCGGTGAGCGCCTCTGCCTGCATATTGGGCGGTTGGTAACCCGCCCGCGGCGTGGCCTTTAGCACATAAACGTCGTGCGCACCCATTTTCTGCTCACCCAGTAGCTTGAAGTCAAACGCTCTTGTCATTTGCTCCATCAACAGATGGTCTCGTTTCAGTTCTTTGTCGTATTTCGACAGCCGTTCTGCTCTTTGCTGTTCTGACTCGCTCTGCCGCTGGGCGATTGCCTCCTCAAGTTTTCGTTGTTCCTGGGACTGTTCTAGTGGCGCCAGCGGCTTGCCATTCGTCTCGACCAGTCGCTCGTATGGAGAGCCAAAGAGCATTAGCTCGGCGTACGTTTTGGTTCCTCCGTTCTCCTTGTCGCACTCGAAATAATCGTAGTCTGGAGCGGCATTCCAATCCCCTCTGTTAGCTTCGACGGAGTGCTGGATGATGGTGTGCACGTCCGAGGGAAGGCGTCGCGACAGACGACAGTACGGAAATAAGAACCAGTCCTCTCTTCAGCATGTCTTCGAGTCCTCAGATAGAACTAGGCGACAGCACTGCGATCTTTTTTGACCTGTCGCAAAAGCGCCGGCCGGTGAGATGCCGTCGCCAGCCATCACCAGCCAACCGCAAGTCGATTTTTGCTAAGTCCAGACTCGGGCCGTGCTGACGCATTCAAGAACAAAGCCAGGGAGCCCCTGAAAAAGAAATCGATGTACAATGCGGTCCATGAGTCCAAGACGGAAATGCCTCTAGTGGCATTTCCGCGTCTGCCATGGCCACCGAACCCCGACTCAAAAGTCGTACGTTGCCTCACCTCGGTCGCAAAACCTGGGCCACCCTGGTTCCCGATGGCATTTGGGCGCCCCTTACCGGGGCCCTCCTCATCTTTCTGGTTGGCGTTATTGGACTAGCCGCCCGGCGTCCCTGGCTCTTTGCTAGCCTCGGCCCAACTGCTTACTTGCACGCCGAAAATCCTGAGCACCGCTCCTCCCATTTCTACAACACAGTCGTTGGGCACGGGGTTGCGCTCGGCGCGGGCTTTTTGGCTGTCTGGATTCTCAACGCTTGGAGCGCACCCAATGTGATGGCTACGGGCCATCTCACTGGGGTCCGTGTCCTAGCGTGTACTCTCGCGATCAGTCTCACGATTCTCGTCGTTCTCGCTCTCCATGCCTCCCATCAACCAGCCGGCGCGACCACTCTGCTTGTCGCGCTCGGTACATTCCAGACCCTGCACGATGCCGTCGTCGTCATCGTTGGCGTGCTCCTGATCGCCATAGTCGGCGAACCTATCCGCCGCCTGCGTGTGGGCAAGCCGGCTGTCTGATTGACTATGCGCTAGTCACGGTACCAGTCGGCACGGGTCAGAGGCATGCCGCTTTCTCCTTGCAGAGACTTGGCCAGTAACACCTGGTAAATGTTCAGCTGACCCATGCGAAATCGATGTGCTGAGGCAGCCATGTACAGGCGCCAGATGCGATACGTAGTTTCGTCGGTGATGCGGCGTGCTTCCTCAGCATGGGCTTCGAGCCGACGCACCCAGTGGTGCAGGGTCAAAGCGTAATGCTCGCGCAAACTCTCCACGTCTCTTACTTCGAAACCGCTTCTTTCCGCCACTCCAACGCTAGCACTGATCGGAACAAGTTCCCCATCTGGGAACACGTAGCGATCGATGAATGACGGTCCGTTCTTCGGATGATTGGCGGGGAGCGCGATCCCGTGGTTGAGGAACACGCCGCCTGGGCGCAGCGACTGCCAAGCTCGCGCAAAGTACTCAGGTAGCAGTGCCTCGCCCACGTGCTCAAACATTCCAACGCTGACGAGCTTGTCGTATTGCTGGGCGGAATCAAAATCACGATAGTCACATACTTCGACGCGACATCGGTCATTCAGGCCTGAATCTTGAATGCGTCGCCGTGCTACTTCCGCCTGCGGTAGGCTGAGAGTGATTCCCACGGCTCGCACGCCATAGTGGGCGGCCGCGTGGATCACAAGGGCCCCCCAACCACAGCCAATGTCCAGCAGGCAGTCACCCTGACGAAGGCGTAGTTTCCTGCAGATGTAGTCTAACTTGCGATGCTGTGCAGTATCCAGGTCGGTTTCTTCTTTACTCTTGAAATAAGCGCAGGAATACACCATGCGCTGATCGAGCCAAAGATTGAAGAACTCGTGAGGAAGATCATAGTGATAGCCGATGGCTTGGCAGTCTCGACCCTTGGAATGAACCGATCCCCGCAAAGTGGCTGGCTGACGGCCGGTGCGCGGCTGCCGGGTAGCTGGCAGCTTCCGCAATAATCCAGCAAGGTGCAGACTTGACAGGAGATTGATGTCCTTTCTAACTAAGTAATCGCCCAAATCAAAAGCTGCTTCGATATCACCCTCGACATCGAAGTCGTCGAAAATGTAGGCTTCTCCCAGCGTCAATTCACTGGGTCGAAGAAACATCTCGCGCAGTGCTCCCGCATGCTTTAGAACAAGCGTAAAGCGCGGATGCGGGTCTGACCCCCAGGTGCTGCCATCCCACAGACGGACCTGAAAGTTAGGCCTTGGGTAATCATCCAGCAGCTCCTCAAGGCCCTCGACGCCGACTTGGACAGGTGTCCGATTAAATACAGACTGCAACGTCAATCCCATAAAGCTTTTTCCTTCGAACCTCTCCAAGGCCTTACGCAGCCTTGACCGCGGTTGGGCCTTTCCTTTCTGCAGCAACTTTAGGTAGTGTGACTTCGAGTTTTCCTTCTCTGAACGTGGCCGCCACTTTGTTGGGATCTACTTCAGATGGCAGATCGAGACTGCGACAGATCTCAGCTGGTCGAACGTCTCTGCTTCTGTGGTCAAAAATGTGCTCCTTCTTGCCGCTGATAACGAGACGATGTGACCCCACGCGAACCTCGACCTCCCTGTCTGTAAAGCCCGGAATGTCTGCCCGAACAGTAAGGCTGTGGTCTGTCTCCCCGAACTCCACTGGCACTGACTGCAGGAGCTGAGATTCCGCACGGTACCAGTCCTCCAGGTCGTGGCCATCTCTATGTCCGTCATTCTCGAATAGTTCATATGCGCGGTGGGCGGTGGCCTCAGAGATCTCCTGTAGGTGTCTAGAAAAATCATCCCCTTCGACAAGGACAAAAAGTGGAGGTTGACCAGGCTGTTGACGTTTTGCGGCTATTTCGGTTTTCATTTCATTCTCCTTGTTTACGGTGCTCTTTGCTCATCTCGCCCTTCTTAAGATTAGGGGTGGTATGGGCTAATCAATAAACGATCTCTCCCTCACAGCTCCAGCCTCCAACTGGTTAGACATACGCGGACAACCACTGCCGACGTGCGCCTGTCGACATAGGCTCGGTGCTGCTGCACATCTACCAGTTCAATCAGAGAACCCTCTAATCCGCAGTGGCGAACATAAGTCTCCAGGCCCAGCATTGCGGTCATCGCACCGGGAGCAGCTTTCGCGTATTCAATCCTTGGTTGCATCACAACCCCTTCGGGCATTCTTAGACTCCACTCTCCCTGCCACATCAGGCAATAGATTGTTTGTACCAGCCATGAAGACGAGCGTCATGGCGCGCCGGGTGATGGCCGCCAGAATGGGGCGTGTGAAAGGGAGAGGTGCTGCCCGCGGCCCTGACCAACAGCGCCTCCAACGCACGGGTGCGCTACATGTTTAGTTCAATGCTGCGACCGCCGCACGCGGCCTTGATTCGCGCGAAAACGATGCCGTTGGGCCCAAGAGGTCTCAAATCAATATTTCCATACCTCATCCGAACTCTCACCCAACATAACTACCTCCCTACCGAATCGACGCGTCGCGGAATAGGTTGTTTCCGCCGCTGGTACGAACGAACTATTGAGCTCCGACGACGTGGAGACGAACATTACATCAGAACGGACAAAATGCCACGCCGCCTTGCTGATCCGTTGGACAACGACCGCTTATGCAGAACCAGAGGCGCAATCTGGCCAGCGACTCTGAACCAGTAGGCGTAGTAAGGAGAGAAATATGAGTACCGCGATTGCAGACTGGCCAAAGTTTCTCGGAAAGCTGAAAGATCGCAAGGAAGTAGCCGAGCATACATAGACAATCGTGAGAGACAAGTCCCGCATCCTAGTCGGCTTTACATCTCCATTCGGAAGTTGACGGTGACGGTTGTTTCGACCTCCACGGGTTGCCCGTTCAGGAGGAATGGTTTGTACCGCCAATGCTTAACCGCGTCGATTGCTGCAGGGGCGAGCATCGGATGTCCACTCACCAGTCGCAGGTTCTGAATGTTCCCGTCTTTATCAATAATCGCTGTCAGTACCACAACGCCTTGAATGCGCGCCTCCCGCGCCAAAGGCGGATAAGCGGGCTCAATCCGGTAGACGACCATGCCTTTGGTCACACCTTGCGAAACACGCACGCGTTGAACGGTTGGCGCAGGCTTGGACAGCTTCGGCACCGCTGCGAGACTGGGCGTTGCGTTAATAATGCCGCCGATTACGCCTCCTAGCTGGCCTCCAGGAATTCCACTGGGCACGCCGCCCACGACCCCACCTGTTGTGATCGGTGGCGGCACCTCGGCTTCTTTAATCATCTGAACTTTCTCCGGGATCCTGCTAGGTGTCCGCAGCTGCCCATTGACGATGTCGGTTGCTCCTTTCACGACTTTGACCGCAGCCGATGCGCGCGCCGCTGGAGGAGGCGGAGGAGGCGGCGGCAGTGGGGCTACCAGAAAGGTGACCATTTGCTGCGAGGGCAGCACATCCGTGAACCACAGTGGCACAAAATGAGAACGGAAACCAGGAGGCACTGCAATACGAGGGAGACGAGAGTCGCCCATGTCCTCCGCCTCCGTTGCCCGCCGCTTGTCTCGAGCAGGCTATCCGCGAACAAAGCTTTGCGCCGCGTGGGACGAACCGGAGACCTCGTCTCGACTAGCTGCAAGGCTTCCCTTATTGGTGTCTGAACCCTTTCTTCATCTTCGATAACCGTCCCTCTTATGCGACTGCGACCCGCAGCGACGTCAATACGAGATCTCGGGAAAGGCAGCGCTCATGGACGTGTTCTCCAGCCAATACTTGAGCCTCAAGTTGCCAGGCGGTATCGGAACTCAGAGCTGCAAACCTCACCCGGCCAACGAATTCAGATAGCTGCTCTACATGGTTCATGAAGCCCCCGCACGAGTGTGTCTACCGTCGGCCCGTAGGAAAACATCTTCACCTTTACTTTCCATCTAACCGGCTGCTTTGCCAATGGGTCGTCTGTACTCTCGCGGAGAACAGCCGTCACGGCGACTCTGCTTAGTGCTTATGGCCTCCGTCATGCGGAAGGAGAATCTGCAGGGACGAAGTCTGCGGAACAGCTGGTTCTTAGAGGCCCGCGAATGAGGCGGCACTTTCCAAATCGAAAGACGCTCCGCTTGAGGTAGAAATCCACCAGCTGCGTGATCTGATTCAAAGCCAGGCGAGGGAATTGGAATCACGGTGCTCAACACTTCGCAAAGCGATCGGTGAACAGCAGCAGGCAATCGAAAGGCTTCGAAACATGAGTCCGTGTGCCTCGACTTCGGTTTCCCATCATAGCTGCCAGGCGGTCTTGTTCAACCGGAGAAAGATTCAGGTTGGCGACCAGCAGCAGCTGATCTTCTTCGTCGACGATATGATGCAGCGCTCTCAGTGTTATTACTTATGCGGCGGGAACACTGCGCCCTGATTCTCCCGCTCGGGCCGAACTGGCGAATGTATCCTCGCGTTTTGATATGGGCATCGAGACAGTCACGACCGTGCCCGGGTCGGCAGCAGAAATCTCCAAACGACCGCCGAGTTCGCTAATGCGTTCCTGCATACCCGCCAATCCAACGCCGCCTCCCATACCTCCCTCTTGAAAACGTTGCAGCAACTCCTGCGGCTCCGCGTCCAAAGTCCCTAACTTCAAGAATTACCTGTTTTGCATCTAGGTTCAGTCGAATATCTACCGTGGGACTGCCGGAGTGGCGATGCATGTTGGTGAGACTTTCTTGCAACACTCGGAAAAGGCCGAGCTCCACCTAGTCGGGGAAGCGCCACGTTCGTCGGAATTTCTAAATTAACCTCAACGCCGCTGCGCTTAGCAAAGCCATCGACGTACCAACGGGCCGCAGAAGCAAAACCACACTCGTCTAGCAGTGGCGGATGAAGCAGATAGGAAATCGTACGGGTTTCGGTTAATGCTTGATCCAGCAGAGCTGACGACTCCGCCAAAACCTTATCGGTTCTTGCACTAAGCTCGGAGCGCCTTAAGATGTCCACGTTGATTTTTAGGGCCGTGAAATACTGACCGACACTGTCGTGAAGTTCACGAGCGATTCTCCTGCGCTCTTCGTCCTGCGCGTGCAGCAAGCGTGACGAGAGAAGCCGCAGCGCCGACGTGCGCTGCTCAACAAGGGATTCTAACGTAGCATGTGACTGTCGGAGAATCTCCTCTGCTCGTTTCCGCTCGGTAATGTCTTGTGAAATTCCAAACATGCGTGGCGTCCCCGGACCGGTAGTCAACATTCGTGACTTGCTATAAATCCAGCGCAAACCGCGACTTGGGTGGTGGTAGCGGAATTCAAGCTCGAGAACCGCTTGCTCGCTGCATTGCTCAATGCCAGCTTTTACCCGGACCACATCTTCCGGATCGACGCCGGACAACCACTTCTCAAAACGCGATTCCTCAGCAGGATCAATTCCAAAGATGTCAAAACTTTCCCCAGACCAGTTGTATGCGCCATCAACCGGGTTCCACTCCCAACTGCCAATATTTGCCGTTGTTTGCGCTAGCCTTAATTGCGCTTCGCTTTCGCTCAGGGCAGCTTCAGCTCGCTTCCTCTCGTCAACACTGCGCTCCAGCAGTTCGACCATACGAGTGCGTAGATGTACGGAGATGGCTACCAATACTAGTGCGCTGGCAGTCATAGCGCGATTTGTCCAATGCACCCAGGGAGCATACGCCTCGATCGGTGAAGGGGCCAGACCGAAGCCAGCGAATGTAAACACAACAAACAAAAAGGTAGCGCTCCATAACCAGACCAGTGAACGAGTCCAAACACAGAGTGCGATTGCAAAACAGTAGAAAATTGCGATGTTGACATCACCGGGAACCGAAAAGTCCACCAGGGCAACCAAAACACCGAGGACGCACACAAGCACTTTGGCCTGGCCGGTGGACATCTGGAAAATCTGCTTATCTAGAGCTCGCATGAGGGAAATGCTCCACTGTTCGGACGGTCATCCTTACGCAGAATGATCTTATATCACTATCGACATACGGCTACACGAATGAGGTGCCCGGCTGCATGATGTTCGGGATGAGACCTGAGTCCAGGTAGTGCTCGGCGTGTGCAATCAGATGTTCGGCAGCTCGTCGAAGTACTCATCGTCTTCGTTCGTCCCGCCCTCGCCTTCGCCAACTTGTTTCTCGGATTCGACGAACTCTATTCGTTCAATCCACTTGACCATCTTGTAACCGAGCTGATTTTCGACGCGCAGCCGCAGCGGAGCACCATACTCGTCCGGAAGCGGTTCGCCATTCATTTCATAAGCAAGCAGGCACTCTGGCTTTAACACGTTCTCCAGGCTCTGTGTGTCGTAATACACGCCACCATACAGTCCTTCCCCAAAGGAGAAGAAAACGACTGTTTTGGCAGACGGTTTTGGCTTGACCAGGTCAATCAGCATTTTCATCGGCATGCCTTTCCACTGGGCAACGCCTGACCAGCCTTGAATGCAGTGATGCATGGTGATGTGCTCGTCTTTTCCCAGCGCCTGGATCTCCAACAAAGAAAGCGCCACCGGTCTCTCCACGAGACCTCCGACCTTGAGCCTAAAATCGCGAAACCTCCCCGCAGATAGTTGTTTCCAATCCGCGCGTTCTGGCCTCTTGCCATTCGGCCAGAAGTATGGAGAGATCTGCTCTTTTGTATACCGCTCGCTTGGAGAGAACCGGTTCAGCGTAGCGAGGCGCAGCGGTTGAGAAACTGCTTTTTGGACGTGTTGCAACAGGCGTGGAAGCTTCCACGAAGTGTAGTGAGCGGCAACCCAGGTGGCAATCACCACCGCAATACCGGCAAAGCCAAGAATCATCCCCAGCGGCCGAAGATTATCCGTTCCGAGAACAATGTGGTTCATATTCCGCTTAAATCCGGTCAAAACCACCAGCGTCACGTGGACGATCAAAAATGCGACCCAGCTGAGCATCATCAGAAAGTGGATGGAGCGGCCACCCTGTCTTCCACCAAACAAGCGGGGGAACCAGGAAAAGCGATTCACCATTGCCGGGGACATCGCGGCGCCGGTAAGAATCGAGAGTGGCGCGAATAAGAAGATCGCGGCAAAGTAGGCCAATTGCTGCAGCGCGTTATATCCATAAAAGCCGTTAGGTTCAGGCGGGAAATGGAAGTTCGCATAATGTACGAACGTGTTCCAGGCCTGAGGTAGAACTATCCACGATGTCGGCACCACCCGTTTCCATTGCTCTGTTATGAAAAGCAACGGAATAAAAATCAGGCCCGTAATGATGAACCCATAAACATCAATGAAGTGCCAGGAGCGCGCCACTCCCACGGTATGGCGATATCCCGGCAGCGCAAACACGGGCGAGATGTAACGCGCATCGTCCTTGGCCGTCCAAACTCGGTCTTTCGGGACTCTTAAGGGCGTGAATCGAATCCACTCGGTGCCCGGTGTGCAGTCGTTATTAAAGTAAAGCCGCGGATGATCCATGAGAATTGAAAGACCACTGCGGACCAGCATCATCAAGAAGAGAAAATTAAAGAAGTGTGCATAGCGGATCCATAACGGAAAACCATGTGGTCCAGTCGGAGACGCTTCGTTAAACTGAGGTACGGGAGGAATATATGGCAACCCGAAAATGGCAGCCTGTCCCCAAGCGAACAAGAGAGGCAAGAGGATCAATACGACTGCTCCGGCGGCAAACGAGGGCCTGATCCAGACCCGAAAGCGCCGGTCTGGGGGATAATGAACAGCTTTATGGGCCGCGTCGAACGGGATCATTCGTACTCCTAAACATATAGTGCCTATCGTTGCGGATGGAGAAACCATTTATCACAAAGCGCTATGCCTCTGACTTTCTGACTAGTGCTGCTGCTTCCCGATCCACCCACCAGATCACAGTCCCCTGAGTCAGGCGAAGGCCGGACGCTGGATAGTTCTTCGGATCAGGCGACCCCTTGAGAACGTGGTGTAAGACTTGTGCCTTGTTCGATCCCGTCACGAGGAAGTAGACGTTGGCTGCGTGACTGAGTACTGGCAACGTAAGCGTAAGCCGCAGAGGTGGCTCGGCCGGGGCTTTCACGGCCACCACCCAGCGCTTCGTTTCCTCGAGGGCAGGTGATCCCGGGAATAGCGATGCCGTATGCCCCTCATCTCCGAGTCCGAGGAGAACCAGGTCGAAACGCGGCCAGTCTTTGGAGAAATAGCTCCTCAACGTCTTCTCGTAGTCACGAGCAGCTAGCGTCGGGGTCAGGCAGTTCGGTCGGCATAGGATGCACATTCCCAGTCGGACACGGAACGGCATCCAGCAAAGTCTCCCTAGCCATGCGGTAGTTACTGTGTGGATCGTCAAGCGGCACGTAACGCTCATCTCCCCAGAAAACGTGCACTTTCGTCCACGGGATCTGGTCTCGAAACTGCGAAGAAAGCAAGCGGTAGAGGGTTCGCGGCGTGTTCCCACCCGAGAGGGCAAGAGAAAAACTGCCATTGGTTTGCACGGACTCGTTGATTGTTCTGACCACCGCCTCGGCCGCGCGAAGGCTGAGCTCGTTCACATCAGCAAATACACGTACATCCGGCTTCATGCTCCTACGCCCCTTGGTTCCTAAAGTCAGAACAGCCCCAGCACCCCACAACACTCAGACCATTTATGCTTCGTGATACGACAATTGGTTGACCTTCTCCTTGGGCGGACACTCGATCCCCGCTCCACTCCAGCACGACCTTGATTTCGTCTGAACCGTGATGCTGAAACGCGCTTTCGAATTCCGTGTAGTTGTGCCGGTGCGTAATGAGGTCTGCTACATGTTCGTGCCAGCGGGTCTGCGCCTGGACGAGGTCATTCACGGCCAGTTGGAAGTGATCGTGCGATGCATTGACGCTCCCTACCATGACCTGGTTACGCAGCACGAGGCGCCGCATAAACTCCGCACCATCTATTTTCAGCGGTCGGTCACCCGACGGTATGCCGGTCACTACGTACACTCCGTTGATGGCCAAGGCATCGATGAGGTCGAATTCGAGACTGGCAATCCCAGTTGCCTCCAAGACCAGGTCGAACAACTCGATTTGGTCGATGAAGTGGTCCGGGCGTGATCTGACGTCCATCGATGTAATTGCCGCCAATCAAATGTAACCATCGCGGGCGGACTGTGCCTGCGTCCACGACGTCCAAGCCCCAGACTTCGGCACCACGCAGGCGCAACGCCAATGCCGCCAGCAGGCCAATCGGGCCCAGTCCGGCGACGAGGCAGCGCTTTCCAGATACCCAATCCCGCGAAGCGGAAGAATCCGGCAGACGGATGAGTTGCAACTGCATGGCTTCGACGATCGCCTTCTCTGCCACTGAAAAAGGCTCGGCGAGCACTCCCACCGCTTCCAGTTCGGGAGGCACCTGTACGACATATTGCTCGTGGTCTACCACGTATTCCGTCTGGTACCCATCCAAGCCTGTGATCCCGCGCTCCGAGTAGAGCCCCGTCTGGCACATGTCGGAACGGTTCATGGCACAGGGACGGCACTTTCCGCAGCCTCGACGAACCGTAAACACGGCATAATCGCCAGGCTTGACTTGCTTCACGCCGCGGCCAGTTTCTACTACCTGGCCGAACATCTCATGGCCTAGCACCAGATCTTCGTGGGAAGGTGGTGCCTGGGCGCGGCCACCCGCGGCCTCCTCGCGATCGGTCCCACAGATGCCAACCCGTAACACGCGGACTTTTATCTCGTCAGGCACGGAGATCGATGGTTCCGGCCGGTCGACTAACCGGACAGTCTTGGTTCCGGGCACAACCGAAATGGCTTTCATTCGTTCACCTCCTTCTTCGTGAGTGTTGCTTTAGTGCAAAAAGTTCTTGTGATCTAGTACCGTTACACCTCGCACATCTTCATCCTCGCGCACGCCTTTTCTGAGCATGTTGTAGGGCTGCACGGTCTTGAAGGGTTGGCTGTGGTCTCGGCAACTGCGCCAAGATCTGCGCCACGATGGCGGAGGGCGGCAGTGATATGTCGACGACGACAGCGTCGGACGGCTCTTCCAGCGCGTCGAACTGGCTGGGAAGCATGTTCGCCTTCATGAAGTGCCTCGTCCGATGCTTCATGCGTGAACGAATGAGTTCCTCTGAGCCCTTCAGGTAAACCCATGTGATCGGAATTCCGTCGGCGAGAACTTCCCGATACTGCTGCTCCAGAGCGGAGCATGCGACGACAAGATTCTGCCCACGCTTGAAGAACTTCAGAATATGAGTACGAATGGCCGTTAGCCACGGGGCACGATCAGAATCAGTTAGCGGAATACCATGACTCATCTTCTCGATGTTCTCTTTGGAGTGCAGCGAGTCTCCCTCCAGAAACGGACAATGGATCGCATCGGCAAGCATTGCGCCGATGGTGGTTTTCCCCGATCCCGAGACTCCCATTACCACGATGATCATGACTGACTCATGCTTGTTCAATTGAACTGCTTCTCTTTCGACGCCTTTCAGGCGACCTGAGCTCGAAGAACAAACCGTTCCATGGCCAGCGCAAAGCCCTCTTCTTTGTTGGAACTGGTCACAAACCTGGCAGCATGTTGCACATCTGAACTCGCATTCCCCATGGCGATGCTCACCCCGCTGCGCTTGAACATGAAAACATCGTTCGGCATATCACCGATAGTGGCGATATTGGCGGTTGGGACATGTAGCATTTCCGAAAGGACAGTGACTACCTCTCCTTTGTTGGCCTTCGGATGAGTTACGTCCAGGTAATAGGGTTGGGAGCGGGCGGCCGAGACGCGCTCGCCGCATTCCTGCTGTACGTCCTTTTCACAGCGGGCCACCGCTTCAAGATCGTCACTGACTCCGACGATCTTAGCCACTCGATTCAGCAGACCCTCAAAGCTCGACACCACGATCGGGGGAAACTTGACCGTCCACTCTTCACGGTCCACGTGAGGGCCATGGCGCGATGGGACAAACCAGTCCTTATCGCTATAGATCCAGACGTCGAGCTTATGTTTGGTCAGGATGTCGATCACGGGTTGTACCGCCTCGCGGGGAAGCAGGTTTTCGCGAATGACGGAAAGATCGGGTCGCACGAACAGACCACCGTTAAATGCAGTGACTGGGTCCTGAAGTTGAAGATCGTCGATCAACATCTTCATGCCTCGTGGAGGCCGGCCGCTGGTGATCGTAAAGGCGATTCCCGCTCCAATGATTTTCCGAACGGCGGCATGTGCGCGCGGCGTCACGACTTTATCGGGAGTGACCAGTGCACCGTCAACATCCGCTACTACCAGGCGTACATCTTCCGGCGCCTCTTCTTTGCTTGCCATCGAATCCACCTCTCACGAACACAACCGGGCACGTGACGGGCTCGGACGCATCCACTCGCGACATCCGTGACCAGGACCGTTGAAAAGTTTTGACCACCCAATGGTCGTTGTTTCGTCGAGACATCTCAATAGTCCGTTTGTACCGGCCACTGAGATAGCCGTTCTAGAGGTTTGAAAGAGCATTGAGCAATTCGCATTTCGAAGCAGGTCGCGTTGGCCTTAAGAACCCACTACTGCCGCCATCCCCGTATTACCAGGATGATCGTACCTCCCACACCGGGAAGGATTTCCTGTTGTGCATCCAGCGAGGTGACATCGCAATCGATGTCGGCAGTCTCCAGCAGGCCGCGTACCACCATGGCTTCGGTTTCCTGCTCGCTATCGAATACTCGCAGTAGTTTCGCGTTAGGACTGGGCGCTGGTTTACTTGTTTTGCCATACTCACACTCCTCCAAGACAGCAATTTCAGGGGATACCCGCTGACGGAAACCAGGGAAGCTCACGTCATGTCTTAAATGCCGCGCAGCCGCAATACGGACTATATCCGGCGTTTGTTCGCTTAGAGGACCTCGCGAAGCCTCTTGCGCGCGCTCCAGTTCATCGGTGATACTTTGCGTTTCCTCTTTTCCGATGGTTTTGAGCGAACTCTTTATGTCCTCAGCGTGCACTTCTTCGTTGGCGAGAATCCCTTTCATCATGCATCTGCTGGTCGCGTCATTGTGCGCCAGATAACGAATGATCTCCGAATAGGATTCGATGGCAATGCGCTCTGCGACCAGGTCTTCTCGAATCATATCGAGCAGCGTTCCCTCTTCGACATACTCGGAGTGGCTGCGGGCAAGCATTCCATCAGGGCTGAAGATCGGCGCTCGATCCAAATTGAGTTATCCTCTCCGCGATATGATCGACGTGTCCCTGTTCCTCATTGGCGTGTTCAAGAAACTCCTCCGCAACCGCCTGAGAGTGGATACCTTTCGCCATGTAGTAGTGGCGCTTGGAACGGAGGACACCCGCAAGTTCGGGTCGTGAGCACCTGGTTGAGGATCCTCACGATCATTTCTTGGTCGCCCCCGTAGTCCGAAGTTACTGCACCTTCCATAATCTGCAGACGCGCACGTCGTCGAATCTCCTTGACATCCGTTTGAGAAGGACCGTTTTCGTGCAAAACAACCTTTGTCGCCATCTCTCGCTCCCTTAGATTTCAATCTGACCACGCAAGCACGTGAATGGGGTGGGGGCGGTAATCTCTAACCTTTTCAATCGGGCGGAAGCAGGATCGTTGGGAAACGACATTTCC
This sequence comes from uncultured Acidobacteriota bacterium, assembly GCA_963720155.1. Classification (GTDB taxonomy): domain Bacteria; phylum Acidobacteriota; class Terriglobia; order Terriglobales; family Acidobacteriaceae; genus Sulfotelmatobacter. The sequence goes on from CAVREP010000023.1 coordinate 32,479, forward strand.
TGCTCCCGCCCTCCAATCCCTAGGCAGCTTTTACCCGGACTGCAAGCTTCTTGCCCGGGCTGACTTTTGCCAAGGTGACTTCCAGCACCCCGTTCTCAATAGTGGCCGTCATATTGTCCGGATCTATCTCGTGAGGCAGTTCGAGAACCCGGAAAACCTCATCGGACTCTTTTCCTTGGAACAGTGCTCTTCTGTTCTCTTCCTCCCAGGTCTCCTGCTTCTTGGCGCGGATGATCAGTTGCCTCGGCTCAGCCAGCACTTCCACGTTCTTGCTTGTGAAACCGGGGACCTCGGCTGTGACCTTAAACCCTCCATCTGTGTCGACAACTGTCGCCGGGATTGGAGTCAGCAACTGAGACTCGGCGCGAAACCAGTCTTGAAGGTCACGGCCGTGCTCAGATCCTCGGGCTTTGAATAGTTCGTAGGCGCGACAGGCGATAGCGTTGAAAATGTGCCGCCGCTGCTCGACGGAAGTACCGCTTGTTGTAACTTTGAAGATTCCAAGTTGAGGGGTGGACGGTAGGTTCGTTGCCGTTGCGCTTTTCATCACATTTCTCCATTTCGTTAAATTCATGAGTGTTTGTATGATGCTTGTGGGTCTTTACTGTGCGACGAGGAGGTTTTCAACTCCCTTCCTGTACGTTACTAGGGTGAAGTCCTGACTGGTGGCGCACTGGACAGGATGAGAACAGAGCCATCCAGCCTTCTTTATGCGAGCCAACAAGAGGTGGAAATAGACGAAACCCGCATAAGGTTGCCAGCCAGCAACCGCCCTGCGTACCCCTTCGTAGTCCAACGGTTTTGTCTTACCCAAGAATTGGGCCAATTTCTTGCGGGCGCCAACATCATCTCCGGGGAAGATGTCCAATCGTCCGAGCCCGCGGAGTAAGACGTACTCTGCAGTCCAGCGACCCACCCCTTTCAGTTTCACCAATCGTTCGAGAGCGCCCTGGTTATCGAGTTTGACTAACGACTCTAGGTTCAGGCGCCGATCGCGAATCGCGGAACTGACCTCCAGTAGAGCCCGTGATTTGTTGGCGCTGAACCCCAGAGATCTCAACGACTGCACCTTCACCCTAGAAAACCTTGTGGGATCGGGGAAGGCGTGCTGTAGGTCTTTCGTGTCTGTCGACATGATGCCGATGTGATCCGCCAAGCGGCTGAGCAGCAGAATTCCCACCAGCAGAGACAGCTGTTGGCATGCGATGCCATTGGCCACGGCCTCGAACACGGTGGGAAATCGCGGTGGCTTGAGCCCGCGAAATTCGTCGACTAACGGGCGCAATCTTGGGTCGTGCTTTGCCAGCCTGTAGAAGGGTTTCAAGTCCCTATGCACGCCCATCATGCGTTCGAGCAATAGCCTTGCGCGTTCTTCCTGTTGCACTGTGACCCGAGAGCCGGTCACATCAATTTCCAGTTGTGGCGCCTCTGGCCCGCCACTCTGGTGTACAGCCACTTCTACCGATTGACCATCGATCATCAAAACACGCCGGTAGGTCCTCCCGTCCCAGCGATCGATTGCATTCTCCGGACGTCGACGAAGTGCCCAAGCTGTGAAATCCAGCCGGAAGGGCGGCGTGGGCATGATCGAAAACGATCTCTGACTCACAGATCCGGCCTCCGAGCTGTTTCCAAATACTCATCTATGCAACCATCGCCGTCGCGTGCCTTTCCGCAAGCTCCGTGCCGCCTGCTGAATATCTCGTGCGCCATGAACTCATGCTGAGCTTAGTGCCTGCTTCGTGCAATGCTACATTCGTTTCTATTGGCATTACGATTGTCACAAATTGGAAAAGCAAGAGAGCCCGGCGGCCTTCGGTTCATGCGACAAACCCTGCAGTTGCGAACCAGATGGTTCCGGAAATAGTGGTGGACGCACCGCGCCGATCTTGCCCTCTCTGGAGCTCTTTGGTTTCTAAAGTCAGAACAGTCCCAGCACTCCAACATTCGACCGCTTATACTTCGTGATACGACAATTGGTTGACCTTCTCCCGTGAGGGCGTTCGATCCCCGCTCCACTCCAGCACGACCTTGATTTCGTCTGAACCGTGATGCTGAAATGCGTTTTCGAATTCCGTGTAGTTGTGCCGGTGCGTAATGAGGCCTGCTATACGTTCGTGCCACCGAGTCTGCGCCTGAACGAGGTCATTCACTGCCAGTTGGAAATGATCGTGCGATGCATTGACGCTCCCTACCATGACCTGGTTTTTCAGCACAAGGCGCCGCATGAACTCCGCACCATCTATTTTCAGCGGGTGGTCACCTGATGGTATGCCGGTCACAACGTACACCCCATTGATGGCCAATGCATCGATGAGGTCAAATTCGAGACTGGCAATCCCTGTAGCCTCCAGGACTAGGTCGAGCTGGTCGATTAAGTGTTCTGGAGTAATCTGACGCCCATCGATGTGATGGCCGCCAATCAAATGTAACCATCGCGGGCGGACTGTGCTTGCGTCCACGACATCCAAGCCCCAGACTTCTGCGCCACGCAGGCGCAACGCCAATGCCGCCAGCAGGCCAATCAGGCCTAACCCGGCGACAAGGCAGCACTTTCCAGATACCCAATTCCGCGAGGCGGAGGAATCCGGCAGACGGATGAGTTGCAACTGCATGGCCTCGGTGATCACCTTCTCTGCCACTGAAAAAGGCTCGGCGAGCACTCCCACCGCTTCCAGTTCGGGCGGCCCCGTACGACATATTGTTCGTGGTCTACCACGTATTCCGTCTGGTATCCATCCATGCCTGAGATGCCACGCTCGGTGTAGAGCCCGGTCTGGCACATATCAGAACGGTTCATGGCACAAGGACGGCACTTGCCACAGCCTCGCCGAACGGTGAACACGCATAATCACCAGGTTTGACCTGCTTCACCCCGCGGCCTGTTTCTACTACCTGGCCGAACATCTCATGGCCTAGCAAAGTCCGCGTGTTACGGGTTGGCATCTGTGGGACCGATCGCGAGGAGGCCGCGGGTGACGGCATAGTCTTGATAGTCGATCGTTAGTGTCTCCTTGCCGTATATCCTGACCGCTGAAACCGCCTCCTCTCTCGACAGGAGCCAGAAACCATCAATCTTCTGATAGTCCCGCACGAAGTCCACCCGCTTGATCCACAACGACGGGCTCTTAGCAAGATGGCCAGTGATCTTCACGATTGCAAAATCCTGGTTATCGATCCATATCTTTCCTTCGAAGAGGTCCGTTTCCTTGCGCTTCGGAATAGCATGAACAACTGAGCAGTCAAAGCTGCCGATTCTATCTTTCCCAATTATTTCAAGTGTGTAGTTTTCCGGAGTGATCAAGCTGTCCGGGTCCTTATTGGCTCGTGCTCTCTTTGCCTCAGCCTGCATAAGCCGCTGGAACACATGGTGCCGTATGAATCCCGAGCCTTTTCCAGAGGTGGGTGTGAAAGTTTTTGTTCCTGGCGCCCTGTATTCCATGACTACCACTTCTAAAGCGAGAGTTTTGTCTTTGTCGTTCTCTACCTTGTAGGTTCGAACCACAGAGAGCCGATCTAGACGGGCTACTTGCCAATGGTGGCGTTCGATCAACCTAGAAAAAAAGTCGGCCGTACTGTAATGCTCCCGAGCGGAGGAATCAACCGGCACTGCAGTCACCGCTAGCTTCACAATGGTCTCGCACGGATATGAGGGAAGAGCTCCGATTGACATCGTTCCCAGCAATGACACGCTGGCCAGGAACCGTTTTACGACAACCACCGCAGATCTCATAGCAAGTGAATCCTGCTTGTTTTGTGGCCAATTCCCATGGCGCATGAGCCAAATTTAGAGATAATTGGCGGCTTGCCAGTAGCGGCTCTTGTCGAGCATTTCGAGAGCGGTCATTGCGCATGCTGCTGGCGCAACCTACCAGATCACGAAGGACGAATACAATTCTCCTTTCAGTGTTCGTAATTCGGAATCTCCGAGATGGTTGTCCATCCGAAATTGGGATTGTTTGTGAGTTGTCCCTCTATCCGCCCTTCTTTCATCGGTGATCCCGTTGTTTTTCTTCTTTCCCGATGGTTTCGAGTAAAGTCTTCATGTCCTCGGCGTGCTCTTCCTCGTTGGCGAGAATTCCTTCCATCATGCGTCTGCTCGTCGGGTCGTTGTCCGCTAGATAACGAATGATCTCGGAATAGGATTCGATGGCAATGCGCTCAGCGACCAGGTCCTCGCGAATCATGTCGAGCAGCGTTTCTCCCTCGACGTATTCGGAGTGGCTGCGGGTAAGCATTCCTTCGGGGCTGAAGTTCGGCGCCCCATCGAGTTGGGTTATTCTCTCCGCGATTTGATCGGCGTGTCCCTGTTCCTCCTGGGCGTGTTCAAGAAACTCCTGCGCAACCGCTTGAGAGTGGATGCCTTTCGCCATGTAGTGGTGGCGCTTGTACCGGAGGACACACACAATTTCGGTAGCGAGCGCCTGGTTGAGAACCCTCACCACCGTTTCCCGGTCACCCCTGTAATCCGCCGTCACTGCACCTTCCATAATTTGCTGACGCGCGCGCCGTCGAATCTCTTTCACATCAGTCAGGAAGGACCCCTTTTCGTGAGAAATAACTTTTGTAGCCATCGATTGCTCTCCTTAAGATTTCAATCTGACCGCGCAAAGGCTTGAATGCTGGTGGGCGCGGTAATTCACAATTTCAATAGGGCGGAAGCAGAATAATGGAAACGGCATTTTCCACTTCCACCCTCCAATTCCTAGGCCGCTTTAACCCCGACTGCAATCTTCTTGCCCGGGTTGACTTTTGCCAAGGTGACTTCCAGCACCTCGTTCTTGATGGTCGCGGTGATATTGTGTGGATCTATCTCATGAGGCAGCTCGAGAACGCGGAACACCTCAGCGGACATTTTTCCCTGGAGCACCGCTCCTTTCTCTTGTTCCAATGGTTCCTGCTTACTGGCGCGGATGATCAGGCTCCTCGGCTCGGCCAGCACTTCCACGTCTTTGCCGGTGAAACCGGGGAGTTCGGCTCGGACCGTAAACCCTCCATCTGTATCGACGACTGTCGCCGGGATTGGAGTCAGCAACTCGGATTCGGCGCGAAACCAGTCTTCGCAGTCATGGCCGTGCTCAGAACCGCGGGCTTCAAATAGTTCGTAAGCGCGACGGGCGATCGCTGCGGAAATCTGCTGCCGCCGTTCGACAAAAGTACCACTTGCTTTAAGTTTAAAGATGGCAGGTTGAGTAGTAGGCTGTGCATTCGTTGCCATTGTGCTTTTCATTACATTTCTCCATTTCGTTAAATTCATGAGTGTTTTATGACGTTTGCGAGTCTTCACTTTGCGACCAGGAGGTTTTCAACTCCCTTCCTGTACAGTACGGGCATGAAGTCCTGGCTGGTAGCGCACGGAGCATGATCAGAACAGAGCCATCCAGCTTTTTTTATGCGAGCCAACAAGAGGTGGAAATAGACGAAACCCGCATAGGGTTGCCAGCCGGCAACCGCTCTGCGCACCCCGTCGTAGTCCAAAGGTGTTTTCTTACGCCAAGAATTGGGCTAGCTTTTTGCGGGCGCCAACATCATCTCCAGGAAAGATGTCCAATCGCCCGAGCCCCCGGAGTAGAACGTATTCGGCAGTCCAGCGACCCACTCCTTTCAGTTTCACCAGTCGTTCAAGCGCGGCCCGGTTGTCGAGCTTAACCAACGACTCCAGGTTTAGGCGCTGAGTCACGAATCGCGGAACTGACATCGATCAAAGCCCGCGATTTGTTGGCGCTGAACCCCAGAGATTTCAAAGACTGCGCCTTCACCCCGAAAAAATCTGTCGGATCGGGGAAGGCGTGCGCTGCATCCTGCGAGTTTGCCGATATGACGCCGACTTCGTGCGCCAAGCGGCTAAGCAGAAGAATTCCCACCAGCAGCGAGAGTTGTTGGCATGCAATGCCATTGGCCACTGCCTCGAACACCGTGGGAAATTGCGGTGGCTTGAGCCCGCGGAATTCGTCGACTAACGGCTGCAATCTTGGATCGCGTGTTGCCAGCCTGTAAAAAGGTCTCAAGTCTTCATGCACGCCAAGCATGCGTTCGAGCAACACTCTTGCGAATTCTTCCTGCCGCACCGTGAGACGAGAGCCGGTCACATCGACTTCCAGTTGTGGTTCTTCTGGGCCGCCACTCTGATGTACAGCCACTTCTACTGCTTGACGATCGATCATCAAAACACGCCGGTAGGTCCTCCCATCCCAGCGATCTACTGCATTCTCCGGACGTCGACGAAGTGCCCAAGCTGTGAGATCCAACCGGAAGGGCGGTACGGGCGTGATCGAAAACGACCTCTGAGTCACAGATCCGGCCTCCAAACTGTTTGCAGACACTCACCCGCACAACCACCACCGACGAGCGACCTTCCGCCTGGCCTCAATGCTGTCGCTGAAGTATCGCTCGCGCTATAAGCTCATGCTGAGCTTCCAATGCTTGCTTCGTGCAATGCTACATTCGTTTCTATTGGCATTACGGTTGTCACAAGAAGAAAGGAGAAGGGGTCCAGGAGTCCAGCCGCCTCTCTAGGACGAGTGCTTGTCGCAGGAACCGAAACGGCCGCGGGCAAACCTGCTTCGGTTCTGCCAAAGTCGAGATCCACCGAGGAACGCGTTGGAGTTCTCCCCTAAACGAGCCTTGGCTGGAAGCGTCTTGAGCAACCCGGCATTGCCTCCCCCCAGCACGACGTAGTCAGCCTGTAGCGCCGCCTTCAGTCGCTTCACAACGTCAGCCACATACTGGCGCCACTTTTTCTTTCCCAGTCGCTTAAGGCCCGCCAATCCGATATAGTCCTCAAAGGTTCGTCCCTTTCTGTAAGGCAGGTGTGCCAGTTCCATTGGTTCGAGGACCCCATCGACGATCAGTGCCGAACCCAACCCGGTGCCCAAACCCAGGAAGAGCATGCGCCCTCCTTTGTAGCTCCCCAGCGCCTGCATAGCGGCATCGTTGACCACCTTAACGCGATGACCGAAGGCTCGGGTGAAATCGAAGCCCACCCACCCGGGCCCAAGATTGTAGGGTTCGCTGACAGGTCGTCCGTGAACAACCGAGCCTGGATAGCCAATCGACACGGCAGAATACTTCCACCCAACTGCCACCTTCTTGACGTCTGCGACCATTTTTTTCGCAGTCATTTTCGGCCCAGAAGGAATCTTCACAGGCTCCTTGTGGCCCGGGCGATGCACCTTCACGTGAGTGCCTCCCACATCAATCACCAGAATCTTCATGTCATTCACGATTGCGTACCGTCTGTGACACTAACGAAGCAAACGAACCATTGGGTGCGGTGCAAGCGGCGTCGCGTAGGGTGGTCCGCGCATCCACACTCCGGGTACGCTTCGCAACCTTATCAGCGAGTTCGCGCCAACTCAGCCGTTCTTTTTCATTCGTGCTGCGCCCCCCTTGAGGTTGCGATAGCGCCGAATGAGAGCATTGGTCGAGCTATCGTGCTTCAGCGATGGCTCCTCGGCTGCCTCGAGTTCCGGTATGATCCGCTGGGCCAGGACCTTGCCCAACTCGACGCCCCACTGATCAAACGAATCGATTTGCCAGATCGTTCCCTGTGTAAACACACTGTGTTCGTAGAGCGCCACCCGTTTGCCCAAAGTCTCTGGAGTCAGCCGTTCCGCCAGGATCACGTTCGACGGGCGATTGCCTTCGAAGGTACGGTGGGGAACGAGCCAGTCGGGCGTTCCCTCCGCCCGGACCTCTTCCGGAGTCTTGCCGAACGCGAGCGCCTCCGCTTGTGCGAACACATTCGACATCAAGAGGTCGTGGTGATCGCCAAGCGGATTCAGCGTCTGAAAGAAGGCGATGAAATCACACGGGATGAGTTTCGTTCCCTGGTGAATGAGCTGATAGAAAGAGTGCTGGCCGTTGGTCCCAGGCTCGCCCCAGAAGATCGGACCAGTCTGGTATTCCACGCGCGTGCCGTCCAGCATCACATGCTTTCCGTTACTCTCCATGGTCAACTGCTGCAAGTAGGCCGGGAAGCGCTTGAGGTATTGCTCATACGGCAGAACAGCGATTGTCTGAGACTCGAAAAAGTTGTTGTACCAGACGGCGAGCAGCCCCATCAGTACCGGCAGATTGCGATCGAAGGCCGCCGTACAGAAGTGCTCATCCATCGTGTGGAAGCCGGCGAGCATCGCGCGGAACTGGTCGGGGCCAATCGCGATCATCGTCGACAGACCAATCGCCGAGTCCATTGAGTAGCGGCCGCCGACCCAATCCCAGAACTGGAACCTGTTGGCGGTGTCGATGCCGAACTTCTTGACCTCGGCCGCGTTGGTCGAGACTGCAACGAAGTGGCGCGCGACCGCCTTCTCGTCTCCCAACGCCTGGAGCGCCCACTCGCGGGCCGTGCGTGCGTTGGTCATCGTCTCAAGTGTTGTGAAGGTTTTGGAGGACACGATGAACAGCGTCTCGTCGGCACTTAAATCGCGCGTAGCTTCGGCAAAGTCCGTGCTGTCCACGTTCGAGATGAAGCGGAACGTCATGTTGCGCTGGCTGTAGTACTTCAGCGCCTCGTAGGCCATGACGGGGCCGAGATCGGAGCCGCCGATACCAATGTTGATCACGTTGCGTACGCGCTTGCCGGTATGCCCTCTCCATTGGCCGCTGCGGACCTGATTCGCAAATCCCGTCATCTGATCGAGCACGGCGAGGACTTCGGGCACCACGTTTTTGCCCTCCACCATGATCGACTCGTCCTTCGTCGCTCGCAACGCAACGTGCAGAACGGCGCGTTTCTCGGTGACATTGATCTTCTCGCCGCGAAACATGGCGTCGATCCGCTCGCGCAGGCCGGACTGATTCGCGAGTTCGAGCAGCAGTCCGATCGTCTCATCGGTGATGCGGTTCTTTGAGTAGTCGAAATAGAGACCTACGGCCTCGAACGCGAAGTGCTCGCGCGCTGGGCATCCTCCGCAAACAGCTGGCGGAGGTGCACATTCTGTAGCTTGGAATAATGCTGCTGCAGAGCTTTCCAGGCTGGCCGCTCGTAGAGCGGAATGATTCCAGCTTGCGGTTGCGGGATCGTGATCATTTTCTATTCCTCCGCAGGATAAAAGGGGTTGTTCGAGACGAACATAGGATGTTTTTTCTCGAAGCCGGGCCCATCCTGAGTCCATCCCTTTTTGATTTCATCGCTGCGGATCTCACCCCGCGGCTTTGAGCGTAACGTTTTTCGACGCGATTGAGCCGAGCAGTTCGTTCCAGGATTTGACGAACGACTCGGTTCCTTCGCGCTGCAGATCGGCGGCCAGTTGGTCATAGTCGACGCCCGCTTGACCGAACTTGGCAATCATCTTGTCCGCATCGCCGCCGTCGACGGGCAGAAGCTTACCCAGTTTGCCGTGATCGGCGAAAGCAAGAAGTGTCGCATCCGGAATCGTGTTGATGGTGAATGGAGCTGCGAGCGCCTTGATGTACAGAACATCGGAAGCAGCGGGGTCTTTGGTGCCGGTGCTCGCCCAGAGCAGGCGTTGCGGATGCGCACCGGCATTGGCCAACCGCTGCCAGCGCTCCGAATCGAGCAATTGGCGGTACGCTTTGTAGGTCCGCTTGGCGACGGCGATCCCGAGATGGTCCTGCAAGTTTTTACGGACCTTCCCCATTGTCGCCTTATCCCAGCGGCTAATGAAAACAGAGGCTACGGAGCAAACATCCGGGTTCAGGCCCGCTGCGATGCGTCGCTCAACGCCACGCATGTAGGCTTCAGCCGCCGCCAGATATTGCTCGCACGAAAAGAGCAGGGTCACATTCACTGGCACCCCGGCGAATATAGCCTCCTCGATCGCCGGTATGCCTTCGCGGGTGCCAGGAATCTTAATGAAGAGGTTGGGGCTTCCGGCGCGAGCATGAAGCTGCTTAGCCTGGGCGATCGTGTGCGCCGTGTCATGAGCGAACAAGGGAGAAACTTCCAGCGACATCCAACCGTCGGTGCCATTAGTCCGGTCGTAAATCGGCCGGAAGAGATCGGCCGCCTGCCTCATGTCCTCGAGCGCAAGCTCGAAGAAGAGCGCCTCACCTGACTTGCCCTCCCTCATCTTCTGGCGGATGGCGTCATTGTAGAAGTTCGAGTTCTTGATCGCATGGTCGAAGATCGAGGGATTTGAAGTGAGACCAGTGATCGAGAGTTCGTCGATATAGCGGCGGAGGGTCCCGCTCGACAGAAGCCCACGGGAGATGTTGTCCAGCCAGAGACTCTGGCCGAGGTCGTGGAGCTGCCGCGTCGGTTTCACATTCTTGCCATAGATTGCAGGGCCAAGAGTCCTTTTCCGCAATCCCTTTGACCTTGCGACGCCCACGGTATCCCGCGGAGTAGCCACCAAGGCAGACTTGACCGCGTTCACAATGTACCTGGAAGAAATGCCGTACTTTTCGATCAGTTCCTTGGCTTTTCCGCTGTGAGCGATCTCCCGTACAGCCAACTTGCAAACTCGAACGCGCTCCTCAGCTAGGGCTGAGAGAACGGCGTCGCCGAGTCCTCCGTGCTCATAGTGATCCTCGACAGTGACGATGAGCCCGCCGACGGCTCGCGCCGAAGCGATCAGCTCCTCACGATCGATGGGTTGCACGCTGAACAGATCGATGACGCGAACCGAAATGCCCTCTTCTTGGAGCTGATCGTACGCGGCCAGAGCTTCATACACGGTGATCCCGCCCGCGATAACGAGCGCTCTGTCCTCGTCGCTTTTACGGAGGACTTTGCATTTCCCGATCGCAAACTCCTCGTCCGCACTGTAGAGAATCCTCGAGTTCGGGCGCCCCAGCCGGAGGTAGCAAGGGCCGGATTGCTCGACCATCAGTGTCGTGGCCTTCCAGGCACTCGTAGCGTCGGCAGGATAGAGCACGGTGAAGTCTGGTTCCGCGCACATCATGGCGAGATCTTCGAGCCCCATCTGGGATGGACCGTCCTCGCCGATGGACACTCCACAGTGAGTACCAACAAGCTTGATATTGAGATTGCTGATAGCTGCCATGCGGATGAAGTCATACGCCCGGGTTACGAAGCATGAAAATATCGCGGCAACCGGAACCTTGCCCCGTGCCGCCAATCCCATGGCGACTCCGACGATGTTCTGCTCCGCGATGTAGCCTTGAAAGAACTGATTCGGTGCGACATTCTCGAATTCCTCTGTGTAGGTGGAGTTCTTCACGTCACCGTCGAGTACCACAATCCGAGTATCGACCTTCGCCAGGGTGGCCAGGCTGTCGCCAAAGCCTCTTCTCGTGGCGACTTCCTTACCCCCAATTACATAAGACGGTTTTGCCGCCGGGCTGGCGCCGCCGCCTGCCAGGGCTTTGGAGATGTCGGGTCGCGCCGGAGGCAGCTTAGCTTTCCATTCTGTCTCGGCTCCCGTCAGGTGCTTTTCGAGTTCGGCTATGACCTTCGCAGCAGTGTCTTCGGGCAATGCCTTGCCATGCCAATGCTCAAGACCCTCGATTCCGATGAGACCCTTGCCCTTCAGTGTCCGGGCGAGCACGATCGTCGGCCGGTCGGTGGACCGGCTGGCGGTTTCATAGGCTGTAATAAGGTCCGGAATGCTGTGTCCGTCAACGATCAACACCTGCCAGCCGAATGCTTCCCAGCGCGCCTTGTAGATTTCAAGATCCCACTCGAGCATCGTCGGCTGACTCTGTCCCAGCCGATTGATATCGATGGTCGCGCAGAGATTATTGAGGCGGTGGAGAGCCGCCCATTGCGCCGCCTCCCATACTGAGCCTTCTGCCGATTCGCCGTCGCCCATCAAAACATAGACGCGCTGATCGGAATTCTTGAATTGTTTGGCATTGATGGCGATTCCTGCACCAACAGACAAGCCCTGACCCAGCGAACCGGTGGCTACGTCCACGAACGGCAAGCGGGTCGTGGGGTGGCCTTCCAGATCAGAGTTGATCTTACGCAAAGTCAGCAGTTTTTCGCGCGGAAAGGCGCCGGCCTCCGCCCACGCCGCATAGAGGATGGGCGCGGCGTGGCCCTTCGAAAGCACGAAGACATCGCTGTCCCGTCGGTGCGGATCGCGAGGATCGTAACGCATCACGGAATAGAAGAGCACCGACATGATTTCTGCCGCAGAGGCGCAACTCGTCGGGTGTCCACTGCCGGCCTCGGTCGTAGAACGGACCGAGTCGATACGCAAGCGGGTCGCCTTGTCCTGCAGCGTTTGCAACGCAACTTGTTCTGAAGTTTCAACAGTCATAACCTCACTCCTTTGCCTTCCTAGCCGTTGGCCGCTCGGGACAGTCGCACCTCTTTTGAGTGCGACGGTCATTTCTCAGTCTCAGACCTGAGGCTTCTCGATGCCGTACTCGTGCGCGTGACCGCGAAAGCAATATCCATTCTGTCATTACCCGCCGTGAATTCATTTGGGTTTCAAGATTCGCCACAGGAAAGCCGGGCTCGACTTAATAAACCGCAAACTCTTCAATGCGTGCATTATTGTCATTCTCTCCCGTCCGTAAGCATAGTGTGCATGACTTTTACCATGGCTGCTGGTCCGGAGATGTAGTAGACAACGCGCTCATTGTTTGCTTTTGAGTTTCTTGAGTGCCGCTCCCTTGTGCATGGCCAGATGTTCGGTCGTCTCGCTTTTGATCAAATACTGGGGATCCTCCTTCGAGGCGCGGACCGTGTAGCCCTTGAACGTTATGGCCGAGGTGATCTTTTTCTTGATCGTTCCCCGGACGTGGCCGGCTTCCGAGTTCCACCCCACCTGATCTCCCACTTTAAAGTCCTTCTTCATCGGCATGATCTCCTATGATTACCTTGCTTTCATGGTTCAACGCTCTTTAGATGTGCCGACACTGAGGCGGGCCAAACAAATCGGCAAGCGTCACACAGAGGATGCGGTTTTTCAAACTCCACAGCACTGTATCCATCATGAATACGACCTCGCACGGTGATCTCATTCTTTCGTCGCCAGTGTTTTTTCTGCGATCGGCTGGGGATTGTGCCAGCGATCGTCGCCGGATATGATCTGCTTGGTTTCGACTGGCCCCCAAGTATTGGGTTCGTACTCATGGACCGGCGTCACGTTTCCCAGAATCGGATCGACAACACCCCAAGCGGCTTCTACGCCGTCCTCACGAACAAATAGCAGAGAATCGCCTCGAATGGCGTCGCCAAGCAGTCGCTCGTATGGCATCATTTCGTTGTCTGAGCCCGGTCGCACGAGAAGCTCCACATGCTCGCCGACCATGGCCTCACCTGGCATCTTGTCCCGCGCGCCCAGAGCGATCGACACATTGGGGCTGAGACGAAAGCGAAAGTAGTTCGCTTGACTTGGGGCGATTGTGTCGAACACTGCCTGTGGTGGACGCTTGAGTTCAACCAATACTTCGGTTGCGGTAACCGGCATCCGCTTTCCGGCTCGAATGTAGAATGGGACACCTGCCCAGCGCCAGGCGTCGATGTGTAGCCTCGCTGCGGCGAATGTCTCCACCTGCGAATCCGAAGCGACACCGTCTTCATTGCGGTAGCCACGGAACTGACCGCGAACGACATCGGCAGGAGTAAGCGGCCGCATGGCTCGAAAAGCGCGCTGCTTCTCGTCGCGCAAGGCATCTGGATCGCGGCCGGTTGGCGCCTCCATCGTGAGCAGCGCAACAACCTCTAACATGTGGTTTTGCACGACGTCGCGGATTGCGCCTACCTCTTCATAGAAAACTCCCCGGCCCTGCACACCGAGGGTTTCGGCCATCGTGACCTGAACGCTCTGGATATAGTTGCCGTTCCAGATCGGCTCTAGAAACGAATTGGCAAAGCGGAAGTAAAGCAGATTCTGGACTGGCTCCTTGCCAAGGTAGTGATCGATCCGGAAAATTTCCGATTCCGGGAAGGACTGATGGAGAATTCGATTGAGCTCCTGCGCGGAGGCAAGGTCGCGGCCAAAAGGTTTTTCGACGACCACGCGCGCGCCCTTGTCGCAGTCCGCATGGGCCAGGCCCTGGACAACGGTCGCAAACATGTCTGGCGGTATAGCAAGGTAGTAAAGAGGCCGAGACGCCCGGCCGAGCGCCTTTCGCAGATCGCGGAATGTCCGTTTGGAGCCGTAATCTCCGTTGACATACTGTAGTTTTGCCGAAAGCACAGCAAATGCGCCAGGATCCAGGCCGCCGTGCTTCTCAAGACTCTCGCGAGCACGGGCCCGAAGCTGGTCAAGGCCCTTGGCAGACCTTGCTACTCCGATGATCGGCATATCGAAGTGACCGCGCCGGATCATAGCCTGCAGCGCAGGGAAGATCTGCTTGTACGCCAAATCCCCGGTGGCACCGAAGAAGACAAACGCATCCGAATCGAGGTTCGCCATTTTCATCCGTCACGCGGCTTTTTCTACATGCCCTCCGAACTGATGCCGCATCGCGGACAAAACTCGATCGGCAAAATCCGCATCGCCGCGTGAACTGAACCGTTCATAAAGTGCGACGCTCAAAACAGGGGCAGGAACCGCTTCATCAATAGCGGCCTTGATGGTCCAGCGTCCCTCGCCCGAATCTGATACGTGTCCCGCGTAGCTTTTCAGGCTCGGCTCTTTCAACAACTCAGTCGCCGTGAGATCCAGAAGCCACGAAGCAATCACGCTGCCACGACGCCAGACCTCCGCGACGTCGGGTAAACAAAACTCATATTCGTACAGCTCGGGTTGCCGCAACGGGGTGGTCTCTGCATCGGTCGCAAGGGTTTTCCTGCCGGCATCAGCATGCTGAAGGATGTTTAAGCCCTCCGCGTAAGCCGCCATGATGCCGTACTCGATTCCGTTGTGGACCATCTTGACGAAGTGGCCGGCGCCGCTGGGTCCGCAATGCAGATAGCCGTGCTCAGCAGTGCCGCCCGTCTTATCGCGACCTGGTGTGCGGGATGCCGTTCCAATTCCGGGAGCAAGGGTAGCGAAAATTGGGTCAAGACGATGGACGATATTCTGTTCGCCGCCGATCATAAGACAGTATCCGCGCTCAGAACCCCAGACTCCGCCACTCGTTCCGGCGTCGACATAGTGAATACCTTTGGGCTTGAGTTCATTGGCCCTCCGGATGTCGTCAATGTAGTGGGAGTTGCCCCCGTCGATGATAATGTCGCCTTGCTGCATGTGAGCAGCCAGGTCGTGCAGCGTCTTATCGACGGCCGCGGCAGGCACCATCAGCCAGACAACGCGTGGCGGCTTTAACCTGGAGACGAAGTCGTCGAGCGACTTGGCGCCGACCGCACCATGTTTCGCTTGCTTGTTTACGCTCGCGGCCTTCATATCGAACACAACGCATTCATGCCCGCCACGCATCAGGCGCTGCACCATGTTGGCGCCCATTCTTCCTAGTCCAATCATTCCAAGTTGCATGTTCATTCTCCATTCACTCCCAAGAAGCAATGTCCGAGATGTTTCAATCGGACCTCCTTCACCTCTAACACTCGCGCCGCGGGAATAGGCCAGTCGGCACCCTCGCGTGAACGACCACCTGCCAGCCATATAGTAGTGACGTTGTAGCAGTCGAAGGACAATTCCGTCGCCAGCCGCGGAGCCCAGCTTCGTAAAACTCCTCATCCGCCGGATGTCACTTACAGCCGTATCCCGCTGTCACGCTGTGCAGACTTGCGGCACGTTGACGGTCACTGCTGGCCAACTGCCTGCCAGGAGCCACGCTTTGGCCGAGACCTCTCTGAACAGGTACCAGTGCAACCCCGGCATCTGGCTCGAGAACAAGCATCATAGTCAACGCACATGAGTCACACAACCAAAAGTACTCCGTTCCTTGCGGCGAGCAGTTCGCACCACGAGCATCGACTCCAGCGACTGGAATCGATCTCACTTCAAACTGGAAGATCCGTCCTTCGTGCAGATATCGGAAACGAGTGGAACACGCCGGGTTCGCACATCTGGAGATCACAGTCGGACCTCAGGAAACAAGTAAAGTATGGTGAAGTCCAAACACTTCACACAATGCTACATTCGTCCTTGGGAGCGTTACAGTTGTCACCAGTATTGGCAGCGAATCGCGCTTAGTTAGAACGGTTTTTGACTCGCGCATGTCAGCCACACACCGATGCTCAGGAACAGTAAGGCAAAACACTGGACCCAAGAGGCGTCCACTTCCTGCTCCAACAAATGACTCCGAGACTCCGAGACTACCGACTGTGCCGCCAAACGATCAGACAGTCAGTTTGGAATGCTCACGGCTTAAGCGGCTACTGCACGGGTGTGCTTCTGGTTGATGCACACATCATAGTTGTGTCCCTCCCAGCGATCGCTGCCAGTCCAGAAGAACGTGAATTGCACAGGAGCACTCTGATTGCCGTGGATGGCAATATCGGCGAATTCAATTCCGATTTCAGTCGAAGTTGACAGTGTGTCGCTCGCCGAAACCCAACCGTCATTGGTCCAATGCAGCCGGAATGACTCTGGAGCTTGGATTCGTAATACCTGCCCAACGGTCACTTCTCTGACTTGGCGAGTGGGTTTCCACACCTCTAAGTTCTTTCGTCCGCGCTTTTTCAGGTATCGTTCCGCCACCACCGGGATCAGATCGAACACCTGGCCATCCGCAACCGAACGCAACAGCTTCACATATTCAGCGTGGGCCCACATCAACGGCATAGCTGATCCTGCCGGCTTTCCAAAATACATGCCAGCCGATTTCACGTCGTCGGGACTATCCCAGACCTGCTCCGGCAACATCCTGCCGGTGAATGCAAACTGTTCCATAGTACGAATCAGTTTGCGAACATCGCGTCCCGCCGCGAACTCGTAGTGCGCCCGCTCGCCGGTCAGTAACGGCCAAGCCCGGCCCTGCCCCCAGCCTTCAAACGGCCCGCCGTCCGCGTGCGTCCCGTAGCCATCGTGGTTGTAGCGGTGCCAGCAGGGGCCAAACGGCGTATTGACCTTCAAAACAGCATCGACGACTCGCAACGAGTCTTCCACGAGTGGATCGCCTGGCTTGCGAACGCCGTAGCGCACCAACTCGAGGAAACCGCCATCCGTGATGTCTTTTGCCGGGAACTGCCAGGGCTGTCTGGGACGAAGATTGTGAATGGTGAGGAGTCCGTGATTGGGATCCTCATCTGGCGAAGCATCGCCGATCGCAGCAGGATGAATGCGAATATAGTGGCGTTTAATCCCCGGAACGAGGGATCCGTCGGTAGTAACAGTCCAGCTTTCGACGTGGGATTCAAGAAAATCCGCATAGTCCTGCAAGAAGCTCGCGTCGTCCTGCTTGCCCCTCGCCCCTGCGAAATCTGCGGCACAGATCAGGGCGGCAATGCTGACCGCCAACGTAGATGGTGAATATCCGCTGTCTTCCTCCCATCTCTCTTGCTGTGTGACTGGCCCGTGCCGAACAAGGTAAGCCGCCGCAGAATGGACCATCGAGTAAGGATCGAAATCTCTAAGCGCATCGTTCTTCCACAGATGCCAAGCCAGAAGAATCGGAAACGCGACTTCATCGAGCTGAATACCTCGCCAATGCGGGGTGCCATCAATCCAGAAGTTCTGCGCAAATCCACCGTCGGCTTGCTGGCAGCAAGCGAGATACACAAGCGCGCGCAACGGAGTGGCCGTGTCATCACAGGCAAGTAGGGCTAACGCGCTGTTCACCATATCGCGAGTCCATACCAGGTGATAGCCGCCCACGTCTTCGTCACCCTTGAAATTTCCCCACGGAATACTCGCCGAAGCAATCAGCGCGCCGGCAAATGTCTTATCCTCATGCGCCAACAGCAAGTTTCGGCTGGTCCGGTACAAGGTTCCTTTGTCGCTCGAAACCGCATCCAATTTCTTCATACGACTACAGGCCCGATGCCACTGGTCGACAAATCTCTCGCGATGTTCCACGAACGGAGTCGCCAGCGATTGCTCGAGAACGGTTACTGCGCCATGAATACTATCCCCGAAGGCTATGCCAACCGTGAACTCCCGACCGACGGTAAGGTTGACTTCGCCGATCACGGCCACATTGCCGTCTTCGGCCTTGTCGAATTCCCAGTCCAGTTGGAAGTCCTTGTGCAGGTCCTGCCACCCATCGCTATGTCCGACGTAACCACATGAAGTCTTGTTGAACCCGACATTAGCCCCCATCGCAATAAATTTGCCAGCCTTCCACGCTATCAAAACGTTTTGACCTGCGGTCTTGAAGCGGCAAGCTGAATTTCCATAGCCTCCGACTTCCAGGTGAGGCGCAAGCAGCGCATAGATTCGCAGTTTCTTCAGGAATTCGGGATCGCCTTCCAGTTGGGTGTTGATAAGGACACACGATTGATGGGGGTCGGAGATGACCTCTTTCACGAGCCGATACCGGTGATCGCGGTCGGAGGATGTCACTCGATACCCCAGCGCATCGGCCTCGATGCATTCAATTTCGTTGTCCAGGTCACGCCGTTCTTCGTGAAAGAAGCTCTCACCATCCGTGATCAGGAACTGCATGTCCCTGGTTTGCGGATGATCGATGGTGGGAAAGTAGATTTCGTTGAGAATCCCGTGCGAAATGGTGAACCATACCCGGCTTGAGGTTGAATAAGCCGTTCCTACACCTTCCTTCGAGCTCGACGTCCACCTGGGTGGCGTCCCCGGTCGGCCGAACGCTTCATGTAATTGACGAGTGCCATTGGCAGCCACCTGAAACCTCCGCTTATGAGATCCACTTTCTGTTGTTTACTCCATATTTGGCAATAGATCGTTTGTACTCAGGCCTATGACGCTGGTCGCTTGGCTCTGTTCGTTCGTATACCGTGAGCGATTCTTCAGCGACGCTGAGCGTATTGAGACCCGTGGCGCTCGTTTTAGCGGCAGAAGAATCTCGATGGGCCTGACAACATTCCGCATCAGGATCCCGATGGGCTATTGGGCCAGGAGACGGTGAGCAAGAACGCACTCTCTTCCAATGCTTCGACGTCGTGTACCATGCCACAGTCCAGGACCAATAATTGTCCAGCCGATAAGTTGACCTTCTGATCTGGCAGATGGATACAAATCTTTCCCAGCAAGTGATGGATGGAGATCCTACCTTCGGCTCGGTGCTCGTTCATTCGCGTGTTGGCCTTCATCAGGACCAGAATGATGCGGAAATCTGGATACTTCGCAAGCGTCTTGGAACTCCGCCCTGTCTCGCGCTGCCACGAGTCTTCCCGGCGGAGTTGCTCAACTTCTTCCCGCAAGTCGAAGTGCAGTAGAGGCTCAGCCAACTGCGGCAGCCTGTTCAAGGCGTTACTTCCCTCACCTGGATGGCAAGCTTCAGTGTTTGCATTCATGGTAAATACCTCCGTGCTATTGAATAGCCTGAGTCCCTAAGTCACACACGTTCCCGTGGCTAAGGCTGCCGCCGCGGGCCGAGGATCGCTCGTCGAGCCGCGGATCGCCAAGTCCAAATGGTAAGTGCCAGACATTTGCTGTGCAGCACTACACGCGTGCCGCACCAATTCCAGCCGATTGGTGAGCTTCAAGAAACGCAACATCCAGGAAATGCAGGTTTCAACCTTGCCTTCAGTGAGATTCAGCTCGTTTGCGATTTCGCTGTCATTCAGGCCTCGACCCACCAAACGATAGACCGGAAGAAGGATGCCCAATCTTTCCCAGAAATTACACATTACGCCCCTGCTTTCTCTCACATTGCGTCGCGTTGATGGAAAGCGATCTGGCATTTGGGAAAGAACATGTTTAAGGAGTTTTGTTGGGCCAGCTGAATTCATTGGCGCCTCCCACTGGCACCATGATCGACGATGGGTCCTCATCAAAACCGGTCAACATTGCACAGTTGGAGTAAGTGGCGTAGGCGGATAATCTGGCGCTTTCTTTGCGAGCTCGGAATGGGGATATTGGCGCAGTCGTAAGCTTCCGAGGTGACATGGTGGGGGCTCCCCTGACGGCCAAACAAGCACTTAAAGCGATGAAGCGTTGAGGGAAATGACGAGGCCGCACTGTGGCATCATGATTCGGCGCTCCGCTTGGCAGCGCGGGTAAACAAGTATTCCATTCTCACCCGCAGTCCGCGCTCCCTAACATTACTTGCCATATCAGCTCGCTGCACGTATTGGGCAAATTCTTCATTTGTCGTGATGCCCTTGTCTTTCAATAGTTGGACGATAGCACCAATCTGAGCGTCGAGCGTTTCAAGATACGGAAGTACTTCTTCGAAAACTTGTTCCGACGGATTGACGTTCATCGTGAATCTCCTTACAAACCAGCCTCTCTCATTTAAACTCGGACCGCACGGATCATCGGGCCTCTCACCGCCCGGGCAATTCAGCATGGTTCTGGAGGAAACCCAGAATATGTCTGCGGGAAAAGATTCCTTCCAGCCGCCCGTTGGAGAGAACAGGCAATTGGTTGATATCCTCTCGGCTCATAATCTCAAGCGCCTGGATTGCGGGAGTGTCAGGTTCGATTGTCCGAAGTTGACTGAGGGGCCGCATCACCGCTTGCAAATCCCCGGCCATTATTCCCCGTGCCCCGCGAATCTGTATTCAATAAGTGTGCAAAAGTGAACAGAAGTCACCCTTCACACGACTATAATTATAGGCAAACTCTGTCTTGGGTGGCTGTGTAAGCGTTTTGAGGAAGCCGTGTGATGCTGCAGAGGGAATTGCTTGAATTTCTCGAGGAAACCGCCGATGCCGCCTTCTGTGTGAATCAACAAGGCGAAATTTGTTCCTGGAATGCAGCGGCGAAAGAACTTTTCGGCTACACAGGTTCCGAAGTTATTGGCAAATCGTTGTATACGGTCCTGCAGGGCCGCGGTGCCCTCGGCACCAAGGTTTGCGCATGCGACTTCTATGCCCGGCACGCGGCCGCGGAGCATTGCAAAATCTCCAACTTTGATGTGGAAGTTACTAATCGTTCAGGCCATCGGATCTGGGTGGATCTGTCAACTCTAATGTTCAAAGATGGCCGAACTCACCCACGCCTGTTCGTACACTTGGCGCGTGATATCACGAAGAGGAAACACCAGGAGCAGCTTCTACACAGCATGCTTCAGATTTCCAAGCAGATCGTTGCGATGTCAGATGGAAATGGAAACGGGATAGCGCGACCCGCCCCCGTCTTACCCCTGTCCGAGCAGGAACAAGGCATACTGCGGCTGTTTTCGGAAGGTAAGAATTCAGCTGAAATTGCTGGAAACCTGGGAATTACCCTGCAAACTTTGCGCAACCATCTACACCACGCCAACGAGAAGCTTGGCACGCACAGTAGGCTGGAAGCGGTCACCCATGCTATGCGCCGCAGGCTGATCTGACTGGCGTGGTGGATAGCATGAATGTTGCACCCGTTGTCATTCCTTAACTTGAAGTCCTGTAGAGTCCGACGTGCTTAGGCAGCCGCAGAGACGGCTGCACTCCCCTCTTCGGCGTGGATTCTCGCGACGAGGCTTTCCGCCAGTTGCTTAAAACCATGCTGCACGTCGGAGCCGATTTCAGACTCATACTGTTCGAATTCAGGCGCCAGAGATTCTTGGTCAGTGTCGGAGAGAATTTTGTCAGTTATGGGAATGAGCAGGTAGTCTTCCTTCCAGACATGCGCCGGGTAGAGCTCAATGAGTCTGTGCAAGGTTCCAATCAGCGCTTCCTTGAGTGTGTTTCCAGATCGGATATACGCCTCGGAAGTTTGCTTCAAATCTGCCATCAGACGGCGCCCCCTGTCGTGCTCGTTGAGCAAGACTGCCAGCGGACACCCGCTCACCAGCACTCCTTTCTTCTCCAACAGCGGGAATAGGTAGTGCTCCTCTTTGCGATGATGACAGTCGTCAGCGAAGACTTGTAGAAATTCCACGAGGTCGTTCGGAACTACCGCTTCAACTTCCTTCCCTGACCGCAACTTCTCTGCGAGGACCGCCATGGCAGCGACTACCCGCTCAATGATGTGGTTTTCGTGTTCCAACTCTTCCATCGGTTTTGTGTTATTCATCCTGGTGCTCCTTCTTGATTTCCAGCCATGCTCCTGGTTGCAAGTCCCCGAGTGGCTACGCCGCTCGCTGCGCACCGCCGCGCCCGCTCATCTTGACCGCAAGGTACGCCTTCAGAGCGACTGCGTTGTTGTGCTCTGCGTCGTGGGAGCTGTACACAAGTGTGACTCGGCCACGGCGGGCGGCTTTTAGGATCGGTTCCAGGGCCTCGCGTTTCGCGTCCAGTTCGCGGCGGTAGCGTCGTTGAAACTCTGCCCATTTAGCTGCATCATGGCTAAACCACTGGCGAAGCCCGGTGCTGGGGGCCACGTCCTTCAGCCAGGCATCAAGACGCAGGGCAGTCTTCTTCAAGCCGCGCGGCCACAACCGCTCGACCAGGAACCGAATACCATCGTCATTGCTGGCAGAATCATAAGCGCGCTTAAGCTTGATCACCGTCCCTCTCCTTTTTCAAAGAATCCCTCTGTGCGAGTGTCACCTTCGTAGGCGGTCACCGCACGTACAGTCTGCTGCCTCAAAGACACCATCCCAAGTCGGACCGGCAACGATAACCACGGCTTAGCGACTCTCGTATGACACGTGAGCACGCCCGTGGTTACGTGCCGACACCGTGCGCTTACTGCTTTGCCGGATCGAGGTTCGGATATAGTGATCTTTCAGTCTTAAAGACTAAGTGGTACCGGGTATCGTTTTTTGGTTGTAGCACCTGCACCAGTTCCCATCCTTTCATGCCATAGTTCTGAATAATCTTCCGAAGTTCTTCATCAAAGTCAACGCTACGGTTAAGCTCTGTACAGAACGTCTCATATTGCCATTGCGCCATTTTGGGCCCTCCTCGCTATCGATTGGACTCCTGTCAGCGATCCACGATGACTTCGCAATCAAACCTGCCAGTAATGTTCGGCGGTGCCAGACAGTTCCTTTTGCAAAAAACCCGAAAAGGCACAATCTCGATTCAGGATTGCCAAGCAGGCGGGTCGCTCGCCGGAACGCTGTCGGCAAGGGTCTTGTCCATCGCCTTATCTTTCCGCTGCTCCTCGTTGCAATCGTCAATCACGCGATCTTCCGGGTCGCGTAGGTATTTGTCCTCGTGGGTGTCCATTGCTACTCCGGTCGCGACCGCCATTCTCCGCGCCCCGGCCGAAGGTCATCTGCCCGCACATAATCCTCTCTGGTGTGCACTGGCCTTCGGGGTGGTCAGCAGCATTCTCGACTCCGTCGACTGCCTCCGCCTCATATGCTTGCTCAGTGTCGGCGAGTTCTTCGACGCTTTCGGCGCCAGCGTCAGCGATTTGCCAGAGCCCCTGAGTATCCCCTGATTGCCCAGTGCTGTCCGAACCCACCTGCCCGGGATCGCTTCCTAGTTCATCGAGCTGCGCTTCGTTATCACGCGATTTACGTTTCGCCACGGAACCTCCCAAGAATTATCTTCAACCTTCCATTGGACGGCAATTCACGAGCTTCCCAGCCCGTCTGTCGTTCGTGAAACAGCTACCATACAAACAACCGGACACCGCCCCCGGAAGAACGAATCCGCCCAGCTTGGCCAGAGCTATTGCGACCGGGAGTCGCATTGCTGCGGTCTGCACTATGGAGATGCGGTTGTGAGACGCCAAGCTCTTCAAGCTCGACAGCACAGTGGCGGTTCATAATCTCAGCAGCCGCATCAACTTTCTCGCTCGAACCCGTGGCAAAAACGATGACTCCTCCACGCCGGATTCCTTGGACGTAAGCCTCCGCGTCCGTTTCGCCGGCCCCGATCGTCCTGAACTCCCGGACCAAGTCCACCTCAAAATCAGTGTGTGGGGTACTCATCATCCCGCTACCCGCCATTTCTCGCGGTTCGCTTAAAACGCGGATGTCATTCCTAGGAAAACCACTGGCCTCGAGATCGTCAACGATCTCGTCGATCAAGGCCGATTTCTCAAACAAACCAACCGCCGCTTTTGCCATATTGGCCTCCATCAAAACCTAACTTGATGCAATCGGGTTTCGCCGCCTCGCTCGAACCAATGTCAACGGCACTGCTCCTGTCTTCCGCTGCCGCTCATTAATCTTCAAAAAGGAGAAAGCACGTTCATCGATAACTTGGACGCTCGCCACGTGTTTCAATTCTCCTTATTAATAGGTACGCTATTAATAGGTACGCTGCGCGGGCTATCAGGATCTGGGGTTATGGCGCTCAGGTGTTCCATCAGCTCGCGAACCGAGACTTGCTCCAGTTTGGCCACTGCGTCAGCAATGCTGGCACGTTGATCTGCACTTGCATTCGGCGTGGCAATTCTGTTGAACTTCTGAACGGCCACTTCCCACGACATCGGACGTGTATAGAACCCCTCATAATCCTTGGTTTCTTGTTCGAGCACGCGGCCGTCTTTTAGCGTGATTGTCACGCGACATGGCATCTCATCTGGGAAGCGTTCCGAAAGGAGTTTGCGCGGCTGAACCGACACCTTGCCGAGCAGCGTTTGTACGTCTGCCCGCTGAATGCGCTCGGGGGCGTACTGTTCAGGCATTACCTGTCCGTCGAGAATTGCCACGGCGAGCACGTACGGCAGACTGTGATCAGCTTGTTCCTTGGTAGAAACGGTGCTCTTGTCGCCTTCTTCTCCTCCACCAATGATGTTGTAGGCCACATCAAAGATTTCCACATCCACCCGCTCTATATCGGTACTCGAGAACTGGTACCGTTGACGCAGGGCAAGAACGGCCTCGATGGCAGTTTGGGAATGGATCTCCGCGTTGTACTTCTTAATCGTGGTCCGCCCCCCACATCCGAGGTCTTGTCCGGCCCAGGTCACTTCGAAATAGCCGGTGATAGCATCCATGAGGCCCTTATCTCCCTCAATTACCTCAAGCGGACCCGTAATACCATGCCTGGCCAGCAGTGTCGCACGAGTGCAGCACGCAGCCAGATTCGGGTAGGCGAGCCCTTTCCAATGTGACAATTTTCCGGTCCTGGTCACCCGCAAGGCGTTGAAAGCTGTCCCGCTGATAGCCACCGCGTTGGCGGTCTGCGACGGATTGAGCCCCAGGATCTTGGAGACCCCTGCAGCCACACCGTAAGCGCCTTGAACTGTGTGGTCGAATCCTCTTGCTCGAACCGGGGCAACGTCGCTCAAGCGGCATTGGACTTGGTAGGCGAC
This sequence comes from uncultured Acidobacteriota bacterium, assembly GCA_963720155.1. Classification (GTDB taxonomy): domain Bacteria; phylum Acidobacteriota; class Terriglobia; order Terriglobales; family Acidobacteriaceae; genus Sulfotelmatobacter. The sequence continues at coordinate 57,498 of CAVREP010000023.1, forward strand.
CGCCAGAGCGGTCATCAGGTCGCGGCCTGTGGTCCCGATCCATTCCCCTGCCGCCAGAATCGCTCCCAGATTGTCACTCGGATGACAGGTTTCCCCCTTGGCCAGATAGCTATCATTGAAATCGAGATAACGTATCAGTGCGCTGTTATAAAGGGCGGCTCGGTCAACATCCGTGGACCCACCACCAATCAAGGTACAGCTGCCGCTGCCACCCAGTTCGCTGATGTAACTACGTATCTTGCATATGGGTTCAGCATGCAGTGCTCCAAGACTGCACCCCAGCGAGTCCAAGATCCGGACCTTGAGTTGCTGGCGGGTATCGGAACCTAGAGCTTCAAAGCGTGCTCCATGCGCGAATTCTGCGATGTGTTCCACTTGGCTCAAAACGCCTTCTTGGAGAGTCGTAGCCATTCTTGGCATGAATCCACCTCCAGCCCCCGCTTTCAAGTCGGCTCGCATGCCCTGCCAATAGGAGAGCCTTCTGGCACTCTCTATTTGCTCACTCGGGTCTGTTCTTTGAAATAGTCTGTTCGTACTCGTAACAGAAACAAGCATCATGTACGGCAGAACGGCGTTCCGCTAGACTGTTCGTGCCAGCCACCTAGCTATAGCTGTGCAGGAAGATCGCAATGGAACAGAAGAAGACGTAACGCACCTTCCACATCGAGAACACCGTCGCGTGGAAATCCGCATTCACGGGAGCGTCCGCTTCAGGGCATCCGACCATCGATATTGGTAATCTGACGGCGTTCAAAGGAAGACCTGACGTTGGTGCCAAAAAACTTGTTGATAGGAGCATTGAACGCTTGCCTGATGTTGACGTTCCTGTACCAGATACAGCTCCGCAAACTGGAAGTTGTAGCTTACGAAAGTAGCGCCCCAGGGCCCACTTGAGCACCGAGATGGGAAGTACCGTGTGACTCAGATCGCGTTCAACCTTGTATATCTCTGAAATCCGGCCATCATCTTGAGGCAGCACTAAGTCGGACACAACGGTGGCTATTCGCTACGCAATCGTGCTGTGGGGGGTGTTAACGTCAAGTTCGCCAACGGACGTTCAAAGCGGTTGAGTCTGGAAGGAGCGAGCTATGAAATTCAACACCAAAGCTCCGGCCTTGGCGTAGGCAATCCTGTGGGGATTGTGGTCGATCTTCGATCGAACAGCGACCTCTTGCTTACGCGTCCAGTAGGACGCACGAGCCAGAGCCGCTTGTGTACTATAAACTTGAAGGCGGCAGCGATGGGTGGGATGCCACGCGGCGGAGGTAGAACGCGGCTCGCGAGAGTTTGCGCGCTAATGCTGGCGCTTTTCTTGTCGTTTGGCTGGCCAATCCAGAGCGCAGCGTTCTCCGTCCTTGCGCATGAAGCCATCATCGACAGCGAATGGAACACCAACATACGCCCGTTACTGCTGAAGCGTTTCCCTCACGCTACGCCGGACGAAATCAAAGAAGCGCACGGGTATGCCTATGGCGGTGCCATTATTCAGGACATGGGCTATTACCCGCACGGAAGTCATTTCTTCAGCGACTTGACGCATTATGTGCGGAGCGGAGACTTTATCCTGGCTCTGCTGCGCGATGCCAAGGACGTCGACGGCTACGCTTTTGCGCTCGGGGCTCTCTCTCACTACGCCGCGGACAACGAAGGCCACCTCATGGCCGTGAATCCTTCGGTCCCCCTCCTGTATCCTAAGCTGAAAAAGAAGTACGGCGACGTGGTTACCTATGAAGAAAATCCCCTGGCGCACGTAAAGACCGAATTTGGATTCGACGTTCTGGAAGTAGCGCAGGGACGTTATGCTCCCACTAGTTACCATGACTTCATCGGCTTTGGGGTTTCAGTTCCTCTCCTGGAACAAGCGTTTCAGGAAACCTACGGCTTGGATCTCAAGAGCGTTCTCTCGGACGAAGACAAGGTACTCGGTTCCTACCGTTATGACGTCAGCCAGCTTCTCCCCAAAGCGACCCGCATTGCCTGGAGCCTGAAGAAAGACCAGATCATGAAGGACCAGCCCGGGATAACGAAAAGGAAGTTTCTCTATAATCTGTCGCGCGCGAGTTACCAAAAGAACTGGGGAAAGGAATATCAGCCGCCCACTTTTGGCGAAAGAATTCTCGCCTTTCTTGTGAGGATTCTCCCGAAGATAGGTCCGCTTAGAGTGCTGCAACTCCGGACGCCTACGCCCCCGGCGGAAAGCATGTTCGAAGCCAGCTTCGACGCGAGCCTGCAACACTACCGGACCCTGCTCGGCCAGGCAGCCACTGGCCATTTGGACCTGCCCAACGACAATTTTGACACTGGCGGAGTAACAGGTCCCGGAAAATATTGGCTCAACGATGAGACGCAAGCAGAACTGCTCGACGCGCTCGCAAAGCAGAACTTTAGTGGTGCTTCGCCCGGGGTTCGGGCCGAACTCCTGGAATTCTTCGCACATCCGGACGCGCCCTACGCGACCAAGCGCAAGCCAAAAGAGTGGGCGAAAGTTCAGGCCGAGCTTGAACAACTGAGGAAGACAGCTTCGCCGAAAGCGGCCCGCGATGCGGGCGATCCTTACTCGACACAATAACTGCCGAAAATCTCTGATTGCGGCAGCTTTCTGCGTAATATGGCTCGTCAGCGGTCAATCCGTCAGAATGATGATACAAACATATCGTGCAGAACGGAGATAAGCCGCGACTCCTTCTAGATTCGGTTTTCCTTGGTATTTTCGGCGGCCTGAGCGCGCAACAATTCATCTGGGTGTTTGCGGCTGCCTCAGAAGATTTTCCTAGTTTTGGCTCGCCGGTTACCGCCCCCAGGACTCCCGGAAGAGGACGGAGTCCTTCGAGAAGTTATCGGTCCCCATGGATTGTGGCACACAGAAACAACGCACGATCGACCAGCGGCTTCGCTACAATCTGGGCCGCTGCAACCAAAAACCAAGGGCGGAACTGAAACTCAAACCGTAGCTTGGCCCGGGGGCCAAGCTGGTCTCAGAGGTTCTGACGACGAACAGCGACGGCACAGGTTCCCAGGTTGTGTGACACCAAGCCCAACTTGTAATCACGAGATGCCAAGACGAGCGAAGACAGGGATCTTAACCCCGTCCAGAATCACTCCGAAAGCGATCGCCGCTGCAAATTCAACGGCCAAGACTGAGATGGGCAATGGTGCCATGGCAATCCCGCGAATAGCCAAGGTCGAAATAATAAGAACGTCGGCAACAGAGGACGCTACCAGCCATACCGTCGGCCGTAATCGCCAAAGATGGCGACGTCCTCGCATGGCGTAAATTGTGGCTTGGCTGCCATATACGATGGCAACAACGGAAAGCGTTCTTAGTGCCTCTATTCCGAATCGCATCTCGAACTTGCCGACCGCCAGGACAGCTATACAAAACGTGAGAAAGCAGGCTCCCAGAATGGTTCCTGCGGTTGTAATCCCGCCGACTTGCCAGGAATTCGGCATCGGCGACGGCCGCACTCTGTCCGTGGTCAACGACATGGCTAGGAAGTCGCCTGTGATCATCACAATGACCATCAGCATGGGCGTCAACACCGCGTGTCCGGTTATGACGAGGCCAATTGCCAGCAAAAGCACCTGCACGATCTTCTTGAGGACGGAGTTCAGCGTGTAGGTAAGAATGCGCTGAAAGGTGATCCTACCCTCCTTTACCGCAGCGACGATACCGCCAAGCCCCGCCTCGGTCAGCACAATACCGGCTGCCGATTTGGCGACATCGGTTGCGGTCGATACGGCAATCCCCATCTGTGCCTGACGAAGCGCCGGTGCATCATTGGCGCCATCCCCGCACATTCCGACCGTATGCCCGTTCTTCTGGAAGGCCTTGACCAGGTTAAATTTCCCCTCGGGGAGAATGCTTGCGAATACCGCGAAATCCTTCGGCTTTAGGCCATCGGGAATCGCTCCGGGCGGCGGGCAAACGGCCCCATCCAATCCCACTGCATGGGCAACGATTGCTGCCGTAGCCGGAGCGTCACCCGTCACCATGACCGTTCGCACGCCGAGGGTCTTGAGCTCCGAGATCAGAGAAATCGAGTCCTTACGGGGTGGGTCGCTGAGTGCAATAAAGCCCATAAGCTTCAAAGATGCTGCCGGGCCCGCAGCTACTGCCAACACTCTGAAGCCTTGCTTTTCAAGTTCGTCGGCTAAACCGGCCGCGGTGGGTGACGGCGCGGTGAGGCTCGCGACGACTACCGTGAAAGCTCCCTTAACGATGCACTCTATGCCCCCCTTTGCATCGGTTGCTGTTGCTTCTGAGGTTTTCTTAGCAGGGTCGAATGGCACGAACGTGATTAGCTTTGGCAGGTCCGATGCTGGCTTGTTCGTGGAGGCAGAGCGAATCGCTGCATCCACAGCGTCATCGCCACCCTCAGAACTGGCGAGGGCTGCCATGCCGAGAATGTGGGCTTCGTCAAACCCAGGCATCGGTTTAACGCTGGTCACGGAAAGTTCATTGCGGGTTAGCGTTCCGGTTTTGTCCGAGCACAAGACGTCGATCGTGGCAGCTTCATCTACAGCAGATAGCCGCGTTGGAAGAACGCCCAGCTTGGCCAGAGATCGCGCTCCGAGCGCTGCCGCCAGCGTGAATGTTGCCGGCAATGCCACGGGTATTGCCGCGAGAACCGACGTGAGCAAAAGCGGGATGATCTCGCTCCACGGCACCGCATGAAAATAGGCATACGCTCCGATCAGAAGGATGACGACGCCGTTGAAAATAGCCAGATTACGCACGATGCGCAGCACAGCCTTCTGCTGCGAACTTGCAGCGTGCGCAGTGCGCACGAGTTCTGCCGTACGGCCAAACTTGGTATGAACGCCAGTGGCTGTAACCACTGCGGTCGCTTCACCACGTCGAACCAGTGCTCCCGCGTAGGTATCAACGCCTGGACCAGCTTCAATCGGCAGAGATTCGCCTGTGAGCATGGATTGATCAAGCAGGACAGATCCCCCGATCAAATGCACATCCGCCGCAACCACGCCACCAAGCGACAACTTGACGAGATCGCCGCGCACTAACTCCGCAGCTGGTACCCTCTTCCACGCCCCATCGCGCTCGACGGAGGCATTCAAGGCGAGACGCGAGTTCAAGGCCTTTAAGGTAGCTTGGGCGCGACCTTCCTGGAAATAGGCTAGCGCTGCGTTGAAGACCAGCAGGCCCGCAATAATCGAGGCCTCGAAGTATTTGTGCAGCACGACCTCAAGCACAATCGACGCTTCGAGCAACCATGGGACGGGCGCCCAGAACTTGGCCAATGCATTTCGAAGTGGATGAGCGGACACATCGGGCATTGCATTGGGCCCGTCTTTTTGAAGACGACTATGTGCTTCAGCGCTCGTGAGTCCGGACGAGGCTATGTTCTGAAGCGGCTTTGCGGGCGGGTTCGATGGTGCGACTTCGACAGGTGCAGCCATAATTCGCTAGGTGGAAAGCTGTATCTGCTACCACAATTCTTCAAGACTGCGGAGTGGAAGCTGGGTAATTTGCGGCCGGATCGACGGAGCGAAGAAGCAACAACGGGCATTGCACGCGCTTGACGACCTTCTCCGCGGTCGAGCCGAAGACTCGAGGGCGCCAACCAGAGATGCCGTGCGTCGAAAGCACAACCATGTCGATATGTTCACGTTCGATCACCAGCATGATGTTTCCGACCACGTCATTGCCAATTTCGATAGTGGAACTCGCCTTAATCCCCTTGGAAACAAGAGCGGCGTCACACGTGGCTAACTGCCGCTCCGCATTACCCTCCGCCTTGGTAGGTACCCCGTTTCGGGAAAGGAGACAGTTTTTGTGTCCGTTGGAAGCATGGGAATCACGTTCAGAAGGTAGAGTTCAGCATGAAAGTGCTGAGCGAGATCGGATGCGGTCTCCAGGGCGGCATCGGATGATGAGCTGAAATCAACGGGCACCAGAATCTTTGTCGGAATGAAATGGGGAGCAATCGCTTGTGCCCTGATGATCTCCTCGCCGAGCCACGGAGCGGCTGGACTCGTATCTTCGTCTATCAGAGGACACAAACTTGAATTGTGCCGACAGATGAAGGTTATCGCTGTTCACTTCTGCTCAAAATCGCAGAAAATGAAACTACGCTGCCACTGAATTCTGCATGGCTTTCATGTAGCCGTCCATAGACTGTGTCAACTGCGAATCAATCTCGTCCGCGATAGCCATGACATCTGGCAACAGCAGGCTGAAATCCAGATAGTCGAGATTGTTTTGCAACGTTCCGAAGATGGTCACCTGTACTATTCGCGATTCATGCACAAGCATTGCGGGAGTGTAGCCTTGCAAATACCGCAGTTCGCCATGGCTGCGGCGGTAGGGGAAGGGCTGGCATCGCTGTCCTTGTCAGAGGTGCTGGACCGGCTCAGACGGAGAGCTAGGTCTTCAACCAGCTTAGGCAGATGTCCAGTACGCTCGTCATCGCTTAGCGTGAGGCGGCTCAGTTGATTACTCTGTTTCACACGCACCAACCACCCTTCGACGATACTTTTGACGCACCGATGCAGTATCGCGCCCACTCTCTCCTTTTCCAGCCGGGCAGCAGGTTTGCGAGTAAGCGTCTTTTCACGGACCAGTTCGGCGAGTCTGCTGACTTCGAACGGTTTCACGATGACTTCGTCCGCCTCCAGAAGGATGCGGCCATGGCGCTCTGCACGTCGGGGTAGCCGCTGACCAGCAGCGTGAGCGCATCCGGTTGAAGGTGGCGCATCGCGGTAACCACCGTAAAACCATCACTGGGATGTGGCATGTGCAGGTCAGTAATGAGCACGTCGAAGCTCTCGGTAGTGATCCGTCTCAGAGCTTCCGTCACGCTGGCAGCCGCGACCACCTCAAATCCCTTGCGTTCAAGTGTCGCACTCATCATGGCGCGAACGGCATCATCGTCATCCACGAGCAGGACTTTATGCACAGCTGGTGGTTCGGTCGGAGTCATACAGCACTGCCTCTCGTCACGAATAGTGGCAGTGTTACTCGGGTTTATGTTCAAAAGTGTATAAAAGTGAACAGTTATTGAAACCGTTAACAGGTACTCTGCCTCAGTCTCATAGCTTGAAATGCGGTCATGGGTTAGTGGCGGAAATACCGACCATTCGGACCCTCACGACCGCGTCGCTTCACTGCTTCCAAACGTGCACGTTTCAGGCCGGACTCCACACGGGTTCGGCCTTTTTCCGTCCCCGTCGCCAACAAGAAGACCCTGACGTGCCCCCGTCCGATGTACCAATCGCAATGTAAGTTCTCGGTTGATGTTCAGCGGGGATGAGTCTGGAGCAGGGGATGGCGCTTGAATCCCCTGCTCCAGCAGCTCTGTACTAGCTTTCCTCATGCCCGCATCTCCGTTCGCGTCCGTGCAAACTATGCGGGCGGCAGTAGTTCAACGAACTGTGTGAGCGTTGTTCGTTGTTATGACAGCGCACGAACAGGAAAACTGTTTCCTATTGTTCGGGTCGGACTCAACTTGGTGGTCCGAGAATGACGGCAAGTCGCCGAGGAGACGAGGAAATGTCCACAGAAAATTCAGTTGTCGCGGTGTATCCCACGCATACGGAAGCGGATCAAGCGGTGAAGGGGCTTCAGCGTGGCGGAATCGACATGCACAAGTTATCGATCGTCGGCAAGGGCTACCACACCGATGAGCAAGTGGTGGGCTACTACAACACCGGCGACCGCATGAAGTATTGGGGCAAGATGGGTGCATTCTGGGGAGGTTTTTGGGGGCTTCTGTTCGGCTCTGCTTTTTTCGTGATTCCGGGCATCGGCCCAATCTGGTGGCTGGGCCGCTGGTGGCGTGGATCGTGGGAGTGTTGGAAGGTGCGGTGGTAGTAGGAGGGTTGAGCGCTCTGGGAGCCGGCCTCTACAGCATAGGAATTCCTAAGGACAGCATTGTGAAGTACGAAGCGGCACTCAAGACGGATCAATTCCTGCTGATCGCCCACGGGACGGCTGCAGAAGTGGCGAAGGCGAAGAACATCATCGAAACCACGCATCCTGCTCCGTGCACAGTGCACGCACCCAAAGCAGTAGCAGCATAGGCACTGAAAAGAAGTCTTGGTCGCGGCCTCCGAATGATGCCAAGCCACGCGTTCCTTGACGTGAAGATCTCATGCGAAAGGCTAACTCGCAAAGTGATCCAGAACTGCAGGAGCCAAGTTGGGTTCACTTCAGTTCAGATCGGTAAAAATGGCGAAACGGGCAGTTCAAACACCCGAGTCTCTCCGAAGTGCTCCCAACCAAATTGACACCCCTGGCTGCCCGAACTGAAGTGCCATTGAGCCGTGCCACAACTAGGTTCGTTCCCCGACGTACCAGGGAGCAGTCACCGCAAAGACACGCTCATTGCCGCGGACGAGAAGCACCCATTCCAGAAGCCGCCCACGCTGATTGTGAAGGAAGTATTCATACCATTTGTCTTCCACGAGCTCGGGTATGACCACGATGATGCTGCGATCGGGATGTTTTTTCGAAAGGTCGAGAATGAACTGAACGATGGGAATGATGACAAAGCGGTAAGGGGAAGGCAGGACGTGAAGCTGGGGCGGCTCTTTGCCTGCCGCGCGGAAGGGTCGCTCAACGTATTGTTCCCAGTCGTCTTGCAGCAATTCGGAATGCTCGTTGGGTTCGACGTGCAAGGCGATCACCTCCGGGGAAAGCCGGGCAGCAAATTCAATTCCTTGGCGGGTGATATTGCTCCAGCGGTCGATAGCAATGACCGCAATGGGATGCTGACTGAGACTGGCCGCGTCGACGGGGACCTTGCAGATGGTAAGCAGTTTCACGAAGTGGTAGTGGCGGCGTACAAGGCTGAAGAAAACAATAGTCAACGGAATGAAGACCAGCGTAATCCAGGCGCCTTCCACGAATTTCGCAACCAGCACGACGCCCGTGGTGATGCCGGTGACGAGGGCACCGAACCCATTCACGAGTGCGCTCTTCAGCCAATGCGGACCGCGAGTTTTCCGCCAGTGCATGACCATGCCGGCTTGCGAAAGCGTGAAGGCCAGAAAAGCGCCGACGGCATAGAGCGGGATAAGCCGGTCGGTGATACCGCCGAAAAGGATGAGAACGCCGCCACAGAGTGCCGCCAGGGCCACGATGCCGTAGGTGTAGACGAGCCGCCGCCCACGATAGCCGAAGGCATGCGGAAGGTAGTTATTTTGTGCGATGGCGCGGCAGAGACGCGGAAAATCGGCGAAGGCGGTGTTGGCGGATAGAGAGAGAACGACAAGGATTGAGCCGATGGTCAGATAATAGAAGAGGCCTTTGCCAAAAACCGCGGCGGTGAGCATGGAGAGAATACTCTGGTAGCCGGGCTGGCCCGGATCGGTGGCCGCGATTCCGTAAATCTTTACGAGATACGAAATTCCCGCCAGCAGCACCGCCAGCAGAAAAATAATCACGGTGAGAGTGCGCTGGGCGTTTTTCACGGTGGGCTCCCGGAAAGCCTTCACGCCGTTGCTGACAGCCTCGACACCGGTCAATGCGGTACAACCGCTGGCGAAAACCTTCAGCAGCAGCCAATAGGTGAGGGCTTGAGTCATGGGCGGCGGAGGCGGAAGGGAAACTGCCGGTGCGGGATGTCCTCCGCTGAGGAGAACACGAATAAGGCCCGCGACGATGGTGATGAGGAGCGTGCCGACAAAGAGATAAGTCGGAACCGCGAAGGCAAGGCCAGCTTCGCGCACACCGCGGAGATTGAGGATGGTGATGACGATCAGAATGCCCACGCAGAGAGAAACGGTGTGCGGAAGCAAGGAGGGAACGGCCGAGATCAAAGCACCAACTCCGGCGGAAATGCCCACTGCGGCCGTGAGAATGTAATCGGCGAGGAGCGCGGCCGCGGCGAGCAGGCCGGTACGTGCCCCAAGGTTGAAGCGCGCTACGGTATAGGAGCCACCGCCGGAGGGATAGGCGGCGATGGTTTGGCGGTAGGAGAAGTAGACGATCACGAGTAATGTGATGATGGCAGCACTGATGGGAACGATATACCGAACGCCGAGAAGGCCAAGCGGAATCAGAAGGCTGAGGGCCGCTTCCGGACCGTAAGCAGCCGAGCTCAGCGCATCGAGACCAAAGATCGGGACGCCCTGCGCGGGACCTATCTGCTCGGCGCGTTCGTCACTGGTCTTGATGGGCTTACCGACAACGAGATCAAGTATGTTCATGAGGGATGGTTCCCGATGGACTGTTCACGCCAGGAAAAACAAGATCCACGCAGTGTGCCCTACGCCTCGGAGAATTGTCTGAGCAGAGCCACGATAACATTGCTAGGATTTGCAATCAAAAATCGACTTCGGCCAAGTAACGAGTCGACCGTACCCGACTGCAGTTGACTGGTCATTGACACAGACCAGCAGCCAGCGTTCGACCCGACCATCCGGAAGATTGGGAATTCCCGTGCTCTCGTTGTGGAATGGAGTTTACGGCCACCCAAGGTGAACTAATCTTTCAGTCCATACCGAAGCAGTGGCTCTCGGCGAATACCCGTGCGGCATAAGGCCCGGAGTAGGGTGGCATGGAAGGCGGTCGAGGTCGAGTACGGCCGGCTCAGGAATACGGCGGCACATTCAATGGTGAGCGAGTATGAGCACGTTTTTTCTGGCGTAGAGAGAAAGAAGTGACCCATGAATTTGCAATCCGTGCCTGAAGTCACTGTAATCGATGAGGCCCAACGACCTGAATTTATTCATGAAAAAGCTAACCCGCGACCGGGTAGTACCCACCATTTGTGCCAGAGTCGTCTGATCTAGCTTGGGAACGACAGAATCAGATGTGTTTTTCTTGGTGAGCAACAGAAGAATCCGCGCGAGTCTTTTCTCACTAGAGTTGCAATGCTGGTCAATCAAATCCTCTTGGTATCGGATGTTCCGCACCAATAAATATGCAACGAACAGGTCTGACAAAGTCGGTTCCCGATGAAGTGAGAGCATCATTGCCTTCTTTTCAATCCGCAGAAGGTCACAATCTGTCATTGCGCTTGCCGATACTATGCGGAGCGGCTGATCTGCAAGGCAATCTTCACCGACAAAATCCTTGTCGCTCAGTATGCCAAGTGTTGCTTCCTTGCCAGCTTTGGATTTGGCGCTGAGTCTTACCTTACCTTTTTGGATTACAAACACTGCGTCCGTCGCATCGCCCTGAGCGAAGATAATCTGTTTCTTCCGGAAGGACACAATTTGCCTGCCATCACCGATGGCGGAGAGGAAGATTTTGGGGTCGAAATCACGTTTTGTCTTCCCACTCATATAAATGGCCATTCTGGTGCGAGAGATACCGCAAATGTAAATTTTGCGACAGATCATGGTTAACAGCTGTTCAATTCTGCTCAAAATCCCAGAAAAAACTCGCCATCAATTCGTCATCGAAATAGAAATACGGATCGTCGGATTGCGTGGTGATTCAGCCAGCGAGGTCAGCAAGATGGGGACGGATTGACTTTCGACACCAAGGCTGAAATCATTATTTTGTCGAGCGGAGCACAGTTATGCCCGCAAAGTTGACGTTGTTTTTCGCTCTTCTAGCGTATTCATTCATTCCTCATTATAGGAAGGTGCCTTCTGCGCATTCAGAACCTCTGAGAGGAGGCCGATCATGACACCCGTGGCAGCGTCCAAGAAACTCAGCAAGTTCGATCCCAAGACATTCCTTTCGACCATCAACGGCGGCGGCAGGAAGATCGAGGCTTTTCCCAGAAAGCAAACGGTCTTTGCTCAGGGCGACTCTTCCGATGCTGTTTTCTATATAAAGGAAGGAAAGGTAAAACTCACCGTTGTGTCGCAGCTCGGGAAGGAAGCCACAATAGGCATTCTGAACGAGGGCGATTTCTTCGGAGAAGGTTGCCTTACAGGGCAGCCTCTCCGCCTGTGCTCCGCAATCGCAATGACCGATTGCTCTGTGATGCGGATTGACAAGAAGTCCATGATGGAAGTGCTTCACCGGGAACACGCGTTCTCCGACATGTTCGTGGCATATTTGCTGACACGGAACATCCGATACGAAGAGGATTTGGTTGACCAGCTTTTCAATTCCAGTGAAAAAAGACTGGCCCGGATTCTGCTATTGCTGGCTCATTTCGGCAAGGAAGGCGTGCCCGAGACTGTAATCCCCAAGGTCAGTCAGGAGATGCTGGCGGAAATGATCGGTACAACTCGCTCGCGGGTTAGTTTTTTCATGAACAGGTTCAGGAAGTTAGGCTTCATCGACTATGACGGCGGGAGTCGGTTTCAAGTTCACAGTTCACTTCTCAACATCGTTCTCCACGACTAGAACTTCGTTCCGAAAAAACGGAACTCTACTCTCTTGCAGACGTAGCGACTCTCGGCTTCGCCATTTCCTTGATGACTTCGGCGAGTGTCGCTTTCGCCGATTGCTTTCTTGTTTTTCTCTTACCCATACCCCATGATTTCACCAGTCCGGGGGCGTCTACAGGTCAATTGAGATCATGTATTCTGAGTCGAAGCGGGCATATCGCCATTCGGTTCGCGCTGAAGCCCTCACGGAGTGTGGACATCTATATTCCGAAACCTGAGCAATTTTGAGCAGTTACCAAGTAGGCCACCCGTGTAATTTCTCAGCCGATATGAAGGAACTATGCGGCCCACGGGCATGAGACAACTGGTTGCTGCGAGACTTGCAAGCGCTAAAGACGCACATCGGCAAAAGAGGCGTTCGCTTTAGCGAACGGTCACATGTTAGGTTCTCGGGTTTCAAGATGGTACCTATGCGGCAGCGGAATTCGCGAGTTCATTACAGATTTCGTGAATGATTTCTTGCCTGATCTCGTATTCGAGGATCTCGCTGTCGGTGGCCGCACCAAATTGTCGCGACTCCAAAACCTCGCGTTGCTTTGTAAGCAAGTGATTGAGTTCGGCTCGCATTTCTTCCACATGTTCCATGGTGCCTCCTTTCGGCGAAGCAGCACCTTGGCGGATGTATCAAGTCTCCAAGACTGGGTGGTTGCGTTCAATACCCCACACACCCTACTGATCTGTGGACAGATGTCGAGGCAGGTTCTGGTCAATCAGAAAGTATTGTTGGCTCGCGCTTAAAAGGGCACGTGGGGAATTAGTTCCGACGCTGCTTGATCTCTTGAAAAAAGCGCTTGTATACGAGCGGCATATGCCAACCGCTCGACTTCCCGTGGCCTGCTGGTTCTCCAAGATACAGCATTCGCTGTAGCGCAAATTTTCTTGATCCTGGGCGGAAACTTCCCACCAATTCGCTGGAGATCAACCGCTTATCTGACACAAAATACGAGTCGCGAATTGATGGCACGACGCGTGCTCTCTGTCCAGGACAGTCTAGATCGCGCCAGCTCGATGCGAGAGTTCGACATCGCCACACTCGACGAAATGATGTCCTTGCTCGCCGTGCCTGATGGCCCATACGCATACGCACAAGCTGCTTGATTCCGATCCAGCAAGAGGTCACGGCTCGGAATCACCTTGAACGGCAATTCCGACTGCTCTCGCATGCGAAACACTTGCTGACCGCGTTGTCCCGGCATTTAGACGTTTGAAGCCATTGGAGCCGCGAACTCTATCGCTGCCTCACGGCCTGGCGCATCAGCTCGGCAGCGTAGAGAGCAATGTGCAGGAATCGCATTTTCCTTGTGGATGACAACCGATATGTCCGTACCGGCAGAGCGCACCTTCGTCATTCTCAGGTACAAAGGCAAGATTCCGGCGATCGCGTCCTGTGCCAAGTGTCAGCGAAAGTTCTTCACGCCGGACACATTTTCTTATGATCCGGTTGGAGCGAAGAAATACCTACTCAACAGGTTTGATCGGCATGAGTGCGAGGAGGAACTTAGAGGGTTCACACGTGGTGAAAGGTAGCGGGTATTTTATCGCATACGAATCCGGAACAGAGAGCAAGTTCAGCCGAATACTAGGAGTCTAAGTCTGGAGGAACCGCAGGCGTGTTCCCTTTCAGTGCTGTCAGATGAATTGCATAGCATTCCTGATGTATAGCGCGTCCCCGTTCGTCAATCCTGAATCCTGCAATGTTCGAGCGGACAAGGCTTCTCGCAAATCAAACAATCCGGGACAGCAGTTGAGGACACCATAGCGGTTTGGCTCCCAGAGAGATCTAAATGCCACAACGATGCGGGAGAACTTTACCTAACACAGGCAGAAGTTCTGTTCGAAAGTGACTCCATTCAAAACTAGACACGTGCCGAGAAAAAAGGGACAGGGCGATGAGCGGCCGCCGAAGTATCTATCGACAAAACTGAAGGAAGCGGGACAAGATTTGCTGTCCTCGACATCTGCGATTGGGAGGTACCGATGACGATCACCTGCGTGATCCGCTACGAGATCGATCCGTTCCAGCGAGACGCGTTCAAGACGTACGCCGAGAATTGGGGACTCATCATTCCTCGATGTGGCGGCCACCTCGTCGGGTATTTTCTTCCTTATGAAGGCTCGAACAATGTGGCGTGGGGTTTGATTGCATTCGACAGTCTCGCCTCCTACGAAGCCTACAAAGCGAGATTGAAGGCAGATCCGGAGGCTCGAGAAAATTTCACGCTCGCACAGAACAAGCGGTTTATCCTCCGCGAAGAGAGGAATTTCGTGGAAACAGTCGAGGGAACGTTCGGCCTTCCCTCAACCCTCGTAAAACCAAGGTGAATGCAATGTTGACGCAAGCTGAAAAGGGAAGGGCCTTTCGCGCGCTTCACCTGCGTGAGAATGCATTCATCATTCCCAACCCCTGGGACGGGGGAACTGCGCGTCTGCTGGCGCACCTCGCTTTGAGGCACTCGCCACCACTAGCGCTGGCTATGCTTTTTCAGTCGGGCGGCAGGACAGCTCGATTGATCGTGACGAAACCATGGCGCACGTGGCCGCCGTTGTGTCCGCCACCGATCTGCCGGTCAGTGCTGATCTTGAGAACGGCTTTGGAGACTCGCCTGAAATTGTCGCGGAAACCATCAGGCTTGCGGCAGCCGCGGGAGTTGTCGGAGGCTCCATCGAAGACAGGTCGCGAGAATCAGGCCACCCGATCTACGCGCACGACCATGCGGTCGAGCGAGTGCGGGCGGCGGCGGAGACAGTGCGGGATCTCCCCCGCAACGTGGGCTTGACCCCGAAGACGATTTGGCTGACCAGCCAACGCTATCAACAAGGCGGGCTGGAGGGGGCCTTGTATGAGCGGGCGCGCCGGGGAAAGAAGCACGGTTGGAGGCTCAACAGCGGCAGCGCATCGTGGCCCGGGTCTGCAGTCCGCCGCCCGAGGGCCGGGCACGGTGGACGGTGCGCTTGCTAGCGGAGGAGGCGGTGAAGCCCAAGCTGGCGCCAGGAGTGGGACGAGAAACGGTCCGAATCCTGTATGAGGAATATATTGCGCGCATGGAGGATGTGCTGGCCGTGTATGAAAAGCCGCTCGCGGTACGGGAACCGGTGGTGTGTATCGACGAGAAACCGGTGGTGCTCCATCAGGAAGTGCGGCCTCCGGTAGCCATGCAGCCGGGACGGGTAGCCCGTCGGTTGTGGTGAATATCGGCGTTGCGGAACGGCCAATGTGTTCTGCGGTGTCCAACCCAAGGCGGGGCGGCATTTCACCAAGGTGACGCACGACCGCTCCTCGCCCGAGTTTGCCGATTATCTGCTGGACATTGCTGCCAGTTACCCGGAGGTCGATACGATTCATCTGGGGATGGATAATCTGAGTTCGCATACTCGCAAGGCGGTCGTCGAACGCTTCGGGGTAGAGGCAGGCGATTGGCTGTGGAATCGGTTTACCGTGCACTACACTCCCAAACACGGCAGTTGGTTGAACCAGGCCGAAATTGCCATCAGCCTCTTCTCTCGGCAATGCTTGGGCCAACGCCGCATTGGGGATCGAGCTTCCCTGCGGAAGGAAACTCGGGCGTGGAACCGTCGTGTCAATCGCGACCGTGTCACGATCCAGTGGAGCTTTACTCGCAAGCAGGCTCGCCACAAGTTTGGCTACAAAATTACGCGGTCACGGTACTAGATGGGCATTCTTAAGTTTATCGAGATGTACGCTGGTGGTAGATGGACTAACGTCGGCCACGACTGAAAGCTCTGTGCTCGTCCGTGCATGGCCGTCTACCAGGCAATAAAGGATTCGAGCTCGTGCCGGTTCTCCAATTGCTGCCGCAATCCTTGAAACCGCGTCGTCCGCATGCTGTTCGACATCGCTAGTCTGATTATTCATGAGACCTGTCAAGCGCAACCAAACCCGCTTCTCGTAAGTGCATCTCAGACGAGAAGCCGTCGTTAACCACGCCTAGAACTGTACAAGCCAGCAATTGAGCACAATTCGTTCGTCTTTTTCCCAGGTAACAGCTCAGCGACGGACTCCCGCTGGACAATGTCGTACATGTCTGTTGTGGTGTCGGTCTGACTGGGACGAAGCACCTGCGGAACCTGCAGAAGGCCCTGCAACCGAGACGCGGGCTGATATTGCGACTGTAATAACGTGCCTCTGATGCTCAGTGCATGCGAGGCCAGAATGCCGCCGCTCGTCGCCAGCCATTCTCGTCGAGTCCAGTGTAGCCTGGCACTATCACAACCATCATCGCAAACGATACGACAGGTTAGAGTACCATTTGCCATCGAGACGCTCATCCGTTCAGCCTAAGTTCGGCGTTCACGCTTTTATGCTCGACGAAGTTCTGCCAATACTCACACTGTATACTTCTACGTTTGGAGGTGCGCGTTGAGAAAACTTTGCGCGACGGTTGTACTGCTCGTTTGCGCTGCGATTTTGGGTTCTGCCACTGCATCCGCCCAGGACGCCGAACATGAGCACTATGTATCCCCGTGGAGGACACCGTGGACCTACGAAGATGCCAAACATTGGAGTGATTTGGATCCGGAGTACGCCGCTTGCAACGGCAAGGAGCAGTCTCCGATCGACATTCGAAATGCTCAGAAAGCTGACCTGCCCGCCCTACAATTCGAATCCAAGAGCGGGCCGCTCAAATATGTAATTAACAACCGTCACACGATTCGAGTGAATTACCATTCGGGAAACGGCAATTTACTGCTGCTGCAAGCAAAGCGTTACGAACTCACCCAGTTTCACTTTCACCGTCCCAGCGAAGAGTACATCGACGGGAAACCCTACGACATGGAGGTCCACTTGATGTATCAAGCCAGCGATGGGAAGGTCGCTGGAGTTACCGTTTTTGTGAAGCCGGGCCGTGCGAACTCCACTTTTCAGAAGGTCTGGGAACATATGCCAAAGGCCGAGGGCCAGCAGGAAGTTACCGGCGTCGACATTAATCCCGCCGGACTGCTACCACTCAACGCCGCCTACTACATGTACATGGGATCATTAACGGCTCCCCCCTGCAGCGAGGGTATCACCTGGTTTGTGCTAAAGACTCCCCTCGAAATCTCAGAAGAGCAGATCGATGCGTTCGCTAAGCTTTATCCGCACGATGTCCGGCCCCTTCAGCCGCTCAACGGACGGGTCGTGAAGGAGAGTCAGTAACCGCCGGGGCCTCGGAAGGATCAACGCTGATCCCTCCCCAAGCTCGGGCAATCGCAGAACCAGAACGGCAAAGTCGTAGATGGTTGTTCCACGGGAGAAAGGCACTCCGCAAGGCGGAGTCATCACGCCCCTTACACAAAAGGTAATTTCGACGGTCTGGTGACTCCGACCCTCCGTTTTGGGGCGGAGCCGAAGGAATCGGAATGCTGTGACGAATGGTGATTGTGTCTTCGCCGACCAGAACCTCTTTAACCAGGAGGCGCACGATTCTTTGGCGTTCCATAACGCTAAGCGTTTCAGCAGCGCTGCGCAAGCGGGCAAGGAATGCTGTGAGGTTTTCTGCCAAGCGCAAGAATGCAGCGCGATCATTGGTCTGGTCGGCGATCGCCTGCAATTCAGCACGGAGTGTCTGTTGTCGCTGGCGCAGCGCCGGCTTGCGCTCGCGCAACTGCTCAATCGACAAGAGCCCTTCCTGATAAGCATTGAGAAGTCGTTCGATACCCTTGCCAACATGAGTCAACTCCCTCTCCAGACTTTGCTCGCGTTTTCGGGTTGGATCAGAAGTACGCGCTGCTCCAGCCGACGATCAAGTTCCTGCTTTATCATAGTTGGGTCTTCGAGCAGGCGGATCACTTCAGCCCAAACGATTTGATCGAGGAGCTCTTGTCGGACGAAGCGGCCATTGTCGCAAACCGGTCCCCCGAGTTTTCGCCAGCTATCGGAGCCAATGCATTTGTAGTAGTGAATCTTGCCTGCGCTCGTTTGTGTCGAGGTTCGCGAAAACGCTTACCCACATTTCGCACAGCTGACCAAACCCTGAACAACACTGGGCGCGATCGTGCGCCGACGAGAGCGTATTCTGTTCTCCTGGAGGAGTTCCTGGGCGCGAGCAAAACTCTCTTCGGTTACCAGAGCTGGCACAGGAATCTCGATCCACTCTTCGCGCGGGCGTTCGTGACTTGCGGTGCTGCTAGATATCGTAACCCCCCGCCTGCGCTGTGGGCGCATAACCCGCGTCCGTGCAGAGATGCGGGTCTTGCCGAAGCAGGCGAGGCCGCGATAGGCGGGGTTGCGCTGCACAGCCCAGACCACCGAGCGTTCCCAACGAGCAGCCTTACGGATCGGGATACCATCGCTGTTGAGCCGCCGCGTGATGTCACACATGCTGAGTCCCTCGACTGGTAGATACGGCGCACTACACGGGCTTCGGCTTCATCGATAATGTATGCCGCGGGCGCCTCGTCGGTCTTGCGAATATAACGATAGCCATATGGAGCGCCGCTCATCACGCTGACCTCGCCCGCATGTGCACGGTCGTTTGCCGCGACGCGAGCGTTCCAAGATCTGCGCTCGTTCATATTCAGCGATCATGCCTTGGAACTGAACCAGGAGTTGATCTTCCGCACTGTCGCCTTGCGGAGACTTCACAAACAGCGTCTCAACTCCGTGACGGGCAAACTCTTCCATCAGCAGAATCTGGTAAGTATACTTCCGGCTCGGTGGCATGGAGGCCACCGGTCATGAAGCGGAAACCCTACTCACGAAGAAAACGCACCACCACAAAATCTGTCCTGCGCCTGCCAGACCTCGAGCACGCAAAAGCCGCAGTCTTGAATAGCCTCACACCAGCCTGGACGCCCAACGGGGTTATCGTCACGCCATCGATGAATTCGTTGACTGGTATTGTTCGGAACCTCGCTTGGCTCTCAACAGGATTGTAGTGCTGCGCTATCGGTCTCACCGAATCCCGTCAACTTGGACCTGGCACCGTCAATCTACGTCTCGGTGCCGTGCGCCGGCTTGCATACGAGGCCGCCGACTGCGGTCTCCTCAGCGCCGATTTGGCGGCGGGTATTCGCCGCGTTAAGGGCGTGAAGAAGTTGGGAGTGCGCCTCGGCAATTGGCTGACCGCGGAGCAGGGCCAAGCTCTGTGGCAAGCACCCGATCATCAACGACTGAAAGGAAAACGCGACCGAGCATTACTAGCATTGCTGCTTGCGTGCGGCTTGAGGCGGCATGAAGCCGTGGCGTTGAGATTGGATAACCTCCAGCAACGCGAAGAGCATTGGGCCATTGTTGATCTGGTCGGCAAGGGAGGCCACGTTCGAACAGTTCCAGTTCCTGATTGGGTGAGAACCGAACTCGACGATTGGCTCGCCGCCGCTGGAATTGATCGAGGAAAACTGTTCCGCCGAGTCAACAAAGTTGGAAGGACCTGGGGAGATGGCATGACGGTGAAGGCGGTTTGGCACATTGTGAAGGAATCCGCCAAGCGCATCGGCGTGGCGAAGTTGGCGCCACACGATCTGCGACGGACCTGTGCTCGGCTCTGCCATGCTTCGGGAGGCGAGTTGGAGCAGATTCAATTCCTCTTGGGGCATGTCTCAGTTCAAACGACCGAACGATATCTTGGCGAAGCAGCGGATTCGATCTGCGGTCAATGACTATATCGGTATCGAGCCGAATCCTTGAGATTGCGGAAGTGTTGCCGTTCTTAATCGGCCAATGTCTCTGAATCGCATGTCAGAGGTTCGGTCCGGAGTGTTCTTAGATAGCGAGTAGGAATATTCTCTTTCAGTTGGTCTGTTCACTTCAGGCGGGACTGCCGGTCCGACTGAGTAGCCGATCGGGAATTGATGCGTGCCAGGGTTTGTTTAACGATCGAGTTCGAGCTCTGACGACCTGTACCTATAACGCACGGCAGTCGCGGTGAACAAGCCACTTGTAATTCAAGCCGAAGCGGCGCGTGGTCTGCTCAGCAGAAAGACGGCAAGATCGGCACCGAACGGCACAATATTCTACACACAATAAGAACGGGCAGAGATTGGCCGGTTATGCCCGTCACTCGTCCGGAACTTCGGATTGCCACTGCAGGTTTGTTGTTAAACTGGCGTCGACTTATCGTTACCGATCTGGCAAGCGTTTCCGGTTCTCTTTGCGTGCAGTCGCTTAGGTCGTGTGGGGATGGGCTAGGTAGTGTTGCCGCAGCAGGTCCTTGCCATAGTCATTACCATTCGGAGTTCGCACTACGCAATGGATGTGCTGCTGGGTCGGCTTCGTGGGGTCCGCAGCAAACTTCCGCAGGTTGGCGGGCTGCTGGTGATCAAATTCGATCAGGACCACTGGACTGTGCACGCGGTAATAAAACGCGCTATCCGGCTGCGTTCCACCGATCCAAGTGAACCAAGTCTGGTCGAGATAGCGGTCCACCTCGTCCATCTTCACGCGGGCGTGACCTTCGTCCATGTTCTTTATATAGAGGTGAATCAAATCGCGGAAGCGTTGTCGCGCGGGGCCTGACAGATCGTTCGTGCGCAATCCCGCGTAATCGATTACGACATTGTCCTTGAATGCTTCGGTCAGATTGTTGTTGCCAGTCTTCGAGAAGTTGAGAATGGCCTGTTTCCGCTGAGCCTCCGGGAGTGCGTTCAACACCGCTAGACCATCGTTCTGTTCCTTTTGCAGAATCTCGAGACCTTTGTATTTTCCGGACGGCGCTTTTACTGGTTCGGAGCCGATAAACAAGGGAGTCATCACCACTTGGTCCCCGAGGACGAAGTAATTGATGATGGCGTGATGGCCCTCGAGTTTCCAGCCCCACGGCTCGGTTGCCGACAGCTTGCCGTAGATCTGGATGTAGTACAACCATTCTCCTAGGAACGCGTGATCCTCGGCCAGCTCGGCGAGCGTTTCGTTGAGGCGCATGATGTTGCGCGTCAGCTCAAAGCCTTCTGCGCTGAGGGAAGCGCGCATCAATCCGAAGGCGGCCTGCCGCTGGGCGTCGGTCATCTCCGCGAAGCACACTCCCTGCCGCGCGTAAAAATGCTGATTCATCCATTTGCGCCACTCGACGTCGTCCACGGGATACATGGTTCTGGCGAGTTGGAGGGGCGTGAGAGTGGCGATGAGGGCCTCCGCGGCATTGCGCACTGGTTCGGTTAAAACGCCGCTCGGCTTGATCTCGAACAGACCCGGCACGACCTCGCCGTTGGTCGTGATTCCCTTGAACGGCGTCGCCAATCCTTTGCTCTCGTATTCCTCGGACATCTGGCGAAAACGCTCCGCCATGTCGGATGCGCTCTGAGTTTGCGTCTGGCCGAGGGCCCATGGAGCAAGAACGGCAGCAGAAACCAGGGATGAAATAAACTCGCGACGCGTGGGCTTGCCCGTCACAGGATGGGTTTGGGTGTGATGGGAATGATGATGGTTATGATGCAGGTTGTGCGCCATGCTGGCCTCCGCACAGTTTAGTCGCGGGAGTATAGCACGAGGACGGAATCCGGCAATTACACCAGATCGGGCATAGTCGCCTGGGTATTTCGTGTTCACGGGCAAACCGGAACTTTACCGAACGAAGTCATGAATGACGGCCAGCACGGAAAATTCCATGCCAGACGTGGGCTTGTGGGAATGTCGCCGCGTTGGTAACGAGAAAGGCGCTTGTCGTCGTTTATTCCCGAGTTGTCGGCATAACCGGCCAATCTCTGCCCGTTTTATTGTGTGTAGAATATTGTGCCGTTCGGTGCCGATCTTGCCGTCTTTCTGCTGAGCAGACCACGCGCCGCTTCGGCTTGAATTACAAGTGGCTTGTTCACCGCGACTGCCGTGCGTTATAGGTACAGGTCGTCAGAGCTCGAACTCGATCGTTAAACAAACCCTGGCACGCATCAATTCCCGATCGGCTACTCAGTCGGACCGGCAGTCCCGCCTGAAGTGAACAGACCAACTGAAAGAGAATATTCCTACTCGCTATCTAAGAACACTCCGGACCGAACCTCTGACATGCGATTCAGAGACATTGGCCGATTAAGAACGGCCACCCTGAAGTTATGGGCAAGATCTCAACGCGTTGCGAAAGGCTCAACCTTCACTTCTTGGGACGAACGGCCGAACCGAGGTTTGCGCTCCATGCAGCGGGACCACGCGTCGTCGGAGGCAAGCAGAGTCACGTTAGGAATGTCATCGGATCGCATAACCGCCATCGACACGGATCGTAGTACCGGTAACGAAGTCCGAAGCCCGCGAGGCCAAGTACACAGCTGTTCCGGCAAGTTCCTCCGGTTGACCCCATCGGCCGGCGGGGGTCCGCGCAAGAATTTCATCGTTCATGGGCATTGTACGTACAGGCGCCGTCATGTCCGTTTCAATCCACCCCGGCGCGATCGCATTGACTTGAATGTTGTGCGGGGCGAGCTCAATGGCCATGGACTTGGTCAGTTGCACGATCGCTCCTTTCGCTGCGCTATAAGAAGGGACGAGCCCAGATCCGAAGAACGAGTACATACTGCCAATGTTAATAATCTTTCCACATTTATTACTGACCATCGATCTGGCAGTGAGCTTCGAAAGAAGGAAAACTGCATTGAGTTGCGTCTCGATGACGTTGTCCCAAGCTTCAGGTTTTTCCAGCAACACACCGCCGCTCAGCGACACGTTGCCGGCATTATTTACCAGGATGCCTATACCCCCGAGCTCGCTCTCGACCTTGTTAAGCGCGGGCTCCAGTCCGGCGCGATTGGTCACGTCAACCATCACAGCAATCGATGGAACACCGACTGCTTTCAATTCGGAAAGCACTCGCTGGTTCTTTTCGTCGTTTCGTCCAAACACCGCGACGGCAGCCCCGGCTTCAGCCAATCCGAGCGCAATGCTGCGACCAATTCCGCCATTACCACCTGTCACGACAGCCACCCGACCGGTTAAGTCAAACAATGCAGGCACTTTCATCAAGCGCTCCCTTTCAAGGACCAACGAACAGGATTGATGCTGCGAAATAATCCAAGTCAGATCGTCAGAGTGAACCCTCCATCGGGTGTCAGCGTGGTTCCCGAGATGTAGCTCGCCTCATCCGAGCACAGGAAGACTATAGTTTGGGCGATCTCATCCGGACGGCCTGCGCGCCGCGTATGAACATCTTGTAGCAGAACCTTATCGAAAATCTCGTTGCCGACCAGCCCGCGCAGTCGGAGATGCATCGGCGTGTCGATGATTCCGGGGCACACGAGGTTGACCCTGATTCCCTGCGGCGCCAGCTCCGCGGAAACACTCGTAGTCAGGCCAATCTGTCCATGCTTCGAGGCGCCGTACGCCGAAGCGGTGGGGAAGCCGAGAAAAGAGTTGACCGAGCCGACGTTGACGATCGCACCGCCGTGTCCGCCCGCGAGCATGGCTCTGGCCTCATACTTCATGCAGAGAAAGTTGCCTTTCAGGTTGATGTTGAAGACTCGGCCCCATTCTTCCTCGGGAAGGTCCATGATTCCAGAGAGCTGTCCCTCGATGCCCGCGTTGTTCACCGCGTAGTCGAGCCGGCCAAATGTCTCAATCGCATGTGCCACCATCCCTTCGACATCCTTGGCGATTGCGACATCCGTGACCACGAAGCTTGCTCTCCCTCCCCGAGACTCGATCTCACTCGTGAGCGTTGCCAACTCATGT
Source organism: uncultured Acidobacteriota bacterium (assembly GCA_963720155.1). Lineage (GTDB taxonomy): Bacteria > Acidobacteriota > Terriglobia > Terriglobales > Acidobacteriaceae > Sulfotelmatobacter. Next base: position 81,406 of record CAVREP010000023.1, read on the forward strand.
TCGCGCCGCGCCGCAAGAACTACCTTGGCGCCTCGCGCCGCGAAGGCCTTACCTGTCGCCCGGCCAATCCCATTGCTCGCTCCGGTAATCAGAGCTACTTTGTCATTCATATCTGACATCTAGGTCCTCCCAGGGCCCCCGCTTGACTTGACTCTGGCGCCGTTTCCCCCAGGGCCGGGATGGCGATGTTTTTCCGTTGCGCTGCAAGATTGTGATTATAGCGAAGGGGCTAGTCTTGAAGTCTTGCGATATCGGCGCTTACCATCGATACGTCCCGGCTAGTCGGCTGGCGTTTACTAATCGTGTCCGTTCCGGTCGGATAACGGCAAACCTTACCTTACCGATTAGGGAAGGGTTACCGACAAACCAGGAGTTATCGTACCGTCAGCACGGTTATCCCTTCATAAGGCAAGTCAAGTGTTTTGGGTTCGACATGCTTTTGCCTGAGCCGTCGTTCTTTGACTAAAGGATGACACGTCCGTAAGATGTACAACGCGAAAGCCAAGGTCTCTCGAGTGATCGGCCAGAACATCTCCCATTACCGCGTTGTCGATAAGCTTGGCGGGGGCGGCATGGGCGTGGTGTACAAAGCCGAGGATGTGAAGCTAGGCCGCTTCGTGGCCCTCAAGTTTCTGCCCGACGACGTCGCCAAAGACCCGCAAGCGCTCAGCCGCTTCCAGCGCGAAGCCAAGGCCGCTTCGGCGCTCAATCATCCCAACATCTGCACCATCTACGAAATCGACGACCAGCACGGGCAGGCATTCATCGCTATGGAGTTTCTCGACGGGATGACGCTGAAGCATCGCGGTGCGGGACGGCCGCTGGACGTCGAGACTCTTCTCGCTCTTTCCATAGAAATCGCCGACGCTCTCGACGCCGCTCACGCTGAAGGCATCATTCATCGTGACATCAAGCCAGCCAACATCTTCGTCACGAAGCGCGGCCACGCCAAGATTCTCGATTTCGGACTGGCGAAGATGGAGCCGGCGCAAGGCTCGTCAAGCAAAATCGCGTCGGCGAATACCGTTACGGGCACGATCGACGAGCAGCACCTGACCAGCCCCGGTTCCACCCTCGGCACTGTCGCGTACATGTCGCCGGAACAGGCTCGCGCCAAGGAATTGGACGCCCGCACCGACCTGTTTTCTTTTGGGGCGGTCCTCTATGAAATGGCCACTGGACAGTTGCCCTTTCGGGGTGAGAGTTCCGCGACCATCTTCGATGCGATCCTGAACCGCGCTCCGGTGTCTCCCGTGCGGCTGAATCCGGACGTGCCTTTCGAACTGGAGCGCATCATCAATCGCGCACTCGAGAAAGATCGCGAGTTGCGTTACCAGCACGCCTCTGACATGCGTGCCGAATTGCAGCGCCTCAAGCGCGATACCGACTCAGGCCGCATATCCGCCGCGAGCGCCGCGCCAGAGGACGAGAGTGGGCCAACTCTGACGCCCGTCGCCGCATCTTCTTCAGCCACACCTTCGTCGGCCGCATCATCATCGAGCGCAGCTTCTTCCGGCCTATCTCCCGCAGTCTCGGCCTCTTCCGCGAGCACAGTGGCGCCGGTTCAACCTTCGACATCATCCGTCACCATTCCGCCGATTGTGCCTGCGTCGAGTTCGCGCATCAAGATTTGGATCGCCGCATCGCTGGTGGCCGTTGCTGCCGTGGTAGCCGCAGGATTTTATCTGCGCTCGCGCCCGTCTGCGCCCGGCCCTTCCGGCACTGCGCTGACCGAGAAAGATACCGTCGTCCTCGCCGACTTCGCCAACTCCACCTCCGACCCTGTCTTCGACGGGACGCTCAAGCAGGCTCTGGCCGTCGATCTGGAGCAGTCACCCTTTCTCAACATTCTTTCGGATCGCAAAGTAGGCGAGACACTGAAACTGATGGGCCGCGCGCCGACCGATCACGTCACGGCCGATGTAGCCAAGGAGCTCTGCCTCCGCACTGGCAGCAAAGCCGTGATCGGTGGATCGATTTCCAATCTTGGCAGCCAATACATTGTCGGCCTCGATGCGGTTGCTTGCAGTACAGGCGACGACCTGGCTAAGGAGCAGGCCGAAGCTCCCAGCAAGGAAGGCGTGCTCAAGGCACTCGGTACTGCAGCGACGGCGCTGCGTTCGCGCTTGGGCGAGTCGCTGGCGTCGGTGCAAAAGTTTGACGTGCCGGTCGAGGCGACTACTCCATCCCTCGAAGCCCTGAAGGCCTACAGCATGGCCATCACGACCAGCCGCACCAAGGGCGATGCCGAGGCGATTCCGTTCATGAAGCGGGCCATCGAACTCGATCCCAACTTCGCCATCGCCTACGAAGGCCTGGCCATCGAATATGGAAATTTGGGGCAGGCGACGCTGGCTGCTGAGAACGGCAAGAAAGCCTATGAGTTGCGTGACCGGGTCAGCGAGCGCGAGCGCTACCGCATCACGGCTTACTATTTTAATGACGTCTTGGGGGAAGTGGAACAGGGCACCGAAGCCTACGAACTCTGGGCGAAAAGTTATCCGCGAGACCCCGTTCCTCCCGGCAATCTGGCCGTGGATTACTGGATGTTGGGACAATTCGACAAGGCCATCACGGAGGCCGAAGCGACGCAGCGCATTGCGCCCAGCATCATTACCTACGGAAACCTGGCAAGCTGGTATACGTCGGTGGGCCGCATCAAGGACGCTCGCAACACGCTCGCGGAGGCCCAGCAGAAGGGTTTTGACGGACTCGTGATTCGCAACGATCTTTACTCGCTGGCGTTCTTGGCCGGAGATGACGCTGAGATGGAGCGCGAGGTGGCGTGGGCCGCGGGACGCCCCGGTGAAGAAGACCAGATGCTCACCAACCACGCTGATACCCAGGCCTACTACGGGCGCATGGAGAAAGCGCGCGACCTTGCCCGGCGTGCCGTCGACTCGGCAGTGCGAGCGGATTCCAAAGAGGCCGGAGCCGTGTGGCTTACTTTTCAAGGACTCCGCGAAGCTGAGGTCGGCAATAGCACCGCGGCACAGCAGGCCGCCGCGCGAGGTCTGGCGTTGGCTCCGGGGCGCTACGTAAAGGTACTGGCAGCTTTGACCCTGGCGCGCGGCGCAGACGCGACAAAGGCGAAAGCGATGTTGGGTGTCTCCGAAAAGGCCGAGCCCACCAATACGCTTCTCAAGGTGTACTGGTTTCCGCTCATCGACGCCGCGATTGATATGGATCAATCCGCGCCGGACCGCGCGATCCTTGCGCTTGAGCCGGTGCTCCCTTATGAGATGGGAGGCAATATCGGCTGGATCTATCCGGCCTATATTCGTGGTCAGGCTTATTTGGCGCAGAAGAATGGCTCGGCGGCGGCCGCCGAATTTCAGAAGTTGATTGATCATCCCGCACTGGTCGGGAACGGATTGCTCGGTCCCCTCGCCCACCTGCAAATTGCTCGCGCCTACGAAATGTCCGGCGACTCGGCGAAAGCCAAAGGAGCCTACCAGGATTTTCTCGGCCTCTGGAAAGACGCCGACCCCGACCTTCCCATTCTCAAAGCAGCCAAAGCTGAGTACGCGAAGTTGCAGTAGCGAACTGTACTTCAACGGAGACCGGGCATACTGCCATGCGCCGGGGTCGAGTATTCTGATGACTACCGCAGGCTCAAAGAAGACCAAACGACGGAGATGGTGCGCGATACTTTTGCGGACCCGAGAGGAGCCCGAATTTGAACCGCCGCCAATTTCTTAGCAAATCTTTCGCCGTCGCCGGCAGTACGTTTGCTCTTGGCGACGGCCTTCTGGGAGATCCATTCCATGTCGAACAAGCTCTCGGAGCAGTCGTACCCTCAGAGGTCGCCAGCGCCCGATTTCCAGATGGTTTCTTGTGGGGTATGGCCACAGCTTCCTATCAGGTGGAAGGCGGGTGGAATGAGGACGGCAAGGGCGAATCCATCTGGGATCGCTTCTCGCACACCGTCGGCAAAGTAAGAGGAGGCGCCACCGGTGACGTGGCCTGCGACCAATACCATCGTTATCCAGAGGACATCGCTATCCTGAAGCAGCTCAACCAGAAGAGTTATCGATTCTCAATCTCGTGGCCGCGCATTCAGGCCTCCGGAACAGGCACTCCGAATGATAAGGGTCTCGATCACTACAGTCGATTAGTGGACGCGCTGCTGTCGGCGGGCATTCGTCCGTTTTGTACTCTGTACCACTGGGACTTACCCCAAGCGCTCGAAGATCGGGGTGGATGGCCCAACCGTGATCTTGCTGGCTATTTCGCCGACTACGCCGGAATTGTCGCAAAACATCTCGGTGATCGCATCACGGTCTGGGCGCCATTCAATATGCCGTGGACCGTTTCGTATCTGGGATATGGCGTTGGCACTTTCCCGCCAGGCCGAGCGAACTATAGGGATTTCTTGAGGGCAGCACACAGCATCAACCTTGCACAGGGAGAGGGGTTCCGCGCTATCAAGGCAGCATCGTCAAAAGCTACCGTTGGCAGTGCGTATGGCATGGCCCCCGCATATCCCAAGACGAGCAGTGAAGCCGACCGTGCGGCGGCGGTGCGCTACCACGCTATGAACAATGTCTACTTTCTGGAGACCGCTATCCACGGCCGTTATCCGAAAGCCTTCGTCGTCGAGACGCCATACGAGGCCATGGGCTTTCGTCCCGGCGACGACAAGGTCATGCAGGTGCCGCTCGACTGGATCGGCTTTCACTACTACACACGCCGTATTGTCTCCGACGCGGGAGGCGGCGCACACCCTAATGGAGCCACCTTTGGTACCGAGATCGAACAGGACACCTCGGGCGGGCGTGATCCCTACACCCGCTTTCACGCAGTCATGCCGACTGAGGCACCGCTGACCGACGCCGGACTCGAAGTCTGGCCGCACGGTATCTATGACCTCGTCACGCAGATTACGCGCGACTATAACCACCCCATCATCGAGATCACCGAGAGTGGGTGCAGCTATCTGGATGCGCCGTATGAGAAGGAAAACGGCCGCGTCCCGGATGCTCGCCGCATCGACTTCTTCCGCGCAGAGCTGGCGGAGTTGTCCCGTGCTATTGCTGATGGCGCGAGCGTTCGCGCTTTTCACGCCTGGAGTTTGCTCGACAACTTCGAGTGGGCTGACGGTTACAGCCAGCGCTACGGTCTCACGTACGTCGATTTCCGCGACCAGAAGCGTACGGTGAAAGATTCAGGCCTATGGTATGGAAGAGTCGCGGGTGCTAACGGACTTAACGTCTAGCAAACCGGGCGCGCCCAGCTTCCCTGAGCCTTTCCTTCCGCAGCGCGAAACAACGAACTATATGGGTGTCAATCGAGTTTGTCTTAGTTAGGGGTCTTTGGGAGCTGATTACTTACAACGCTTCTTGTCGAACTTGGAGATCCGATGGACTCGTTCGCCTGACTCCCTTGCGAGCGCAGCCAGCCTAAAATCTGTACCGTGCTTGCAGCCCTTGCGGTGCAGAAGTCGATCGGAGCGGGCGCCAGCGGGCTATGGCGTGCGGCGAGTCGGTGAGGGATCTGGATTGCACTTCAAGATTTGTCGAGCGGCCCGGCTGGCGACGTCGTGAAAGCCGTGGAGGATCAGAAGATTGCGCTAAGAGACGCATCTTTCGTGGTGCTTGATCTGCGCGGAAACCGCGGCGGATCCTCCGAGGTCGGGCGGCAGATCGCCGTCTCTCGCTCGGCGCGGCAACCGTTTCCGCGCGGCTAGGCTCGGACATGAAAGGTGGTTGTGGGGGCGCTGACGGAATATGGCGAGCCTCCGAGGGCAACATCAACAATCTGGAATTTCTTCTGCAAGGTGCCCTACCGGGCGGACCTGAAGCCAAGAAGATATTTCAGGATCTGCTTCGCGACGCTTGCGCTGCCCGCGCTCAAGGCAGGGCGTTCTCGGGTCCGATTGTCTGCCAGGTTGCGGCGCCGGAGGCGGCTCCGTCCACGCAGTCGGCATCGTTGATGAAGGGGCGATTGATCCTTTTGACCGACAATCTCTGCTTCAGTTCCTGCCTTGCGGTTACGGATGATTTCCGCAAACTCGGAGCGTTCCACGTCGGCCAGACGACAGACGCCGCCACCCATTTCATCGAGGTGCGCGAACAATACCTGCCCTCCGGCTATTCCTTATTTTCCACTTTGCAGTCGGTAGCGGACCCGGGCGGGCCAAGCCGCGTGGGGCCGTTCGAACCGGCGTTAATCTACGATGGCGACATCGCCGACACTGCCGGTCTGGAGACGTGGGTCATCGGAACAGCCGTTCCGGCTTCCGGGCGATAGCCAACCGACACTGAGGAGTTGTTGTCTCTTCGCTCATACACGGCGTATGACAGGGCCAGTTGCAGGATGAAGATCATCGCGACTCAGCTCAGATGGAATTGGAAGGTTCGCCGCTCGCGCCATTCTTCGGAAGATTGCAGCATCGTGCTAAGCCGTTCATACTTTGATCGCAGGCGAATTGCTCATTTCCGGCAACTGGTATATTTGCCGAGTATGCATCTGAAAGAGGCCTTCCGTCCGAGCATGTCGCCGGGGAATAAGGATCATGGTGGTGGTCTGGCCGCGTCTACCGGCAGACCCGGCATTCCCCAGAACTTATTCAACAATCGGTAGTAGACGCCAGCCCAATCCTGGCCAGCACTATTTGCAGGAGAGTGTTGGCGACGGGGCATCTTACTTGCGACGAAGCCGCGAGCCCAAAATCAATTGTGGCGCCTACGTCACCCTTGACGCTTTCGATATCGTTCCTTCTGTTTCTGTCTAACAATGAAGAGAGACTTGAATATAGACATAGACCCGCCGGTCGGTCCCTCCGGAAAGCGCGTTGTGCACAGGCCATGGGGACCGCTACTCGCGTGCCTGCCAGCCTCCTTTCTTGTACTGAGTTTGGCGCCGACTTTGTCATGCACTTCTCCAACCATGATCCGCCCCGATGCTGATTCTGCGTCGAGCAGAGGAGTCTACGTGCCAGGGCCCGGAACGCGCCCGCAATTGATGTTTGCGTGCTGCGATCAAGGAAAAGAGGCACTCAGCGCCTTGCTCGCGGACCCGACTGTGTTCGCCGACCTGATGGAACTGCACGCTGGGCTTGCCATTCCAACGGATGATCTGAGCCCGGATCGAGCACGACTGATTCGCCGGTTGAATGAAGCGGGGCTACCGGCAGTTGCATGGATCGTGTTGCCGGGCGACCAGGGTTACTACGTCAATGCGAGCAACGCGGCTCAAACTGCGCGTCGGTTTGCGGAACTCGAGAAGTGGACTCAGGAGAACAATCTGCGCTGGAACGCTGTTGGTCTGGACATCGAGCCCGACTTCAAGGAGTTTCATTGGCCAAAGTGGCGGCTGGCATGGACATTGCTGCGGCGAGCTTTTGACGCCGGGCGGGTGCGAGGCCCTCGGCAAGCGTATGCCGCGCTCATTCACGAGATGCAGGCACATGGCTACCGCGTGCAGACCTACCAGTTGATATTTCTTGCGGACGAGCGGAAAGCGCATTCCACTGTACTTGAGCGGCTGTTTGGCTTGGTGGATGTCCGGGGTGACGAAGAAGTGCTCATGACCTACAGCAGCTTCAATCACAAGGCGGGAGCGGCCATGGTGTGGAGTTACGGTCAGGACACGCAGGCTTTGGCGGTGGGAAGTACCTTAGGTTCCGGAAATGCTGCGCTCGATGCGAAGTACGGCCCGCTGAATTGGGAGGAGTTTTCGCGGGACACGAGTGTAGCAAGTCATTTTTCACGTCAGGTGGGCGTGTACAGCCTTGAAGGGTGCGTGCGGCAGGGATTCTTACCGCAATTGCAAAGTATGGACTGGAACCAAGGAGTGGAGATCCCGGCTGCAGCGTTGGTGCGAATGCATAGATTTCGCACTCTGGTACAAGGGATCTTGTGGACGGCATCGCATCTTCTGTACTTCGCCATATTGCTTCTCATTGCCCTGATCTGGTTGATACGGCGGCTGATTCGCCGAAAGCACGTTCTCACAAACAACTGACAAAGCATGACGCTTGCTCCATCATCGATGGTCTTCGATAATTTTTCATAAACTAAAGGCAGTCGGCCTGCTCGCATTGTCTCGAAGTACGTTGAGGCATCTATCGAGATCAATTCCCAGCCGGATTAAGGAGTAAATTGGATCGCAAAACGAGGGCGGGCGGTGAAACTAGGGGTGCGAGGTGCTTACCGCCGAATCTTCTCTCAGGTTGACTGTTCAAAGTGTCGCGCACGTATAACCTTCGCCCTTGTTCCCGCAGCAGAGAACCTGCACTCGCCGAGTCCAATAGCCTCTTGCCACAAATGCGCAGGATCTGGAACGACTCGCTCGGTGACGCACAGTTTTCCCGAATCTCCAGAAATCCGGACTTTTGGGAACTCCGTTCCCGATTGATGTACTCCCACCAGTTAGCGGGCCAGTCTTAACAGCGCGGTATCCGAAGCGCTGTTATGTGCCGTGCGGACTGCTGAATTCGCCTCCGAGCTCGCGGGCGCTGCTCCGATGGTCAACACCGTGAATGCCTGGCTCGGTCACGCTTTTGACACCGAGCAGATTACTGATCTTCCGTTTGAAGGCCGCGACCCAACCGGAATCCTGAGCTTGCAAGCGGGCGTGGTTTTCAGGGGAAATAGCTCTAATATTAATTCGGCGTCAGACAGCCGCAGTGTTCGGTCAATGGCGCCCGCAGCGACCAGACCAACATCACACTCGACGGAGTCGACAATAACGACCAGCTTCTGGGCACTGCCTTCTCTGGAGCAGTGCGAGTTCCACTCGATTCGCTGGAAGAGTTTAAGGTCACAACCGCGAATGCCGATGCCGACACAGGACGCTCTTCCGGCGGGCAGGTTTCGCTCGTAACTAAGTCTGGTACCAATCAAGTTCACGGTGGTGCCTACGCCTTGGACAAAACGTGGGCGATGGAGTTTGTTCTCGTGGCGTCTTATTCTCTGGTACTCTGCTTACTCTATGCGCCTTCTCCAGAGCCTGTTTGTCCTCGCCATCGCGGTTGTTTCCGCGTTCACCCAAGAAATGAAACAAGAAATGAAACCGGTTGCCAATCGTGTCGCCGCTCAAAATGCGCTTTTCGATGAGCAATATGAGTCCGATTTGCGCAACTTTCCCGAGCGAGCGACTGCTTTCGGAGACTACCGCTACAATGACAAGCTCGCCGAGTATTCACTCGATGCCATTATCCAGCGGAATAAGACCAATCAGGAATTCCTCGCCCGGCTCGAAGCCATTCCGACTGTAAATTTTTCCGATCAGGATCAACTCTCTCACGATCTGCTGGTCCGCGTGCTCCAGCAGCGCATCGCCGACTTCGACCTTAAAGAATACGAGATGCCGATCAATCAGCAGAATGGCATCCATACCAGCCTGGCGGATCTGCCTCTTTCCGTGCCCTTCGATTCGGTGAAGCACTATGAGGACTACATCGCCCGCCTTCACCAGATTCCGCGAGTGCTCAGCCAGACGGCTGAAGTGCTCCGCGCTGGCATGAAGGACAAACTGATGCCCGTCCGCTTTCTGATCGAGAAGCTTCCGGTCCAGTGCCAGGGAATCATCAGCTCCGATCCTTTTCTGCTGCCGACCAAGAAATATCCTGCGAGCATTTCTCCCGAAGACCTGAAGCGTTTGACTCAGCAGATTACCGACGCTGTCAACGCCGACGTTATCCCCGCCTACAAAACTTTCGCCGCCTTCTTGAGCACGGAATACGCGCCCCTGGGCCGCACTACTCTTTCTGTTACTTCTTTGCCGGACGGGGAGAAGCGGTACGAAAACGATATCTATGCCCGGACGACGACTCACATGTCGCCGGATGAGATACACCAACTGGGTCTTCGCGAGATAGAGCGCATCGAGGACGAGATGACGGCGATCGCCAAGAAGGAGGGCTTCGCCGACCTCGCCTCTTTCCGCGCGTCGCTCAAAACTAATCAAAAATATATCCCGACTTCGGCCGAGCAGATCCTGGACGATTTCCGCCGCTACATTGCCCAGATGGAGCCTAAACTGCCGCAGCTCTTTACGCTGCTTCCCAAGTCGCCGGTCACGGTCGAAGCCATACCGGCTTTCCAATCCGCGGCTGCAACCCACTATGTGACTGGCACTCCCGACGGGAAGCGCCCCGGCCGCGTCGTGGTTGCCACTTCGAACTTCGCGGAGCGCTCGCTCATCGACGACGAGGCGGTTGCCTACCACGAAGGCGTCCCGGGACATCACATGCAGCTATCGGTTCAGCAACAGCTTACGGGATTGCCCAAGTTCCGGCTCCATGGTCTCGGCTTCAACGCTTACATCGAAGGTTGGGCCTTGTACGCAGAGCAACTCGGCAAGGAGGTCGGCTTCTATCAAGATCCGGTCTCTGACTACGGGCGCTTGTCTTCCGAACTATTTCGGGCGGTGCGGCTGGTCGTCGACACTGGAATTCACTCGAAAGGATGGACCCGCGATCAGGTCGTGGAGTTCTTCCGCAAGTCGGGTGCCGTAGACGAGCCAACGATTCAGTCCGAGACCGACCGTTATATTGCCTGGCCCGCGCAGGCCCTCAGCTACAAGTTGGGGCAACTCAAGATCCGTGAACTCCGTGATCGCGCACAGAAAGAGCTGGGCCCAAAGTTCGACATCCGTAAGTTCCACGATGAAATGCTCGACGGCGGAACCCTTCCACTTGACCTGCTGGAAGCCCGAACCGACAAGTGGATCGCCGAGCAAAAGTCTAAGTAACCGGCGGCGGTGTTACCGGCCGATTCTGCTCGAAAAGGCAACCAACCACCTTCTGGCGGCTCTCATCCAAGAATGCGGTCGTTTTTTTGGAGAAGTGCGATTGGAGAACTGCGCCCATGAGGTCTTTCCGTTGGTTGTGGTTGATGTCGTTATTTGCTCTGTCCACTCTGTGGTTGGCCGGCTGCGGAGCGGGGACAGGCTCGGATTCAACGCCATCAGCAACGTCATTTCAGTTGACCGTCGCAGCACCGCCTGCCGGCGCGGGAACCATTACCAGCAGTCCGGCGGGGATTAATTGTCCTAGCACCTGTACTGCCAGCTTTCCGCAGAATACGAAAGTGACGCTTACCGAAACGCCCGGAAGCAACTTTCTCTTTGCCGGCTGGGGCGGCGCCTGTTCGGGAATGACCTGCACACTCACGATCACTGCGAATACAAATGTGACCGCCTCGTTTACCGCCGGTGACGGAGTGACCGTAGCCATGGCGGGAGCGGGTAGCGGAACGACCGTGACCAGCAGCCCGGCGGGAATTAATTGTCCGACGACATGCTCCGCGACATTTCCCAAGAATACGCAAGTCACGCTGACCGAAACCCCAGGAAGCAATGTTTTCTTTACAGGTTGGAGTGGTGCTTGTTCAGGCACGAGCGCGTGCAGTCTGACAGTCAGTGGCGCGGAAAACGTTACAGCAACGTTCAATACTGGGGATGCATTGACCGTGACCCTGGCGGGAGGAGGTTCAGGTACCGTGACCAGCAGCCCGGCGGGAATTAATTGCGCCACGGGCTCGACGGCAACTTGCTCTGCAAATTTCCCCCCGAATACTCAGGTCACGCTAAGCGAAACTCCCGCAGCCAGCAATGCTTTCTCGGGTTGGTCTGGCGCGTGCACTGGCACCGCAAGCTGCAGCGTCACGCTGAGCGCCGCTAGTGCGGTCACTGCGACCTTCGTGGTCGGCGGGACCTTGCAGAGTCTGAATCACCTCATTATTTTCGCGCAGGAGAATCGATCGTTAGATCACTATTTCGGATACATGGAGCAGTACTGGGCCCAGCATGGATATGGGACTGGTGAGACCTTCGACGGCTTGCCCCAGTTTAGTTCGACACCTGGAGCAACTCCCTCGCTCCCGGGCTGCGATCCTTCGAACCCCAACGGGACCGACGTTTGTACTCCGGACCCTAGCAATCCGGTGCCGTCCTTTCATCTGCAATCCATCTGTACGGAAGAGCTGAGCCCGTTCTGGAATGAAGCTCGCACGGATTGGAACGATAACTTCAGCTATCCGACCCAGATCACTCCGCTCCTGAACGGATTCGTAGTGGCGGGCGCGAACGATGCCCGGCAGTATCCATTGAGTTCGAACGGCGGCAATCCTGTGAACGACGTTAACGGTTACCGAACCATGGGCTATTTTCAGGACAGCGATTTGCCTTACTACTACTACATGGCGAGCAATTTCGCCACCTCAGACCGGTGGTTTGCGCCCATCATGAGTCGCACCCAACTGAATCGCATGTACATTTTAGCCGCCACCTCGGCTGGACATGCGTACCCTCTGTCATCAAGTAATTCAACCGGCACGCTTCCGAATGTCACTATTTTTCAGGCGCTGCAGAAGGCGGGCATTACATGGAAGATCTACGTCAAGCCTCCCAAAGGGACAACTTGTGAGGCCAATCCCACGGCCGAATGCCTCTACAACTATTCCTACATAAACATGTTCCAATACGGACAGACCATCGTACAGACGCTGCCGCAGAATCTGGTCCCGATAACGACGTATATGAGCGACGTGAAAAACGGAACTTTGCCCCAGGTAGCGTTAATCGAGCCAGCCTCCGATGACGGACTGGACGAACATCCCACGGATGACGACACGACCGGGGGAGTCAATATTCAGGCTGGGGCCCAGTATGCCGAGAGTCTCATCAACGCTCTAATGTACAGCCCGAGCTGGAGTGATTCCGCCCTGATCTTCACCTACGACGAGGGTGGAGGTTTCTACGACCACGTTGCGCCGCAGCCGGCAGCGGCTCCCGATTCTCAAACGTACCCCACCGATTTGAGCGCGGGCGACCAATGCGATGGCGTAAAAGCGACGACGGGAATTTGTAGCTTCGCCATGACCGGGTATCGTGTGCCGTTGATTGTGATTTCGCCTTTTGCCAAGAAAAACTTCGTTTCCCACACAGTAAGAGATACCACCGCATGGCTCAATTTGGTCGAGGAGCGTTTCGGTGTTCCCGCGCTCACAGCTCGCGACGCCTATTGGAGCACTACCACTCCTGTTGCCACCATGGACGAGTTCTTTGATTTTGTGAACGTGCCTTGGGCCACGCCCCCCGCTCAAACGTCAGTGCCACAGCAGCAGACGAACGAGCCGTGTTCTCTGGCTGCTCCGACTCCCTAAGGGAGGCCGCACTGCTGAACCTGAGCTTCGGAACTTATCGTCCGAGGCTCGGGATCATGAGAGAATGTGCCACACATGATCGCAACAGAATGATCGCGGCAATGGGATAATGTCTCCCGTGAGAATCCAGCGAGCGTTTGGGTTGGGTCTATCGTTTATCCTGTTCTGTCTTTCTTCTTGCCTGGCAGCCACCCGGCATTACTACATCGCCGCCGAAGACGTAACCTGGAACTATGCTCCCAGTGGGTTCAATCTATTGACTGGAGCTCCCATTCGACAGCCTTGGATGCAGAAGGTGCAATGGGCGAAGACTCGCTACATTGAATACACAGACAACACCTTCACCACTGCGAAGCGGCAACCGGATTGGCTGGGAATTCTGGGGCCTGTGATTCGCGCCGAAGTTGGGGACGAAGTGGTTGTCGATTTTCTGAATCGCAGCTACCGCGGCCATGATATGCATCCGCACGGCTTGCGCTACGATAAAAAGAGCGAGGGCTCGCTGTATCTGCCGGTCTCCAAAGGAGCCTTTGTCTCTCCGGGCGCACGGTATACGTATCATTGGTTTGCCAACAAGGCGAGCGGTCCGGGGCCGGGACAACCAAGTTCAATCGTGTGGTGGTATCACGGCCATGTGGAACCGGGCATCGAAATCAATGCCGGCTTGCTGGGACCTATCATTGTTACGGCCAAAGGCAAAGCGAAGTCCGACGGATCTCCTAAAGATGTGGACCGGGAATTTGTTGCCTCCTTCATGATCTTCGACGAAATGGGAGGCAAACCTGCGGGGCAATTCTATGCCATCAACGGTTTCATCTTCGGCAACCTTCCCGGGTTGATGATGAAGCAGGGCGACAAGGTGCGCTGGTATTTGCTGGGGATGGGAAATGAGATCGACTTGCACACTCCGCACTGGCACGGCGAAACCGTGAGCGACGGAGGCGCAAATACCGATGTGATTGAACTGCTTCCCGGAAGCATGAAAACGGTTGACATGCTGGCCGACAATCCTGGGACCTGGATGTTTCATTGCCATGTGGAAGACCACATGGAGGCGGGAATGATGGCCGTTTATACCATCTATACCCCGCCCACGCGTCCCTGTCCGATCGCGTTCCTTGGGGGAGATTTCTGGAAGCATCCGGAGAGTTTTTCACTCAACGTCAAAAATACAAATGGTAAAGCTATCGGCAGCGTTATTCTCACGACCGAGATGTTTCTGGCGCCTCAAGATCTGCGAAGGCCGTTTAATTTCGAATGGAGCTCGACCAAGCCCATTTCGCCCGGTCAGGAGCAAACTCTGGAAAAGCCGGGCAGTGGCTCCGCCAGCGCTCAAAAGGTCATGGGCTGGGTCTTCTTCCCGAGTTCTGTGAAGTACGAAGATGGAACTACCTGGCACCCGGAAACTGAAGGCGAGTGTTTTGGCGTGATATGGCGCGACCCGCAGCATCCCGATATGCCGGCGCTACCACCGCGGCAGATTGAAATAAACCCCGACTAATCTGAAGCCTTGAAAAATTGCGCGACTACCCTCCGCGGTTGAGTCCTCAGCCTAGCCGAAGAAAATTCGTGGGGTTCACGATTGAGCCCTGAGTAGCACTTCCCTCCGTAACCACGATTTCGCCGAAGCCACATCCAGATTCAGTTTGCTCAGCACGAATATCTCTAAAGTTTGTTTTTATTAAGGCCGATCTGGCCATTGGATGACAAGAGCCGAGCGGCGGCCGCCGGTGCAGTAGCGGTAACCCAGCCCTTCCCACGATCACTGCACCGGCGCATTTAAGGCCGCTACCAATTCGAGGAAGTTGTTCGCACCGATGGCCTGGTCCACAGCTTCTTTTCGGCTAAATAGTTCGCTGGCATCGGCTAGTAAATCCTGTTGCGACTTGTTGTCTCCGGTCAGAATCAAGATGATCAGCCGCGCCGACTTCCCATCGCGCGCATTAAAATCGATTCCTGCTGTTTTCGCCACTACCACCAAGGGCTGAGTAAGGCCATTCACGCGCGCGTAGGGCACTGCCAGTTCATTCTCCCAGCCGCTGGCGAGCACGCGCTCCCGCTCCGAGACCAGGCGAAACAATCTTTCAGGAGCGTTGCTCACGGCCTCGGCGGCCACGTCGCACATTTCCCTCAGGGCACCCAGCCTGGTTTCCGCGGCGAGCTTCGGCAAGAATAGTTTGGCGGAGATCGTGTTCTTCAGAGTTAGCGTCCGCTTGCGCCTGATCAGCAAGTGAATGGCCGGCGCCGAGATCAGCGACGTGAGGAGAGCCATCACCACCATTGCCACAAACATGTTTTCGCGGATCAATCCCGCCTGCAGGGCTAGAATGCCCAAAATGATTTCCATGGCGCCGCGCGCATTCATGGCCAGCCCCACGACCAGAGACGACGTCCGGTCCATGCCACCCAGACGGGCGCCCCAACCGGCTCCGACCAGTTTCCCGAGGCAGGCCACTGCGAGCACAGTTGCGGTTAGCCCCAGGTGAAAGTTCGAAACAAAGTTAGTTCGTAATCCAATGCTGGCAAAGAAAAACGGTGCGAACACGTTGGTCACGATCTGGTGAATGTGCTGCGACGTGCGCTGGCGGAGATGTCCCGACTCTCCGACGGCAATGCCGACGACAAAGGCGCCAAAGACCGCGTGAATGCCGGCATATTCGGCGAATGCCGCCCCAGCCATCGTGAGCGTGAAGATGAATCCGAGTACGCCGCCGGGCCACGTGGTGTGTGCCTGTAAGAACGGCAGAATCTTATCGATCAGCCATCGTCCGAGGGTTAGAGTGAGTCCCACGAACAGCAGAACGAGAACGACCGTGTGTTTCATGCCATCGACGATGCTGCCGCCTGCCGGCGGATGCATCATCCCGAGTACGAAGGAGAACAGAATCCATCCCACCAGATCATCAAACATGGCCGATGAAATGATGACCGTGCCCATCTCGGTACGCAGAAGATTTAGATCCATCAAGATCTTCGCGATGACCGGCAGGGCCGAAATAGACAGCGCCGTGCCCACGAACAGCGCGAAGATCAGGGGGTTCGCACCCGACTCGGCGCCCATCTCACTAGGAAATACGGTCGCTGCCAAGAACCCGGCTCCGAAAGGAAACGCAACGCCGAAGATACTCACGAGCAGGGCGCTTTTCCCTTGGCGAAAAATACTGCGCAAGTCGATCTCAAGGCCGGCAGCCAGCAGAAAGAACACAACTCCCAGGGTGATCACGGTGTCGAGGACAATCGGCATCGGTCCGGTGGTGGGAAATAATGTCTCGTACAGGTGGGGCTGATAGTGCCCGAGAACCGTCGGTCCCAGGAAAATCCCGACCGAGATCTCGCCTAGAATCGAGGGCTGGCCGATCTTCTGCATCAACTCCGCCGCCAGCTTGGCGCAGCCCAGCAGCGTGGCCAGCGCCATGAACATCGTCATCACGTCATGTGGACTCAAATGCTGCACGGCCTAACCTCTCTGCCGTTGACGGGGGGGCGGCTCGATCTAGCGCACCATCAGGCTGCGCACCGATCTCCGGAATCCCTGACAGAGTCTAATTGGTAATACGACTTTCGGATTACAGCAAACACTGTAGGCACCTAAAGTCTTACGAGGGGTACACTGTGCCGGCCCTCAGGAAACTTTCGAGTAAGGAGATGGACCATATGAAGCGCAAGTCTTTGGTTGTGTTCATTACCCTTTTTTCGCTCGCAACGCTAGGGTTCACTCAGGATCGTGACCAGCCCTCGTCCAAGTCTCAAGAGCGCATCATCCGTGAAGTTCGCCACGAACTTCTCATGCTCCCTTATTTTGGCGTGTTCGATAACATCGCCTTCAAAGTGGACGGCAACACCGTCACGCTGTACGGCCAGGTTGTCCGGCCTTCGCTGAAGTCCGACGCCGAAAATGCCGTGAAGCACATAGAAGGCGTCGAGAAGGTGATTAACCAAATTGAGGTCCTTCCACCGTCGCCCATGGACGATCGTCTGCGCCTGGAGTTATACCATGCGATTTATGGATATCCGCCACTGGAGAAGTACGCCCTTGGGGTGCAGAAGCCGATTCGCATCATCGTGAAGAATGGCCACGTCACTCTTGAGGGCGTTGTGGATAGCGAAGCCGACAAAAACCTGGTGGGTCTTCGCGCCAACAGCGTCCCCGGCATTTTCTCGGTGACCAACAATCTTCGCGTCGAGCCGTCTAAGTAAAGTGGCAGCTGGAGTTCAAGAGTTATAGATCGGCCGAGCGTTTGCCCCGCCGAGTAGCTCGGCTCGCGAGTTTTACTATGCAGAAGAAGTCTTAGAGCGAATCCTCATGGCTTGCCGAAGGGATCTTCCAGCGACGGGCTTTGCGGCGTGAACAGTTCCGCGCCGTTTTCCGTGATGTGCATATCGTCTTCGAGGCGAATGCCGAATTCACCGCGGAGGTAGATGCCGGGCTCGTCGCTGAAAGTCATGTTGGGTCTAAGTTTCGTAGTGTTGCCGCGGACGAGGTAGGGCCACTCGTGCCCGTCCATGCCCATGCCATGGCCCAGGCGGTGAGTAAAGTATTTGTAGTCGGACCCGTAACCTGCGTCGCTTATGACCTTGCGCGCCGCCGCATCCACCGCGCCACATTCCACTCCGGGGTGCGCTGCCGCCAGCGCCGCCGCCTGAGCGCGCTGCACGATGTCAAACACTTTTCTCATTTTGTCCCCGGTGATTGGCGAAGCCTTGCCCAGCACGAAGGTGCGGGTGATGTCGGATTGATATCCTTCCACGGTGCAGCCGTCATCGATCATCACGATCGAACCTTCGCGAATCACCTGCGGAGTGGCCGATCCGTGAGGCAGCGCCGAATACTCGCCGACCTGTACGCTAGCCTCTCCTGGAAAACCTAATTGCCCGTACGCCGACGCAATCAATTCTCCAACCCGCTGCTGCGTCATGCCTTCGCGTAGCGCTTGATAGACTGCTTCGTAGGCGGCCAGAGTTACCTGACAGGCCAAGCTCATGAGCGCCAGTTCGTGCTCGCTCTTGATCATGCGGCAACCCGCGGTGACAGGCGTCGCTGTCGTGAGAGTCGTCTGCGGTGCGGCCTTGGCAATCCCATCTGAAAATACGAAGCGGATCGTTTCGTCAATTCCCAGCTTGCCACTGGCCATGCCACGATCTTTTAGTCCTTGGGCGACGCGTTGGTATGGATTTTCGTCTTCCTGCCAAGTGCGAACATCAAGCTGTTCGCCGTCGGGACCATTGGCGATCTGTTCGCGGGCACGCCCTTCTTCAAATGCCGGACACACATAAAATGCCGCGCCTTTCGCCGGCAGCACGAGTGCGAATAGACGTTCACCGCCCCACCATCGGATGCCCGTGAAATACTTCAGCGACGTGCCTTCCATGAGCACGATGGCATCGAGCGCATTCTCGCTCATCAGCCTGCGGGCGCGTTCCAGGCGTTCCTTTCGCTCTTCGCGCGTGATGGGAACAGCTTCACCCTTACGCGACTTCAGGGCCGCCAGAGACGACGGGAGAGAAGAGTCGTCCTTACTGGCCACGGCGGATGCCAAAGGAGAAACTGCTGTGAGTCCTGCCGTTATGCCGCCCACCTCGAGAAACCGACGCCGTGAAATCATGAAGCCTCCAAACCTGGAATGCGATCGGGTCATTATAGGGCTAAGCTGTTGAAGGCTTACATTGTGGACACAGGTTTTCAATGTGCTGGCTGTGGAGAATGGAACGCAACCACAGTGGATGCATCCGCCGGGCGCAGGCAGAGCTACATAGAGGATTGCCAAGTCTGCTGCAGGCCAAACGTGCTGCGAATTGAGTACGACAGCGCTTCAGAGGAATTTTTCATTGTGGCAGCGCTGGAGTGAGTTGGCGGATTGCGCTGGGTCTCAATTTATTCAAGTTGCGTAGTAGATGGTGGCCGCACCCTAGTCTGCAATTCTTTCGTTATAGCATTCGCGCTATAGTTAGCTGCCCGGCTTAGGCTTACTCGCTCCCAGTGAGAAAGGAATAATGGCGATGACAACCACCTATACTGGCGGTGGACGGATGGTGGCGCACAACATGGTTACGACACAGTTTGAGCTCGATGGTTTTCGCGTGACGCGGACGCTGGGAGTGGTGCGCGGCATCGTGGTACGTTCGCGCTCGATCTTCGGCACGATCGGCGCTGGATTGCAGACGCTGGTCGGCGGCAATATCACTCTGCTCACCAACTTGTGCGAGAAAACCCGCGCCGAGGCCTTCGATCTCATGCTAGTACACGCCGCGGAACTCGGCGGCAACGCCGTGGTGGGAGCGCGCTACGACGCGACTGAGGTGATGCAGGGCGTCACTGAAGTGCTGGCCTATGGGACCGCAGTCGTGGTGGAGTCTGCGAGATAAGTTCCGCAAGTTAGGACGGCCAATCAAAGATCGCTATCCGTGTTCGACGAACTACAGGTTGGTAATCGGCCAAATTGGCTGGGCCGGCTCCTGTGTGATCAGTCTTTATACAGCCAGCCCGCGACCAGAGCGGCCAGGATGGCACCCAGCCACATTTCGATCATCCAGCCGAAAGGAAGCCCGCGATCGCCAGCGAACCAGGTGGCCTGCGCAAAGTTTTCCGGGAAGCCAGCGAAGAAGCCCGCCAGAAAACCGATCTTAAGAGCAGTACCGGGTCGCGCTCCCAAGGTTTGGCGAGACCAGGCGTACAGATGCGCGACCGCGATCGACAGAATAAACAAGAGCGCAATCCACTGGACCACGAAGAAGGGATAGCGCGGCGTTTTCAGGAACAGACCGGCATTCTGGGCCGCCACATAGCGCGCATCAGTAATGACGAACTTGCCTACAAGAAAACTCCAGATTGTCCAGACCACGCCTCCAGCTAAACCGCCCAGCCAGATCCTGCCTCGGTTCAAATGCATAAGCTGCTCCGAAAGCTCCGCTGAGTAAACGGACGCAGTGTACACCTAATTCTTGTAAATGATTCCATGACAATGTCGGCTCCAATACCCGAGTAAGCTTTGGTGGTGCGAACCAACCAAGGCTCGGGAGAAAGGAGCAAGGCCCACCCCGTCGGGGTGGTTGTATGACTCAGAAACTGTATGAGTAAAGTGTGGGACGAGAGTCAAGCAGCTTGGTGCGAATTAAAATCTGAGGCACAACGAGGCTCGGCAGCTAAGGCCGCATTTCGACTCTGGCGCGTTCCTGCCCGATAAAGGAGCATGGCTCCGGTACTGGCGATGGTGTAGATGGTGGCGGCGTTGTTCTGAAAAGAACAACGGCCCGACCCCGACGGAGAGACTGTGTAAGGTCGCCGACCCGGCCGGGCCGAGTTGAATTCGGAAAGATTAGCATGAAACCCAGGCGAGTGGAAAAAGACAAGAAAGCAAGCTGCCGTTCAACACCCCGCCACTGGCACGCGATGAACCGCAAGCAACGGCGTGAGATGACGCGGAAAATCCAGAGCGACGACCTCAGTTTGGAAGTCGTGCATCCTGACGCCGCAGGCATTGATATCGGCAACGAATCTCATTATGTGGCTGTGCCGCCGACACGGGATAGCCCACCCGTTGCGGTCGTATGCGAAACGATGTATCGATGAACGATCCTTTCCCGCGCATGGTGAGTTGAAATCGCATGCTGATCTGGCAATTGATCAAAAACTGGCTCAGCTGCCATTTTCCACAGGGAATCGCGCTACCCGCGCGACATGCAAGAAAAATCGAAGCGAATAAAAAGCAAATGACTCTGGAGTGTAAACGCAACCCATTGTGGTCGCTTTTCTAGTTAACCACAAGGCCTCGTAGTTTGAACAACCAGTACCGAAGTAACAGTCATACCTTTGAGTTTCCTATTGACAATCAACAACTTACGGCTAAGATGTGGTACAAAGTGGTACGGAGTGGTCAAGACAAGTAAGGCCGTGGGAACGGGAAGCTGATAAAGAGGAGCCGGTGGGAAACCGACCCAAAAGCACGACAAACAGCCCGAACCGACCGAGTTTGACCGAACTTTGCTCCGCTTTTACCTCCCTCGCTGTGGTTGCAGTGCACATAGTCGTCAAGCGTGGCATTGAACATGTTTCGCGGCAATCACCCAACTCGCGTCGACGAAAAGGGACGTCTGAAGATCCCCGCCGAGTTCAAGCGGGTGATCGACGAAAAGTACGGACAGCAATACTACATCACAAGTCTGGATGGCAAGGTTGCTCAAGTGTATCCCTTCGAGGAGTGGGAACGGATCGAGCAGAAGTTGGCCGGGCTCTCCACCTTCAATCCGACGAAGAAGAAGTTTCTGGACCGCGTGAACTATTACGGACAGATGGTGGAAATGGATGGGCAGGGACGGTTGCTGATGCCGCAGCTTCTGCGCGAAGCGGCGCAGATCAAAGGCGAGGTTGCGGTTACCGGCAATCTGACGCACCTGATCGTGCGCAACTTGGAGTCGTACCGCAAGCAGGTCGAGGAAGAAAAGTTCACGCCTGATGATGAGAAGACGCTCGACGAATTGGGCATCTAGTGGGCGAGGGTTTAACAGACACCCCCCAGGGGGTTGGGCATGGTGGTGGAAGGGAAGCAAGCCATGTTCCGGTTCTTTTAAAAGAAGCGATCGACTTTTTAAACGTACGGCGTGGCGGGACTTATATCGATGCCACGGTGGGTTTGGGCGGACACAGTTACGAAATCGCAAAACGCCTCGGCGCACCGGGACATTTGATTGGGCTCGATAAAGATCCTGCGGCGCTGGACATCGCGCGGAGAAGGCTTGGCGGGGAAGATTTTCCCAAAGTCACGCTGTTGCAATGCTCGTTCGCCGAAGTCGGAGAGCGGTTCGGCAAGAATTTTGCGGACGGCATCCTGGCCGACATCGGAGTCAGCAGTTTGCAGCTGAACGATGCGGCGCGCGGATTCAGTTTTCAGGCGGAAGGACCGCTGGACATGCGGATGGACCCGCGGTCCGAGCGTACCGCCGAACAAGTGGTAAACCACCTCGACGAGCGCGAGCTTGCCGATGTGATTTACGAATTCGGAGAGGAAAGGAGGTCGCGGAGAATCGCCAGAGCCATTGTCCGGTCGCGGCCGATACGATCTACCGTACATCTTGCGGATGTCATATCAGCCGCGGCCCGGCCAATGAATCCTGAACAAAGGCGAATACATCCGGCGACCAGAACTTTTCAAGCTCTTCGAATCTTCGTAAACCGCGAACTGGACGATCTGCGGGCGCTGCTGGAAGCGGCGCCCCGGATTCTGAAGCCAGGCGGACGCGTGGTGGTGATCAGTTTTCATTCGTTGGAAGATCGCATCGCAAAGGATGCCTTTCGGGAGGGCGCGAATAAGTACAAGTACTTCCGGGTGCTAACTAAGAAACCGGTCACGGCATCCGAAGAAGAAGAAGATAGCAATCCGCGAGCCCGCAGTGCGAAGTTGCGAGCAGCAGAAAAAGTTTGATTCCGGAAAACCTGCCGGAGTCCCCGGCACAGCTGTAATAGGCGTGCCGGGCGTTCAGGTTGTGAAGAGCGGACAAAGAAAGACATATAAAAGATCCGCCGGGTTTGGGTTCCGTGGTAGGAATCCGATTCTGAGGTTGGGAAATGTATACAGGAACGTTGATTAACGATCTTATTGCTACGGTGGAGCGCGTCCAAAGAGTTGCGTTCCGAGGACGAATCGTCGACGAGATGGAAATGTTACGGACATTCGATCTTCAGGTTACGCAGCAGCACAGTGAACCCGTTTACGCAGGAGCGGCATAAATGGCAGCAGCAGCGGCAATCCACAGCGCAATCCCGGTGGCTCGGCGAAACATGTTCTTCACTGGAACGCCGGAGATCTACTTTGCTAAGGCGATCGACAATTCACGGCTGGTGAAGGTGGAAGATCCCGGACGCAATCGCGAGATGAAGCAGTTTGGCACGGCGCTGGCTTGCCTGTTTCTGCTGGTGTTTACCTATGCCTGGCAACACTTCCGCGCGATTGAATATGGTTATCAGATCGAGTCGGCGAAGCGCGAACTCAACAACCTTACTGAGATGAACCGTGCACTGCGGCTGGAAGATGCCTCATTGCGGGATCCGGAAAGAATTGATGTGATGGCACGCCGCATGGGATTGGTGCCGCCGGAACCGGGGCAGGTGATCCGCATGGATAGCATCTCGGCGGATGCGAATGCGCCGGTGATGGCGAGCGTGGAGCCGGTGACGGTGCTGCCGGGGCAGTAAAGCCGGGAGACAGAAGAGCGAGCCGAGCTTTCTTGCGAAGAACACCCTTGGCATGGACAGCCGAGGACGGCTGTCCCCACGCGAACTTATTGGCGGTCCGCCTCGACGGTGGTCCGCCATGTTTGTCTTCGCGCGCAAACGGCTACCGACTAGCGACTGGCGACTGGCGACCAACGACGCTTCATGACGACGAACTCCAAGCTCGGCAAGAACTCCCGCCTCTACCTGCTAGGAGCAATGCTGTTGCTATGGTGCGTGGTGATTTGCGGGCGGCTGATTTACCTGCAAGTTTTCTGCTACGGCGGATTTGTAAAGCAGGCCGAACACCAGCAGCAACGCGAGATTCCGCTTTCCGCTAAACGTGGAGTGATTTACGACCGCGCCGGCCATGAACTCGCAATGTCTGTTCTGGTGGATTCGGCTTTCGCTGTGCCCAGCGAAGTAAAAGACCTGCCCACGGCGGTTTCCCTGATCACCCGCATCACCGGCGAGGACCGCAATGTGGTGCTTGCCGACTGCCGCAATCACAAGACTTTCTGCTGGGTGGCGCGCAAGGGAGATGATGAAACCATCCAGCGCATTAAGTCGCTGAACCTGCAAGGCATTCATTTTCAGAAAGAGCCGAAGCGATTTTATCCCGCACGCGATCTTGGGGCTCAGGTGGTTGGAACCGTCGGCATGGAAGACGCCGGGCAGAGCGGCATTGAGCATGCATTTGACGGAGAATTACGCGGTCGTGCGGGAAAGATGCTGATCTCGGTGGATGCGCGACGGCAGTGGTTTTCCGATATAGAGAAGCAGCCAGAGGCAGGCGAGAACCTGGTCCTGACTATTGATAAGAACATTCAGTACATCGCCGAGAGGGAACTCGATCAGGCGATTCACGATACACAAGCGATCGCGGGCACGGTGATTGTGGAGAATCCGCACACCGGGGAAATATTGGCGCTGGCAAACCGTCCGACATTCAATCCGAATCTCCGCAAACAGATAACGCCCACGATGCTGACGAATCGTGCGGTGAGCTATGTGTATGAGCCGGGATCGACTTTCAAGCTGGTAACGATTTCGGCTGCGCTCGAAGAAAAGCTGACCAATCCCGATGAGGTGTTCGACTGCCAAATGGGATCCATCGTCTATAACGGTATGCGCATTCGCGACTCGAAGCCCCACGGCCTGCTGCCGGTGTGGGGCGTGCTCGCGGAGTCGAGCGACGTGGGCGCGATCAAGATTGCGCTGCGGCTGGGTGAAGACCGGTTCTACAAATACATTCGCGCTTTTGGATTCGGGCAGCAAACGGGAATCGAGTTGCCGGGCGAGACGCGCGGGCTGACGAAGCCGGTGAGCCGCTGGTCAAAAGTTTCGATTGCAGCGATTTCGATGGGCCAGGAGATTGGTATTTCACCAATCCAGCTCGCCGGACTAATCTCCACCTTTGCCAATGACGGCGTGTGGGTGGCCCCGCGCATTGTTGCGGGTCCAGTTGAGCCGCAGGGCACGCCGAAGACGGTCGCGTTTCACCCAGCAGAATCGCGCCGCGTAATTTCAAGTTATACTGCGGCCGAAATGCGCTCGATGATGCAGAAAGTGGTGCTTGAGGGCACGGGACGCAAGGCAATTCTGGAAGGATACTCAGCGGCCGGAAAAACTGGAACCGCGCAAAAAGTGGATCCGGCCACGGGGGCGTATTCGAAGACGAAATATATCGGGTCGTTCGCAGGATTTGCCCCGGTGAATAATCCGCAGATTGTGGTGGCGATAATTTTGGATTCTGCCGTGGGACTACATCAGGGCGGGCAGGTTTCAGCGCCGGTTTTTCGGCGCGTATCGCAGCAGGTACTTGAATATCTGCATACGCCGCACGATCTGCCCCTCGCGCCTCAACATCAATTGCTCGCGAAGATGAAAGACAAAGACTTCGAAGAAGGCACGCCGGATCATCCAGGAGAGCCCCTGGAGACGGCCGAAGTGAATGGCGCTTCCGGTGCCGCGCGGGTGCCGGTTCGGCAAGCTGAGAGAAGACTTTCGCCCGCGGATGCCGGAAGCGATGGAACGGTAATCCAGGCGGCGATCCGCCAGAGTGAGCCAGCAGCGCCATCACTCGGCACGGAACGACCTTCGGGAGAAACCGTCGCAGTAGGCGATGTTGCGGCAACCAAAGTGCCTACGACTGGCACTGTAGTACTCGACGTTGAGCAAGGCGGGATCGAAGTGCCGTCGTTCGTAGGCAAAACCGTGCGAGGCGCTGTGGAAGCTGCGCAGGATGCTGGTCTGGAGATGGAAGCTGTGGGCAGCGGCGTTGCTCGTGTGCAGTCACCTCCGGCTGGAGCGCACGTCGCGGCGGGAGCGCATGTGATGGTGCAGTTCGGGCGGTAAGAAATCCCAACCATAGAGGACACAGATTACGCAGTCTTTTGATTCCCTAGGTGTCCCCCTCTCTTCTGCAGTGAACGCCTCTCCGGTTTGACCGGCTGAAAAACCACGTGATACGGTAAACAGTCGCAGAATCCTGCAGTCCAGCCCCTGCGCTGATTGAGGTCTCGTTTGTCGGCTCTTGAGACGACTACTCCCATCGTTCGCAAAACAGCGCTGAACGCCGTCCATCGCCAGATGGGCGCGAAGATGGTCGACTTCAACGGCTGGGATATGCCGGTCGAGTATCCCGCGTCGATCGGGGGCGGAATCATTAATGAGCACATGGCGGTGCGCACGGGCGTGGGTATTTTCGATGTCAGCCATATGGGTGACATTCGCGTGGCGGGCCCGCAGGCTCTGGCTGCGGTGCAGCACATTTCCATGAATGATGCTTCGCGGCTGACCATAGGACAGGCGCAGTATTCGGCGCTGCTCTATTCGCAAGGGACTTTCGTGGATGATGTGATCGTCCACCGGCTTGACGAGGATGAGTATCTCTTGGTGATCAATGCGGGTACGCGCGAAAAAGATTTCAATTGGGTGCGCGACAATACGCGGCAGTTTGACTGCGCCGTGGAGAATCTTTCGGACGATTTTACACAGATTGCCATCCAGGGTCCGAAAGGTGTGAACGTCCTGCAAAAGCTGACTGACGCGGATTTGAGCGCGGTAAAGTTTTACTGGGTCACGCGCGGATCGGTTTGCGGCCTGAGAAATATTCTGATCGCGCGCACAGGATACACAGCCGAAGACGGGTTTGAGATTTACATCCCGGCGGATGAGGCCACCAGCGCGCGGGTTTGGAGCGAGGCTCTGGAAGCAGGCAAAGAATTTGGAGTTCTTCCGTGCGGCCTGGGCGCGCGTAATACTTTGCGACTCGAAGGGAAACTTCCGCTTTATGGACACGAGATTTCCGATACGATTAATGTTTGGGAGGCCGGACTCGACCGCTTCTGCAAGATGGAGAAGCCGGAATTTATAGGCCGCGCCGCGCTGGAGAAGGCCAAGGCCGCAGGCGTCAAGCGGACGCTGGTCGGCCTGGAGATGACGGACCGCGGCATCGCACGCGATGGACATAAGGTACTGGACGGCAGCGGCCGCGAAATTGGATACGTTACCAGCGGATCACCTGCGCCGTTCTTGAAGAAAAATATCGCTCTGGCGTACGTGCCGCCTGGGTATGCAGCGGTGGGCACAGGGGTGAAGGTGGAGATTCGCGGACAGGGCGTGGCGGCCCAGGTTGTGCCGACGCCTTTTTATAAGCGGCCGAAGAAAGCTTAACCACGAAGGGCACAAAGTTACACGAAGGGAAGCTGGAAGCCATCATGGCCTATCCGACAGATCGCAAGTACACCAAAGAGCACGAATGGATTCAGGCAAATGGGAGCACCGCCACCGTCGGTATCACCCACCACGCGCAGGAATCGCTGGGCGACATTGTGTTCGTCGAACTGCCCAAAGTGGGCGCGGAATTGGTGGCGGGCAAGCCGTTTGGCACAGTGGAGTCGGTGAAAGCTGTGTCGGACCTGTACGCACCGGTTTCCGGGACGGTGACTGAAGTGAATGAAAGCCTGGCCACGGCGCCCGAAGCAGTTAATAAGGATGCGCATGGCTCGTGGATGTTGAAAATTACTTTGAAAAACCCGAAAGAATTGGATTCGCTACTTTCCGCCGCGGACTACGACAAGTTTGTGGCCGAAGAGGGCGGCCACTAAATCCGGCTCGGGACGTTGGACCTCATTAACTCGTTGCCTTGCATCGAGGATCTAAGATCTGACGTCTGAGGTCCGGCGCCCAAGCCACAATCGAACCGGCCTCGAGTTACATCTAAAGAGTTTCTATGCGCTATTTACCAAAATCTCCTGCCGACCGTGAAGCCATGCTGAAGGCAATTGGCCTACGCTCGGTCGACGAACTGTTCGCGCCAATTCCGGCGGAATACCGACTCAGCCGCGACCTCAAAGTTCCGCGCCAGATGGCGGAATCGGAAATTGTAGACTACTTCCGGCAGCGCTCGCGCGAGAATGGCGAAGGTTACACCAGCTTTTTGGGAGCGGGAGCTTACTTTCATTACCGTCCCGTGATTATTGATTCGCTGATCTCGCGCGGCGAGTTTCTAACTGCCTATACGCCTTATCAGGCGGAGATTTCGCAGGGAACGCTGCAATCGATTTTCGAATTCCAGACCATGATCTGCGAGTTGACGGGCATGGAAGTAGCGAACGCTTCCATGTATGACGGCTCAACCGCTGCGGCTGAGGCCGTGATGATGGCCGTGCGGCTCACGGGCCGGCGATCGGTAATTGTAGCGCGGAGTTTACATCCGGAGTATCGCGAGGTGTTGGCGACTTATGCGACGCATCAAGGAATGCCGCTGTCGGTCGCTGGTTTCGGAGATGACGGGCGGCTGAGTGTGAAGGAGCTGGAGAAGTCGATTACCCCGGAAACGGCATGTGTGTTAATTCAGTCACCGAATTTCTTGGGCACGATTGAAGATGTAGCGGCTATCGCCAGGATCGCGCACAAGCTTGGAGCCATGCTGGTGGTTTCAATTGCAGAGGCGGTGTCGTTGGGAATTGTGGAACCTCCGCGAGAGGCTGACGTAATCGCGATGGAGGCGCAATCGTTTGGCGTGCCGGTGGGATTTGGTGGTCCCTACTGCGGCGTGATCGCCACGCGGGAAAAATTTGTGCGGCAGATGCCCGGACGTTTGGTGGGCCAGACCTTGGACACACAAGGCAGGCGCGGGTTCGTGCTGACGCTTGCCACGCGCGAACAGCACATCCGGCGCGAAAGGGCGACTTCCAACATTTGCACCAACCAGGCGCTGGTCGCACTGATGGTTAACATTTTTATGACGGTGTATGGCAAAGTCGGATTGAAGGAACTTGCTAAGCAGAATCTGGCGAAGACGGCATACGCCGCCGCTCAATTTGCGAACCATGGTCAGTTGCTGTTTGCAGGAGCGCCACGGTTCAACGAGCTTGTGCTGGAAACTAAAGACGATCCCTACTCCATAAACCGGCGCTTGCTGGAACACAAAATTATCGGCGGCTTGCCGCTGAAGAAGTTTTATCCCGAACTGGGGAACGCCGCGCTATGGTGCTGCACGGAACTCACGACGCGCAAAGCGATCGATACTGCCGCGGGGTTGCTGGCCGGAACGGAGAGTTCGGCGCAATCCCCTACCGATGAAGCTGGAGTTGAGGAGGTGGCGCGATGAAAGACAGGATTCGCAAAGCCACGCGCCATGTCAACCAAAACGAAGGACTGATCTTCGAGAAGTCGTCGGCTGGCAAAGCCGCATGGAAGCTGCCGCCGCTTGACGTTCCTGAAGTGAATCCATCTACGCTACTCGGCGCCGCTGCCAGAAAAGATCTCGGTAACATGCCAGAGGTGAGCGAAATTGAAATCATCCGTCACTTCACACGGCTTTCGACGTGGAATTACGCGATCGATCTTGGAATGTATCCGCTGGGCTCGTGCACGATGAAGTACAACCCTCGGGTGAACGAAGCTGTGGCGCGCGTGGAGGGACTCGCCAATGGGCATCCTTATCAGCCAGAGAGGATTTCGCAAGGCGCGTTGCGGATTCTGAAGACGCTAAGCGAGTGCCTTATCGACATAACTGGCATGGATGCGATTACTCTGCAGCCGGCGGCCGGTGCTCATGGCGAGATGACCGGATTACTCATGGTGCGGGCCTATCACCATGCTCAGGGGCGGCCGCGGAAAAAGATTTTGATTCCAGACTCGGCCCATGGAACGAACCCGGCTACCGCAGCGATGGTCGACTACGCCGTCGAGAACTTGAAGTCGGATTCGCGCGGCATGGTCGATGTGGGTGCGCTGGAAGCACAGATGAATGAGGATGTCGCGGCGCTCATGCTCACCAATCCCAACACGCTGGGCGTGTTCGAGCAGCAGATTCACAAGATTGCCGATATCCTGCACGCTAAGGGCGGCTTGCTCTACATGGATGGCGCCAACATGAACGCGCTTGTCGGCAAAGTGCGGCCGGGGGATTTCGGCGTCGATGTTATGCACTTGAACCTGCACAAAACTTTTTCCACGCCGCACGGGGGCGGTGGGCCGGGATCGGGCCCGGTGGCGACTAAGAAAATTCTGGAGCCGTTCTTGCCGACGCCCGTCGTTGTCACGAAGGCCGATGGCATGCTGGGTTTTGAATACCATCGTCCGCAGTCGGTGGGGAGGGTTCGCGCATTCTACGGTAACTTTGGAATGTTTGTTCGTGCTCTCGCATACATCCAGGCGAACGGGCCGGATGGTTTGCGCCAAACCACCGAGGATGCTGTACTGAACGCTAATTACCTTCGCAAGGGACTTGAGGGCACCTACGATTTGCCGTATTCCACGCCGACCATGCACGAAGTTGTTTTCAGCGATAAGGTGCAGGCGAAAAAGGGCGTTCGCACCATGGACATTGCCAAGAGGCTCATCGACTACGGCTTCCATCCTTACACGACGGCGTTTCCTCTGATCGTTCCCGGCGCGCTGATGATTGAGCCGACGGAGAGCGAGTCGATGGAGGAGATGGACTTGTTCATCGATGCCATGAAGTCGATTGCGGAGGAAGTAGAAGAAGATCCGCAGACCGTCCTTAACGCACCGCACTCCACACGGGTTTCGCGGTTGGATGAAACCGCCGCAGCAAGAAAGCCAGTGCTACGCTGGAAGCCGTCAGCGTAATCTCTAGTAATTGTCGATTGCTGATCCTGATGGTTGATGAAAACTCGTTGACCGGCCGGGTACGACTCGCCACCGACAGTTCTCTATCAACGACCATCAAAAATCAGCAATCCATCTGCTGCTTCAGTTTCTCATTTCGCCGCTAGGTCCACGGAAGCGCGGGTCGTCTCCCAATCAATGTGCATCGTGCAGCCGTTCGCGGACGTCTCAAAGGAAATCGTAAAGTTCTCCACTGGTGAAGGCAGTTTTGAAACCTTCATGTCTAGGCGCGCCAGTTCATCGCTTTCATACTTGTAGGGAATGCCCCACTCACCGGTCTTCTTGTTGATGATCAGCGTCCACTGGTCGGCATTGGGCACGGTAAAGATTGTGTAGCTGCCCGCGGGTACGGTCTTGCCGCCAACCACCACATCGGCGCTGGTCACAAAGGTTGTAGCTTCATTGGCCCCGGTGCGCCAGACCTTGCCCAAGGGAACAAGGTCGCCGTAGATCTTTCTGCCTTTCATGCGCGGGCTCGAGTAATCAGTTTTGATGGTCTTGCCGCCGCCGAGATCGCATGTGGCTGAGGCAGCGGGACTGGGCTTACCTCCGCTCATTTGACCGAGGGCCGCGGTGGTGAAAAGTATGGCGAGCAGAGCGGGAACGGCGATTCGTTTTTGCATGGATTCTCCTTTTGATTACGTCGCAATGATCAAGAATGTTAGACGCCTTGGAAAGGGATATGTCAGCAGACCCGCAATTATGCCCCAATCGCAGCAGCGGTTACAATCGCTGCATGGCAGTATTTGATGAAAAACAAGGAGAACTGGAGCACTACGAAACCATGATGGGAGTGCCGCGCGGGCGACTGGCGGTAACGATGGACACGATCACCGATGCCATGGCGCTGGTGGGCCAGCACGGCGTCTACTGCCAGAGCCAGCGTTGGCCCGGGAAGCCGGTGATGGACATTCAGATCATCATGAAGAGTCTGACCGACGCGAAGGAACTCATCCAGAGCGTAATGGAAGAATTGAAAAGAGACCAGCCGCCGACTGCAAGCCGCGAGTAATGGCATGCTGCAAGAAAGAAAGGAGACCGTTGCCGGTCTCCTCCTTTATAGGTGGTTCAGTAGCGAACCGGTTCTAGTGGTGAGCCGGCAGAGCCGCGTTGAACTTCGAAATATCGAACGATCCCAGCCCGGTCACCGCATCATAACCAGGAAGTGCTGTGTACAGACCGTTTCCGCCGAGAATGATGTCGTGGAATCCTACCGGTGAGGCTGGGTTGGGGGCCGGCGTGGCTCCGCTGTAAAACGCGGGACCGGCGAATCCCACCTCGTTTGAAGATACGCTCTGAAAGCGAGCAAACGCACCCAGAGCCAGAGGCGACGACAGACTGGTGCCGCCGTAGCAACACTGTTCTGTGCCGTTCAACCAGATATACACGCCGCTGTTAGGGTCGGCATCCATCGCAACGTCCGGCACTCCCTTGCCAAGAGTCGAGAACGGGTTTACGGGAGCCTGCCAGAAGGGTGAGCCTTCGAACTGGCTCGCGCCGCCTCCGCCGGCATTCCACGCGATCTCCTGATCATAAGTTCCGTCGCTGTTGGTGATCAGGGTCGTGCCGCCGGCAGCGATTACGTAGGGCGACGATGCCGGGTACTCGACCATTGGCGCTCCTCCGCCCGGCACTCCATTTACTCCCACCGCAACACCACAAGCAGAACCGTTGTCACCACTGGAAGCGAATACGGTTTGACCTTGCGCGGCCGCTTCAAGGAAGGAATTGTCATCTACCAGCATCGAACCGTCGAGGAAGGGGAAAACTTCGCAGATGCCGAAGGAAGCACTACCCGCTCTTGCGAGCTTTTGCGCGGCAAAGTGATTAAACATGAGTGCGACATCGGAATCGCTTAAGGAGGTGGTCGCATAAATGTACAGCCGAGAGACGTTGTCGGCCAGGCCACTCGAGTACTGAGTGTCCATGTCGAATTCGTCGGCGCCGGAAACATCGGGGCTCGCCAGTCCCACCTGTACCACGGTCACGGGCACCTGCGGCAGTTTGTTGTTGGTTTCAGCGAGCCTCAGATCGCTGATTACACCAGTGACGTTGCCCTCGGCGAAAATTGCTATTGGCGTCTTCGATCCTGTCGGCGTGCTGCCCACGTCGTAGGCAATCCACAAATTCATTGGACGATATGCTGCCGGATAATTAGGGATGCTGACCGAGTGCGTGGGCATGGTCATCACCGCGGCGTTATTCAAACCCAGCACGGCGGCCACGGTTCCTCGCAAATTTTGTGGTACTTGGGCGGTGGTCAAATTCGCGTACACGGAGACACCGTTCACCAGATACGATTGAAGTTGCGTGTTGAATGCCTGCCGGACCGCGCCTGCCGTGCCGTCCGCCGCGATCATCAGGTTGTTAGGTTCGATCTGTACGTTCTGGAATCCCTGCTGGTTTAAGTAGCTCACCACGGAGTGCACTTGGGTCGGGGACGGAGCGTATGAGGCAAGAAAATCGGACGGCTGCAATTCCTGGCCGTAGAGTGGACTGTTCGGGTTCGTGATCGACTGCACATAACTGACCAGCGCGGCGCGATTCTGGATTTGCAGTCCGACATTGACGTGGACCGGAGTCGAATCTGGCAGCGCACCTTGCGAAATAGCGTTCGCCAGGGTGGGTCCGACGGCCTGGGTGGCCGTGGAAACCCAAGTCTGAGCTATTGCAAATCCTGACAGCAGGGATAGACTCGCAAGACTTACCGCGACAAGCAGGGGCCCGGTAAAACGCGCACAAGGTGTGCCTTTCATCGCTTCCTCCACGAGGTGTTGATCTTCAGACGTGGCTGGCAGCGGCCGTGAGATGGCCGTGAAGCATGGCGCGCAAGCCCGCCGTAAACCGCGTGCGATCCAGCAAGCGCGATGCCAAAACGTTGGGCGGTAATGAACTCGTGCTTGAGAAGGCTCGTGTGCCGCCAAATTATTGAGGGTTCTGGGAAATAGTGCTGGCACAGGGAACAGCGGACAGGAAGCTTGCAGATCAGGCGACTCTGCAGGACGTGGTAATGATTACTCAGAGCTATGTTGTTTGTTATTCAATTAGCTTCGTTCTACAGGAAATTACCTAGAGGCGATTACAGGATTTTATGTAGTAGTTTCACGAGCGTTACTTCCGCGGAGCGAAACCTGCACCTCAGCGATCTCGAATATTTAGGCGAGTGAATATTTCCCCCGATCAATCATCGTCTGCGCGATTTGCTGGCGCAGTTCGATGGTGTTGAACGGCTCGTACTTGGCGAGGCGGCGCAGAATCGCAAGCTGAGTGCGCAGCATATCGCCGTCGGCGACGGCGGCGATCACTTTCTTTGCCGCCGACTCGACCTTCTCCATCGCCTGTGTGAGATAGACGCGCGTCATTGCAATAGGAAGAGCGGCGGCAGCTTCGCCTTTCGTCTCTGTAATCTTTTGTGCGCGTAGCACGGCTGACTCCATCGCGTAAGTTTCGATCGTCATATCAGCAATAGCGCCCATGATTTCCTGCTGATCCTGAATCGCCTGCATGTATTTCTGGGTAGCGGCTCCCGCGGCGAACAGGCCGAGCTTTTTGGCCTGGCCGACCAATTTACGCTCTTCCGCAAGCGGACCTTCAAGATCCTCGCTCATTGACGGTCCGGAAAGAACTTCATCCATCAATTTTTTGATGGCGGGCATAAGCGGCAACTGGCCGCTCATTGCGCGCTTGAGCAAGAATCCGGTAATGATGAGGCGATTGATCTCGTTGGTGCCTTCGAAGATGCGGTTGATGCGAGCATCGCGGTAGGCGCGCTCGGCCGGATACTCCTCGACGAAACCATATCCGCCATAAATCTGCAGGGTTTCATCGACCACGTAATCGACCATTTCCGAAGCCCACACTTTGATGATCGAACACTCCACCGCGTATTCCTCGATGGCTTTGCGGGTTTCTTTCATCGCGTCAGCGCCGGATTTGTCCACCTCGCCAAGCGCATCGTCCATCAGTCCGACCGTGCGGTAGACGAGCGACTCGCCAACATAAATCAGCGCCGCCATGTTGGCGATTTTCTCGCGTACCAGACCGAAGTCAGCGATAACTTTATTGAAAGCCTTGCGCTGCTTGGCATAGCCGATGGCGTGTTCGAGAGATACTCGGCCTCCGCCAACGCACATCGCGCCCAGCTTGAAACGTCCGATGTTGAGAATGTTGAAGGCGATGATGTGGCCTTTGCCGATTTCACCCAGCAAGTTTTCCGCCGGGACTTTGCAGTCATTGAGGATGATGGGACAAGTAGACGATCCGCGAATTCCGAGTTTGTGTTCTTCGCCACCGACGGAGAAGCCGGGAAAGTTTCTTTCAACCAGAAACGCAGTAAACTTTTCGCCGTCGATTTTGGCAAAGACGGTGAACAGGTCGGCGAAGCCGGCGTTGGTAATCCACATCTTTTCGCCGTTGAGAACATAGTGCTTGCCATCGGCTGAGAGTTGAGCGCGGGCGCGGCAGTTCATGGCATCGGAACCAGAAGAGGCTTCCGACAGCGCATAAGCACCAACAATTTCACCAGCGGCCAGCCGCGGCAGATACTTCTTCTTTTGTTCCTCCGACCCGAAATATACCAGGGGCAGCAAGCCGATGCCGCTGTGTGCGCCCCAGGTAGTGGCAAATCCGGCATATTGCGCAATATGATCCGCGATCACAGCAGCCGTCACCTTGTCCATTTCGAGGCCGCCGTACGCTTCAGGGACTTCGACGCCGGCCAACCCTAGTTCACCGGCCTTCTTTACTAAATCACGGGAAATGGAGAAATCTTTGTGCTCCATCTTCTCCACGTTGGGCAGGATTTCGTTGACCGTAAACTCTTCCGCCATTTGTCCGATCAACTGCTGCTGCTCGGTGAAATCTTCAGGGGTGAAGACTTCATCAGCGCGGCGGGTTTCCAGCAGGAAACTGCCGCCGGAGATTCTGCTCTTGGGAACTGCTGTGGTCGTGGCCATTACCCATCCCTTCAAATACAAATTCCACTAAGGAGCACGGAGACACAGAGAACTCCTCAATTGTAAGCGAGAAAGCGCGCAAAAGCCTCCTGCATTCGTTGCTCAGTTTGAATAAAGAATCTACCCAGTCAGCAATGCAAAAGCCGCCGTAGACGCGAGATAGAATCCTGCGCCGCTCCAGGGGCGACGAAATAGAAGGGTGATTCCGACGACTAGACATGCAAGCGCAACGACAAGGCCCAGAGCAACGACAAACATCCCGACAATGGCAGGGCCGAAATTTACTAAATTTGCGTCCGCGCGTCCATGAATGACGACGCCTAAAACGAATTCAACCGTAAGTCCGGCTAGGATTGCACCCCGGATATAACGAGTTCCACGGCCCATATTCACGGCGTCAATTGAGGTTTTCGAAAATCCCCGCCGCGCCCATGCCGCCGCCCACGCACATGGTGACCATGCCGTAGCGTCCGTTGCGGCGCTTGAGTTCGCGGATGATCGTCGCCGTCAGCTTAGCTCCGGTGCAGCCGAGAGGATGTCCGAGAGCGATTGCACCGCCATTGGGATTCACTTTCTCCGGATCGAGTCCCGCTTCTTTGATCACCGCCAGCGACTGAGCGGCGAAGGCTTCGTTTAGTTCGATCACGTCGATATCGGAAAGCTTCAGCCCAGCCATCTTCAAAGCTTTCGGAATTGCGAATACCGGTCCGAGTCCCATTTCTTCCGGTTGGTATCCTGCGGTAGCAAATGAAACGTAGCGCGCCAGCGGCTTGATGCCGAGAGCTTTCGCGCGCTCGGCCGACATGACCAGGGCCGCTGCCGCCCCATCGGACATTTGCGAGGAATTTCCCGCAGTGACTGTACCCTTGACGTGGAATGCGGGCTTGAGCGAGAGCAAGGCGTCGAGCGAGGTGTCGGCGCGGGGCCCTTCGTCCATTTTGAAAACGATTTCCTGCCGCTTGGGCTTGGCGCCATTCGGAATGCTGAAGCTCACGGGTACCGGCGCAACTTCATCGTCAAAATTGCCGGCCTTGATTGCCGCCAGCGCCTTCTGATGGCTGCGCAGAGAAAATTCATCCGCCGCCTCGCGCGTAATGCCGAAGCGTTGCCCCACCCGCTCTGCAGTAAGGCCCATGTTGAGATATGCATCGGGATAGTGGTCGACGAGCCAGGGGTTAGGCGAAACTTTGTGGCCGCCCATCGGAATCATCGTCATTGACTCGGTGCCACCCGCGACGATCGCCTCCGCGCTGCCGCTTATGATGCGCTCAGCCGCCATGGCAATTGCCTGCAACCCTGAAGAGCAGAAGCGATTGATGGTGAGCGCCGAGACCTCCACCGGCAAACCAGCGCGCAGCGAGGCAATACGGGCTACGTTCATCCCTTGTTCGGCCTCGGGCATAGCGCAGCCGAGGATCACATCCTCGATCTCTTTGGCATTGAGCTGCGGCACTCGCTCCAGCGCGGCTTTAATAGCGACAGCTGCCAGTTCATCAGGACGTGTGGCGCGGAGCGTGCCTTTGTAGGCGCGTCCCACAGGTGTGCGGACGGATGAGGCGATAACGACTTCTCGCATAAGGACTCCAGTTTCCCCAATCCCATGTTCCATTTTAGATTACCGAGGGCGGATCGACGATTCTCGATCGTCGCATTGAAAAGCGACAGCTTGGGAGTAAATATAGGCAAGAGCATGGGTCAATGCTGGTTGCTCTGCGGTGGTTTGATCCCTGCCGATTGTGTAGCCGCAAGCTGCCATTTGTCATTCTGTTTCACCAATGCCGCCAGGAAGCGCACCTTGCCGCTAAACGCAGTTCCGTCTGCCTTCTTTCCTTGCGCAGAGATCAAGCCCGAGGCGATCGCGAAGTTTCCAAAAACGCGTGCGTGGATTTCGTCGACATTCATCGCATCCCAGGCGGCGTCGCTCTTGGCGGTTGCGATCTCGTTTTCCTTGTTGCTGACCTTGTTCTCGAAGTTCACTGCCATGTAATCATCGGAAATCAGGGTCTGCAACGCTGCTATGTCTTTGATCTTCCAGGCAGCTACGTATGCCTTGTAAGCACTCTCAATCGCCTGCTCGTTGCTGCTTGACTGAGCCAATGCTGCCGGCCGAATGAGTAAAGACGCTGCCGCAATCACTGAAACAATCGTGATCATCCTGAAGAATGGAAGTTGTCCTTTCACTTCGAGCTCCTCGTTTGGTTCCGAACAGACTTTGGACGTGCGTAACGGGAGGTTGTTACCGGTATTACCGCCTCAGAGGCAGGGACAGATCCGGCGTGGCGATTTTCACTTCGAAGGGGCGTAAAAGTAATAGTCTGCCGTGTAACTACTCTTGGTCTCGGTTCCTTTGTGAGATTCGTCGCAACCTTCGGCCGGCGGCTTTCCGCCCTTCGTATGCACGCGCTGGATGGTGGTTGCATTCGAAAGCTGTCCCTTTCCTGCGTTATTTACAACTTTCACCAATAGCCAGGGGATGGAGTCCGCATCAAGAGAGTCCACCTGAGCTGCGGCCTTGCCCGTAACTTCGCTGCCATCCTTCAATTTCCACGTCGGACCGGCGGAGTGCTGCCCAATGACTTTGTCATTTCGATCACGGAGCTCGGCTTCGGGACCCTTCAGCGTCCAACTAAACCTGTCTGCGGCCCCTGCCTGGCAGGCATAGATTTGCGATCCGGAAGCATGCACGAACAGGACAACCTCTTCCCCGGCTGGAGCCTGAATCGCATCCGGCACGTCTGGCGCAGATTCTTTTGGCGGAGCGCTCTTTTGTGGGTTGGCTTGGGCATTGGCAAGCGAGCTTCCAAGCAGGAGGAACATCAGTCCGATGGCGACGGGAGGTGGTAGACGTCTTTGCATAAGGGGGATTGTAGCAGCCGACGGTCCAGCCAGATTACGGCTTTTCCCAATGGGTCCAGTTGAATTGCGTCGGATCGAACATGCCCGAGTCGAGCTTCACATTGCTCTCGATGTCTGAATAGTCTTCGCTGAAAGTTTTCTTGTCATCAACGTAGACTTCCACACGAGCCGCCACCCACCCGCCTGCCATCTGTCGGTAGTCCTCGAAGCGAACGTCTTGAAATTTATTCGGATCAGCCCGCTGCGGCTCAAACAGACGGACAAACAGAAGCCGCTTCTTTTCTACCCAGAACTGCTTGGATTTCAGATCGCCCTTCTCCGCGCCAACAACATAAACGGGCTGCCCTTCCCAGTTTTCCTCATGAATTCTTTTGAGGTCGTAGCCTTCGGCCTTTACCACGGTGGCGGTTGTTTCCGGAGGCTGCCCATAAACATCAAATCCCAACACGAGGAGCAGGTTTACCCGGGGACGGCTTTCCGTCTCTTTGCCTGCGTTAAATATCGTGAGCGTTCCGTCGACCATCAGATATCCGTCGTCATTGCTTGGTGTTCCAATATCGATGCGCAATTTTCCGGGCAGCGCAAGCGCCTCGTGCCAGATCTCGACTTTGTTGGTCCCGTCTGAGTTGTACGTTGTGCTCTTTTGCGTGAAGGTCAAGTTTGCGTACCACGACTTGGCGTAGCGATCATGCATGGCTCGCAATACGTCCTCTCCGCTCCGGACGTCTTGGGCACGAGCCGAGGCCAAGGCGAAAAGAATTAAAAGGGGGAGGCGTAAGTTCCTAAAATTCATCTGGGCGTTTCCGAATGTTGCAACACGATTCAGTTCCTCAGCGTCTTTCCCGTCTTCAGCGTGTACTGAATTCTCTCCTGTGTTTTCTTCTCGCCGCACAGCGACTTGAACCCTTCGCGCTCAAGATCGAGGATATACTGCTCGCTGACGAGAGTACCGGGAGTGACGTTTCCGCCGCAGAGGACCTCGGCGATTTTTGCTCCTAACTTCACTTCGTAGTCGGTGATGTAATCGCCCTGGCGCATAAGGTGGACGCCCATCTTAAGGGTTGCCAGAAGGCTTTCGCCCGGAGCCGGGATGTCAGTGCGTGGAACTGGAGGCTCGTACCCACTGCGAGCCAGTTCGAGAGCACGAGCCTTGGCATCAGAGAGCACGCGCTCGCGGTTCATGGTGATGCGATCACTATCGGTGAGGAATCCGAGACCGCGGGCTTCGTGGGCGGACGTAGCAACCTTAGCCGTTGCGATCGTTTCGAAGGCACGCTTCATGGCTTCCAGCATCTCGATAGATCCTGCAAGCGCGTCGCTAGAACCTCTGCCGCCGCGGGCCGCCGTGGCGCTGTCAATGGCGCGTAGCAGCATCTCTTTGCAGCCTCCGCCGCCGGGAAGAAGGCCGACTCCGACCTCGACCAGTCCTGTGTAAAGTTCCGCATGCGGCTGCCGGGCTGCCGCATGTAACGAAATCTCTGTGCCACCGCCTAGACATAGCCCGAACGGCGCGGACACGACCGGCTTGGGCGAAAACTTGATGGCCTGAGTCATGCCCTGGAATTGCCGGATGGCGAGGTCAACATCGTCCCACTCCTCCTCCTGCACGCTCATGAGCAGAAGCATAAGGTTGGCGCCCACGGAGAAATTCGTGGCGTCGTTGGTGATGACGAAGGCGTCGAAATTGTCGCCAGCGCCGCCGGGCTTGAGCGTCTGAAGAATCAAGCCGACGATGTCGGCGCCTAGCGAATTCATCTTGCTGTGGAACTCGAGGCAGGCTACGCCGTCGCCCACATCGACCAGCGATGCGCCGGAATTTTTCTTGACCACACCATTGGATTTTTTTGCCACCGTGACCGACCACACGCCGGAGGGGACTTGAACCGGTTGCCAGTTGTCGGTTGAAAGATCCCAGTACTTGCGTCCAGAGGAAGCTTTGGGATCATCCGCGTACCAGGACTTTTGTCCGGAGGCGAGAAGCTTCTCGACATTCGCGGCCACAGGCTTACCTTCTTTTTTCATACGAGCGACAGTGGCTTCGACTCCGGCTGCGTCCCAGAGTTCGAAGGGACCAAGTTCCCAGTTGAAGCCGAGCCGCAGGGCACGATCGATCGCAACGATCGAGTCAGAGATTTCCGAAACCCGATTGGCGGAGTAAGTCCACAAATCAGATAGAGCCAACCACAGAAAGGTCGCCGCCTTGTCACGCTTCTGCGGAGCGCCGCCCTCGAGGCCGAGCAGCATGCGCAGCCGGCCGCCGGTGTCTTCGATGTTCTTGGCCATGTCGAGAGCAGCAAACTTCGGTTTGGCTCGCGGATGATATTCCAATGTCTTCCAGTCGAGCGCCAAACGCTCGTCTTCTTTGCCTTCATCACCCTTAGCTTTTTTATAAAAGCCGCCCTTGGTCTTGTCTCCCAGCCATTTGCGCTGCAGCATCTGAGTGAAAAAATCAGGCAAACCAAGGTCGCTGCGTTCGTCGTGGACATTAGTCGTCATGTTCCCAACCACATGGCCAAGAATGTCCAAGCCGACCAAATCAATGGTTCGAAAAGTTGCCGACTTCGGCCAACCGACCGCTTGTCCCGTCAGCGCGTCCACATCCTCGATGCTGAGATCCAGCTCCTGCATCAGGCGCATGACATTCAATACTGAAAATGTGCCAATGCGGTTCGCAATGAAGTTGGGGGTGTCTTTGGCCAGTACTACGCCTTTGCCCAGTCGCACGTCGCAGAAATGCGTGATGGAATCGATTGCTGCGGCATCAGCTTCGGGCGTGGGAACGAGCTCGAGCAGCCGCATATAACGCGGCGGATTGAAAAAGTGCGTACCAAACCACGATCGGCGAAAATCGTCGGAGAAACCTTCCGCAATTTTCCCCACAGGCAGCCCGCTGGTATTGGTGGTGATGATCGTGCCCGGTTTCCGAATTGCTTCGACTTTGCGCAGCAGCGTCCGCTTGATCTCGAGATTCTCGACGACGGCCTCGATGATCCAGTCGACCTCAGCTAGCTTCTGCAAATCGTCCTCAAAATTGCCCCCTGTGACCAGGCGTGCGAGAGAAAGCTCCATGAAAGCGGCAGGCTTGGATTTCTTCGCAGCTTCCAATCCGGCGGCTGCGATCTTGTTCCGTGCCGCCGCGCCCGCGCCAGACGGAGTCTCGGCGGGAACAATATCAAGCAGATAGCTGGGGACGCCGGCATTGGCAAAATGTGCGGCGATGCGTGCGCCCATAGTTCCGGCGCCGAGAATTGCGACTTTATTAACGCGTTTCATAAACGGTCTCAATAATTCTTAACCACAACGAACACCGAACACTTGCCTTGGAAGAGCCACAAGCTTTATCACCTCATCGACGGCATGAATCCGACAATTGGCAATTCGCAATGCGCTAAGGCAGTTTATCCACTCCCCAGTCGTTGTTGCCAGTGTTCACGACCACGATGCTGGAGAAACGGCGGCGAACGTGAACATTTTTCGAAGTACCGGTGACCAGCACGACCGGGAATTCGTAGCGGCCTCGCTTCAGCGGCTTGCCATGATCGATCTCGTAGGCGGCCGGTTCGGAATTGGAAAAGAACTTCTCGAGCATCTCGGGATTCACGGCTTCCTTGGCATGCTTCGTGAGTAGCCCCATCCCGTTTTCGATATCGCCGGCCTGCCAGGCTTGCAGAAAGTGATCCGCGGCTGCAAGAGCTGAGATATAACCAGGGTCCAGGCCTGGAGTAGGTTTACTCCTTGCTGATAAAGGGGACCACAGCATTGAGACACAAACGAACAGCGACAGGCCGCGGGACGCGCGAGTTACTCGACGCAGGGCTTGGCGAAAGAGCATAAGCATTATGAGGAATGCCGCGGCCCAGAGAGAATTCCTCCAGGCGGTATTAATCTAGAGTGCGGGATGTTTGCCGACATACTCCAAAGCGCGCTGAGCCATTTGTTTTTCTCCTTTGTATGCGAGCAGCGTCTGAGCTTCTTCCAGACGCACCCATCGTGCGCGCGCGACTTCAATTCGCATTGCCGCAGCGATCTCGTTGATGCGGCCCGAACGGTATTGCATCAGGTAGAAGGTCACAATTTTGAAAACACGTCCACCGTCGCCCCAGCTGCGTGTATAAACGTACTTGACGTCGGCGAGCTTGGCGACCAGATCAGCAGTCACTCCGGTCTCCTCATACACCTCCCTGAGCGCTGTTTCGAGCGGTTTTTCGCCTGGATCTACCAGACCTTTCGGGAGAGCCAGCACCGGCTTTGCCTTTCTGCCGGGGCGCCCGGTTTGATCCGCTAACCGTTCCGATTTGTAGGGTAATTCAATGGCGGCCATCCACCAGCTTCCTTCCCGCTTCCGAAGCACCACGCCGCCAGCCGAAAACTCCCGAACCATACAACCGCTAAGTTAGCAGCATTACAGGGGTTAGTCATCTTCACGCGGCGAGGGGTAACCCTCCCGTAACTACAGTAGGACCCGAACGTAACTGATGTAGCACCAAAGTGGACTGCTACATTTTTCGAGGAACTGGCATCATAGTTATTAGATGTAGTAGGTGGAGCGCGGGGTTCCGGTGAAAAGTCTTGGCAAGATCCTCCGATCCGTTCAGGCTTTCGGTCGAGAACTGTCCCGGAAGCCGGGGACGGCCGAAGCCAAGGAACTTCCGGCCATTGGAGTGGCGCTTGGCGGCGGCTTTGCCCGGGGCATGGCTCACATCGGCGTTCTGAAGGTCCTCGAAGAAGAAGGAATTCCGATCCGCATTGTTGCAGGTACCAGCGTGGGCGCGCTGATCGGCGCAGCGTACTGCAGCGGTCTTTCGATCGAAGATCTTGAACAAGTCGCGCGCTCGGTACGTTTCACTACTTTCGCCCGCTGGACTGTCTCTCGTTACGGCTTCGCTAGTAACGACCGCATGGTGTCGTTCCTCACCCGAACTTTGAAAGTGAAGACCTTCGAAGAATTACGTATTCCTCTCGGCGTGACGGCCACGGATTTCAACAGCGGCGAAGGGGTGGTATTCCATTCTGGCTCAATCATCGAACCCATCCGCGCCAGTTGTGCCTATCCCGGAATGTTTTTGCCGGTGAATATTCGCGGCCGCTGGCTAGTG
Source organism: uncultured Acidobacteriota bacterium (assembly GCA_963720155.1). GTDB lineage: Bacteria > Acidobacteriota > Terriglobia > Terriglobales > Acidobacteriaceae > Sulfotelmatobacter. The sequence goes on from CAVREP010000023.1 coordinate 124,778, forward strand.
GATGGCATGCTTTCTTACCCCGTACCCACGCGGCCACTCCGCGAGATGGGTGCCGATCGTGTGCTGGCAGTGCATCTAAAAGGTCAGTGGACGAGGAACGGCGCCCCGCGACATCTTTTTGACGTGATTGGCCAATCCTTCGCCATTGCCCAGGACATGATGCGCCATCTCTGGCGAGGCGCGGCCGACGTGGTCGTTGAGCCAGACGTTGCCGGCTTTGCCTATGACGACTTCAAGCGGTCTGGCGAACTGATTCGCAGCGGCGAAGTCGCAATGCGCCAAGCGATGCCAGAAGTACGCAAGTGGCTGGAGACGCCCGCCGAAACTTTTGTTCCCGAAAAATCACATCCTGTCGTGGCGCCCGCGCCCATGTCGGCGGATTGAGTTCCTCGTCCTATCTCGTGACCGTGCTAATCGCTGGTGCCAAAAGTCTCTTTGTCTTAGATGTAGTTCTGGCACTAAGTTTTTGAACTTGCCTATTTCCTGATAGCGATCTTCTCCACCTCCTCGCGAATCCTCGTCCAGGCTTTCTCCACGTGTCGTGCCTGCGTGTTGGCCTGGCCAACGCAGAAGCGCAGAGTGAACTTTCCGTTTAGCTTGGTGTGTGTCAGGAAAAGATCGCCGCTACGATTCAGGCGGTCCATGATGGTTTGATTCGCCTCGTCTCCACCCTTGTGGCGGAAGCAAACCAGGTTAAGCGGGACTGGAGCGGCGAGTTCGAAGTTCTCATCGTCGCGCACCCAGTGCGCAAATATCTGCGCCAGCCGCACGTGCTGGCGAATGTGGTACTGCAAGCCTTCTACGCCGTAGTGGCGGATCACGAACCACAACTTTAATGAGCGAAAGCGCCGGCCCAGTTGAATGTGCCAGTCCCGGTAGTCGATCACCGCGCCGGATTCCGTGGCCTGGTTGCGCAAATATTCCGGCAGGATGCTCAACGTCTGAATCAGGGCTTTGCGATCGGCGACCCAGAAGCAATTGCAGTCGAAGTTGGTGAACATCCATTTATGAGGATTGAAGTTGTAACTGTCGGCGTGTTCGACGCCGGCTTGCAGGTAGCGAAACTCAGGGCAAAGCGCTGCGGTTCCCGACATGGCCGCGTCGACGTGCACCCATAGATTTTGCGGTTGCGCGAGGCGAGTTATCTCGGCGATCGGATCCATCGCGTTCGACGAGGTTGTACCAACCGTGGCGCAGACAAAACAGGGAGTTAGCCCAGCCCGCTTGTCCATTTCAATCTGCCGGGCTAGAGCGTCCGGCCGCATGGCAAAGTTTTCGTCCACATCTATCCGCCTTAGATTGGAGCTGCCGATGCCCGCAATCATCGCAGCCTTTTGCAATGACGAATGGGTTTGGGTGGATGCGTAAGCGACCAGGCGTCCGTTGCATCCTTTTTGGTTGCTCATGTAGTTGGTGGCACGCTCGCGTGCGGCCAACAGCGCGCACAGCGCGGCGCTTGACGCAGTGTCTTGAATAACGCCGCCTCCAGTATTTGAAGAGAGGAATTTCTCGGGCAGGCCGAGCATGGATACAAGCCAGTCGACCACATGGGTTTCGAGTTCGGTGCAAGCCGGACTCGTTGACCAGAGCATGCCCTGTACGCCCAGCCCAGACGAGAGAAGATCGCCGAGAATGCCGGGACCGGAGGCATTGCATGGAAAGTAGGCGAAGAAATTCGGAGACTGCCAGTGCGTCACTCCAGGGAGAATCAGATTCTCGACGTCTTTCAGCAGCGCGTCAAACGTTTCACCCTGAGCTGGAGGATTCGCCGGCAATCCGGCGCGAATCTGCCCCGGCTCGGCCTGCGAGAGCACCGGGAACGACTCGATGCGAGAGTGGTAGTCGGCAATCCAGTCGACCACGGCGTGGCCATAGCGCCGGAATTCGTCGGGCGTCATGTGAAAAGACTTTTCGTCTTGCACCAGTGCTTGACCTCAGAGGATGCAACACAAAGATCGTATCAGAGGAGATTGGTAAATCCTTTTCAGCAGCAGAAAGACAAGCAGGAATTTCCCTTAGGTAAGGCGCCCAAAATACAGTCGCGTCTTGTACTCAAACGTGACCCGGCCTGCGGCTTCGCAAGCATCGAAGATTCGGCGCAGTTCGCCCAGCATGGGAGCATGGTTTGAATGCTCCGGTCCCGGCGCATACGACGACGAAAGCAGACGCCCTTCCACTCCGGCGTAATCGAACTCTTGCCGCATCTCAAATACTCGCTCTTGAAACGGAGCGGGATCGAAAAACTCGTTCACCGCGTCCGTCGTGCGTTCATGCCGAACGTCTTCATAGTCGGTCCCGTACGTCCGCAGTAACTTTTCGTAATCGCGGAGGAACTTTGTCGAATCGGTGAGGCGCTCGTTCCACAAAAGCACCAGCCAGCCGCCAGAGTTCAGGATGCGACTGAACTCGCGCCCCGCCTTCTCGCGTTCGAACCAGTGGGCGGCCTGCGCCGAGGTGACAAAATCCACGCTGCGGTCAGCAAGGGTTGTCGCCTCGGCAGTTCCCGCAACACTGGCGAATTTCGGAAACCCTGCTAGCAGACGTTCACCAGCTGCACGCATCTCCGCATTAGGCTCGACTCCGAAGACATGATTGCCATGTTCCAGCAGCGCGCGAGTCCAGAGGCCAGTGCCGGAGGCGATGTCAGCGATCGAGTGGCCGGGGGCCAGGCCACACTCGCGCTTCAGAGCCTGCAGCACGTCGGGCGGATATCCCGGCCGGTAGCGCACATAGTTTTCTACGCGGTCGGAAAAGCGGCTGGTAGCGTTGGAAGCCGGCATCGGAATCCAAAAAGTGGCAAAGTTTTTCCAGTTCATTCTAATTGCAGGATTCGACTATTGTCTTCGCCTTCGGCCGCTTTTATTTCCACGCCCCATACAAAAGTAAGTAAAGAGTGATTAGGAAACAAAAGGGAAACGCTCCTCTGACACTAACTGCGTTACCATTCCAATTAAGTCATGAGAGTTTTGACTGCATGAGAATCGTCATTAAAGTAGGCACCAGCCTGATCGCTCCCGGTGGCCAGATCGACGCGAACTTGCTGCGTTCGATGGTGGATCAGTTGGATCTCACCAAGAACGAGTACCTGATCGTTACCTCGGGAGCAATCGCGGCGGGTATGTCTGGACTTGGTCTTCGCAAACGTCCAAGCGACGTGCCTGGCATGCAGGCCTGTGCGGCGATTGGGCAAAGCAAGCTAATGCATACCTACGAGCGTCTGTTTTTCGGTAAAAAAGTGGTGGCGCAACTGCTACTTTCGAGCGATGACTTCACCTCGCCGCTCCGCTATCGCAATTTGCAGAATGCGCTGGCTGAACTGCTCGCATTGGGTGTCGTCCCTATTGTGAATGAAAACGACAGCGTCTCCGTGCGCGAGTTGGTAGGCGCTTTCGGCGATAATGACGAGCTCAGCTCGTTGCTCGCTACTGCGGTGAAGGCCGACTGGCTTCTGCTGCTGACCGATGTGGACGGTTTCTATATACCCAATGGACGCAAGAGAGGACGCAAGAAGCCCCGCCTGGTGCGGGTGGTGCGCAAGCTGCTTCCTGCGTTGGAAGAGCAATGCCGCGGCAAAAGCCCGCTTGGTCGCGGAGGCATGGCTTCGAAATTGCGCGCCGCAAAACTGGCTAGCGAAGGCGGAGTGCACGTGGCGATCGTGAATGGAAGGCATCCTCAGGGAGTCGCCCTGGGGATGGAACGCAAGATTGGAACCTATTTTCCCCCGCGGCGGGAGCAACGCTGATGGCCGCTACTATTGCTCATACGACTACTACGCAGGAAAAGTTGCTGCGTGCGCGCGCGGCGTCCGCCAAGCTGGCTGTGCTCTCGACGGATGAGAAGAACGCATTCCTGCTCGCCATCGCCAACACAATCGAAACTGAGACTGAGTCGATTCTGGCTGCGAACCAGTTGGATGTGGAAAGCTCGGGCCCAGAAGGCGCCATGCATGACCGCTTGCTGCTGACCACGGCGCGAATCAAGGAGATGGCGCAAGGTGTGCGCGAAGTTGCGGCACTCGGCGATCCGATTGGCGAGGTCCTGGCGGAGTGGACACGCCCGAACGGCCTGCGCATCCGCAAAGTGCGCGTGCCGCTGGGTGTGATCGGAATTATCTACGAATCACGGCCGAACGTTACCGTTGACACGGCCGTGCTCGCTCTAAAAACCGGCAACGCCATCGTGCTACGTGGCGGCAAGGAAGCGGCCCATAGCAATCGGCGGCTGGCAGAAATTCTGGCTTCCGTTCCCGGAGTGCCAGAGGGCGCGATCGAGCTGCTCGATGCGAGCTCTCGGCTGTCGGTGCAAGAACTCGTTAAGGCTCACGGGTTAGTGGATGTAATCATCCCGCGCGGCGGTACGGGGCTGATCACGTTCGTTACTGAGAATTCCGCAGTGCCCGTCATCGAGACCGGAGCGGGGAACTGCCACATCTTTGTCGATGAATCGGCCGATTTCGAGATGGCCGACCGTATTGTGATCAATGCGAAGACGCAGAGGCCGTCAGTGTGCAACGCCGCGGAGAAGCTGCTGGTGAATGAACGGATCGCAACGGAATATGTCCCACGCATCGTGAAGAAGCTAGTCGATGCTGGCGTGGAAGTTCGTGGCGACGGAAAGTCACGCAGCCTTGCCCCAGGGTTGAAAATTGTGCCGGCGACAGAGCAAGACTGGTACGAAGAATATTTGAGGCTCTGTATGGCGCTCCGCGTGGTCGAAAGCGTTGATGAGGCGATTGCCCATATCAATCGCTACTCTACGAAGCACTCCGATTCCATCGTGACCCGAAACGAGGCGAACGCCGGGAGGTTTTTGCGCGGAGTAGATTCCGCCGCGGTGTACTGGAACGCTTCGACCCGCTTCACCGACGGAGCGGAGTTCGGCTTCGGCTCCGAGATGGGCATCAGCACGCAGAAGCTCCACTGCCGCGGGCCATTCGCGCTGGCTGAACTGACCTCTTCGAAGTACGAGATTGTGGGTACGGGGCAAGTAAGGTAGTCGTTCCTCCCGGCGTCGCCATTCCCCGCCAGACCGAAACCCGCATCACGTCAAAGTGATGATCGTAGGTCCAGACTTCTAACCCGAGCCGCGTGGCCAATGCCGCTGCGGTCGCGTCGAACAACGTAATGGGTTGGCCCGCCAGGGCGCCAATTCTGGAGATAGCCTGCCGGTAGTCCTCCGGCGTGGGGTTCACCAGAGCCGCGTCAGCCATATCGTTGAGCCAGTCGGAAGCTGTATTCCTGCCAAGGCGGTGCAAGACCATGGTGTAAGCTTCCAGCAAGGTCGGGTAGGCCACCACGACCTCCCGCTTCTCACGAGCCAGCTTGCGCAGCTCCGCGATGGCTTGCTTGTGGTGGGCGTCGTGTGGATCGACAGCCGCATAGAGCGGCCCGGTGTCCGCCAAGACGGCGCGTCTCATTTCTTAATTCCAGCCAGGTAAAGGTCATGCTCCACACTTACGTCACTGCGCGCGCTGCCGTGCTTGGCTGGCCGGATCTTCAATGGTCTACGCGTTCGAAGAAATCCCCGCTCGCCGAGGTATTCCCGCAAGGCTGCCTGCACTACGGTCGTGAGAGCGGGAGGAGCTTCCTGGGCTTGCAGATAATTGTCCACCGCTTCTGCAAGGTCGTCCGGAAAAGTCATGGTGGCTCGCTTCATAGACCCTAGTATAGCATTTTTGGTGAGGATAGTGAACTTGGTGATGATGGTGAAAGAGGGACCCCGGGCCACTGGTGACAGCGCCGCGGCTGAACCGGCGGTTGCGCTTCCGTCGGAGGGACTGTCCTCACACTTCCAGAACGGTGGCGGTCGCCGCTGTGCTACCTTACATACTTTCACCACGAGATCCCATGAGACTATTTTCCGCTTCACTTCTTACCTCCGTCATTCTCTTTTCAAGCTTTCCCACCACCGTCAGCGGCCATGCGCCTGAGTCTTCCGCCGCGGCTCAACCCATCTTCGGTTTTCGCGATGCCGCTGGCGAACACGCCGCCGAAGGCCGTTTTCTTGCCGTGCCCGATGCCAAACTCGCGGAGGAGCACCTGCGCACGCTGACCAAAGCGCCGCACATGGCTGGCACTCTAGAAGACAAAGCCACGGCCGAATATGTTGCGCAGAAGTTTCGCGACGCGGGCCTCGACACCGAGATCGTCGAATACAAAGTCTGGATCAATTATCCGTTAGAGATTAGCGTGGATGTTACCGCGCCCGCCGGAGTGGAAATGCACGGTCCCACTCGCGAGCACGTTGATGGCGACCCTTATGACGAAGACCCGCGTGTGGTGATGCCGTTCAACGGCATGTCGCCGTCAGGAGATGCCGAGGCGGAAGTGGTTTATGCCAACTACGGCACGCCGGAAGACTTCGAGAAGCTGGATAAATTGAAGATCGATGTGCGCGGCAAGATTGTGCTGGTGCGCTACGGGCAGAACTTCCGCGGGGTGAAGGCATTCGTCGCGCAGGAACACGGGGCGGCAGGAGTGATCATCTACTCGGATCCGTTCGACGATGGGTGGCGGCGTGGTGATAAATACCCTGATGGGCCTTGGCGCCCGGATACCGGCGTGCAGCGCGGGTCGGTGGGATATATGTTTGAGTTTCCCGGCGATCCGACAACGCCCGGCATTGCGTCGCTGCCTTCGTTGCCGGAAAGCAAGCGCATTTCTCCCGAGCAGTCGGCACAGATGCCGAAGATTCTGGTCACGCCGGTTTCCTATCACGATGCCTGGCCCATTCTTCAACATCTGGGCGGGCCCGACTCGCCGCGCGAGTGGCAGGGAGCGCTGCCATTCACCTACCACGTGGGCCCTGGGCCAGCGCGCGTAAAGATGCATCTCAAGCAGGATTATCAGTTCCGCACGCTGTGGGATGTTATCGGTCGCGTGCATGGTAGCGAGTCGCCGGACGAGTGGGTGGTTGCGGGCAACCATCGCGATGCGTGGGTTTACGGTGCAGTCGACCCGAACAGTGGTACCGCGGCCATGCTCGAAACCGTGCATGGCGTCGGCGAGTTGTTGAAATCGGGGTGGAAGCCGAAGCGCACGATGATTTTTGCAAGTTGGGATGGCGAGGAAGAAGGCCTGATGGGTTCCACGGAATGGGCTGAGCAGCACGAATCCGAACTCGCCAAAGCTTCCGCGTATTTCAACATGGACGTGGCCGTTTCCGGACAGAAGTTTGGCGCATCGGCAGTGCCGAGCCTAAAACAGTTTTTGCGCGATGTGGCCAAAGCCGTGCCCAGCCCCAAGGGTGGCACCGTTTACGAGGCATGGCAGAGGATTGATCAGCCCGGCGTTTCGACGCAATCGCCGGCTGAAGCCATCGGGGACACACGCCGCCAGCCGGCTGCGTCCGTCAAGGCCGACGTTCCAGTCGGGGACCTCGGGAGCGGTTCCGATTACAGCGCTTTTCAGCAACATCTGGGGGTGCCCTCCACTGATATTAGTTCGACTGGACCCTACGGTGTGTATCACTCAGTGTTCGACAATTTTGCCTGGTTCAAGAAGTTCGGCGATCCGGATTTCGTGTATGAGCAGGAGATGGCGAGAGTTTTCGGCCTGGAGGCGTTGCGCATGGCCGATGCTGATGTGCTGCCCTACGATTACGAAGAGTATGGCAAAGAAGTCGCGGCCTATATTGACGCGGCGGAGAAGCGGGCGCAAGGGAAGTTGAGCGACCACGCGCTTGATCTCAACGCCGTGGCTGGGGCTGCTAAGCATTTTCAAGACGCAGGGGCCAAGACTCTTGCCAAGCAAAAGAATCCGCCGCGAGATCCCGCGCGATTGAACCAGGCGCTGCGCAACGCCGAGCGCGCGCTGCTGGTACCTGAAGGATTGCCGCACCGTCCCTGGTACCGCCATGCGATTTATGCTCCGGGCGAATATACGGGTTATGCAGCCGTGGTGATTCCGGGCCTGAATGAAGCGCTCGACAAAGGGGATGCGGAGCGAGCTCGCCAGCAACTGGCAGTTCTCGCGGCTGCGTTGGAGCGCGCTGCTAAGGCATTGGAGCAATACAGGTAGATGGATGAATGCTACTCACGCTCTCGGACAATTCCTGCGCACCCTGCCACACTCGGCGGCGGCCACATTTCTTGCATTGTTTCCTATCGTCGATCCCTTCGGGGGCGTTCCCATCTTCTTCACGATGACCTCTTCCTGGACCGCTCGCGATCGCCAGCGCACTGCTTTAAAGACAGGCGTCTGGGTCTTCGTTATCCTCGTCACATTCCTCTTCTTTGGCCGCTTCGTGTTGTATTTCTTCGGCATCTCGTTGCCCGTACTGAAAATTGCCGGCGGGTTGATCGTCGCCAACACCGCGTGGGGCATGGTGACTTCCCATGCGCGCATCACGCCGGAGGAGAGCCATGAGGCCCAGGACAAGGAAGACATCTCGCTCACTCCGCTCGCCATGCCACTGATGTCGGGGCCGGGAGCCATCGGCGTTGTCATGGCGCTAGCGGCGCACGTGGATAATGCGGCTTCCTACTTGGGTATGGTCATCGGCATCGCGGCAGTGGCGCTCACCGTTTTTCTTTTCTTCAACATGGGAGGGCCGCTGGTACGGCGGTTGGGACCAAGCGCGGTTGGGGCCATCAATAAGATTTTTGGTTTTCTGATTCTCGCCATCGCCGTCCAACTGGTGTGGGATGGCGTGGCCGACTTCAAGAGTTAAGCGGTGGGGGCTCGCGGGCGCCCTTCGTAAACTCAGAGCAAGATCTCGATGTGGCCTAAGTATTTCGCGGGCGAGGGCGCCCGCGCCACAGAACCTACTTCAGCGACACCAGCTTCTCCACCAGTTCCGAATAATCCTTTTTCTCAATGCCATGCACCTGCCTGTTGTACTCGTCCACCTTCGCCGAATAGTTCATCGAACAGAATTTCGGGCCGCACATGGAGCAGAAGGCCGCTTCTTTGTAGTAGTCGTCGGGCAGGGTTTCGTCGTGCATCGAGCGGGCGGTTTCGGGGTCAAGCGAGAGCGCGAACTGCTTCTCCCAATCGAATTTGTAGCGGGCGTAGCTGAGAGCGTCATCGCGGTCGCGAGCGCCGGGACGCTGGCGGGCGATGTCGGCGGCGTGGGCGGAAATCTTGTAGGCGATGATGCCATCTTTTACGTCTTTTTCGTTCGGCAGGCCGAGATGCTCCTTAGGCGTGACGTAGCAGAGCATGGCCGCGCCGTACCATCCGATCATGGCAGCACCGATTGCCGAAGTGATGTGGTCGTAGCCGGGAGCGATGTCGGTGACGAGCGGGCCCAGCGTGTAGAAGGGCGCTTCGTGGCAGAGTTCGACTTCTTTCTCGACTTGCTCCTTAATCTTGTCCATCGAGACGTGCCCGGGGCCTTCAATCATCACCTGTAAGTCGTGCTGCCAGGCGATTTTTGTCAGTTCGCCCAGGGTTTTCAGTTCAGCGAACTGGGCTTCGTCGCTGGCGTCGGCGACGCATCCGGGCCGCAGGCCGTCACCCAGCGAGAAGCTGACGTCGTACTTCTTGAGAATCTTGCAGATGTCTTCGAAGCGGTCGTACAAGAAATTTTGCTTGTGGTTGTGGGCCATCCACTGCGCGAGGATCGCGCCGCCGCGGCTTACAACTCCGGTAATGCGCTTGGAGATTAGCGGCAAATACTGGAGGAGCACGCCAGCGTGGATGGTCATGTAGTCCACCCCCTGTGCGGCTTGCTCTTCAATGACTTCGAGCATGACTTCGGCGTTCAAATCTTCCACGCGCTTCACGCGCGCAATGGCTTCGTAAATGGGAACGGACCCGATGGGCACGGGCGAGTGGCGCAGGATGGCCTCGCGAATTTCGTGAATGTTGCCGCCGGTAGAGAGATCCATTACCGTGTCGGCGCCGTAATGCACGGAGGTGTGCAGCTTTTTGAGTTCCTCGTTCACTTCCGATGTGACCGCCGAATTGCCGATATTGGCGTTGATCTTGCACAGCGAGGCCACACCGATCGCCATCGGTTCCAGTTCCGGATGATTGATGTTGGCGGGAATAATCATGCGGCCGCGGGCTACTTCGTCGCGTACCAGCTCGGGCGCCAGCTTTTCGCGGTGGGCAACGTAGCCCATTTCTTCGGTGATGACACCCCGGCGGGCGTAGTGCATCTGTGAGAAATTGCCATCGGTATTCTCCTGCTTCCGCCGAGCCAGCCACTCTGCGCGTGGCTTGGGGACGCTGTAGTCGCTGTTGCCATTGCCGGAAGTAACATTGGGGGAAGTCATATCAGAGCCAGCTTTCGTTGGGAGTTCTACAGGTCACGATTATACGCGGACACGCGGGGAGAATGGTACGTCAGCGCACGCGTTTGACGTGTGGAACTTGAAATTCCGTACTCACGGCATACTCAGCAGGGCGGCTACTGCATTTTGATCGCACACTCGACTGAGGTGCATCCCCCGGGTCCTTGCGTGCGGATATTGCCTACGCCGTTCTTGACATGGGAATTAGCGCCATTGCTGCGGGGGTACATCCACCATAATTTCCGAATTACCTTGTCGCCGGGAAGCCAGGAGTGGAGCTTCTTGATTTCGTAAGCGACGAACAATTCGGCCGGGTAGAGGCCGGCATACTTCACTACCAGGTGCTGATTCTCGGGAACGTGGGTGACCCAGGGAGCGCCGGCAGCGAACTCATGATCCAACACCAGCTTTCGCGAAGTGAAACGCATACTCTCAGCGCCACCGAGCGCGCCCATAACGAACACAAACTTTTTATCGACGACCCTGTGCGAACCAGGCGTTTTTGGAAGCGGGTCCGCGGAAGTAGTCGGCATGGAGGCGCTTCCATCCTCTGTCGTGCTTCCATCGCTGCGGTCCGTGCGTATTTTGTTCGGCACGCGATCTTGGCCGTGGCACTGGCAACGATCAAAAGCGTAAGAGCGAGCAAGCGCATAGTGTTCAAGCGGACTTCTCCTCTATCATCGCGCGGTCCGGCTGCCCCGAGGAGCGGCTAATTGCCAGGTGATAAGGCGACTCACAATGTACACAAGCCGTGTGGTGCAAGCTCTGCGCCAAGTGCGGTGAAACTTGTTTTCAATGAGATAGGAGTTTGTTTTTCTAATTAGGAAGGCTCGCCGCAGCAACATGAGCACGAGACTTGCGCTCGTTAATCTCTTATTTTCCGCTAATGGTGTATGACCGCCTTGTCGGCGTCCCTTGTTCGGCGAACCTTGGAAGGAATAAAATCAGCGGTTCTGCTTTCTTGAGTGATTGTTCTTGAGGTTCTGGAGATCCCAATGCGCTGGTACGGTTTGATACTTGTCCTCATGATGTGCGCGGCCGGCGGCGGCTTTGCCCAAACATCTTCCTCCACGAAACCTGCCGTTGGTTTCAGCATCGATACCATCGACAAAAGCGTTGAACCTTGTGTGGATTTCTACCAGTATGCGTGCGGCAATTGGATTAAGAATTCCGAAATTCCTGCTGATCAATCGGGATGGGGAAGCTTTGCGGAGCTGCACGAACGCAATCTCGATGTCGAGCGCGGCATTCTCGAGAAGGAGGCTGCCGCAGGAGCGAGTCGCAGCGCTGTCGACCAGAAAATTGGCGATCTTTACGGCTCGTGCATGGACGAGAAAGCAGTGAACGCCAAAGGCGTGGCGCCGCTCAAGCCTGAACTGGACCGAGTGGCGGCAGTGCCGGACAAGAGCGCGCTCATCGATGAGCTGGCGCACCTGGACCTGGCTGGCGAGGGCTCGTTGTTCAGTTTTTATTCATCTCCCGACCTACACAACGCGGATCAGGTTATCGCCTACATTGATCAGGGTGGCCTCACGCTGCCCGACCGCGACTACTACATCAAAGACGACCAGAAGATGAAGGACATGCGGCAGCACTTGATGGAATATGTCACTCAAGTGTTCACGCTTGCGGGCCAGGCGCCGCAGCCGGCGGCCGATTCCGCGCAGACCGTGCTGCGCATTGAGACCGCTTTGGCGAAGGCATCGATGGATCGTACGGCGCGCCGCGACCCCAAGAATCGCGACCACAAGATGAACCGCGACCAGGCGGTTGCGCTCGGACCTGATTTTTATCTGAATCGATACTTCACGGCGGTGGGCGCGCCTGATTTCTCGCAGCTCAACGTTACGAATCCTGATTTCTTCAAGCAGGTAAATGGCGTGCTTGAATCCGAGTCTCTCGACTCGCTGAAAACTTACGTGAGCTGGCACGTGCTGAACGTGGGGACTCCGTGGCTCTCGCAGCCCTTCGTCGATGCCAATTTCAAATTCCAGCAGAACCTCACCGGGCAGAAGGAAATCCAGGCACGGTGGAAGCGCTGCGTCAACCTTACCGATCGCGAACTGGGCGAGGCGCTGGGCCAGAAATATGTGGACGTAACTTTCGGCGCGGATGGTAAACAGCGCATGCTTAAAATGGTAGACGCGCTGGAGAAATCTCTCGCGGAAGACATCCACGATCTTTCCTGGATGAGCAACGAAACCAAGAAGCAGGCCAAAGTGAAGCTAGATGCGATCCGCAACAAGATCGGTTATCCGGAGGTCTACCGCGACTACAGTGCGGTAGTGATCAAGCCCGACGATCTGATGGGTAATATCTCGCGCGCGAACACATTTGAATCGAAGCGCCAAATTGGCAAAATCGACAAGCCGCTCGACCGCAAAGAGTGGGGCATGACGCCGCCGACGGTGAATGCTTACTACAGCGGCTCATTCAACGAAATTGTGTTTCCCGCCGGCATTCTGCAGCCACCGTTTTTCGATAAATCGATGGACGACGCGGTTAACTTCGGTGGTATAGGACTGGTGATTGGCCACGAACTGACCCACGGCTTCGACGACCAGGGTCGCAAGTTCGATCCCCAAGGCAATCTGCATGACTGGTGGACCGAGCAGGACGGCAAGGAATTTGAGAAGCGAGTGAGCTGCGTGGCCGATGAATATTCAAACTTTGTCACGGTCGACGACCTGAAACTGAATGGCAGGCTGACGCTGGGCGAGAACACCGCCGATAATGGCGGAGCGCGCATTGCCCTGATAGCGCTCAAACATATGATCGCCGATGACAAGACCGGAAAAGAAGGCCAGAAGATCGATGGTTACACACCAGAGCAGCGCTTCTTCCTGGGATTCGGGCGAGTGTGGTGCGAGAAGCGGCGACCTGAAAACGCGCGTACCCGAGTGCTTACCGATCCACATTCCCCGGGAAAGTATCGTGTCGATGGCGTGGTGCAGAACATGCCGGAGTTCCAGAAGGCTTGGGGCTGCAAAGCCGGCCAGCCGATGGTGGCGGAAAACGCCTGCCACGTTTGGTGAGGGACACGGAGGATGTTAAAAAAGCCCGGCTCATGCCGGGCTTTTTCTTCTTGCTGGGTCTGACAAGAGTATGACAAACCGTTGACGACAAAATGACTCACCATTGACGATACAGTGACAATCGCTTTGCGTGCCTCCCGTACGCTCGATCCATCTCGAGCGAAAAACCCCTGCGAACTGAATAGGTAACTAGCCGCTCTTTCAGCGACTCCGCCGAAGGACTGTCCTGTTCAGGCGCTGGGCGATTCGCTTCATAGAACGAGGAGGAAACCATGAGCAAACTTTCTGCGTACATATTGGCTTTTGCCGCTTGCCTGGGAACCACGGCAGTGCTCGCCAACAGCAAAGGGAACGTGACAGCAAGCCCAGCCGTGGAAGCACGCATGGCGGGGGATGGAGCATTTCGCGACGGATTCTATCTGGGCAAACGGGCCGGCGAGAGCGGTCAAGAGCTGCGTCCTGCCATCGGTCGCTGGTCGACGGAGTCGGATCGCTCGATGTTCACGGCCGGGTATCACCGCGGATACGACGAAACTCTCGCGGCGGTGCAGGCAAGCGGAGTGAGTAAGACTCCGTGAATCACAACGGATGAATTCCTAGAACGAAGTTCTGAATTGAGGTGCAGGTTTTATGAAAGCGAAGAATCTGGTTTCCATACTTGTTCTTACTCTGCCTCTTTGCCTCGTAGGGCCCGAAGCGGTGAAGGCTGGCGGCTCTCCGTCGAGCACGGGCACGAATGGTAGCTTGAAGGGCGTAGTTAAATTCGAAGGCACGCCGCCGAAACCCAGGCCGATCAGCATGTCCGCGGATCCGAGCTGTGCCAAGCAACATGCATCCGCGGTACTCGCTCAGGACGTCATGACGGATTCGAAGGGTGACCTGCAGAATGTGGTCGTATTCGTTGCCGAGGGCTTGGGCGATCGAACATTTGATCCGCCCACGCAGCCCGTTGTCGTCGAACAGAAAGGCTGTATGTACCTGCCGCATGTTCTTGCGGTGCGGGCGAATCAGCCGTTGCACCTGGTGAACGACGATCCTACGTCGCACAATGTCCATCCCACGCCTGCGAACAATCGCGAATGGAATAAAGCCGAGCCGCCCGGAGCTAGCGTTGACGAGGCATTTGCGCGGGAAGAGATCGCGATTCCGGTGAAGTGTAATGTGCAATCCGTGGATGCATGGTTACATCGCGGTCTTCAAACATCCGTATTTCGCAGTGACTGCCAAGGATGGAAGCTTCGATCTGAGCAGTCTGCCGCCAGGTACCTATACCATCAAAGCGTGGCACGAGAAGCTGGGCATCTCGACTCAGACCATTACGATCGGAGCGAACGAGACCAAGGAAATCAGCTTTGTGTTCAAGGCAATGTAGTTGGGTGCCAGTGTTTGGCGGGATGGAAGGCCTTTGCGGCGTTGTTCGCTGTAGCGGTGCAGCGCGTCGAGGATGATGGGATAGGCTTCGGCCGCAGGGCGTATCTCATCCACCCCGACGGCATTGCCTTCGAGCAGCTTGTAGTCCTGAAAGAAGCGCCGCATGAGCAGGTGCGGGGAGGAAAAGGTCCGCAAATGGCGGACCTTTTCCCATTTCTCAGTGCGGATTTCTAGTAGTTGGCAGCCTGCATGATCAGGTGATCGACGATGTGATGCGCTTCGTCGATGTGATGAAGGGCGCGATTCCGGAGACCGCGCACGGACGGGTCATCCTCTTCGCGGGCAATGTCATTGTGGGCCTTATCCAGCAGCTCCATCGCGCGGTGATAGCGGCCGGCGCGGTCCATTCTCGCATCGACCGGCGGATGATCGTTCAAGTTCTTGCCGTCATCAATTGCCGCCCGCTTAATTTCGTCGATGGCTCTGTCAATCTCTTCGATGGCGTGCTCTTCTTCTTTGTCCATGTGATGGGTAGGAGCCAGGTTCTCGAGATGAGCGCGCGCGTGGCGGAGGTCGGTGAGTGCGTGCAGGTAGGCCGGATGCCTTCCCGGTTCGTCGGCGAAACTAACCACCGCACAGAGAGCAACTAGAAACACGATTACGGCGCAATGTCGTACAGTTTTCATGGTTTCCTCCAAGCCTTTCGGCAGAATGAACCAACCCGCCACTACGGGTTTAGACTCGTGAAATTCTATCGGCTTAACCAGGCATTGGCGAAGTTACGAGGGTACAGGGGCATCACAAGCCGTTTTTCAGTGCTTCTCTGCCGTCTTGAAGCCTTTGCGGCGTTGTTCGCTGTAGCGGAGCAGCGCGTCGAGGATGATGGGATACGCTTCGCTGGCAGGGCGTATCTCGTCCACCTCGACGGCCTTCCCTTCGAGCTGCTTGTAATCCTGGAAGAAACGCCGCAGCATGATCATGCGGTGCGGCGGCATCTCCGCGGCCTCGCGGTAGGAGTTGAATTCGGGATCTTCGGTGGCCACGGCAATGATCTTATGATCTTGCTTGCCGGCGTCGATCATGGTCATCAAGCCGATGGCGCGGGCATGAATGATGGTGAGCGGCACCACGGGTTCCTGGCAGAGCACGAGCACATCGAGCGGATCATCGTCCTCCGCCAGCGTTTGCGGGATAAAGCCATAGTTTGCAGGATAATAAACCGCGGAATAGAGAATGCGATCGAGCTTGATCAAACCACTGGCCTTGTCCAGTTCGTACTTAACGCTCGATCCAAAAGGGATCTCGACCACGCAATCGAATTCCTGCGGTAGCTGGTCGCCGGGAGTTACATCGTGCCAGGGATGGATCATAGGACTGCAGTGTACATTTTATCGGACTGTCGCAATGCGACTGGAGTAAATTGAATTCCGGCTTGCGTGGATGGTGGTAATATTCGTTCTTAAGGAGGGTCCGTATGCTTACCCGCCTGATCACTATCGCGGTTCTCCTCTGCGCCGCGCAAGCTTTCGCGCAATCACACCCGAAAGAGACTCCTAGCGAAACTCCATCCCGAGCTATCACTACCGACAATTCTGTAGCCGATCAGTTTCGGATCAGCCCGTATCCTGAGATTGACGTTGCTGCACGAAGCGCGCCGAACGACGACCCCATAAAAGCGCAGAGTAGTTCGAGGAAGGAGTTGATCAACCTTCTTGATGCGGAACAAAACCGCTCCCATGTTGTTCGGGGGTTGCCTTTGCAATCCGATGCGACATGCTACTCGATCAGGAGTTACCTTGTCGTGCGGGACGGTCCGAAGTCGGATTCGACTCATCATGATGGCTCTACGACCTGCGTGCCTGCGGCGCGCTTCCGCATGTACACTGCGACCGATCAACCGCGCTGAGCTTTCGAATGTTGATTCAAAGCTTGTAGGCAGGTAGAGTTATAAGAATGTAGAGTTATAAGAATAGTGTCCGTATGAGGGTGTTCGATGTCCAGTCAAGCCAAAACTTATCTGAAGTTCGGCAGCGCCACGGTAGTGATCCTGCTGCTGCTCGGCTATCTCGCCTACACCGGCGTGCAAGACAGTAAGAGCTATTACGTCACTATCAGCGAACTGCACAAGATGGGAAACGGCGCTTACTCCAAGCGACTGCGCGTGGCCGGGAACGTGCAGCCGGGTTCGATCAAGCGCGCCGGAACACATGTTCAGTTTGTGCTGATGGAGCAGGATCAGCTGCTCGCGGTGGATTACACCGGAACCGAAGCGCCTCCCGATACTTTCAAAGACGACTCACAGGCGCTGGCCGATGGCCGCTTTGGCCAAGACGGCGTTTTTCACGCCAAGGCGCTACAGGCTAAGTGCGCCTCAAAGTATGCTCCGAAGCAACCCGGCAGCCAGATGCAGGCCGCGCCCGCCAAGAACGTAACGCAGGTACAACCTGGCGCCCAGCCTGCGGTTGCTTCGAACTAACCACGCTGTCCCTCGTTATTCCTCGCGACGCCGAAGCATGCGCGCCGAACATGTGCACGGAGCGCGAATCTCCAGTAAACTCGTCGCCAGAGTGAACTTGCGCATAACATTCCGACGCCTGTGACCGAAGCCGCGACCATCATCACCGTTAGCAACTTAATCAAGCAGTTCGGGCGCTTTGCCGCATTGCGCGGGGTGGACGCGCACTTTGAAGCGGGTGGGTTTCACGTCATTCTGGGAGATAACGGGGCAGGGAAGACCACGCTGCTACGCGCGTTGGCGGGTTTGGCTCATCCCACTCGCGGCACGATTTCCATGCTCGGCAAAAATCCTCACGAGGCCTGCCGCGAGATCGGCTATATGGCTCATCCATCGCTGCTTTACGACGAGATGAGCGGGCTCGAGAACCTGCGCTACTTCGCTCGCCTCTACGACATTGCCGGCGACGTCCGCTGTGAACAGGTGATTCGCTCGGTGGGACTCGACCCGGCTCTGACGCGGCCGGTTGGCCAATATTCACAAGGCATGCGGCAGCGCATGTCGCTGGCACGAGCCATTTTGCACGATCCAAGAATTCTGTTGCTGGATGAACCGTTCTCGAATGTGGATGCGCACTCGGCGCGGGAGATGGTCGCCTTGCTCAAAGGCATGCGCGACGCTGGCAAAACCATTTTCGTGGTTACACACCAGGCCTCGCTGCTGGAAGGCGTAGCCGACGAATTTGTGTGGATGCAGGCTGGGAGGATTGTCGACCGCACTGCTCACCTTGCTGCCACGAATACGCCAGCGGGAGAATCATGAGATCGTTCTTGTCGATCACCCTGGCGAGTCTAGCGAAAGACATCCGTCTCGAGTGGCGATCCAAGGACGCACTCAATGCCATGCTGTTCTTTTCGCTCCTGGTCGTAGTGATCTTCGTGTTTTCCTTCGATCCCCTGGCGGAAGAGTCGCGACACATTGTCGGCGGTTTGGTTTGGGTTGCGTTCTTATTTGCAGCGGTGGTTGCTCTCAATCAGACCTGGGCGAGGGAATTAAGGAATCAGGTGCTCGACGCTTACCGCGTCTCCCCTGCTCCGGCCAACGGATTGTTTCTGGCCAAAGCGCTGGGCAACTTCATTCTGGTCTGCCTGCTAGAAGCCTTGATGGCGCCTCTGTTCGTCATCTTCTATAACTTGCGCGCCCTCGGTCCGGCATGGCAGTTGATCCCTGTGGCGCTGCTTGGAACCTGGGCGTTGGTGGTGAACGGAACATTTTTCGCAGCCATGTCGATCCGCACGCGAAGCCGGGAACTCATGCTGCCTTTGCTTTTGTTCCCCGTTTCTATTCCCGCCGTGTTGGGCATGGTTGCCGGCACGACGAGCCTTCTCACCGGTGAGAATCCCGCCCACTTCTGGATCGTATTGCTTCTCACCTACGATGTGGTGTTTACTACTGCTTGTCTGGCCTTGTTCGAAACGGTTTTGCAGGCGGAATGAAAAAGGCTTTCCCTATCCTCGCAGTTCTGACGGCGATCTTTCTGGCTTATGCTTTCGATCAAGCCATGTGGGTTGCACCCACCGACGCCTTGCAGGGGGATGTTTACCGAATCATTTACTACCACGTTCCTTCGGCGTGGACGGCCTTCCTGCTGTTTTTCATTAACTTCATCGCTTCGGTCGAATACCTGGCCAGTGCCACGCCTTCAACCCAGCGCGCCGCAAAGTGGATTGTGATTGCGATCGGGATTGTTGGCGCGGTTGCACCTTTTATCCCGCAGGTGCGGCAGCAGTTGCCGACGGGGTTGTATCCCAGTTCTGTCGCGACCACAGTTTTGGCTATTCCCGCATTTTACTTTCTCCTCGGAAAGTATTTTCCCGGGCAAAAACTGGACGTGCTGGCCGTGACCACGGCCGAAGTAGGGGTCGTCTTCTGCACCATCGTTCTGATTACCGGGCCGATCTGGGCGCGCCCGGTTTGGGGCATCTGGTGGGCACCGGGAGACATTCGGCTGACGTCGACTTTGGTGCTGTGGCTCATTTACGTGAGCTATCTGGTGCTGCGGCGGTTCTCTGACAGCGCGCAGACGCAGAAATTGGCCGCCGTCCTGGCGGTTTTTGGGGCGCTCGACGTGCCCCTGGTTTATTTTTCGATCTGGTTTTTTCGCACGCAGCATCCCCAACCGGTGATCGGTGGAGGTGGATCGATGGAGCCGCGAATGCTCCACGTGTTGCTGATCAGTTGGATGGCGTTTTTGTGTTTCGCGTTTTTGGTTTGCTGGGCGCGATACCGGCTGGAGATGCTGCGACGCGAAGTGGAAGAGGGCGAGGCAATGGAATCGTTATCGGAGGCGGGGCCTGCGCCAGTTTCCAAGGCTACAGCCCCGGTGAGCCGGGTGCCGCGATGAATTCCATCAAGTTTCTCTATGCCGCTTACATCGCCACTTGGGTGATTCACGGCCTATATCTCGGCAGCCTGCTTCGCCGCTACAGAGCTCTGCGGCGGCGGATAAAGGATATGCGGAAGTAAGTCGGCGTCCGGCATTCGGCTCTAGGTAAACCAAGGCGGTTGGCAAGCAGGATGCTGCCTTTCAGTCCGGCTCTTTTACCTCCCGCTGCATTGCGCTGAGGAAGTCCGTACCGCCGCCGGAACGCAGGAATTCGTAGTCTTCGATCACGGCGGCGGTCCCGATGCGCAACGAGGGAAGCGGCGATTCGACGCGAATCACACGCGCGGTGAAGCGAACGCGAACCGCGTCAGTCAGAGTGATGTGGGGTGGGAAAGTAAGAGTGACCTCGAATGGAGTTCCAGCCGGGAGCGGGCGATCCAGGTAAAAAAAAACTCCGCGAGCGCTCACGTTCTGAGTTTCGGTGCGAAATTCGTTATCCTCATCGATACGAACCACTGCCGGCAGGCGCATATCGAAGCGTCGCATCGTCCGCCGTTCCTGAGAGCCGGATTGCCTCCGTCCTGTAATCTCTGCACGTATCATCTTAACGAAGACCGCTACAGGGCTGTACGGATTCAATTTTTCAGGCTGGGAGATAGCAACGCCGGCCGCCCCGGCAGGCCGTTGACTAACATCAATGTATAGAATTGCCAGCAGTTTGCAAGAGTAAAAAGGCCTTTGGAACTGAATCAGTAAATTCTCAAATGGACGGATGTGGGCTGTGAGGCACGGGGATCTTGAGATTGCAATCCTTATTCATTCCACTTTCGTGCCACAGTCGGCATCTTTCCTCATCACACAACGCATCTGACAAATGCTGGAGGCAAAGCGCACGGGGGAACCTCGCTTGACTTGGCTATCCGTCAGATGTTTAAGTAGTTATTTATTTTCCGCTAGTTCCTAGTGACACGTCAGCAGCGGGCGGTTTCGCCGGCGCCGGGCAAGTACTGACCTGCGCGCCGTTTCTACTCTCTCCAATTGATAGGTTGTGAATCGGAGGAAATGCGTAATGGGAAATGGCCGTTGGTCGGGAAGAAGCGCTGGAAGAAGCTCGGGAAGCAGTGTCGTGTCAGTCCGTGCCGTGGGGGTCTTTTTCGTGTTGTTGCTGGCGGGTTTTGCGCTGATCGGATTGAGTTCGCGTCGCTACTCCCAGAAGGGCCTGGCTCAGGCTCCAGCTTCTCCGATCCCGGCCTCCTCCAGATCGCTGCAACCGAAGCTGGACGCGCGCGCCGTTCTTGGACAGTTGCCGCTCATTTTCGAGCCTAACCAGGGGCAAGCCGGTTGTGATGTGAAATTTCTGGCGCGCGGCGCGGGTTACAGCTTCTCTCTGGATGCAACCGGTGCTGCGCTTGCTGTGCAGACTGCGCCCGTATCCCGAAGCGGGCCCGGCGAACGAATCGTCCGCGTGAAGCTGGTGGGCGCGAACGCGGCCGCACAAATTGCCGGAACCGATTTACTACCGGGCAAGAGCAATTACTTCATGGGTAACGATCCGCACCGGTGGCATAGCGGCATTCCACAGTTTGCTGGGGTTCGCTATGAAAATGTCTATCCCGGGATCGATCTCGTCTTCTATGGCAACCAGGGGAATCTGGAGTACGACTTCCGCATCGCTGCCGGCGCGGACCCATCACGAGCCGAACTGCAATTCGACGGCGCGAGCAAGTTGGAAATGAGAGGCGGCGATCTGGTTGTTGCCGGCAAAGGCGCTGAGAATGCCACCCTGCGCTGGCACGCTCCGCAGATTTATCAGCGCGAGGGGAACCGCCGGAAGCCGATCGACGGACGATTTGTTCTGCGCGCTGGTAATCGCGTCAGTTTCGAAGTTGGGCCGTATGATCGCGGGCGCGAGTTAATCATCGATCCGGCACTCCAGTTTTCCACGTACTTTGGCGGCAGCGGTTCGGAAACTTCACCTTCGGTTGCAGTCAATGGGGACGGCTTTATCTATCTCTCAGGTTCCACCACCTCAGCGCCCAGCACTTTTACGCTGAATGGAACCGCGCCTACAACTCTTGGCACCGCTCCCAACGTCTTCGTCGCCAAGATCAGCCCGGCGCAACCGCCGGCAGTCATTTACGCCACATTCCTCGGCGGCAACGGTGTCGATACGAGCGTGGGACTTGGCGTGGATGGAGGCGGCAACACTTATCTGGTCGGGAACACAAGTTCGACCAATTTTCCCAGTACCAGTCTGGCGTATCAGACTGCTCCCGCGACCAAGGGCGCGCAGTGCACCTCGATCGCCTGCACGTCTGTGTTCATTAGCGTGCTCAACTCCCTGGGTTCGGCCCTGACTTATTCCTCTTATCTCTCCGGTAATGGCAACGATGAGGCGAGCGGGATGGCAATCGATACGCAACAGGATGTGTTCGTCACCGGGACGACCACTTCCAACAACACGCCCGGAAACGGCGATGCCTTTCCAGCGACGCAATTGCCAGTGCCATTTCAGAGCGCTCCACTTTCCAGCCTTCAATTCTTTGTCACAAAAGTGAATACCAGGATTCCCGGCGTCGGCGGCATAGCCTATTCCACATACTTCGGCGGCAGCGTGCCGGCGGGTGCGGTGGCCACGGGGGGCGGTATTACAGTTGATTTATCCGGAAACATCTACTTCAGTGGTACAACGAACTTCTACAACAGCGGTTCTGGGCTGTATGGCAATAGCGGTCTGTCCGGAGACTTCCCGATTCTCAACGCGTATCAGCCATGCCTGGATACGACGCCGCCCGCTACCCTGACGAATCCCAACCCGTGCACAGCGCCGACTACTACGCCGTATCCGACCGATGCTTTCGTAGCCAAGCTGAATCCCCTCGCGCAAGCGGGTGCACAGCTACTTTTCTCGACCTACCTCGGGGGCTCAAATTCGGACTCAAGTACGGCGATTGCGATTGATTCCGGCGCGGCCAACATTTACCTCACCGGATCGACGGATTCCACAAACTTCGTCCTGCCCACCGGCACCCAAGCCTTTCAAGGTTGCCTGAATGCTCCCGGGCAGGTGGTGACCACAACCTCGTCGTGCACCACGACCGCTCCGGCAACGAATACGGATGCGTATGTGGCGCGGATGAGCAATCCCGCACTGAGTACAACCGGAATTCCTAATGTTGTGGCGCTTACCTATTTTTCGTACCTGGGGGGAGGAGGGAACGAGACGGGAACCGCGATTTCCGTCGACACTGCCGGCGATGCGCTGGTAACAGGATCTACTAATTCAGGCCCTGCCAACCCGCCAAACTTCCCGGTCACGGCCGGAGCGATCCAGAGCACGCTGAACGGCACCCAGAACGCCTTTTTTGCCCACATAAATACGACTACCGTGACTAACGTCAATCAGGTGGGCTCTTTTGCTACTTATTTCGGTGGCAATGGCGTGGACCGAGGTACCAGCGTTGCGGTCGATCCCAGCCTGAATACGTATTTTGCGGGCGACACCACATCGACGAACCTGCAAGTCGATGATCCGCTGCAAGCAACCCTGAACGGGCCAAACGACGCGTTCGTGGTTAAGTTGGGTACCGCTACTGATCTATGTATCACCTGCGTGGCCCCGGTTGTTTCTCCGACCGGAATCGTGAGCGCCGGTAATCAGGTCACGATAACCTATAGCCTCGCCAATGACGGGCCGGACGTGGCTACGGGCATTAACGTGACCGGCCAGGTTCCGACCGGAGTGACGTTCAATAGTGCCAGCGTGGGTTCTGGGACTTGCAGTGCGCCGAGCGGTACCACTGTGGTGTGCCAGATCCCAACGCTGCAAGTGGGGTCTACGTCGGTAGTTACTTTTGTTGTGACCCCAGCCGCCGCAGGCAGTTATCAGGCGAACGCAATAGTCTCCAACAACAACAATACGAACACCACGAACACAGCTACCGCCTCGTTTGTCGCCTCCGGCTTCTCTGTCACGATTGCTCCTTCGGCCCAGACGGTTCCCGCCGGTCAGGTTGCGCCGTACAACGTGGTTGTGGCTCCCACACAGGGAGTCTTCGGAGCGAATGTCTCGCTCACTTGCAGTGCACTTCCCACAGGAGCGGCTTGCAACTTCACCACAAGCACCATCACGTTGAACGGCGGCGCGGGCAGTGCCTCTACGATCCTAAACCTGACGACCACTGCGCAACCTGTGAGCACGGCCGCCGGGGCGAGGCGCGGGCCGCTTTACGCGATCTGGCTGACGATTCCAGGGATGGCTCTTTTAGGACTGGGTGCTCGGGGCAAACGACGGCGCGGCTGGCTGATGGGCGTGGTCGCACTTACGGCATTCTGCGCGCTAGTTCTGGTGCAGCCTGCGTGCCACAGCGCCAAGACGCAGCCTACGGTGAGTGGCACCCCGTCGGGGACATATCCTCTCACGGTTACGGCAACCTCCGGCTCGCTCACGCAGACTGCAGACTTCAGCGTAACCGTGATCCCGTAAATTGCGCGGCGTGCTGCGAAAAGGGCTCAGGCTGTCGACTTAGGCGCCCGCGGAGAGTTTATGATGGCTTTTGGATTCGGCGATGCCGTATTGCCGAATCTTGTAGAGCAGGGCTTTGTAGCTGATCTGCAAAAGCGCAGCTGCCTGTTTCCGATTCCAGTTGGTCTGCTTGAGTGCATGGCGGATCGCTTCCCCTTCGGCTTCGTCTTTGGCGGAGCGTGCCAGCGATTTCAATCCACCGGTCGCTTCTGAGCTTTTTGTTCCAGATTCAATGCGCGCACCGCCGCCGCTGCCATCGTAGCGGGGCTGCAGCTCCGCGGCGGCCAATTGCTCGTCGCCCAGGATCAGATAGCGCTTCAGAAAATTATTCAATTCGCGCAAGTTGCCCGGCCAACTATGCGCCTGGCAGGCTTCAAGCAATTGAGGCGAAAGCGGAAGCTGCGGTCGCGCGTAGCGTTCCGCCATGCGCGTCATAAAATGCTTGAGCAGAACCGGTATTTCTTCCTTGCGTTCGCGCAGTGCGGGCAGGTGCAAGGTGAAGGCATTGAGGCGGTAATAAAGATCTTCGCGCAATCGCTTGGCCGCCAAAGCCTGCGGAATGTCAATGTTCGTGGCCGCCAGGATGCGAACGTCCACTTTGATGACGGAGCGACTCCCCAATCGCGAGAAATGCTGGTCCTGTAGAACGTGCAGCAGTTTTGCCTGCAGTGCGGGAGGCATCTCGCCGATCTCGTCGAGCAGGATCGTTCCTTTATTGCACAATTCGAATTTTCCCGGCTTGGCGTGCGTTGCCCCGGTAAAGGCACCCGGCTCATAGCCGAATAGTTCACTTTCCAGCAGGTCAGCGGGAACGGCGGCGCAATTGACTTTCAAGAAAATGCGGTGCGCTCGCGGAGACAGCTTGTGAATCAACCGTGCCAGCACTTCTTTTCCCGTGCCGCTCTCGCCCAGCAGTAAGACCGGGATATCCACATTCGCGACCAAGGCGGCTTGCGATCGGATCTTTCGCATGGCCGGGCTGGCAGCGATGAAAAACACGTCATCGCCAACTTCTTCGGCTTCGCCTCCCACCGGCGTTTTCCCCTGACCCAGACACTGGTCAATTACGGCATCCAGTTCCGCTTTCTGAAAGGGTTTGGTCAGGTAGTCTTGCGCTCCTAGCCGCATGGCTTGCACTACCTTTTTCGTGTCGTTTACGCAAGAAAGCATTACAACTTTGACTCCGGGCCTTTTGTGGCGAAGTTGCTCGAGCGTCTCCAATCCGTCCATGCCTGGCATCAGGACATCGAGGAGAACAAGATCCGGCTCCATGCCTTTGTCCACACGCTGCAGCGCCTCTTCACCCGTGGATGCGGTCTCCACTTTGTAGTCATCGACCTCCAGCAGCGTCCGGATATAACGGAGCATGGCCGGTTCGTCATCCACCAGAAGAATCTTGGCAGTGTCCTTCATCGGTTCTTTCCTTTGCCGCCAGTAGAAGTTGATGAGGGTTTGAAGGGAATGAGAAATGAAAATTTACAGCCCGCGCCGGAATCGCTTTCTACCCAGACTTTCCCCCCCATGCCCTGCACTAGCCGGCGGACAATTGCCAGACCCAAACCCATGCCTTCCTGACTCTCGTTTCCCGGAAGCCGGAAGAAATCATCAAACACTTCCTGATGAAACTCTGCCGGGATTCCCGGGCCGGTATCCGACACGCTGACCTTCACAGAATTCGGTTGCGAAACATCCTGTCGCCGCCTCTCCCCCGATGATGCTGGCTGCGAGGCAGCGCGACGTTCCCACATGTAGGGTTCCGCGTGCAACCAAACGGTCCCGCCCTGGGGAACAAATTTAAATGAATTCTCCAGCAGATTGGAAATCACTCGTTCCAACTTTGGACCATCCATCGGAAAGGCTGGCAGCTTATCATTCGCCAAAAAGTAAAGAGCCAAACCTTTCTCCTGAAAGCGAGTGGACCACAAGCGGCATACGTCGGAGAGGCAGTCATTAATGTTGGTTTGCTCGAACCGCATGGTAAGGCCGCCAGTTTCCAGAGCGCTGTAGGTGAGGAAATCCTGAATGAATTGTTGCAGCCTTTTGCCGCTGGACCGCATGTCGCTCAGCACTTCGCGCTGGCGAGGATTCAAAGATCCCAATTTTTCGCTCTGCAGCAATTCGACGTATCCATTCAGAATTGCCAGCGGCGTTTTTAAATCGTGAGCGGCGGAGCCCAAAGCGTTGGTAGTCCGCTGGAACCGCTCCTGGAGTTCGACATAGGCTTGCGGCAAATCCGCTGGATTGGGGATTCCCTCGCTGGACGCAGGAGGCGCTGGCACGCCTGTCTTTCCCTCTCCCGGTTCGGAAACACACACATTCTTTTGCACGGTTGTCATAATGGGGAGTAGTCGTCCAAGGGGGGACGCACTCGAATGCTTGGGGAAGAATGCCTGTAATTCCATCGTATGATGCGTCACTTTTCATTGTCAACGAAAAATGCAACCTGATTACCCAAGTGTGGCAAAAGCTTGCACTTCGTCGTGCCGAGGGAGCGCCTGTTGATGGGGAGGCCGCCTACCGCGAAAGAGGGCTAAAAGGTACCACTTTGACGGCTTTAAGACTCCCAATACCCTGAGTTGGCCCCGTCTTTCCGAGTTTTCAAGTAGTTGCAATCTAGATTTGCCCGGCTATTCAGGTTTTGGCCCCTAGGATGCTATAAATACTGGGTCAGGACCAAAGGAAGGGGTGTGGGTGAACGGTGAAGCTCCAGCCGGCGAACGGCGGCGGTGGCCGCGCTTGCCTTTAGCCATACCGGTATTTGTCAGAAGTCGGGCTGAGGGCGACAGGGAGTCTCTGGAGTTTGCCACCGCGCTCAATGTCTCTGCCGGCGGAATGCTGGTGGCGGTTCGCCATTCAATCCCATCCTCAGCGCAAGTTTCACTCGAAATCCCCAGTGCCCCGCTCGCTGCGATAGCTGCTCTGCCCCGCGTTGCCCGGAATCTTCGCGCCCGGGTATTGCGCATGCAGCACGGCGAGGGCTACAACCTTATTGCTCTAAAGTTTTCCCGGCCGCTCATCAATTCTCATTCTCGTGCCCAGCGCGGCCGACGGAAGCTCGCTTCTTCTGTGTGAAAATGTTTTCCTCTACTGGTTAGATGCTCTTGGCCGTGCCGGAGCCTTTCTGATTACTCGGCAAGATCCGTCCAGATCTTTAGTAAGTTGCTTTTCCTCAATGAGATAGAGTAGTCTCAGCAGATATGTTTCTACCCTGCTTGCATTTGGTTCTCCGGGTGCACACCAGACCGTAACGCTAGCCTTGCGGAAGCGGGAACATTTATGAGCACCTCAAACCCAGTTAGCGCCTTAATCCAGCCCCTTGGCGAAATGCCCCCTGACTCTGTCGTTTTCGGGGCGACAGACGCGATGCGGGCCCTGCGCGAGCGGTTGGCCAAAATTGCCAGCGCCAATGTCCCGGTCCTGATCCACGGAGAGAGTGGCACGGGCAAAGACATTATTGCGCGCATGATTCACAGCACTTCCCCGTGGAAGACTGGGCCGTGGGTGAAGGTGAATTGCCCGGCAATTCCCGGCACGCTGCTCGAAAGTGAATTATTCGGATACGAAAAAGGAGCCTTCACCGGCGCCTACGGCACTAAGCCTGGCCGAGTGGAAATGGCGCATCGCGGCACATTGTTCCTGGATGAAATCTCCGAACTCGACATGGCCTTGCAGTCGAAGCTGCTACAACTGCTGCAAGATGGCCAGTTCTGCCGCATCGGCGCGCAGGAAGACAAGAAGGTCGAGGTCCGGGTGGTCTGTGCCACCAATCGAAAACTGGAAGATGAGATTGTTGCGGGCACCTTCCGCGCCGATCTGTTCTACCGCATCAACGTTGTGAATCTGCACATGCCGGCGCTGCGCGAGCGCGCCTCCGACATTCCGCAACTGGTCGACTATTTCATCGAATACTACAACCGGAAATTCAACGCACGCGCCGCGCTGCCTTCCGCGGAGTTAATGAAAGCGCTGGGGAAATACCACTGGCCA
Source organism: uncultured Acidobacteriota bacterium (assembly GCA_963720155.1). Taxonomy (GTDB): domain Bacteria; phylum Acidobacteriota; class Terriglobia; order Terriglobales; family Acidobacteriaceae; genus Sulfotelmatobacter. The sequence continues at coordinate 152,777 of CAVREP010000023.1, forward strand.
GGCAACGTCCGCGAGTTGGAAAACCTGATGAAGCGCTACGTGATTTTGGGCAGCGAAGAGTCCATCTCCGACGATCTGCGCCCGCATGAACCAGACTTTTTCAGCGCCGACATTTCGGTCGATGGGCCCATCTCGCTGAAAAAAATCACCCGGCAGGCGGTGCACGAACTGGAACGCAAGATCATCTTAAAAGTTCTGCAGCATCATCACTGGAATCGCAAACAGGCGGCCCGCGCTCTGAACATCAGCTACCGCGCCCTGCTCTACAAAATCCGCGACGCCGGCCTGCCCTCGAATCGCGCTCCCCGTCGCCCCCGGCAAGATGACCGAGAGCATCCCGTCGCCGCCGACTAGCCCCGCAGCTCCGACAACGCCTTGCGTGCGTCGTCGTTGTTCGGACTGATCTTCAACGCGCGTTCCAGTTGCTGGCGGGCCTGGATGGGCTGGTTAGCTTTCTGATAAGCGAGTCCCAGATGGTAGTGCACCGTGGGATCTTCGGCGCCGCCCTTCTTCTCGTTCAACCGCAGGGACTCCTGAAACATATCAATCGCCGATTGATAGACGCCCTTCTGAAAATACGCCCAGCCAAGCGTGTCAGCAGCATTGGGGGAGTCAGGCATGCCCCGACGGGCGGTTTGCGCCATGGCGAGAGCCACGTCCACATTGCCACCTTGCTGCAGCATCACGTAGGCGAGATTGTTTGAGGCCAGAGGATTGTCGTGCTGAATATTCAACGCCTGCTGATACATGGCTTTGGCCTGGTCCCAGTGGCTCTGTGATTCATACATCATGCCGGCGAGAATATAGAACGAGATTTCTTTCGGATGATCCTTGATCGACTGCTGATAAGTGGAGAGAGCCTGGCCGACGGATCCCTCAGCGGCCTGCGTCTGAGCCAATTTCATGAGGGCATCAGAATTATTGCGGTCAAGTTCGACTGATTTACGGAAGGCAGCATCAGCTCCGCTAAAATCTTTCTTCGCAAACAGCGCCGTGCCTAACAGGTCATAAAATCCGCTGTTGTTGGGTGACTTGACGATTTGCGCCCGAGCCGCGGCAATGGCTTGATCAAGCTGCTTTTGCGCGAGATAAGCATTCATTATTCCTTGCAACCCGTCAGTCGACCCGGGATTATGGGCGAGGGCTTCCTCATAAAACTTGATCGCCACTGGATATTGCTTCTGCACTTGGTGCAGGTTGCCCATCTGCACGTAGGGAGCGGGGTTTTCCGGAGCGACCTCGGCCGCTTTGCGCATGTCCTGCTCGGCCGCGGAATATTTCTGCTGGTTCATTTCCGCCAGCGCCCGGGTAAGGTAGCCATCCGGGGCGTTGGGTGCGCCGCGAATGATTTGTTGGGCCGTCTGTGCCAGCCCATCGAAATCTCCTCGTCGAATTTCAAGGTTGGCCAGATCCCGCTGCGCATCGGTGATATCAGGACGAAGGCCAACCGCCTCGCGCAACTCGGACTCCGCCTGAGCGTCATTGTGTTGCGCGTCAAAGGCAAGGCCCAGCTGATAGTGGGCAACGCCGTTATTGCGATCATTTTTGATGGCCTGCTGCAAGGAGTCGACCGCGCCAGCGGCGTCGCCCCGGCGGAGCTGCAGCTCGCCGCGATACACCAGCGCATCGGCCTCGCGCGGATTTGCCTTCAGGATCTCGTCATTCAACTTTGTGGCTTCGTCTAGACGGTTCTTAAGGATCAAAAGCTGCACGTAGTTTTTTTTGACCTGAAGATCCTTGGGATGATCGTTATTCAAAGAGCCGTATTCCGCCGTGGCTTTGTCGAGGTCGCCGTTAGCGAAATAGAAATCGCCCAGCAGGCGATAACCTTCGGAATTATCCGGGAAGTTGTTTTTCGCCTGCTTCAGAAAAGCTTCGGCTTCGTTTTTTTTATTCTCCGCCATCAACATGCGAACGTAGGCGGCGTCGGGATCTGGATCCTTAGGATCGACATCCATGGCATGCTTGAATTGCAGCTCGGCTTCCGGCAGGCGGTTGCGAGACTGATAGAACCCTCCCAGGGCAAGTTGCGCGTTCATGAGTTTCGGACCGAGTTCTGCCGCTTTCTTGAAGCTGATCTCGGCCTGATCGGGCTGCTTGGCTTGGAGTTGCAGCACAGCCAGGTTCAAATAAGACTCTGGGCGGTTGGGCGCGGCGGCGACTGCTTTCTGCGTCTCCTGCATAGCCGATCCCAGGTTGCCCTGGGCAGCATAGAAATTAGCCCACGCCAGATGGGTGTCAGGACTATCGGGTTGTTTTTCTCGCAGCGTATCCAAGTGAGACTGAGCCTGCTTCAGGTCGCGGACAGCGATCAGCAGGTTGGCCAGATCAACTTGTGCTGGATAGTTGTCGGGCGCCAAATCAACGGCGCGATAAAGTTCTGCATAGGCTCGGTTGTAGTCCTTCAGCTTGAGGTAAGTCTCGCCCAACTGATAGTGCGCTTCCACGAAGCGCGGATCGAGTTGCAGCGCATTGGCATACTGAATGGCTGCTTCACGTAACTTGCCTTGGTCGCGGTAGCGGTTGCCACTCTCGAGAAACTTCTGCTTGCGCACATTGGGGTCCCGGTTGCAGCCCGTGAACAGGGCAGGAATAAGCAATGCGACGAGGAACAAGCGCAGGGCAACGAAACGACTCATGTCTTCTCCAGAGAAGGCGTAGTCCACGAACTAGTGGTCACTACACCAAGGTACTGCAAGACGGGGGCACAAATAAAGTTACTGCCGTCATACTGCCATTCAGCGATTTTACGTCATGTTGGAATATGAGGACGAAAAGAAATCCGGACGCTCCCAGAATTTTTGATGGCATTCCGTGCACAGCCAGTGGTGGCCGTTGGTGTAGCCAATGCCGTGCTCGGCGTCGTCTTTTGATTCGAACAACTCCCAGCGGCAGATGAAACAATGGTCTTTCTTCCAGCCGCCTTTGACGAGTTCGAAGTTTTCCGAGTCCTCAGCGAGCCGAAGGTCGAAAGAAACTTTGCCGGTCTTTTTGGCGATCACGACGTTCCACGTGGGTCCGTGCGCGCTTATCCCAATGCCCGTTGTACATGCGGCAACGCTGGACGGCATCGCGGATACGGTCGGCGTTGCGGCGGACGCCGTGAATTTCGATGGTGCCTCCCGACAGGGAGCCGAAACTCCGGGTGCGAATGGATTCATAGATGCCCGGCATCGACTGCTTTTTGACACGCTCGGCGAGCTGCAGCCGGATGTCGTCGGCATCGGCTCCGGCTTCAGTCAGAAGGTTGGCGGCAAAGCAGTCCACCTCGTCGAGCATTCCCCGGAACAAATGCTCGGTTCCGATGTGTCTGTGGCCTAGTCGTTCGGCTTCTTCGGCAGCGTATTTCAAGATGCGCTGGCTTCGTACCGGGCGAAGAAGATCGAGCGCCGCGCTTTTTCAGGGTAACGCTCAAACATCTTCTCACTCCGCTGCTCCAGCTTTCCCGCTAGTCCGCTTCCAATAAAGATATCCCGGAATGCCGATCAAGACGATCGCCGTGCCCCAGAAGGCTTCAGTGGGGCGGGTGATGATGGTGTTCAGGGTCCAGGCTGCGCCGACCAGGATATAGATAGCTGGGAGCCATGGATATCCGGTGCAACGGTAGGGACGCGGAATGTTGGGGTGCTTCCAGCGCAGCAGAAACATTCCGATCACGGTCAACGTGTAAGAGAGCACCATGCCATAAATGACGTAGGTATAAAGCTGATCGTAGCGGCCGCTGATGGTGAGCAGTGCGGCCCAGACGCCTTGTCCGATGAGGCTGAAAGCGGGTGTGCGCCATTTGGGATGGATGACCGCCATCTGCTTGAAAAAGACGCCATCCTGCGCCATGGCAAGATATACGCGCGCGCCTGAGAGGGTGCAGGTGGCTGCGGCGCTGAAGCAGGAAACCGCAATCATCAGCGAGAGCCACACGGCGGCATGAGGAGAAAACAATGCGGCCGCGGCGGCGTGGGCGATGGTTTCGTGCGCTGCGATTTCGGTCAGCGGCAGAGCGTAGAGATAAGTCACGTTCATGGCCATGTAGATTGCGCCAACCACGAGCACGCCCAGCACCATGGCCAGCGGCACGTTACGGCGCGGCTCTTTTACCTCGCCCGCGACCCAGGTGATGTAGACCCATCCGTCGTAAGCCCAGAACACAGCGATCAATGCGATGCCCATGGCGGAGATCAACTGCGTGGGATTAAGTCCCATGGTGAGGCTGACACGGTTCGAGTGGAAGTGCGACCAATCCCCTTTGCCGATGGAGAATCCCAGGACTACAAAGGCGGCCATGGCCGCGAACTTGGTCCAGGTGGAGAGATTTTGCAACAGCCTGCCCCAGCGCAAGCCGACAACATTCACGTAAGTGAGGACGGCGATGAGGAACAATCCGAAAAGGTGGGCGCGGGTGATGGTGATGCCGGCGAGCGTGAGCACGACATGCTCTTGTGAAACTATAGGAAAGACTTGTCCCGTGTAGGCGGCTGAGGCGACAGAGAGCGCGGCGATCGAACCGCCATTGGCAACTGCGAACAGCATCCAACCGTAGAGAAAAGCGACCAGATCTCCGTAGGCTTCCCGAAGATAAACATACTGGCCACCAGACTCGGGAAACATGGATCCCAGCTCGGCAAAAGCGACGCAACCGAACAGTGAGATCACGCCACCGATCACCCACACCAGCAGGAATAGCATGGGCTGCGGCAATGGACCTGCAATGTCTTTCGCGGTGAGAAAAATCGAGGAGCCGATGATCCCGCTTACCAAGAGGAGCACGGAATCCAGCAGGCTGAGTCCGCGAACCAGAGTGGGTTCAACTGGCGCATTTTGCGCCTTGTTGGGCAAAGCTTCGCTGGCGAGTGGAGCTAGGGTGGGTTCCATTATCCGATTCCGAGTTCGTCGGGAGATTCCAGCGGCGTGCCGCAACGGCGGCAGATGACGGAGGAGCAGTCACCGCAAGTTAGCGGATCATTCACCACTTCGGCGCAATTCGGGCAGTATAGTGATCCAGGGTCCGGCGCCGGCGAAGGGTTCTGAGGGCGTGTCGCCATTTGGAGCAAAACTGTAACACAGCCGTAAAGGCAGGGATAGCGGCGAAGCCAGTGTGAGTTTCAGTTTAAGGACTGCCGACCATCCGGGAGTGACGGGCTCATAGTTGCACTCTTAACCCTTCAAGAGAGGTCAACGTGACAGGCGGTGAAACATTTGCATAACGCCTAAGTCTTTGCCGCGCTGAAGCCTTGTCGGACTGTCGCGCCTGTCGGCATGCGAAATCGAACCAGATCAGATCGAAAATTTCGGGTCTCCTTCGAGAATCTGCATCTGGAGTTTTGGTGCTTCGCCATATTTCCAAAGCTCAGTTCGAAATCTAACCCGATAGCCGAGAGGGCCTCCATCCGGACGATCGCTGCGTTCGAGGGGACGAGGAATGCAGACGAATTCAGTCTCGATAAATTCGCTGGTAGCGTGAACCACTGAATACCCGTGGCCCCCCATATCGACAAACGAAAGATGTGGCGACAAATCGGGATTGGACAAGGCTCGAGCCTTCATGATGTCTCCGCTGTGCGCATACTCGAAACAGGACCGCACTCCATGTCGAACCAGCATGTTCAGCGTTGGCTGCGGAGCGTGATCGCCCGGCCCTTCACCAACGTAGAGTGATCGAAGAGGATGGTCTTTCGGCAGGCCGTGTTCCAGCGCTTCGACCACTCCTGGGGCGGAAATCGAACCCGTCACAAAAGCAATGCCAACCGGCAGAAAGGGTTTCGGCGGCAGGGATTTCGCAGCCAGTCCTGCCCAAAAGCTGTGGCGATCTCCCGCCACCGTGGCAAAACCAGTAATTCCGTTGGCTTGGACGAAATCATAAATCTCTCCGCGCTCAACATAGGCAGTGCCGTGATCTCCCAGCGGGCAAGTTGCGTAACCGCTCCCCGGCCAAGGCTTCGCGATTCCTTGCGGCAGGTTTTGCAGATCGGCACGCATGTCAAGGGTGGCAGTGGTGTTGCCCCAAATCTTCCAGGTGGCTCTGGAGTTGCGCAAGCGCTCAAGAAACCAGGCCTTCTGCTCGGCGCCCAGGATTGTCTGAGCGGGCCGGTCTTTGCAGAAATTCGCTATCTCGACGCTGCCGAAACGGATTGACGCCGGCGGCCGACTGCCATTGTAGGTTCGACCCGCGTCCAGAATTTCCATGGCATCTTCAGGGATAAATTCGGGAAAGTGATCGCTCGAAAGAGCTTTTGCCTCGGGCCGATCGGTTGGTTCCTCGGAACGATAGCTGCGTTGGTCGGTGACGAGCAGTTCCACGTTCCGGCCCCATCGCAATGCGCGGTAACCCTTAAGGCTGCCGATGGCCGCAAGATTGTTCGGTTCTTGCCCGAGGCCGTGCTCGTCAAAATGAGTGACCGGAGTGTCGACCACACGCGGGCCATCAAAGCGGTCAAGGGAGGGCCCGCTTGGTTTAGTGATCCGTGCCGGCTGGTATTCGAAGAACGCCTGGTTGGCTGCTACCTTGCGGGTCTGCGCGGGCAACGTTTTTCCTTCGAACCTTTGCAAAGATTGCCAGCCCAGCCAACTAAACTCGTGGTTGTCCCACATGTTGACGAAGGGCCAGCGCGCACGTGCGTCCTGAAGATCCGGATCGCTCAGATACGCGCGATAAACGGCGCGATAGTCTTCCACTGTGGTCGGGATGTGAAAGTCGCTGATCTTCTCGCCATGAGGATAGCGGACGATGTCTCGCAGACGACGGTCGTACATCCCTTGTGGACGGTCTTCCGGGTACCAGACAATTTCATAGATGAAGTCGCCGAGGTGCAGCACGAAACCAATCCGCTCTGCTTCGGGAACGCGCTCATCCTCGAAGATCATTCTGCGGTAGGCGTTCTGGGCCCCGTCGTTCGCATTCTGGCAACTCACAAAAACGAAACGAACGGGTCTCGCATCGTCCACTTCCGGCGCAGTGATGGTCCTGCCCACGCGGCTGCCAAAGCCTTCGGAATCGGTGAAGCGGTACCAATACACACGGCTGGGCTTCAGACCGCCAACCAGCACGCGGCAGGTCCGATCGGATGCTGCCGAAACCGGAGCTATGGCAGTCGCCACCACATGAGTGAACATCTCATCTTCAGCGACCTCCACATTCAATTTGACAGCTGTGTGTTCGCCAGTCGGCGGGCGGCGCGTCCACAACAAAACGCTATTGCTGTCGGGGTCTCCCGATGCAACTCCTTCAGGGAAAAGATCTCGTCGTTCACGCCATGCAAAGTGGGACTTCGTCCCAAACGGACTGCCCCAAGCGGCCGTGGCGCCGATGGCAGTCGCCATTCCCAGGAAAGCGCGCCTAGTGATGGTGGACATCAGTTGTATCCTTCTGAGGCGAAGTGCACGCCGCATCCAATTGATCGAAATAGCTAAGGGACGCGCTAATTGAGAATATACCTGTACATCCGTCTGCATTGGCGGGTTGAAATTCTTTGTCAGGAGGAATCCGGCAATGTCCGAGCCGGTCAAAGTGAGTTTGCGCCCTCGACTTCTGGGAAGTTGAAAAGCCAACACGATAAAATCTTCACATGGCGGAAAAACCACAGACTTCCGACGAAAAGCTGCAGCAGGAATTCAACCGCTGGGCTGTTGCCGGCGAAGGCTCGAAGATGGAGCAGCATCATCTCGACATTACGGCGAAGACGATTCGCCGGATGGAACTGCGTCCTGGCGAGCGCGTGCTCGATTTGGGCTGCGGATCAGGGTGGGCGACGCGGTTGCTGGCGCGACTGGTGGGGGAAGGGCCGGATGGTTTCGGGCAGGTGGTTGGTCTCGACGTTTCGGACGAGATGATTCGCGAGGCTCGCGCCGCCTCGAAGGATTTCGAGAATGTGTTGTACGTCTGGGGGTCGGCACAGCAAATTCCGTGGGAAGAAAACTTCTTCGACAAAGTTTTATCCGTGGAATCGTTTTACTACTATGCCGACCAGGACAGGGCATTGATGGAGCTATTCCGCGTGATGGCGCCGAGGGGAAAGCTATTCATCCTGATCAATCTCTACAAGGACAACCAGTATTCGCTGCAATGGGTGGACAAGCTGAAGGTGCCCGTGCACGTCCGCTCGCAAGCGGAGTATGTGGAGTTGCTGAAGAAACATGCTTTTGAGAATGTGGACGCGTGCCGAATTCCCGATGACACGCCCACGCCGGATGATTACCAGACGAAATCGTTTCGTAGGCTCGACGATCTGCGGGCGTTCAAGCGCGAGGGCGCGTTGTTGCTGATGGCCTCGAAGCCCGATCTGCGGACGCCTGCACCTGGGTACACGATTTATTAGTCGTCTTGCTATTCCTATATTTCGTCGTCGTTATCGCGATGGCTCAAATCCTTGACCGGACTCAAGGCGCGGCCGTCGGAGGCGTGGCGAATCTCGATCCGGCCATTCACGTTCTCTAGTTTGATGCGGGGACCGCCGCTGCCCAGCTCGCCGCGCAGGTCGTGGCCGACCATTCGGTGATGATTCACATGCAGGCCAAAGTCATTTTCGATTCCCCCGGAGACTGTGCTGGCTTCGATTTCAGCTTTGGAATCTGAAGGGATTGTCAACTCCACCGAGCCGTTGACCGATTTCAGTTCCACGGATGATCCGGAGAGCTGGTCAAACCTGGCGTCGAGGCTACCGTTGATGGTAGAGAGGTCAGCGCGTCCGGAGAGATTGTGCGCCTCCAGCATGCCGTTGATGCACGAGGCATGCACCTCACCCACAACTCCGGTTACATCCAGCGAGCCGTTAATCAGCTTGATTTCGTCGAGCCTTATATTGCGCGGCACGGTTAGCGTGTATTCGACGCTCGGCGGGTTATTGCGCGAGCCCCAGTTGAAGTTGAGATCGTGGTCGCGATACTTGGTGCGGATCGAGACATAATCTTTGCCGGAATCAATCTCGATGCGCGCCTCGTCGAGGCGATCTTTCGAGTCGGCGTATTTCACGGCGTCTACCTTAACTTCATCCTGGTCCCAACTGGCGATGTGAACCGCGCCGTTGATGTTGTCGAGTTCCACACGGCCAGCGGGAGTGATCGTATAAGTTTTATGGAACTCCTCAGTGAAAGCGCCCCGGTGATCGGAGGCGTGCGCTCCAAGTGCGAGAACGAGCAGAGCACAAATCGTTCCTAAAATGGTGCCCGACCATGCGGCGAAGTGAGGTTGACGGTTCATGGTGCTTCCTCCCTGTCAATGTCAGTTTGTTAGACGTAGCGATTCGCAGTTGGTGAGGGACCACGAGCGGAGAAAACTTGGTTCCATACCTCTAGATACGAAAGTTGTGGCAGAATGTTCCCACCGAACGAGTGGACAGGAACATGACTGGCAGAACCTCGTTCGATTCAGGTTCGCCCGGTTCCGGGAAGTTCATCGGTCTGGGCGCGGCTGCCTGCCTCGGTGAGCAAGTAGACCCCTAGGATCGTCATTTCGGGCTCGATGGGGTGGCGGTAGCGCGGGCCGGGAAAGACCACGTAGTAAATTGCTGGATACAACAGGATCAACCAGAATAGCAGCCAGGCACCAGGTTTGCGCTGGCGAAGAGCCCGTCCCAGGCCCCAGAACATCAGCACGGATGACGCGAGGAACAGTGAGTTCTTCACTTGCGCCAGCCACCAGATTTGTGCCAGCCGAGGTGGTCCGGCCCAAAAATAAATGAAGCGCTTTAGGCAGAGCCCGGCGAAGCGGGCGTAATCCGCCTTGATGTATTCCTCCGCCTGCAGCTTGCGCATTTCGATATAGGCCAACTCGCCCATGTCGGTGTACTGACGCATGGCATACAGATCTTGCGTGGGATGCAGGTATTGCATCCAGGTGCCATCAGCGCCGTTGCCGTTGCCCAGGCGAAGCTCCGCGCCGAAGTTGTCGCGGATGAAAATGAACCTGCCAAAGGTTTGATAGTTGCGCACTAACCAGGGAGTGATGCAGGCAACGAAAATCGCTGACGCCAGTACCACGCCAGCAAACGACTGCTTACCTCGCTTGGCTCTGTGATACCAGGCCCAGAGTCCTGAGGCCGGCAGGAACGAGAGCAGCGTCGTACTGTTCAGAGCGGCTATAGCCCACAGCAGGCCGAACCAGATCCATGGCTTTAACCCATCGCGTTCTTCCATGGTGAGAGTCAGCCAGAAAATAAGCGCTAATACGAATGCCGACAGACTGGTCTCCCACACCCAGCGCGTGCACCAGAACATTACATAAGGAAGAAGAGCCCACGTCCACGCCGAGCCGACTGCCACTTTGCCGGAGAAAATTCGGCGAGCGATAAGAGAAATCGGGATGCAGGTTAACGCCGAAAAAACGCTGTTGATACTGAGCAACACGAAAGCTGACGTTCGCGAGTAGATGCCAAATATGTGAAACACACCGGCAGTCAGGTAGGGATAAAGGGGCGGCTCCCACGCGGTGGGACCGGTTGGTCCTCCAAAAGCGTTGCTGAAGCCGTGACCCGAAGCGATGGCTGCGCCGATGCGTCCCATCTCCCAGCCGAAGCCAAAGTTGTTGTCCGCGCTCTTGAACTTGTAGGTGTGGCCAACGATGATCCAGCCGACGCGCAGCAATAGAGCAATCGCTACCATCCAAAACTGGGAGGTGCGGATATCCAACCACGCGTTAACAAGCCATTGGGGAATACGGTCGCGGTCGGTAATCACGACGGCTCTTGAATCCATGGATGGTTCCATTTTTAGCCGAGCAGGAACAAGCGAGCAACCCTCCCAGTCCGTCCACCGTTGGACTGATAGCAAAAGTAACATGCAGTCGCGGATGGCGCTGCGATAGCATCCATGGCAGGGACACTTTTGCTACCGTCTACCTGGGATACTCGGCCCAAAAAAGGTATCGTATTCTGCTGGTTATCACTATTGACTCTGCCACTGGGACTGCTCGCCATGGGCGGCCCACGTGCGGGACCGCCCAATCTCGCCGGTTCGTTAATCTTGCTGCCGGCTGGTTTCATCGCGGTGGCAATGCCCGTTTATGGCGTTTACCGCATATTTCCGTCTTTTAGGTCGGAGGGAATGGCAACTCGCGCTTTCATGGCGATATCCATCTTGTGTGCGTGTTTTGTTGCCGGAGTCGGCGCATTCTATTTCCTATTTGGATTTATTTCTTTTAGCTCATACCTGAGGTACCGTTGATTCACCTTCCGAGACCGCTCCCACCTGATTCTCCGTCTTGTCACGAGCTAGTCCGCTCCATTTGCGCGCTATTCAACTGTATAATCGTAGCGACCGAGGACCATCCCATGGGCTGGCTGCAAAACAAGTTTGAAAAGAACTTCATGATCAGTACGGTGGACTACGTTTTCAACTGGGCGCGGAAATCTGCGGTGTGGCCAATGACGTTCGGCCTGGCTTGCTGCGCGATTGAAATGATTGCTTCGTCCACTGCGCGCTTCGATATTGCGCGCTTCGGTTCGGAAGTATTTCGTCCCAGCCCGCGGCAGAGTGATTTGATGATCGTGGCTGGCACAGTGACCTTGAAGATGGCGCCGGTCGTAAAGAGAATCTACGATCAGATGCCCGACCCGAAGTGGGTGATCTCAATGGGCGCGTGCTCGTCGGTGGGCGGCCCGTTCAACACTTATGCGGTGTTGCAGGGTGTAGACAAGATCGTGCCCACGGACGTTTATGTGACCGGCTGCCCTCCGCGGCCCGAGAATCTTTTCTACGCACTGCTCAAGCTGCAGGACAAAATCGATACCATGACGCTGGCCAAGAAGCCCACCGAAGTGCGTCTCGATCCGAATATGATGGAGAACTTCAAACGCCAGGTCATGATCGCCCAGACGGCGCAGCCGAAATAGCTGTCGGCGGAGCCTCTATAGGGACAGCTGCCTCGGCTGTCCAGCCGAGCGGAGCGAGGCGATCGTTCTCAACAAAATCTATCTTATATGCCGAACCTCACGAAGCTCACCACGGAATCCGAACTTCCGCCCCTTGACGAAGCCAAAGAATTTTTTTGCGGTGACAAGGCGATTTGCGTCGCCAATGTGAACGGCGCATTCAGCGCTATGGACAATGTCTGCCTGCATCGCGGCGGGCCGCTGGGACAGGGAATGATCGAAGGCGGCAAGTTGGTATGTCCATGGCATGGCTGGGCGTGGGATGTGAAGACGGGAGAGGCGGAACAGAATCCAAGTGCGAAGGTTACAGTGTATTCACTGAAGATTGAAAATGGCGATGTGATGATTGAGATCTAAGCGGTCCAGTCTGAGCGACCGCCTATCCTAGGAAGCGCAAGAATTTTCCCGGCCGATTCTCGTATCCCGGAAACACTGCACTCAAATTCTTGTTCCCCATGTGTAGCGCTACAGCTTCGCCCAGCACCTGGCGAAAATCCGTGGTCAACGCTAGATCACGGCCTTCGTAGAGTTGCGACTGATCGAGCCCCGGCCAGCGTCCGTAGACCTTCCCGCCTTTCACCGGACCGCCGAGAACGAACATCACGTTGGCATGGCCGTGGTCGGTGCCTCGATTGCCGTTTTCGCGCGCGGTGCGGCCGAACTCCGACATGGTCACAACCACCGTGTCTTCGCCGAGATCCCCGAGATCGATCCAGAAAGCGGCGAGTGATTGCGAGAAATCGCGCAGCACGTTGGCAATCTGACCCTCAGTTGCGCCTTCGTTGACGTGATGGTCCCAGCCGCCGATGTCGGCAAATGCCACCTGTACGCCCAGATTTGCCTTGATGAGTTGTGCAAGCTGGCGCAGGCTATGACCGAAGCGTCCCTTGGGATAATCGGCGCCGGGCGCAGGCTTGTACTTCGACGGATCGGCGGACTTCAGCATCTTTACCGCGTCAAACGTTTCTTCACCAGCGCCGTGGAGTACGGTATCGAGGGAGTGGTTGTACATGGCTTCGAAAGTGTTCGCGATCGGCAAAGCTTTCGGATTGCGACCGCCGACCGAGAAATCGTTGATGTTGTTGATGGCGATGGCGGGCTCGACGCCACTCAAAATGCGCGGGATGGACGGCCCCATGGCGATGCCTTCGAAAGCTGATTTCGGCGACGGTTGCGTCAGACTTCGGAGCGAGCGGTTTAGCCATCCGTCTTCCGTGGACTTTACGCCAGGGGTACCGGATTCCATGAAATCTTGCGCATCGAAGTGGGAGCGGTTGGGGTCGGGCGAGCCGGCGGCGTGGACAATCGCCAACTGGCGCTGCTGCCAGAGCGGCTGGAAAGGCGCGAGCGAAGGATGCAGGCCAAAGAACCCATCCAGGTCGAGAACAGCCTTGCGAGGTATGTTGATGCTCGGCCGCATAGCGTAATACTGCGGCTCGCTGTGGGGCACAACGATATTTAGGCCATCCGCCGCACCGCGTTGAAAAATTACGACCAGGCGCTTACAGCGCTGGCCCGGCTCAACCGTTCCCCATGCGGCACGCGCGAGGAAGCTTGGCACGGCCGCTGTGCCGATGACGGTGAGGGCGCCATTACGAAGAAAACCGCGTCGAGTGATGGACATGAAAACCTCTCCTAGCCACTAGCATCTGGCTCCTTGCTACTGCTCTTCTGACCATTCCGACGTCAAAACTAAAGGCCTTGGCCAGAAGCTAGGGGCTAGCAGCGAGCAGCTATTTCCTCTGAAACTCCGGCGAACCCAACAGCAAACCCGCGATCGTGCTTGTGTCCGGAGGACGTGCTGCACCTCCCGGCTTGCTGCCTTGCTTTGGCTGCGTTCCATTTTCTTCCGTCGCATCGATCTGGGCTGCGATGGAGTCGTGCGTTTGCTGAGATACGCCGCCCGCGAGCAGGCTCATTTCCAGAGTTGATAGCGTTTGCGACGAATCCAAAGGCGGCGGATTATTTCCAGCCAGTTGGGCCGCATCAACGCTTACGCCCTTGATCTTGCCGCTGGTCAAAGCTAACGCAAAATTCATACGGCTGAGTAACGCCGACGAACTCACCCACGTTTCCGCTTTCATCGAATAACCTGTCGGCGGCTGCGCGCCGTAGAGGGGCATGCCCATGTTATTGAGTTGCCGGGTCAAGGGCAACGCGTCTTCAACCTCAGCGCCAGTAGCGCGCACAGTCGAGGCCACGAATTCGAGAGGCGTCTTAACTTTCGCGCGGTAGGTTCCATCGTCCCAAAACTCGGGTGAGTGAAAAAGAACGATCAACACTTCACGGATGTCGCCCTTTTTCTTCAGAAACACTTTTGCCAAGCGATCGACTAGAGCAGGAGGCGGATCGTCCAAAACAAAGCGCTCGGCAAGCTTCAGCGAGATGAAGTGCGCAGTTTGCGGACTGGTGGCGAGCCGGTGCAGCACTTCCTGACCTTCGCCTTCACCCTTCGGCTTAACGCGATGACCAAGCACGAACTTGGGCCCAGGCTCGTGCATGCGCGGCTCGAATTTGAAACCGCCGCCTTGGGCTGGCTTGTCGATGGTCCATCCTGTGAAAACTTTGGCAACCTCAGTAACGTCGCGCTGTGAATAGCCGCCGTTGACGCTCAGAGTGTGGAGCTCCAGAAGCTCGCGTCCGTAATTTTCATTCAGGCCGCTGGAGCGCTTGCCCTGATTGGGCTTGGGCCGCGGCGGATTGCGGCGGCCGTACGGGCCATAAGGATGCAGCGGGAGCCCCAAAGCCCGCGGCGAGTTCGGCCCTACGCTAAGCCAGTTGTCCAGGTAAAACAGCATTGCCGGGCTCTTGGCCGTAGCCACGAGCAAGTCCTCGAACCTGCCGAGCGCATGAGGACGAATCACATCGCGTTCGTAGCTGGTCAGCATCAGGCGGTCAAGTCCTTTGTCCACGAACACGTTGAAGTGATTGAACCAAAAGTCTGTCATTACCTCTTCAAGCTGGCGCTGACTGTAAATGGCGCGCAGAAGTTTAGCCTGCGCCAGTTCGCCGGTCACTACCGCCGCCGGGTTGTTCATGGCGAGCAGAGTCTCTTGCTGCTTCGGGGTCAGACCCTCCAGAAACTCCTGCCCTTTCCCTCCGCGCACAGAGTCGGCCAAGGCGAACAGCTCGGCCGGCGGCATGCTGAGAACTTTCTTGTAGCGCTGGTCAGACGGAAGGCTAAGCAGTTGCTGGACTTCGAGATCGGCGTAGAGCTGTGCCTCCCGACGGTGCGCCTGATCTTCTTCTTCTCGCGTCATCTTAGTTTTCAACACTGCGTGTGGCCGTACCGCGGTACTGCTGGCGTCCGACTCCAGGGGATCACTCGCGGCGCCGTTCATTGCCGCATTGTCCGCTGTGAGGTTCGCAGCTTCTGGCGTTCTACCCGCTGCCATGGCGGATCCGCTGCTAGGGGATGCTTCACTGGGAGATCCATCACCGGCCGTGCGATTGGCGTTATCCGCAGTTGCTACGACCGCATTTTTGCTGGCCTCCTCTCTTCGTTCTTTACGCGCCTGAAGTCGGACAAGCTGCACCTCATAGACCGCCCGTAGAGCGGGATCGGATGGCATCGACTTTTTCCCGTTCATCACTTGATTGATCTCTTGTGGATCGGGAAAAGCTTCTGCAATCTCCTTCGCTCTCATGCGCAGCGTGCGGAATGGCTCCAGGCGCGAGTTGAGAGCACTGTCGTCGATCCTTTCGGGATGCAATTGCAAATCGATCCATTGGTCGACGCCCATCGCCATGACTTGCTGAACATCTCCTGGACGCGGACCAAAGGTCAGGCGATTGAGCGCATGGAGTGCACGTCTCGGATCGCCGGCGTTAGAGGATGCCCTATCCTTGTCGTCTTTCTTTCTCGCCAGCAACCGTGGGGTGCCAGACGCCAGGCTGAGCAGGAGAAGGTAAGTGGCGAATTTCGTGCGGCTCAGGCGCATTAAACCTCCGCAACAAAAGGCGACAAGCGGTTCCAATTATCAACCCATACGGTGGCAAAAAGTTGCCCGGGATGGTTACGGAAGTTGTGCGATTTAGAGCTGAAAAGCTGGCGACTAGCAGGCTGAAGCCTAGGTCAGATAAGTTTTGCCGCGCGACACTTTGTGCTGCAGCGTTGCGGCCAACTGGTCGACGTCGCCGGGAGCGATGTTGACCGCCATATGGTCGGCCAGAAGCGGCACTCGGTTGCTGCCGACGGCATCGCGCCGCACTTGAATCAGCAAGCCCTGCACCACATTGGGATCGTACTTTTGCGGCGTCATACGGACCAGATCACTCAACGCGCTTCCCAACGAAAGCGGCTCACGATAGGGACGAGTGCTGGTCATCGCGTCGAAGGTATCGGCTAGGGCCATGATCCGCACCGGCAAGGGCAAGTCCTCGCCAGCCAAAGCGTCGGGATACCCGGAACCGTCGCTGCGTTCATGGTGCCAGCGCACCGACTCGTGAATCTTTGGCCAGGGGAACTGGACGCTGCTGACAATCTGATGGCCGACCACGGTATGATCCGCCATTTCACGAAACTCCTCGGCATTCAGAGCTCCAGGCTTGCCGAACAGGCGCCGGTCGACCGCCACCTTGCCGATATCGTGCAAATATCCAGCGCTGCGCAACGCGGCCACTTCACCGGCATCGATGCCCATGGCTTCGCCGATCGCGGCGGCATATCGGCCCACGCGCAAAGAGTGGCCATGAATGTTGACGTGCTTGACGTCAATGGCAGTCGCGAATGCTTCCAGCGCGGTGTCGTAGAAACCGTTCAGGGAGGCCATGAGGCGCAAGTTTTCCGTGACGCGTTGCGCCAGTGTTTGCGTCAGAGCATGATTCTGCACTGCGAGGCCGATATAGCTGCACAGCAAGTCCATGGCATTCAGTTCAGCGGATTCGTAGGGCGCCTCGCCAGGGCGCCGTCCGAGAGCAATCACCCCGGCCAATTTGCCGGTGGCTTTGAGCGGAGCCAGGCACTTGAAGAGTTCTGGAGCGACGTTGCCGTTGGAGCTGAGAAATATGGAATAGGTTGAAGCGTTCAGCACGATGGGTCCGCGGGCCGCGATAAGTGCGTGGGCGTGCTTAGGCAGAAGAGGAATAAACGCAGGCTCAGGCAACATGGCGAAGCCGTGCGCCGCCACCGAGGTCAGCATGGTGGGCTTCTCGTGAAAGACGAAAAGCGCGCCTTCACGGGCGCCTGCCGCCTCCATCACAGCCGAGAGCATGCGGCGTGCTGTATCTGAAAACTCGCGCTCCGCGGTGAGCTCAGGCCCCAGTTCGGAGAGAGCTTCCACGGTGCGCAACAGCGAGCGGAAATTGTTGGTCTCCACGGTCACGATGAGCGCGCGAGAGAGCGCCGATCAAATTTGAGCGTAACACGCGCGACTATGTGCAGCGAGAAGGCATTGTTGGTTAGTTTGGTGCAGTAGTGGCGCGGGTGAAATGAGGTGACGAGTGTGATTCCCAGCTAACTGAAGCAGCTGTGCTAAAAATGCTCGCGTAGTTCCGCGAAGCGGCCGACGATCAGCAAATGCTGGTTGGGAGGAGCGGCGTTCACTTCCTCATGCTCCAGGATCCAGGTATCGCCATGGGGCACGAAAACGGCGTTTAGTCCGGCAGACAGCGCTGGGTTGATGTCAGACTTCGGACTGTTGCCGATCATCCACGTGGAATCGGACGTGAGTGCATGTCTTTCGACTAATTCGCGATAGGCTGTGCAGTTTTTCTCTGCGACGATCTCAGTTTCCGCGAAATAGTGTTTCAATCCCGAGCGTTCGATTTTTCCGGTTTGCTCGGCAACCGCACCCTTGGTCATCAGGATGAGCCGATGCCGCGAAGAAAGATGCTGCAGCGTTCGAGAGACTTCCGGCAAAAGCTCGATCGGATGGTCGGCTACCGCGTGAGCGAAACTGGTGATCTGGGCGTGCAACTCGGGCGTAACTGGACCAACGCTGAGTCGCTCAAAGGTGTCCACAAGCGCGTGCGCAAAACTGTGCAGCCCGTAACCATGCTTCACAACGCATTCGCGCTCCACGTCATTAAGAACTTCGCGGACCTGCTCAGGAGAAAACTCGTGATGATTGAGGAACGAAATAAAGCGCGCAATAGCCCGCTCGAAATAGATGTTGTTCTCCCAGAGCGTATCGTCCGCGTCGATCAGAAGCGTTTGGGATTGGTAGGTGTTTTCGGTCATGCCGGACAAATGTGCAATGCTGCGTGGCGAAGTTTCGAGCTACTAGCTACTGCGTTCCGGGGCGGAACGGACTTAGGTGAGAGCATTCTTAGACCCAATCCACGCGTGCCTCAGGCCCGATGATGCCTGCCTTGTGTCCCATATCAAGCAGACGTGCGACGCCCTCGCGGCCTTCCGGACCGTAGTCGAGCGTGCGCTCATTCACGTACATGCCGACAAACCGATCGGCGGTCTGCGTGTCGAGATCGCGGGCGAACTGCATGGCGTAGGACAGGGCTTCTTCGCGGTGATCGAGCGCATATTGGATGCTGTCGCGCAATGCGCCGTTGACCGCGGAGATAAGCTCCGGGCCAAGCGCACGGCGGATGGCGTTCCCGCCGAGCGGCAGCGGCAACCCAGTCATCTTCTGCCACCACCGTCCTAGATCGACAATGCGGTTCAGGCCAGCCTTGTCATAGGTCAACTGGCCTTCGTGAATAATGAGTCCAGCTTCGTATTTGCCCTCGAGCACCTGCGGAATAATCTGGTCAAAGGGCACCACTTCGGTTTTAACTCCGGGAGCAAAAAGCTGCAGCGCAAGATAGGCGGTCGTGAGTGTGCCGGGAACAGCGATAATTTTTTCTTTGATCTCACTCTGGCTGAACGAGCGCGGCGAAACGATCATCGGGCCATAACCTTCGCCTACGCTGCCGCCGCACGACATAAGTGCGTACAAATCCTGAATATAAGGATAGGCGTGAAATGAAATCGCAGTCACATCGTAAACGCCCTCCCGCGCTTTTTGGTTCAACGTCTCGATATCGCAAAGGGTATGGGTGAAGCGCAGTCCCGGCACGCGAACTTTGCTGGTGGCAAGGCCGTAAAACATAAACGCGTCGTCGGAATCCGGGCTATGAGCGATTGAAATCTCTCGTACCTGGAAAGAATGGCTGCCACTGGAATGTTTCGTTTCTTGCTCGGACATTACCGTCATCTTGAACTCCAAATCTGCTTGCCGCAGTCTCGCTAGGTATGCCGGCGCCGCTGCCAGCGCGCCGCGATTCCGGCCGCCATCATCACCTTAATTACTTCTGCGAAGAGAAACCAATAGAGGCCCCAGCGAAAGGCCTGGGCCGCCGAATGGGTGAGAACTGCCAGCCACGCCAGACCGCCCGTAAAAAGTACAACTTCGCCCAGGAGTCCGCCAATCGCGGCGCGAGCGAAACTCTTGCGCCCGTGGTCCAGGACGAATCCCGCCGTGCATGCAACGAGCGGGTAGGCCAACAGAAAGCCGCCCGTGGGGCCGAGCAATTGCGCGATCCCTCCCGGTCCGATGGGGCTGAACACGGGTAAACCCATTGCGCCTTCGGCAAGATAGAGCGCGAGTGCCGCAAAACCACGACGGCTGCCCAACATGAGTCCAACAATCAGGACCCCGAAATTTTGAACCGTAAGAGGCACTGGAGTGAAGGGCAAGGGAATTGTTATGTGCGCGCACAGCCCCACGAACAAACTGGCGCCCACTACAAGGGCAGTTTGCCGCGAGGCTTCCGAATCGAAAATGCGATCCCGCGCCACGCTTAACGTTTGAATCGTCGCTTTGTCCATGGCAGAGAGGTCTCCGAATTTTCAACGAGAAGCGTCACTATTCAAGGTTGCTTGACTGAGGCTCATGTTCTACTTCGCCAGGATTGCCGGCCGGTGCAGCCTGTGTGGCCAGCAAATGGCGGCGCAAACGCATGTACAACGCGATTGCAACGCACACTACGACCAGCGTACTTATACCAAGGATCAGGAACCACCAGATCATCCGCACAACTGAGTAGGATAACAGATGACTGGTAGCGACCCTCCTTTCGGCAAAGGTGGTAGCGGATCTACCCCTTGTCATCCCGAGCAAGCGTTTTTTGCGCGGCGAGAGCCTGCCCTGAGCAGGAGCCGAAAGGAGTCGGCGAACTGCGCGAAGCGTCGCGTTCTTTGCCACGTCAACAATCGCGCGGTTGGCTCGCTTCCTTAACTTGCTTTTGCCGAGGCCATCTTTTCACGCATCATTTCTACTCGCTTGAGCATGAACTTGAACCGTTCCCGTCCATACTTGGAGCCCATGATTACCTTCTCAATGTTGCCGAACATCTCCGGATCACCGGTGCTTTCTCGTAGTTCTTCGAGAAAGGGATAAACTTTCGCTAACACGATGAACATTTCACCGCTCACTGCGGGCTGCAAGAACAAGTCGGAGTTCAACGCTCCGTGCAGAACGAACGATGCAGCCATGCTCCAGTAGCCGGTCACCTGGCGCAGCCAGTTGTTCTCCTGCGAGCCAGAAGTAAAAGCTACTTTCATAAAATCGTCGGCACCCTTCGGCCAAAATTGCGTGAACCACCAGTTGCGCGCCTTGCGCATTTCCGGTTCACGGCGAAGATCGTAGAGCTGGAGAATGAGTTGAACATCCACAGCCGTGGGCTTCTTTGCCATAACTTCCTCCGTTGGTATGTTGCAGCTTTTACGCTGAAACTATGCGCTGGTTACTGCCGCTTCCGGCGCGGGCGCCGGTCGCTCGTAGTCGCACTCTTTGTTGGGGCAGGCGATTACCGGTCCCGCCTTCAAGTTTTTCTCGACCAGATACTCGCTGCCGCAACTCGGACATTTTTCTGGAATGGGCTTGTGCGCCGAAGTGAACTTGCACTTTGGATAGTTTCCACAACCATAGAAAGTATTGCCTTTGCGGGCGCGCTTCTCGACTAGTTCTCCATCTTTGCAATCCGGACACTTCACGCCAATAAAGTTCTGTTTCACATACTTGCACTCGGGATATCCGCTACAGGCGGTGAACTCGCCGAAGCGTCCATGGCGGATCATCATATTGCGCCCGCACTTGGGGCAGAGCTCATCGAGCGGAATGTCCGGAACTTTCTTGCCTTGATCCAGGCGCCGCGTGGTCTTGCAATCTGGGTAGCCCGTGCACGCCATGAACTGTCCGAAACGTCCACGCTTGAGCACCATCACGCGGCCGCAGTTTTCGCAATATTCTTCTTGCGTCGTCTCTTGCACGTCGGCCGAATCGAGGTCAGGCAGGTTGATCGGATTTTCTTTCGTGAAGGTGCAAGTGTTCGGATCTTCTTTATCGTAGGTGCTGCAAGCGTAGAACGATCCATGCTTGCCCCACTTGATCACCAGCGGAGCGGAACAGCGTTCGCACTTCTCGTCCGTGGGCTTTTCCATCCGCTTGATGTTCTCCATATGCTTTTCGGCATATTTGAGATCTTTCTGAAATTTCTTGTAGAACTCGGCGAGAGTGTCGGTCCACTTTTCCTTGCCATCTTCGATTTCGTCGAGTTCTTCTTCCAGGTGCGCCGTATAGGCAACGTCGAAAATGTCGCGAAAATTTTCTACCAGCAGATCAGTCACAACCAGCCCAATCTCAGTAGGCGTAAACTTGCCGCCTAGCTTCTGCACATACTGCCGCTCCTGAATCGTCGACAGAATTGCCGAATAAGTTGACGGACGACCAATGCCGCGCTCTTCCAGTTCTTTCACCAGTGACGCTTCGTTGTAACGCGGCGGCGGCTCGGTGAAGTGCTGCTCCGGCTTCAGCTCCCTCAGAGTAAGCTTCTGACCAGCTTCGAGCGCCGGTAGCTTGTGCTTGAGTTCTTCGTCCTCTTCGTCCTTGCCTTCCTTGGATTCTTCGTAGACACACAGAAAGCCGTCGAACTTCAGCACCGACCCCGTGACGCGGAACCAAAATATCTCGGCTTTGCTCTTCGCGTCGATGTCGACAGTTGTCTGATCGAAGACTGCCGGCATGATTTGCGATGCCACAAAGCGCTGCCAGATCAACTTGTAAACTTTGTATTCATCCTCTTTTAAGTACTGCTTAACCTGATCGGGGTGCCGCATCGCCGAGGTCGGCCGAATTGCTTCGTGAGCCGCCTGCGCTTCCTTCTTCTCCTTATATGTATTCGGAGTTTCTGGCAGATAGGTCGGCCCGTATTCCTTGCCAACGTATTCCCGTACTTCCTGAATCGCCTCGGGCGCAACTCGCGTCGAGTCAGTACGCATGTAGGTAATCAGGCCAACCAGTCCTTCCTCGCCAAGTTCCACGCCTTCATACAGGCGTTGCGCGATCATCATGGTGCGCTTCACGCTGAAACGAAGCTTGCGGGAAGAGTCCTGCTGCAACTTGCTGGTAGTGAACGGTGGCGCGGCATTGCGGCGGCGTTCTTTCTGGTCGACCGATCGGACCACCCAATCGGCTCGCTCGAGCGCCGCGCGAATCTTTTCCGCATCCTCGCCGTTGGTGACCTCAATCTTCTCTTCGCCTCTGCCCAGGAAACGGGCGTCGAATGAGGGAGGTTTGCTCGCGGCCAGGTGCGCGTCAATCGTCCAGTATTCTTTCTTCTCGAACGCTTTGATCTCGCGTTCCCGCTCCACGATCAAGCGCAAAGCAACCGTCTGCACGCGTCCTGCAGAAAGTCCGCGGCGAACCTTATCCCACAGCAGCGGCGAAACCTGATAGCCGACCAGCCGGTCGAGCACGCGCCTCGCCTGTTGCGCGTCGACCAGATTCTGGTCGATAGCGCGGGGATGTTCGAATGCCGCTTGCACGGCGCGCTTGGTGATTTCGTTGAACGTAACGCGCTGAATGCGCGGCGGGGCTTCTGGTTCGTCTTTCTTCTTTTTCTTTTTTGCTTTTTTTATACCGTTGCCGTCGAGTTCACCCGCCAGGTGCGACGCAATGGCCTCGCCTTCGCGGTCCGGGTCAGGCGCAAGAAAGATCGCATCCATCCCGGCCGCCATTTTCTTCAGCTTGGCCAGAACCTTTTCTTTGCCAGGGATGACGACATAATCGGTTGCAAACTTGTCGCCGGTATCCACACCTAGGGTGCTCTTGGGCAGATCTTTCACGTGGCCCAGCGAGGCCTCGACGGAAAATCCCTTTCCCAGATATTTCTGGATGGTTTTCGCCTTCGCCGGCGATTCGACAATGACTAAACTTTTCAGCAATGGATCCTCAAGTCCTTTAAGAATTGTTTCGAAGCTAGCACGAATGGGACGGCGGCAACAAGTTACTCCACGGCAGCTATCAGCCATCAGCATCAGCTCTCAGCCGCTGCATGAGCGATGCAAGCATGCGTTTTACCTCCACGGCTTGGCCGGAAAGACGCTCGTAATCTGGCGTTCCAAGCAGATTAAGATCGCGGGCGAGTAGCAAATGATACTCTAGTTCGCTGGCTGAACCCGCGGCGATCTGGAGAAAACGTGCAAAATCTACATCTCCTCTTCGACAAGTCCCCTCGGCAATATGGGCGCCGATGGACACCGATGCTCTGCGCATTTGACTGGTGAGACCGTAAATCTCCTCGCGAGGGAACGGTTTGCTCGATTGGTAGACATCAAGCGTCAAACCATGAGCCCTTTCCCAGACCTTGAGATTTTTGAAGCTCTGCATTGCGGCCTCCGAATTCGCGAGCAAGCTGAAAGCTGAGAGCTGACAGCTAAAAGCTCTTCACAAAATTCTTGCCGGGCATCTGCCTAACTTTGCCGGTGAGCTCCAGCTCGAAGCGAGCGGCGAAGATTTCTGAGGACGACATTTCTGTTTCGAGTCGCTCCACGAGTTCGTCGATGTGTGTGGCTTCGTCGGCCTTCAGCAGGCCCAGAGTTCGTTTCTCGTGCGGAGCAAGGCTTTCGTCTGGAAATAGAGATGCGGAAGGCGCGCTTCCGGATTCAGGCGATGGCGGAGGAGTCAGCGCAAGTTTAACTTCCGGCGGCAGATCTTCCCATACATCTTCCCAGGTGGCGACCAGCTTTGCGCCCGGTTTGATCAGAGTGTTTGGGCCCCAGGAATTCTTGTTTGTGACGTTGCCGGGCACCGCGAACACATCGCGGTTTTGCTCGAGCGCGCAGCGTGCCGTGATGCGCATCCCTGAATATTCGGCAGCTTCTACCACCAGCACGCCCACTGACATTCCACTTAAGATTCGATTGCGAACCGGAAAATTTTGCGGCGCTGCAAATGTTCCCATCGCGAACTGGGAAATTAGCGCACCCCCCAATGCGAGAATCTGTTCTGACAAACGCGAATTTTCTTTGGGATAGATCACGTCGACGCCCGTGCCAAACACCGCAACCGTCTTGCCCTTGGCTGCGATCGCGCCACGGTGGCTTGCCCTGTCGACGCCGCGGGCCATACCGCTGATAATCACTAAACCTTGCACCGCAAGGTCGCAAGCCAAGCGTTCGGCCATTCCCGAGCCATATGGAGTGGGATGTCGTGTACCCACCATGGCAATGCCGGGCTGTATCAATGCTTCGGGATTCCCGCGAACGTAGAGCACCAACGGCGGGTCGTAGATTTCTTTAAGCCGTGGCGGATAACAAGGATCTTCGCCAGAGATCACCGTGACCCCGGCAGCAGCAGCGCGAGCCATCTCTTCGCGCGCCGATTCCGCCGATTTGCCCGTGGCAATCGATTGCGCCGAAATGGCTTGAATTCCGGTGCTTTCCAATTCTGCAAGGGATGCATGGAAAACCGCCTCGGTGCTGCCGAAGTGTTCCACTAACTTCCGTGCCTTTGTCGGCCCAAGGCCAGGGGTCAGCGAAATGGCGAGCCATTCCAGAATATGGGTTGCGGGCGCGGCTATTGGCGTTGGGCAACCTCAACTCCAATCTGCCAGACTGGCGAACTGTAACCACCGGCGCAGAGCGTCGTCAAGGGAAGCCGTCACAGGACCTGGTCAAAAAGCGTCTGCTAAAATCAAAACAGGAATGAAACGTCTACGCATCTCCGCCATTTCCTACCTCAACACCGCTCCTTTAATGTGGGATTTCGAACACGGCGAGGCCGGGAGCGAATTCGATATTTCGTACACGCTGCCCTCGGCATGCAATCGGGCCCTTCAAAGCGGAACCGCCGACATCGGAGTTATTCCCGCAGCCGGTTATGCTGAAATCCCTGGGCTGATGGTTTTGCCTGGTGTGGCGATTGCCTCGCGCCGCCCGGTGCGCTCCATCCTCTTGGTCAGTAAAGTGCCTGTCGACAAAATTCGTACTGTGGCGCTCGATACATCCTCCATGACGTCGGTAGCTCTTACGAAAGTTCTGTTTGAAAAATGGCTCGGCGGAGGCAGAACATTCACGCCGATGCCACCAGACCTGGAGAAAATGCTCGCACGCAACGATGCCGGATTGGTGATTGGAGATCCCGCGCTGCAGATCGACCGCTCCCGCTACGTCACGCTCGATCTTGCCGAGGAATGGATACGCCATACGGGCAAGCCCTTGATCTTTGCTTTTTGGGCAGTGCGTCGGGCTGCGCTGCAAGAAACACGGCAATCGCAGGACTTGCCCGCTATTTTTCAACGATCCCGCGACCATGGACTCGAACCTTCCAACCTCGACCATATTACCCGCGAATGGGCGGTGCGATTGGGTCTGAAAGAAGCGGACGTGCGTAGCTATCTCACCGAAAACATTTATTACCACCTGGACCCGTCTTGTCTCGAAGGTTTGCAACTTTTCTATCGCTATGCGGCTGAGGTTGGCGCACTACCTGTCGCGCCCGAATTGCATTTCGTAAACGCAGCAAATGCCGTAACTGTCTAGCGCCACTGTGCCTAAACTAATCTAAAGGTAAATGTCTCTCCATTTACACCTGCTGCTTGCCGTCCCCATCTGGCACCGCCTTCGCCGGCTTGGCGGACCCGGCCTGGTGTTGTTGGGCATTGCAGACAATTCCGTTATCCCTCTCACCGGCAGCATGGACGTGTTGACCATCTGGCTTGCCGCCCGTCATCGCGAACCGTGGCCCTACTATGCCTTCATGGCGACGCTAGGCGCGGTCATCGGCGGCTACATTACATACGCCCTGGCGCGCAAGGGTGGGAAAGAAGCGATGGAGCGCAAACTCTCCAAGAAACGAGCGCAGCAGGTTTCCCAGACATTTGAACGATGGGGATTTTTTGCCGTCGCCGTACCAGCCCTGTTGCCCCCGCCGTTTCCCTTCGTCCCATTTCTGATCGCAGCGGGCGCCATGCAGTACTCTCCCAAGAAATTTCTGGGGGCGTTAACGCTCGGCCGCGGCACTCGCTACTCCCTCGCCGCAGGCCTCGGCTACCTCTACGGCCGGAATATCTTGCGTTTCTTTTCTCAGTACTACAAGCCGGCGATGGCGATACTGATCGGGCTGGCGCTCATAGGCGCGGTGCTGTCCCTTATTCAATTCGGCCGCATGAAAAAAAGTAAGCAGCCCTCAACCTTCGTGTGACTTCGTGTCCGAAGCCCGCCCTGAGCGAGTCGAAGGGTGGTTCATGAATTTGATCACTCAGAGGGCTGTCCCAAATTTGGAGCGCGCCACCGCCCTCCGTTAGAATGAAGGAGCCATATGTCCCTCACCAAGCAGCAAGCTCGGGAAATGTTCAAGTCCGATGACCTGATCGGCATCGGGATGGAGGCCGACGCTGTCAGACGCCAGCTTCATCCCGAGGGCACGGTCACCTACATCATCGACCGCAACATTAATTACACGAACTTCTGTACAGAATACTGCACCTTCTGCGCCTTCTATCGCCCGCTGAAAGGTCCCGCTTCAAAAGAAGGATACATTCTCGATTGCGACACGATCTATGAAAAGATCCGCGAGACGGTCGAACTTGGTGGCACGGGTGTGCTAATGCAGGGCGGGCTGCACCCCGATCTGAAGATTGATTGGCATGAGAAGTTGCTGCGCGGCATCAAAGACCGCTTCCCGCAAGTCCATCTGCATTGCTACTCGGCTTCGGAGATTATTGCGATCGCTGAGTATAGCAGTCTCAGCATTCGCGATACGATTTTGCGACTACGCGATGCTGGCCTCGATTCCATTCCTGGTGGCGGCGCGGAAATTCTCGACGACGAAGTGCGCTACAAAATTGCCCGTTTGAAGTGCCTGACCGGCGACTGGATCAACGTGCATCGCACGGCGCACCAGATCGGCATGCGCACCACTGCGACCATGATGTTCGGCGTTGGCGAAAATTACGAAAACCGCATCAACCACTTCCAGCAACTCTACGATCTGCAGGAAGAAACCGGCGGATTTACGGCGTTCATTCCGTGGAGTTTTCAGCCCACGAATACAGCGCTTGGCGGCCGCCACTGGGATGAGGCAACCGCGGTCGATTATCTGAAAGTGTTGGCCATCTCGCGCTTGTATCTGTCAAATTTCTTGAACGTGCAATCGAGCTGGGTCACGCAAGGACTGAAGGTCTGCCAGATGGGACTGCGCTTCGGGGGTAACGATGTCGGCTCGGTGATGCTCGAAGAAAACGTTGTTCGCGCCGCCGGCGTCAATAACTGCACCACGGAAGAAGAATTGCGCCGCATCATCCGAGATGCCGGCTTTCGCCCCGCCCAGCGGGATACGCTCTACCGGCAATTCTTCCTCAACTGACAATAGGCGAAAAGCGCACAAATTTTCACCTCTCGCGAGCCTTTCCGCCCCATCGAAATTTTTACACGCATCGAAACTGCATATCCCTCTAAGTGTTGATAGAAATAGCAGCGACATAGCGGCCATTGCGCAGCACAAAGAGCTAGCATCCTGAAAACAGGGCTTTTGTTCGTCTTCCACAGGGGTGGACCTAGGCTTGGCAAGGGAATTGCACTCTCCCAAGTTGCTGCAATTGGAGGTTGTTTCATGTCCGCTCTTGGTGACGCAGAATTCCTTCGACTGCTTAAAAGCGATATCGATTACTTCGCGGCCGCAATCGAGCGCTTCGAAGACTTGATTCCCCGTGTGTGTGCAACCATTCAGGATCAATGGAGATTGCAAGCCCAGTCCCGCCGAGACTTCGCGCTGGAATTAGGAATTCTTCTGGAGAAGGCTGAGGAGTGCGTGGGCGCGTCACTTGCGAGTGAGAAGAATTAAAGAATTCTCATGCCAAGTAGCATTGTTTAACTCAGAATTTTCTCTTTCACAGACGACAAGGCACTTGAAGTTACCCACACGAAGTGTGACAGCGCTCTGTTCCTTCGTGTCCGCCTGGCCAATCCACACCCGCTCCGAATCCGGTAGAATAAAGGTTTTCACCGAACCTCTTGCCGGCTTCTACCCACAACCTGCATGTTTTAGCATTCGCGCTATGGCACGCCCCGCGCGGGATCGGTCCCTACCTGCGGCAGCATTTGCTGGATAAAACTTTCCAGGGTCTTTACCACACGGATGCCTTTGATCGCGCACTGCTGATTCCGTATTTCATTGTGCTGGTGGTGCTGGCTGGATATGGAATGCACCGCTACATTCTGGTTTACCTTTATTACAAGCACAAAGAAAAGCGCACCACGGAGCCGGCTGCGTATTTCGAGCAACTGCCACGCGTGACCGTGCAACTCCCCATCTTTAACGAACAATATGTTGTCGAGCGCCTTCTGGAAGCGATCTGCAGGCTGAAATATCCGAGGGAGAAGCTTGATATCCAGGTGCTCGACGATTCCACGGATGAAACCGTCGAAGTAGCGCGCAACCTGGTTGAGCGTTATGCTGCGCTGGGAAATCCCATCAGCTATCATCACCGGACGAATCGGGAGGGCTTCAAGGCTGGAGCTTTGGCGGAAGGCCTGAAGACAGCCAAGGGAGAACTGGTTACAATTTTCGACGCTGACTTTACTCCGTCGGAAGATTTTCTGCTGCGCACCGTTCATCACTTCACAGACCCGAAGATCGGCATGGTGCAAACTCGGTGGACGCACATCAACCGCAATTACTCCTTTCTCACGCAAGTCGAAGCCATTCTGCTCGATGGCCATTTCGTGCTTGAGCATTCCGGACGCGCCCGCAGCGGCGTCTTCTTCAACTTCAACGGTACCGCCGGAGTTTGGCGGCGCGCGGCCATCGACGAAGCCGGTGGCTGGCAACACGACACGCTCACCGAAGACACCGATCTTTCTTACCGCGCTCAGCTCAAAGGATGGAAGTTTGTCTACCTGCAGGATGTCGAGTGCCCCGCAGAATTGCCGGTTGAAATGACCGCCTTCAAAACCCAGCAGGCGCGCTGGGCCAAGGGATTGATCCAGACCGGAAAAAAAATCCTGCCCCGTGTGCTGCGCAGTGACGCGCCGCTCCATACGAAGATTGAAGCCTGGTATCACCTCACTGCCAACCTCAGCTATCCGCTGATGATCGTGCTTTCCGTGCTTATGTTGCCGGCCATGATCATCCGCTTTTATCAGGGATGGTTCCAGATGCTGTTCATTGATCTGCCGCTTTTCCTGGCTTCCACTTTTTCGATTTCTACTTTCTATCTGGTTTCGCAGCGTGAACTCTTTCCCAAGAGTTGGCCCCGCGCCCTACTCTATCTGCCGTTCTTAATGGCTCTCGGTATCGGATTGACCATCACTAATACCAAGGCTGTGATCGAAGCGCTCATTGGCAAGGAGAGCGCTTTCGCTCGCACGCCCAAGTACAACGTGGAATCCAGGAAAGACAAAGTCGGCGCCACCAAGTATCGCAAGCGCCTGGGGTGGGTGCCTTGGGTCGAATTGCTAGTCGGTAGTTATTTCGCGCTCACTGTCCTCTACGCTTTTGAAAACGAGAACTACGTTACCGTTCCATTCCTGCTGCTGTTCGTGTTCGGCTACTGGTGCACAGGAGTGATGTCTCTGCTGCAGGGCCGCTTCGCAGGAGTTGCTATTACCGGCGAAGTTCATACCAAGCCCTTTCCGGTGGGAGTGTAAATCCAGGAAGCTCCCCTGGCCCGGCTCTTTCTTTCAGTCAGCCGCTCGATTACAATCCACTCGCCAAAAGTTTCCCACCGGGCCCGGCCGACAATTGCATTCCGATAGGCAACTTCGCGGCTCGAAGGAGGATCCGATGCTCCGCTCACGCAAACTGTGTTCTCTTTTTGGTTTGATGTGTCTTATCAGTTCCCTGCTGAGTTGCGGTTCCGGACACGATTCGGACGAGTATTACGTATTCGTAGCAGCCAACCTTCAAGTTCCTTACTGGCAGACTGCGGGAGCCGGGTTCGCGAAGGTAGCGGCGCAGATGAAAGTACGCACCGACTACCTTGGCCCTAACAACTACGACCCCAAGGCCGAACGCGACGCGATCGACAAAGCCATACAGCAAAAAGCTACCGGCATTCTGCTCGCGGTAACGGATCCCGTCCTGCTCAAAGAGAGCATCGATAAGGCAATCGCTGCCGGAATTCCTGTAGTTACGGTGGATTCCGACGACCCGGCCAGCAAACGCCTGTTTTTCATCGGGACCAACAATTATCAAGTCGGCGTGACCGGCGGGCAGCGTCTAGCGCAGGAGTTGAAGGGGAAGGGCAACGTGGTCGTCTTCACCATGCCCGATCAGCACAACATGCAAGACCGGCTGCGCGGTTATCGGGACGCGCTCGAGCATGCGGGAATCAAAATCACGCGCGTGGTCGACATCCAGGGCGACCCACGCATCGCCTTCGACACCACTACCCAAATCATCGGCAAAGAAAAAGATCAGGTCGACGCTTTCGTCTGTCTGGAGGCGCAATCGGGAAAGGAAGTTGCCGGCGTGCTCAACAGTTATAAGATCACTGGCAAAGTTGTGATGGCGATGGACACCGATCCGGAAACGCTCGACTGGATCAAGCGGGGTGGCATCGCCGCTACAATTGCTCAGAAGCCTTACACCATGGCCTTCGTCGGCATGCAGATGCTCGACAACCTCCATCATCACAAGCCTCCCTCCCTGGATACGGACTGGTCGAAAGACAGCTTTGCGCCAATACCCTCCTTCGTGGATACTGGTTCTGCCCTGATCGACAAGAGCAATGTTGATTCGTTCTTGCAGGCAAAACAGAGCGTAACCGGGGGACAGAAGTAGCCAGCAGATTTCCCGGCGGATCCCCGGCTAGCGCAAAAGGGGCGTTTTTCAAACCGAGGGATCGATTCGACCATGCGAAGACTGAAGTATTGTTTTTTTCTGGCAAGTTATGGTGCTAGCCTTTTTTTCGTCACTCTTTTTCTCGTCACTGCGGCAACGTCCAGCTTCGCGCTCGAGCGACAGCCCAACTCCGACTATCACGCGCGTCGCCAGGCGCTTGCCAAGAGAGTGGGAGCCGTCGTGGTTCTGTTCGCCGCCACCGAGAACGACGGTCCCAACGACCTTTACGGCTTTCGCCAGGACGATAATTTCTTCTATCTCTCCGGTCTGAGCCAGCCGGGCGGTGCTTTGTTGATTGCATCGGCTACCGAAGCTAAGGGTGATACGCCGGCGCGTGCTTACAGCGAAATTCTTTTTCTACCGCCCCGCAATCTCACTCAGGAGAAATGGACTGGACCCAAACTAGGAGCGGAGAATCCCGAGGCGCCAAATATTACCGGCTTCGATCGAGTCGAGGATATGGGACAACTTCCCGATGAGGTAGCTCGGTTCGTCGCAGGCGCGCATCCTGTGCTTTACACCGATGTGCCTTCGAATGGGGAGACTTCGTCCTCGTCGCAGCCGCTGGGTTTCCTGAAGCGGCTCAACGCGTATCTGGTCTTTCAGGACGTCAAGCCAATGCTCTCGTCGCTGCGTACCACGAAAGATGCGGGAGAAATCGCCTTGATCCGAAAGGCGGTCGATGCATCAGTTGCGGCCCACTTCGCCGCGTTCCAAGCCGTAAAGCCGAATGTAAACGAGCGAGAAATTTCCGCCCTTATGCAATACGAGTGGGGTAGGCGCGGCTGCGAACGTGTGGCTTACGCTGCGATAGTCGGTTCGGGCTTCTATTCCACGGTTCTGCACTACTCCGACGATGACAATGTGATGAAGTCCGGCGACGTTGTGGTGATCGACGCGGCCGGCGAATATTCGATGTACGCCTCCGACATCACGCGCACCCTTCCCATTAACGGACACTTCACCGCGCGCCAGCACGAGATCTACGATATCGTTCTGGGCGCTCAGCAGGCTGCGATGGCGGCATTCCAGTCGGGCAAGTCTACCCTCAGTCGCGGTGGCGCGAATTCCCTCTATCAGGTGGCCTACGACTACATCAACACCCACGGCAAAGATCTGCATGGGCAGCCGCTAGGACAATATTTCATTCACGGCCTCGGTCATTACATCGGTCTCAACGTTCACGACCCTGGGGACTACAGCGTTCCTCTTGGTCCGGGCATGGCCTTCACCATCGAACCCGGAATTTATATTCCCGAAGAAAACCTTGGCGTGCGTATTGAAGACGACTTCTACGTCGACCAGGACGGAAAGCTGATCAAGCTGAGTGAGGCGCTGCCCTCGAAAGCCGAAGACGTGGAAAAGGCGATGGCAGAGAAGTGAGAAGCAGCGGCCGGTGGCATTGATCGACTCATCCAGCAAAGCGAGCCCCCAACTTCACGGTGCGGAACTAGCTACTGACCACTAACCACTAACCACTGATCGCTGCTACGAAATGTACTCCTCGATATACTCGTCTTGCGACTGCGCGAGTTCATGAATGTTGCTGTCGAAAATAACCTTGCCGTCGCGTAGAAATAGAAAACTCATTGGGGCGTCGCAATGCTGCCCCGGAGGCAACGGCACCATGCGGTTGGCTTGTTTGTCGAACTGATGGGTGGCCATAGTGAAAGCGTCTTGCAAGCGATGTGTTACCAGCAAAGCGCTCGTCTTATTCACGTCACGCTGCTTCACAATCAATTCGATGATGGTGTTCGAAGTAACAGGATCCAGGCCGCCAGTAGGCGAGTCATAAAGCAGCAACTCCGGTTGCGTAATCAATGCCCGAGCGATGGCCACGCGCCGCCGCATGCCTCCGGAAAGCTCAGCCGGATTTAGATCGAGCGTGTGCTCCAGTTCTACGAAGTGCAGCACCTCACGCACTCTGCGGTCGATATCGTCGTCATAAATTCCGTGCTCTTCCATCAAACGGTAAGCGACGTTTTCGCGCACGGTAAGAGAATCGAAGAGCGCGCTCTCCTGGAACACCATGCCAATTTTGGCACGCAATTCAAATAATTCTTCTTCCCGCATCTGTGTTACGTCCTGTCCCAGCACCACAATGCGTCCGGAATCAGGCCGAATCAGCCCTATCGCCAGTTTCAGAATCAGGCTCTTGCCAGAGCCGGCAACTCCGAATAGTGCCTTGGTCTCGCCCCGGGGCAGGCGAAATGAAATCCCGCGCAGCACCTCGTTCTCGCCAAAGGCCAGCTTCACTTCTTCAAACACGATAACTGGCGCGTGATCTTCTTTAGTGAGTACGTCAGCGGAATCAAGAGGCAAGGTTGGCGCGGACATGAGATTAGGGGATGGCGAGTGTGACCATGAGCAGCCGCGTCAGGAATAAATCGAAGGCCAAGATCAGAACAGAAGCGGCCACAACCGCTTGCGTGGTGGCTCGGCCCACGCCTTGCGTTCCCCCGCGCGCATTCATTCCATAGAAGCAGCCGATGGTGGCAATAATAAAGCCGAAAAGAACCGGCTTGATCAGCCCCATGAATACATCCTGAAACACCAGCGTCTGCCAGGCGTTGTACCAGTATTGCCGGGCGTCGAGGCGCAGCAGTACTTTGGCGATGAACAAGCCTCCAGTCAGGCCCACGAGATCGGAAATGATGGTCAGAAAAAAAAGCATGAACACGGTGGCAACCACGCGCGGCGTCACCAGCTTTTTCATGGGGTCGGTGCCCAAAGCACGCATGGCATCGATCTGTTCGGTCACCACCATCGATCCCAGTTCGCTCGCCATGCCGGAGGAATTCCGTCCGGCCACCATCAAACTGGTCAGCACAGGTCCCAATTCGCGCACCATGGAAAGTGAGACCAGTTGCCCAACGAGAGTGACAGAACCGAAGCGCTCCAGGGTATTTGACGCTTGCACCGCCAGCACTGCGCCGGTGAAAAAACCGGTGAGTATGACAATGGGCAGCGAACCTACCCCGATGGCATCGGCTTGCAGCGCCATGTCGCCAAAATAAAAAGGCTTACGAAACACGTTGGCAACGGCTTGCGCACAAAACAGAACATAATCCTGAACGGTTTGGATTTGTTCCTTGGCGAAATAGGTGGGCGAAGTGAGTTCCATTCGGTTTGGAAAACAGCGGCAATGGACTGCCACTCTTTCGGAAACTATAGCAGAGAAAGCCGCCACCTTCAGCGATGTGGTGCATTGGCACGTTTTAGAGAGCGCAAAGCCACCTGAAGGGACGCTTACCCTCGCTGTGTAGTCTGTTCACTAACGACAGCCGTGTAGATGATCGACCAGTAGGAGCACCGTTCAACTTGCTGGCTTTTACTCAGATGGTTTCATGAGTCTCGTTCGACAATCTTTTTCTTCTGGTGTCCAAGAGACGATTGATTTCGCTTACCAATTCGAGGAGTTTCTTTGGATCCTGCTCAACCGCAGCTTGGGCGCAAAGTGCGACCCATCTCTCTGCGCTCTCAGTTTTCTCATGGGGCAGGGGGCTGGGGTCGGACCGAAACGGTTCCTTTTCGCCGGAATCAATGGCGGCAACGGGCAGGACGTTTTTGTTTCGGTCTGTAGGATTTGTAGGCACGCGATTTGGATGCCAAGGTGCCCTTGAAGTCGTCTGCTGTAGATTCTGTAAAAGACAGGGCTACGGCACTATTTGTACTGGCTTGGCGCGCTAGATAGACTGTAGGGGTTCTAACGGAAGAAAATAGTGCGCGACACCTACTACCCACGGATCTTCTTCTTGATTTCGATATTCAGCCGTCGGATCTTCTGGTTCAGTGTAGAGAGCGGAACCTTAAAGTGCTCGGAGGCTTCGGTCTGATTCCAGTTACACTTCTCCAGCATGTCGACGATGATTCGCCGCTCCACATCTTCCACAATTTCAAACAACGATGCATCGGCAGATGGATCATGCAGGGTGAACGCTGAACCGCGGCCGAGGAGGTTGTCAGGCAGCAGGTCGAGTGAGATCTCCGGTCTCGAGGAGAGTACGACGGCGCGTTCGATTACGTTTTCGAGTTCGCGCACATTGCCCGGCCACGAATGGGCCATTAGCGGACGCAGCGCTTCCGGAGTGATTTGCCGTGCGGGGCGGTCATTTTCTTCGGCATATTTCTTCAGGAAGAAATCCACCAGCAGAGGGATGTCTTCTTTTCGTTGCCGCAGCGGAGGAAGTTCGATGGTGATTACGTTCAGGCGGTAAAAAAGATCCTCTCGGAAGCGGCCTTCGCGCACCGACTGGCGCAGGTCAACGTTGGTGGCGGCAATAATTCGCACATCCACTTGAATTTCCTGCACGCCGCCCAGGTGCATGAACTTACGGTCCTGCAGCACACGCAGAATTTTGGCCTGGGTATCCAGGCCCATGGTGGCGATTTCGTCGAGAAACAGCGTTCCCCGGTCCGCCATCTCAAACAGACCCTTTTTGGAGGCGATGGCGCTGGTGAATGCGCCCTTTACGTGGCCGAAAAGCGTGGACTCCAGTAGATCGGTCGGCATGGAACCTGTATTAACAGGTACAAAGGGTCGGTCGTGGCGCGGCGAGTTCAGGTGCAGCGCTTTGGCAATGACTTCCTTGCCCGTCCCGCTTTCTCCTTGTAACAGCACGGTGGAGCGACTGTTGGCCACTTGCGCGACCAGGTCGAAGATCTTTAGCATCGGCTCGCTTTTGCCGACGATGTTTTCGAAGTTGTAGCGCTGTTTGAGGGCGCGCTTGAGTTGAACGTTTTCTTCTTCGGCGCGGCGCCAGCCCACAGCCGCGCGTACGTCGGCCAAAAGCTTTTCGTTGTCCCAGGGCTTCTGAACGAAGTTGGCGGCGCCGGATTGCATGGCGTGCACCGCATTTTCCACCGTACCGTAGGCGGTGATCATGATGACCGGCAGGCGCGTTTCGTGGGCACGAATCGCGGCTAGAATTTCCATGCCATCGCGGCCGGGCAGGGCAAGATCGAGCAAAACCAGATCAAAAGGGTGTTCGCCGATGCGCTGCAGGCCGGCCTCGCCCGTGACCGCAGTTTCCACGGCGAAGCCTTCCATCTCCAGCAGCGTTTGCAGAGATTCGCGAATCTCTGCTTCGTCGTCGATGATGAGTACCGCGCCCGCCATGCCCGGGGCTCCGTTTAACAGCGTGTGCGAGATGACCGCGGAATCAGACATATTCGGCCTTGGAATGAATTGCCTTTCTACTTAAAGGGAAATCCAGCGTGAAGGTTGTCCCGGCGCCAGGATGGCTTTCCACTCGAATCTTCCCCGCATGCTCCTGGATGATGCCATAGGTGACGGAAAGGCCCAGGCCGGTGCCGCGCGGTTGGCCTTCGCGCGGGGAAGTCTTGGTGGTGAAGAACGGATCGTAAATGCGCTGAATGTGTTCCGGGGCGATGCCCGATCCGGTGTCGGAGACGCATACGCTGACGCTTTCACCGTTTAGCGTGGCCACGCGCAGCGTTCCGCCGCCCGCCATGGCGTCTTTGGCATTCAGAAACAAATTCAGGAATACTTGCTGTAATCTCCCCGCGTTCCCCAGAATCGGGGGCAGCTTCGGCGCGGGCGTGTTTAGCACGTCAACCTTCGCCACTTTGAATTGGTGCTCCAGAAGAGCCAGGGTGTCGGCGATCACTTTGTTCACATCCACATCGCCGATCTGGCTGCCGCTGGTGCGCGAGAAGTTCAGCAGATTGTTCACGATCTCGGAGGCGCGGAAGGTTTGCCGCGTGATCTTCTCCAGTAGCCCCGACTTCTGCGGATCGCCTTGCAGTTGCTTAGACAGCATCTGGGTATACGAGGAGATCACGGCCAGCGGCGTATTGACTTCATGAGCCACGCCAGCTGCCAACAGTCCGATCGACGAAAGCTTATCGGCTTGGAAGAGTTGGGCCTCAAGCTCGATACGTTCAGTGATGTCATCCATGATTATCAGACGGCCGATGACCTCGAACTTGCGCGTCACCAGGGGAGCCAGGGCCACATTCACGGTGCGGACTTCGCCCGCCGGCGTCTTCAAACGGAACTTATACAGATTGCGGATGCCGGGTTCCTGCCGCACCCGGTTGAATTCTTCGATGAACTCCGCCGGGAAAATCACATTCAGCGGCTGGGTCAGAGATTGCCAACGTGGCAGCGCATACATAACTTCCATCTGCGCGTTCCAGCTCTCAATGCGGTCTTCCATGTCGAGTGCCATCACGCCCACGTTGATGGATTCGACAATGTTTTCATTAAAGTCTTTCAGGCGCTCGTACTCGGCCGCCTTTTGCTGCAGCGAAGCATAAAGCTGCGAATTCTGAATCGCAATCCCCAGATAACCACCCAGGGTCTCCAGCAATTCCATGTCTTCACTGGAAAGGAAGTCGCCTTTTGTGGTCTTACCCAGGCCAAGGACGGCTATGGTTTTATGCTGCGCGTGGCAGGGGATGTAGTAATTCAGATCCAGCCGGGCAATGGCTTTCTGCGCGGTGGGCGTCTCGCGGGGCACCTGGTGTGTATTTTCAAAGAACAGATGCCCAGCCTGCTCCGGCCGCGCGACGGTCAGGAATGAGAAGTCGAGGTTGCCGGGAGCGGAGAGTCCAAAGGACTTCGCCAGCGCGAATTTCCCAGATTCTTCGCCCGCCAAAAAAATCGCCATGCGATCGACCGCGAGTGTGCGCGACAGCCGGTCAATCAGCGAGGAGAGCAGGGTATTCAGGTTCGTTTCCGAACCCAATTCGCGACCGAACTCAAGCAGAGTGCGGCGATAGTCGTAGCGAGTGCGATAGAAGAACTGATCGATGCGGTCCTGAATCAACTTGCGGACCGGATCGAAGAGCAGCGCTGTGACGACGACGGCGAGGATCAATCCCACCGGCCCGGAACTGGGTTGCCAGTTGTGCACCAGCAAGGCCACGCCCGCAACCAGACCAAAATACAATCCCACCACGATCGCCGCGGCGAGAGTGTAAACTACGCCGCGCTTGAAGATGAGATCCACATCCATCAAGCGGTAGCGGAAAATGGCATAACCGAACGTGAGGGGCAGCAGCGCCAGAGAAAGCGCCGAAACCTTCATGGTCGCGCCCGGCAATGAACCCATCAGATAAGGCACGACATAGAGCAGGGTGTAGGGAACGATAGCCAGAATCGTTCCTCGAGTCACCCACTTCAACTGTTGCCGGAGAATCGTCGTGCTGGCGCGCCGATAGCTGTACCAGAGCACAACAGCGGCAGCCAGAAAGAACAGCGATCCGTAGGACATTTCCATGCGGTCGAGGTTCCAGCGCAGCCGCTCACTGGCCTGAAGCCAGCGCATGGCGATGATGTGGGCCGCCAGCAGCAGAGTTCCCGGCGCGTAAACCAGCGCCAACAACCAGGGATGCTTGCGCACGAGCTGACGCTTCTCGGGGAAGGTGAGAACGAAGTGCAGAAATAACGCCGGCTGCAATACTCCCGCGACGATATTGCCCCAGTAAATGATCCAGTCGAAATCGTTCAACTTGCCCGTGTACTTGAAGGAATAAGCGATGAAGGAAACCAGGCAAAAGATATAGAAGCGCGTAGATCCCGGAGCAGTCCAACGGCGCAGTAAGACGTAAAGTCCAATGCCAAGGTAGATCAGCGCAATCAGCCGGAGCCACTGGTTGAGTGAACGCTCGGCGGGAACCAGAATGACGCTGGAATCGAGCGGAACCGATTGCCGAAGCAGGGAATAGGCGGCTTTCGACCAGACGCCCGTCCGGTAGAGCTGGCGCTCCAGTCCCGACATGTTTCGGACCTGCTGGTCGTTAACGGAAACCAACTCGTCGCCCGGCTTTATGCCGCTCTTGGCGCCCGGCCCGCTGCGCTCCACTCGATCGGCTACGAGATGTCCGCTGTGTTCGACCCACCAGACGCCGTCATCAGGAACCTGAAACTTCCATTCGGCATTAAAATTGAAGCCTGCGCAGACCACTACTGCCACTGTGAGAAAGAACAGCAGAACGACGGCAACAGAGCGGACTTGGCTTTCCCGATTCATGGTTTTCGGTGGTGAGTCCGAGACCGGCTGACTGGCAGCACACGTATGCCCCGCTGATCAGCTTCCGACTGCTGCTCAATGAGCAACTTCGCTGCCAAGTCGTTTCCCGTTTTGCGGACTGCTAAGTGCCGCATCTAAAGCACTTCCACCAGTATAGATGGGTTTCTGGAAACTATGTACGCTTTAATGGAGGTTTGTGTGGGATTTTGTATCCGACTAGAATGGAACATCTTAGAGGATTTTAGACGCGTTAAGACCTCCGAGTCTCTTAATGGCGAGCCCTGACCGGCCACGGGCGTCAGGCAAAACTTTCCCACGAACTTCCGCGGAATGAGCACCCCGCCCGGACCCGGCTACACCATTACCCGCGACCTAAGACGGCCCAGCTGCCGGCTGGCCCTTTGCAGCGCCAAGGCTGACCCGTATCACGTTCCTTAGTTGTCATTGTCAGCGGGTTTTGCAGAAACGCAGCAGCTCCTGCTTTCAATGCCCGTTCTTCGTTGCTTTGAGGCAAGCAGCTTAGCCAGCGAGAACATGCCCTGGCACTGGTCATCGGCCCGATGAATCCTCCTGAATTAGTCGTCCAAACGACATGACAAGAGTCAGCGCTGCCGCGCCGCGACGCATCCTTGTCAATTTAGCTATCGGCGGGGTTAAGGCGGGCTTTAGGTCAGAGTTGGCCGGAAGTGTAGTGGTCAGCGAGCGCGGATGTATAGCTCGTCAACGGACTCGCGAAAGAGATGGCTCGGCAGGATTCAACAACACGGCCAGAAAAGTACTGCGCGAGATAAGAGATTTCTGAGATTAAGTTGTTTATGAAATGGGCGTGGCAGAGAGCGGATCGTTTTAACCGGCTCTCCGCGCATCCTCCGTGGCTTCTGAGGGGGGGTCTTCATCCCAATCAAACGAAAGAGCGCGCGCGGTGGTTTCGACAGGCTCAAGTTCGGGAATGTCCTCTGCCACGGATGCACCTAGTTCGGCGAACTTCCGCGCCGAAACTAGAACGCGGCTTTCGAGCGATCCGACAGCTTTGTTATACGACTCAACGGCGCGGTCAAGGCCCGTGCCGACGGCAGTGATGTGTGCCGCGAGAAGGCGCAGGCGGTCGTGCAATTCTTTGCCGAGCGCGCTGATTTGCTGCGCGTTGCGCGCCAGTTTTTCCTGATTCCATCCATAGGCCACGGCCTTCAACAACGCGATCAGCGTGGTCGGTGAAGCCGGAATAACGCGGCTCAAAACTCCGTGTTCGATCAAGCCTGAATCTTGCTCTAGAGCGGCGCTGAAAAACGTTTCGCCGGGAAGAAACATCACCACGAACTCGGGCGTAGACTCGAACTGCTCCCAATATTTCTTTCCGCTGAGAGTGTTCATGTGATCGCGGACTTGCCGCGCATGGCTGGCGAGGCACGCGCGCCGGGCGTCTTCGTCGGTAGTCTCGAAAGCATCGAGGAAGGCTTGCAGCGGCGTCTTGGCATCGACCACCACATGTTTACCGCCGGGCAACTTCACCACCAGATCGGGACGGAGTCTTCCCGTTTCTGTTGTTACCGATTCCTGCTCGGTGAAATCGCAATAGGAAACCATGCCGGCAATTTCAACTACGCGACGCAACTGAATCTCTCCCCAGCGCCCTCGCACATTGGGAGTACGCAGCGCCCGAACCAGATTGCCGGTCTCCGATTGCAGTTCTTTTTGCGCAGTGATCAGCGATTGAACCTGAGCCCGCAGTTCGCCGTACGCGTCGCCACGCGCCACTTCCATCTGCTGGATCTGGGCATCCACTTTATTCAGCGAATCGCGTACCGGTGCAACCATATCGGCCACGGCCTTTTGCCGGGCTTCGAGGTCGCCCCGGGCTTGGCTCTGAAAGCGCTTGAGCGTTTCCTCGGCAATCACCAGAAATGACGAGTTGTTGCTTTTCAAGGCGTCGGAAGCCAAGGCTTTGAAAGCGTTACGCAACTCCTCGCTGGCGCGCGTGACTAACTCGATCTTTTCGTTGCTGGTCTTCCGTTCGGATTCGAGAGCGGATTCCAGCCGAGCTTTGCCTGCCACCAACTCCGTACAAGCCTGCTGAAGCCGCGCCAGATCGGCCTTTTCGCCCGCTAATTCCTTTTCCATCAAGGACAAACGGACGCCCAGCGCGGCGCTGCGCGAGCGCAACACGAGCCACGCAAGCGCGCTACCAAACAATAGGCCAATGACCCCACTGATGACAGGTTCCATAGCGAAGGTAACTTCTCAGTCGCGATTTCCGACTCTAGCGTAGCACCAGCAGCAAGTTCGAGTTCCAGATTAGATCCTCCCAGGGTCGAATTGAGTAGGCACAAGCCGATGCCTAGAGCCGGGAAAGTAGACGATAGACGTTTTGTAATGGCGTTTCTGCTGATAATGGGTGCCGCTTTTGTTCGGCCATCGTCTCGATTGATGGCCTTCGAAGGAAGCGATGGCGCGGGGGAAAAAACCGCGCAGCAAGCGACTATAAAACCGGCCGCGGTAGCTTCTCCTGATATTCCTTTCAGCGACTATGACCCGGACGCCGAGCGGGTCCTTCTTGACCTGGCGAACCGCGCCAGAGCGCGTGCCAAAGTTCCCGCCCTCATGCTGGATATCGGCCTCTGCCAGGCCGCTCGCGCTCACGCGGAAGCGATGGCGATGGCACATCAGCTTTCCCATCAGTTTGACGGCGAGCTCTCTCTGCCGCGGCGATTGGCGGCCGCGACTCATACTCAGCTTGATCAGGAGGGTGAGAACGTCGCGCTCAACTTCGACGCCGAAGGCGGACACAAACATCTGATGCTTTCTCCTCCGCATCGCGCCAACCTGCTCAACGCGTCTTATAACGTGATCGGATTGGGTGTAGTGCGTATCGGAGACAGGCTGTACATTGTGCAAGACTTCGGCCATGCCCTCCCTAATTATTCCACGGCGGAAGTGAAAGACCGGATTGCGACGACGGTGGCACTGGCCCGTCATCAGGCCAAACAGCCCATCCTCGCCCGTCGCGATCTTGCCAGCGCGGACGATGCGGCCTGCTCCATGGCGCAAGCAGACAAGCTCGGCACCTCTGCTATTCATCAGCTCGCGCAACGCTATTCCGTGGTGACCTACACCAGCCTGCATCCGGAAAGTCTGCCGGCAAATGCTGGCCGCATGCTCTCCAGTCACAATCTGCGAAGTTTTTCAGTGGGCGCCTGCTACGCGCGCACGGACACTTATCCTACGGGTGTGTATTGGGTAGTGTTGGTGCTGGATTGAACCTTCCTCCTACCGGGAATACACCTTGATCCAATGATTCCGCACCTTGGGTCTTGCCTTCTTACCGTTCTGATCAAACACAATCAGATCCGTCTCCTGCAGCGGCATGTGGCAGTCAATGCAATTGCTCGCCACGTTGTGACCTTGTTTGGGAAACATCGCGGATCCAGGCTTGTGGCAGCTCAGGCATTGCTCCGAAAAGCCCAGTAGATCGTGTTGTACGGCGTGAACGTCATGGCAAGTGATGCACGTCATTGCCGATTGCTGGAAGCATCGGCTGCGTTCCAGCATCTCAACTTGGCTGCCGTGAACATCGGGGAGCACCGATGGATCAGGTTGCGGCAGCCTCAGGTATTTATCAAGAGGTTGGCCCAGAACGTAAGAAAACGCGGGATCCATCGAGAAACCAGCTCCCGCATGGCACCACGCGCAAAGATCCATTTGGCGGTCACGCGGGAATCGCGCCGGATCGAACATCGCGGAATTCGCCTGGACGGCAGTTTCGCCGCAAAATGTTCAGCATGTGCACGTCCGGGTCCGTGACATTTCTCACAGGTGATGCCCAGGATGAAGCCGCTCTTGCTGTACCGATTAGGTGGCGGCGGAAGTTGTTCGAAATACGTTGCATGACATTCCAGGCATCGCGGAATGATAGGTCGCCCGAAGTTGGCCTTTCCGTCGCGATATCCAGGGCTGTTTACCCAGCCCAACTCAGTCCAGTAAGACACGGGCAGCTGAAAGAGATCGTCGCCCTTCCAGAATAAATAGGTTTGACCCTTCCCGCCGGACCCAATCACGAAAGCAAAGCGCTCGGTGCGCGATGTAATGAATGGAGACGTGCCCTCAACCGCCGTCTGGAAAAAACCATCGCCCTTCTCGTCCATGCGAAAAAACAGCTCTGGGCTGGATGTCTTCATGACATTGGCCTCGGGTGTGAACTTGCCAAGGATAGTGTCTTTCTGCGGCAACCTCGAGGTCAGATAATGAGCCGTGCGGTGAAATGTTTCGAACTTGTCCCTGTGGCACGATTGGCAGGCGGTGTCACCCACGTAGTCGGCCGGCAGCTCAGGCTTCTTGGCTCGCGGAGCAGAAGGAGAGGTGGAGGACGATGGCGACACATGAGTCTGGCTCGCGGCCGGCGCGATCATCAGCAAAAGAACAGTCGCGGCCTGGTAGGTCCGATTCATGTCTGCCGGCAACAAATTCTAAGCCACCACGCGCTCGTTGTTGTCACGCCGCGCCGTTTCTTTTGCCAGCTCTGTGCTAACCTTTTCCTGCCCACCATCTGCGGCCCCACTCATGGAATCCTCAGCCCAAGTCCGCTTACCCGAGGCCCAACCAAAGGAGGTCCGCATCGGCACGGCTGGCTGGTCCTACAAAGACTGGGACGGCATTTTTTATCCGCCGGGGATGCAGCGGCGCAAGCAGCATCCACTGGAATATCTGGCCCGCTTCTTCGATACCACCGAGATCAATACATCGTTTTACGGACCTCTTAAGCCAGAACTGGCCAAACTGTGGTGCCGGAAGGTTGAGTCCGTCAATAAGAACTTTCTGTTCACCGCGAAACTCTACCGTGCGTTCACCCACTCGCCGATGTCACTGATGGAGCCCACATCGGCCGCGAGTATCCGGCCCACTGACGAAGACGAGATCCGCACTCGCGAAGGCCTTGACGCCATCGCCAACGAAGGGCGCCTGGGAGCCCTTCTCATCCAGTTCCCAGTGTCGTTTAAAAACACTTCGCTCAACCGCGAATATCTGGAGCGATTGCTGCGGCAGTTC
Source organism: uncultured Acidobacteriota bacterium (assembly GCA_963720155.1). Classification (GTDB taxonomy): domain Bacteria; phylum Acidobacteriota; class Terriglobia; order Terriglobales; family Acidobacteriaceae; genus Sulfotelmatobacter. The sequence continues at coordinate 196,739 of CAVREP010000023.1, forward strand.
ATCGAATATCCGCGCGTGGTCGAGGTGCGTCATTCCAGTTGGAACGATGCCGCAACGCTAGCTTCGTTTACGCAAAAGAATGTCGGCTTCTGCAACATCGATCAACCAGTTCTCGGCCGGTCGCTCGTGCCCACCGAACACGTCACTGGGACGATCGGGTACGTCCGCCTCCATGGACGAAACTATGAGCAGTGGTTCGATTCCGATAATCGCAATGACCGTTATAACTACCTCTACAGCGCGCAGGAACTCGCCGGCTGGAAGGAAAGAATCAACCGGGTTGCGGAACGGGCGCAAACGACCTATGTCATCACCAACAATCACTTCGAAAGCAAAGCGGGCGTGAATGCGATCGAGTTAAAGGCAATGATAAGCGGCGCGCGAGTCCTCGCTCCGCCCACCTTGATCGAGAAATATCCAGAGCTGAGAAGGATTGCCGATCCCTCCGTCGCCGATTCCGGAGCAGGAAACTCAGTCTTGCAGTTCCCCTAAAGACCTGCAAAAACTTCGCGCCTCACCAGCGGATCACATGCTCAGAGTCTTCCACCACAACGACCTCGTACTTTTCCAACATCGGCAGTAGAACGTTTTCCAGTTCGTTCTTCCAAAGCTTCCCTTCATAAAACTTTGCCTTCATCGCCTCGCGCGAGGCGAGGTCAGGAAACCCACGCATAAAAAAGAAGGTGTCGGAATCTTCAACGGAAAGAAATGGACCCAATATTTTCATCCCCATCTCTTCATGCGCCGGAATAGACCGCGAACGGAATATCTCGAGGAACGCTGAGCGCTTGCCTGGCTTGGTTTTGTACGTACGCATCTCGATGATCATCGGCCAGACGCACCTCTATTTGAAGCGAAGCCCACGACGAGGCCTAGAAGGGCTTTCCGCGTTCAAAGTTTATCAGAGGAGTTTTGGGCTGATGAGTTCGAGGGATTTAGAACCCGCACTCTCGGAAGCTAGACGGGCTAACTGTCTTACCTTCCCACAACTGCGTGATCGGACATGCGCCGCTTGTTGTAGCGCAGCGCAACATTCATAAACACATTGCCGAGGGAGGTTTCAAAGCAGATCATCAGCGCCTCGACATCTTCGCTGGTCTTGTCACCTTCCTCGCACGTCAGCAGGATTGGAGGATGCACCCGGAAATGGAAGCCTTGGTCGTTAAGCGCGCAGACGGCATTGCCCACGACCTGGTTTGCCAGTTCGAAGATGGTTTCTTTTACCAGACCATCGGATTCAGGCAACTCCGCCCCCGCGTAGTGGCTGGCCACGCGCACGGCGGTATGGGGTTCAAGGTCCAGAATGATGCGGCCTTCGATGTCGCCGGTGAGGGCTACCATGCCGGCCACACCTTTGCGGCGATAGGCGTCCTCTTCCATGGAAAGGTTGCCCACCTTGATACTTCCCGATAGTCCTTGCGACAATACGGCGTCAGCCGCGTTGATAAAGGGTTGAATCAGCTCCATCTTCATGCGATTAAACCCCCGCGCCGGTCGCGGTTGCTACGGCGCCGTCTTCTCCCAGCACATACTTGATGACCTCATACAGAACTTCCGGCTTTACCGGCTTCTGTACGAAATGGCGTGCTCCGCGCTGCAATGCGGCCACAATATTTTCCTGGTAGCCCACCGAAGACACCATGACAATGCGTGCTTCAGGATGTGCCTGGACAATTTTTTCGGCGGCCTCGATGCCTTCCATCTGCGGCATGGTGATATCCATGAGCACAATGTCAGGATGCGTGCGCTCGAACTCGCTGATGGCGGTTAACCCATCACCGGCTTCGGCCGCCACCTGCCCGCCAAAACTTTCGATCATGCGGGCGAGATTCTTGCGCGCGAACACCGAATCGTCAACGATCAAGTAGCGGATCGCCTGCCCATCTTTGCTGCGCTTCACTGGTGCAAACTGCTCCATAACAACCTCCTCTAACAGATTCCATCACGGCAGTTTCCTGCCGCCCAAATGACTTAGGACACGAACCTTCGTCAGCAACTCGTTATAGCCCAGCGCGGAGGGCTTTTTCTGCGCCGCCACTCTGCCCACGCCCGTCGTTTCGGTTGCACAACGCCTGCAGAGTAGCCGGTAGCAAATCCAAAGCCACGACTCGTATGGCATAGCCGCGCTCGACCGCAGCTTTGGGCATTCCGTAAACCACACAAGACTCTTCGCTCTGCGCGATCGTCATTCCGCCGGCTCTCTTGACCGCGCCTAATCCATCCGCGCCATCGTCGCCCATCCCGGTCATCAGCACGGCGACCGCTTGCTTGCCGAATTCTTCGGCCACGCTGTTGAACAGAACATCGACGCTGGGCCGATGACCATTCACTCGTGCCTCATCATTGAGCACCACAACGTCTCCCATGGTCAGCCGCTTTACTTTCATATGGCGGCTTCCGGGGCAGATCAGTACACGTCCGGCTTGCAGTATGTCCCCCGATTGGGCTTCCTTCACCCGCAGCGAACAGACTTCGTCGAGGCGGCGGGCGAACATGTCGGTGAAACCTTCAGGCATGTGTTGCACGACTACAATCGTTCCCGGAAAATCTGGCGGCAGTTGTGCCAGCAGGAACTCCAGCGCTTGTGGGCCGCCAGTGGAAATTCCTATCGCCACCAATTTGGTTGGCCGCGGTGCGGATTTCCCGGTCGAAATCTTTTCCGGGCGTGCCAGCGCTCCCATCCCGCTAGCGGGACGAACAACTTTGCAATCGGCGGCTGCCTTGATCTTCGCGATCAGTTCCGCCGCTGTCTCGGCCATGTGCGTCGAAGCGTCGCGCGGCTTCGTTACGAAATCGAAGGCACCCAGTCCTAACGCCTTGAAGGTGACCGAAGCTCCGTCCGTGCTGTGGGAACTGACCACGATCACCGGCAACGGCTTACGGCGCATGATTTCTTTCAAAGTGTCGATGCCATTCATCCCTGGCATTTGAAGATCGAGTGTGACCACGTCGGGGCTTAACTCTTCGATCTTCTTGAGGCAGAAGTTTCCATCCATCGCCGTGCCCACCACCTCAATCCATGGGTCGGCTTCCAACATCTGCGGAATCAACTTCCGCATCAACGCTGAATCATCCACCACCAGCACGCGCAGTTTTTTCATGCCGGAATTCATGCCCGGCCTCCCGCGGCGTTCATTGCCAACCGGGCGCGATCGTCATGGTTCAGCAACAATCCGCAATTGGTAAGGCCATGTTCTCGCGGATTCGTCCGTGCCACGTGTTCGACAACCGCCGGCAGATTCAAGATGAGCACCACCTTACCGTCCCCGAGGATTGAAGCGCCGTTCACCAGATCGGTGGAAAAAGTCTGATCGTCCAAAGCCTTAATAACCAACTCCTCTTCTCCTTCAAGCGCATCGACGATCAGGCCATATTTTTTTTCCCCGACGGTAATCACCAGCACAAAGAGCTTGCTTGATTGCCGGTCTGCGTCGGCAGCGGTGGGACGTCCCAGCCGCAGCAGGGGCAGCACCTGATTGCGCAACTGCAGCACCTCGTAGTTATCGACCTGGTGGACTTCCGATTCCCTGGTGCGTGCAATCTGACTCACGGCATTGAGCGGGATGGCATACAGGCGCTGTTCCACCCAAAACATCAGGGCTTTGATGATGGCCAATGTCAACGGCAGCTTCAGCCGGAAGGTCGTGCCCTGGCCCAGATGAGTCTCCACCTGAATCGTGGCCTTTAGCCTCTGGAGCACGCTCTGCACGACATCCATCCCCACGCCCCGTCCGGAAACCTGGGTGACTTGTTCGGCTGTGCTGAATCCGGGACGGAAGATAAATTCCAAGGTTTCGGCCTCACTCAGTCGCGCAGCTTCTTCTGCTGTCGTCATTCCCAGTTCTACCGCTTTGCTGCGAATCTTCTGGGCGTCGATGCCCCGCCCATCGTCGCTAATCTCGATCACTACCTGATTGCCCTGGTGATAGGCATGCAGCCTAATCTTCCCGCGCGGCCCCTTGCCCTGGCTTCGGCGTTCCTCGGCCGGTTCGATGCCGTGACTAACCGCGTTCCGCACCAGGTGTGTCAGGGGCTCGGCGATGGCGTCGAGAATGCCTTTATCGAGATCGGTCTCCTGCCCGGAAAGTTCCAAGTCAACTTCACGGCCGCACTGCCGCGCCACATCGCGCACCATCCGGGGGAAGCGCCGGAATAATTGGTCTACCGGCACCATGCGGATTTTCATCACAGAGCGCTGCAGATCATTCAGCACCCGCGCCTGGAAGGCCATCGCATCGGCAAACTTGGCGCGCAGCAATTCCTTGGGATAGCGTTTGCCAAACTCGCTGAGCACCTGCTGCAGCATCGACTTGCCAATGATGAGCTCCCCTACCAGATTGAGCACGTTATCGATGCGCCCCGCTTCCACCCGCAGGATGTTTTCCACTACCGCTTGCGGCATGCCCGAATCGGGCGCGGTGACCTGCGCCTCTGCGGAAGCGGGCGGGATCGCAGACCAGGCTTCCGCAGCTGACGTGGTTGAAGAAGGATTCGCGGAAACTTCAACCTCAGGCGCTACCGTCTGCGCGGAGACTTTTGCCGCCGTCTTGGCTGGCTGCGGGGCTTGGATCAACACCACGCTGACGTCACCCGCGATGGTTGGAATGCGACACTTGTCTGCAATCTCATCCTTCGACCGCGCGCTGGCGAATATAAACTCTACGTGCTTGGAGGCCGCTGGCGATTTCGCGTCTGGACGCACCACAATGACTCGGCCGATACCGCTGATTGCGTTTTGAATCAGTTGGCGCGCCGCGATCGGCATGGTGCAGTGCGGATCGATTTTCACTAGCACGTCGTACAGCCCCAGGCCATCAGCCTGGGCTTTAACCACAGCCAGTTTCTCTGCATGTGTCCAGTCTTTACCGGACTGGCGGGCGGGCTCGTCTATCTTTTTCTTGCGCTGCGCTTTCTTGGCTGCGGGAGCCGCGGTGAGCTCGTTGATTCGCTTTCGTAGAGTCTCCGTGGCGGGCATTTTGCCCCCGCCATGGTAAGCCGCGAGCATCGCCGCAAAAACGTCGGCAGCGGCAAAGGCGATTTCGGCCAGCGCCCCATGGGCGGCCGCGCTTTCCAGAGACAGTGCATCCTCAAACTGGTGCGCCAGTTCGCTCAACTCGCGCAGTCCACAGGCCGCGGAGTCGCCCTTTAGCGTGTGTACCGTCCGGCGAATCGAACGCACAATCTCCTCATCGCCAGGATTTTTTTCCAGCTTCAGAGACTCTTCGTTCAACGCCTGCAGCAGTTCCTGCGAGGTCTCAAAAAACAGCTCCCGCAATTCCGCTCCGCGCTCATCGGGAGGCATCGTCACTCTCGCACCTCAATCCGCTGATAAGCCGTGCCGCTGTCGCGGTGCACCATTTGGAATTTTTCTGTCAGGCCCAGCAAACTCTCGGCGTGGCCGACAAATAAATAACCGCCTGGGTTGAGGCAGCGATAAAACTTTTCGATCAGCCGCTTCTGCTCCGCCTCGTCGAAATACATCATCACGTTCCGGCAGAAGATCACATCATTGCGCTGGGGCAGGTACTCGGTCTTCAGATTGTGAAAGTCGAAGTGGACCATCTCCTTCAGCGCCTTCTTAACCCCGTAGCGCTCCCCGATCTTATCGAAGTAACGCAGGCGGAAGCTATAATCGACGGTCGACATCTGGTGCTCGTTGTAAGCTCCTTCCTGTCCCGTGCGCAGCACGGAGTAACTGATATCGCTGGCCAGAATCTCCACCCGCCAGGGCGGAGGAACCAGCGGTTTGGGCAGCGAGATAGCCACGGGCAACGGATTGCGCAAATAATAGTAGGCGAGCGCATCGGCCGAGAGCATGGCCAGCGTGTAGGCTTCCTGCCCTGTAGAACAGCCCGCGCTCCATACTCGAACTGAATATTCCCGATGCGCCTGCTTGCGTTTGAGCATTTCCTCCAGCACTTGCTTCTGGAACAAATCCAGTTGCGCCTTGTGGCGGAAGAAGCTGGTCTCGTTGACGGTCAGGTTCTCCAGCAACTGGGCTAGTTCCGCTTTGCCTTCCTGACTGATCAGCAGCCGGTAATAGGAGTAGAAGGAATCGACATGGCACTCCTTCAGCCGACGCAGCAAGCGGTCCTGCAGAAAGTGTGTCCGGCGATCGTCGAAGTGCATTCCGCACTCCTGATATACCAGCGCCTGCAGCAGCCGCAGTTCCGCGTCCGTCAAGATTGGAGCCGGTGCCGCTCCGGATGTGCTCATGCTTTCACTCGTTCCTTACGCGCGATTCTCAAGAATCCCTCAGGTTCCCGTGCTGTTTTCCGCTAAAGCGCAATGCCCCGATCCCTAACGCACCGACGCTGCTCGCGCCTCGGCTCTTGCACTCTTGCCTTCCGCGCTTTTACTCTCCTCGAGCAGGCTGGCCGGAGCCAAAAGCTTGGTCATGTCGAGCAATACGATCAGGCGGCCGCGCACTTTTCCCAGTCCCGTCACGCAGTTCAGCCCACCTTCCTGGAATACGGTTGGAGGCGCCTCGACGTCTTCGCCGGCAATTTTCAGTACCTCGGACGCAGAGTCGACAATCAATCCGGCCAGCTTTCCAGAGTGCTCCACCACAAGAATCCTGTTCTGCTTTGTCAGTTTCGCGTGCTTATCGCCAAAGCGCTTGCGCAGATCCATCACTGAGACGATCTTGCCCCGAAGGTTAATCACTCCTTCAAGATAGTCGGGCGCATCGGGGACGGCGGTAATCTCCGGTACGCGTACGATCTCGTGCAGAGACGTGATGGGAACGCCATAGGTCTCGCGCCCTACCTGAAAGCCCACGAGGTGGAGTTCACGGTTCATCGTTTGTCCTAGGAACGCGCTCCTGCAGCAGCCCGGCGGGCATGATGCGATTTTTCATCGGCCGCAGTCTGGCGCGAAGCCGAACCATCTCCCAGCGAGAAGCGATCCATGAAGTCGAGCAGGCCGCGCGACATCTTCGACATCTGCTCGGCCGAAGCCGCCAGTTCCGTCGAACCGGAAGTCGACTGCTGCACCAGTTCGCGCATCCGTTCCATGGCTTTCACCACGGCCTGCGCTCCTGAGGCTTGCTCTTCCACCGCCGAATTGATTTCGTGAGTGATTTCGTTCAGCCGGGTAGTGGCCCGGGCGATCTGCGACGAGCCATGCGATTGTTCGTTGGTGGCCGCGCCGATTTCCTGGGCGAATTTGTAGACCTCGGTGACCACATTCGAGATTTTGCGCAGCGCCCCGTTCAGTTCGCCACCCAGATCCAGGCCTTCGTTCACAATCCCCGTTGAGCGGTCCATGTTCTCGACGGCCTTACGCGCTTCCTTCTGAATGCTCTGAATCAGTTCCGAGATTTCCTTGGTGGACTGCGCCGACTTTTCCGCCAGTTTGCGGACTTCGTCCGCGACTACTGCAAATCCCAGTCCATGCTCCCCGGCTCGTGCCGCCTCAATGGCCGCATTTAACGCCAGCAAATTAGTCTGTTCGGCCAGATCGTCGATAACTTCGATGATCTTTCCAATGTCGTCGGCTCGTTGTCCGAGCGCTCCAATAATTTCTCCCGAGGAAGTGATCGTCGCGTTGATCCGGTTCAGGCCGTCGGTAGCCTTTTCCATAGTGGTGATGCCGCTGTGCACCTCTTCGCGCGAGCGGTTCGAGATATCGAGCAACACCTTGGCGGTATCGGCCACGCGTTGAATCGAAGCCACCATCTGATCGATAGACGCGGAAGTTTCGCTCACGCTGGAAGCCTGCACCTGCGTGCTCTTCACCATGTTCTGCACGTTTACGCTCATCTCGTGCATGGTGCTGGTCACCTCGTCAATGGCGGAGGAAGCCTGCAGGCCGATTTTGGCCGAGTCGTCGGATGCGTTTGCCACCTGCCCTGAAGCGCTTGCCACTTGCGCTGAAGCGTCGCGTACACTGCGCACCAGGCGGCCCAGGCCTTCTACCATCTTCGCGAATGCATTGCCCAAAGTGTCGTGCGCGGAGCGCGGCTTGACCTCGACCGTGAGATCTCCGCCGGCAATGGATTCCGAAACTCCGGCCATCTCTTTGAGATAGGTAACCATCTTGGCGAAGCTGCGCGCCAACTCTCCGATTTCATCCTCACCCTTCACATCGATGCTGTGCTCCAGATCGCCGGTGTCGCCGATCTGCCGCGAAACCTTCATCAGGTTGATCAGCGGTTCAGTAATCGACTTGGCAGTGCGGTAAGCGACCGCGCCGCCCAGGCCCAGCGCGACGAGAGTGCTCACAATGGCTGCCAGGATCGTCCAAGTACTGGCTGTTTCGTCCGACTTGCGGCCGGCTTCGACCAACTTGCGGTTCTCGTCGTCGGCCACGTCGAGTGCTTCCGTTGAATTCTTCACCCACGAGGAAGCGTCCTTCTGGAGGTAGTAAATCTGCAGTTCGGCCACCGTCGCGTTGCCTGAATCCACGTCCTTGCGTTTGTCGATCAGAGGCTGGGCGAAGTCTTTGCTCCAAGCTTGTTCAAGTTGCTCTACTTTGGTTAACGCTGTCCGCTCCTGGTCGGATTTGGCTAGCGAGCTGCCCTGCTTGAGCCTTTCGTTCAGTATGCGCAGTCCTTCATTCATCCGCTCTACTTCCCGGGTGTCGCCACTGAGCAGGTAATTGCTGAGGAACAGGCGGTTCTGCATCATCTGAAAGCGCACATCGTTGGTGGCGTCTGCCAGTTGGAGCGAGGCTGTAGCCGCGTCTTTGGCGGCATGCTCTCTATGCACAGCCAGCAAATTCACGATGAACAGCACGACCACCATGCTCAGGATGTATCCGAAATTTTTGTACAGCTTCTTGCCAATCGTCATGCCGTTCCTCCCGGCCGCCTGCGCGTTGCGCTATTGATGAGGTTCGAATTTGAAATCCACCACCCCTGATGTCTCTACCGAAGCGGGCTCAAAACGCCACTTCTTGACCGCGTCCAGAGCGGCTGTGGCCAGCACGGGATGTCCACCCACCACCTTTGCATCCTTCACCGTTCCGTTCGCCGCAACCACGAGCTCTACCTTTACTGTTCCCGACAGGTTCATCTTCCGCGCCAGATCGGGATACACCGGCTGGACCTTGCTCTTGGCCCGGCGCACGATTTCGGTTTGCGCTTCTTGACTTCGACCTCTTACTGCCCCTCCCGTCACTGCTAAAGCAATCGCCGCCAATAGCGCGGCTACCTTTCGACAAGACACAGTTCCTCCGAGGCAGTATCGTGGTAATCCCCATCGGAGCAACACCGTGGCCATGCATCCACTTGTAAAAAAACCAAGGTAATGCCAGAGAAGTATTTGGAAATAAAGGTTTAAGGGGCCCTCCGAAGCCGCTCCCCGGTTGGAGTTCTGGATTAGTCCAGTCTCATGGCTCGCTTCGTGGGAAATCGATTCTCATGTTGAGATGCCAACACGTCGATTTTTCTCGGGATTTCACACTTAGGCACCCGTATGTCCATTTCACTTGACTCAAATTGAGATGGCAAGATAGTTTTCCAATAGATTCAATCACTTATGAGAGTTGTGGAAAACCTGTGGTCAGCGGTGAGACCCTGAAAGACTTCGGCAGCAATTCGATGTCTTCTCGCGTAGGCCGCTCACCGGCCAATTCAGACGATGCTTTTCAGAAGCTGCTGCTGCGGATCGCCGCCAAGGCCGCGGAACGCGCCGATGTCACCTCGCTCATCCAACTCTTCTGCCGGGCCACTCGCGAATTCTTTCAGGTCAGCGGCGTCTACTTCTGGCGCCGGCACGCCGGCGACGAACTCGTTGGCGAGGAAGCCGACGGCAAACTGGCCGACCGTTTTATTGGACTCCGACTGCTGCCTCAACAAAGCGCGGTTACGGCCGAGGCCGTACGCACCCGCCGGACAATCTTCATCAATCAAGTACAGGCTAGTCCATCTTTCCCCGCAGCAAACCAGTTTGAGGCCCGTTCCATGATGGCAGCACCGCTGGTAGTCTTCGGTGAAGTTATCGGCGCTGCGACCTTTCTGCATGATTCCGACGAAGGATTTTTTAATGAAGACCTGGCCGCCAAGGCGACCATCCTGGCTGGACAACTGGGCAGCTTGCTGGAGGCGACCCGGCTCGGCGAGGCTTCGCGCGAGGAGCATCGCCGCGCCGAAATCCTGGCCGAGGTCGCCAATGCACTGCACGGAACTCCGGACGTAGGTGCGGTCATCGAGGCTCTGGCTGATCGTCTTCGGGTATTGTTGCGGACGCGTCTAGTCTCGATTCTTCTGCGCCGCGAAGGTCCCTTCGAATTACGCGCCGTATCCGCCGAGACGCCGCAGCTGGCCAATTCTTTTCGCGCCGGGCATGACCGGCAAACCATTCGCTTTGCCGCCGACCTGGCGCAGCGCGCCGTTTCCGCCGGAGAGGCCATCACCATCTCCATTCGCAGCGATCAACATTCGCTGGGCGCCCTGGTTTCACCGGGAATGTTGATCGCCGCGCCCTTCCGCACTTCGCACACGCAGGGAGCGATCCTGGTCTATCCGCGTCACGAAGGAGTTTTCACCGCGGAAGAAAAGTCGCTGGTGTCCGCCATCGCTGGCTTCGGCGCGGTTGCCGTGGCCCATGCCGAACTCTGCGCCACCGCGCAAGGCCAGGCACGCGAACTGCACCAATTGCTCGAGATCTCGTCCGAACTCAGCTCGAGCGGCGATCTCGAACATTTTCTGCAGGCGTTCGTGGTACGCGCCGCCGATTTCCTCGGCTTTGGCCGGTGCTTCATTGCACTGCACGAGGACGGGCAGTTCCATGTCCGCTACGCCGTAGCTCAAGGCGAAGCGCAACGCGTGGACAATATTTACCCCGAAGGTTTGGCCACTCGAGCCCTTCGGGCAAAGGAAGTCTTCTGGTCCGATGATCTTACCCAGCTTGCCGGCGTAAATCAGCAAGCCGTTGCCCAGTACGAAGCCCGGCAGTTGCTCACGGTACCCCTGCTGGGCGCCGATGGAGCGCTGCTCGGCATGTTCGGAGTGCTCGATCGTCTTGACCAGACTGGAATCTCGCAGCAAGATATTCGACGTGCCCGTGCCCTGGCCGCGCAGGTTTCGGTTGTTCTTGAAGTGGCTCACAACCTGCATCAATCCGAGAAGCACCGCCGCCGTGCCGAGGCGCTCACCCAACTGGCGCGGGAAATTGATGGTCTGCTGCGCCTGCCAGATTTCGCCCGCAAGTTTGTCGAGCGCGCCGTCGCCTTGGCGGGCGCTCGCTCCGGCGCCGTGGCTTTATTTCAGGATGGAAGCTTTCAGACAGTTGTGCTGCATCTGGAGTCGACAGAAGGTGTCGCCGGTCAGCCAATCGTGGACGATCCGGCGCAAAGTAACGCGACCGCAGGCCATGCCATCGCAACCTCTGACCGCGTAGACGAACGCACCCAGCAGCGCTTGGTTCACGCTCTTTCCGAGTTGATCGCGAAACAGACCGAGGCGATTATTTCTGGCTCCGCTGCAGAACTGCTCAGTCCCGACCTGGCTTCGAGTCTACGCTGGAACGATTGTGTCGTCGTGCGTCTTCCTGCTTCCAACGGACAACTCGCTGGCTTGCTGTGCCTATCCGGACGCGATCGGCCTCTCGCCAGCGATGATCGGGACCTGCTGGAAGCGATTGCCGGCCACGCCGCCATGGTTCTGGAGAATGCCCGCTTGTTCACTCGCATGGAACAAGCCAACCGGCATTGGTCAGAAATTTTTGACGCCATCACCGACTACATTGTGGTGCACGACGAAACCGGTAAAGTCTTGCGTGTGAATAGTTCTCTGGCCGCCCTGATCGGAGTTGCTCCCCAGGAACTGATCGGGGTCAACATGCGGGCATTGTTGACTCTGACCAATGAAGGCGCGCTCTACGCCTGCCCTTTTTGCCGCTCGATGGGCGAGGACGGCGATGAATTCGTGCACCCCGCCCTGGACCGCACTTATCTGGTTTCAACTTCGCGCGTGCACGGCGCTTCCGGAGAAAATCTGCAAACCATTCACGTGCTGAAAGACATCACGGACCGTCGCGAGGCCGAGCGCCGTTACCGCGAACTCTTCGACAACATCCAGGAAGGGCTATTCTTCAGCACCCCCGAAGGCCGGTTTATCGAAGTCAATGATGCTTTGGTGGCCATGCTGGGCTATTCCAGCCGGGATGAATTACTGCAGGTAGATATTTCCACTCAAGTTTATTTCTCTCCCGAGCAGCGCCGGCTCCACGCCGATGTTCTCGAAAGAGACGGCCACCTGCGTAACTTTGAGGCCACGCTTCGCCGTAAAAATGGCTCTCCCATCTATGTCCTCATTAATGCCTTCGGCATGTATGACAGTGGTGGGCAGTTGCTGCAGATTCGCGGCTTGATGCTCGATGTTACCGGTCTCCACACCTATCAGTCCGAACTGCAGCGGGAGCGCGACTTCTCCGGCAAGATTCTCAGTAACACGCAAAGTCTCATCTTGGTCTCCGATACCGCCGGGCTCATCAGCTACGCCAATCGCCGATGGTACGAAGCCGGCTTCGAACAGCGCGAACTTCTCGGCCGTCCTTTGCTCGAGTTGGCGGCGCCCGGATATGTTCGTCCGCTGGCGGACGCTCTGCAGGCTACGCTGCGCGGTGGACAAGTGGACAATCTGGAATTGCAAGTCATGCGCGGCAACGGCAATATCGGCCAGTTTTCCGTGAACCTCAGCCCCATGCGCGATGAACTGGACAACATCAACAGCATCGTGGTCGTCATGACCGACATCACTGATTCGGCGGAACTGCGCGACAAACTGGTTCATGCCGAGAAAATGGCTGCGGTCGGCCAGTTGGTGTCAGGCGTCGCGCACGAAGTAAATAATCCCCTGACCGCGATTCTCGGCTTTGCCGACCTGCTGCTGGAGAATCCTGACTTACCCGACACGGCGCGAAAAGACCTGCGCGTCATCTTGCAGGAAGCGCAACGCACCAAACAGATCGTGCAAAACCTGCTTAGCTTTGCCCGGCAAATGCCACCGCAGCGCAACCCCGTGCCGCTCAACCTGATTCTGCGCCGCACCATTCAATTGCGTTCCTACGACTTCACCAGTCATGGCATTGACATCGTCGAACACCTCGATGAGGGACTGCCCGATGTCATCGGCGACGCCCACCAATTGCAGCAGGTTTTTCTTAACATCCTCAATAACGCGTACGACGCGGTGCACGAAACCGGCCGCGCCGCCCGCATCGAAATCACGTCCACCAAGTCCGGCAATGCTGTGGAAGTTTCTTTTTCCGACAACGGTCACGGCATTTCCCATCCCGATCGCATCTTCGATCCCTTCTTCACTACCAAGGAGGTCGGTAAGGGAACCGGCCTCGGCCTCAGCATTTGCTATGGCATCGTGAAGGAGCACGGAGGCGAGATTCTCTGCCATAACAATCCCGATGGACAGGGAGCGACCTTTATCGTTCGCTTTCCCGCAGCGCCCCACACTGCTTCTCTGGGTGTGGCCGCAGGAGTCAATCAACCATGACAAGCCAGGCGATTCAACCCACCTTCTTGCCTGTCCTTCTGATCGAAGACGAACCCTCCATCATGGCCCTGGTCAGCGCCACTCTCGAGCGCAATGGCTATCACGTTGTGTGCATTGAATCCGGCGCCGAAGCCTTGCGCATGCTGGAAAAAGGCCAATATCTCGGCGTGGTCTCAGACATGCGCACGCCCGGAGGCGTCGATGGCGCCCAGGTCCACACCTGGATCTCCGCGCATCGTCCCGATCTCGTTGACAAGGTCGTCATCATTACCGGCGACTACGCCAACGAAGAAACGGTCCGCACTCTGCGCAAGATCGGTGCTCTCTATCTCGAGAAGCCGTTCCGCGTGCAGGATCTCATCTCCGCCGTCGAAAAAACTATGGGGAAGGCCCGATGATGATGAACGCCGCGTTGACCAAGCCTCCTTTGGGCAAGGACGACCTTTGCGTTCGTCTGCTGATCGTGGACGACGAGCAGAGCATCCGTAAGCTCTGCGTCACCGTGGGCGAAGCCCTGGGCTTCATCTGCCTCGAAGCCGACAGCGGCGAGTCTGCACTCACTCTGCTTGAAGAACAACCGGTTCACATGGTCCTCAGCGACATGGTTATGCCACACATGTCGGGTCTCGAATTTCTTGAAAAGTTGAAAAAGCTTCTTCCTCGCACTGAAGTCGCCCTCATGACCGGACACGGATCGATCGAAACCGCAGTGCAGGCTATGAAGCTCGGCGCCTACGACTACATCACCAAGCCCTTTTCTCCGCTCGAAGAACTCCGGCTGTTTCTGCGTCGCATGGCGGAAAAAGTTCGCCTGGTCGAGGAAAACGAATTCTTGCGCCAGCGCATGGATTCCGAAACCGCGGTGCATGGCATCATTGGATCGTCAGCCAAGATTCAGGAAGTGCTGCGCGTCGCCTCGCGCCTAAAAGACACCCGCACCGCCGTACTGATCTCCGGCGAAAGCGGTACCGGCAAAGAACTCATCGCCCGCGCCATTCATTTCCGCGGCGCTTTCGCGAATCGTCCTTTCGTCGCCGTCGACTGCGGATCGCTCGTGCCCACGCTGATCGAGAGCGAGCTATTCGGCTACGAGAAAGGAGCTTTCACCGGTGCCCTGAAATCGAAGCAGGGACTATTTCAATCCGCCGACACCGGCTCGGTTTTTCTCGATGAAATCGGCGAACTCCCGCTCGAGTTGCAAGCCAAGCTGCTGCGCGTGCTGCAGGAAAAAGAAGTGCGGCCGGTGGGCAGCAACCAGCGCGTGAAAGTGGATGTCCGCATCATCGCCGCCACCAACCGTGATCTCGAAGCTGCCTACAAGAACGGAACTTTCCGCAAAGATCTTTATTTCCGCCTCAACGTTGTCACCGTGCACGTGCCCGCGTTGCGTGAGCGCCGCAGCGATATTCCCATGCTGGTGAATTGGTTTTGCGAGCGTTACGCTCCCGGCGCGGATCTGCGTGTTTCGAATGCCGCGATGAAAGCTCTGATGAATTACGACTGGCCGGGCAACGTGCGCGAGCTGGAAAACTGCGTGGAGCGCGCCGTCGCACTGGGCAACGGAACCTCGATCGACCTGGGCGATCTGCCGCCATCCATTACCGCCTTGAATCCGCGCGGAGGTCGTTCCGCTTCAGAATCCGCCGAATTGGTTTCCGATCTCATGGCCGCAGCCGAAGGCAGTTCCAGCGAAGGCACTGCCGCAGCTCCGCTCTCAACTACCGATCTGGAAGATATCGAGCGTGCCACCATCCAGCGGGTCTTCGAGCAGGTGAAAGGCGACAAAGCCCTCGCCGGCCGCATGCTCGGCATCAGCCGCGCCACCCTCTACCGCAAACTCAAACGCTACAACATCAGCGGAAATCCATCCTCGGGATCGTCGAGCCACACGCTGCAGTGAACTCGTCCAGTGGCCCGCGGGTGCCCCGTCCTTGTCTCTGGCTTTTGGCAGAGACAGGGCGGGGATTTTGATCTCGACGCGACCAGGCGATGCTCGTTCGATTTGTGGCTGATCGAAATAAATCTCGATGAGATTGCAGCGCCGGGGGTTCTGTTCTGCGTGGTTAGATCGAAACTGGGGTACCTGAATGGCCGGGGGCATACCTGGCATTTTAGACCGGGCACATCCCTGACAGTTTTTTCTCCTCGTCGGTGAGGGGATGGGGTATAGAAACCTTCCTCCTGGGCCAAGGGCAACACTCGCAGCTTTTGGCTAATTGGACAGTCGGGAAATGCCCACCCTTTGCAAAAGGCGCAAAGGATGGGCCACCCGGCACCCTGAGAGAAGTGCATACTCTCACAATCGATCCGTTATTTTCCCGGTGGCTTCTTATCTTCCTGCCGCTTTTTCTCCTCGG
Source organism: uncultured Acidobacteriota bacterium (assembly GCA_963720155.1). Taxonomy (GTDB): domain Bacteria; phylum Acidobacteriota; class Terriglobia; order Terriglobales; family Acidobacteriaceae; genus Sulfotelmatobacter. The sequence goes on from CAVREP010000023.1 coordinate 212,552, forward strand.
GTGTCTGAGGCTTTGCCGGCTCATTCCTCGGAGGAGGCGCGGGTCTTGTCGCCGCTGGCGGAGGCGTGCGCGTCTGCGGACGCTCGCTCGGCGGAGCAGTATTCGGCTGCGCAGCCGGTTCGCTCCGGTTCGGCTCGGGACGATTCGTCTCAGGAAGAGCAGGCTCTGGCCTACTCGGCTGTGCCGAGGGCGGACGGTTCGCTTCAGGCCGGTTGTTTGGCTGTGCTGCCGGTGGACGGTTCTCCTCAGGCCGATTCGGTTGTGCCGCCGGAGGCCGATTGTTAGGCTGTGCTGCTGGCGGCCGATTCGCCTCAGGCCGATTGTTTGGTTGTGCCGCGGGAGGACGATTCGCCTCGGGCCGATTGTTAGGCTGTGCTGCTGGAGGACGGTTCGCCTCAGGACGATTGTTTGGTTGTGCTGCCGGAGGCTGAGCTGCCGGAGGCCGATTCGGCTCCGGTTGACCAGGCCGATTGTTCGGCTGATTCGGTTGGGGCCGATCACCCGGCTGAGGTGCCGGACGATTCGGCTGAGCCGCGGCGGTGGCTGGTCGGCCATTTGGCGCCGGCTGATTTCCCGGCCGATTCGCTGGCTGGTTGGCAGGAGCGCCAGGAGCAGGCTGTCCCGGACGCGCTGCCGTATTCGCAGGATGACCCGTTGTCGGGGTTGCAGGTTTGCCTGGAGGAGCGACCTTCACCATCGGATGCGGTGCAGGTGCGCCCACGGGATGCAAACTTGCCAGCTCGCGCCTGGGCAGAGCCTGGCCGGGATGCGCTGCCATCGCTTGCTGCCTCGCAGCGAACGATGGTGGCGGAGGCGGAGGTGTCTTTTTGGCGACAACTTGCCTGCTCATCACGGCCGCTGGAGGCGCGGTCACATGATTCGCAGTCGCAGCCTTCGCTCCCAGGACGCTGGCGCGGGTGGGATTCACGGCAACCTGTCGGCTCATTGGAGCCGACGCGACCTGCTGTGGAGTTACCTTCACGGCGGCTCGCGCCACGGGTTGCGCGCCGGCAAAGGCTTGTTGCGGAACTGCCGTCACCGCGCCCGGTACAGTCTTGTTCACGTATGTAACGTTCGTGATATTCGTCGTCTTATTGATGACAGTGGTGTTATAGACATTCGTGATGGTAGTGGTGTTGACGGTGGTGTTGCTGACGTTGACCCGGTTCACATACCCACGGCTGACGGGATACGACGGTACATAGACTTCGCGCGGGCCGAGTGGGAACCATCCGACGTTGCCGCCGAAGCCACCACCGCCACCGCCGACGAAGACCACCAACGCCGGCGCATATACCGCCGCTACCGCTGGCGGACCGGCGACCCAACCCCAGCGTCCGCCTACCGTCACCCAGCGTCCGTAATGGAATGGCGCGTAGCCCCAGGGCTCGTCATCGACCCATGTATATCCCCAAGGATCGATCCAGTCCCAGTGGCCTTCACGATAAGGCGCCCAACCCGCTTCCACGTGGGGATACCAGACGTGCCCGTAATCGCCTTCGTCGCGCCAGTCGCCATTGTCGTCGAGATCGTCATAGCCGACGACGTCATGAGAAAGATACTGCGCCGATCGCGAATCATCGTAGCGATGGTCTCGGCCGTCCGCCCAGCTATCGAACTGATCCGGTTGGCCGATCTGCTCTACATCGGCATTCAGCGAATCGGTTCCGCTGAACGTGCCTGCTTGTCCGGCGTGCAATGTGTAGGTCTGACCGTTGCCGGTAGCTTGTCCTTCGCCAACGCGAATGTTGACAATCGTGTTAGTCCCATCTTCACTTGCTTCCAGCCGATAACTTCCCGGCTCCGAGACGGTAAAAGCAAGGTTGGGCGTATCGATCTCGAAGTCATCGTCGCGGTCCAATCTCCGCACTCGAAGATTGACTGCGCCGGAGCTCAACTGAAGCTGTACCGTGTGGTCGTCCAGGTTCAGAAAAGACACACCGGTGTTAGCCGATAAACGGATTACGGCCGATCCCAGTTGCAACTCGGCGCGCGAATCTTTATCCGCCCAAAGTTTATCGCCCGTAGTCATGGGCCGGTTGTCGACCGCTTCCACCCAATCCGTTTCGCCCGCCGGCTGGAATGAAACCGACCCTTGCATGTAACCGAGGCGAGCCACCCGGCTGGGGGGATCGTCCTGTTGTCCTTCATCATCTTGCGCTGCCGCCCCGAGGGGCAGAGCGATAGACACGAGAGCGAGCCCGAGCAGCGCGCTCCATAGAGTTTTCTGCAGTGCCTTGTTCATGAGTGGATGCCCCGATTTTCTATTTGCCGCGACCCGAATTCGCGGAATTTATGCCTCGGCTTTGGATGCCGGAAGTCATATTATCGGCTACGTCTTTTGGCCGATACAGGAGCGAACGGCTGCTGAGATTCCTGTCTCAACCTGAGACATGGTCACGATGAGGTCTATTCGCGATTATGCCATTATGTTTCTAAACCGCTGAAAAAGCTAGTCCCTCAGTGCTACTCCTTCCGTTCCGCACTGTGGTCTCGCTCGTGCTTCTCGTTCCTACGTAACCGCGGATTCCGGCTCCCCAATGCTCTCCTAACCGGGAAGCGGGGAGCCCAACCGCATTTTCGAATCAAGGCAAGGCCGGCCTTCGACGAAACGAGACTCGGGCAGGTAGGGAAAGGGTAATCGCTTGGCGCAACAAGCCACAGCTCAATCGCGCGCAGCACAAACCAGTACGGTCGCCGACCTTGCCCGCTTTTTTCCCGAAGCCACGCCGGTTCGCATTCCCGTTCAGTTCACCCGCAGCAGTCATACGAGGAGTGACAACCAGCCTGCCGGTCCAGGCATTCAGGAAAGCACGGTGATCGAATTCGGAACCTCGCGCGAAGTTCTATTCGCCTGCACCACACCGCTGGAGTTTGCTGACGTTCTGCATCTCCGCAACTCGGATGGCTCGCTGGACGCGGAAGCCTCAGTGGTTGCGGTGCAATACCACCCGGGCACAACCATTGTCGCAGCCCGCTTTCTCAACTCAGTGCCTAACTGGATCGTGAAACCATGACTCAATCGCAACCCGAATCGTCAACTCCAGATCTGGCGGCCATCTGGTCCAGCGCACGCCGCCTCCATCCCATTTATGCTGAACTGGCGCGCGAATTCGTCATCGATATTCCCGCCTGTGCCGATCTCGAATCCTTCGTGGACTCACCGGGAGCCGAATCCGTCGAGCAGGCCCGGCAATGGCTCAACCTGATGGACGAGCGCATCCAGGTTCATCAGTTACGCCAGTTTCTGCAGACCAGTTCATTGGTGGATCCTCAGGGCCTGGTCGCCCTACTGCAGCATCTGTTGGCCCAGTCGGTTCACCGCGATTCCATGCGCGACAAGATTGATTTCCTGTTGGTGCAATATTTCAGCCAGATCGCGCCCACCGAGCTCGACGATAATAGTGCAGACCTTGCTTATGTGGCTCGTGGCCTGGAGCCGATTCTCGGCGCCGTGGAACTCAAGGCTCCCGTATGGTTGAACGCTTTAGATCGGGTTCTGGACTCAGCACGCCGATGCCGCTCTCTCGATGAACTCCTCCATGGCGGCATATTGGAACAGGGACGCAAAGCCAAGGGTCAGGCCGGCGATCTGTTCTACCTTCCGATCGCGCTGGTGGCGTTTACCCGGTTCGGATATCTGATGCGGCGTGTCTTCTTCCGCCTCATGCTCGCAGATCTCAACAACATTCTGGACGGTCTTACCGAACTGGAAGAAAAAGGGGTCGAGACAATTGATTGCCGGCGTGCGCAATTCTCTGCGCAGGAACCGATTGTTCGTCTGCGCATGATCTGCCAGTCATGGAAAGTCATGTTTCAGGCGGAGTATTCCTCCGGCCAGCCGCTACGTATGCTGGTGGACCTGCGCGCCTCCGTTGATGGGGCGCTAGGCCGGGCAACGAGTGGCGAGAACGAGGCCAAAGGCGCAGCAGTTGCACCGGCCACGAAAGTGCTGAGAGCTGATGCTGCCGCCGCTGGCGCAATCTCTTCTCCATCTGCACCTTTGAAGCCTACTGCTCCGGTAGCGGCGCAGAACGTCCAGTTCGCGGTAGCGGACTCAGATGCTCCTGAATTCGAAACTTCCGCCACGCCGGAGTGGAATTCCGACGCGGACTCTCAGACGGGTAACGAGCAATAAAAATCAACATCGATAGGGCGGAGAGCAACGGTGTTGTAAACGACAGAAAGGCTAGACTCCAGCGAAAATTACCGGGACTCTAAAGGAAAATCGCAAGTGGATCAATCGACCGTACTTATTATCTCCGACGACGTGGAATTTTCCCGAAGCATTACGGCGCGCTGGCAGATGGAACGGCACGTGCCAACGTTCACCCTGCTGAGCGGAGATATTTGGCCGCGTTGCATGGACAATTTTGCCATAGCTATCGTCGGTCCGCTGCGGCGGGAGCTGCTTTCGGTGATACTGGAGCCTTTGCATTCAACCCAGCAGCCCCTATTTTGCGTCTGCGACGACGCTCCCACCGCGCAACTGGTGCGCGAGCGTTGGCCGCGCGCCTCCGTGCTGCGCTGCGATGAAAGCTGGTTGAACGTTCTAGTTCTGTCGGCGGGCGAGGCTATTCTCCGCGCCCGCGCCGAAGCCCGCGCCCGGGCCGCCGAAGAACAATGTGCTGCGCTGGAATGCCAGGCCATGCTGGGCCGCTACATCCTGGACATGCGTCACAGCCTGAACAATGCGCTTACTTCGCTTCTGGGCAATTCCGATCTGCTGTTGATTGAACCAGGCAGTCTTTCCGCCCAGGCCCGCGCGCAGATTGAAACCATTCGCAATATGACGCTGCGCATCCATGAGGTGCTGCAGCGTTTTTCGTCTTTGGAAAAAGAAATGAATGTGGTGGCTCAACAGCTGGAGCGGGATTCTGGCAAATCCCACATCGCCGCTGCTGCTGGCCACTGAAGGAGCATGAGAACGTTAGGTTTTGCCCTCCCCCGAAACATAATGGCCTGATCTCGCTCGGCAGGCGCGCGAGTGTACACGAAACGCTTGGGGAAACGCTCTATGCACAAGTTAATCGCAAGCAGTACGATCCTCGAACACGAACTCTCGGAGTTGCGCCTGTTGGTGGAGCGCCAGACCGGGGTTGTTCTTGATTGTCCCAATAGCGCGCTGGCTGCGCACGTTGCCGATTACATCGAGGCCCAGGATCTGGGATCATCCACCACGCTGCTGGAGCGTCTTCGCTCCTCCGCTCAAGATCCTTCCAACTTGCCATCGCTGCTCGACGGTTTGGTCAATGCCAGTACTGGCTTCTTCCGTCATCCCGGAGCGTTGAATGCTTTTGCGCGGCATGTAGTTCCACAGCTTTGCGCTCGCAAATCCGTTGACGGCTCCAGCCCGCTCCGAATCTGGAGCGCAGGTTGCTCTACTGGAGAGGAAGCGTACTCGATTGCAATGGCCGTCTGCGACGCTTTGAGCCAGAATGGGACGAGCCCCGCGAATGTCTCCAATAACTCAAATCATGGACAGACTGCAGCAGGCGCAAAGACGACTCGCAGCGGAGGCATTGCCGATAGCGCGTTGACCACTTCGGCCTGCGCGAAGTCCAGCGCCGCATTCTCGATTCACATCGTAGGCAGCGACCTGCTTCCGCACAATATCGTAGCTGCCGATCGCGGCGTATATCGGCAATCCGCTCTGGATGGGCTGCCTCCTGCCACGATCCGTAACTATTTCTCGAAAATCAGTTCGCCGACGGTATCGCCGAATGGAAATCAGGAGCAGAACGAACTAAGAAACGGAACTCTGGGAGGATCGCAGAGTCCTGCCAACACTGCTCACCTGCTGGTGAAGCCTCGCCTGCGCAGCCTGGTAACGTTTAATTGTATGAACCTGGCGCGTCCTGGCTACATCGGCCGCTTTGACTGCATCTTCTGCATGGACGTGCTGCCTCACTTCTCGCGCGCCCAGCGCATCGCCCTGATCGAGCGCCTGCACCTCTATCTCGAACCAGGCGGATATCTCTTCCTAAGCCAGACCGAAAAGCTCATTACGTCGAACCTGAACTTCCGCCCCGAAACGTTTGACGGTTACACCTTCCATCGCAAGCCGCTAGCGGCCAGTGCAGCGTACGGACGATAAGGGAAGAGTCGAGAGCGAACGCCGAATGTGGCAAGATTGCCTATCCATCAAGTCTTATACGAGGTCTACGCCTGTTTTCCCGCAAGCGCGGATCAAATCCTCGTCCAGGGTAGCGAGCGGCAAACCGCTGGTACGGGAAAGATCAAGATAAGCGGCGTCGTAGGGGTCAAGCCGTGCTGGCGGCGGAGAAACTGGATCCGGCCGAATACGGCCTCAGCCTCTATTTCATGCAACACAATCGGGAGAGCTTGTAGGTCGGCAAGGAACATCCGGATAAGACCGCCGGAAATCCTCTTGCGCTTTTCTCCAACGAGCAGGGCATTCAGGACTTCGAGTGGCCAGAACGAGGGCGCGCGCGCCGAGTCGCCGTGTTTGAACCTGCGGGCTACTTTGTGGGCCAGAGCGACGTTTTCGTCGGGGAAACACCAGGTTAGCACCACCGATGCATCCACCACGAACCGGCTCACCGCCGCCCTTCGTTGATCAGGTCTTTGATCTTGAGCCCGCGCAATGACCGCCCATGCCGCTTCCCGAAGCCTTCTAATCGCTCCGCGGCGTCAGGGATGGCACTGTGCCCAGCAGGCTTTCCCATGCGCTCTTTCAGTAATTCTCCGAGCAGCCGCGAAACGCTGGTATCTCGCCTCGCCGCCTCAATACGAGCCCATTGGGCGACGTCTTCCTCGAGGGTCACAGTCACATTCCGCAGACGCTTGATAGATGCCACAAAACCGTGTAACACGAAAATCCTGTTGTGCCAGGAATTATACTGTCGGGCTTCTGCTGCCTACGCGAACAGAAACTCCTTCGTCCTTAACTCCTTGATCGTATCCCGAAGCTTCGCAGCCTTCTCAAACTCAAATCGTTTCGCCGCTTCGCGCATGTCGCTCTCGAGCTTCGCGATGTAGCCATCGAGCTCTTCCTGGGATTTGAACTCGGGCATGCCCTCGGCTTCGCCACCCGTCAGGTCGGCGTAGTCCGCGGCTACAATCCCAGCCAGCGTCATATCGAGCGGACGCACGATCGATTCCGGTGTAATTCCATTTTCCTCGTTGTAAGCGGTCTGGATCGCGCGCCGGCGCAACGTTTCGTCTATCGCCCGTTTCATGGAGTCGGTCATGCGGTCGGCGTAGAGAATTGCGCGCCCGCGCAGATGGCGCGCACAGCGGCCGATGGTCTGGATCAAAGAGCCCTGGGATCGAAGGAATCCTTCTTTATCCGCATCGAGAATCGCTACCAGCGAAACCTCAGGCAAATCCAGGCCCTCGCGAAGTAGATTGATGCCGATCAATACATCGAATTCGCCCTTACGCAGATCGCGCAGAATTTTCACCCGTTCCAGCGTCTCGATCTCGGAATGCATGTAGCGGCACTTCACGCCCACCTCGGCGTAATACTCGGCGAGGTCTTCGGACATGCGCTTGGTCAACGTGGTTACGAGCACCCGCTCTCCGCGTTCTACGCGCGCCCGAATCTCATGCAAGAGATCGTCGATCTGCCCCTTCACCGGACGCACTTCGACCTCAGGATCGATCAGCCCAGTCGGTCGGATGATCTGTTCCACCACCACGCCCGCAGATTTCGTCAGCTCATAAGGCCCTGGCGTCGCTGAAACATAAACCAACTGGTTGGTGCGATGCTCGAATTCCTCAAATGTCAGCGGACGATTATCCAGCGCTGAGGGCATACGGAAGCCATATTCCACCAGGGTTTCCTTGCGCGAACGGTCGCCGGCGTACATACCGCGCAACTGTGGAATCGTCTGGTGCGACTCGTCCACGAACATCAGATAATCGCGCGGAAAGTAATCCAACAACGTCGGCGGAGGCTCGCCGGGCATGCGTCCCGTAAAATGCCGCGAATAATTCTCGATGCCGTGACAGTAGCCCATTACTTTGATCATTTCCAGATCAAACTTTACCCGCTGATGAATGCGCTGCGCCTCAACGATCCGGCCTTGCTTTTCCAACTCCACTTCCCACCACGCCAGCTCTTTCTTGATCGACTCCACGGCCGAGGCCCGAGTCTCGTCTTTCATCACGTAGTGCGTCTTGGGATAAATCGGCAGCCGCATATATTTCTGCTTCACCGTGCCAAACAGTGGATCGATCTGGGCCAGCGATTCCACCTGATCTCCCCACAACTCGATGCGGTAAGCCATGTCGTCATAAGTAGGGAAAACTTCGATTACGTCGCCGCGCACACGAAACGTTCCCCGCCGGAACTCGCCGTTGGTCCGCTCGTAAAGAATGTCGACCAGTTTGCGAGTAATGTCCTCGCGGGTGATCTTCTGGCCTTTTTCCAGGAACAGCATCATGCCGTAATAAGCTTCGGGCGATCCCAGGCCATAAATGCAGCTGACGGAAGCCACAATCAGCGCATCGCGCCGCTCAAACAGAGAGCGGGTGGCCGAAAGCCGCAGCTTGTCGAGTTCGTCATTGATGGTCGCCTCTTTTTCGATGAACAGGTCGGCGGCGGGAACGTAAGCCTCGGGCTGGTAGTAGTCGTAATACGAGACGAAATACTCGACCGCATTATGGGGAAAGAAATTCTTGAACTCGTGATAAAGCTGCGCCGCCAGCGTTTTGTTATGCGCCATCACCAGTGCCGGACGGTTTACCGCCTCGATCACCTTGGCCATGGTGTAAGTCTTGCCGGAGCCCGTGACGCCCAGCAAAACCTGATGCTGCTCGCGATCGTACACGCCGCGCAGCAGCGATTCGATCGCGCGTCCCTGGTCCCCTTGCGGCTTGTAATCAGAAACGAGTTTGAAGTCCATGAAAAGAAGCTCTTAGCTACAGCTCATGTAGGGACAGCCGCCTCGGCTGTCTATGCCGAGCAAGGCTCGGCATGGTTTCCTCACAAAGTAGATAGCGCCTGCACAGAAGGCAATTTGCCAACTGAGAATCTTTTTATTATAAACGCTGGCAAATGTTCGCCCACCGTCGACCCGGCAGCCGCCAACTCCGCCAATACCGATGCACTAAGGAAATCGCAATCAATGCCTCGCCCTGGGAAGCCAGTGTGTCTCCGGAATCGATTGCACTAAAGGTTGAATCTAGTGGATGACGCTCGGACTCTTGGGTTCAGCGGTGCTTTCGCAAGCGCCGCTTCGGAGAGGCTTGGGCTTCACCCGACTATTGTTCCTTAGGTTCCCTCACGCCCACGATCCTGGCGGTGGCACGGAACTTCTTGTAATCGCGGTACGTCTGCTCTTGTTCCACGTTGAAATCCTTGAGCAGGGCCAAGCGCACATCGACTTTCAACGCTACGTGCTGGGGCAGCCAGACTTCATCGTTCACTCGCGTTTGCTCGACTACAATACGAGAGCCCTTGTGAATGCGCGCTAAGAACCATCCCAGCGAAACTGTATCGAGGCACTCAATATCCAGTTTTGCCCATTGGGCATCTTCTTTATCGACCCAAACCCGGCCGTGAAACTTGGGCAGAAATTTTGCTTCTTTCATATGCGGTTCGTAGCCACTACGGGGTTCCCCGTCGATGATCCAAGCCTCGCGACCCCCCAGCGATTCTGTCCCAACTAGACGGAAGTTGTAGGCGTCAGCCACTTCCCGCACGAACTTGCGACCTTCTTCACGATCCTTTTCTTCTTTACGTTCGCGCTTTCTCCGCGCATCCTCGGATTCGTTCTTGCGTTTGTCGATGACCTTCTGGATTTTCTCTTCTTGTTTGGCCGTGTCCTTGGCGTCGAGGGCTTCGTCGTTTTTCTCAACCAGCCGCTGTACTTGTTCTCCGTAAAGTTCCATCACTTCGTAGGTCTTTACCTCGGTAGACTTTATCTGCCCTTTGCCGTCGAGTTTGTGTTCTTCATCGCGCTCTATGTAGGTGTAGTCGCGAAGGTGCTTGTCGTTCTCGATATCCTTGTCAGCCACCACGCGAAATAACTGCTGCATCTGCTCCTGCGAGAGCTTGCCGTTGGCATCGGGCTTCAGATCCGCTGAGGGGTTTGGTGCCGGGGCTGTGCCCGGCTGGTCCGCAGCTGCGGAAGCTGGCAGCGCCTGGGGAGAAGTTTGCGGCGGTTGATCCGGCTGACCTTGGGCCAGGACACAAGCCACCAGCAAGAAAAGAACGAGAGCACGACAGCGCGCACGCATGTTTCTATCTTAACCCGCTGGCGGAGCAGGAAGTGCCGCCCGAGTGCAGACGAGATGTGCAGACAAGAATTAACAAACTGATGACATGGCGGTGACACAGCCACAGGCTGTCAGTCCTAGCATCCGCATGACAGGGGAGAAATCATTCTTCAACCCTGTGCCGGATCACTTCCATTGCACTCTCCCAAGGAGGAATCGCCATGTCCCGTTTGTTCACTCGCGCTCTCGCGCTCACTTCTCTTCTCGGATTCATGCTGATGTTTATTCCCAGCATAGCCATAGCTCAATACCGACTTACTAACCTCGATTCAAACCAGGTAAAAGCTGCCAGACACGATGATCCACTACTGGTAAATGCGTGGGGATTGGTCCACGGACCGGGTACCCCCTGGTGGGTCAGTGACAATAACTCTGGATGGGCCACTCTTTACGATGCAACCGGAGCGGCACAGGGATTGAGGGTTTTGATTCCGACGGCTGGCGACGGCCCGGATTCCCCAAAGGGCGCAAACGGCCCTGGCTCGCCGACCGGGACTGTATTTAACGGCTCGAGCGAGTTTGAGGTGCAGGGGTCGCCATCGCTCTTCTTGTTTGCCACATTGGACGGAACCATCAGCGGGTGGACGTTCAAGGCGAACCTTAACCAGGCGATTCTGGCGGTGGACAACTCGTCCAAAGGAGCTGTGTACACCGGCCTAGCGATCACGAGCAAGGCCTCAGGAAACCGTATATACGCGGCCGACATGGCGAACAATGAGGTGGCTGTATTTGACGGAACGTTTACTCCACTAACCTCTATTACTAACCCTGCAGTGCCGGCAGGTTTTGCGCCCTTCGGCATCCGGGACATCGACGGACTGCTCTACGTGACGTATGCCAATGTGGCGGGTGGCAGCGGCGGCTTCGTCGACGTGTTTCAAGAGGATGGTACGCCCGTGACCCCAGGGCAGCACTTGTTCCAGGGGGTGCCGCTGGACCAGCCCTGGGGAATTGCTGCAGCCCCAAAAAACTTTGGACCATTGAGCAATACGCTGCTGATCTCGAATAATGTCAATCACGGAACCATCAATGCCTTCGATGGGTTCACCAAGCAGTTCGTGGGAAAGGTCAAGGACACGAATGGCCAAGCCATCGTGATTGACCAGCTGTGGGGAATTGATTTCGGCGATGGCACGCAAGGGGGAAAGAACGGGGGGCAAAACGAGTTGTTCTTTACGGCCGGTCCCTCCAATAATCTGGCTGGGACGTTCGGGGTTATCAGGTTCAAGTAACGAGTTTTTTCGCGGTCGGGCGGGGCGGTTCGCAAGCTGAATCGTCCCGCCGGAAATTATCGTCACTGGCCCCAATGTTGACTAGACGACGAACGACCAACGACCAACGACCAACGACCAACGATCAGCGATCAACAACGACTGTCCAACAGTCAGCCATTAACTCGTCTTGACGGTCCGACCGTAACATTCCGCCTGAAACAGCCGCTCGTCTATCCGATGCAGGCGCTTGGCCATGGCCGGAGTGATCAGCGGGTAGTGCTTAATTTCGAACAGGTGATACACGATGAACCACACCGGCTGGTCGGTGGTCATCCAGTTCAGGCGGTCGAAGCGCTTCAGGTTGACGGGCACTGAGAAACGCCGCAAAGTCCGCTCGCGCCGCAAGTTGAAATACGTGTCGAAATAACTCACCGCCAGCTCGCGCAGCGTGCGATGAATCGGTTCTCGCCAGCGGCATCCGGCGAAATTCGATTTGGCCACGGCGCCCCAGTGTCCCTCCTGGCGAAAAATGGCTATCACATGGTCGGTATCGTGTTCGGCTTCGAAATCAAGCAGCAACGGAGGATAACCATTGGCGCGCAGCGCAGCCGCGGCGAAAATTGCGCCTTCAAGGCAGTGTGCAGTCTGCTCGGCCAGGACCCGCCGCGGCGACCAAGCGGTGTCCGCCAAGTGATACGGAGCATCGTCGAGAAATTTCTGGATACCATACGGATCTTTCAGGCTGCGCAGCTTGCGCAGTTCCGAAGGACTGAAACCGCTATTTGAATCGTTCATCGTCGCATGAGTTTACATGAGGGCAGGCATGGAAAAAATGATTAGCCACCGTCGATATCGGCCACGCTTAAGCGAATACTTCGGCCAGTTCCCGGGGCGAGTCGACAAGTACGTCCGGACGCTGCTCCTCCAACGTGTGCGGGGCAAAGCCATAACTCACACCCACAGTCCACAGGCCTGCATTGCGGCCGGTTTCGACGTCTACATGCGAGTCGCCGACGATCGCGGCTTGTTCCGGAAGTACTCCATTTTCTTCGAGCAGTTTGCGCGTGCCTTCCGGGTCTGGCTTCTTGGTTGCAAAACTGTTCCCGCCATAAATCTGCGCGAAGAAAGAACCAAGGCCAAGCGCTTCGACGATAGCTCGTGACGGACCCACCGGCTTGTTCGAGAGCACCGCCATTTTTCGCGGAGCTCCGTTCGACGCGCTCTGAACGGCGGCGAGCGCCTCCTTGACTCCGTCGTAGACTGTAGTGTGGTCGAGTTTGTGCTCGCGGTAGTAAGAAAGAAAAAACTGCAGACCGCGGCGGACCAGCGCGTCGTCGACCGCCTCGCCGCCAAGCGCGCGCTGAATCAGAATCGGTGCGCCGTCGCCCACGTAGCTGGCAATGACGTCCTCGGGGAGATTAACTCGTCCGATGTGGCGCAGTGCGGCATTCACCGAATGCACCAGATCAAGGCGCGAATCAATCAGAGTTCCGTCCAGATCGAAAATCACCAGCTTGATTGTGCGTGGGTCGAAGTGGCGGTGAGTCTGGATCATGCACTCTCAGAATAAATGATGACAAATGATAAATGATGGAATCATTGCGCTGTCAGCACTCGATCGCGACGGCCGGGGCAGCTCATTTGGGCAGAGCTTATTTTCCGGCATCGGCCGTATGGCCGTTCAGGATCGAGTTGAGTTGGTTGACGAGGTTCGTGTTATTAATCAAAGCCTGGCGCAGGATTTCTGTTTGCTGCTTCGCAACCGGCCAATCTTGCTTTTCCACTGCCTCGGTGAGCCCGGGCAACTCCAGGTGAGCATAGGTAAAGCGCGCACCATAGAGGATGTGTTTGAACCAGGGCCGGCCGGGAATGCCGTCGGAATTGAGCCAGTTACGTTCGACCTGCATCGCACCATGGTTGATCGTTTCGGCGAGTGTGGAATCAATTGCGCCGGAGGCTAGCGCGCGACTTGCAGATTCGTCCAGGCGCTTGCCCGCGGCCTCGAAGTCGTCGATGGCATCGAACACTGGTTTGATGTCCAACTGAGTCATGTCTTTGCCCTTGGTTAGTTCATTGACGAACTGACGAATGTTGTCTGCGTAGCTCGCGAAATCAAAGGGCAGCAGGTTGGCGTTGGCCAGGCGCAGCGCCAGCACGCCCCACAACTGGGACATTAGGGTGTGATAGCGGTAGCCCGGATCGCCGAAGTGGTTCATCCAGAAAAAGTCGTCGTAGGCCGAGTGATAAACGCCGTAGGGACCATCAAACTGCAGGCCCAGGACGGGCATTCCGACAAAGTTGAGAAACACGGTATGGTCAGAGCCGCTGCCGATCCGGGTGTCAGCCAGGTTGACGTCGGTGACTTCTTCAGCTGGTTTGGCATCGTGCCGCTCCCGCGCGGACGATTCCTTCCACGCTGCATACAGAGTCTTGCCGGAGGGATCTTGCAGCGTACGAGTGGTTTCCACGAGCATGGGCGCGAGCGACGCTACGGCCTGGCCATGGAAATTCGGTCCTGATGTAGCCTCATCGACGTTGATGTAGGCGACAGCTTTCTTGCGCAGTTCGTCAGCGAATTGCTCGCCCCACTCCGTGGATCCGGTGAGGCCGACCTCTTCTCCGTCCCAACTGCAGACCACTACCGTGCGACGCGGCCGCATGCCCGACTTGGCCAACTTTCCCAGAGCGCGCGTGAGTTCCATCATCGATGCGGTTCCGCTACTAGGATCGACGCCGCCGAAGACCCAGGCGTCGCGGTGATTGCCGAGCACGATCCATTCATCGGGCAATTGCGCACCGCGAATGCGGCCTTCGACCACGTAATACGCTTGAGTGGAATTGTCCATCGTGATCTTCACATGCACGCGTACGCGCTTGCCCCCGAGGTGATATTTGAGCGGCAATCCGCCCTGCCAGTCATCCGGAGCGACGGGGCCGTCCATGTTTGAGAGCAGCGGTTTTGCGTCGTGCCATGAGAGTGGTAGCGCCATGATCTTCGGAATCGACACGGCTTGCTCGACGGGAATCCGTTTGGCGCCAGGAACCGACGCCCATCCCGGAGTGAGCGGATCGCCGGGCACCATAAAATCATAGGTGATGGCACCGCGCTGGATATGATACTCAGGGCCCCACGGTCCGTTAGGAACGACCTTGCCTTTTTTATATCCATCTTCAGCAGGGTCGCTGTATATGAGAACTGCCGCCGCGCCTTCGCGTTCCGCGGTAAGCGCTTTGAAACCGCGATAGCTGTAAGGGTTCGAATAACGAACCAGCACCACTTTGCCCTTCACGTCGATGCCCTGTTTGCGCAGCAGTTCGTAGTCTTCGGGATTGCCGCTGTGCGCGTAGACGAGCGGGGCTGTCACCTCACCGGAGGCGGACATGCCGCTCCAAGCGGAACTTATGCTCTTATTCTTTAAGGCTGCATCGCCGGGGACGGGCATCTCGCGCAGGCTAGCGCGGTAGTGCACAGGCGCGACCATTTCAAGCGAAGTGAACTTGGGATTGGAGCCATAGACGTCGTAGCGCTGGATGACGACGTCCTCCAGACCTTCCTGCCGCCATTCGTCCGCGATGTAGCGAGCCAGTTCGTTGTTGCGCGAAGAGCCAGCGACGTGCGGCTCTAAGGTGAAGAGATGATGCTGGCGGCGCTCTTCGTCGGGAGACGGAATCGATTTGTACTTATTCTCGATTTCGGATTCGCGCGCGGCCGCGGAAGGGGTAAAGCCCAGAATGGAAGTCTGGGTTTGGGCCAAGACAAAAACAGAGAACGACGAGTGCAACGCTAGTGCGCAAAGAAACACTGCGCTGACGGCAAACAGCCTACGCCGCGGTAAGAACATGAATCGGCATCTCCTCGCAAAACGAGTGAATGCAACAGTCGCTGCAGGGCTCTCGGCCAAGCACTACCTTGCTTTGTAGATCTCGGTCAGCAAGTCGGGCTTCGATTCATCGCGCACCAAGTGCGGGTAGCGCTCGCCCCCGTGGTAATCGAGCTTGTAGGTTTTGTAGTAGTCGGTGTTTTCAATGATAAGTTCAAGCGGATCGGTGCCGTTCTTGCCCGCTCTGAGTGCGTCCCGCAGCACTTCCGGCGAGTACCTGCGGCCATTCACTGCGATCAACTTCATGCCGGGTCCGATTCCGGCGCGCGCCGCGGGCATACCCTCGGTGGTGTCGACAATAATTCCATCTTCACGCAGCTCGAGGCCAATCGAATACGCTACGTCGATAGAATGGGCATTGTTCTCGCCGCCACGATCCATTTCCGATGGACTGTCATCGTAAACGAGCTTCCATCCACTACCTTCGATTCCGCCCAGCGGCGCGCCCGGACCGTGATTGGTCAGACGTTCAGTCCAGAATCCGTGCCAGTCGTAAGCTGCGATCTGGTTCAAGGTGTTGACAACATCGTCGAAGTCGTAAGTCTTCACCATCGGCCCTGTGCTGGGAGCTCCGTGAAAAAGCTTACAGAAGTCGCCGATGGTTTTCTTGCCCTTGGTCTGTTGGCGGATAATCACATCTACCCACAGCCAGTTCAAAGTGTCTTCGTCGTAAAAATCGACTCCGCGCCGCCACGAGTGCCAGGCTTGCGGAGCGAAGTAAAGCTGCGGAGCGGCATCGGCCGTGTCCTGCAGATTGCGCCAGGTGCGGCCCGGAGTGTGGTCCAAGGCTGCGGCAGTTAATGCGAGATCGTCGCGCGCTTGTTCCGGAGTTAGCAATCCGCTGCGCGCCGTCAGCACCGTGCCCAGGTAGTTCGTCAAACCCTCGTATACCCAGAGCAAATCGTCTTGCATCGGCTGCTGATAATCCGGTGTGGTCAGGTCGGCGGGCCGACGGTACTTTCCATTCCACGAATGCACGTACTCGTGAGGGAGAAGGCTGGCTGACATTTTGCGCGCACCTTCGTCCACTAGTCCTCGCTCCTCGATGCGGCTGTCATCGGACTCGTGATGCTCCAGGCCGAAGTGCGCCACGTGGTCGCTCAAGCTAAGCAGGAAGTGATAATCGCGATAATGATGCGCGCCGAAAAGCTTGTTCGTCTGATCCACCAGATTCTTGTAGTGATCCCAGACCTCCTGTGGAGGGGCAAGTGCGGCCGCGCTGTCGGCGGCAATGTCCATTTCGGTAAGGGGATCGTCCGCCAGCTTGACTACCTTGAGAAATTCGCCGGTGATTACCGGCGAATCGACGAGCGTGGTCAGGGGAGCCGGCTGAAATGTGACTTGCGTCTCACCGTTATCGTCGGCGGTGGAGGCGATGGGCAGAGGTGTCCCATATTTCCAATTGGCGGGAAGTTTCAGGGTCGCTGCGTAAGTGAGTTCGTCTGATTTCCAGCCTTTGGGGTAGAGCAGCACCTGATTCCAACTGATCACCGCCATTTTGTCGGTGGCGGAAGAACCTGCGGAGAAGCCACCCTCGAAAGTCGCAGGAGAAAGGAAATCGAGTTCGGCGTTCACTTCAGTCTCGCCGGTCGGAACCTCGACGTGGATTGTGAAGCCGTCGAGCAGATCACGCCGCCACTTCAGCGTCTTGCCGCCGGCGGAGAATTTAAGTCCGGCCAAGTCGATGACTGGGCCGTCCGGCGCGTGTTCCCCGGGAATCCACTTGGGATAATAGAGCGTCAGGTCGCCGGCGCTGGCGGGAATCTTCAGCTTCGCGTGGAAGATTTTTCGGGGAGCTGAACTAGCATCTACAGATATGGTTATAGTTGGCGGCGCGGCCGCCCAGCTTGAAAGCGCAAACGATAGCAGACAAACCACTCCCAAGATTCTTGAGAGTTTCATGTTATGGGCCCCCTGGGTAAACAAAACAAGTCGACTTCGCCGTGCAGAACTTTAGACTATAGCAGCCGATGAGAGCAGCGGTACAGCGACGCACCAGCGCTGCTATCATCTCCCGATGTTGCGCCGCGGAAAATTCATCACCTTCGAAGGACTGGACGGAACCGGCAAGAGCACGCAATTGCACAAGCTGGCGGCCGCTCTGCGTCTGGCTGGACACAAGGTGATAGAAACGCGCGAGCCGGGCGGAACAGCGACTGGAGAAAAGATTCGCCGCGTTTTGCTCGATTCAGCAACCGAGGGTCTCTCGCCGTTGGCCGAAATGGCGTTGATGTTCGCCTCGCGCGCCCAACACATTGCGGAGGTGATCCAGCCGGCTCTTGACCACGGTCAGATTGTGCTGTGCGATCGCTTCACGGATTCCACGGAAGCCTACCAAGGGCGCGGCCGCAAGCTTGGCAGCGCTGTCGTGCTGGAATTACACCGAGTGCTTTGCGGAGACTTGCAGCCAGATTTGACGATCCTGCTCGACTCCGACCCGGCCATGAGCCTCAGTCGCGCCCGTCGCCGCAATCAACATTCTTCTAGTGCGCACAAAAGTTCAAACAAGAATGCGAACAACCTGCAGGCCGACGAGAACCGCTTCGAGCAGCAGACCCGTAGCTTCTTTGCCCGCGTGCGGGAAGGCTACCTGGCGATTGCCGCAAGAGAGCCGCAACGTGTGGCGGCGGTAAATGCCAGGGGCACGCCAGCGCAGACGCATCGGCAGATTATGGAGTTGGTTGGGCCAAAGCTGAAGCTGTCGGGGAAAAATCCATGACCGGGCTAAACAGAGCTATGCCTTGGTGCGTGACTAGGCCATATCTACCCTTGCAAAAAACCCCACGGTAGCGCACCCTCAGTGTTTGTTGCGAGGAAAATCTACTGGTGGGTAAAGCCCGTGTGAAATGTTATGGACATGAAAGAACGCTGCCATCGACAAAAACGGGCGGATTGTTGTCCCCGCTTCGTTTCGCCGCACTCTTGGCATGCAGTCGGGCGACAGGGCAGTTTTCCGCGTCGAAAATGATGAACTCGAGGTTACGACTCTGCGGCAGCTTAGGCAAAGCCCAAGAACTGGTAGGTAAACATGTGGCGGCGATGACGTCGCTAGTGGACGAGCTAATTGCCGAGCGTCGCCAGGCTGCGCGGCGTGATTCGAATCGTGATCCACACTAATGCCATTCTCTGACTTTCGCGGCAATGCCGAGACTGTTCATCGCCTGCGCGATATGCTGGCGCGGAAACACTTTCCGCATGCCGTAATTCTTTCGGGCGCGTCCGGGTCGGGAAAGTACACGCTGGCGCTGATGCTGGCTCAGGTCTTGAACTGCTTGGCGCCGACTGAGACAGATGGTCTTCCTGACTTTTGCGGTCAATGCGCGAACTGCCGCCGCATCGCTCAGGCGGCCGATCTCGACGCCCGCTTTGCCGAAGCGGTGGAAGCTCGTGAAGGTCTGCGGGAGACCGACAAAAAAGAAACCCGCCTCTTTGTGCAGACTCACCCGGATGTACTGGTGATCCCTCCCGATCCTCCGCAGATGATGATCAAAGTAGATCAGGTGCGGCGGGTCATCGACACCATTTACTACCGTCCGTCCGAAGCCCGGGAGCGCATATACATTTTCACTGATTCGGCCTTCATGAAAGAGGCGGCCAATTCTCTGCTTAAGGTTCTGGAGGAACCTCCGGAGTTTGCCACCATCTTTTTGCTCTCGGAAAACCCGGGCGAACTGCTGCCGACGATTCGCTCCCGAGCGATGGTGATTGCCCTTGCCGCTTTGCCAGTTGAAGAAGTCGACCGCTACCTGGCTAAGTATCGTCCGGAATGGAAGCCTGCGCAGCGAGCCCTGGTTGCTCGATTATGCGAAGGGGCCCTCGGCCGGGCGCGCAGCTTCGATCTCGAGGGTTATGTGGCCGCTCGCGCCGATGCCCTGGCCATTCTTAATTCCGCGCTCCTTGCAGGGGAACACAGCCAGCTATTCAAAGTCACCGAATCGTACCGCGCAGGGGCGGAGGGTAGGGACAGGACGGAACAACTGCTCCGCACGCTCTACATGCTGCTTCGCGACCTTATGGTTCTTGGCTCCGGAGCGTCCGCCCTGGTTCAGAATACGGACATTCAAGGCCAGCTTCTGAAGATGGCTGATGCCGCCGACTTTGACCGCATCGCCGAGGCCTCTGACCGCCTGGCCGAGGTTCAACGCGGCATGCGCCGCAATCTGCTCCGTTCGCTGTCGCTGGATGCGTTTGCCCTGTCGCTCGACCGGGCGGGATGAAAACTCCCTAACGGCCTGCTTGTAAGCCTAATGTTTTCTTGCTGTTACTAAGGTTACTCTAGTGGTTCTACGCCCTACAGATAGATTGCCGCCGCTTTTCCCAGCGCCTATAATCGTCCTACTCTGGCTATAAAAATTCTCCGTCAGGTTCCGGGTAGCAGAAAGCGGGGGTGAGGTCTGCCTTCGCGCAATGAGGATAAGAACCCGGGATGCGAAAGCGCCTGCAAATCGCCCTGATGGCTAGCACTGTAATCGCGACCTCTCTTTCTCTCACGCCCCAACTGCGCGCCGCGGAAAATGGTGACGGATCCTCCTCAGAAAAGATCACCGCTACGGACGAGCACGGACGAAAAATCTACGTCAACGACTCTGGGCCTACGAGACCTGCGCAGCACACGGAAGAGTTCTCAGCACCTCGGCGTGTGCTGAGGTATTGGAGTTCCAAAGAGAATCGATGGAAACCCGTGCCTCCGCCGAATGCAGCTTCTATGCGGGCGGCGCGATCGGCGGCGGCCGAGGTCAACCAGTACGTCGGGCGAGAATCCGCACAAGCGGCGACTGCCCAGATTGTTGCCGCAAACTTTTCTGGAGCAGCGGCCACCCCCGCTGATATTGATAGCGCGATCGAGCGGGCTGCAGCGCGGCATAATGTCGACCCCAATCTGGTGCGCGCGGTGGTGAAAGTGGAGTCGAACTTCAATCCGAATGCGGTGTCACGTAAGGGCGCAATCGGCCTGATGCAATTGATGCCGTCGACAGCGCGCCAGTTGAACGTGAAAAATCCCTTCGATCCGGAGCAGAATGTGGACGCCGGCGTGCGCCACTTGAAACAACTTCTTGAAAGTTATGGCGGCGACATCAAATTAAGCCTGGCCGCTTACAACGCTGGTGCCGGCGCCGTGGCGCGCAGTTCAGGCGTGCCGCACTATGCCGAAACCCAGAACTATGTCCGGCGCATCACCAACCTGTATAACCGAGGGTCGGATTTAAACTCAGGCGCTCCGCACGATCCCGTTACAGTTCAACGAGATGCGCGCGGCGTGCTTTACATTAGCAACACTGATTAGATTTGCGGCATCTGTTCGTTTATCTCTCTGGCACCCAGGGCATTGGTTCTACCCAACTGGTACAAGCGGGAACGAAGGCACGGGTTGGTGATCGTGCAAGCTATCGTGAAGAGTCCATCGCGTCGGCGTGGTCTGTGTAGAGGCCTGTTGGCGCTCGCCGTCTTCGCCGGAATGGCAGCGCCGGCTGCGCACGCGCGTGCGCGCCATTCTGATTCCTGGGCCCGGGAACATTTCGCCGCCGCGAACCGCATGCGCGAGGCACTGAACGGAAGGCCTCTTTCCGAGCGAACTCGCCCTGATTACCAGCGTGTGTTAAATGCCTACCGCACTGTGTATCATGGCGCGCCCGCCTCATCCAAAGCCGAGCCCAGCGTAGTTGCCGTGGCTGAGACGCTGGTGGAGATGGGCCGGCGTTTCGAAGACGACAGAATTCTGCACGAGGCTATCGAGCAATACAAGTTTCTGCGCCGTGAGTATCCGGGCAGCAAGTATCGTTTCGACGCGCTCTTTACTATTGGCGAGATCTACCAGGACGATCTCAACGATCCCCAATCCGCGCGCGCTTCCTTCCAGGACTTTCTACGTCACTATCCTCACAATCACCTCGCAGACGATGCTCATCAAGCCATTGTCGACCTGAACCAAGAGGCACACGCTGACAAAACTCACGGGCAGAAAAGCGCGGAGAAGCGATCCTCAGAAGAAAAGAACAAAGGAAATGAAAGAGACCTCACGGCTGATAATCGCGGTTCAGGCGAAGTGTCAGAGCAACAGGTGTCGGGAAAAATCGAATCCTCGCGCTCACAATCCGTTGAGCTGCCGCGCGTTACCGGTATCCGGCACTGGTCTACTCCGGACTACACGCGTGTTGCCATCGACGTCGAAGGCAGCGTGAAGTTTTCTTCGCAGCGAATCGCCCAGCCGGCGCGTATCTTCTTCGATCTGCGCGACACCAAGCTCGCCTCTACCCTGGTCGGCAAGACATTCGATGTGGATGATGGTTTCCTGAAAAAGGTACGCGTAGCGCAATTTGCTCCGCGCCGCACACGGATTGTGCTCGAGGTCGACAACCTCTCCGACTACAACGCCTTTATCCTGCCCAATCCCTGCCGCCTGATCATCGACATTCACGGCAAAAATGGGCGCGCCAAGGTGCCTAGCGAAGACGAAACTGGGCAGGCGAATGGCGCGACATTGGCGAGGGCCATCCCTGATACTGAAGGCGACCCGAACCCGCTGGAGGTCAACTCTACGGAAGTCAGCTCTAGAGTGCGAGGGCACCCTGCTTCGGAGGAAAAGTTCGACTCGGCGAGCACGGAGATCGGCGACGGGACGAGGGCGCCCGTGCCAGTGCCTGCGTCCGTGAGCAATCCTCCCCAGAACGCAGTAGTTAAAAAGGTTGTGGATGGCAGTGATGACGATGACGGCGATGTAGCCAGCGCTGCGCCCGAATCGACGAAGCGGAATGCCGGAGGGTCGAAATCAGCGATCTCGAAAAAGCCAGAGGCCAGCGATCCCGACGGCGACCTAGATTCCTCAGATGTGAGTGTCTCCCGGACGGGCCGGAGCAGTCCCGGGAGTTCGCGACACAAAGCTACTTCGCGTTCCCTCGTTTCCGGCAAGACCGCAAGCTCCAATCTGGGCATTCGTGAGGCGACTCCCACACTAAGCGGAGACCGTTCGCTGATTCGCGCCCTGGGATTGAAAATCGGCAGGATTGTGATCGATCCCGGACATGGCGGCCATGATACCGGTACCATCGGTCCTAACGGACTGGCGGAAAAAGATCTAGTCCTCGACGTGGGGCGACGTTTAGGCAAATTGCTGGAGACGCGCCTGGGCGCGGAAGTCGTTTATACCCGCAAGAACGACACATTCA
The DNA here is from genome assembly GCA_963720155.1 of uncultured Acidobacteriota bacterium. GTDB lineage: Bacteria > Acidobacteriota > Terriglobia > Terriglobales > Acidobacteriaceae > Sulfotelmatobacter. Next base: position 235,058 of record CAVREP010000023.1, read on the forward strand.
TCCCCCTTGAGACTCGCACTGCCATCGCCAATCAAGCCCGAGCCGACCTATTCGTCTCCATCCACGCCAATTCGAGCCGTGACGCCGCTGCCCGCGGAGTGGAGACCTATTACCTCAATTTCACCTCTTCCCCCGAAGCGCTGGAAGTAGCGGCACGAGAGAACGCGGTTTCTGAGGCGTCGATCTACCAACTGCAGGACCTGGTGAAAAAGATCGCGCTAAAAGAGAAGATCGAGGAGTCTCGCGAATTTGCCTGGGACGTGCAGCAATCGCTGCACAGCGGCCTGGCAGCCAAGAGCCCGGCCATCCGCGACCGCGGCGTGAAGAAGGCTCCGTTCATCGTTCTAATCGGCGCCAACATGCCGTCAATCCTCGCCGAGGTTTCCTTTGTCAGTAATCCCACCGACGAGCATCGCCTCTCCACTAGCGAATATCGCCAGCGCATTGCCGAGTCACTCTATCGCGGCATCGCAAAGTATGTAAACGGCCTGAGCGGGATCAAAGTTGCCAGCAAAATGGACAAAGCTGCCGGCCAGTAGGATCGTCAAGCCCGATCTTCTTTCAGGAAACTTTTTATGCTTCACTGTGGTCTAATTATGGAAGGGATTCTGTGCCAAGAAGTCCATCCATGCTTTCTTCAAGGCTCTTACTCGTATTGGCAGTCGTTGTTTCTCTCGGTAGCTTCGTTTTCGCCGCCAATCCCAGAGTAGACTCCACGCCGCCGATCCTGCCCAAGCAATTCGCTGGATGGCAGATCCAGGGCACGCCACAGTCCAGCAAAGATGGCGGTACGGCCGATCCCACGAACGCTGCGCTCCTCAAAGAGTACGGCTTCACGGATTTTGAGTCCGCCACTTACAAGAGCGACGATGGCCGCACCTTGAAAATCCGCGCCGCGCGCTTCGCTGATGCCAGCGGCGCCTTCGGCGCCTACAGCTTCTACCTGCAGCCAGAGATGGCGCGGGAAGAAATTGGCGACCAGGGCGCATCGCTCGGTCAGCGCGTACTGTTTTACCGCGGTCACATCCTGGTGGAGGCGCTGTTCAGTCAGTTATCCGTTATGTCTCCGGCTGGTCTGCGCGAACTGGCTGGCGTGCTGCCGCGGCCTAACGGAAATGCGGGCAACCTGCCTCCCATCCTCGCTTTCATGCCACACCACGGCTATCAATCGAACACCGAGAAATACGCCGAGGGCCCACTCGCTTTGGGCGCGATTGAGTCTCCAATTCCCGCCGATCTGGTCGACTTTAGTTCCAGTCCTGAAGTGGTGCTCGGTCAGTACTCAACTCCGGGCGGGGCAGCCACGCTGATGCTGATCGAGTATCCAACGCCAGCTCTAGCCGCCGAGCATTTGCGCCGTATCGACGCCGCACATCACGTGGCTCAATCCCAGCCCGGCGTGTCAGCCATCGAAAACGTCGGCCCTTTTTTCGATAAGCGCACCGGACCGATCGTCGCGATCGCTGCCGGTCCGCTCTCCGCAAGCGACGCGCAGACTCTTTTGGGTGCCGTCAACTACGACGCCAGCGTCACCTGGAACGAGAACACGTACTTCGATAAGAAAAATAACATTGCGAACTTGCTGGTGAATATCATCCTGCTCTGCATCATCGTGGGCGCCATATCTCTAGCGGCTGGAGTCGCGTTCGGCGGCGCGCGAGTCCTCTTGCGACGCTATTTTCCTGGTCCTGTTTTCGGCAGCGCCGACCAAACCGAGTTTATTTCTCTCGACTTAGCAGAGAGTGCCGCGCCCGCTTCGCCGGCTCATCCCTCGCGTCCGACAGATCCCTCCAAAGGTTCATAACTACCTAAGGAATAAAAGCTTACGGTCATTTCGCCATCCATCCGTCTCAAATTGAAACAATCGCCTCCGATGTTGACCGAATATGTAAGTTGTTGAAACTAAACACATTTATTTACCAAAAATTGCTTGACACCCTCCTTTTTCGGCTCATAAGATTTTGTCCAAGAAAGTTTTGACGGAATCTTTGCCACCGTTGGAACTATTCTCCCTTGAAAAGAGAAGGCTGCCCTGTTGCCGGGCGGCCTTTTCGTTTCTGAAGCGTCCACGCGGTATTGAGTACATCACTCGAATAGATGAACTTCGATCCGGACACCTAGACACAAGGAACTTTTGCGCAGCGATTCCGTATCCTCTGTTGAGCGATAAGTAGAGAAAGCCGGGATTCACCAATCGGTGCGGAGGTAATAATGTTTTGTGATGGATGCGGTACAGCGGTGGAACCGGGCCAGGGATTCTGCAGTCGCTGCGGCAAACAGATTTTCGGCACTGTGCAGGTGATGCAGCCTCGCCCCGGGCGTGTGCAGGCGCATACGCATCTGCTGGGAATTCTCTGGCTTGCCGTGTCGGCATTCAACACTATCGGTGGTGTAGTTCTATACGTACTCGCCAACACGCTGTTTGCTCACATGCGCGATCTTGGTGCGCCGGAAGCTCCAACCGCGTTTCTGCGTCCGCTGCTGAGCGTGATCGCCATTTTCGTGCTGGCCAAGGCAGCTTTCGGATTCATCGCGGGATGGGGTTTGTTGCAGCGCGAACCTTGGGCTCGCCTTCTTGCGCTGGTTCTTGGCTTCATCGCGCTGTTCCATGTGCCCTTCGGTACCGCCCTCGGTGTGTATACCCTCTGGGTTCTTCTGCCTGCACAGTCGCAACAGGAATACGATGCCATGGTGGCCGCTCGCGCCGCAGCCTAGTCGAGCGGATCCAAAAAATCCTGTGTAGTCACTGCGTCCTGCTGCCAGCGTCTTTCAGTCCGTTACCAGTAGCTTTTAACCGCCTCGCCTTTCTGGTACTGTTTTGGGTCCGTTGGGCGCTGGCTTCGATAATATTGTGACAAGGGTCATGGTCGAGCCTGTGCCATTCTGTAGTATGCGCAGTAGGGCAGGGCTACGTAAATCGGCGGGATGGCCCGAGATTTCTCTCGCGCGGGAAAGGACAATCGCTTGATCGTTGGAGTTCCCAAGGAAACCTATCCCGGAGAGCGCCGGGTTGCGCTGGTCCCCGCAGTCATCCCTACGCTCGCCAAAGCTGGCCTCGAAGTAGTTGTGCAGGGGGGAGCTGGAGAGCAGGCTGGGTATCCTGATGTTCTTTATGTCGAGAAGGGCGGAAGGATTCTTCCCGATCGCGCTGAAGTGTTCGGCGCTGCCGACATCCTTGTCCAGGTACTTTGCTACGGGTCCAATGACGTAACTGGCGAAGCGGACCTTCCCCTGCTGCGTCGCGATCAGGTTCTTATCGGTTTTTTGCGTCCCTTCGGCTCGGCTGAGGTGATCCACCGGATTGCAGCTGCCGGCATTACCTCATTTTCTGTCGAACTCGTGCCACGCACAACACGCGCCCAAAGCATGGACGCACTTTCTTCCATGGGGACGATCTGCGGGTACAAGGCAGTCCTACTGGCCGCTGAAACATCCATAAAGATTTTTCCCATGATGACGACGGCCGCAGGCACAATCACGCCCGCCCGCGTATTCGTCATCGGCGCCGGAGTAGCGGGATTGCAGGCGATCTCTACCGCCCGTAGACTCGGCGCCGTAGCCTCAGCGTACGACATGCGCGCTGCCTCAAAAGAACAGGTACAAAGCCTGGGTGGCCGTTTCGTTGAATTGCCGATCGAGGCCAAGGATGCGCAGGACGCCCGCGGCTACGGCACCGCGCAGGACGAGAATTTTTACGCCCGCCAGCGCGAACTCCTCACCCGCGTGGTTGCGGAGAGCGATGTAGTCATCACCGCGGCGGTAATTCCCGGCAAGAAATCACCCGTGCTGATCACCGCCGGTATGGTCAAGGGTATGGCCCCAGGTTCGGTAATTGTCGATCTTGCCGCCGAGCGCGGCGGCAACTGCGAACTTACCCGCACAGGAGAAACGTTGCAAGAGTACGGAGTCTCAATTATCGGAGCGATCAATCTTGCCAGCAGTGTTCCCTACCATGCCAGCCAGATGTACGCCCGAAATGTGTCCACGTTTCTCGCATACATGGTGAAAGAAGGCAAACTGCAACTCAACCTGCAGGACGAAATCATCCGCGAGACGATGGTGACGCGCGGTGGCGAAATCGTGAACGCGAGAGTTCGTGAATTCTTCAAACTACCGGCGCTGACGCTCGCTGGTGGATGAATCCAGGAGCGGGCCTTTGCAGGCTCCTGGCTTCGCGCGGTCTTGCCGGGAACTGAGAGCTGAGAACAGAGCACAGAGAACGGAGATACAGCTGAGATTCGTATCAGGGCACGGCTTCAGCCGTGTCGCAAAGAGTCACAAAAGATTTGGGCTTTAGCCCCTGGGGGTTCAAATGGGTTCCAATCTAATCGATGCACTGTTCATTTTCATGCTGGCCTGCTTCATTGGCTTCGAAGTCATCCGTCATGTTTCGCCCTTGCTGCACACTCCGCTGATGTCCCTGACCAACGCCCTCGACGCCATCGCCGTCGTAGGTGCGATTGTGCTGGTCGGCGAGCGCAAGAGCACATTTGCGACCGTGCTGGGCGTCATCGCCATCGTCGCGGCCACCAGCAACGTGGTAGGCGGATTCTTAATCACAGACCGCATGCTCAAGATGTTCAAGACTAGCCGTCCGAACAAATAAGTAGAACCGGCTTCGCAGATAGGTTTCGGGTAGGGCACGGCTAAAGCTGTGCCACTCAAAGCAGAGAGTGATGCGGGCTTTAGCCCCTGAGGTCTCGCGTCCAGCTCCGCGAGAGTATTTATGAGAACCGCGCCAGTCGAATGAAAGGTTTGTCGAGAAAATCTTGCTACAGATCCAATTGAATCCTTATTGAGTAAATCATGAACGAGTTCGCCGGTAGCCAGTACCTCATCGAAATCATCTACCTCATCGCCAGCGCTCTTTTTATCCTCTCGCTGAAATGGATGAGTTCGCCTGCAACCGCCCGCCACGGCATTTGGGCGGGTGAACTCGGCATGGTGCTGGCCATCGCCGGCACTTTGCTGCACCACGGCATCGTCGATTGGAAGTGGATTATCATCGCGCTGGTTCTGGGCAGCGGAATCGGCGTTCCGCTCGGCATGGTACATATGACCGCGGTCCCGCAGCGAACCGCGCTCAGCCATGCTTTCGGCGCTTTGTGCGTGACCCTGGTGGGCACGGCAGAGTTTTATTTGCGCACCCCGAACGTGCCGAAGTTCATGATGTCAGTGCTCTCGATGGAGGTGATTTTGGGCGGCCTCACGTTTACTGGCAGTTTGATGGCTGCGGGAAAGCTGCAGGAAATCCTGCCTCAACGCCCAATCACCTATAAAGGACAGAACCTCGTCAACTTCCTGCTGCTGGCCGTCGCCATCGGCAGCGCCGTTTATCTGGTCTTGCATCCGGAGGCGAAACAATTCTTCCCGCTGATTGTCGGCATCTCGCTGGTTTTCGGAATTCTCCTGATCATTCCCATCGGCGGCGCGGATATGCCCACCGTTATCTCCCTGCTGAACGGCTATGCCGGATTATCCGCCGCAGCCATGGGATTCGTTCTCCAGAACAAGCTGCTTATCATTGCCGGCGCGCTCGACGGATCTTCGGGCTTGATCCTTTCCGTCATCATGTCGAAAGCGATGAACCGGTCGTTCACGAACGTATTATTCGGTGCATTCGGCCAGGTGCAGGCCTCGGCCTCTGGCGGGCAGGAAGTCAGGCCGGTACACAGCGCGACGCCCGAGGAAGCCGCCGCGATTCTTTCTGCCGCCAACAAAGTGGTGATCGTCCCCGGCTACGGCATGGCGGTGGCGCAAGCCCAGCACAAGGTGCGCGAACTTTACGACATCCTTACCAAAAAGGGTATCGATGTTCGTTTTGCCATCCATCCCGTTGCCGGACGCATGCCAGGGCACATGAACGTTCTTCTGGCGGAAGCCGACATTCCCTACGATCGCCTCATCGAAATGGATGAGATCAACGGTGACTTCCCGCAGACCGACGTGGCCTTGGTGATCGGCGCCAACGACGTCACCAACCCGGCCGCGCGCAACGATGCCTCCAGCCCCATTTACGGCATGCCCATCCTCGATGTCGACAAAGCCCACACCGTTATGGTGATCAAGCGCAGCATGAACCCAGGTTTTGCCGGTATCGATAATCCCCTGTATTACCTCGACAATACCCTGATGCTCTTCGGCGATGCCAAACAGTTCGTGGGAGCAATCGTCCGCGAACTCACCGGCGGCCACTGATTTGAGGTCTAAGAAGATTTGAGTTCGCACTCCTGCGCCCATCTTCAGTGAACAGTTACCTTCTATTACTGATGTAACCTAAAGATGCGGGTTATCCCGGTCTCATCTGCTATGCATCATCAATAATGCTATTCGGGCAGCGGTGTGAGCAGCCGGGTGCAGGATAAGGGCCGGCTGCTTCAATCTGCCCCAACGGAAACGATAGCGGAAGGAATATGTCTACTGGCGCGCAGAAAGCGGCGAATACGTCTAGAAATCTACCGGAAGCTTTGGCGCTGCTCGATGAGAAAATTCTGGCCAAAGTGATGGCCCATGCTCCGCTTCCTGAAATTCTGGGAACGTTGTGCACAAGCATCGAAAATCATTTCAACGGCTTGTTGTGCTCGGTTCTCCTACTTGACGTTGACGGTAAGACTCTTAGGAACGGGGCAGCGCCCTCGCTTCCAGCAGAATATAGTCAGGCCGTCGACGGCGTGCAGATTGGCCCTTGCGCGGGATCTTGTGGCACCGCCGCCTACCGGCGCGAGGCGGTCTTTGTCTCTGACATCGGTGCCGATCCCTTGTGGGCGGACTACCGCCACTTGGCTCTAAGTCACGGCCTACGGGCCTGTTGGTCGATGCCCATCGCTTCACAGGGAGGCGGCATCCTTGGAACGTTCGCCATTTATTATCGGGAGCCACGCCTTCCACATCCGGAGCATCTGCAACTTTTTACTCACGTCACTCGTCTGGCCGCCATCGCCATGGAATGGGATCGGGCCCGAGCCGAACTTAGTGCGGCAGAGAACCGCTATCGCACGCTGGTCGAACGCCTGCCCGCCATCACCTACATCGCCGAACTAGGCCCCGCTGGCCGCTGGCATTATGTGAGTCCTCAGATCGAATCGATGCTCGGTTTCTCGCCGGCGGATTGGCTTTCCGATTCTGTGAACTGGATCAACCGCATTCATACGGAAGACCGCGCCAGTGTTCTGGCAATCGAAGAGCGCTTCCAGAAACATCGCGATCTGTTTCAGGCTGAATATCGCATGTTCGCCCGCGATGGCAGAGTGCTCTGGTTTCGCGATGAGGCCGTCACTTTGCCCACAGCCGCGGATCAGCCATTGCTGATGCAGGGCGTGATGTACGACATCACGGAGCGTAAGCGTCTGGAAGACCAACTCCGTCATTCGCAAAAGATGGAGGCGGTGGGCTCGCTGGCTGGAGGCGTCGCCCACGATTTCAATAACCTTCTTATGCTCATCCAGGCCCACAACGAACGCTGGCGTACGTCGCTTGCTCCAGACGCTCCAGCGCAAAGGGAATCTTTGGGAATAGAACATGCCGTGACCCGCGCGGCAAGCCTTACGGGTCGCTTATTGGCCTTCAGCCGCAGGCAGGTACTTCAGCCGAAAGTCGTGGATCTGAACGAAGTCCTCACCGACGTGTCAAAAATGCTGGATCGCCTTTTCGAAAAAAACATTACGGTGCGTCTGGCCGCGACTCCACAGCTTTGGGCCATCAAGGCTGACCCGGCACAAGTTGAACAACTCATTGTGAATCTTGCCGTCAACGCCCGCGACGCGATGCCGCAGGGAGGGGAGATTTTCATCGAGACCCGGAACCAGGAAATTGGTATCGACCATTCCCCTCCTCGTGACGGTGTGCGGGCCGGCCGCTACGTGACGCTCATTGTCCGCGATACGGGTATCGGAATGGACAGTGAAACGCTGGCTCACATGTTCGAGCCGTTCTTTACTACGAAAGAACCGGGAAAGGGTACCGGGCTTGGGCTGGCGATTGTTTACGGAGTCGTCAAAGAGATCGGCGGCTGGACGCACGTCATTAGCAATCCAGGACAGGGCACGACCTTTGAAATCTACCTGCCACCTGCCGAAGAAGTTAAAGCATCCGCTGCAGTCTCCCCAATCGAAGGAGACCCCGTCACCGCGCCCAAAGTTATCGAGACCATTCTTTTAGTTGAAGATGAATCCGGCATTCGCGAGGTGGCCTGCGATTTTCTCCAGCGTCGAGGCTACACGGTCCTCACTGCGGTGGATGGCAATGAGGCTCTGCGCATCGCGGAAAAACATGGCGACTCGATCCACGTGCTGGTGACCGACATGGTGATGCCCAACCTGGGGGGTAAAGAATTGGCGCATCGCCTTCGGCAGGTGCGCCCGCAGATTAAGGTGTTATTCATGTCCGGTTATCCGGAGCACCCGGCTTTAGCGGGCGGAGCCGTCGACACGCAGACCACAGTCCTCCAGAAGCCTTTCTTGCTCGACACGCTTGCGCAGACGGTGCGCAGCTTGCTCGATCGGCAATAGTTGCTCAACCCTAGTTGAGGCCTATCGCTTGTTCTGTCGCAAATCCACCTAATTCAAATTCTCGTCGATTGACGCCTGATTCCAATAATGATATCATGATATCATTGTTAAGAGAAAGATAATGGCGCAATTAGTGGTTCGAAATATCGAAATTGAGGTTAAGATCCGTCTGCAGCGACGGGCCCAGAAGAACGGCCGCAGTATGGAAGAAGAGGTCCGCAACATTTTGCGTGCCGCAGTGCATAAGAAGGACGAGAGCGCTCCCAGCGGCGGGCTCGGCACGGAAATTTCGAGGATCTTTGCCAGGAACGGGCTTGATTCCGCGATTCCAGAATTGCGGGGCTATGAAATCAAGCCTCCCTCCTTCGAGGAATGATCATTCTTGATACCAACGTGCTCTCTGCGTTAATGATGCGTGCGCCTGACAAGAGAGTGATTGTCTGGCTTGACGGACAGCCTCGGGAATCCGTCTGGACGACTGCAATATCAGTCTTCGAGGTTCGTTTCGGCCTGGAGATCATGCCAAGCGGAAAACGGCGAGCCGCTCTGATTGATGACTTTGAGGAATTCTTGAGCCGTATTCATCATCGTGTCGCTCCCTTCGACACCGAGGCCGCACAACGCGCCGGCACTTTGATGGCCTCCCGAAAAATGCGGGGCCGCCCTCGCGAGACGCGCGACACGATGATCGCTGGAATCGTTCTCTCGCGCCGCGCGACGCTCGCGACGCGAAACATCCGGGATTTTGATGATATTTCCGCGACCTTGATTGATCCGTGGACGGCGAGCGCACGATGACCGCACCATAAATGATCAGCATGATATTCTATGAACTCCAGCTGCGCACCGTTTTGGCGGAGATTCCCCCGCAGTTTCAGAAGAAAGCTTCCTGAAGAAGCTTCCCGGAAAAGCCCAGAAGAAGAGAAAACTAACCCATGCTTTCAGTCAGCAAGGTTTCCATGCGCTACGGCGCCAAAATTTTGTTCGATGAAGTTTCCGTGTCATTTACGGCGGGCAAGCGCTATGGCCTGACCGGGCCCAATGGTGCGGGCAAGTCCACTTTTATGAAGCTGCTCAGCGGAGAATTGGAGCCGCAAAAGGGCACCGTAGTTCGCCCGCGAAAGCTCGGTGTTTTGCGTCAGGACCAATTCGCTTTCGACGCATACACCGCGATCGACGCGGTCATCATGGGCAACCAGCGCTTGTGGGCAGCAATGCAGGAGCGTGACGAGATTTATTCCAAGGCTGATATGACCGATGAGGACGGTATGAAGCTTGGCGAACTCGAAGGCATTGTCGGCGAAGAAGATGGCTACACCGCGGAGAGCGATGCCGCGATTTTGCTGCAGGGTTTGGACATTCCAGACGAAGCTTATTCCCAAAAAATGAGCCAACTGCAGGGTGGACAGAAGGTTCGGGTGCTGCTGGCGCAGGCGCTGTTCGGGCATCCGCAGGCATTGCTCCTGGATGAGCCAACCAACAACCTGGATTTGGATTCGATCCATTGGCTGCAGGGATTTCTGAACGCCTATGACGGCGTTGTGATCGCCATCTCTCACGACCGCCACTTCCTCAACAGCATTTGCACTCACATCGCTGACATCGACTACGAGACCATCATCACCTATACCGGATCGTATGACGAAATGGTGCTGGCCAAGACCCAGGTGCGCTCGCAGATTGAATCGCAGAACGCTCAGCGCGAAAAGAAAATCTCGCAGTTGAACGAATTCATTGCGCGCTTTTCCGCCGGCACGCGATCAAGCCAGGTGCAGTCGCGGCGCAAGGAAGTCGAGCGCTTGCAGGTGACCGAGCTCGCCAAGTCGAACATCCAGCGCCCATACATCAAGTTCGAACAGAAGCGGCCTTCGGGTAAACACATTCTCGAAGTCGAGCACCTCAACAAAGCTTACGGCGACAAGAAAGTAATTAGTGACTTCACCGCCAGCATCACCCGCGGCGAACGAATCGCCCTGATGGGGCGCAACGGAGCCGGGAAGACAACGCTGGTGAATGCTTTGCTGGCGAACTCGCCCACTACTCCCGAAGCCGAGTTGCGCAAGACCAGCGGCTACGATGGCGCCTTCGTCGATTCCGGAAAGGTGATCTGGGGACACGAGGCATCCATTGGATATTTCGCCCAGGACCATCGGAGTCTGATCGCAGGCGGCATGACGGTGCTGGAGTGGTTGCATCAATGGAATCCCGCCGCGGTCGGCGAAGAAATTCGCGGACTGCTTGGCCAAATGCTCTTCCAGCGCGACGAAGCCACCAAATCTACCAGCGTTCTTTCCGGCGGCGAAGCTGCGCGTTTACTCTTTTGCAAACTCATGCTGCAGAAACCCAACGTTCTAGTGCTCGATGAGCCCACCAACCACCTCGATCTCGAAGCCATCAACGCACTGAACATTTCTCTGCAGCGATACCAGGGGACGGTCTTTCTCGTAAGCCACGACCACGACTTGATCGATGAAGTCGCGACCCGCATCTGGCATTTCGAAAGCGACCACAAAATTACCGACTTCAAGGGAACCTACGAAGAGTACCAGGCAGCAGTTGTGGTTTAGCCCGAAACCTGTCATTCCGAGCGCAGCGAGGAATTTTTGGATTGCACCATTTTCGTTGCATGTAAATCAACCAGGTTCTCCACAGAGTTCCTCAACGGTTTACTGTTGCGTTTGCGACCGCAACTCTCGGATAATGGCGGCGGGGACGTACTTGCGCGGTCGAACCCGCGCAAGACATATGTACAGTCGAGCAGATTTACTGAGAATTCTTCATCTCACCCCGCGCCAGTTGGCCAACTGGGAGCGCGCCGGGCTGATTGTCGCCTCTGCCACCTACTCTTTTTCCGACCTGCTGAAAATCAAGAAAGTTCGCGACCTGTGCGCCATGAAGGTGCGGCCCGCGGTGATTCGGGAATCGCTGGAGGCCATGCAGAAGCAGGCATCGGGAATGGGAAATCCTTTACTCGACGCCGGAGTGTCCTCCACCAACAAGCATCGCGTGGCTTTCCGTCACCAGGGGCGGCTGCTCGAGCCCATCGCCGGACAGTTTGTGATGGACTTCTCGTCTACAGAAAAAGTTGTGACTCGCACGTCGATTCCAGCTCCCGACTCCACGCCGCGCGAGAACGAAGCCGCAGTCTGGTTTGCCCGCGGCATCGCGCTCGAAGAAGACCCGGCCTTGCAGACCCAAGCGCTGGCCGCCTACCAGAAGGTGCTCGAGTTTGATCCCTCTCACGCCGCCGCTCACATTAACTTAGGAACCCTGCACTACAATCGTCAGGATTTCCCATTGGCGGAGAAGCACTACCGCGCTGCCTTGCAATCCGATCCCCGCTATGCCTTGGCCTATTTCGATCTGGGCAACGTTCTGGACGAGACCGGGCGCGTGCAAGAGGCCATCCAGACTTACAAAACGGCGATTCAACTCGCCCCCACTTACGCTGATGCGCACTACAACCTCGCGCTCGCGTTCGAGAAGACCCGCGAACCGCGCAAGGCGCTGAAACACTGGCAGGCGTATATCAAACTCGATACCACCGGTCCGTGGTCAGTCCACGCGCGCAATCAGATTCAGCGCATTCTGCAGGCCGACACGCTTAAACTGGTGCATTTCCGCCGTAGCTAAGTCGCGCACCCTTTTCCTAATGCTAAAATTATGAGTTTGCCATTCCTCCACCGGAAGGGATCCGTATGCCCGAAACGACTCTGCAAGCCCCAGTCCCCATGCCCCTCACCATTCTTACCGAAGACGAGATCCTGTTCCGCGACAACATTCGCCAGTTTGCCGACGATAAAATCCGTCCGCTGGTGAAGGAGATGGACGAGAAGGGTATCTTCGAGAAAGATCTCATCCGCGAATTCTTCCAGCTTGGGCTTATGGGAATCGAAATCCCGGAACAGTATGGTGGAGGCGGCGCCAAGTTCTTCGAAGCGATCCTGGCGGTGGAAGAATTGTCCCGCGTCGACGCATCTGCGGGCGTGATCGTAGACGTGCAAAACACGTTGGTCAACAATGCGCTTTTGCGCTGGGGCAGCGCCGACCAGAAGAAACGCTATCTGCCCAAAATGACTTCGGAGACGGTTGGCGCTTACGCGCTGAGCGAAGCCGGTTCCGGCTCCGATGCCTTTGCGCTTCAGACGCGCGCCGAACTCAAAGGCTCCGACTACGTCCTCAACGGTCGCAAGCTCTGGATCACCAACGGCAAAGAAGCCGGACTCTTCGTGCTCTTCGCCACGCTTGACCCCTCTGCCGGATACAAAGGCATCACCGCGTTCTTAATCGAGAAAAATCTCTCCGGCTTCAGCGTCGGCAAGAAGGAAGACAAGCTGGGCATTCGCGCCTCCTCGACCTGCGAATTGATTCTTGAAGACTGCCGTGTCCCCAAAGACTACGTGCTGGGCGAGCCCGGCAAAGGCTACAAGATAGCCATCGAAACCCTAAACGAAGGCCGCATCGGTATCGGCGCGCAGATGATCGGCCTGGCGCGCGGTGCCTGGGAGTTCGCCTCGAAGTATGCGGCAGAGCGCAAACAATTTGGCAAGCCCATTGCCGAGTTTCAAGGCATCCAGTTCCAGATCGCGCAAATGGCCACCGAGATCGAGGCTGCCCGCCTGATGGTCTACAACGCAGCCCGTATGAAGGACGCAGGCATGAACTTCGTGAAGGAAGCGGCGATGACGAAGCTCTTCGCCTCGCAGGTGGCCGAGCGGGTCACCTCGCTCGCCATTGAGATTTATGGCGGCTACGGATTTACCAAGGACTATCCTGTCGAAAAATACTGGCGCGACGCCAAAATCGGCAAAATCTACGAGGGAACGTCCAACATGCAACTGGCAACCATAGCCAAACTCCTGCTAGGCGGGAAGTAGGGCTATCCCAAGTTCGTGGAGAGCCGTTCGGCTAGAGACAAGGTTCGCGCAAAGACTGGTCCTCATAAAAGCCTCCATTTCAGCGACTCAAACCTACCGCCTAGCAGCGATCCGATTAACGTTTTCCGTGCTCATAATATGCATTCAATTGCACTTAAACTCTGCCAGCGCTCTCCGCCTAAACCTCCTAAATCAATTAAATTCAATACCTTTCGTTTACTCGCGCCATTGGCTGACAAGCTGCAATCTCCTGATCGCCTGCCCTTGTGAGGGATGGCCGGGGTGCCACTTGACGACTTTGTTCGGGAACACAGCGGTGATCGCGATTGCAGCGCCAAAGAAGAAGCGCAGCCTTCTTCCCTTGCTCACGGTTCTGTTTGTATTCTCCTACGCCCTGATGACGATGCTCATTATTGAACAAGGCTCGACCATCCAATCGCAGAGCAATCTGATTAAGGTTCTAGCACCCGACAGCAGGGAGCTATGGAGTCAAAGAGGAAAAGCGCTCGGCGATAGGCAGAAGGCCACAGCCCGGGCCCAGGCACAAGGCCGAATGGACGACCCGTCAACCCAGATTCCGTCGAACAAAATCCCGTCCACCCAGTCTCCGTCCGCCCCGCCAACCCAGGTAGTGCCACAACCCCGTGCCCAAGGCCGGGCAGGCAAGAGCGCAAAGCCCCAAAGCCAGCTTCCGCCGGTGCCGGCTTCGGATTTGTTAGATCAGCGTCGCAGCTTGCATACGATTTAGGTAGGCAGTAAACGTCCCAAGGACGTGGTTTGAAAATTGGCAACAATGAAGGTTCTGACCCTAGCCTTGTTGTTTAGTTTCACGGTTGCCAGGCCGGCGCAGCCCGAGCGCCGGCCGTCCGACCACCTCGAGCAACACTCCAAAGGTGGACGCTGGTACTTTGCCGCCAGCGGCCACGCCGTTTACTGCTATGGACCAGTGATGATTTTGCCCAGGGCAAACGGCGATCTGCAGAAAGTTGCCACCTTCTGCCGCGACGGCAAAACCGTAGTGCCACTGAAAGATTAACCCGCCGGATCTGCTCAAACTCCGTTGGCGCTTCGTTTAATCGCGCGTTTGGCTTGCGTCCTCTACACTAGGGACATGCCGGAACTCCCAGAAGTTGAAACCATCGCCCGCGGATTAGCTGCTCGCGTCTCCGGCGACGTGATTGAATCAATCTGGCTGGGCCAAAAGGCGGAACCTCTCAAGTCTTCGGCGCGAGAAATTGTTGCCGCCCTGGAAAACAGTCGCATTGTCACCGTACGGCGCATGGGAAAGCACATTGTCTTCGACCTCGAACAAGTCCGTGCGGGACGGGCACTCCCTTCGGCAGGCTCAGGGCAGGCTTTGTCCGCCAAAAGCCGCAAAGCTAAATTGTCGCGTCCGGGATCTAAAGCGAGCTCACGAGAGCCTTCATCGACGCCGCCGGCAGAGGCTGACAGGAGTGTCCGCCCCACACAGATCGGCCCCAGACAAACAGCGCAATGGATTGTCCATCTCGGCATGACCGGCCGCTTGCAAGTGTGCGAACCGCAGTCAGAGATTTTTAAGCATACGCACGCGATTCTCAAGCTGGCCTCGGGCAGGGAACTGCGCTTTGTCGACCCCCGCCGCTTTGGAAGGTTAAGCGTTGCCCGTGCCGGGGGCTTCGACGCAGGCGGCATCGAGCCGCTGGAAGTCGATCTCGACCGTTTCCTCGCCTTGTTTCGTGGGCGCAAAACTCCCATCAAGAGCGCGCTGCTGAACCAGAAACTGTTGCGCGGTGTGGGCAACATTTATGCCGACGAGTCTCTGTTCCGCGCCGGAATTCGCCCGCGTCGCCGCGCTTCCTCCATCACGCGCGGCGAGCTCTCCCAGCTCTTCGCGGCGGTGAAAGAAGTTCTAAAGGAGGCAATTGCGCTCGGCGGCTCGTCCATTTCTGACTATGTGGACGCCAACGGCGAAGAAGGCTTCTTCCAATTGCAGCATCGCGTCTATGGCCGCGAAGGCGAGCCTTGCTTGGTCTGCAAGAGCCCGATCAAGCGCATCGTAATTGCCGGACGCAGCAGCCATTACTGTTCGAAGTGCCAAAAGTAACGATTCTTATCAAGGAGGACGCTTCGCCCCACTTCTGATAATCTTTCTCAGCCATGGCTGATTTCTCCATCGGAGTCGATCTCGGCGGCACTAACCTTCGCATCGCCGCCGTCAGTAGCGCGGGACAGCTTCTCGAAAAAGTCACTCTCGGTACCAAAGTCGCTCTCGGCCGCGACCATGTTATCAACGAGATGTGCGCCGCGATCCAGCGTCTATCCGCGAAATATAAAGGCACAGGAAGACTTCTGGGTGCTGGCATCGGTGTTCCCGGCATCATCGACATGTCAAGCGGTATGCTGCGTAAGTCGGCCAACCTTCCGGGCTGGGAAGAATATCCGGTGCGCTCCGAGATCGAGCTTCGCCTCGCGGCGCGCGTCATCTTGGAGAATGATGCCAATGTTGCCGCGCTCGGCGAGCAATGGCTGGGAGCCGCCCGTGGCGTCCTTAATATGGCCGTGGTTACTCTCGGCACCGGAATTGGTGGTGGAATCGTACTCGGAGGAAAAATCTGGCATGGGATGAACGGCATGGCTGGCGAATTTGGTCACGTCACCCTCGAACCAGAAGGTTATCCTTGTGGTTGCGGCAACCGCGGATGCTCCGAGCAATACGCTTCCGCCAGTTCCATCATGCGCATGGCCCGCGAAGCCATCGCCAGCGGTGAAGCCCCATCGCTGGCCCAGGCCGCCTCCTCCGACGCCGAATTCGGCGCGAAGTCGATCTATAACCTGGCGCTTCAGGGTGACGAACACGCCCGCCGCATCTTCCACAGTTTCGGACGGTATCTTGGCATACTGCTCGCCGGCCTGATCAACGTCTTGAATCTCGATATGTTCGTCATCGGCGGAGGTGTTTCCAGCGCCTGGGATGCGTACGCTTCCAAAATGTTCGAAGAACTCCGGGAGCGCTGCATGGTGTACGCTGCCACCGCGCCCGCCGATCCTTTGAAGACTGATTCGAATGGTTCCGCAGGGAACCGCGAAGGCGCTTCAGCCCAGACCGAAAGCCGCACTGAACGAAAAACTATTATCACGCGAGCCCTGCTGGGAAGCGACGCCGGACTCTACGGAGCTGCGCGCGTGGCCGCGCTGGCTGGATAAAAATTCATCTCGTCTGAGGCGCTTGCCGTGGCGCAACATAAGTTCAAAGTGAGGCTGCTGAGTCAGGCAGGTTCCGAAGTGGCGGCACTCAAGCCCCCGTTTGACGTGGTCGCGATCTTCCAGCGCAAAGGCCGCGTGCCGGTCAAAGGCACTATCAATGGCTTTCCGTTCCGTAGTTCGCTGATGAACATGGGCGATGGTCACATGATGGCGGTCAACGCCCAGTTGCGCTCCGGTGCTCATTGCCAGGGCGGGGACACCGTCGAAGTAATCATGGAACTTGATGAGGACGAGCGAACGGTTGAGGTGCCTGCATATCTGAAGAAAATCATTAACAGCGATGCCAGGGCCAAGGAGTTCTGGCCCAAGCTCTCCTTCACTGCTCAAAAAGAATACGTGCGCGAAATCGAGGGTGCGAAAAGGCCGGAGACGCGCGAGAAACGCATCGCCACGATGATGAGCGCGCTGCGCAAGAAGCAGCGCAAGAAGTGAATCGCACTCAGCGTGCGCTGCTGATTAATGCGAGAAGTATGCTAGCACATTGAACGGCGTGAACCCGCCCGCGTGATCTCCCAGTTTCTGGGCATTCAAATAAACCGACGCTTTATAGTTGGCGGCCCCGAAGTAGACGAACGCCCGCCTATGGCTGCTGTTGTGATAGGAGAACGACTTTTTGTACCAAACTGAGCCTTCATAGAAGAACAGCGCGGCTCGCTGAGAATTCCAGTCGCCGGGGACATTCAATATTCCGGAGGAATCGAAGTTCGTATTCGACCAGGTCGCGTGGATTCTTGGGCTTCGCATTTTCGTAGAAGCGCATGCCCGTTCCTATTCCATACGGATCTACGATAGCGCGCCAGGTTCCATCGAGACTGATGCTAGTCCGGCCAGAAATGTTTGTGATGAGGTCGGTGGGACTTGCGCGGCAGAAACCAAGGCAGCAAAACAGCAAACAGCGATCCGCAGAGAGGTCTTGTATATGCTCATGGGATCCACATGACTAAGGTTGATCTTCAATAGAATAACGATGATCTTACATCGTGCCCGCGCTCTTCGCGCCTGCCAAGTTGCTCACGCGCAATCATTCCGGCAGAATGCCTTGAGCATGAGTTGGATTCAAACCCGACCGGTTCCGCCGGCAATCTCTTCGACCGCACCTGTTGTGCTCCACGGTGGATTTGTTGTCACCGGGATCGTAACGACGCTGATTGGTCCTATCCTCCCGATCCTCATTAGCCGCTGGTCTTTAAGCGACCAGCGCGCCGGACTATTTTTCACGGCGCAGTTTTGCGGGTCGATGGTGGGCGTGGCTTCGCTTGGCTGGCTGATCAAACGAGGATACCGGCTCACCTTTGTTTGCGGCTTTAGCCTGATCGCGGCGGGAGTGGCAGGGCTAAACCTGGGTAGCAATGTTGCGACCTTAGGTGCGGTTGCGGTGTTCGGTTGTGGATTGGGGCAGGTTCTTTCTGCCACCAACTTGTGGGTGGCGGAAGTTGCAAAAAAACGTCGTGTGTCCGCACTCAGCATTCTGAACTTGATGTGGGGAATCGGCGCGATTGCGTCATCCCCCCTGGTGATGCTTGCTCAACGCCACGCGGCGACCTCATGGCTCCTCTATGCGATCGCAGCATGCTCGGCGCTTACGGCTGTGGTTTTGGCCGGGATGAATCTGGAGCCCGCAATAGCGGAGCTGGGACCTACAGAAAAAGCTGAGCAGCTCAGGTCATCGCGCCGAGACAACGTCAGCATGAGAAGTGCCTTGAGCCTGGGTGCGCTGTTTTTCCTATATGTCGGATCCGAGAACTCGGTTGCTGGATGGGTTGCCTCACTGACGAAACGGATGAATCCCAATTCTGGCGACCTATGGGCCTTGACGCCTATGTTTTTTTGGGGAGGACTGCTGGCCGGGCGCGCTCTGGTGCCGCTGATTCCATTGCGGCGGAGCGAACGCAAGCTGCTCGCAAGTGGATGGATACTCGCAGCGGCAGGCATCTGCTTTCTAATGCGGGCAAGAACATTCGTCAGCGTTGCAATCTGCGTTGCGGCGGCGGGACTCGGGCTGGCCGGGATATATCCAATTCTGATTGCGTGGCTGGTGAAGGCATTTGGCGCAAGGTCGCGGCGAATCGGGGCGATCATGTTTGCGCTCGCGGGTATGGGAGGAGCTACCATGCCTTGGTTGGTGGGACTGGCGTCGACCGGTACGGGAAGCCTGCGCGCCGGTTTGTTGGTGCCATTCGCAGGATGCGTAGCGATGCTCGCATTGGTAACGATGATGCCCGAACCAGTTTTCCGAGGACCAAACAAGTCAGATGAATAGTTTTTGTCCCGGTTGCTCTCACGATTTGTTGGATAAACTACCTCCAAGCCAGAGTTGTCAATGAATTTGACTTCAAGGGAACCGATGCCGCCATATTCGCGAGCCGTAATTCCATCGTTCTTGCCGGCCCGGTATTCGTTACCACCAGCACCTGCTGGCCGTCTGGATTTTCAAGGGCAAGGTGTTGCAGGCCCGCGGCCGTGCTCTCAGAATCGAAACGGCGCGCTCCGCGACGGATGACACGTGAGTAGTGAGCGAACGCCCAGTATTGTCCGCTGCGGGTGATCTCGTTGTTCTGCGAGTTGATCGTTACCACGCCGCCGCAGGGAAACGGTCCGATATTTGGCCGGCCGTGCTCATCGAGCGCGAGGTTCCACGCTGTGATGGAGCTGCACCAGTTCTTAAGCACGTCGCTGAAGGTTCCGCCCCACTTGCACCAATCCGTCAAATAACCGGGATCCGTATAGTCCGGGCCGCCTTCGGTCCAATGCATCTCCGCATCGGGATAAAAGTCATGGGCCTTGCTCATCATGTCGGGAGTGCCGTAGTAACCGTGCCAGGCAACCGCGTTGGCGTATTTGCGAAGCTTCTCGTCTTCCAGCGAATCCACGACACGTCCCCACAAATTGTAATTGTGATCCAGAAGCCAGATCTTAATCGGCACTCCACTACTTTCCAAAAGCGGACCCAGATGGTCGCGCACGAATTGAATTTCGTACTCCTGTGGCCAGATGCAAGCTGGCATTCTGCCATCCTGATCTGTGTCGAGTTCGTTTTGCGAAGTCAGCGCTTGCAGGGGCACGCCTTCGGCGGCATAGGCTTGCAGAAATTTCAGATAGTAATTTGCGTAAACAGGAAAGTAATGATTACGCATGCAGCCACCGAGCATCGAGTTATTGAACTTCATCCAGCCAGGTGGGCTCCAAGGAGTTGAAAAAAGGAACAGGTCCGGATTCGCCTGCCGCGCCTGGCGCAGCATAGGAAGAATGTATTCGCGATCGTGCTCGATCGAAAATCGGGTCAGGTCCGGATCGGCTTCGCCATCGTCGTAGCTGTAAAGCTTCGTCGAGTAATCGCTCGATCCAACGCAGATGCGGCCTGTGCTCAGTCCCATTTCTGAGGGATGGAACAGTTCATGAAAGAGTTGCTCCCGCGCGGCTGGTGAGAGTCGATTGAACGTGTAGCAGGCAGCATCGGTGAAGGCGCCCCCAAATCCTAATATCCGCTGAAACTTCGTGCCTGGATTCAGGCGGAGCTGATCAGTGCCAGGCGGCTGCGAAGCGGGGCGCCAAGTGGCCTTGGGAGCGGCTGCAAACCGTTCGTCGCTAGACGTGACCCAAACAGAAATTTCCGGGCTCACGTTCGAGGTCTGGCTTTCGGGCCCGGTTGCGGCAGGCGCTGGCTGGGCCACCTCAGCCGGCGCAACGGCAGCTACCAGCCCCAGAGCTGAGAGTCCAAGAAAACTTCGTCGCGAAGTTTGGCCTACCATCTCCATCTCCTCAAAAAAATAGTAATTTCAGCGTCCTTTATAGCGGGTCTGGACGGCGTACAAGGAGCTACGCGCAAGAACGAATAAGCTACTGCCATCGCTACCACCGAACAACAATTGCGAGGGGCGTTCTGGAATGTCGATGGTATCGATCAGATCTCCGGATGGGTTGTAAACGAATATTTGTCCAGCGGCGATATAAACGTTGCCTTTGCTGTCCACCGTCACGCTTTCCCCGCCTCGTTCAGCGAAGAGTTTCAAGTTTGAAACTGTCCCGTCAACACCGACACTGCCAACGTAGGTTTTTTCACCAGATTCATCGGAAGCGTAGTAGGGCTGGCCCACAACGGCAGGGGCGAAACCAAAAGCTCGCAGCGTATTATTCAACTTCGAGCCGTAGTAGAGTTCTCCGCTCACAAAATCCTCGCCCGCGGGAAGGAAAGTGGTTCCGTCCGGGGAGATGAGCTGATAAGGCTGTTTTCCCGGCACGGTTTCTAAAAAATCATTTTCATTTCGCCAATAGTCGACGGGGAGAACCGGCGTCATTCCCGGGCGGGGCGCGGCCGGCACCGCTTTCAGCAGCGTAATATCGTCATCGGCAGCGCCGGGCCTGAAGCTGTACACCGTTCCCATTCCCGCATACGAAACCACCATCAGGTCGCCGGCCTTATCGAAAAACAGTTGAACCGGGTCCAGCGGATTGTCTCGAACTTTCAACAGTTGGCGAGTCACGGCCGACCAGCGGTAGATGGTCTGCCACTTGGCATCCACAAAATAAACGTTTCCGGAGCTGTCGACCGCCCCGCCGGAAATATTGAAGAAGCCCCCAGCCAACCTCTCCACCTTAGCGTCCTCGGCAAGAACTGGGGAAGATTCCTTGGGGCGGACTTCCGGCGCACCTCCGGAAAGCGTCAACCAGGAAAATTCCCGCTGCCGTATTTCAATGTTGTGGGTTTGATCGTAGACCGCGTTGTCGAAGGACACTTTGCTGTCACTGTAGCAGTGAACGTTGCGAAACCGTATGTTCCTGGAATTTGTCACCGTGATCGCATAGGGGAACGGCTGATAGGCGCTTACGACCCGATACATGTGCAGGTTCGCAAAGGTGATGTTGCTCGACTCCCGGATGTCGAGAGGCAAAGCGAAGCCGCCCTCGCCTCGCTCTTCTTCTGTCTGGAGCGCATAGATTTGCCAGTTGGAGGCGTGATCCAGAACTACTTCGTTGCGAACGTGATGCTCGCTCGACAGTTCGTAGATTCTCCCCGCGGTTGAAGTGTTCGATATGTACAAGCCTGCCTGCGCGAAGGTACTGGGCGTCCAGATACCGACGAAAGTACCGCCGCCAGTGATCCACAGGCTTGCATACTGTCCGTCCCAGCGGCGATTGGGATTGGAATCGCCGCTATGTGTGTCGTTGTAAATCTCTTTCCATACTTTGGAGCTCTCCTCCGCGGTGGCATTGGGATCAATCGTGCCGTGACCTCCTAGAAACCGAACATCGTTCATCATCGAATCCCTCCCGGCCATCCATTTTGCCGCAACTGCTCGCGGATTTATGCCGTGGGTGTAGAGCCCGATGCCGGTCACAATATTCGTCCCATCTTTTGGGGTTTCAAGCAACGGCTTGGGACTGCCAACGCCTTGAAAGGCCGGGGTGGAATCGGCAAGCAATATTCGTGTAACGCTCGGATGGAGGCCGATAAGAACCGTGTCCGGCTTTAAAGTGAGGGTGTCTGTGACACGATACTGGCCGGACGGCAAGTAAATCGCGCGGTGCTCAGCGATGGCTTTTCTGAACACGTCGGTATCATCACTCTTTCCATCCCCCTGAGCGCCAAGGGAGCGGATATTGACCCATGTTTCGATGGGTGGCAGGTCGAGAATGTCGGACTTGACTGATTCGGGCAATGCGCGCAATGGCGCCGTGTCATAGACATCCTGCATCGCGGATACTGCCCCGATGTCCTCATAATGGAGGCCGTGAGAAAAAGTCTTTACCTCGTAAATTTCTGACGGGCCTGCAGTATGTTTTCCGCTTTCGCGATAAGCCGCAAAAACAGGAACGTTCCGGCAGACGACGTTTTCCATGTTGATCTCGGTGCGAGCATTGTTCTCATTGCTAATGATTACGGCGGGGCCCGTAATATTTTCCATGCGTCCATCTTTCACCCACAGTTCATCGGAATATCGAGGATCGATGGAAATCGCCGTAGGAACATTCTTGAATTGCGGACGGATCAAAGTCAGCCCGGCTTCATGTTCCCGGATCGCCGCCTCGCGCTGCCCCTCAAACGTGGCGTCTATTACGGTAAATTGCCATCCCGGCGATGGCTTGCGAGTCCAGATGCCGTATTGACCCCCATCGAAGTGAACGTCTAGAGCGACGTTGCCGCCATCGTGAATTCCGGCAAGTCCGGAGCCAATGTGAAAGTCCATGTGAGCGAGAAAGCAGTGTTGGGCATAGTGGGCGCGTATGCCAACAGCGCCGGGATTTCCATCTTGAATTTCGATATCGATATTGCTGATTGCGGAATAGAATGTGCCCGGGTGCGCATCTGGTGGAGTCGCATTTGCGCGTGGCCGCGCTCCCGCGAAGAACACCATATAAGTAGGACCTTGCTGAAAACCCGGCGTGTTTTCTGCGAGGACAAATGTCGGCCGCGCCGCGCCAAACCCGATCAACCGGATTCCCGGCCAGATGTAAATCGTCTTGGTCAGGCGATAGCGGCCAGGGGGAACGAACAAAATGCCCTGGTTGGTCTTTTCCTGAACCGTGTCGATCGCCTGCTGTAAGACTGCGGAATCATCGGCGATTCCGTCAGCCTTCACAGAGAAATTATCCGGAGTTAGATAAATTGCCTTGGGATCGTCCAGACGGGCGGGGTAGTAGGAGCTAGCGAATAGTGGGACTGCCAGTAACAGCAGCGCAGCTACTAGAAGTGTCTTCCTCATCGCGATAGTCTTTGACTCAAAAAGCGGTTCGCGTAAATTTGTCCCGCCCGACGATGGCTTATCTTTGCCGATGCGTATCGACGTTTTCGTCCACCGGCTGATCCTGATGCAAGTCGTGATAAATTGCGCGAAGTTTTTCCTTCATCTCCTTGTACTTCTGGTATTCCTCTAGTTCGTGTTTGGCTTCCGCTTGGCGTCCAGTCTGCCGATAGATGGTGCTCAGGCGAAAATGCGCCATTGCACTCGTCGGATCCAGTTCGAGCGCATGTTGCAGAAGAGGTTCAGCTTTTTTCGGTTGATCCATGGTCATAAAAACTTTCGCCAGGCCAATATTCGCTTCGGGGTCGTTTGGCTGCAGCTGCATAGCCCGGGTGAAATGCCCGTTAGCATCCTTCAAATCGTCTCTCTGAAGAGCGATATCGCCCAGCCTGCATTCCGCCTGCTCATCGAACGGATTACTTTGCAAGGCTGCCTTGTACTCTTTGTCGGCTTCCTCCCGGCCCTCTGCGGTCGACAACGTACTCAGCATCTCGGCCAGTTCGAAGTGAAGTCCGGGTAGTTGCGGATCGATCTTGAGAGCGGCGCGGTAGTTCTCGATCGCTTCTGCAGTGTTCCCGCGTTTGGCGAGTTCGTGCGCTATTGCCTGATGCATTCGGGCAGAGTTGGGATCCACAACCGATAAGCTGAGCATGGACTCTGCGGCTAGATCCGAATAAATTCGGTAAGCGGTGTAGAGAAGAGCTTCATTTGTAGGCTGCAGTTTCCGAAGATCGCTCACGATCGCCGCGGATTTATCTAGATCTCCCGTCCTAGAGTAGATTTCGATCAGTTCCATTCCAGTTTCAATCCGAATCTTCTGATCCTGTACTTTTGGAAACGCTTCCTCCAGATCGCGCCGAGCCGCGTCGAGGTCGCCAGTCCTCTTTTCGCCGATGCCCAGAAGAGCCTGAATCTTCGACAAGGTAGGCTTCAGTTTCAGTGCGGCGCGGAGTTGTGGAATCGCACTCGTATAATCCCCCTGGAAGAACAGCAACACCCCGAGGTTGCCGCGGGCATCCACATCATTGGGATCGATCGCAACGATGGCTCTAAATTCAGGCACCGCGAGATCAGGCTTGTTGTCCTTTAAATATTCCGCAGCCTTACGCTTGTGTGATTCAACCTGCTGCTGGCGGCCTGGGCTCGATTGAGAGACAGACGACAGCAACCCGAGACAGAAAACCGCCCAGAACAAGACCACGACCTCTTTTGTACTCATCTCACAATTGTACGATCCAAGAGTCGTGCCTCAGGATTTCGGTCGTCTCCAGACAGAGATGGAAAGACAGCGATAAGGACGGCCATTGCTGTCCTTATCGCTGTATACGCTGTTTCTATCAGAACGTCACACGCGCGCTGAGTTGACCGCTCCGCGGCGCCACCGCGACGCCGTTGCCAAGGGTTGCGTCGTTTATCTGCCCGAAATTGGCTGCTCCAAACACTTGGCCGGGAAGGTTGAGGCTAGGATGGTTGAAGACATTAACCCAGTCCGAGCGCACTTCCACATGAACGCGTTCTCCGATGCTAAAGTCTTTAGCCAGCGACATGTTAAAGACCACCAGGCGCGGCCCCCTTAGCGAATTTCTAACCTCATCGCCAAACGCGAACTGGCCGGCGGGGGCGGCACTGGCAAAGGCGGCGGTGTTAAACCATTCGTTGGGGCCGGGATTGCTGACGCTGGTGCTGGCTATAACATTGGGGAACCAATTACAGCCGTTGGGAGCATCGCCGCCGGAGGCGGTACCGCCGACGTTACCGCAGCCGGTGTATTTTGAATTGAAGTTGTTTGTATTGATTACGGTAAATGGGTTTCCGCTCTGGGCAAGAACTGTTCCGGATACCCGCCATCCGCCAACGATCTCGTCCGCTATCGAATTGCCGCTCAGATAAGATTTTCCCTTGCCAAACGGTAGATCGTAAGAGGCGTAGCCCTTGAATGCGTTCGGGATATCGAAATTCGAATTGCCGTAGTTTGCGGCTGGGTCGTTTCCAATTTGCCAATACTGCGTTCCTCCACGGCTGCCCCATCCGCCCGAATCCTGCTCATCCAGGAAATGGGACCAGACGTAGTTCACACTGAAACTTAAGCCGTTCGAGTATCGTTTCGTGGTCTGTAGTTGCAACGCGTTGTAATTGGAGGTCGCGTTGTAATTGTATCCAGTCAGGGAACCCCAAACCGGGTAGGGACGATCCGCTTGAACGACTGAGCCAGCCGCCGCACTTGCGGCCAAACCCGCGGGGCTGGTTATCTGGTTAAGATCCGTCCCGAATTGCAGATTCATGGCGTGGCTGCCCACATAGGCAATCGACGCCATATAGTTGTGCAGGAATCTGTGCTCAACGCTCAGTTGCCATTCGTCGATTTTGGCCACGGGCACGTTATACGGCACGTAAGTCTGATTGGAGGGGGAGGCCAGATTGACATACTGTGCGACATTCTTTGCATTCGGTGAACCGACTACGTAATTCAGAACGGGAGCCGCGGCGGCGGCTGAGGCTGAGAGTGTGATCAAGGGAGTGGGCCCGGTTCCCTGGTTCACGTCCGAGGCGTTGCCCGAACTGGTCGTGACCGCCCCAAAGCCTATTCCGTTGCCGTAGTCATCCTGGCTAAAGTTGTACGAGTACATGCCAAACCCGCCTCGGACGACGGTGTCGTTCTTCATCGACCAGGCAAAGCCGACCCGTGGCAAGAAGATGTCGTAAATCGGCTTCTGCAACGAGTCTCGGTGGTCCTGTGGAGCAAACCACAGTGAACCTAGTGTGCCGTTGGATGCGCCGCAAGCGGGGCAGGCGAGCGGAATGTCCGGATCGAAGCCACCCAGGCTGTTGTTTATTTCAGTGAATCCGGTTATCGCCGTATAGCGTAAGCCAAGATTCACAGTAAGATTCGGGCGCACCTTGATGTCATCTTGAACGAAGAATTGCGGGCTCTTCAGTCTCGCGTAGGAGGTTATCTGATTGGTTGCGCTCCATTGTTGTACATCGCCAAGAAGGAAATCAGCCAGCCCGGCCCCCGTGGTTCCCGCCGCAGCGCCATTTTGCGCCGTGTAGTTCCCCGAGAAGGTGAAATTGCCCGAAGTAATGTTTCCCCACGGCGTCGTGTTGCCCTCACCCATCAGCACCTCGGCGCCGAACTTCAGGATGTGCCGGCCATGCACGAGGGTTAAAACATCTGATGGATCATAGAGGTTCTCGATGTATATGGCATTGGTACCCGGGGCTAGCTGCGAACAACACAGGCCAGCGCCTCCGACGTTTATCTGCGGAAAAACGTTTGCTTTAGCGTATTGCAAACCCAGAGTGGTTGCCGCGTTAAACCCAATAGTGTCAGGAACGAACCAGTTCCCCTGCTTGGTGTAGGCCATCCGAAGGTCATTCACCATCGTCGAATTGATCGTCCAAGTATCGGTGACCTGAGCATTGTAGCCATCTATGTCCCCCGAGAAGCAATTGATCGGACATGGGAAGGGGCCGTACTTATTCACGCCGGGGTTATCTTTTTGGCTGATTGAGAAGCTTATGCGGTTCTTTTCAGAGAGATCATAGTCAATGCGCCCAAAGAATCTGAGATTGGGGTTGGGTGTTGGCAGGATGGTGGAAAAGTTGTCAGAAAGGGCTCCCACACCACCCGCGTTGGGCAGAGGGTAAAAGCCCAAAACTTTCGCGGCCACGGAATCGATGCGATTAGCCGGAATCGCGTTCACTCCCGCAAGAGTTCCCGTGTTTTCCGCTGCGAACGAGGTGCGAGGACAGCCCGGTGTCGTACAACTGGTAGGGTCGTACAGGGTCGGCAACCCAGGCGCGCTGAAATCGTAGGCGCCGGGATGGAGAGTACCCATGCCTCTTTCTGCCAATGTCGGGGTTGTGCCATTGGTGGCGCTTGACGCGCCGTTGTTATAGATCTTGTCGATGACGAAGAAGAAGAACAACTTGTTCTTGAGAATCGGCCCGCCAATGGAACCGCCGTACTCGTCGTAACGGAAAAACGGCGCCTGCTGCGGAGTAAAGCCACCACTACTATTCGGGATTCCGAAGTGAGGAGCTGCGTCCAGAATGTTGTTCTGCCAATACTCATAAGCTGACCCGTGCAATCGATTGGTCCCACTCTTAGTGATCTGGTTGAACACGGCACCGCCAATGCCGTACTCCGCCGAGAAGGAAGAGGTATTGATCTGGACCTCGGAAATGGCCTCGAACAACGTGTTGTCCACGTTGTTGCTTACTGGCAATTGAACTACGCCACCGTCCTGCAGGTAGTTTGCGTAGTTGGGCAGGTTTCCGTTAATGGAGACGGCGTCTCCAGCGTTATAGGCGCCACTGCCTTCCGACGATGGCTGGGTAGGAGAGCTGCCCGCTCCGGGAAGCAGGATATTGAAGTTAGCCCAGTCATTGCCGGTGATTCCGGCGCCGATTTGGGGCAGCTTGCCGATGGTATCCGCCTCTAGGAAGGAGTCCCGCTGACCAGTCTCGGTCTCAAGCATCGGCACGCCTTCCGCGGTTACCTCCACCGTTTCGGTTACTGAGCCAACGTCTAGGTTGGCATTCTCGGTGATCACGTCCACTTGCAGGGTGATGGGGCCGCGCACGAGCTTCTTGAATCCTGGCGCGGTGAAGCTGATCTGGTAGTTTCCGGCGGGGGTCGACACGGTGTCATAGATACCGTCTTGGTTGGTAAGGAAACTCTTCGCCTCTCCCGTGTCGATATTGGTGAGGTTAACGGTTGCGCCCTGCACTACGGCTCCCCCTGCCGACACCGTGCCGCGAATTTCACCGGTATTTCTACTTTGTGACAATGCCGGTCCGGCCATGAACAACAGAAGACAAAATGCGAGTGCCCAGCGAATGAAGCTTGTCATGGAGTTCCTCCCACGCCAGAGTCGATCCCGTCGACGGAGACGGGATTTGCAAGTTAGACAGGCCTGATTTCCCCAGCCCTACGTGGCATCCAAGTTCCCGCCAATTGCTGGCCAAATCGGGAGCCTTAGGAATGTCGTTGTTCTACTAGCTTCTTAGCTAGTACTTCCATACTACTCACGCTGCGAACGGTTTTAGTCCGAAACGCTGTTGGTTGTCAAGAGGAAAATATCGATATTCTTGAGGGAATCGCAACTATGGAATTTGTTGCTTTGCCGGCGCTCAAGCTTAAGATACAATCCGGGTCCGAACCTGCCAGGAAAGTAAGCGCCGTAGGGCCCGGGATGAGAACTGGCCAGAAAAGCTGCGTATGAAACCGCATGAAAAAAAAACAGACCGAAGCAAGAAGCCCGCGGTGACACTGAAATCCGTCGCCGAACGCGTTGGGCTTACCGCGAGCACGGTTTCGGCGGTTCTGAATAATTCTTCCGCGTCACATTCCGTTCCGGAGCGTACCAAGAAACGAATTTTGACTGCGGCTCGCGAGCTCGATTATCGCCCGAATTTTTTCGCCCGTTCGCTGCGCGTAAAGCGCACCTATACGATTGGAGTGATTCTGGAAGAAATCGGCGACGCCTATGGTTCCCTTGTGATTAGCGGCATCGAACGTTATCTTCGGCAGCAGAATTTCTTCTTTTTAACAGTGGCCCACCGCCACGACGAGAAACTGCTCGCAACCTACTCGACTATGCTCCAGCAACGAGGGGTCGAGGGTTTTATCACGGTGGACACTTTCTTGAAGGAAGAACCCAGTCTGCCAACAGTAGCTGTTGCCGGCCATCGCAAGTTCAAACGCGTGACCAATATTGTTATCAATCACCGTCGCGCCGCATCGTTGGCGCTGCAGCACCTGGTCGATTTAGGTCACGAGCGAATCGCATTCATGAAAGGTTCGCCGGCCAGCGCGGATTCTGACGACCGATGGAATGCGATCTGCGAAGTCGCTAAGAGATTGGGCGTTGGCATGCGGCCAGAACTGACTGTGCAGCTCGAAGGGGATGATCCCACACCTAATTTGGGCTATCCGTTTGCCAAGCAGTTACTCGCACGCAACAAGCCTTTCACCGCCCTGTTTGCCTATAACGACATTTCCGCTATTGGTTCCATCCGCGCCTTCCAGGAAGCGGGTCTGCGTGTGCCCGACGATGTGTCGGTGGTAGGTTTCGACGACGTTCAAAGCGCTGCTTACATCAATCCGCCACTTACGACTGTCAGACAACCCCTGCAAAAGATGGGTGAGATTGCGGCGCACACGCTGCTGGATAGAATCGAAGGGCGCATGAAGTACATTCAGGAAATTGCCATCGAACCCGAGTTGGTGGTCCGCAGGTCCAGCACGCGCCCGAGGAGCACCATGCGGAAGACTTACACGCCCCTCACCGAACGCTCGCCATCGTCATCTCTGGGGCCAGAATCTGAATGATAGCTAACGCCAGCAAGTAGGCGGAGCCGGCAATCGCGAACGGAACAGCATAGGCGCCTCTAAGCCCGTGGCCCAGGCGCGGTCGCGGCTGCGGCGCTGTGAGGATTCGGCGCTCTTTGCGGTGTATCTTCCGGCTTTCGTTGTAGCTCTATCCCTACGCATTGAGGGAACGTTTTGCGCCGGAGATGCTGGAGCTAGCAGAAGCAGCGGAACCGGCTGAATGGCCGTTGATCTTCGGCGACACGAGCCTTGCGATGGTGCGCTGCTGTCTGAGGCCGGCTGCGACGAGTTCGACGGTCGTGTCACCCGGCAAGATGCTTACCTGGCACTCGGTGAATCCGCGCTTACCGCTGCTAGACTATTTCAGGGTTTAGTCCTATCCATGGTAATCATTCTTGGCCCCTGCTACATTGATTGGCTCGCTTACTTGCAGCCCCCGAAATGTCAGCCGATCGCGGCTGAAAACGTGTCGCCATGATCTTTGTGAGACCCGATTCCGCCCGAATCGGCACAGCTCTCAATGTGGAAACGGAACCCGTAACCAGCTCTGACACGGGCTTCTGACACGGGGCTGGCGCGCACGGGGAAAGAGCTGAGCCGGGAGGCCCGGACTCGTCTCGCCTGGATGGATTTCTATCGCCGGAGCCGCAACGTGGCTCGCACCTGCCGCCATTTCGGAATCACCCGCCAGACCTTCTATCGCTGGCAGCGGCGTTACGATCCCCAGAACCTGGCCAGGCTGGAGGAGCGTTCCCACCGCCCTCATCGGCGGCGTCAGGCCACCGGGTCGGCCGCTCTAGCGGATCGCGTTCTCGCCTTGCGCCTGCGCTACCCGCGCTGGGGCAAGGACAAGCTGGCCGTCCTGCTGCGCCAGCAGAAGCTGGCGGTTTCCACCCCATGGTGGGCCGTATCCTCCACCCAGCTGAAACGGCAAGGCCGGCTGATCGAAGCGCCCCGCAGCGCCGTGCCCGGCAGCCGCCGCGCTTTGCGCTCCGGCCCTATGCCATCCGCAAACCCAAGCAGTACGCGGTTTCCCGGCCCGGCGATCTGGTGCAGGTCGATACTTCTCGACGTGCGTCCCGGCGTGGTCTTGAAACAGTTCACCGCCCGCGATGTGGTCTCGCGCTGGGACGTGATTCAGGCCCACACTCGCGCCACCGCCTTCACCGCCGCCCAGTTCCTCGAGACCATGCTGCACCGCATGCCCTTTCCCGTCGCGCGGTGCAGGTCGATGGCGGCAGCGAGTTTCGCCGCCGAGTTCGAAGCCGCCGGTCAGCAGCGCGGCCTGCGCTTGTTCGTACTTCCACCACGTTCTCCCAAACTCAAGGAGTTCTATCAGGTCACTCCCGGCTCGCTGGAGATGAAAAAACTCAATCGCGAACTCCGCCAGTGGGAAAAAATCTACAACACCGTGCGTCCTCACCAGTCCCTCGGCTACCTCACCCCGCAGCAGTTCCTGCTGCGCGGTTTATTTCAACGAAAGGAATGAAAAGTGTCACCCCATCTACTGGACGAGTACACGGGCTTGGATTGAGGAACAGGGGCGTGGTAGCCTATCGGCGGCAGGGCGCAGGCGGGTTCGGGTCGCCAGAACCCCCCTTGTGCCTAAAGTAACTTCTTCATGGCGAACGAATCCAGGCCACTCCGAGCCCCCTTATCTACCGTACCGCCTGAGACTTCGAAGGATTCTCGCGAATCAGAAGACGAGCAACTTTCCGCCAACAAAGGGGTTCAATCTAATGTGAGCACTGCCGCCATGGACGGGAGCGTTCTGATGGCCTCGCTCGGGACGAGTCCGGCCGGCAGTTTGCAGCCTGTATTGGCCGGCGCTGAAGGCTATACCGACGCCGAAGTCATGCTGCGGGTGAAGGCAGGAGACACTGCCGCCTTCGACTTCCTGGTGCAGAAGTACCGCCGGCCGCTGGTGAGCTTCATGTACCGGATGGCGCGCAACACGGCGGCGGCGGAGGATTTGGCGCAGGAAGTCTTTCTCCGCGTCTACCGTTCGCGCCAGACTTATGAAGCCAGCGCCAAGTTCGCCACCTGGCTGTATCGTATAGCGACCAATCTGGCGATTAACCACGCGCGCGATACTCGCAAGGAGCGGCCGGACGTCACCCTTAGCCTGGATGAACCAGACGAGGAAACGGGCACCACGATGGACGTGGCCGACGCTTCGATGACAGCCGAAGAAACATTGGTGCGGCGGGAGCGGTTGGCGGCCATTCGCAGCAAAGTAGAGGCGCTTCCGGAACGGCAAAGGCTGGCGGTAATCATGCACAAGTACCAGCAGATGGATTACAAGCAGATTGCCGATGTATTGAAGCTGAGTGAGTCGGCGACCAAATCGTTGTTGTTCCGGGCTTATGAGAGTTTGCGGGAACAGTTAAAAGAATTTATCTAGTGATCGACATTTTTGAATTTTGGCGAAGTGACAGTGGCGAAGAAAATTGAGGGAACGGTTATGAAGTGCGAGGAAGTTCGCGAAATAATGCCGGATGTCGCGTCCGGCCGGATGGAAGTGAGCCCGGAGATCAGCGGACATCTGGCTGGCTGTGGCGCATGCGCCGGCAAAATGCAAGAGTTCCGCCAGACCATGGCGTTGCTGGATGAGTGGCAGGCTCCGGAGCCGTCGCCGTATTTTGATGTGCGGTTGCAGGCGCGTTTACGCGAGGAGATGGCTAAGCCGCAGGCTGCGTGGTGGGCATGGTTGCGGCGCCCTGCGCTGGCTGCGTCGCTTACGGTGCTCATGGCGATCGGCATCGCTCTGTTCTTTACCCACGATAGCGGAATGTACAAGGCGACGCATGAGGAACTCGCCGTGGTGGAATCTCAAACCCCCCAGTCCACGGAGCCGGGCACGGCAGTGGGCGATCTTCAAGCCTTAGAAAAAAATCACGATCTTTATTCCGATTTCGATTTACTGGATGACCTTGAAGTACAGCACGATGTGACCGCAAATCCGTAGATCGGAAGAACGAATTCAAGTCTACAAATGGGCGGCGGGGATCTGGGAAGAATCTAGGGCGAGACCATGCGGGGGTTAAACTTTATAACCGGATGGATGGCGGCAACTGCGCTGGCCGTAGCGGCCGCGCTGGTCTTTCCCTGCCTGGCACAGAACAACGAGGTCCGCCAGTCGCCTCCGCAAAATCAGTATCAACAGCGGCCCCCTTACCGGGGTTCGGGTCATGTCGGCGATTGGCTTCGGCGTTACCGCAACGTGCCTCCCTGGGAGCAAGAACGCGCGTTGCAAAGCGATCCGGCATTCCGCCGTTTACCTCCGGAACAGCAGGAGTTGTTACGGCGACGATTACAGCATTTCTCGAGTCTGCCGCCGCAGCAACAGCAGCGCATGCTGAACCGGATGGAAACCTGGGAACATTTGACTCCGTGGCAGAAACAGCAGGCACGGCAGGTTCACAGTGCACTTCAACAACTTGCGCCAGACCGGCGGCACATGGTAACGATGGCAATACGCCAGTTGAGCGCCATGCCACCGGATCAGCGTAATCGGCTCATCGACTCGAATCGCTTCAGAATCATCTTCTCGCCTCACGAGCGCGACATCATGCGCGAAGCCGCGAAGCTGCCGCTGGCGCCTCCGGAGAATCGCCGGGACGAAGAAGGCCCGCCGCCGGAATGAAGAGCGCTCTCGTTCGAAGGGCGTTCTCGGTCAGTGGAAATCATGCGAAATGGTTTCTGCATTCGTGACGAACAATGGCAGCACGCGTTCCGCTTTGACTGAGATTACATTGTCCTGATTCTGCAAAATGCCTTCGATGGCCAGAAACCGTTCCGAGGCTAGCAGCAGGCGGTTGCTGTGAAACAGGTCGGGAGCGATGATCGCATTGGCTACTCCCGTTTCATCTTCCAGACTAAGAAAAACAAAACCCTTCGCAGTTCCGGGACGCTGGCGCGTGATTACGCAACCTCCAATGCGAAGACGCTTACCGCTGGGAATATTGCGGAGTTCGATGGCGCGTCGAATGCCCATGGCATTAAGCCAGTTGCGGCGGTACGCCATGGGATGTGGTCCCACAGTGAGACCAGTGCCGTGGAAATCAGCAACCAGGCGCTCCTCGTGGTTCATAGGCTGAAGTGGAGAAGGCGAATCGGGCTCAGGCAAATTTTCCAGTAGAGGTCCGGAACTGCGCACGGCGCGTTCCACTTGCCAGAGAGCGTCGCGGCGGTGAAATGCTTTTTCACCACAGAGGCACAGAGGCACAGAGGAAATCTTTGATTGTTGATTCTTGATTGCTGATTGAATTTTGGTCGTCTCTGTGTCTCTGTGTCTCTGTGGTGAATTTCCTATGGCATTCAGAGCGCCGATTTCCGCCAGCGTGGTGAGTTCGTCCTTGCGCAGTTCTGGAACGCGGCGAGTGAGATCGTGAATAGAAATGAACGGAGCATGCATGCGTTCCCGCACCACAGCCTGAGCAGCCTCCTCGCGCAGTCCGCGAACATACCGCAATCCCAGGCGTAGGGCGATGGTCTTTCGCCCCTCCGGGGCTCGGTTCCTAGCGCCTTCTTGGTCAACGACTAACGACCAACGACTACTGACGTCACTGGCGACTGTTTCTAACGTGCACATCCACTCCGAACAGGTCACATCCACGGGCCGCATTTTTAATCCATGGCGTTGCGCGTCTTTGGTGATCGTTGCCGGAGAATAAAAGCCCATGGGCTGGTTGTTGAGTAGGGCAGCGGTAAATGCGGCCAGGTAATGACATTTCAAATAAGCGCTGGCATATGCAAGGAGCGCAAAGCTGGCGGCGTGCGATTCGGGAAATCCGTAGAGCGCGAAAGATGTGATGGAAAGAATAATTTGTTCCTGCGCGTCAGGCGAGATTCCGTTGCGCGTCATGCCCGCGCGCAGTCTGGCTTCGATTTCCCGCATGCGTGCCTGAGACCGCTTGAAACCCATGGCGCGGCGCAGGTCTTCGGCTTCGCCCCCGGTGAAGTTGGCTGCGATCATGGCAATGCGAAGCAGTTGCTCCTGAAAAAGCGGTACGCCCAGCGTGCGTTTGAGCACAGGTTCGAGCGATGGATGCGGATATGTGACTTCTTCCCGTCCCTGGCGCCGCAAGAGAAAAGGATTGACCATCTGACCGACGATTGGTCCCGGCCGGATAATTGCCACTTGTACCACAACGTCATAGAAACGTTTCGGCTGCAGACGCGGCAGGCACGCCATCTGCGCACGACTTTCCACCTGAAACAGACCTATCGTGTCAGCCTGCTGCAGGGCGGAATAAACCGTGGGATCATCCTGCGGAAGATGCGCCAGATCGACTTCCTCGCAATAGTGGTTGCGAATGAGTTCGATCGAATCCTTGAGCACGGCCATCATTCCCAGACCGAGCAAGTCAACTTTGATGATGCCCATGTCGGCGCAATCTTCTTTATCCCACTGAACAACGACGCGTCCAGGCATGGAAGCGGGTTCAAGCGGAACGACTGAGTCGAGTTGTCCCTGACAAATGACCATGCCACCAGAGTGCTGGCCAAGATGCCGAGGCATGTCCTGCACGGCAAGGCATAGCTCGTAATATTTGCGCAGGCGTGGGTGTTTCAGATCGAGTCCAGCATCGCGGAAGCGGCGGTCGAGCGCGTCATTTTCGTCGCGAAATTCCCAGGTCGCAACAGCGGCGGAAATCTTGGCCAGTGTTTCCGGATCCAATCCCAGCGCTTTGCCCATTTCGCGCGCCGCCATGCGGTTGCGGTAGGTAATTACATTCGCCGTCATGGCTGCGCCGCGTTCGCCATAGCGGCGGTAGACATACTGGATAACTTTTTCACGTTCGTCGCCGCTTGGCAGATCGAGATCAATGTCTGGCCATTCGCCGCGTTCTTCAGAAAGAAAGCGCTCGAAGAGAAGCTCCATGCTGATGGGGTCAACAGCGGTTATGCCCAGTGAATAACAGACAGCGCTGTTGGCAGCCGATCCGCGGCCCTGCAGCAGAATGTTTTCCTCGCGGCAGAAGCGCACCAGATCCCACACGATAAGAAAATAACCGGCGAGATTAAGTTTTTCGATCAGTGCCAGTTCGCGCTCAACCTGGCGGCGGGCGCGGGTTTGCATGTCATTTGCGGCTCGGCCATAGCGCTGGCGAAAGCCTTCCCACGCACGCTCCCGCAGGAACGAGTTCATGGTCTCGCCTTCGGGAACGGGATAGAGGGGGAACTGATAGCCGAGATCGTTCAACGTGAATTCAAGGCGCGAAGAGAGTTCGATCGTGTTGACGACGGCTTCGGGAAGGTCGGCGAAGAGTTGCTGCATCTCCTGCGGCGATTTCAGATAACGCTCGGAGTTGCGCGCCAGTAAGCGCCCCGCGGTAGAGAGTGTGCGGTGATGGCGAATGGCGGTGAACGCATCGCAGAGTTCGCGATCTTTTGCTGTGGCGTAGCAAACTCCGTTGGTCGCGAGCAGGGGAAGATTGAGCGAGCGGGCAATCGCGAGGGCAGCGCGGTTGCGAGTTTCTTCTTCACGATGAAAATGGCGCTGCAACTCGATGTAGACATTGCCGCGGCCAAACAATCCAACCAGTTGCTCGACTTGCTTGCGGGCTTCTTCCATGCCGCCACGCTGTAAAGCGGCAGCCAGCGGCCCATCCGCGCCGCCGGTCAGGCATACGAGGCCTTGAGCATGCTCCTCCACTTCTTCTTTTCGGACGGCGCCTTCGCCTTTTTTTCCACGTAACTTCATTTTAGTGATCAGGCGGCATAGGTTTTGATAGCCCGCGCGGGAGGAAACGAGAAGAGGAATGCGAAACGGCTGGTCATTCCGAGCGAAACGGGGAATCCCAATTCTGGGCCCGGCTTGCTTAATGTGGAGATTCGAATCCGGCAGCTCTGCGTTTCGTGCAGAGCCCTCCTCGCTCAGAATGACAGGATTCAAGCGTTCGCATGTGACTTCCGCGCCGATGTGTGCCTTGATTCCAATCTTTTTCGCCGCTAGATGAAAGCGTGGCGCTCCATAAACGCCCTCGGTGTCGAGCAATGCCATGGCGGGCATGTGGAGACGGCCGCAGATTCCTGCCAGATCCTCTGGCAAGGAAGATCCTTCGAGGAAGCTGAAAGCAGAACGGGCATGAAGCTCGATGTACATGAGTTCTCTGTATACCTTTCACCACAGAGTCACCGAGGCACAGAGACACAGAGAAAAACCTCCAATTGCTTTTTCCTTTTGCTTTCTCTGTGCCTCGGTGACTCTGTGGTAAAAGGTTTTGCCCTCAGTCATAAGTCCCTTCCACGAACCAGCTACCGCCGAGCAGGTCGTGCACGAGCCTGTAAAGAACGACACCTTTTGCATTTTGCAAGGCAATGTCCCACTCATCGCGCGCCCAGGCTTCCCGCTCCCACCAATCGCCGGAATTGCGCCAG
Organism: uncultured Acidobacteriota bacterium; assembly: GCA_963720155.1. GTDB lineage: Bacteria > Acidobacteriota > Terriglobia > Terriglobales > Acidobacteriaceae > Sulfotelmatobacter. Next base: position 272,151 of record CAVREP010000023.1, read on the forward strand.
GGACCGGCTTTCCAGAGCACACTGCCCTGCACTTCTTTTTTCTTCGGGCAGGACACGCGGACTAACTCTCCGTTCTCCAAAGTCACATGGGCAGGGAGCGGCGGACGGAACATACGAAGAGCAGCGACGGTGACTTTTTCTTCCGCCGGGACTGTTTGACGCTTGGTTTCTGAAGCTGCCGCTGCTACAAAGCGCCGCATGCGAAAACCTTCGGCACGGTGCGTATCCAGCAACTCCAACGAGCCTACGCGGGATTCGCCGACCAGGCTGGCAATGCGCGCCAACGTGAGTTCCAGTTTTTCCGGTTCCGGCGATGGAGGCAGAAATAAGCCGCCTTGGGAGGATCGAGGCCGCGCCGGTTTTGCGATGAGATGAATTTTTATGATGGGCGCACCCGGCGGATGCGCATTCAAGTCCAGTTGCAACAGCTTAAGAAAAAGTTTGGGATCGAACATGGGAAGAGGAAGGCGCAGAGTTCGGCTGAATTTCCTTTGACGGCCAGAAACAAAAGAGTGTGCGGACGATTGTGACTCGGTCGTGCGATGCGCATCGTCGCTCTCGCTGGGAATTCCGACCATGTCAATTTGAGGATCAACTCCAGTTAAATTTTGCAGTCCCAGAGTGAGCTGCAATTCTTGAGTGTGCAGCGCCCGTGCCGCTAAGCGCGCGCAAATCTGCTCTAGCAGGCGATTCAGCAGAAAGGCCAGCGGCTCCAGCAGCACGATGGGAAATTCCAATTCGATTGCTTCTTCAAATACCGCCGGCGCTTCCACCGGAACCAGCGTGCGCGAGGCCGCTCCACGCGCCAGTTCCTGCAAGCGCAAGCCTTCCTGTCCCAGACGCTCGCTCAGCGCGACTTCAGGCAGCACAGCCAGTTCACGTAAATTGCGCACTCCCCAGCGATCCAGCGTTTCAAGCAGACGAGCGGTTTCTTTTTTCTGATCGCTTTCTTTTTCTTGCTCAGGAAATAGAACATCTAGCGACAGTGATCCGAGTTGTCCTACTTCTTTTCCCGGTGGAACCACGGTCACACCGGAAAACCCGCGAGCCGCGAGCACGGCGGCATCGGGATTCGAAGCCACTGCAACGTTCACATCAAGTCCCAGGCCGGCCGCGCAGCCGAAAAGATTACTGGCAATTTCTGGCAGCGTGCCGAAAAGAGATTTAAGGCCGGCCAGATCTAGAATTGCCGTATTGCATGCTGCATCTTCTACGCAGGGCGAGAAAGACTGCGCGCAGTCCAGCAGAGCGGCCTGCGCCGCCGATTCCTGCAGCGGAGAGCGCGGGCGAAGCGTCAATTCCGGACAAAGTTCTGCCTGGGCTTTGGTCATGCCTGGAGAAATGCCCAAGCGCCCTGCACTCTCATTCACGGCAAAAATTTTTTCCAGCGGAGGCTTGCCTTCGAAAATAGCCACTGCCTGCGCCCGCAACTGCGGCTCGGCGCGAAATATCGCAGCCACGGGAAAATTCGGCACGAAGATGCAGGCAAAAGGCATGATGACATTGACTCATTGAGAGATCATCCAGCCCAGGCAGTTTTGCTGGCGAATGTGATCTCGGCGGAACGAGCCGGCTTGCGATCCAGCCGGGATCGCACTATTTCCGCGGTGATTTCCAGTTCTGTCAGCAATTGCGCATGGGTGGGCGCCGGAGATGGAGAATCCATAGGCTGTTTTATCCAATACCCTTTCGCCCCCAGCTGTATTAATAAGGAGGAGCAACTTCCAGCGATGGACTGCCGCTCGATTGCCAACAGTACGGTGGAGGTATGTTCTACGGCACGGCGGAAACGGAACCACGTGGTCAGTGGAATCCGTCGCGCCGTTTGCGGCGGCAGATCGCCAAGATCGAGGGCGATCAGTCCGAAGCCTCCGCTTTCGAGCAGTAAGTCCGCAACGCGCAAAAGTTGTTCCAAGCGATGCTCGGGATGATGCGAATTTTCTCCACAACGCACCCACAGCAAACGGTCCAACTCGATCCCTGCGGCAGCGGCAGATTGCGGATCGAGCGCATCGCTGGCGTCCACGATCGAGCAGAATTCCCCCCGCCTGGTGGCAGCAGCCAGAGCAGCCAGCAGTAAAGTGGTGGGGCCGGAAGCGGCCGGACCGCAAATTTCGGTGAGGCATCCGCGCGGCAGACCCCCGGTTAGAGCATCTATCGCGGCGATTCCACTGGATACCATCTCGGGTGCGGGGCGCGCCTCTAGCCGCGAAGCTGGAGTAATACTGCCAAGCTTCGCATCCCTGAAGGCCTGAGAAAAATTTGCGGGGATAGCCCTCTGAGGTGTGCGCACGCCGCCGAAAAGATCCGCCCCGGAAGGCTGCGGACATATTTCGGCCTCACTTTCAACATCAAAAACAAAAGGGCGGCCCTGGGCCGCCGAAGTGGAAACCACTGCGGAAGACATAAATCCTCGAGAAATTTCAGGGAACGCCGGGCTGGAAGGCTCGGAGGCGTATTCGCTTTTTATTCGCCTTTAAGAATTCTGCGCCTGGAGGCAAAGATTGTCAAGCGGTAAGGCGGAAGGGGTAATCGAATCGAATGGGAGTCTGCGCCGCCGTCTGCTCACCTTGGCACCCGGCACTCGTCTAAGCTCAACAGCACAGGGATCAGGCGCGGGTGCTCCATCCAAAGTGTTTATCCCAAGTTGCGGCTGATCTGCTGTTTCCATCCCTAACAAAAAGAAGAGGATCTCCCATGCACAGAACCTGTCTACTTGTTTTGTTATCCGGCTTTTTGTCGATGGCAAGCATTTGCCACGCCCAAACGGCTACCAGCGAAACCCTGATGCTCGATCTGCCCCGGCAGAGTCAACATGGGCTGATCACGCAGCGTATTGGTATAACCGATATCACCATCAACTATCATCGGCCTCTAGCTAATGGCCGCCAAATCTGGGGCAAGGTCGTGCCTTACGGAGAGGTGTGGCGCGCAGGGGCAAACGAAAACACCACCATCACGTTTACTGATCCAGTCACAATCGAGGGCCATGGGCTCGACAAAGGAACCTATGGCCTCCACATGATTCCGGGCGAAAATCAGTGGACGGTGATTTTCTCGAAGAGTTCCACGGCGTGGGGAAGTTTCACCTACAAGCAGGATGAAGACGCATTGCGGGTCACCGTAAAGCCGCAAGCGGCCGAACTTCACGATGCGTTGACCTACGATTTCGATGATCTCAAAGCGGATTCCACTGTCGTGACCCTGCGCTGGGAGAAGGTTGCAGTTCCCTTCAAAGTTGCGGTGAACGTGAACGACATCGTGACCGCCAGCATTCGCCGGCAGATCCACGGCCTCAATCGGTACTACTGGGAAGGCTGGGACGATGCCGCCGGTTATTTCCTAGCCAACAAAATTAACCTGGACGAGGCGCTCAAAGATGAAGATCAGTCGATCCAGGCGGAGGAGCGCTTCGACAATTTGCTCAGCAAGTCGAAAATTCTAGATGCCATGGGCCATACGGATCAAGCCACGGTTGTCCGCACCAAGGCATTAGAAAAAGGCAGTGCTCTGCAACTTTACTTCTATGGTCGCCAGCTTCAGGGAGAGAAGAAGCAAGAAGAAGCATTCGCCATCTATCGTTCGACTGCGAAAAGGTTCCCCGATTACTGGACGTCTCATGTTGGTCTGGCGCGCGTCTATAGCGGTCAGGGTGACTTCGACCATGCAGTGAAAGAGATCCAGGCCGCGCTCCCAGGGGCGCCCGATGATGCCAACAAATCTAACCTGGAAAAGTACGTGAAGCGATTGCAGTCCAAAGACGACATTAACCGCTAACCAGATAGAAGCTAAGAATGGAGAGGCCAGCCGAAAGGCTGGCCATCGTTACGTGCGCTTGAAGAATGCGGCGGCGAACGCTTCTACGTTGCTGCCCGTTTCTTGGGTGGATGTCGCAGACTGCGGCCTTCGATCAGGCTGTATAGATCTTCGGCGAGATTGGTGGTGTGGTCTCCGGCGCGCTCCAAAGCCTGCGCCATCAAAAGCACGTCAAAACTGGAAGGATTGTTCTGCGAAGCTGGTTCCGTGAGGTGTTTCTGAAACAGAGCATGACAGACGCGGTCGATGTCTTTATCCATTTGCAGAACCTTGCGAGCGCGTTCCAGATCGAGATCGACAAATCCGCGATAAACCAGGTCGAGCATCTCACGCAAAATGATTGACATCTCCACTAGTTGCCGCACATCGGAAGCCGCCATCTTCTCGGTGCGGGATTGCACACGCATGGCCACGCTCATCATCAGATCGCCGATGCGCTCGAGATCGGTGGTGCACTTCAGACTGGTCAACAGCTGGCGCGCTCGCACCTCATTAACCCGCGTGATGGCTGCAGGCAGGCGGTCATCAATGTAGCGTTCGATGACGTCGAGTTCCTGCTCGCACTCTTTGATGGCGAGGAACGCCATCCGCGAGGAGTGAGTCAGCAGGTCGCGCACATTAAATGCCGCGTCACCGGCGATCAGGAAAGCCCTAAGGGCCGTGCGCGCCAGATCATCGAGTGAGCCGGTTCCTTTTCTGGCCGGTTTCTTGCCAGCTTCCTCCTTCTGACCGGGCATTGCCTCGAAGGTGTCGTTGGCAGCGGGCTCTTCTTCTACGGTCCGGGATGTTGTCGCTTTGCGAGGCATATTTACAGAGACGGTTACAGTCGAATCGCTTCTCTGGTCAGAGTATCTCACTCGGACCCCGGAGGCAGTCTACTCAAGTAATGTGAAAGGACCGTTAAATGTCCGGTTGCGAATCGCTATCCATGCCGATTAAAGTGTGATTTGCGCCTTCTGTTCACTGCAGGCTTCGTTTGCGCTCAAGAGTCAGAAATTGTCAAACCCTGGAATTGACAGACTATGGAACTGCTCGAACATTTGCGCCGTCAATTCGCCTACGATGCGTGGGCGAACCGCGAAGTTCTTGCCGCGTTAACCGCGAATACAGACAACAGCGTTCGTCCGCTGCAATTGTTGGCCCATATTCTCTCCGCCGAACGGCTGTGGCTGGAACGGATGAAGCAGCAAGCGCAAAGTCTTCCCGTGTGGCCAGATTTCACCATCGAGCAATGCAGATCACAAGTCGCCGAACTTACTTCGCTATGGCGCGAATATTTAGGGCAGCTTTCTCCGGCCGGGCTATCGGATGAAGTCGCCTACAAGAACAGCAAGGGCGAATCCTGGGCTAATACGGTGGAAGATATTTTGACCCATGTTTTGTTGCATTCAGCCTATCATCGCGGGCAAATCGCCAGTCAAATGCGCGCCGGAGGAATTCAGCCCGCTTACACGGATTTTATTCATGCCGCGCGCCAGGGTCTAATTGACCCGGGTCTAAGTGAATAAATCTGCGGTAATATCTCTGCAATGAAGAAATTCCTGGTTCTCATCACCCTGTTGTGCTGGGCCGCTACCGTGCTCGGCGCGGACGAAAAGAAGTTCAACCCGATGCCTGCCGCAGTCTCCGGCAACGCCGTTGCCAGTCTTAGAGACGGGCTGGACATATTTTCCATGATGGGCGTGGGCCCACGCAAAACATGGGATGACGTTACTAGTCAGCTCTATATCATGCATCTGGCTTCCGGCCGATGGAGTTCGGGACATCCTGTGCCCGGAGTGGTGGGCCGGCTGAATGCTGCGGCTGCGGGAGCCAAAGGACGAGAGATAGTCCTTATGGGCGGCTACGTAGTGGATGCCCAGGGTGGCGAACTAACCGTTCCCGACGTAAACGTCTTTGACGTAAGCCACCGCCAGTGGTCCCGGGCCAAAGACTTGCCGGTTGCCGTGGATAGCGCGGTGGTCGGTGTCAACCATGATCGTTTCGTCTATCTGATTGGCGGCCGCTCACCCAGCGGTCCCGTAAATAACGTGCAAGTCTATGACGCCGAAAAAGACTCCTGGTCTCAGGCAACTCCGTTCCCTGGCACTCCTGTGTTCGGACTGGCCGGTGGCGTTACTGACGGCGACATTGTGATAGTCGATGGCGCCAAAGCAGGGCCGGCGGGTGGTCCTCGTTACGTTGCCTCTGATGAGTGTTGGCTGGGTAAGATCGATCATAAGGATCCGAACAAGATTGAATGGAGCAAACTGCCGCCACACCCCGGCACGGCACGTTTCGGAATTGCTGGCGGTGGCTCCAACCACGGTAAAAAGGTTTTCTTTTCCGGGGGCACTTCCACTCCTCATGACTACAAAGGCGCAACCTATGACGCCAAGCCCGCTGAAGTTTCCCTAGTGACTTTCGCCTTTGATCTGCACGGGCACAAATGGGAAATCATCAGCGATGCCACATACGATCCCCGGGCCGACAGCCGCGCCATTGTGACTACACCAATCGGAGAGTTGGTCGTGGGGGGGATGGTAAAGAATATGGCCGTCACCGCCCGGGTAACGCAGTTGCCCCAGAAATAGGTAACGTCGCAAGAGATATTGAAACCGTTGTCGGACGACGTGACTCCGCGATAGAATCCCTCTGATTTGCTGTGGCCGTGCACTTTGGTCTAACGAACTCGCTCCCCGGAAACGCCAATGTTTAATCCTCGTTAATTCGCCATCCTCAGTGTCCGGCACGTCGGACGCCTCCCGTCCATCTCTGGTAAATTGAGCGGCACCTCCGCTTCCTGTTGGCGGCGTTGCAGAAAACCTCGCAGGTCTTTATGGAAGTTACGGTCAGCGCTCCCGAAAAGCAGCACACACTGTGGTCGTCATTGGTAGAAGCCGTTCGCGGCTCGCACCAGGACTACACTTCCGGCAGTTTGAACCGCGCCATCCTGCTCCTGGCCGTGCCCATGGTATTGGAGATGGTGCTGGAATCGCTGTTCGCGGTGGTTGACGTTTTCTGGGTGGGACGTTTGGGCGCGAATGCTGTGGCTACAGTGGGACTCACGGAATCCATGCTGAGCCTGGTGTTCTCCGTGGCGATGGGGTTGAGCTTGTCGACCACCGCCATGGTGGCGCGCCGCATCGGAGAAAAAAACCCGGAAGGCGCTGCCGTTGCAGGTGTGCAGGCGATCGCGCTCGGCCTGATGGTCTCGCTGGCCATCGGTATCCCGTGCGGGATATGGGCGCCAAATTTGCTGCGACTGATGGGCGCGACGCCAGAGATCGTCGCCACTGGCAGCGGCTACGCCAGGATTTGCCTGGGCGGAAGTTTCGCCGTGCTTCTGCTCTTTCTGAACAACGCGATTTTCCGTGGCGCCGGCGATGCGGCGATCGCGATGCGCCTGCTTTGGGTATCGAACATCATCAATCTCATACTTGATCCCTGCCTGATTTTTGGCTGGGGACCGTTTCCGCGCTTGGGCGTGACAGGCGCGGCTTTGGCAACTCTTACCGGTCGCAGCATTGGAGTGCTCTACCAGTTCTATCGCCTGATGCGCGGCACGGAGCGTTTGCGGATTCTCAGGAGCCAGATTTGCCTGCGCCTGGACGTGCTTCTTCGACTGATCCGCGTTTCGCTGACAGGCATTCTGCAATTCGCCATCGCGCATACAAGTTGGATCGGTCTGGTGCGCATCGTGAGCATCTTCGGTGCTGCTGCGCTCGCCGGATACACCATTGCCATCCGCATAGTCATTTTCGTGATCCTGCCTTCATGGGGCTTGAGCAATGCCGCGGCGACTCTCGTAGGCCAGAACCTGGGTGCAGGTCATCCCGAGCGAGCCGAGAAAGCGGTGTGGCGCACGGGACTTTACAACGTGATTTTCCTGGGCTTGATCGGAGTTGTCTTCATATTGTTTTCCGAACCGATCGTGCGCTTGTTCACCCACGATCCAGAAGTGATACGGCTGGGAGCGGCCTGCCTGCGCATCATAAGCTACGGCAACCTTGGATACGCCTACTTCATGGTAATGATGCAGGCCTTCAATGGCGCAGGCGACACCATCACGCCCACCCTGGTTAATTTGTTCGGCTTCTGGGTGCTCGAGATACCGCTGGCGTATTCGCTGGCAATTCCGCTCCACATGCGTTCGAACGGGGTATTCTTTTCGATTGCCATTGCCGAGAGCGCAATGGCCGCCATCAGCGCGATCCTGTTCAAACAGGGTAAGTGGAAGAAACAGAAAATCTAGAGGCTTGTCATCCCGAGCGAAGCGAGGGACCTTGGTTTCTGCCGGGTACCCCACTTCTCGCCGGGTGGCCCATTCCTTTCGCGTTCTCTGCGAAAAGGTGGGACTGCGGCGGAACAACTGTTCTGAGAATTCCACAAGCCGCCTGTGACACCTAACCTTGCCCTAAGCCAAGAATCAGTCCATCATTTGGGGGGGCTACGGTACCCGAGCTCAGCCAATCCAATGACGACCCAAGATCTCGGCCCGCATGTCGCCCGAATTGCCTCAATCGATCAATCGCCTCAATCGATCAATCAATCAATCGATCCAGCTAACCGTTATGTATGGAATATTTTACGAGCGAGTTATTTGTTTCCAATATTTTACCCAGATCAAGACAGATCAGCTCCGCCGCAACTCATTCAAAGCAAATATTTTAAGAGAACGATCTGGAAATTTTCTTAATCCAGATCAATCCGCCAGCAAAGGGCCAAGTGGGAACTAAAAAGCTGAGAACTGAGAACAGGGAACTGACAACTACAAACTACCTCGCCCGGGCCAGCACTAGCGTGATGTCATCCGGTTGTTCGCTCTCGCCGATCCAGTCATCGACCGCCGATGTCACCGTCTGGCTGATCTGCACGAGCGGCAAACGCCGGTTCGCGCTCACCAGATCGATCAGACGTTCTTCGCCGAATTCTCCGAACTCGTTTTCCGGCTCGGTGACACCGTCGCTGTAGGCCAGGAAGATTTCACCGGGATGCATCTCCACCGAGCCTTCGTCGTACGTTACGTTATCGAAAAGCCCAACCACAGTGCCGCCCGCTTCCAGCCGCCGCACTGCGCCATCTCTGCCGATCAGAATAGGCGGCAGGTGTCCTCCGTTGCTGTAGGTCAGCCGATGCGCTCGTCCATCATAGATTCCCAAAAAGAGCGTCGCGTATTTTTCTGGCGGAGTGCTCTCGTAAAGCTGATGATTAAGCAGGCCGAGTAGCGCTCCTGGAGAAACTTCAATGCCTTCGGGCCACGCTGCCATCACCCTGCTTGCGCCCGCCGCCGCGCCCACTGCTGCGGGCTCCCGCATCTGCGGCAAACTTTCCACACTGTAGGCGCGCACGGCGGAGTGGATGGTTGCCATCAGCAACGCGGCCGAAATCCCTTTCCCGCTAATATCGCCAACAGCCAGAATCAGCTTGTGCGAACTCGCCGTGAGGAAGTCGTAGTAGTCGCCGCTCACGGTGCGCGCCGGGCGGCAGAAGCCATGCACTTCGAGCGACTCCAATTCCGTAACCTGCCGCGGAAACAGTTGTGCCTGCACCTCCTGTGCAATGGCGAGTTCGCCCTCCAGCCGCTGCTTTTCTTTCTGCTCCAGAATCAGCTTCTCGATGGACTCAGTCATCGAATTGAACGAAAGGGAGAGTTGCGCCAGCTGGTCGGCCGATTTCACCGGAATACGATGGCTAAAGTCGCCGCGATCGACGTTTCTGGTGGCGTCGTAGAGCTGCGCTACTGCCCCGGTCACGGTTCGCGTCATTCGTGTTCCGATGATCAGCGCAACGCACTCGATCACCGCAAAGAAGATGAGGATGGCCAACAGAATGTACTCAACCCCTCGGGCAATATCTCCCAGCGCCGCGAACAAGTGCGTATAAAGCACCGAGGGCCGGGTCCGAACTTTCACCAGCGCGCCCGCCCGCGCCAGCTCGCCGGTCCTCCAATTCACTACCGGAATCGGTGTGCCGAAGGTGATCTCACGATCCATTACGCCCGCTGGTGCGGCGAGCGAACCGACGGTGAACGTCGGACGGAAAACCTGTTGATCGCCGACAGGGCCGGGTCCTGTCTTTACGTTGCGCACACCGCTTCCGCCCTTACCTTTCTCAGGCTCATCAAAAAGACGGGTTTCAAAGCCATGCTCCTTTCCAGCGCCCGCTTTTGCAGCATCATGGTTCTGGTCATTGTGTTGCGAGTCGTCGAGCGCGATGCCTCCGGTATAAAGCGTGATTTCACCCAAGTTGGCAGCGATGTCAGCAACTAGATTTCTGTCCAGCGGTTCGCTGGTTACAACCGTCAGTTTCTCAGGCCCCACGTCAAACAACGAGGCCACGCGCAAACACAACTCACCGTTGTTGTCGCGCACAATCTCCTTGAACGGTTGACCTTCGCGAATCGATTTTGCGTAGGAGTTGTCGGACTTATTGAAAAAATCAGGGAAGGTCACCGGCGTGCCCTGGGCTGTGCCGAGTGGCAACACTCTCGTACCGTGCCAGGCAGAGACTTGCCGCCTTCCCCAGGCGCGGTCGCGCTTCCTCAATCCCTGCAGCGATTCAGCCGTGGGCGCTTCACCCTTTTCGATGCGAGCCGCAACCTCGTTACTAACAGCTGCATTCACCGCCTGCATGCTACGGAGCTGCGCATTGATTTCGGAAGTGACGACGAAACTGGCGAACTGGCCAGCGAAAAGGTAGATCGCGATCAGACCCATCACGATCAGGAGCACTGCAGGAATCACGCCAATAAAGACATAAGTGACAATCAGCCGGTTCCGCAGACGCCACAGAATTTTTCGCCTTAGCGCGCGAAAAGCAACAATGGTAAACAACACTGCCGCATCGAATAGAAGAAATTTAACCCAACCTGCAAGGCTGTCACTCCACTTCGGGGAAAGCAACTTCAACAACATTTCCAGAGCGAAAAGTCCCATTGCGAGACCGAGTGAATAGCACGCCCCGCGTGCGATCCATCCTTGCGGCCATAAACCGGCCGCTAGCATTCTTGCGCGCGATTTCCAATAAAAGTCGCTCATGGGTTTTCGATTTCCGATTTCCCCGCCTCAAGCCTATTCCTCAGACACGCCGACCCGCAGACCTTTGTCGAAGACTTCCAGACCCACCGGCTAGATCTCTGGATACAGATCGAAGAAAGCTTCCAGACTCGTGCGCAATTGCTTCTCGATTTCTTCCTTGCCGCCTTCGAGCACGTGCATGGTGACGTGCGCTTCATGTCCGTTGGTGAGCTTTACCGGAGCCTGGCCCACTTCGGCCACGTCCTCGGCGGGGAACAGCCGCATGCCGTAAACCAGTGTCAAATTCGCCATCCCTGAATTCTAATCGTCTTCAGGTCCGCGCGAAACTCTTTGCATTCTTCACAGTTTAAGTTTTTTCGCATTCATCATTTAGAATTCTGCCGTGCTCAAAAAACTCATTTCGTTCCTGGCTGGCTGTGTGGTAACTCTGCCCGCCCTATGTCAGCAGGCTCCCGAGACCTCCTCGACTCAGCCGCAGGTGAAGATCAACGTGCTGAACGTCTGCACACCGTCCGCGGAAGAGCAAAAGGAGATTGCCGCTGCCCTGGCACGCATTCCCAAGCAACCGCTGTTTTCCGCCGACTTCGAAATCTCGCATGGCCGCTCCACGCTAACCGATGTTCCGAACTTTCTCCAACCCGGGCACAACACGCAGGAGTCTGACCAGCCCTCGGTTGCCCGCTACGTCCGTATCCGCCGCGAATTCGCCGTACAAGCCTTATTCTCTAGCGTGCAGTACTCTTTCAGCAATGATGGCCAGAATATGGTCGAGACCCTCGTACTGCATGTGCGTGATCCTAAGGATTTGATCCAGGTCTCGATGGAGGATAGCGCTTCGGCCATCAGCAGCGCCGAAACCATGGTCGCGGCCAATACTCCCGCGGGCCGTATCCGGCTCGAGCGTTTCGGAAGGTCGTCGATCGCTCTGGCGCGGTGTCCGGCCCCCGAGAGCGGACCTCCGCCGGACCAAAGCGCCTATGAACCGCTATTCCGCAGCGCTTCAGAGGTACTGGCCAACTATCGCACCCTGCTGGGCGTCAAGCACACAGTGCCAGCGGAGTTGGCCCAAATTCCAGCCGCAGCGCAGAAGGCAACCCCAAAACCGAAAATCGCCAAGCCTGCCGCCAAACAATCGGAAGATAAGAAATGAGTGGCGTTCCTTTGTGTACCTTAGTTTCCTCAGTGGTCAAGGCTTTGTCCGTAGCAGTCGGAGTGGCACGTTGCATCGAAATCTGAAACCAGCAATCTAACGGATAACCACCCAGAACAAAATCATGAACGAAACCCGCAACGTCGTCGTCATCGGCTCCGGCTGCGCCGGACATACCGCGGCGCTTTACACGGCGCGCGCCAATCTGAAACCACTTGTGGTTGAAGGGCACGAGCCCGGCGGCCAACTCTCGCTCACTACGTTGGTGGAAAACTTCCCTGGCTTTCCGGAGGGAATCATGGGACCACAGCTGGTTGAGAACATGCGCAAGCAGGCACAGCGCTTCGGCGCTGAATATCGCATGGCCCATCTCACCAGCGTTGACTTTAGTCAGCGTCCATTTCTACTCCATCTCGGCAAGCACCAGGTGCACGCTCAAGCGGTCATCATCGCCAGCGGCGCTTCCGCCCGGTGGCTGGGACTGGTCAACGAGCAAAAGCTTATCGGACACGGTGTTTCTTCCTGCGCCACTTGTGATGGCTTCTTCTTCTCAGGAAAGGAAATCGTGGTCATCGGCGGAGGCGATTCCGCCATGGAGGAAGCTTTGTTTCTTACGCGATTCGCCACCAAAGTGACGCTCATTCACCGGCGCGAAGGTTTCCGCGCTTCGAAGATCATGCTGGAACGCGCCCAAAAGCACGACAAGATCCAATTCCTTACCGACACGGTGGTCGAAGATGTCTATGATCCCGCGAAGCATGAAGTCACGGGTCTGAAGTTGCGAAATCTGAAGACAGGTAAAGTCTGGGATTTCGCCACCAGCGCGCTGTTTCTCGGTATCGGTCATGAGCCCAACGCAAAAATGTTTGCCGGCCAACTCGACACCGATGCAGACGGTTATATCAAAACCCACAACTACGTAATGACCCGCGTCCATGGTGTATACGCCTGCGGCGACGTGCAGGACCGCCGTTATCGCCAGGCAATCACTGCCGCCGGAACTGGCTGCATGGCCGCCATTGAAGTGGAGAAGTTCCTGGAAGAACAGGGCCGCTGAGCTGCGAGCTCGCGGCCCCCCCAATCCAACGGACCACAGCGTCCCACTTGCCCCACACTTCAACAGGATCGTCTCCTAGATGGTCTCGTCTCGGCTGCGGGACCTCGCCTTTGTGATACAACTTTCTGTGCTCTTCATCCTCATGCATCAATCGCCTTCGGCTGATAATCTTTCAAGGATCGAATGTTAAGAACTCTCTTCGTCCGCCTTTCCGAAAATTCATCTTTGCGCAATTTTGCGGAGCGTTCCTCGATCGGCCATCGCATTTCCAGTCGTTTCGTTGCCGGTACCGAGATTGCTGACGCCGTTCGCGCGACCCAGGTGATCAACCGCGCCGCGATGAGTGTAACTATCGATAACCTCGGCGAAAATGTTACGAATCCGGAAGAGGCCCGGCACAGCGGTCAGCTGTATCAGCAGATTCTCGACGCCATTGTCGCCAAAGGTCTGAACGCCAACATCAGCCTCAAGCTCACTCATATGGGGCTGGATGTGGACGAGAAACTGGCCCGTGACATCGTAGGTGGACTCGTCGCCAAAGCCGCATCCATGAACCCCCCGGGTTTCGTTCGAGTTGACATGGAGGGCTCGCCTTACACACAACGCACCCTCGATTTCGTTCATGAACTCCATCGCATACCCGGAAACGCCAACTCCGTTGGCACAGTGATCCAGTCCTACCTGAAACGCTCGGAGAGTGACATCGACAAATTGCTTGCCGAAGGTATCCGCATTCGCCTCTGCAAGGGCGCCTACAAAGAACCTCCTGAGATTGCGTTCGCCGCCAAGTCCGACGTCGACGCCAACTACGTCAAATTGATGAAGATTCTGCTGAAGAGCGGCATCTATCACGGAGTGGCCACGCACGATGAGAATATGATTCAGCAAACCGAGGCCTTCGCCACTCGCGAACAAATTTATCCCGATTCATTCGAATTCCAGATGCTCTATGGCATCCGCCGCGATCTACAACAAAGTCTTGTGCGCAAGGGCTGGCGCCTCCGCATCTACATTCCCTTCGGCACGGAGTGGTATCCCTACTTCATGAGGCGCTTGGGCGAGCGTCCGGCCAATGTCCTGTTTATCGCGCGGAATTTGTTGCGGTCGTAGCTCATCAACCTCAAAGAGTCTTATTGGTTTGCAAATATGCTCATCAAACTGAATGCGCTGTTGTTGATAACTCTCAGCGTTCCGATGTCGCCGCAGAAACCGCAGCCATCGCCGGAGCAGTCAAAGGAACAGATCGGCTACAAATCCGCCGCCGATGCTGAGAAGAACAAGACCCTCCTGCTGAAGGACTTTCATCCCCGCTCGATGTTGCATGCGCCGGAGCACGATATCGACCGTGCCAAGTTTTATGTGATCGACGTCCACAATCACACCAACGACGCCATGGGTATCGACGATCACATGCCACCCGCACGTGTGGTCGAGATCATGGACAAAACCAACGTCAAGACCGTAGTCATCCTGACCGGGATGTGGGGCGCCAAGCTGCAGGCAGTGATTGACGAGATGGTCAAGCCTTATCCCGGCCGCTTCATAGTTTTTGCCCAGATCGACTGGAGAAGGATTGACGACCCAAACTTCGGCCAGGAGATGGTGGCTCAGCTCGATGATTCAGTCGCGCGTGGCGCACGCGGCCTGAAACAATTAAAGGACCTTGGTCTGAGCATTCGCGACAAGTCGGGAAAATTGGTCGCGGTCGATGACCCGCGCCTCGATCCTATCTGGGAGGAATGCGGACGGCTCGGCATTCCTGTTTCCATTCACGTCACCGATCCCGAAGCGTTTTTTCATCCCGTTGACAACACCAATGAACGCTATGAAGAGCTGACCGAACATCCGGATTGGAGTTTTTACGGCCCGCAGTTTCCCACCAAGGAATCGATTCTGGCGGCGCGCGACCGCATGTTTGCCAAACATCCGCACACAACGTTCGTGGCCTTGCACATGGCGAACTGGCCTGAGAACCTCGACTACGTTTCTCACCTGCTGGATACGCTGCCGAACGTGATGGTCGAATTCGGAGCCCGCGAGGCCGAGCTCGGCCGCCAGCCACGGCGGGCCCGCGAGTTTTTTCTGAAGTATCAGGATCGCATCATGTTCGGTACCGACAACGGGATGGACGAAGGCATGTACCGCAACCACTTCCGCTGGCTCGAGACGGCGGACGAATACTTTGATTATTGGGGATATCCTGGGCAGGGCCGCTGGAAAATCTATGGCCTGGATCTGCCCGATGCGGTTCTCGAAAAGATTTACCACAAGAATGCTGAGCGCGTCTTCCAGCAGTTTCGAGGAGTAAACGCCACGCACACAAAATAAATTTACTGAGCGATTCGGTGCTCAAGGAATGGGAGGCGGCTCGGGCACGGCTGCGCCGTCGGCGCGCGCGTCGGAAGCTCCGTAATTCACTCTGGTTTTAGAATCGCGTAACACGGCCTGTCCTCGCCCCATCGCGGTGGTGTATTCGCGCCGCACGTCGAGTTGATGGCCCATCGCGGAAAGTTTTTGCCGTACTTCCGGCGGAACTCGCGACTCGATCACGATATTACATCCCCGCTGCGGACTAACGGTAAAGCGCGCAGTCTCCATCGCCTCCTGAATATTCATGCCGTAGTCGACCACGTTGGAAACAAATTGCGCGTGGGCCAGGGGTTGGTTCGCTCCTCCCATAATTCCGAAGCCAATGTGTTCGTCTCCGTGCTCCATGAAAGCCGGAATGATTGTATGGAACGGCCGCTTGCGCGGAGCGAGGGCATTCGGAGACGCCGGGTCAAGCGAAAACAGGGCACCGCGATCCTGCAGTACGAATCCCATGCCACGCGCCACGATGCCCGCACCGAACGCTTCATAATTGCTTTGAATCAACGAGACGATGTTGCCCTCCTGATCGACTACCGAAAGATAGGTTGTATCGCTGAAGGGCGGCGTGCCGGGCGAAACCTCGCAATTTGCTTTGGTGGGATCGATCAGCTTCGCGCGCTCGTGGGCATATTCTTTCGATAGCATCCCTTTCACCGGAATCTTTGCGAATCGCGGATCGGCGTTATAACGTCCCAAGTCGGCGTAAGCCAGCTTCATGGCTTCGATCTTTTTATGCAGTTCCGTGACGCTGAGCGGTCCATCGGGCGAGGCTGGTGAAGTCTCCATGATGTTCAGCATCTCGAGTGCAGCCATGCCTTGTCCATTCGGAGGAAGTTCGTAGACAGTCCAGTCATGATAGGTGGTTGAAATCGGCTCAACCCATTCCGGCGAAAACTCTGCCAGATCGTCTGCTGACATCGTTCCGCCCAAACTCTGCGAAGTGCTCAAAATCGCGCGGGCGATCTCACCTTTGTAAAAAGCATCTGTTCCGTTTTGCGCCACCAGCCGCAAAGCCTTGGCGAGATCGCGATTCTGGAACACCTGCCCCACCGCGGGAGGCTTGCCACCCGGCAAATAAACCCGCCGTCCTTCTGCATCGTTTGCGAGCCAATCGGCCGAGTCGTTCCAATAGGACGCAATGATTTCAGGAACTGGATAGCCATCCTCCGCATAAAAAATCGCAGACTGAAAAAGATCCTTCCATGCCATCTTTCCGAAGCGTTCATGCAGAGCATGCCAGCCTGCGACTGCGCCAGGCACCGTGACCGAGTCAATGCCCTGCAGCGGCATTGAGGTCGCGCCCTTCGCTTTCAAATGATCAATAGTAAGGGCACGCGCCGCCCACCCGCTGGCGTTCAGGCCATAGAGCTTGCCGGTTTTCGCTTCCCAGTAAATCGCAAAAAGGTCCCCACCCATGCCGTTCATCATGGGCTCGGTCACGCCGAGGACAGCGTTCGCGGCAATCGCCGCATCCACGGCCGAGCCTCCCCGCGCCAGAATTTGTGTGCCGGCTACCGATGCCTGCACGTGGCTCGTCGCCACGATGCCGTAGCGTGTGACCACCATCGAGCGCGCGTTGGAACGATCTCGTGCCGACATGAAAGAAGTAAGCAGCAGCACAGCGGCTGCAATCCGAATCGAAATGTTCATACTACTCCTGCTTTTGAGGTCAAAGGATTCTCCAGTGGCACTCCACGATTGCACAACGGACATTCTTCGGATGTCCAGATTTCATTGGGCAGAAATGCAATTGCTTCCAGGGCGAGTTTCTGCTCCGCCAAAAACGTTGCCGCGCTCTTTCCCAGCACAGCGAGTGCCGCGATGGCTACTGGTTGCGCGCCACAGGCATTCAAGTCCGTTAATGTTCCGCGAATAGCCGATCCGGCATTAATCACATCGTTGATGATGGCCACGCGCTTCCCGCGGACGACTTCACGAAGGACGCGAGGAAGACGATACTGCACCGGGTAAAGAGCACCTGCATTCTCAGCCTCCAACCGTTCCGCATACGTGAAGTCCGCACTTAGTGCTCCAGCCACCATCAGCGCCACAAATGCTCCTTCAACCAACGGCCCGCATACCACGTCAATACGATATCTCGATAGCCGAGCCCAGCAATCTCTGCTCCGCTGCCCGCCCCACGACTTCCGGCCGCAGACACAATAACTCAAGATCAAGCCACAGGTCGCCATGGTGGCCTGACTCCAAGTAAAAATGCCCTCTCCGCTTTGGCAGAAGCCGGGCGACCTCGTCTTGCAACTCGGTGTTATTCATGCCGAAAGTGCGAAACCTAAGCCCTTAAAACACACATGGGACGTCCGCAATATAAACCCGTTGGATTATAAGTCTCTGGCAACTTATCATCCGAGTTGTATTAAATAATAATAAGGAGACATCGGTGAAAGGACGCGCGTCTCGGCTGATTATTTGCGCCGTCGTCGCTTCGTTGTTCGCAGTCGCATCGGCGAAGCCGACGCCGACCGAAATACCTAGCTCGTCCCAGCCCCAGGCAAAGCAGCCACCGCAGCAACTGAAAATCACGGAGTACCGCCTGCCTCCGGACGAAAGGGCCAAAGCTGAGGCGCTCTACAAGACCCGCACTGTCTTGTATCTCTTCGGCATGGTCTTCGGGATTGTGGTTCTGTGGACGCTGCTCAAGCTTCGCGCAGCACCCGCATTCCGTGACCGGGCAGAACGCATTAGCCAGAACGGCTTTGTGCAGGCACTCATCTTCGTGCCGCTGCTGATGCTTCTGGTCGCCGTAATTTCCCTGCCAATCGACATCTACCAGCACCACATCGCGCGCGCGTACGGACTCTCTGTGCAAGGCTGGGTCTCCTGGGCCGCGGACTGGTGCAAGGCCGAAGCAATCTCGCTGGTGATCACAGTGCTGGCGGTTTACGGACTTTTTCGCATCATCCGCAAAAGTCCTCAGCGCTGGTGGTTCTACTTCTGGCTGGTGACCCTGCCTTTCGTGGTGCTGCTGATTTTTGTCGCGCCGGTGATCCTCGACCCCATGTTCAACAAGTTCGAACCGCTGGAGAAAACCCAGCCGCAACTTGTCAGCGAGATCGAAAAAGTGAATCAGCGCGGCGGACTCAACATTCCGCGCGATCACATGTTCGAAATGGAGGCCAGCGAGAAAGTCACCACTTACAACGCCTACGTCACCGGAATCGGCGCCACCAAGCGAGTGGTCGTGTGGGACAATACCTCGCGCGACATGACTATCCCCGAGACGCTCTTTGTCTTCGGACATGAAATGGGCCACTATGTCCTGAACCACATTTATAAAGGACTAGCCTTCTACTCGGGAATGACGCTGCTGGGCTTCTGGTTGGGGCGAAAGATCGTTCTCGCCATGCTGGCGCGATGGGGCGAAGCGTGGCACATCCGCGGCATTAGTGACCTGGCCGCTCTTCCTGTGCTGATGCTGGCACTCGCGCTGCTCACTTTGCTTGCCGAACCCATTGGCAACGCCTTTAGCCGCTACCAGGAGCATCAAGCCGATATCTACGGACTGGAGGTAACCCACGGCCTGTTCCCTGACAACGGCGAAGTCGCCGCCTCGGCCTTCCAAAAACTCGGAGAGAAAAGCTACGACTATCCCATGCCGAATCCGCTGCTCGTCTTTTGGTCCTACGATCATCCCTCAATTCGAGAGAGAATTCTTTTTTCACTGCACTATGATCCGTGGCGGACACCAGCCGGGCCGAAATACGTGAGATAGCGTTGCATTCTTCAACTTTCGGTGCTGCAAGATGCGGCAGCATTCTGTAGCAATGTAAGCGTGTGATTGAAGATCTTGGCCATTGGACAAGCCAGCCGGCTTAAGGATGAAGTCTTGTTCGCGCAACTCCGGCCCTTTGAGAACTGTTCAAAAAAAGACAGGCCCGAGCCCAGGGCAGTTATGCCTTGGGCTCGGGCGGACGGTTCTATTTTGGCAGAGCGAGTGGCGGCGAAGCATGCTGGCCAGCTTTCGATCGGCGAACTATCCGTTCCAGCTGAATCACACTGCATTCCTTCACAAAACTGCCGTCTCATTGGCTTTGGCTTAAACTTGCTCGACGTTTTTTCTGGAGGCTTCTTTGACCCATCTTTCTAAAATCCCTTCCGCACTCAAGAAACGTGCTGCTCGAGTCGACCTGCTTCTCATGGATGTCGACGGCACCATGACGGACGGAAGCGTCATCCTGCTCTCACAAACTGACGGCACTGCGCTCGAAATAAAAACCTTCGACGCGCACGACGGCCAAGGCCTAACTCTTGCGCAGACCGCCGGCCTGCGCACCGGCTGTATCACCGGCCGCGAAAGCTCTGCGCTCCTTCGCCGCGCTCACGAAATGAAGATGGAATTTATCTATATGAAACAACCTTTGAAGATGCCGGCCTACGAAGAAATCCTTCGAAAAACGGGCTTATCCGATTCTGCTGTCGCTTATATCGGTGACGATCTCCCGGATATTCCTTTAATGCGGCGCACTGGGCTCGCCGTAGCGGTGGGCGATGCCGTCCCCGAGGTAAAAGAGGCCGCACACTACACGACGAAAGCCCTCGCCGGCCATGGGGCAGTCCGCGAAGCCGTTGAACTTATTTTGAAATCCAAAGGTATTTGGGAAGCAATGATCGACAAAGCGCGCGCATGACGCAGATTCGTCGTTTTCGTTTTCCGCTGTTTCCGAAACCGTTAGCCGGGGCCGGTTTAGCATTTTGTTTTATTTCTGCATGGCAGTGTCAGACCGCGCCGGCTTTTGCGTCAACTGGGCGGGCGTGGGTAACTGCGACTGATCCCATCCCCCGCCGAGAGCTTCAATCAGGGACACCGTCGACGTCATTCGTTCAATCTGGATCGTCGCTAACGTTTGCTCGTCAGCCAGCAACGTGGTCTGTGCTGTCACCACGTTGACGTAGGGGTCGATTCCGGTCTCGTAGCGTCCCATCTCTAGCTTGAGAAATTCCTGGGCATGATTCACCGCGGCCTGCTGTCTCTCGATTTGCTGGGAGTAGAGGCGTACCGCGGCCAAGTAATCTTCAACCTGCTGAAAGGCCACAAGCGAGGTCTGACGGTACGCCGCCAGATCGGCGTTGTAGGTCGCGGTGTACTGGTTTAATTCGGCACGATACAAACCGCCGTTGAAAATGGTCTGCGAAATAGTAGGACCGATCGACCAGAAACGGCTGGGCCATGCGAACCATTTCTTAAACGCGGAACTTTCAAAACCACCTGCGGCAGAAATCGTGACATTGGGGAAAAAAGCTCCATAGCCGATCCCAATCGTGGCATTCGCCTCTGCCAGCGTGCGCTCGGCCGCAGCAACGTCAGGACGGCGCTCCAGAAGTTCAGAAGGGACGCCCGTGGGAATTGGTGGCGGCGAAGTCAGCTCTGGGCGCACTGGAATAGAAAAATCGGTCGCAACCTTGCCCACCAAAACAGAGATGGCGTGCTCGTACTGCGCCCGCGCAACCTTGATATTGATAGCCTGCGATTGCGCGCTCTCGAGCGTGGTCTGCGCTTCGACTACAGAAATATAATCGTCGACTCCAGCGTCATAAGCGGCGCGCGTCACCTCCAACGCTTTCTGATCCGCCTCTACCGTTTGGTCGAGAATCTTTTGTAGCGCGTCTTGTCCTCGGATTTCGAAATAGTATTCCGCTAAACTTGCCTGCTCCGTGAGCCGCTCGTTCTCAAGGTCGGCCGCGCTCACCTGCGCGGCATATTGCGCCTGGTGCACTTCATTGCGAATCTTGCCCCAAAGGTCGGGAACCCAGGAAATATCCACAGGAAACAACCAGATGGTGCTTTGCTGGCCGGAACTGGTTGCTTGCCCGGTTGAAGTGGTTGTTCCATTTCCAGCGGTCGTGTTGAAAGTGTTGGCGAGGTTGCCGGAGGCTCGCGACCGTTGAAATGAAGGATTCGCAGTGATGGTCGGCCAATATTGCGCGCGCGCCTCGCGGATCTGCGCACGGGCTACCATCAGATTTTCGAAAAATTGCTTGATGTTTTGGTTATCGATGTTGACTTGTTCTTCAAGCGCATTCAAGTCCGGATCGTTGAAAATCTCCCACCATTTGCCGCGCAGCATCGCTTCTTGCGGACTGGCGACCTTCCATCCGTCCGTGTCCTGAAAGTTGACGGTCGATTCTTTGTAATTGGGCGCCGCAGGAGTTGGAGCGCTCGGCCGATGGTATTTTGGACCAAGTGTGCATCCCGCCATGCCTCCGAGCGCAGCCAGCAGGCACAGTAGCAAAGCGCGGCGATTAAGTGCGGAGCATTTCAGAATAGTTGTCATACGTTTTCCGGTAACCCGTGACCTCCCGCTGCCAGCGAGGTTTCCTGCCGCTTGCCGCTCAGTCTCAGCCGCAGGCGATCCAATGTGAGGTAGACCACAGGAGTTGTATAAAGGGTGATTAACTGGCTCAAGAGCAAGCCGCCCACAATGGTGATGCCCAGCGGGCGACGCAATTCCGACCCTGTACCCGTCCCGAAGGCCAATGGAAGGGCGCCGAACAGTGCGGCCATGGTCGTCATCAGAATCGGCCGGAACCGTAGCATGCAAGCTTCAAAGATAGAGTCTCTCGTGTTCTTGTCTTCCTCGTGTTCCGCCATGAGAGCGAAATCGATCATCATGATCGCGTTCTTTTTTACGATTCCGATGAGAAGCACGATTCCAATGATGGAAATCACGTTCAGATCCATGTGGAAAAGCATGAGCCCGAGCATGGCACCAACGCTCGCGGTGGTCTGGGCAATCAGCACGTCGACGTAGGGATCGACGCCCGTCTCGTACCGCGCCTGTTCGAGCTTGAGGTAGGTTTGAGCGGAATTCACTGCCTGCTGCTCTTTTTGGATCTCCTTCGATAGGATGCGAACTTCAGCAAGAGAATCTTCCACCTGTTGAAATGCGGCAAGCACCGTCTGACGGTAGCTGGCCAGATCCGCATTGTAGGTTGCAACGTATTGTTGGACGGTGGCGCGACGCAATCCGGTGTCGAAGGTAGTTTCCGGGATGGATGCGCCCACGGACCAGAAACGACTGGGCCAGGAGAGCCAACGACTGAAGGCGGAACTCTCGAAGCCGCCCTCCGCGGTCAAAGTCAGGTTCGGATAATAGGCCGCGTAAGCGATGCCGATGGTTGCGTTAGCTTCGGCCATCGTGCGCTCCGCGGCGGCGACGTCGGGCCGCCGCTCCAGCAGTTCCGAGGGCATGCCGACTGGAATCGGCGGCGGACCAACGGTCAGCGGCTTCACGGGAATGGAGAAATTGGAGGCGGCCTTGCCGATGAGTACAGCGATCGCGTGCTCATACTGCACTCGCGCGATCCCGACATTGGTCGCTCCCGCCTGCGCGCTCTGCAGCGTGGTTTCGGCTTCGACCACAGAGATCGGGTCGTCGATGCCGGCTTCATAGAGCGCACGCGTTAGTTCGTACGCCTGCTGGTCCGCCGCAACGGTCTCGTCGTAGATTTTTTGCAATTGGTCCTGGCCGCGAATCTCGAAAAAATACTCCGCCAGGCTGGCCTGCTCAGTCAGACGCTCGCTCTCGAGATCCGCCGCGCTGACCTGGGCAGCGTACTGGGCTTGGCGCACCGTGTTGCGGACCTTGCCCCAAAGGTCTGGCTCCCAGGACGCCTCGAGCGGCAGCGAATAGATCGTATTTTGCAGTTGTGGTCTCGGGGCGGTGCCTGTGCCGGACGTAGTGACGGGGGTCGTGCTCAGGTTCCTCGAGGTTCGCGAGCGGTTGAACGAAGGCGCAACCGCCAGCGTGGGGAAGTATTGCGAACGGGCTTCGCGCACCACTGCGCGAGCTTCCATGAAGTTCTCGAAGTATTGTTTGATGTTCTGGTTGTTAATATCCAATTGTTCTTCGAGGGCGTTCAATTCGGGGTCGTTAAAGATCTCCCACCACTTGCCGCGCAGCTTGGCATCCGCGGGCTGCGCGACCGTCCAGCCTTCGTTTTCTTTGAACTGGGTGGGTGATTCCTTGTACTCCGGCGCAGGCGCCTGCGGCGCGGGTGGGTGGTATTTCGGTCCGACCACGCAGCCCGATAAGATTAACAAAAGCGCAGCTGCACGCAGCCGAATCATGCCGTTCACTAGTTTTCGCATAAAGATCTTCATAACGTTTCTGCCTAACCAACCGTTCATCTTAGTCCACCGTGCTAGCTGGCCTCCGGAGCTGGGAAAGGATGTCGCGCTGCGTGTCCCTCCATACGCAGCCGCAGCCGATCGAACGCCAAGTAGACGACCGGCGTTGTATAGAGCGTGAGCAACTGACTTAAGATCAGCCCTCCCACAATCGTGATACCAAGGGGCCGGCGGAGCTCAAACCCCGTGCCCGTCCCCAACGCCAAGGGCAAAGCGCCCAATAACGCAGCCATCGTTGTCATCAGAATCGGACGGAAGCGCAGCATGCACGCTTCAAAAATCGCGTCTTCTGGACTCTTTCCCTCTTCGCGTTCCGCCTGAAGAGCGAAGTCGATCATCATGATGGCGTTCTTTTTAACGATTCCAATCAACAGCACGATGCCAATGATGGAGATAATGTTCAAATCCTGCTTAAACAGCATTAATGCGAGCATCGCGCCTACGCTCGCTGACGGCAGAGTCGAGATGATCGTCAGTGGATGAACCAGGCTTTCATACAAAATGCCAAGAACGATGTATACCGCCAGCAGCGCCGTCAGAATCAGCATGGGTTCGGTGCCCAGAGATTGCTGGTAGGCCAGCAGCGTGCCGGCAAAAAAGCCTTGCAGCGTGGAAGGCGTGCCCAGCCGCTTTTGCATCTGGGTGATGCTCAATGTGGCATCGCTCAAAGACACGTTCGACGCGAGGTTAAAGGACACGGTGACCGAGGGGAATAATCCCGTATGGTTGATGGCCAGTGGGGTTGTGTTGGCTTGGCCCTTGGCCACCGCCAGCAGCGGAATGTTACCGCTGCCGGAGGTATGAAGGTAGATGTCTTTCAATCCTTCCGGGCTTTGCCAATACTGGGGAGCAACTTCCAGCACCACGTAGTACTGATTTAACTGCGTGTAGATGATGGACACTTCCGACTGGCCGAATGCGCTGTATAACGTTGAGTCCAGCGACTGTGCGGTAAGGCCGAGCTTGGCCGCGGTGACGCGATCATAGTTCATCAGCTCATCAAGGCCGCCATTCTGCTGGTCTGAGCTCACGTCCTGCAGACCGGGCAGGTGCTGCATCTGACTCAGCAGGATCGGCCCCCACTTGGAAAGATCCTTCACATTGTCGGATTGGAGAGTGTATTGGTACATCGCATTACTGGACCGGCCGCCGATGCGCAGATCTTGCACGGCTTGAAGGAACGCGGAAGCCACCGGCAGACGGTTCAATTGGGGACGCAGGCGGTCGATGATCTGAGCGGCGCTGACCTTGCGCTCCGCCAGGGGCTTGAGCGCCACGTAGAGGGAGCCGGTATTTGTGGCCCCCCCGCCGCCGGTAAACGCAATCACATTGGCGACAGCAGGATCAGTTCTTGATCACTGCACCGATCTGCCGAATGGAGTTGTCCATCGCCGGGAAGGATGAATCCTGCGGCCCGCGTACACTACCGGAGATCGCTCCCGTATCCTCCACCGGGAAAAAGCCCTTTGGTATCTTGACGATCAGCACCACATTGAGCGCAATGGTGACGAATAGTACAACGAGGGTGAGGGTCGGATGGTCGAGCACCCAGTGCAGGCTGCTGCGATACAACGACAGCACCCAGTCAAAGAACTTCTCGCTGGCCATGTAGATGCGGCCATGTTTTTCCGTGCGCTCGTTCTTCAAAAGGTAAGCGCACATCATCGGCGTCGTGGTCAGCGAGATAATCATGGACACGAAAATGGCCGTCGAGAGAGTGACGGCAAATTCGCGGAAGAGACGGCCAACGATTCCGCCCATCAACAGAAGAGGGATAAAGACGGCAATGAGCGAAATGCTGATGGTGAAGACGGTGAAACCGATTTCTTCCGCGCCCTTCAGCGCCGCGGCAAAGGGCTTCATGCCGTCTTCCAGATGGCGCGCGATATTTTCCATCACCACGATGGCATCGTCGACCACAAATCCCGTTGCAATCGTCATGGCCATCAGCGAGAGGTTGTCCAGGCTATATCCGAACAGATACATCACGGCGAACGTACCGACCAGCGAGACCGGCACCGCGACGGCGGGAATGAGCGTGGCGCGGCCATTGCGCAGGAAGACAAACACCACGACGATGACGAGGCCGATGGAAATGAGCAGCGTCCTCTCGACGTCGCTGACAGAGGCGCGGATGGTGGTGGTGCGATCCAGAACGATGGTGGTATCGATGCCGAGCGGAATGGATGCCTGGATAAACGGAAGTTGCGCGCGTATGCGGTCGACCGTGTTAATGATGTTGGCGCCGGGCTGGCGGAAGATGATGACCGTAACCGACGCGCTTGCCGTTCAAATAGCCGGCGGCACGGACGTTCTGCACCGAGTCGGTCACCTGAGCGACGTCGGATAGATGGACGGCCGCGCCGTTGTTATACCCAACGACGAGCGGCTTGTAGTCCTCGGCGTGCGAGATCTGATCGTTGGCAAGAATGTCTGCGGTCACGAATGCCGTCGGTGATTTGGCCTTTGGCCAGGTCGGCGTTCTGCAGGCTCAGCACGGACTGCAAATTCGCAAGGGTAAGTCCATAGCTGGCCAATTGTGTGGGATTCGCGTCCACACGCACCGACGGCAACGCGCCACCTCCGACAGTGACCTGTCCTACGCCCTGTATCTGCGACAACTTCTGCTCGATGACGGTGGAGGCTTCGTCATACAGTTTATCGGGACCGTATTTGTCGGATGTAAGACCGAGGATCATGATCGGCGCAGTCGGCGGGATTGACCTTGCGATAGGTCGGATTGCCCGGCAGGTTGGCGGGCAGATAGGTTCGCGCCGCATTGATGGCGGCCTCCACGTCGCGCGCCGCGCCATCAATGTCGCGGCTGAGGTCAAACTGAATGGTGACCGAGGTGCTGCCGAGCGTGCTGGCGGAGGTCATCTCCGTCACCCCCGCAATATGACCGAACTGCCGCTCCAGGGGAGTGGCGACGGACGACGCCATAATGTCGGCGCTGGCTCCCGGCAAGCTCGCACTGACTGAAATCGTCGGAAAGTCGACCTCCGGCAGAGGCGCTACCGGCAGCACCTCAAACGCAATCGCCCCGGCAAGGGCAATCGCCACCGTGAGCAGCGTCGTAGCCACGGGCCGGCGAATGAAGGGTGCGGAGATGTTCATGCCGGCCCTGCCAGTTCTGCGCCTCCGGCTTCCGGCCGGTTCGATTTGTGCGCAAAGCGCTGCGCCAGATTGTCAAAAAAGATGTAGATGACGGGCGTGGTGTAAAGCGTGAGCACCTGGCTCAGCAGCAGTCCGCCCACCATGGCGATGCCCAGCGGCCTGCGCAACTCGGAACCGAAGCCAGTTCCGAGCGCCAGCGGCAGCCCCGCCAGCAGCGCGGCCATGGTGGTCATCATAATGGGGCGGAAGCGGAGCAGACAGGCCTCGTAAATTGCATCCGTCGCGTTCTTCCCGTGCTTGCGCTCGCCTTCCAGCGCGAAGTCGACCATCATGATGCCGTTCTTTTTCACGATACCGATCAGCAGGACGATGCCGATGATCGCCACCACGCTTAAATCCTGGTGAAAGAGAATCAGCGCGAGAAAAGCGCCAACGCCCGCTGACGGCAGCGTGGACAGAATCGTAATCGGGTGGATAAAGCTCTCGTACAAAACACCCAGCACGATGTACACCGTGACCAGCGCGGCCAGAATGAGCAACGGCTCATTGGCTAGCGAATTCGTGAATGATGCCGCGGTGCCTTGAAAACCGGCCTGCAGGCTGGGAGGCATGTGCATGTCTTTCTGCACTTTGTCGACCGCCGTAATGGCGTCGCCCAGCGCGGCATTCGGCGCGAGATTGAACGATACGGTGATGGCCGGAAATTGACCCTGGTGGTTAATGGAGAGCGGCTCTGTCGTCTTCTCAAAGTGCGAGAAAGCGCTCAGCGGCACGGCATTGCTCATGGCCGAACTGGTAGCGCCCGCAGAGTTTGCTCCGTTACTCGATGTCGAGGAGGCGCTCGGCGAAAGCGCGTTTAGAGGAGGCGCAAGTGTATTTGCCGACGGCGTGTACAGCGCTGAACTCGTCAGCGCATTGGACCCCGCGGAGGATGATCCGGAGGACGCGAAAGAGGAAGAGGCTCCGGTACCGGTTGCGCCGGACGACGCATTGGACTGGATGTAGAGATGGTTCAGCTTGTTCGGGTCCATCTGAAATTGCGGCTCACTCTCGAGAACAACGTGGTACTGATTCACCTGCGTATACATCGTGCTGATCTGCCGCTGACCGAAGGCGTCATACAGAGTGTTATCGATGGTCGACGGCGCGATGCCAAGTCGCGAGGCGGTGACCCGGTCGATCACCAGAGATACGGCCAGCCCTCCCAATTGTTGATCGGTGGCGACATCTTCCAGTTCCGGCAACTGCTTCAGCCGGTCGACGAAACGGTTGGTCCAGTCATTCAGTTCATTCGCATCGGGGTCTTCGAGCGTGTACTGGTATTGCGTGCGGCTCACCCGATCATCCACGGTAATGTTCTGCACGGGTTGCATAAACAGCTGTATTCCCTGAACCTGGTTCAGCTCTTGAGTTGAGCCTGCGGATTACGATCTGACGCGCTGATCTTGCGCTGGTCGAGCGGCTTTAGATTGATCGACATTCTGCCGCTGTTCGTCGTGGTATTCGTTCCATCCGCGCCGATAAACGACGAGAGGCTTTCCACTGCCGGGTCATCCAGAACTACCTTGGCAAGCTCCTGCTGCTTCTCTGCCATGGCCTTGGAGCCAATCGTCTGCGGCGCCTGCGAGATGCCCTGGATGACGCCCGTGTCCTGCACCGGGAAAAATCCTTTGGGGATGATGATGTAAAGGAAAACCGTAAGCAGCAGTGTGGCCACCGCGACCAACAGCGTAATCGTCTGGTATCGAAGGACAAACTTCAGCGTCCGGCCATAGAACGCGATCATCCCCTCGAAAGCACGCTCCGAGGCTTGATAGACGCGTCCCTGCTGCTCTTTTGGCTGGTGCCGCAAGATTCGCGCGCTCATCATGGGCGTGAGCGTAAGCGAGACCACTGCCGAAACGACGATGGTGACGGCCAGCGTCACGGCAAACTCGCGGAACAGGCGCCCCACCACGTCGCCCATGAATAACAGCGGAATCAGTACGGCGATGAGCGACACGGTCAGCGAGAGAATGGTGAAGCCAATTTGCTCCGCACCCTTGAGCGCCGCTTCCATGGGCGGATCGCCCGCTTCGATGTAGCGCGAGATGTTCTCGATCATCACGATGGCATCGTCCACCACGAAGCCGGTGGAGATGGTCAGCGCCATCAGCGATAGGTTATCCAGGCTGTAACCGAGGATGTACATCGCCGCGAAAGTGCCGATCAGCGACAGCGGCACCGCCACGCTCGGGATAATGGTGGCATAGAGACTTCGCAAGAAGAGGAAGATGACCAGCACGACGAGTCCGACCGTCAACAGCAATTCGAACTCAACGTCGGAAACCGATGCTTCGATGGCGGTTGTAAGATCGGTGAGCGTGGTCACCTGAATGCCCGTGGGCAGATTGGCCTGAAGCTGCGGCATCAGTTGCTTGATGCTCTTGACCACGCTGATGGTGTTGGCCCCGGGCTGGCGTTGCACATTCAGGATGACCGCAGGGGTCTGATTCATCCACGCGGCCTGATTATTGTTCTCTACGCCATTCACGATGTGGGCTACGTCGGTCAGCATCACCGGCGCGCCGTTACGGTAGGCAACGACAACCTTCCGATAGTCGTCGCTGGTGACCAGCTGATCGTTGGCGTCGATCTGGTAATCCTGGCGCGGCCCATCGAAGTTCCCTTTGGCGGCGTTCACACTGGCCTGCGTCAGCGCCGTGCGCAGGTCTTCCAGGTTGATGCCGTAGGATGACAGAGCCGTAGGGTTGGCTTGAATGCGGACGGCGGGCTTTTGGCCGCCGCTGATGGTTACCAGACCGACCCCGCTGAGCTGCGAAATCTTAGGCGCAAGGCGCGTGTCCACAAGATCCTCGACCTGAGAAAGCGGCATGGAACTTGAGGTGATGGCCAGGGTGAGCACGGGGGCATCGGCTGGATTCGTCTTACTGTAGATCGGCGGCGCGGGCAGAATGGATGGCAAAAGACTCTGCGACGCGTTGATGGCAGACTGCACCTCTTCCTCGGCTACATCAATATTCAGAGTGAGATTGAACTGCAGCACAATGACGGAAGTGCCTCCGGAGCTGGTGGAGGTCATCTGGCTCAAACCCTGCAGTTCGCCGAATTGGCGCTCCAGTGGCGCCGTCACCGTCGTCGCCATCACGGTCGGGCTTGCGCCGGGATAAAACGTGAGCACCTGAATGGTCGGATAGTCGACTTCCGGCAATGCGGAGACCGGCAGTTGTGTATAGCCAACAAGACCGACCAGGAGGATTGCAGCCATCAGCAAAGAGGTGGCTACCGGCCGCAAGATAAACGGACGAGATGGACTCACGGGGCGCTGCTCCCGCTCGTGCTGGCCGGGGCAGGCTTGGTCGAAACCTTGTTCGAAATGACGACTGCTACGTTGTCCTGCAACTTATCGAAGCTGCTGTTGGCGACAACGTCTCCGGGATTGATGCCGTCAACCTGCGTTACACCGCCGTCTGTAACTCCCGGCTTTATGCTGCGCATGTGCGCGATATTGTTTTGAATCACATACACGAACGATGCCTGGCCATTTTGTTGAATGGCTCGATGCTGGAATCAGCGTCACCCCCTGCAACGTATTCACCAGCAGCCGCGTGTTCACAAACTGGTTCGGAAAGAGCGCATCATTCTTGTTGTCGAAGAGCGATCGCCCTTTTACTGTCCCAGTCGTGGTGTCAATCTGGTTGTCGAGCGTCAGCAGCTTCCCGCTTGCAATCTTCGTCTGCGCAGTGCGATCGAAGGCATCGACGGTGAGCTTGGCCTTCTTGCGCAGGCGAGCTTCAACTGGGCCGAGACTGTCTTCCGGTATTGTGAAAATTACGGTGATGGGCTCCAACTGCGTAATGACTGCGAGGGTTACGGTTCCCGCAGACTGCACCACGTTGCCCGGATCCACCAGCCGCAAACCCACGCGGCCGGCGATGGGAGCAGTGATATGGCAGTAGTCGACCTGAATCTGGTCAAATTGCACCGTTCCCTGGTCGTTTTTTACTGTGCCCTCGTCCTGCAGCACAAGCTTTTCCTGGTCATCCAAGATTTGCTTTGCGATGGCGTTGCGTGCCCACGCGGCACGGTAGCGTTCAAGGTCCATCTGTGCTTGGGCGAGCAGATTCTCGTCTCGCTCCAGCGCGCCTTGCGCCTGTAAAAGCGTCGCGCGGTACGGACGCGAATCGATGTCAACCAGCGGATCGCCCTTATTTACCAGCTGACCCTCCTTATAGTGCACGGCGACGACCAGGCCATTCACCTGGCTGGTAATCGAAGCGGTATAGACCGGGGTGACTGTACCGATTGCGTCAAGGTAAACGCCGATGTCGCCCTTTTTGAGCCGTCGCGGTCGTAACCGTGATCTTCGGCGGCGCGGGCGCGACTTTTTTCGCGGCATCGTGGTGGCGCCATACCAGCACGACTGCCAGCACAAGGACGAGCAGCAACACAATTCCGATGATGATCCACCGTACTTTATGCCGGTGAAATGTCGAACCGTGAGCCGTGAGTTGATGGCCACGGTCGATGAATGGATGCTCACTTGTGTCAACGGTCAAAAGGGATCTCCTTCTTCGATTCCGAATCGCTCAAAATTATAGGCGTTCCTTGCTTCAGCGATTGCCCGAAGTAAGCAAATTCTGCACAGTATTTCGAAAGGAAATGAGTAAGTGTGATGGGCTGCTCAGAAAGCAGTTTAAAGCGTTCTCCCTTCCACAGCGGCCACACCATGGGCGTCTCACGGAAAGCGCACGGATGTAATCACTCCAGTGACTTGCGCAGTGACCGAATCGGTATAAAGAGCTGTGACTGTACCGATAGCGTTGAGATAGACGCCAATATCTCCTTTGGTCGCAGTTGCCGTTGTGATGGTCACTGGACCGCTGAAGGCGCGACGCCCACCCGCCGGCGCCGCCGCCGACTGGCTCTTTTGCTGATCGTGATGGCTGAAAATCCAATACAAAATCAGGCAAAGGAGACGGAAAGCCACCGCCCAAATCCAATATCTTCTTTTTTGGCGGCTGGGATCGCTCTCCGGCGGTGGCAGTTGATGGTCAGGAGGGATGGGCGCACTCTGTCTTTGCTGGTCCATGAGATCCTGTCGATAGCCTCGGGCTGTAATCGATACAAAACATTACATTAAAAGCGATTCCGAACAAAGGCAGTTTGATGCAGGAGTGTGCTTTTCTGATGCTATCCATTTTTTCTCGCGGGCTCGAATCGACGGCATTCCGGCGCCATCTATGTGATGTAATCGCGAAAGTATGTGCCTGGCATTGGTTTTACTTTGTCAGACGTAAGGGTGAGACGCGATGAACCATAAGGCGTGCGTGATCGGCGCAGGTCCGAATGGACTGGCAGCGGCCATCGTTCTGGCGCAGGCTGGGTTGCATGTGGACGTGCTGGAAGCGGAGTCGACGCAGGGGGGAGCCGCGCGCACGCTGGAGTTGACCTTGCCGGGCTTTCGCCACGATTTCGGATCGGCGGTCTATCCACTCGCCGCAGGGTCGCCATTTTTTTCGTCGCTGCCCCTCGTCGACTACGGCTTGGAGTGGATTTTTTCACCCGCTGCTTTAGCCCACCCCCTCGATGATGGCACTGCGGTGACCTTGGAACGGGACCTCGGCGCGACAAAAGATTCTCTTGGGATTGACGGAACGGCATGGGAAAAACTCATGCGTCCTTTTGTTGAGCATTGGACTGAGTTTGCTCCGGCAGTACTACGTCCTGTTTCTTTCATCCCTACACATCCATGGCTGATGGCTCGTTTTGGAATGCTAGCAGTGCAGTCTGCCCAGGCTGTTGCTCACCGGTTTTATCACTCGCGAACGCGAGCGTTGTTCGCGGGTTTGGCAGCCCATTCTTTCCTCAGCCTCGACGAACCGTTGAGCGCGGCATTCGCCATGCTGATGGCAGTGTCGGCCCATGCGGTTGGTTGGCCGATTCCTCGCGGGGGCGCACAGTCACTGACAAATGCACTATGCGGACTTCTCTCGACCCTCGGAAGCGAAGTGACTACCTCGTCGCCAGTGCATAGTTTGGACGAATTGAAGAACTATGGACTTCTGCTCTGTGATCTGACTCCACGGCAGCTACTGAAGATTGGCGGGCAAAGATTATCCGGAGGTTACAGGCGACGGCTGGCAAAGTACCGCTACGGCCCCGGCGTTTTCAAAGTGGATTACGCGCTGAATGCACCCATTCCGTGGCGCGATTCTTCCTGCTTGCGAGCAGCGACGGTGCATCTTGGCGGAGGCTTTGAGGAGATCACCGCCTCAGAAGAGTCGGTCCGAAACGGAAAGAACGCCGATCGTCCTTTTGTTCTGCTCGCCCAGCCGAGTCTCTTTGATAACTCCCGGGCTCCAGCGGGCCGGCACACGGCTTGGGCTTATTGTCATGTGCCGCATGGCTCTTCAGTAAATATGCTCGAGAAGATTGAGGATCAGATTGAGCGTTTCGCTCCCGGCTTTCGCGAGTGCGTTTTGGCGCGGCATACTTTTTCTCCTGCGGACCTTCAGAGCATGGACGCGAACCTCGTAGGAGGGGACATCGCGGGTGGCGCCATGGACATCCGCCAGTTTCTATTCCGACCGACCTGGCGGCATTATGCTACATCGGCGCGCGACGTCTACATTTGCTCCGCCTCTACTCCTCCAGGTGGAGGAGTGCACGGCATGTGCGGCTATCATGCGGCCAAGATGGCGTTATCCAGGTTGTAATCTGAAAGCGTGATTCCGCGCAGTCGCTACCCACTCATTCGCGTGGGCCAACTGTTGGCGATTCCACGATACGGATCGTGCCATCTGTTTCGCGCTCAATCGTGGGCGCGTAGAGGCCAAGGAATTGTCGGCGCCACCAGAGACCCGTGACGCGTTTTTCGGCCATGGTTGTAAACCAGTATTGCCAGATTACAGCGCGTACCTCGCGCGGTGGCGCCTGCGGAAATGGATTGCTCCTAAAAAGACTGAGAACGTCGTTGTCGTTGGAAAGCAGGCGCACTTCGGTTCTGGGTACGATTGGGTAGTCCTGCCATGAGCCCAACGAAGCAAACCAGAGATTCCAATCGAACCGCGGTTGATAGGGCGCGTAAATTCCGGGTGGCTTGCTGGGACCCTGGGGTTTGTAACGGAACGGGTATTCCACCCATGTTTTTCCGTCCGCTGAACCCTGGAACTCAATTTCATATCGGCCTCTCGTCATAATTCCGAACAGGCCGTATCGATTGGCAATCCGAAACGGCTCGAGCGCCTCTATCGGCGCGGTTGGCAGTGGAAGCGAGTAGAACATCCAGATAAGCTCCGCGGTCGTGGCGTAGAAAATCCACATCAGCACAATTCCAACCACAGATAGCTTCACCAGGTTGAAGCGCCGACGAAACGAGTCTCGCCAATTTTGCGTTTGGGGTGGCTGGGATTGTTTGGGTTCCGTCGGGACTTTCTGCTGCTCGGGCGACTCGCTGAGCTCGGAACTCGGCATACTCACTCTTGGCCCCGCGACCGCATATTTCTTCCAACGCGGAAAAAATCGCAGCATAAATCGATCATCCAACAGAAGCACTCCCAAGGTCAGAACCAGGTAATTCAGAAACGTGTAATTGGCGGTGAGAATGATGCCCAACTCCCAGGGTGTAACAATAAAAAAACAAACGATGCGCCAGCGCCGCGGCAGAAACAACATCCACACCAAACCCAACTCAAGAGCGAGCGTGGCGGCGACACTCGAAGCATGGAACCAGTGCGGCAAATGTTGCACATACCAGCCGATCCATGTCGGCAGCGGACCGTTCTGGTAGTACTCGTCCATGGCCGTAAAGTGGCGCCACTCGGGGTCTCCGCCGATAATCTTCGCGACGCCGGATTCGAAGTAAATGCGAAACCACTCCCATTGCAGAAGAAACAGACTGAAGCGCGATGCTGGCGATGCCAGCCCAAAGCCAGGACGAAATCCGGGAGGAGCGAAGAAAAACGAGATAAACCCTGCTTCGAGCAGCATGCCGTCTGACTGATAACTGGAAAAATCCTGCGCAGCGCTGACGAAGGATAGAAAGCACACAAAGCAGACGACAAGCATACCGCGGGGCCACACATTCAGCACCAACAGCAGCGATGCGACCATGCCCAGCCAGCACAGCGCGGTCAGCGTATGTGCGCTGCTCGAAAGCCAAAGCAGAGTCGGTGCAAACCACATGCCACGTGTGTAGCCAAAGGAATGCGCCACTGCTCGGAGGTATTCGTTTGCTGGCAGAATTCCGTCCGGTCCTATAAGGCCGCGAATCTGAAAGACGAGCGAGAAGAAAGCGGAAAAGTAAATACCTCCGAGGGCCCGCAGGAAGAGCCAGCGCGGCGTCAGCCGGTCAAAAGCGCCACGCTCAGAATCAACCAGCCAGCGTATAGCAGATGGCAGCCAGTCCATGAGTGATGAGTAATTATACGGACGAGATTGTTCTCGCGGGCTGCAAGCATTAGGCCGAGAGACTGTAAGCAAAAAATGCCAACGTTCCCGAGGAAAAACCCATTCCGATATACCACCACTTAGAACCACGAATCGCGGCGATGAATGAAAATACCGTAGACAATAGGGCCGCACCTAAGACGATCTCGTATTCGTGTTGTGATCCGGCGAGACTGTCTACGAGATGGTCGGCCTTTGGCGGATTGAGGAGGGAAAGCCAAAGCAGCAGAGTAAGCAGCATTCCAGTCGTCCCGAGCGCGTGGGAGAATTGGCGTCCCATGCCGCAAATATACGCCTCGGTGACAGGCGCTATCGACTGATTACAACAGCAATCGACAAGTCTCTTGGAAAATTACAGGAACTGCTGCTCTGGCTCACAGAAATTGCTGTGCAAAGCAGATCGGCGCTGTGGTTGAATCGAGACCTTGCGTTGAGACATCAAAAACATGAGCAAGCGGAGAAGGCATGATAAAGTACCCAAGGAACCTCGAAAACGAAGTCTCCACATGGCCGAATATCTCGATTCACCCCCATCGCTTTGGAGGTAGGGAATTTCGCTTCCGCACCGCCGAAGTTGGACACCTCCACACAGGCGGGATCGTTGACATACCATTTCCTCGCTCAATCCGTGATGCGCTTTTGGACCAAGGTCTAGCTGAAGAGCATCACTGGGTTCCTAACTCTGGCTGGGTCACTTTCCGTATTCGCAGCGAACAGGATTTTGACCACGCTATCTGGCTCATGCGGCTGTCATATCTCCGCTACGCCCTGAAGACAGCGGGTGATGCGCAGAAATTCCTTGCGCAGGAAAGTGCGCAACTGCGCTTGAGTCCGCAATTCAAATCGTTGCTCGAAAGGTTTGTTCCCGAAAGTGACAACCAATCTGCTGCGGGGCCACTCTCCGAGTACCCGATTTCTCAAGGAGGCCAGCATGGAAAACACTATTTCTACGAAAGACCTGAAAGCAAAGATAGAACGCAACAAGAGCATTAAAGTCGTTGAGACTCTTGCACCTGAACGCTACCGCGAAGCTCACATTCCCGGAGCTTTGAACATTCCGCCTGACAGAATCAAGGAACTTGCACCGCAGTTATTACCCAACAAGGATGTTGAGATCGTCACCTACTGTACGAACAATCATTGACACGCCAGCGAATACGCCGCCCGTGAATTGGCGGCCATGGGTTACACGAACGTGGCGCATTACCCCGAGGGAAAACAAGGGTGGATGGAAGCTGGATTTCCGGTGGAGAAAGCTGCTTAGAGAGAATCGCGAGAGCTACGCAGCATTCTTCTCGTTTCCGGTCCACCTGTGCTTATGAATGTACGTGAGACCACACTTCACTTCGGCACTGAGACCGGCAGAGTCATCGCAATCTGGACAGGTTTCGAAGCTTCAAGCCCCAGCCATCCATTCAGTTCTTCCGACATAGCCCGGGACCCGTCGACCTTCGCCGAGTGATTGGCATCCCAGATTTTGTCCGAGGTTGAGCCGCCGAAATCGGCGGCTCCAAGAAGGCTGCTGTTTATCCCGCTCGGTCGCAGACCCAACCGTTGTGCCATCCTGACGGGTCTTTTAATTAATAGAACGGATTTTGTTGCCTTGTCGGGACAATGTCCGAATTCGTACAAACCACGGTAACTTACCCTCGTTACCTTCACTCGTTTAATATTCTTGAAGCATGAGTAGATTCTTAGCATAGTGGGACCACGAGGATTGAACTGATGAAGCTGACGACTGGAGCGCCGAAGCGAAACGTCGCGCTGCCCCGCTGCCATCTCTCGCTCAGTATCTTACTGCTTCCCCTTTTGATTGTGGGAGTTCACAGCACCCTCTCGGAGGGCCAGAATGCTGTTGTCCTTGTGGGCTCCGGGTCAAGCGTGCCAGCTCCTCTCTATTCCCGATGGGCTCAGGAATACGATAAGCACAACCCTAACATTCAGCTGCGATACCTTCCGGTGGGCACCAGTGAAGGGATCAAGCAAATTTCTCATGGTGCTGGAGATTTTGCCGCTGGCGAAGCTCAACTTACTGAGAAGGATCGCAAAGAAGCCAATTTAATTGAACTGCCTGCTGTGCTTATCGCAATCGTTCCTATTTACAACCTTGCTGATTTCCACGAGGACCTGCGGTTGTCGGGAGAAGTTTTGGCTATGATCTTCCTCGGCGACATAAAGACGTGGAATGCGCCACAGATTGCCAAGCTTAATCCCAACCTTACATTGCCCAGTCTTCCCATCCGGGTGATCAACCGCCCCGCCGGGAAAGGCTCCAATTACGTCTTCACTGACTTCCTGTCCAAGGTGAGCCCCAAATTCCGTGCGCAAGTTGGAGTAACGCCCTCGCCCAAGTGGCCAGTTGGGGAAACAGCCGAACGCAGTTCCGATATGGCCGATAAGGTGAGAAGCACCTACGGCTCCATAGGGTACGTAGAGTATCAATACGCGCTAAGGGACAATATCCCCCAGATTGCCGTTGAAAATCCTGCTGGCAGGTTCGTTAAAGCTTCCAATCAGAGTATTTCTGCAGCATGCTCAGCAGTCGAAGCGCCGCGATGGAGTAACTTTTCCGCGTCGCTGACCAATGCCCCCGAAGCCGATTCCTTTCCCATTACCAGCTTTAGCTGGATTTATCTTCGCGCTCCAGCGTCTGACTCTGCTCGTGCGGCAGCCTTGGGCGATCTCTTGAACTGGATATACGCGGATGGCCAGCCATTGGCGCTTCAGGAAGGCTACTCGGAGCTACCTTCTCCGCTGCTCGCAGCCATAAGAAAGAAAGCTAAAGATTGGAAATAGACCCGGTGCGAATAGCGCTGCTCGGGTCGAAGCTGTTCTTTTGTTCGGTTGGCGACTCTTGGACCCATATCCTTACTGTCATCGCATCTGCATCCCTGCCTTTTGCCAGAACTTCCACTCAATCTTCCACCAGGCTATGATTGCGGACCGACTACATCGACCTGTACCGGGTGTTCTCCGCCAGTTGAGATCGCCGACTGCCGGCGCGGCGATTTCCATCCGGAATGCCGTCACAAGGCCGCCTGTATAATTCCTATCGACGACCCCAGAAGAACGGGAGCAATGAATCGGCTCTGTGGGCGCATCGAGACTGAAACAAACCTTCACCTTTTCGCTAAGCTTGCGCAGCAATTGAACGAGTAGCTAAAGCGCAGGCAACGTCGGATCGATTTCCCCAAGCCAAAGGCGTTCTAACAACGGACTATTAGAGCACTACCAAAAGTGAGCAACCGTTTGTGTCCTAGGTCTTTTGCGTTGGATGGTCGCTTCGCTGGGAGGAGTAATGTCTGAACTCCTTTACTTTGTGGTGGCCGGCCATCTGTGCCTTGATTTGATCCCCTCGCTGATTGACGGCTTGCCTCGGCCCGGAGGCTTGGTCCAAGCTGGTCCTTTACACGTCTCTTGTGGCGGTGCCGTCGCTAACGTAGGATCCGCGCTCTGGCGTTTAGGATGTCCAGTAAGGCTGATTGGTTTGGTGGGGGACGACCGGTTGGGTGAAATAGCCATCAACGTGCTGCAGCCTCTTGGGAATCAGCCCGGGATCCGAATTGCGCCGGGGCAGACGACAAGTTACAGCATTGTCATCGCGTCGGAGGGGTGCGATCGCGCATTCCTGCATTGCCCAGGCGCCAACGCAATCTTCTCGTCGGTGGACGTTCGAGACGAAGACCTGGAAGGTGCCTCGTGGTTTCACTTCGGGTACCCTCCCGTGATGCCCGCCATCGCAGCTGAGGGTGGGAGAGAATTGGCGAACTTATTTTGTCGTGCCAAACAGCGGGGACTGCGAACATCCTTGGATTTCTGCTCGATTGGCGGGACTGCCGCCTCGACTGATTGGCGGAGCGTCCTGAGTAACTGCGCCCGAGCGGTGACCGTGTTCGCGCCTAGCATTGATGAACTGCGGGCGGCTCTGCGGGAGCCGCCGAGAGAGCCCGGAGATATTGGCGACGTTCGCTCGCTCGCATGCACTCTGCTTGATTTGGGCTTTTCCATAGCTGCAATCAAACTGGGAATGAGCGGCCTCTATCTGGCAACTACAGACGTTGGCAGGGATCTCGCGGATTGGCGATTGGGTCTGGAATGGCGTGCTCGCGAACTCATGGTGCCCTGCTTCCGGGCAAACGTGGTCAATACGACCGGAGCTGGCGATTGTGCGATTGCGGGATTCATCGCCTCCATCACCTATGGCAGGGGGCCGGAGGAGGCGTTGACGATGGCCGCCGCATCCGGCGCTTGCAGCGTGGAAGCTGCGGATGCGTCGAGCGGCGTGCGATCTATGGCGGAGCTATGGATGCGCGTTGAGTCGGGTTGGGAGAGGATCGAGAACGTAGCCCCGGGTGACGATTGGACGTACGATCGGCGGTCGGGAATTTGGAACCAAGTGCGGTGAGAGGAGATCGAGATGAAACGAGCCGAGGTGCTTGCGGCAAAAGAGAGGGCGCGGCAAATATTGGCCGGCGCGGGCATTGCATTGACCAACGAGGAGGCGGCCAACATCGAAGTGGCCGACGTCGGACTGAATCGCCTGGCTTCGGAAGGGCTTGAGCTGGTAACCTACGTGAACACCGACCGCTACTGCGCAAAGGAGTTGGTTCTATTCCCGGGACAGACGTGTCCGGAACATCGGCATCCGCCCGTCAATGGACGTGCTGGCAAACAGGAAACTTTTCGCTGCCGCCGTGGCCTGGTCTGGCTATACGTGGAGGGATCGCTTGCCCCGCGCATTCAAGCCAAGGTCCCGGAGGCGAGCAAAAATTACTACACGGTGTTTCACGAGGTCGTGTTGAGCCCAGGCGAGCAATACACCATTCCACCCAACACACTGCACTGGTTCCAAGCTGGCCCCGATGGCGCGGTGGTATCGGAGTTCTCGAGTACCAGCACTGATGAATTCGACATATTCACCGATCCGAACATTCGCCGCGCAACCGTTATCGAGGACTAGACACGCATGCGCCTGGAGCCGTTATTCGCGAAACTCGCGGAAATTCGCGCCAATCCCTCGGGCAGGACATTTATTCTTGCCGATGCCCGCGATGCGGACATGGCCTGGGGTATCCCCAGTTTTGGGCCATCCCGCTCTGGTCAGGGTTTTCGTTCGGCCCCCGCGTTCCTGGAGGAGATACGCGCAGTGGTGCGCCAGGGATTCGTCGATGTATTGCTGGCATCGGCATCGACCATGGACACGCTCGCCCACAAGGAACGTCTGTTCGAGGGCTCGCCAGTAACCCCGGCGGTGCGCATCAATGATGCGACGGACATTTGGCGCCAACGCGGGGCGCGCTATCAGGAATGGCCTTCGGCGCCGTTTGCCACAGCCTACATTCAGGAAGCGCAATTCGGCAGCCTCACGGCATCTCGCGAAGGCGCTCCGGTCGTCAACTTGGGATTGTATTCCATGACGTTCAATAACGATTTGGAATCGGATCTAAAGAGCTTGCAGGCTTTTCGTGAATTCCGGGCCGAGGCCGAGAAATGTGGATTCCAATATTTTCTCGAAGTGTTTGCGCCCAATTCGCAGAACACGGGCTTGTCTCCCGAGCAGGTGCCGGCTTTTGTGAACGACCAAATTGTACGGACACTGGCCGGTGTTCCTTCTAGTGGAAGACCGCTGTTTTTGAAAATCCCTTATTTCGGGCCGAAACCTCTCGAGGAGCTGGTGGCGTACGATCCCTCCGTTGTCGTCGGCATACTGGGAGGCAGTAGCGGAACAACTTACGATGCCTTCAAACTGTTGTCCGAAGCCCGGAAGTACGGGGCCAGGGTCGCACTGTTTGGACGAAGGATTAAGGATTCCGAGCACCCACTGACTTTCATTCACATGCTTCGCTTGATTGCGGACGGCGAAATAGAACCCGAAGAGGCTGTCAGGAATTATCACAGCGACCTCGAAAAGCAGCGCATAAGGCCTAAGCGTCGGCTCGAAGAAGATCTGTTATTGACTATGTCGGAGATCAGTTACGCCTCTGCTTCGTTTCCCGGCCTGGAACTTAGGTCCAGTCTCGTCTTTATCCAATAAGCATAAAAGGAGTTGAGAAGTGGCGCGTTGTATTGACGCGACAAATTGAGCCCACGGGTGCAACTGATTTTGCGCCGCGAAACCGGACCGGAGTTGGCCATTATCCTGCCTGAGTCATCTGCACAGGACGCGGATGCCCGTGCGGACGTATTGCTCTCCAGGGTAAAAAGCCTGCAGCTGCAGCACAAGAAGCAGAGTCTTGGAACGCCTTCGCTATCCGCTGGTGTGGCTGGGTTTCCGGAGCATGGATCAACATCTGAAGAATTGCTCAAGATCGCGGACGAATGTCTCTACGAATCCAAAGCGCGCGGCCGGATGTTGTGACCTGGCGTCTCCCCAAAGCGCCGGGAGAGAGGCAAACACTTGAGTAGCGTTCTATTCGATTACTAGTTCAGGCTCGCGATCCGAACTGTGCGGAGCGGCTGGTTTCGCTACCTCTGGCGGCGGTTCTCCCGCGATGTCGGCTACTTGCAGCCGTAAATTAGCGGGGTTCGTGGCATACGCCATGCCATTGCATCCAGCAATGTCTTGCCTTCTTGTTCGCCTCTTTCAAGGTATTCCCGAGTGCGCATCGTTGCCTTTAGGATTTCCAATACTGCCACTCGCCCCTTGCCGTCTTTTGCCGGGAGCAAACGCTGTGAAATGATGTAACGAAAACTTTTCGCCAGGCGGTTTCGAATGACATGCTGTTCTGCCGTGGGGAACACTCCCACGACGCGCTCGACTGTCTTCGAAGCATCGATGGTATGGAGTGTAGAGAGAACAAGATGGCCTGTCTCGGCCGCTTCGAGCGCGATTCCTGTTGGTTTCCGCCAATGAGTTCCTCAGCAATGCGACGCGTATCTTCCGGGCCCAGCGGCAACAATCCCGTGATCGTAACTGGTACCAACTGGCCGCTCACTTCGATATGCGGCAGGCTTCCGGGCGAAAAAATCAAGTCGCTCATCCGCGTTGAAGCGCGCAGCATTGCTGAGAGCAAGGCTGCGGCCGGAATCGTCGGTTTAGCCGCCGCAACACTGTTTGGAACCGAAAAATCCTCAAGTCACCAAGGTCGTCGTGCTCATGGCCGTGTTCCATCCGTTTACTGCAACCTGCACGAGATGAGTTCTATCTAACGAGGTCAGAAGAACAAAGTCAAAGTTGAAGCACACTTCCCGGTGTTGAAAGTGCCAACCGTCCGCCCCGATTCTCAAGGGTTTTATTTTTGATCAGGTTCTGGAAACAAAAGCTCCAGGAGATCCCGTGCTCCCGTGTCGCCGATCCAGGCGTGACCCACGAGAAACAGCGTGGCTTGCTCATAGCTGCGCTTCGTCAGACCAGGGGGCAAGTATTTATTCTTCGGTGTTTCAACATCCAGAGACATCACTAGACTTCCAATCACACGCTAGTCTGTCAACAAAAGTCGTCTTGCTAGTTACCACTTCTACTTCTGTTACGAAATCCGAACAAAACTGGAGAAATATGACTTCGGTAATAGAAGTTAGTCATGCCCCTATATAACGCTTTATGAGATTCATCAAGGGAGCAGGTGGATGTTGTATAAGTCGCCACAGTCTGTCACCGGCACCACATTAGTTGCCGATGACCAAGGCGCAAACCGCGAACGGTAAGAAGAACTCCTCACAACCCAAGGATTTAGAGTCATTACTGTTTCCGATGGCTCGCATCTCGTTCAGCAGTTGATCAGAACTTAGGGATCGAGAATTCCGGCGCAGGGAAGCGAGCAAGGTCAGATGTCACATCCTTTCTCATTCAGAGGGTGGGAAAGGTCTCGACTTCAGACTTTGGTAACTTTGGCTCCATCTTTGCCGGTTTAGAATTTAACTTATCCCCAGAGTTTCAATCGTCCAAGAATTGAACAGGTGGCCTCACTGTGGGTACACAATCTCTATCCGGAGACACGAAACCGCTTTCTTTCCGCATCCGCCAGGTTGAGGGCCGGGAGTGGTGGCTTTGGGGCTGCGCCGTAGTCGTTACGCTGGTTCTGACCTTTGGTATCCTTTCTTTAACCTTTCCTGGCTTTCATTTGCCTGCCGACAAGGCCTATGCGCTGAGTCTCAAAGAGTGGGTTCGCGGACTGGCCGCTCTCGTACTGCTTTTCGATATTTACACCGTTTACCAGCAAAGGGAGTTGCAGCGAATCCGCCGCCAATTGGCAGAGCGTAACCGCCTCTTTCAATTAATTACGGAAAATGCCGCGGACATGATTGCCGTGACCGATCGTCACGGACAGCGACTCTATAACAGTCCCGCGTACCAGAAAATCTTGGGGTATGCCCCCGAAGAATTAGCGGCGACTTCCTCGATGGATCAGATTCATCCTGACGATTGCGCACGCGTGCTCGAGGCCGCTCAAAAGGCTCGCAACACGGGCCGGGGAGAGCAGCTCGAATATCGCATCAGGCACAAGGACGGTTCTTGGCGCGTTCTTGAGTCCACCGCGAGTGTTATTGGTGGCCCCGAAGGCGAGACTGAAGGGCTGGTAATCGTGAACCGCGACATTACCCAGAGGAAGCGAGCCGAGGAAAAGCTGGACCACCTTTCCTTTTACGACGGCTTGACCAATCTCCCCAACCGCGCTCTTTTTCTTGACCGATTGCAACGTGCGATAACTCTTTCCCGACGCCACACTGACTTCAGATTTGCCGCTCTATTTATTGACATTGACGAATTCAAAGTCTTCAACGATAGCCTCGGGCACGCTGCAGGAGATGCGCTGCTGATTCAAATCGCGCAGCGTTTAACCGCTAGCCTCCGCGGCACCGACACTATTTCGCGCCCGCGCGTGGCTGATACTGAAGCGTTTCTCGGGGGTGAGACTACGCTCGCCCGGCCCGGGGGCGACGAATTCACCTTGCTCCTCGAGGAACTTCAAGACCCCAGCGACGCCATTCGCGTCGCCGAGCGAATTCAGCACAGACTAGCCGTTCCTTTCGATCCAAATGGTCAACAGATCGTTTTGACCGCGAGCATCGGTATTGCTTTCAGCGGCAATCCCGGGGCCGAGGCACAGGACTTTCTCGGCAACGCCGAGATTGCCATGTATCGCGCCAAGAACACTGGTAAGGGGCGCTGTGAAGTGTTCGACCATGCGATGCATGCGGGTGCGATCAAACGTTTGCAACTCGAAACCGACCTGCGCAAGGCTCTCGAGTTGAACGAGTTCCGAGTTTACTATCAGCCCATCGTCTCCCTGCGCGAC
Organism: uncultured Acidobacteriota bacterium; assembly: GCA_963720155.1. Lineage (GTDB taxonomy): Bacteria > Acidobacteriota > Terriglobia > Terriglobales > Acidobacteriaceae > Sulfotelmatobacter. The sequence goes on from CAVREP010000023.1 coordinate 316,513, forward strand.
GGCCAGATCGCAGGATTCGAGGCGCTTAGTCGCTGGCAGCGTCCTGAGGGTTTGGTCATGCCGGGGGAATTCATCGCTGTTGCGGATGAGACCGGCATCATCTTGCCTATCAACCAGCAGTTGTTTCACGACGCTTGCCGACAACTCCGTTCCTGGCAGGCGCTCTTTCCGTCTGATCCGCCCCTTACCATCAATCTGAACATCACGCCCAAACAGTTCGCGCAACCTGACCTGGCCAGTCAGATTGGCAAGACCTTGCAGGAGACGGGACTGGATCCTTGCTGTGTAAACTTGGAGATCACGGAGACGATCGCCATGGGCGATGCCCAAAGGTCAACAGTCGTACTCTCCGAGTTAAAGGCGATCGGCGTTCACCTGGACATCGATGACTTCGGCACTGGCTACTCCTCTCTTAGCCGCTTACAGCGCTTTCCTGTGGACACACTGAAGATCGATCGTTCTTTTATTTCGCGAATTGACACCGACCTGGCGACCCACGAAATCGTTCGCATCATTGTCATCCTTGCCCATGGTCTCCGCCTAAAGGTCGTCGCGGAAGGCGTCGAAACGCAAGCACAAGTGGATCTTCTCAAAGATATCGGCTGCGAGCTGGCCCAAGGCTACTTCTACTCCAGACCCGTCCCGGCCGAAGCAATCGAGCAGCTTCTAAACGCGCGATCAACGCGCAATCGTAGCAAGCTTCCGCGAGACACTTTTTCCCTCCAAGTATGAGCATTCGTCCTTGCCGGATCCTACACGTACACGCCTCGACGGCGCGCCACGGACGGAAGAAACCGTTGAACGGATCGGCCTAACGGGCTTGCGGGGCCGACCCGTTCCGATCAAAGTTGGTTTGTGACCCGAGCTTCCCCTGCTGATCTCTAGTTGACGGTTAAGACGAGGGCGCTGCTGTTACCTCCGCTTGTGCAGCCTACGTTTCCGGAATTGCCACTGGGAGTCTCCACCATAACTTTTACAGCGCCTGGGGCGGATATTACATCGGTCGTAAGCGTCACCTTCAGCTGCTCATCGCTGACAACAGTCGGGCTCAGTGGCGTCGAGTTGATAACCACTTCAGACGACGAGACAAAATCGCTACCGTTCACGGTGAGCACAGAACCCTGGTGCAGCTGAGCAAAACTCATCGTGCTAGGCGACAGTGAACCAATAACTGGCGCGGGGCGGGCACTGCCACACAAGGGGTTTAGAGTGTTGTTGCAGCCTGCAAGAAAGAAGAGAGCAAGCAGTCCAGCCAGGGACACACCACAGTTGCGGGAAAACATGGAAGTACTCCTTCTGGAAGAGGGTCCCCGGTTAGCCTGTTGAGTTCCGCGTGCACCCGAGTCCGGGGCCAAAATATCGTTGTGCAGGGAAAAGCAAGTCGACTGCCAACGTAGTGCAACCAGCGACAATTTTTTTAATTACATTGTTTTGTAAAGTTAAGAGAGGAAACGGCAGGTGAAGATAAGCTGCGAGTCGAGGGTGTGGTGGCCGATTTCCACCAGGCCGGTGGTTCTGGGCCAGAGGGTGCTCTGGCGCCGGAGAAATTGCAGTGCGCTCGGCACCAGGCTTGACGTTACCATCGACGCAAACGAACCAGTCGCTAATCTAGGAGCGACTTCGGAAACACACTAGTGTAACGCTTCCGATAAGGGGAGCCAGACTTGAAAACGAGTGTCCCCGGGTGTAGAGCTAACCTGAATATTTCCCCGGTGCTTCTTCACAATTCGTTGGACAGTGTCCAGGCCGAGGCCAGTGCCTTCCCCTATTCCTTTGGTTGTGAAAAAAGGTTCAAAGATGTGGGACTGCACCTCGCTGGGAATTCCTGGACCGTCGTCGCCGATCTCAACTACCACGCAATCCTCGGCGCGGTAGGTTCGGACGCGTAGCTCGCCTTTTCCGTGCATCGCGTCAATCGCGTTATCAATAATGTTGGTCCAGACCTGGTTAAGCTCGCTTCCAAACGAATTCACGAGGAGGGGAACGCGTTGGTAATCGCGTTGCACCACGATCCCTTGCTTCAGCTTGTGATTCAAGATCGTAAGCGTGGTTTCCAGGCTCTTTACAACGTCTACGTTCTGCACCGGCGCCTGGTCCATATGGGTGTATTCCTTGATTGCGCCGACTAAATCCGATATCCGCGAAGTGCTGCTCTCGATTTCGTGTAATAGACTCGCGACTTCGACGGAAGCTGCGATCCTGACCAAAGCGGCCCGAGCAGTGTCCCCATCGAGGTTCGCGAACAGCGATTCGACCACCTCCGGCTTGATATTCCGTTTCGCGAGGCCAGCCGCCAATAGCCACAAATCGGTTTGTCCATGACTGCGCAACAAAGAATCAATCTGGTCTTCCAGATCGCTCATGGTCAGCGCATCCGGCGGAACAACATCCGATTGGGTGAAAGAAGATTCCAGTTTTTCGATTTCTGACTTTTGCGCGGGCGTGAGATCACGCTTTCCCAGCTCAAGACTCGCGTCCCTGATTTTCTTTAGAATGTGACGCAATTGGCTGGCGGCACGTTTCGCAGCAGAAGCCGGATTGTTGAGTTCATGCGCGAGTCCTGCCGAAAGCTTTCCCAAAGAAGCCAATCGGTCGCGCTGTTGTTCAATGCGCGTGGCCTCGCGGATCCGGTCGGACATCAGGCCCACGAGACGCTTGGTGAGTTCTGGCATTTTCTGCACAAGATCCGGAAACAGCGAGGCAGGAAATCGTAGCGCGCGACTGTCCGTCTCGGCACGCCCGCTCACCCGAAACTGCTTCATCCTCGAAAACGGCAAGAGTCCGGTAACGTCACCTGGCTCCAGGTCCAAGACGATGGTTTCGCCCGCAAGTTCGCCCCGCCCTTGAAGGTGCCCCTCAAGAATCACAAACATGGCATCGGCTGGATCGCCCTGGCGCGAGTAGACGTCACCGGCTTTGAGATTCATCTCTTGCGACTGGCTGATGAACCAGGCGATCTGATCTTCTGGCAAATCAGCGAATACGGGGACGCGAAGTAATTCTGCTATTTCGACCATTCACACCTTGCTCAAATACTGATGGATGAACTGCACCGCCACCGACCCTTCGCCGACTCCCGATGCGACACGCTTTATAGAACCGTGGCGCACATCACCGACAGCGAAGATGCCGGGAACGTTGGTCTCGAGCAAGAACGGATCTCGCTCGAGCTTCCAGCCCTTCGGAAGTTGACCGTCACGTAAAAGGTCAGGACCAGTCAACAAGAAACCGCGCTCGTCCCGCTCAACGACACCCGCCAGCCAATCCGTGCGCGGCAATGCTCCGATAAAGATGAACATCGCGCTCGCAGGTACGCGCTCAATCTTATTGGTATCGGAACAAAGCACTGAGATTTCTTCGAGGTGTGTTTCGCCATGTGCCTCGGCCACGCCGGCATGTGTCCACAGCTGAATGTTCTGCGTCTCTTGAATCTGGTCGATCAAGTATCGTGACATGGTGCCAGAGAGCGATTCGCCACGCACCAGAATAATGACGCGCTCTGCGTATCGAGCGAAGTTCATTGCCGCCTGACCTGCCGAGTTCGCGCCGCCGACCACGTAGACGATCTCACCCTTACAGGACAGAGCCTCTGTGGCGCCCCCACCATAGTAAATCCCCGCACCCTGCAACCTGTCTATGCCCGGAGCTTCCAGGCGACGCCACTGTACTCCAGTTGCGATCATCAGGGCGTGACAAGAAATCTCGTTTCCATCTGCCAGCTTGAGGATTCGGTAAGGCCCTTCGGTTCGTGCGCCAACAACTTCCTGCGGCGACAGGATCTCCACTCCGAAACGCTGCGCCTGCACTACAGCACGCCGAGCCAGATCGGCGCCACTAAGTCCGGTCGGAAAACCAAGATAGTTCTCGATGCGGGAGCTCATTCCAGCCTGACCGCCTGGCGCCTCCCGCTCAATCATCACGGTATGCAGACCTTCTGAAGCTCCATAGACGGCGGCAGCCAAACCGGCCGGGCCCCCACCCACAATCGCCAAATCATAGAAGCTGGTTTGCGCACGCGTCCGCAGTCCAACCTTTTGCGCAACGTCCGCGGGTATACCCTCAAGAAGCTTCGTCCCGTCGGGGAAGAGCACCACGGGAAGATTAGCCACCTCCGGACCCAGAGCTTCCAGAAGGAGCTTGGTTTCCGGATCATTGGCGGAAAGCTCGACGTCGATCCACTGATAGGGAACGTGGTTGCGCGCCAGGAAGTCCCGCAACTCATACGATCGAGGCGACCAGCGCGTGCCCAGCAACCGGATTCCCTGGAATGTTGGACGGAAGGAAGCCTGCCAGTCGTCGAGCAAGTCATCCAGTTGCGGATACAAGTGCTCCGTGGGGGGATCCCATGGCTTCAAGAAAAAATAGTTGATGCTGGCATTATTAATGGCACTGATCGCGGCGTTGGTGTCCGCATACGCAGTGAGCAATGCCCGCTTTGCACTGGGGAAGATTCCCATTGCCTGTTGCAAGAACTCGACGCCGTCCATGCGCGGCATGCGCTGGTCGGCGAGCAGCAAAGCCACGCTGTCGTTGCGCACCTTCAACTGCTTCAGGAGATCGAGTGCGCCCTCGGGCGAATCGCTTCCTATCACCCGGTATTCAGCGCCGTACTGCGAGCGAAGATCGCGCTCAATCGCGCGCAAAACATCGGAGTCGTCATCCACGCTTAGCAAAATTGGTTTGGCCATGCTCGGTCCCGTTTCCAGGCAAAGAGATGATTACACACTTGCGTATTCTGTGGTTGAGTTGGTTAGATACGGAAAATTTAATTTGGTCGCGCAATTCCTGCCATAGGGATTCATCGAAGAGTCGCACAGAACTCGAAAAGGAGGATCAAAGAT